>CBDDKF010000002.1:0-1023899 GCA_965230015.1 Ilumatobacteraceae bacterium | reverse complement strand
GATCTCGACGTACTCGAGTGCGTTCAGCTCGACCTACACCGCGCCGTCGTCGAGCAGCAGTGGCGGCGGTGGGTTCTCGGGCGGCGGTGTCGGCGGAGGAGGCGGCGGCGGCAGCTCTGGCTCGTGGTGAGGGCGTCCTCGCCGTAGCGCCAGCTCGGCGTCACGGCTTCGCTGCGCCATGGATCGGCACGACCGAGCCCGACATCCAAGGGTTGGAGATCAGCGCCAGGATCAGCGCAGCGACGTCGTCACCGGAACCGGCGTGTGTACCTCGGCCGGTGGAGCCCAGGGCCTCGGGTGACACACAGTTGACGCGCCTTGGAGCGAGTTCGACGGCGAGGCCGCCGGTGAGCGCCTCGACCGCTGCGCTGACCGCGGCAACCGGCGCCGCGGCATCGGGGTAGTCGGCGAGCAGCCCCGAGATGAACGTGAGCGTGCCGTCGTCTGGAAGCGACCGGCCGGCGGCACGACCGAGCCAGAACGAGCCCCACAGCTTGGAGTCGACCAGCGCCGTCAGGTCGTCGTCGGACATGTTCATCAAGCCGGCGAACGGACGTGCCGCAGCGGTCGAGACGATGTCGGTCACGCCGTCGAGGCCGTCGACGAAGCCGAGTACCTCGTCCTGATCGGTGATGTCCAGCGTGGCCCAGGCGGCGTCGTCTCCGCGTTCGGCGATCTCGTGCTCGAACAGCCCGGTGGCGGTGACGCGTGCCCCAGCGTCGACGGCGGCGGCAACCACCGCGGAGCCGATCGTGCCGGTGCCGCCCACCACCAGGACGTGCCGGCCGCTCAAGTCGGTCATCGGCGAGCCCTCATCCGCCGCGCACGAGTGGGGCCAGCGCCGAGAGCAACGATTGCAACTCGGCTCGTCGGCGGTTGACCACTTGTACCGACTCGGCGACCAGCGTGGCGTCGGGGTTCTCCTGGTTGCGCAGCTGGATCGACGTGTCGAGCGCGCCGGAGAGCAGTGACACGGACTGGCCGAGGCGGCTCCATGCCTCGGGATTGGCGCGTGCCGCTTGCTGCTGGGCACCGATCACGATGCCGTCGACCCGACTGCGGTCGACCGACCATCGCTGCGCCGCCTGCTCGGGCGGCGCAGCCTGCAGCTCGAGCGACAGCTGGTCGTGGAACCACTGTGCGGTGCCGAGGAGCTCGATCTCGTAGCTGTTGCTGCGTGGTGCGCTCGCAGTCGAAGCGACCTCGGACGGGCGACGGCGGGACGCCAACGCCGCGAGGATGGCGATGAGCACGATCGCCAATGCCGCAACGATGGCGATGGGCCCCCAGTCGATGTCGCTTCCACCGTTGTCGGGTGCAGCGGTCGTGGCGGGGGCTGCCGTGGTCGCTGGGGCGGCCGTGGTATCGGGCGTTGCGGTGTCGGGAGTGACGGTGTCGGGCGTCGTCGCGTTAGTGGTGCCGGCGAGGAGCAACGTGCCGCACGCAACGGTGACACCGCCGACGAGTCGGGCGAGAGCGCTGGTCATGAACCGCACCCTACGAGGTGGGCGCGCGGCGAAGCTGCCACTCGGGCGATCGCCGCTCAGCCGGCGATGATGTGATCGAGCGCGAGCTCGGGTTCGTTCTGCTCGATGCGTTGCAAGGCGTACTTGTTCTCGAACAGCGCCACCAACGCGCCGTCGTTGCGCGCCAAGATGCGCACCCCCGGCTTGGCCCGCAGGGTGTCTGCCGACTCGGTGTTGGTCAGTCGGATCGCCTGGTATGGCGCCGACGACAGCTCGATCGGCGCGTTGAATTCGATGTCGAGCCGGTTGGCGAACACGTCGAACTGCAGCTGCCCGACTGCTGCGAGCACCGGTGATGCATCGCCCCAGTCGGGATCGCGCAGCACTTGCACCACACCCTCTTCGTCGAGCTGATCCAACCCCTTCCGGAACTGCTTCGACTTGCCGGTGTCGAGAGGATGCGCAGTGGCGAACACTTCGGGCGCGAATTGCGGGATGCCCGGGAACTCGACCGCCGCGCCGTTCTCGTCGAACAGCGAGTCGCCGATGTTCAACCCGGTCGCGTTGACCAGGCCCACGACGTCACCGGGGAAGGCTTCGTCGATCGTGGTTCGTTCGGCGCCGAACACCGTTGATGCGTACTTCGTGGCGAACGGCTTGCCGGTGCGTGCACACGTCAACACCATGCCCCGGTCGAAACGCCCCGAGCAGATCCGCGCGAAGGCGATCCGATCGCGATGGTTGCGGTCCATGTTCGCCTGCACCTTGAACACGAACGCCGAGCAGGGCTCGTCGAGGTGGCGCGGTTTGCCGTCGCGATCGTCGCGCGGCGTCGGTGCGGGGGCGAGGTCGACCACGGCGTCGAGCAAGTGTCGGACGCCGAAGTTGGTCAGTGCCGATCCGGCGAAGACCGGGGTCGACTCGCCAGCGAGGAAGCTCGCGAGATCGACGTCGGCGTCCATCGCCGTCAGCAGCTCGATCTCCTCGGCGGCCTGTTCCCACGCGGCGCCCTCTTCGTCGGCGGCGCGCGATGCGGGCACATCTTCTTCGGGAGCGACCTGCGCACCACGGGCGGTGCGGGTGTAACGCGTGAACACCTCGGTGCGACGATCGATCACGCCGCGGAGGTCGCCGTGGGTGCCGACCGGCCAGGTCGCCGGGGTTGGTCGGAGATCGATCTGCTCCTCGATCTGGTCGAGCAGCTCGAGCGGGTCCATGCTCGGCCTGTCGAACTTGTTGAGGTAGGTGATCACCGGCAGATTGCGCGAGCGACACACCTCGAACAGCTTGAGGGTTTGCGGCTCGATGCCCTTGGCCGAGTCGAGCACCATCACCACCGCGTCGACCGCTGCGAGCACGCGGTACGTGTCTTCGGAGAAGTCGCGATGGCCGGGTGTGTCCAGCAGGTTCAGCTCATGATCGCGGTACGGGAAGTTGAGCGCGGTCGACGTGATCGAGATCCCGCGCTTCTGCTCCATGTCCATCCAGTCGGACGTAGCCGCACGGCGTCCCTCGTGGGCCTTCACCGCGCCTCCTGCGGTGATCGCGCCGGCGTACAGCAAGAACTTCTCGGTGAGCGTGGTCTTGCCCGCGTCGGGGTGGCTGATGATGGCAAACGTGCGTCGGCGCGCTGCCTCGGTGATCACCTGTTCCGACACCGTCTCGACGCTACCGGCCGGCTTGACCGAGTGGCGCCGACCTCGGCGCTCAGCTCGAGAACGCCCAACCGCCGCCGAGGACCACACTCACCACCGCCTCGCAGCTGGTGAACGTGGTCGCAGGCGCCGCCTGGTCGACGCAGGTATCCGAACCCGGGCCGCCATCGAGGTCATCGGTCCCCGCACGGCCTTCCAGTCGGTCGTTCCCGTCGCCTCCCTGCACGGTGTCATCGCCGCCGAAACCGATCACGAAGTCGTCGTCGTCGCCGGCGTGAATCGTGTCGGCAAGTGGGCTGCCGAAGATGCGGTCGTTTCCCTCGCCTCCGTACACGGCGGCGTCGGGATGCTCGCCGATGTAGATGTTGTCGTTGCCCGACTCGCCGTCCAGCAGGTGATCGGCGCTGTTCGACATGATCGAGTCGTCGTCGGCGCCCCCGTAGATGAAGTTCTCACCGCTGTAGGTGATGATCGAGTCGTTGCCGTTCCCGGCATCGATCGTGGCGCCGTATCCGTGACCCGTGGCGACGCAGATGACATCGTCGCCGTTCCAGGCGTTGATCGACACGCTCGGGTCGGTGACCACGATGACGTCGTCGTCGGCGGTGCCGTCTTCGTTGACGTGAGTCGCCGGCACGCCACGGCACGTCGGGGTGCGTTCGTGGTGAGTTGGGTGGTAGACGGCGTCCGCGGCGTGCGTTCGCCCGCCTTCGAATGAGTTGGCCGCTGCCGTGAGTGGTGCGATGGTGAGCGGTGCGGCGGTGAACACTGCGGTGAGCGCAGCGATCCGAGTGATCGACATGATGGTCCTCCTGTTCGTCAACCGTCCTGACGGTCGACCGCAGGGCGCCTTACGCGCGTGCGCTCAGATATTTGTGTGGGCCGATCAACGCGCCGTGCGATGCCGCGTTACGCGCTGGAGCGCAACCAGTCGGTGGGGCCGATGGCGAAGTGCGGATCGAGGCGTGGGTCGAGCAGGCGGATCGTGTTGACCAGTTCGAGGAGCGGCAGCGACACACAGCCACTCGTCGGCCGTGTGCTGCCGTCGGCGGCGTACGAGTGACGATGGAGGAAGATCGCCGCCGCGTAGGGCGGTTCACCCGGCTCGTCACCGGATACCGGATCGAGGTTGGCGCCGATCACCGCAGCATGGGCGTACACGTCGCCAAATCGGGGGAGCCATTCGTCGTTCGGCCCAGGACAGCCTGGGCGGGCGACGAGCCGCTGGTAGTCGGGCGTGTTCGCCGTGGCCCCCCAGCAATCCTCGGGTCGTACGTCACGGTAGGCCACGCCGTCGCGTACGCCAGGGTCGGGTTGATTGCCGAAGACGTTGACCCGCTCTCCGTCCCATGCCGTGACCTCGCCGAGCGGGAACACGCCGGCCGGTGTGGTGCCATCGCCCGAGCGCCGTTCGACGAGCGGGCGCGTGCCCGACCGTCCGAAGCGCGCTATCTGCGGTTCGCTCTGGCAGGCCCACGAGCCATCGGCGCGGCGGACGGCGACGAAAACGGTGCCGGTGGTGTCGCTGAAGGAGTCGGTCGCCGACACGACGAACTGACGCACCCCCGGTCGTCGAGCAGACAGCGCTTCGACGGTGGTGAGGTCGCACGTAGCGCCGTCGCGCCACTGCACGTCGCGTGTCGCTCGATTGGCGGGCGTGGCGGGTGCGACCACCTCATCGACCGCGGGGGCTGCCCAGAGGGTCGACGTGCCGAGCATCGCCGTCACGGCGGCGACGGCGAGGAGAGCGCGCATCACGGCCAGTCTCGCAGGGTCGGAGCCGTTGTGCGCGAGTAGCGTCGCGCCGATGCCAGACGGGCCGTTGCCTCCGATGACCGCCGCTGCGCGGGAGGTGATCGCCGATGCTCAGCGAGTCGTGGTGCTGACCGGTGCGGGAATCTCGACCGACTCGGGGATTCCTGACTTTCGCGGCCCCAACGGGTTGTGGACCAAGAACCCGAAAGCGGAGAAGGCGTCCGACATCTCGTACTACCTCAACGACCCCGAGGTGCGACAGGCGGCGTGGCAGAACCGGTTGACGACGCCGGCGTGGGAGGCGCAACCGAATGCTGGCCATCGGGCGATCGTCGAGTTGGAGCGACGTGGCCAACTGCATGCTCTGGTGACGCAGAACATCGACGGGCTACATCAGAAGGCGGGCAATGATCCCGATCGGGTGATCGAGGTGCACGGCACCATCTGGTTCAGCCGCTGTTGGGACTGTCACGACCGGCGGCCGATGGCCGAAACGCTCGAACGGGTGCGCGCTGGAGAGGACGATCCGCCGTGCCTGGTGTGCGGGGGGATCCTGAAGAGCGACACGATCAGCTTTGGCCAGGCGCTCGTTCCCGAGGTGATCGACCGGGCGCTGCGGGTCAGCGAAGAAAGTGACGTATTGCTCGCCGTCGGCTCCACGTTGAGCGTGTTCCCGGCAGCGAACTGTGTGCCGCGGGCGAAAGCGGCAGGGGCCAGCGTGGTGATCGTCAACGGCGACGAGACCGCGATGGACCGCTACGCCGACTACCTCCTGCTCGGCTCGATCAGCGAGGTGCTCCCCGCGCTGGTCGACGGATCTGTGATCTGACCGCCGTCCGCCGGACGCGGGAATTCGCGAGCACGGCGCGAGGTTGTTGGAGGAACACGATTCCCGACCGATGTGATCGGCATTCACGTTAGGGTTTTCCCATGGCCACGTTCCGCGACCTCCTCGCCAACGCCAAGTCCGAGATCGACGAGATCGACACCGCGACAGCAGCCGAGCGCATTGCTGCCGGCGCCACCGTGCTCGACGTGCGCGAGCCCGATGAGTACGACGAGGGAGCGCTCGCGGGCGCGATCCACATCCCCCGCGGACACCTCGAGGCGCAGATCGAGAACCGGATCGCCGACAAGGACTCCGAGATCGTGGTGTATTGCGCAGGCGGTGTGCGCTCGGCCTTTGCCGCCAAGACGCTCGCCGAGCTCGGCTACTCCAACGCGCTGTCGATGGATGGGGGCTTCGGTCGGTGGAAGGACGAGGGACGGGCGTGGACCACGCCGGCCTCGCTCACGCCAGAGCAGACCAACCGCTACAAGCGTCACCTGCTCCTCCCCGAGGTTGGGGTGGAAGGTCAGGCCAAGCTGCTCGACGCCAAGGTGCTGATGCTCGGCGCCGGTGGACTCGGCTCGCCGGCGGCGCTGTACCTGGCGGCGGCCGGCGTCGGCACGATCGGCATCGTCGACATGGACGAGGTCGACTCGTCGAACCTGCAGCGGCAGATCCTGCACAACGTGGACCGGGTTGGCGACCGCAAGGTCGATTCGGCGAAGAAGACGCTGACCATGCTCAACCCCGATGTCAACGTGGTCACCTACGACACCCGCCTCGATGCGACGAACATCGTCGACATCATCTCCGACTACGACGTCATCGTCGACGGTGCGGACAACTTTCCCAGCCGGTATCTGCTCAACGATGCCAGCGTGAAGCTCGGCATTCCCGTGGTGCACGGC
This sequence comes from Ilumatobacteraceae bacterium, assembly GCA_965230015.1. Classification (GTDB taxonomy): domain Bacteria; phylum Actinomycetota; class Acidimicrobiia; order Acidimicrobiales; family Ilumatobacteraceae; genus JABSQH01. The sequence goes on along the minus strand of CBDDKF010000002.1, from coordinate 1,017,286 downwards.
TCGATCTTCCGGTTCGAGGGCATGGTCAGCGTGTTCCATCCGACCGAGGGCCCGACCTACCGCGACATGGTGCCCGAGCCGCCGCCCGCCGAACTCGCGCCGAGCTGCGCAGAGGCCGGTGTGCTCGGTGTGCTGCCCGGGATCATCGGGTCGATCCAGGCGCTCGAGACGATCAAGCTGATCCTCGACCTCGGTGACGGGCTGATCGGTCGGATCCTCACGGTCGATACGACCGAGATGGAGTTCCGCGTGTTCAAGCTGCAACCGGACCCGAGCAACCAGGTGACCTTCGAGAACCGAGATCGCATTCAGGTCAAGGAACTCGACGGGCTCTGCGCGCCAGGTCTCGACTGACCCGACGGAGCCCGTCTCCAGAAACTCCACGCGGGTGGGTCGCGAGGCCGCTCTACCGTGAGCCGCGTGTTCGACGACGGTGCAGGTTGGGTCGGGATCCCCGATGCGTTGACCTCGGATGAGGTCGGTGCCGTGTTGCGGCGGTGCGCCGAGCTGTGCGCCGCCCCGCCTGCGGAGCGGGCGACTGGCGACAAGCCTGTGGCTGGCACGCGGCACCTCTTCGCCCTGGAGCACCGGTGCGACGTCGTTGGATCGCTGTGCGAGGACTCGGTCGTGCTCGACGTGGTCCACGAGATCCTGGGCCCGACGGCCCTCCTCGATCAGGCGTCGTACCGCTGTCCGCAGGCGGGCTACGGGGCGCAGCAGCTGCATGCCGATGATGCGCCCAAGCTCGACGATGGTCCTGCCCGAGTGGCGACGGCGATCGTTGCGCTCGTCGACTTCACGGACACGAACGGGCCGACACGCGTGGTGCCGGGGAGTCACCGGCGTCCCGATCTCCAGCGGCAGTCCGGCTCACTTGCCAGCCATCCCGACGAGATCGCATTGACGGGACCGGCAGGCACCGCCTTCGTGTTCAACGGTCACCTGCTGCACTCCGGCACCGAGAACCGATCAGATGCCGACCGCCACGCCCTCCAACTCACCTGGCGCCGCGGGTAGCGAGCCGTGTCAGGCCGCAGTGCGCGACGCCAGGAGCCACTGCTGGCGTCGTCGGAGTCCAGACTCGCGGTTCGCGCGATCGTGGTGAGCCGACGCTGATCGGCAGGGCCGCAGTGCGCGACCGCCAGGGAGCCACTGCTGGCGTCGTCGGCGTCCCGACTTGCGGTTCGCGCGATCGTGGTGAGCCGACGACAGTTATGACGGCTCGGTGAGCACCGTCGCTTCGGCGCGGTCGCGGCGTTCGCGTTCTTGGGTGGCGACGCCGACGAGCACGAGGCCGACACCCACGAGCTCGGCCGCGGACGGGACCTGTTCGAGCGCCAGCCAGCCGATGGCCACCGCGGTGACGGGGAGCAGCGCGAGGAGCAGCGAAAACCGGCGCACGGGGATGCGCCGCATGGTGAATTGATCGATCCCGTAGCCGATGGCATTGGAGAACACGCCAACCAGCAGACACAGCGCAAGCAAGGTCGGCGACACCCAGACCGGGCCGCTCCAGGGCGCGCCGATCGGTGTCGTCGCCAGTGCGCCGATCGCCAGGCCGACGCCGAGACCCGCGACGCCGCGGTCGAGCTGGGCTACCTGTGAGCCGATCACGATGTACGCGGCCCACATCGCCGACGCCAGCAGGATGAACAGGAGCCCGAGCGCATTGCCGTCGATCTCGCCGCCGCCGAGCACCACGACGCCGCCCGCAGCGAAGGCCAAGGCGATGGCATTGCGCACTGAGCGGGTCGCTACCGCGGCGACGGCGATCGGACCGATGAACTCGATGGCCACCGCCTTGCCCAGGTCGATCCGATCGATGCCCAGGTAGAAGAAGGTGTTCATCAGCGCCGTGGCGATGCCGAACACGCCAGCGGCGACGAGTTGATCGCGCGTCCACCCGCGCCGCCAGCCGCGCGAGATCGCCAGGAGCGCCAGGGTGGCGCCGATGACTCGGAACCAGGCGACGGTTTGTGGTTCGACCTCGTCGAACAGCACGACGGCGATCGCCGCGCCGATGTACTGGGCGATTGCCGAGAGGACGAACAGTGCCTCTGGCTGTGCGGTGTTGAGCCAGCGGGCGACCGCCGGCGCGCGGAACTCGGTTGAGCTCAGTCGAACAGTTCCGGTTCCGAGCGGGCGATCTCGTCCCACATCGGCTGGAAGCTGAACCATCCGGCGGCGTGGAAGCCGGTGTTCTGCTGGGTGTAGCTGGCGTACTCGTGGTTGATCTCGATCGGGTCGCCCGCGGCCATCGCCATCAACTGGGCCTGGCACGAGCGCTCCATCGAGATGAACCAGAACGCCGCCTCGTCGACGGTCTCACCAACGGTGAACAGGCCGTGGTTCTGGTGGATGGCGGCCTTGCCGTCGGGGAACTTCGATGCCAGTTCCTTGCCGGCGTCGATGTCGAACACGACGGCGCCGCCCTGCTCGGAGATCACGCGGTGATCTTCGTAGAAGATGCAGGCGTCCTGGGTGAGCGGGGCGAGCGGGATGCCGAGTGAGCTGAACGACTTGCCGTACGGCGAGTGGGCGTGGGCGGCAGCGATCACGTCGGGCCGTGCTTCGTGGATCGCCGCGTGGATCACGAAAGCGGCGCGGTTCACGGGCTGGGTGCCGTAGACGACGTTGCCCTCGTGGTCGACGAGGATCAGGTCGCTCTGGCGGATGTGGCGGAAGCTCATGCCGAACGGGTTGACCCAGAACAGCTCGGGATACTCGGGATCGCGCACGGTGATGTGCCCGGCAACACCCTCGGAGAACCCGAAGCGCCCGAACGTGCGCAGCGCGCCAGCGAGATGCGTCTTGCGGTAGTGCCGCTCTTCTTCCACCGTGTCGAACTCGGGGATCCCGTCGAGTCCGACCTCCTTCGGCGTCAGCGGGATGCCATCGATACTGCGATCGGTGGTCGACGTGGTGATCGGCTCTTCGGTAACGGCCATGTGGCCAGCGTAGCGGTGGGGTCAACGGCGGATCCCGGCGGGCGCTCGAAGTGCCGCACCACCATGGTGTGGGCAGGGCCGCCAGGCATACGATGCGGGGCATGGCTGACAGCGCACGCGAGTTGCCGCACACCGACTCCGGTATCGAGGTGAAGCGCCTCTACGACGAGCACGATCTCGACGGCTGGAGCGCCGAGGAACACCTGGGGGCACCGGGGACTGCGCCGTTCACGCGCGGCGTGTATCCGTCGATGTACACCGGCCGGCTCTGGACGATGCGCCAGTACTCCGGTTTCGGCGACGCGGCGTCGACCAACGAGCGGTTCAAGTTCCTCCTCGACGCCGGCCAGACCGGCTTGTCGTGCGCCTTCGACCTGCCGACGCAGATGGGCTACGACTCCGACGCTGGGCGCGCCGAAGGTGAAGTGGGCAAGGTCGGGGTGGCCATCGACTCGATGGCCGACATGCGCACGCTGCTCGCCGACATTCCGCTCGACAAGGTCACCACGTCGATGACGATCAACTCAACGGCGGCGATTCTGCTGCTGATGTACGAGTTGGTTGCCGAAGAGCAGGGGGTGTCCGCCGAGCAGATCGGCGGAACGATTCAGAACGACCTGCTCAAGGAGTACATCGCCCGCGGCACCTACGTGTATCCACCGCGCCCGTCGATGCGCATCATCACCGACATCTTCGAGTACTGCAGCACGCACGTTCCCAACTGGAACACGATTTCGATCTCGGGGTACCACATCCGCGAGGCCGGCTCGACGGCGGTGCAGGAGATCGCCTTCACGTTGGCCAACGCCATCGCCTACGTGCAGGCCGCCATCGACGCGGGTCTCGACGTCGACGACTTCGCGCCGCGGCTGTCGTTCTTCTGGAACGGGCACAACAACTTCTTCGAAGAGGTGGCCAAGTTCCGCGCCAGCCGGCGGATGTGGCACCGCATCATGACCGAACGGTTTGGGGCGAAGAATCCCAAGTCGGCGATGCTCCGCTTCCACACGCAGACCGGTGGTTCGACGCTCACTGCACAGCAGCCGATGAACAACGTGGTGCGGACGTCGTTGCAGGCGCTCGCTGCGGTACTCGGTGGCACGCAGAGCCTGCACACCAACGGCTACGACGAGGCGCTCAGCTTGCCGACCGAGGAAGCGGCGCGTATCGCGCTGCGCACGCAGCAGATCATCGGCTACGAGTCGGGCGTGGTCGACACCCCCGACCCGCTCGCCGGGTCGTACTTCGTCGAGTCGCTGACCGACGACGTCGAGCGACTGGCGTGGGAGTACATCGACCGGATCGACGAGATGGGCGGTGCGGTGGCGGCGATCGAGTCCGGCTTCCAGATGGACGAGATCATGCAGTCGGCGTACGAGTACACGAAGTCGATCGACGACGACGAGCGGGTGATCGTCGGCGTCAACAAGTTCACGATCGACAGCGAACCCGAGCCGGACGTGTTCCCGATCGATCCGGCGCTGGAGCGCGATCAGCGTGAGCGGCTGGCGCACTACAAGGCGAATCGCGACACGGCGGGCGTCGAGTCGGCTCTTGCCGCCGTGAAGGCGACGGCGTCGAGCGACGACAACCTGCTGTACCCGATGAAAGAGGCGCTGCGCGCCGACGCCACCCTCGGCGAGATCAGCGACGCCCTGCGCGCCGTCTACGGCGTCTACACGCCGTAACGACTCACCGCAATCCCGGGGATTTCAGGCGCCTCGCGCCGGATTTCGGCCACAGAACGGCGCTATCGGGCGGCGCGAATTGCCGCCAGCAGTTCGGCGTAGTCCTCGAACGCGCGGTACTGCGGGAACTCGGCGATCACGTTGGGTGGCGCCCGGAACAGAAACCCGGCATCGGCGGCTGCCAGCATCGTCGTGTCGTTGTAGCTGTCGCCCGCGGCAATGACCCGGTAGTTGAGCGAATGGAATGCCTCGACGGCGCACTGTTTCTGATTGGGTTGCCGTAGCTGATAGTCGGCGATGCGGTCGCCGTCGACGAGCAGCTGGTGGCAGAACACGGTTGGCCAGCCGAGCTGGGCCATCAAGGGGCGGGCGAACTGCTCGAAGGTGTCGGAGAGCAGGACGACCTGGGTTTCGGCGCGCAGTTCGTCGAGGAACGGCTTCGCGCCGTCGAGCGGCGAGAGCGTGGCGATCACATCCTCGATCGCCGACATGGTCAGCCCGTGCTCGGCGAGCAGGTCGAGGCGGTAGCGCATCAGCACGTCGTAGTCGGGCTCGTCGCGGGTGGTGCGCCGCAGCCCGTCGATTCCGGACCGTTCGGCGACCGCGATCCAGATCTCGGGAATCAGCACACCCTCTACATCGAGGGTGACGATCGTTTGGCGTTGGTCACCTCGCACGGCGTCAGCATCGCGTGTGCCCGTGGAGCGCGCGAAAAGCGCTCAGCCTCGTGTTCAGCGATCGATGGTGGTGACGGCGACCGGGGGCCGTTCGGGGGCAATGCACTGCTGGGTGGCCCATCCGAGGTAGATCACTCCGACAAGGCGGTCGGCGCGATCGAAGCCGCACAGGTCGAGCACCGTCGGCGGCTGCGTGAGCGCCGGCGTCGACCAGAAGCTCGCCAGGCCGAGCGTGGTCGCGCCGAGCAGCAGGTTCTGGATTCCCGCAGCCACCGCATCGCGATTCTCGGCGTGCAGCATCTCGTTGTCGTGGGGAGCGCATCCAACCACGAGCACGGCAGGCGTCCGCAGGTACTTCGTCGCTGTCTTGGCCCGCTTGCCGTCGTCACCGAAGTCGGCAGCGACCATGTCGGCGACCATCGCGGCACCCAGCCGGGCGCGCCCTTCGTCGGTGAACAGGGCGAAACGCCACGGCCAGGTGCGCTTGTGGTTGGGCGCCCATGTGGCCAGCTGGCAGAGCTCGTTGACCAGCGCAGCCGGCACGGCGCGGTCGGGGTCGACGACCATCGACGTACGCCGCTGCGTGGCGAGTAGGGCAAACGTCTCGTACGACGGCAACGTCGCCGTCAGCTCGTCGTCACCGTCGAGCATCGTGCCCTCGAGGGCCGGCTGATCCACGCTCCCAGCATGTCAGCCGCCCCCTCGCATGTTGATGTCGGGCCAGGTGATGTCGGATCACGCCGTTGCCCAGATCAGCACCTCTGCTCCATCGTCGCCGGCGGTGAAATGGAAGCCGCCGGTGTCGGTGAGCCGTGCCGCGTCGCCCGTGCCAAGGCGGTCGTCGAACGAGTCGTTGCGCAGCTCGCCACCTCCTCGGGGCACGAACACGTGGACGTGACGGTCCTCGGGAACCTCCACCGTTTCACCCGCCGTGAGGCGTCCGCCGTGGAGGACCGCGCCAGCCTGGCGGATGGAGATCGCAGCGTCGTGGCCCTTGCCAGAGGCAATCGGTACGAGTCCGCCGCGGTCGAGTTGGGCGTTGATGTCGAGTTGCTCGTAGCCGGGGTCGACCGACTCGGTGTCGGGGAGCACCCACATCTGCACGAAGTGCACGTCGTCGGTGCCGGAGTTGTTCATCTCGGAGTGCCAGATGCCCGTGCCGGCCGACATGCGCTGCGCGAGACCGGGATAGAGGATGCCGCGATTGCGCTCGGAGTCTTTGTGCTCGAGCTCGCCCGACAGCACCCAGGTGACGATTTCCATGTCGCGATGCGGGTGAGTGTCGAAGCCGGACCCGCCGCGCACGACATCGTCGTTGTTCACGAGCAACAGCCCGTGGTGCGTGTTCGTGCGGTCGCGGTGGTGTCCGAAGCTGAACGAGTGTTGCGAATCGAGCCAGCCGATGCGTGTGGCGAAGCGGTCGGCGGCGCGCCGGATGTCGACGGAGGGTGAGGGATCGGTCGAGTAGGTCACGACAAGAGAAACCGTTGCGGTCGCAAATATATTCCCAAGAGTTGCTCGTCTCCTCGACTTGGGTGGGGAGCGTGGCGGGTGTTTCGGGCCGGTTCTACGGCGCTTGTTTGCGAGCGCGCGAGGGCTGGACGCGGGGTGCTTCGTTCGGCATCTTCGGATACACGGGTGGCCACGGCGAGTCGGGGATGCCGCGTTCGAGGTCGCTGGCGAAGCGCTCGACGAGCGGCGCAATCGAGCACGGCGCGTCGTCCATCAGCTCCCACGGATCGCCCCGTTCCTCCAGTCGCGGCGGCACGGTGTCGATCGTGAGTGCCTCGTGGTCGATCGTGCCGAGTTCGTCCCACGTGAACGGCGTCGACACCTGTGCGCCAACCCGTGGGCGCACGCCCCACGCGCCGAACAGGTTCTTGTGTGGCGCGTTTTGGTTGTAATCGATGAACACGCGAGCGCCGCGCTCTTCCTTCCACCAGCGGTCGGTGATGAGCTCCGGATGGCGGGCGGCGAGCTCGCGGCCGAGCGCAATGCACGCGGCGCGAATGGCGAACGAATCCCACCCTGGCTCCACGCGCACGAAGACATGGAGGCCCTTGCTCCCGGTCGTCTTCGGAAAGCCGACCATGCCGACCTCGGCGAGATAGTCGCGAGTGATCGCAGCGGACTCGCGCACCATTTCGAACGTGGCGCCCTTGGCCGGATCGAGGTCGATGCGCAGCTCGTCGGCTTCGTCGGGATGACTCGCCCGGTACTGCCAGACGTGGAGGCCGAGCACCCCCATGTTGGCCGCCCACAGCACATGGGCGATGTCGGCGATCACCAAGGCGCGCGACGGCGTGCCGTTGATGGTCTGCACCGTCGTGGTCTCCAGCCAGTCGGGGGCACTCTGGGGGATGCGCTTCTGAAAGAACGAGTTGCCGCGCACTCCGTCGGGGTACCGCTCGAGCAGGACGGGCCGGTCCTGCAGCGTGGGCATGATCGCGTGGGCGATCGACAGGTAATAGCGGGCGAGGTCGAGTTTGGTGCGCGGCTGCTTGTCGGGTCCGACGCTGGGAAACATCACCTTGTCGGGGTTGGTGATCGCCACGGTGCGTGAGCCGGTGTCGAGTTCGACCGGTTCCCCAAACTCGGCGCGCGCCATGAGGTGACGGTACTCCGAGCGGCTTCCGTCGACGCTCGCTCAGCTCAGAGCCGGCGGTGGACCGCTACCAGTACAGGGTCGTTCCCGACTCGATGACGTACCCGGGGTGCACGATCGTCGTGATGACCTGAATGGCAGTTGTGTCGACTGCAGCACCGTTCGCCAGGGCGGTCGCCAGGCCTTCGCCCAGTGCGACCACCTCGTCGTCCGACCACAGCGACGGCAGGTACAGCCATGCCATCACGGTGTACGCCTTGCCACCCTGGTCGGCCGGCACGACGTTGATCGTCATCTCGTCGGTCCCGACGCCAGACGCAGTGCTCCAGGCCTGCACGATGTCGTCGGGTTCCAGCTCGATGGCGCTGTCGCGCCGCACGAAGCAGTTGGCGATCGGCATGCGGCATGTTCGCGCGACGATGCCGCGTTGTTGGTTGCCGGTGGCCAGCCGTTGCAATGGGTCAGCGCGGCCGCGGCACGCGCGTGCTGGGCCGATCGCGTTCATCGAGCTCGCCAGCAGCGATCGCCCGCTCCTCCCAGGCGATCAGCGCCTCGATGTAGCGGTCGGCGCGCACGAGCGTGCGGTCTGGCAGGCGCACAAGATGAGTCCGACCCGCGTCGCCGGCGTGGTCGTTGCGGTGCCACTCGCGACGGGCCCGCGGAATCTGCGTGCGCCGTCGTGGGGAGTCGTCGTTGCCGCTCATGTCAGTCGTCGAGACTCCACCAGTAGTTGACGTCGCCGCGGGGCTTTCGATCTCCACCGAGCGACTCGTAGAGCGCCTGCGCGGTGCTGTTGTGGCCGCCGGTGGAGAGCCAGAACTTCGTCGATCCGCGTCGGCGCGCGATGCGCATCGCCGTTTCGACGAGTGCTGTGCCAACGCCGCGTCGGCGCCAGGCTTCGTGCACGTCGAGTTCGTGGAGGTACGTCGTCAATCGCCCGCTGGGCGATCGCATCTGAATGCCCCAGGCCAGTGCGATGGAATCGTCGCCGTCGTACGCGCCGAGCACGAACGACGACGGGTCGGCGAGGAATGCGCTCGCGCCCTGCCGGTTCCCGTACTCGGCGGTGGGGGAGTCGGGAAGTACGGCCTGGTAGAGGGCAACGAGTCGTTCGGCGTCGCCGTCGGACAGCTCGCGGATCTCCACCCTGCGATTATCCCCCGAAGTCGCTGGCCCGACCACCGGCTCTTGACGTCGCTCACAGGTCGAAGGGAGCACTCACATGTTTGTCCTGGTCGGTCGTTTGGCGCTCCGATTGCTCAGACTGCGGGAGATGGGTCTGAGTAATCGACTACCGATGCGCCCGTTCCCAGACTGTGGTTGAGTCCGACGACACGTCGTCGACCGTGCCTGGAGATTCCGATGACCATCGCTGACCCTGACCAGGGTGTTGGTGCAGTTCGGCACCGCTCGCACGGTGCGCTCCGAGGCCGGTTCGGCATCGCCGCCGTGGTGTTGGTGGCCATTGCGGCGGTCGGTTGCTCCGACAATTCAGACGACGGCGGCGATTCCGGCGACGGCGGCTCTGGTGGATCCAACGTGTGCACAGAGATCTTTGAGGTTGGTGAGTCGAGCCCGGCCGACACGGCGAGCTTCGTCGTCGAGTCACCGGGCGCTCAGGGTGCCGAGGTCGCCGGCGCCGTCGAGTGCGTCGACGAAGCCGGTGACGAGGTGTTCAAGACCGTGTTCCGATTCGACTGCGCCGACGGGCGCGCGGCGTACTACGTCGGTTTCAGCGACGCTGACTACGTGGCGTGGGAAGACGGTGGGGCCTTCTTCTCGGTGCCGCTCAGTCCCGGCCCGGGAGCGAGCAACCTGTGCGTGTAGGTGCCGGCGCCTCGATCGCCGCTGGAGCGATACGTTTCGTCGATGCAGTCGGGTGTCGAGGAACCGACCGAAGCGGAGGACGACCCAGCCGCAAGTTGTGCGTTCACCACAGGGCGGCTCGATGTCGGCGAGTGGCGGGTGCTGGCGGGTCGCTACGGGCTCGACCGTGTGGAGATCGTACGGGCGGTGCTCACGGAAGCGACCACCGGCGAGTTACCCCCGGGCTGGCAGGGTGATTACGACAACGAACGGGCGGATGCGTGGATCGCCGAGCGCGACGCCGAGTCGCCGACACTCCTCGTGATCGACCAACGATCGGCGGAGCCGGTCGGCTTGGTCCTCCTGTTTGCAGTTCCCCACGACGGAAGTGGTGAAATCGATGACGCGGTCGACGTTCGGCTCGGGTACGTGCTCGCCGAGTCGGCCTGGGGCCAGGGTCTGGCGACCGAAGTCGTCGGGGGCATCGTGGCGTGGGCGCAGCGACACCCATCGGTCGCAACCATGAGTGGTGGCGTGTCGAGGGGCAATCCCGCGTCGGCGCGGGTGCTCGTGAAGAACGGCTTCACAGTCGAGTCGGTCGCCGACGGCGAACAGCTCTTCGTCCGCTCGGTGATGTGAGCCGCGCAGCGCGTCGCTACTGACCGGTGTGCAGCTCTTCGTTGAGCTCGCCCCACACCTGCTTGCGGCGACGAGCGATCACGGCGCCGGATTGGCCGTCGCGGATGAACATCAGCCCGGAGGCGCCGGAGAGTTCCCTGGCTTTGACGACGCCGTCGTCGGTGCGGACCGGCGTGCTGGCGGTGACGTAGAGGCCGGCCTCGACCACGCAGTCGTCGCCCAGACTGATGCTGATCCCGGCGTTGGCGCCGAGCAGACAGCGCTCGCCGATCGACACCTGCTCGGTACCACCACCCGACAGCGTGCCCTGAATGGACGCGCCGCCGCCGATGTCGGACCCGTCGCCGACGACCACGCCGGCAACGATGCGGCCTTCGACCATCGATGTTCCGAGCGTCCCGGCATTGAAGTTGCAGAAGCCCTCGTGCATCACCGTGGTGCCCGAGGCGAGGTGCGCACCAAGCCGCACCCGATCGGCGTCGGCGATGCGCACACCCGACGGCACGACGTAGTCGGTCATCCGCGGGAACTTGTCGAGGCCGTGCACCGTGAGCACACCTCCGCCGAGACGCACCGCCAAGCGGACGTCGTCGAGATCGGCCACGGCCACCGGACCGAGGTTGGTCCAGGCCACGTTGTTCAACGCACCGAACATCCCGTCGACGTTCAGCGTCCGCGGCGCAGCCAGCCGATGGGACAACAGGTGCAACCTCAGGTAGGCGTCCTCGGGTGATGACGGCGCAGCGTCGACGTCGATCGAGATGCGCACTGGGCGAATCGTCACCTTGCGCACGTCGTCGGCGCGCTCGCGCAGCCCCAGCTGGCTCTCGATCTCGTCGGTGGGGCACTCATCGCTGCCGTACTCGCCCCAGCCGAGCCACCGGTACCAGGTGTCGAGTGTGGAACCGTCGCGAGCGACCGTCGCCAACCCCGCGCCCCATGCCATGCGGGCCATCAATTCTCTCCTTTTCGCGTCGAGTGTCGTGCGAATCGCGCCATGACGTTGCGCTACCAGACCTCGGGGCGCAGCGTCGGGAACAGGATGACTTCCTTCAGCGAATCGACGCCGGCGATGGTCGCCGCCAGTCGATCGATCCCGATGCCCAAGCCGCCGGTCGGTGGCATGCCGTACTCGAGCGCCCGCAGATAGTCCTCGTCGACCGTGCCCCGCTCGGCGTCGCCCGCCTCCTTGGCGGCCTGCTCCTCCTCGAACCGGGCACGTTGTTCCACCGGATCGTTGAGCTCGGAGTAACCGTTGGCGATCTCGCGGCCATCGATGTACAGCTCGAACCGTTCGGTGAGCCACGGGTCGTTCCGGTCGACGCGCGCCAGCGGCGAGATCTCGGTCGGATGACCGGTGACGAACGTCGGCCGTACCAGGCCGGTCTCGCTCGTCGCTTCGAAGATCTCGGCGACGAGTCGGCCGCCGCCCCACCCTGGCTCGACGCGGACGTCGAACTCGGCAGCCAGGGCGCGCAGCCCGTCGACCGGATCCGACGGGTGGATCTGACGACCGACGGCCGCCGACGCGAGATCGACCATCGACGAGCGCGGCCATGGTTCGGCCAGGTCGATGCGCTGGTCGCGAATCGGCAGTTCGGTCGATCCGGTCGCGGCCACCGTCGCCTCGGTGATCAAGCGCTCGGTGATGTCCATGATGTCGGTCCAGTCGGCGAACGCCTGGTACAGCTCCATCATCGTGAACTCGGGGTTGTGGCGCGTCGAGATGCCCTCGTTGCGGAAGATCCGCCCCATCTCGTACACCCGCTCCATGCCGCCCACGATCAGCCGCTTGAGATGCAGCTCGAGCGCAATCCGCAGGTACAGATCGACGTCGAGTGTGTTGTGGTGGGTGACGAATGGACGCGCGTGGGCACCGCCCGCCTCCACATGCAGCACGGGCGTTTCCACTTCGATGAAGCCGGCCTCCTCGAGCGTTCGGCGGAAGCTGCTCACCACGGCGTGGCGGATCTCGATTGCCCGGCGGGCCTCGTCGTTGACGATCAGATCGGCGTAACGCTGACGGAAGCGGGTGTCGGGGTCGGTCAATCCGTGCCACTTGTCGGGAAGGGGTCGAATCGACTTGGCCAACAGCGTCAGCTCGGTGACCTTGAGCGACAACTCACCTTTGCGAGTGGTCATCACGGTGCCGCTCGCCCCGACCCAATCGCCGAGGTCGAGCCGTTTGATCGCGTCGAACTCATCGTCACCGACGACCGCTTTGGAGATGAACAGTTGCAGCTCGCTGCTGCGGTCGCGCAGGGTGGCGAAGATCAGCTTGCCCGAGTCGCGCTTGAGCACGATCCGTCCCGCAATCGTGGCGGCGTCCTCGGTTTCGGTACCCGCCTCGAGCTCGCCCCACCCGGCACGAATCTCGGCCAGCGTGTGGGAGCGGTCGAAGCGGTAGGGGTACGGCTCGGCCCCCGCGGCGCGCAGCTGATCGACCTCGCCTTGTCGACGCGCCCGCTCGGCGATCAGGCCGCTCCCGCTCGGGCCTTCGGGATCTGTGCTGGACTCGCTCACGGAGTGCCGACCGTAGCGAAGCCATCACAATTCCACACGGTCTGTAACGGTCGTCTCTGAGACGAGCGTGACAGCTTCGGCTCCCCGACGTAGTGGCGTGCGCTGCACCCTCTAGCCTTGCCGCCCGTGCGGTTCCGCGTTTCCGTGCTGTTGGGAGTTGGCCTCGTCGCGCTTGCGCTGCCCGTGATCGCGTCGGAGACGCCGACGAACGTCGATGCGCCAGCAACCGCAACGCAGCGTGCCGAGCCGGTCACCCCACTTCCCGACGACGTCGTGGTGGTGTACAACGTCGGTCCGCTCTCGACCACGACGGCGAATCGGGCGTTCGCCGCGGCACGACAGGCGGGCGCCACTGCGGCGATTGGGCGCGCCGCCAGCGTGGGGATGACAGCGGTCCGTCGCGGTGACGGTTTCGTGCAACGGCCGCCGTCCGGATTCGCCTATCCGATGGGCACCACGGTGCTGCCACTCGAGGTGATCGGCCGCACGATGAGCCGTGACGTCAGCGCGGCGTTGCATAGCAACACCGTGGTGATGGGCGAGCGGAGCGCGGGGCTGCGCGGCGCCCAAGCTGGCGACGTGATCGACCTCACCGCGTCGTCGGGAACCACCGTCCAGTTCCGGATCGCCCAGGTGGCTCCCGACGAGGTCATCGGTGGCACTGAACTGCTCATCTCACCGGACGCGGCGGCGCGACTCGGGATCGAGCGCCTCAGCCGAGTGATCATCTGGGACTTCGACGACCGCGCGTCGATCGATCGGGCGCTCGTGCGGAACTCGCTGGTGTCCACATCGATCCGCATCCGTCGATCGTGGGACCCGCCAGACCCTGACTCGACCCTCGGCATGGCCCGAATGAAAGAGGAGCTCGGCGAGTTTGCGTATCGCGTCAACCCCGACGGCACCGTCTCGACCGACCTCACCTGGCGGCGGGCCAACATCGTCGATGGTGCAGTCAGCAGATTGGAACTGCCCACCGGATGCCATGAAGTGGTTCGAGCCGACCTGGTGGCCGCGATGGCCGAGGTGATCGCCGAGGGACTGGAAGACACGATCAACTACGTCGACGCCAACCGCTACGGCGGCTGTTACTACCCGCGGTTCAACCGGCTGACTCCCGACAGCTCCCTCGGCTTTCTCTCTCGTCACTCGTGGGGCGGCGCCGTCGATACCAACACCCAGGGGTCATGCCAGGGTTGTGCCCCGCCCGACCTCGACTGCCGCACGGTGCGCATCTTCCGCAAGCACGGCTTTGCCTGGGGCGGCAACTTCTTGCTCCCCGACGGGATGCACTTCGAGTGGGTCGGCGAGCCACGCGACCAGCTCGACTACCCGAGCCGCTTCTGCGCCAACATCGTCGACCGCACTGTGTCGTCGAGGTCGTTCGGTGATGCGCCGACACAAGCGGCGACCCTGTACGCCGACGCCGGGCTGACCGACGCCCATTCGCATGGCAGCGGCCACGGGTACCTCGACGACGGTCACGATCACCACCACCAGCACGATCACGACCACGAGCACTGAACGCGCCGGTGCTCTCAGCACCACGTACCTGCTGCCGCATTGCGGCGTAACCTGGCCGCCGTGAGCACTCGATTCGTGATCGTCGGCGGTGGACCCGCCGGCAATGTCGCCGCCACCACCGCTGCCCGGCTCGGAGCCGAGGTGATCATGATCGAGCGCGACGTGGTGGGCGGTGCCGCCCACCTATGGGACTGCATTCCGTCGAAGTCGATGATCGCCACCGGTCGGGCGATCAGTCGCACTCGGGCGATCCGCGGATTGGGTCTGTCGTCGTCGCTGGTCACCAGCGACGACGATTCGGTCGACCTGGCGATCGATACCTCCGGGCTCACCGCGCGCATCGAGGGAATCAAGAACGACATGCGTGAGGGCACCACCGGCCTGCTCGAAAGCCAGGGAGTGCGGATCCTGCGCGGCACCGGCCGGTTCAGTTCGCCGCGCAGCGTCGTCGTCGACGGCGTCGATGGCAGCGAGGAGATCGAGTTCGACGCCGCCCTGATCTCGACGGGGTCGCGACCGCGAATCCCCGAGTGGTGTCACCCCGACGGCGATCGCATCCTCACCACCCGCGACTGTTATCCGCCAAAGGAGTTCCCCGAGAGCGTCACCGTTGTCGGATCAGGTGTGACCGGTGTCGAGTTCGTGCACATGTTCTCGTCATTCGGAGCACACGTGAACCTCGTCGTCAGCCGCCAGCAGGTGCTGCCCGGAAAGGACCCCGAGGTCGCCGCGCTGCTCGAAGCCGAGTTCATGCGTCGTGGTGTGAAGCTGCTGATGGGCGCCCGCGCCCAGGCGATCGAGCGCACCGACGACGGCACCAACGTGGTCGTGCGCTGCGACGACGGCCGGGTGATCGAGTCGACCCATGCCGTGCTGGCGATCGGCTCGATCCCGAACACCGAAGACATCGGTCTCGACGCCGCCGACGTGCAGACCGACGGCGGCTACATCCCGATCAATCAGCACTGCGTGACCAACGTGCCGAGCATCTACGCGGCGGGCGACGTCAGCGGCAAGCTTCCACTGTCGTCGGTGGCGTCGATGCAGGGTCGCAAGGTCGCCGAGCACGTGATGGGCCTGCAGACGCGTGAGCACCGGCATCTCGACTACGACAAGGCTGCATCGGCGATCTTCACCGAACCCGAGATCGCCGACGTCGGACTGGCCGAGGCCGAGGCGTTCAGCTCGGGCCGCAAGATTCGCGTCACCAAGGTTCCGTTCTCCACGACCGCCAAGGCGATGATCAACAACGACACCCAAGGGTTCGTCAAAATCATCTCCGACCCGGCAACCGGCGTGGTGCTGGGCGGGTCGATCGTCGGTCGTCAGGCGGCCGAGCTGATCTCGGTGATCGCGGTGGCGGTCACCGCCGGGCTCACGGTGACCGACCTGGCCGAAAGCATCCTCGTGCACCCCGCGCTGAGCGAGGCGCTCGCCGACGCCAGCGAATAGGCGAACGCCAGTGCCGTTCGATCGTTGAGTCGGGCGCTACTCGATCACCAAGAGCACGTCGCCACCACCGACCGTGTCGCCGGCCGCGACCTTGATCTCCTTGACGGTGCCCGCAGCTTCGGCGTTGATCTGGTTCTCCATCTTCATCGCCTCGAGCACCAGTAGGCCTTCACCCGCAGCCACTTCGTCGCCCTCCTCGACCAGGATCTTGACGATCGTGCCCTGCATGGGTGCCTCGACGGCGCCGCTCGTGCTCCCGCCGCCACCACCGCCGGAGCGTTCCCGGCGTGCCGCCTTCTTCGGCGGGGCAGCGCCAGCGGCCGCAACCACCGCGGTGGCTTCCGGTACCCACATCGACACTTCGAAGCGCTTCCCGTTGACCTCGACGGTCGTGGTGCGCTGCACACGCGGCTCGTCGTCGTCGCTGGGAGGCGCCTCATCGGTGCCGGTTGCGCCACCCAATCCGGTGAGATCGAGGACCTCTTCGACCCACTTGGTCGAGTGTTCGACGGCCACGAAGTCGGGATGGCGCAGGATGGCCAGGTCGGCAGGAATCGTTGTGGCGACGCCGTCGACCACCAGCTCCTCGAGGGCGCAGATGGCGCGACGGATCGCCACGTCGCGATCGCGTCCCCACACCACGAGCTTGCCGACGAGGTTGTCGTAGAACTGACTGATCGAGTCGCCCGAGTAGTAGCCGGTGTCGAATCGCACGCCGAACCCATCGGGCGCGCTGAGCTTGGTGATCTCGCCGGGAGACGGCAGGAACTTGCCCTCGGCGACATCCTCGGCGTTGATGCGGATCTCGATCGAGTGGCCACGGCGACGGGCGGCCACCTCTTCTTGGGTCATCGGCAGTTCTTCGCCCGAGGCGACACGGATCTGCCACTCGACCAGGTCGATGTCGGTGATCATCTCGCTCACCGGGTGTTCGACCTGCAGCCGGGTGTTCATCTCCAGGAAGAAGAACTCGCCGTCCTGATAGATGAATTCGACGGTGCCCGCGCCGTAGTAGCCGACTGCCTTGGCGGCGTTGACGGCCGCCTCGCCCATGGCATCTTCGATGCCGTCAGGCAGTGCTGGGGCGGGGGCTTCTTCGACAAGCTTCTGGTGGCGTCGCTGCGCCGAGCAGTCGCGCGTCGAGATCCAGACGCAGTTGCCGTGCTTGTCGCCGACGAGCTGCACTTCGACGTGACGTGGCCAGGTGAGGTAGCGCTCGACATACACCTCGTCGCGCCCGAAGAACGCCTTGGCCTCGCGCTGCGCGCTGGCCATCGCGTCGTCGACCTCGTCGGCGGACTGCACGACTTTCATGCCGCGCCCGCCGCCGCCGTAGGCGGCCTTGATGGCCACCGGCCAGCCGGCCTCGTTGCCGAAGGCGCGGATGTCGTCGGGGCCCTGGGCGAACTCGGTGGTCCCCGGCACCACCGGCACGTCACCGCGCAGGGCGGCGAGACGGCTCGACACCTTGTCGGACATCTCGTCCATCGCTTCGGGCGGTGGCCCGATGAACTCCACACCGATGTCGGCCACGGCGCGGGCGAACTCGGCGTTCTCGCTGAAGAAGCCGTAGCCCGGATGGACGCCGTCGGCGCCGCTCTTCTGGATGGCGTCGATGATGGCGTCGCGGTTGATGTAGCTCTCGGCAGCGGTCTGCCCGCCGAGGGCGTACGCCTCGTCGGCGAGTCGGACGTGGAGGGCATCGCGATCAAAGTCGGAGTAGACCGCCACCGTCTGCAGCCCCATCTCACGGGCGGCGCGAATGACGCGGACGGCGATCTCGCCTCGGTTGGCGATCAGGATCTTCTGCAGCACGGCTGCCAATGTAGGTGGCATGGGCGCTGGCGCGAACATCTTCCGGCCGTGGAATGTCCGCTCATGGCCCGAAGGTTGGGTCGTGTGCCACGTCGACGAGACGGGGAGCACGAACGCCGACGTCCTCTCGGCGCTCGACTCAGGGGACATCGCGGGGCGCACCGTCCTTGCCGCCGGTCACCAAACCGCGGGCCGTGGACGCTTGGATCGTCGCTGGGATGCCCCGTCGGGGTCGAACTTGTTGGCCACGCTCGGTTTCGCCGCCGACGAGTCGCCTGCGCACCCCACCCAGCGCATCGGGCTCGCGGCACTCGCCGCATCACGTCAGCTGACCGACCTCGATGTTGCGCTGAAGTGGCCCAACGACCTGGTCGTGCGTACACCGGATGGGCCCGACGCCAAGCTCGCCGGTGTCCTCGCTCAGCGCAGTGTGCACGGCTCGGTGGCGGTCGGTATCGGCTTGAACATCGGTTGGGCGCCGGATGGTGCGGCACGATTGGGTGACGGCGTCGAGCCGGCCGCTGCGCTCGCGCTGCTGCTGGGCGAATTCGACTCGCTCGGCGACGGTGACGCGTTCTGGGAGCGGTATCGGTCGGAGCTGGCCACACTCGGTGGTGCCGTCCGAGTGGAACTCCCCGATACGTCGACCATCGAGGGCACTGCGGTCGATGTCGACCACGACGGCCGGCTGATCGTCGACCATGACGGCGCCCGCAGCACCTTCGACGTCGCCGACGTCGTGCACCTTCGCCCTGCTGACTGAACGCCGGCAGGGTGGCGGCGCGGCGCTGATGTGACGTAGCGCACGGCCGGCCCGCGGCGGGTTGACACCCTTCGGATGCTCGGCGGCAGTAGCGTTTTCCGAATGCCCCTCGCCCGTCGATCATCCGCGCCCCTGGCGTTGTTGCTCGCCGTGGTCGTCGGCGCGGTGGGCGCGCTCGGCGTGATTCGGGCGGCGAACGCGCGCACCGACGGGATCGAGCGCATCGAGGGCCTCGAACTCGTCCTCGAAGCGCAAGACGGGCCGGCGGTCAACTATCTGCTGGTCGGCTCCGACTCGCGCGAGAACGCCGATCCGAACAGCCCCGATTTCGGCGGCATCGGTGACGAGAGCGTCGTGCAGGGCCGACGCAGCGACACCATCATGATTCTCCGCCAGGAGAAGGACGGCGATGGAGCATCGCTGGTGAGCTTGCCGCGCGACCTGTGGGTGACGATTGCGGGGAGCGGAACCCAGAGTCGCATCAACTCGGCGTACAACGATGGAATCGACGTGCTGGCGGCAACGATCACCGACAACTTCGGCATCCCGATCAACCACGTGGTCGACGTGGACTTCGAGGGCTTCAAAGAAATCGTCGATGCCGTTGGCGGTACCGAGGTGTGCTTCGAGTACGCCACCCGCGACGGCAACACCGGTCTCGAACAAGATCCCGGATGTCACACGCTGAACGGCGTCGAGTCGCTGCAGTACACACGCAGCCGCTACTTCGAGGAGTTCCGCGATGGCGCGTGGCGCACCGATCCGACAGCCGACCTGGGCCGGATCGAGCGGCAACAGGCGTTCATCTCATCGACCGCCGACCGGGCACTCAGCGAAGTGCAATCCGACCCGTTCGCCGCAAGCCGGATTCTCGACGCCAGCACCGATGCCGTGCGGATGGATCCCAACCTCGACCCGATTGCCGCGGCAGGCACGTTGCGCAAGGCGTTCGGCTCGGGCCTGAACACGTTCCAGCTACCGGTGACGGGCACCACGATCGGCGGTGCCTCGGTGCTCGAGCTGGCCGATGGCGCCGAGGTGATCCTCGACTACTTCCGCGGAACGGGTCCGCGCCCTCCGACCGAGTCGTAAGCTCCGCGGCGATGAAGGCGTTGATTCTGGCCGGCGGTGCCGGCACGCGGCTCCGGCCGATCACCCACACCCGGGCCAAGCAGTTGGTGCCGGTGGCGAACACACCGATCCTCTTCTACGGCATCGAGGCGATGGTCGAGGCGGGGATCAAGGAACTCGGAGTGATCGTCGGTGACACCCGCGACGAGGTGATGGAGGCGCTGGGCGACGGTGCGCAGTTCGGGGCGACCATCACCTACATCCCCCAGGA
This sequence comes from Ilumatobacteraceae bacterium, assembly GCA_965230015.1. Lineage (GTDB taxonomy): Bacteria > Actinomycetota > Acidimicrobiia > Acidimicrobiales > Ilumatobacteraceae > JABSQH01. The sequence goes on along the minus strand of CBDDKF010000002.1, from coordinate 997,504 downwards.
CGAGCCGCTGGGACTGGCCCACTGCGTACTGATCGCCCGCGAGTTCCTCGCCGACGACGACTTCGTGATGTACCTGGGCGACAACCTCCTCGAGCAGGATCTCGCCGCGTTCGTCGAGGCGTTCGAAGCAGCACGCCTCACCGACGCGCCCCCGTCGGCGCAGATCTTGTTGAAGCAGGTGCCCGACCCGCAGCGCTTCGGAATCGCCAAGCTCCATGCCGAGGGTCACGTCGAGCATCTCGTGGAGAAGCCAGCCGACCCGCCATCGGACCTTGCGCTGGTCGGCGTGTATCTCTTCGACCGGAGCATTCACGACGCCGTGGCGGCGATCGAACCATCGGGCCGCGGTGAACTCGAGATCACCGATGCCATCCAGTGGCTGATCGACGAGGGCCACCGCGTGCGTACCGAGGTGCTCACCGGATGGTGGATCGACACCGGCAAGCTGACGCCGCTGCTCGAAGCGAACCGACTGATCTTGGAGCGCATCGACACCGACGTCGCCGGTTCCGTCGACGAGGCGTCGAGCATCGACGGCAGAGTGGTGATCGCGGAGGGCGCCGAGGTCGTCAACTCCACAATCCGCGGGCCGGTGGCGATCGGCGCAGCAACGAAGATCATCGACAGCTTCATCGGCCCGTTCACCGCGATCGGGGCGGGCTGCGAGGTGAACCACTCCGAGATCGAGCACTCGGTGGTGATGGACGACAGTCGGATCATCGACATCCCCCGTCTGGAGGACTCGCTGATCGGCACCGACGCCACGGTGTCGCGTTCGCGCCGCAAGCCACGCGCCGTGCGACTGATGGTCGGCGATCATTGCCAGATCGACGTCGAGTGATGGACGAATCGTGACGAGCTCGATCATCGACCTGCAGGCGCGTGCCGGCGCCCTCGACGGGCTCGTCGTCGTCGAGCTGAAGCAGGTGTCCGATGAGCGCGGCACGATCCGCGAGCTGTTCCGGCGCTCGGCGTTCGAGTCGTTGGGCATCCACCTCGCATCGTTCACCCAGATCAACATCACCGAATCGCGTCGTGGCGCCGTGCGCGGCATGCACGCCGAGCAGATGACCAAGCTGGTCACGGTGGCTGCGGGTGAGGCACTCGCGGTGTTCGTCGATCTGCGCGACGGCTCGCCGACCAGCGGCGAGGTGACCACCGTCGATCTGCGACCGGGCGTGCAGGTCCTCGTCCCATCGGGTGTGGCCAACGGATTCCAAACCGTGTCCGCCGTGTCGCAGTACGTGTACTGCTTCGACCACGAGTGGTCACCCGACATGGCCGGTCGATCGGTGACGCCCCTCGACCCGGCGCTCGGTATCGACTGGCCGATCGCCATCGACCCGTCCGATCCCAGCATCGTGTCGGCCAAGGACGTGGCAGCTCCGACGCTGCGTGAGGTACTTGGATCAGGAGCGAGTGGATGAAGCTGTTCGTGACGGGCGCTGCCGGATTCATCGGGTCGAACTACGTGCGCCACGTGCTCGCGGCCACCGACCACGAGGTGACGATCTACGACGCCCTCACCTACGCGGGCAACCTGGCCAGCATCCGCGATGTGCTCGACGACACGCGGACCGAATTCGTCCACGCCGACATCTGCGACCACGACGACGTCGCCCGTGCCATGGACGGCCACGACGCGGTAGTGCACTTCGCTGCCGAGAGCCACGTCGATCGTTCGATCGCCGACGGCTCGGCCTTCGTTCGCACCAACTGCATCGGCACCAACGTGCTGTGCGACGTGGCCAACACGGTCGGCATCGGACGGTTCCTGCACATCTCCACCGACGAGGTGTACGGCTCGGTCGAGGACGGTTCGTCCCGTGAAACCGATCCGCTGGCGCCACGCTCGCCGTACTCGGCATCGAAGGCCGGCTCCGACCTGATCGCGCTGTCGTACCACTCGACCTACGGACTGCCGGTCGTCGTCACCCGCTGCACCAACAACTACGGGCCGTACCAGTTCCCCGAGAAGGTGATCCCGCTGTTCACCACCAACCTGCTCGACGGCGAGCAGGTGCCGCTGTACGGCGACGGGATGAACGTGCGCGACTGGATCCACGTCGAGGACCACAACATCGCCGCCCAACTCGTGCTCGACGAGGGGACACCAGGCGAGATCTACAACATCGGCGCTGGCAACGAGCTGCCCAACCTGGAACTCACGAAGCGTCTGCTCGACCTCACCGGCCGCGACGAGTCGTACATCCGCCCCGTGGAGGACCGGCTCGGTCACGACCGCCGCTACTCGGTCGACATCACCAAGATCAGCGAACTCGGCTGGAGTCTGGCGCGCAGCTTCGAGGATTCGCTGGCTGCCACGGTCGAGTGGTACCGCAGCCACCGCGAATGGTGGGAGCCGCTCAAGCACGGCCAGAAGTGAAGATCCTCGTCACCGCCGCCGCCGGCCAGCTCGGACACGACGTCGTCGCCGCTGCGGATGCTGCCGGCCACCATGTGCGCGGCCTTGCCCGCGCCGAACTCGACATCACCGATGCTGCCGCAGTGGAAGAAGTCGTGCGATCGGTGCGCCCCGACGCCGTGATCAACGCCGCGGCGTTCACCGCTGTCGACGCGTGCGAGACGCAACCCGACGTCGCCGAAGCGGTGAACGCGACGGCGGTCGGTCACCTCAGCGCAGCGACGACGTCCGTTGGCGCGCACCTCGTTCACGTCAGTACCGACTACGTCTTCGACGGCACGCTCGACCGCCCCTACCGCGAAGACGACGGGCCCAACCCACAATCGGTCTACGGCCGCACCAAACTCGCCGGCGAGCGAGCGGCCGGACCCGAGGCCACGATCGTGCGCACGTCGTGGGTGTGCGGCGCCCACGGCAACAACATGGTCAAGCTGGTGTTGCGTCTCGCCGCCGGTGATGTGCCGCTGGCCTTCGTCGACGACCAACGCGGGTGCCCGTCGTTCACTGCCGATCTCGCGCCTGCGTTGCTTCGATTAGCGACCGACAGAGTGCCGGGTGTGGTGCATCTCACCAATGCGCGCGCTGTCTCGTGGTACGAGTTCGTGGGGGAGATCTTGGCCGCCGGTGGCCACGATCCAGGCCGCGTCCGCCCGATCTCTACTGCCGAGCTCGACCCGCCGCGACCGGCACCACGTCCAGCGAACAGCGAGCTGGCGAACGAGCGCTGGGCGAGTCTCGGGTACGAGCCGCTGCGCGACCATCACCCGGCACTGGTCGAGCTGGTGGCGCAGCTCTCTGGGTCAACCTAAGTCCCGTCGGTGGCTGTGTCGCGGCACGCCGTCGGCCGGCGCAAGAAACGTGTCGACGATGTGCTCGATCGCCAGGTCTGATGGCGGCCGGTTCTGGCAGAGCCGGGCATACACGAGCGGCCCGCACAAGTTGGCGACGTGGTCGTCGACGTCGATCGCGGCGGACATGCGACCGGCGGCAACTGCGGCGCGCACCAGATCGGCGGTTTGCCGCGAGCCGGTGGCCACGAGGCGATCGCGAATCGGTCCGATGTCGGGGTCGCGGTCGGCGCGTTCGACCAGCGCACCGATGATCCGCCCAACGATGCCGTCGAACAACTCGCGTCGGAACGCTCGGAGTTCTTCGATCAGGTCGATCCGCAGATCTCCGGTGACGGGGGCGTGGTGGACGTCGTCGAAGCGGCCGCCGTGCGCCAACAGTGCAGTGCGATCCGGGAAGTGGCGGTACACGGTGTTGCGTCCGTATCCCGCACGTTCGGCGACGTGCTGATGCGTGATCGCGTCCCACCCGCCCTCGGCGAACAGCTCGCGTACGGCCACGGCGATGTCATGACGCGTCCGGACTACGCGGGGGTCCGCGCCGGAGGCGTGGTCCGGGTCATCGCGGGTCATGGCGGACATCTTCGGATTTTTCCTTCTCGATGTCACACTATAGAACAGATCGTTCCATACTGACCGCCGTGTCTCAAATACCACCGGAGCCCCACACCGCGTCGAACGATCCCGCCATCGCCAGCGATGGTCAACCGGTCGATCGCAGCCCCGTTCTGACGATCATCACCATGTGCCTGGCTGTGGTCCTGGTGATCGCCGGTGTCGCCGGCCTCACCGTGGCCATCCCCACGATCGGTCAGGAGCTGCAGGCCACGCAGAGCGAGTTGCAGTGGATCATCGACTCGTACGCCATCGTGTTGGCCGCCCTGCTGCTCCCCGCCGGTGCGCTCGGCGATCTGTTGGGCCGCAAGCGATTGATGTTGATCGGGTGGGTGATCGTGATCGTGTCGTCGCTGGCGACGGCGCTGACCGACGACATTTGGACGATCGTCGCCCTCCGCGGAGTGTCCGGCGCCGGCGCCGCCCTGATCTTCCCGGGCACGCTGTCGACGATCACCAACGTGATCCCGAAGGAGAAGAAAACCCAGGCGATCGCTGCGTGGACCGTAAGTGCAAGCGTCGGCGGCACCATCGGATCCGTCGGTGCCGGGGCGCTCATCGAGGGCTTCTGGTTCGGCTCGATCTTCGTCGGAACCGCGTTGGTCGCGGTGGTCATCGCGGCGATGACACTGCTCTTCGTGCCGGAGACCTCCGACCCGCACGACACGAACCTCGACCCGGTCGGCTCCCTGGCCTCGCTGATCGGTATCGGAGCGATCACGCTGGGCATCATCGAAGGCCCGCTCAAGGGGTGGAGCGACCCGCTCGTCGTCGGTGGACTCGTCGTTGGCGTGGTCGGCATCGTCGGGTTCGTGTTGTGGGAGCTGCGCACGTCCCGACCGTTGCTCGACGTGCGGCTGTTCGCGCTGCCCGGCTTTTCGACGGGATCGATCTCGATCTTCCTGCAGTTCGTCGCGGCGTTCGGGTTCTTCTTCACCGCCTCGCAGTTCCTGGCCTTCGCCTTCGACTACTCACCGCTCATGATCGGCCTCGGTCTCCTCCCGATCGGCGCGACGATTCCCCTTGCGTCGGGGCTCGCCCCGAAACTGATTGCCCGCTTCGGTCGCGGCGCGGTGGGCGGTGTCGGCCTCGCCATCCTCGCGGCGGGCTCGGCGCTGTTCGCCTTCATCGGGGTGGACTCCGAGTACTGGTTCTTCGCCGTCGCCGTGCTCGTGTTCGGGTTCGGGTTCGGACTGGCCGCGCCGCCGGCCACCGAGGCGATCGTCGAGGCGCTGCCGCCGCAGAAGCAGGGCGTGGCGTCGGCGATGAACGATGTGACCCGCGAACTCGGCGGTGCCCTCGGCATCGCCATCGTCGGATCGATGCTCACCGCCGGCTATCGCAGCTCGGTGGAGAGCTCCGCTGCGTTGCCCGACGGTCTCGTCGAGCCGATCGCCGACTCTGCCGGCGCAGGGTTGGCCATTGCCGGCGAAGCTGCGGCGTCGGGTGATCAGCAGCTGGCCGGTTCGATCGTCTCGACCGTCCAGCAAGGGATCGCCGACGGGTTCGGCCAGGCGATGTTGCTGGCCGCAGCGATCGCCGTGGCCGGCGCGATCTATGTCGCGATTCGCACGCCGAGGACGGCCGCACCCATGGCCTGGGAAGCGGCCGACGATGTCGGAGTCGGCGCGCAACCGGATCGGTAGTGCCTCACGACGCGCCGGGGTGATCCAGCGGTGGCTCGATCCCCAAGAACGCACGTGTGGCGGCCACCCCGCGCAATTCGATGTCGTCTCGGCGGATCGAGTTGTGGTGGGCGCGGTCCATCCGGAATCCGATCATCTCGTCGGGTTCATCGCGTCGAAGTGCGCGTCGACGACCCTCCTCGCTGTAGCCGAGCTTGCGGGTCACGGCGAGTGACGGCTCGTTGTCGTGCCACGCACCAGTCGTGGCGAAGTCGGCCCCGAGTCCTTCGAACCCGAGGTGCAACGCTGCTCGGCGCATTTCGGTGCCCACGCCGTGGCCCTGGCGACCGCGGACGAGCCAGGAGCCGGTCTCGAACTGGCGCAGGGCCGGGTAGTGCTCCGCAAACAGATCGCACAGACCGATGGGTTCGTCGTCGACGATCACGGCGAACTGCAACCGCCAATGCTTCGGTCGAGTCGAGGCGCGACTCGTCCAGTAGAAGCGCATTGCTTCGTGGTAGAGCTCGGGCTCGGGAAGGTCGGTGAACGCATTGGAGAACGGCATGAACGACTCGTCGTGGATGTCGTTCACGAGCTTCACGATCGACATCGCCAGCTCGTCGTCGAGGTAGCGCAATTCGAGGCGCGGGGTCACGACGGCCAGGTCGAACAGTGGCCAGTGCTCGTGTCGCATCGCGTCAGTCTTGACGCCACGCGCGAGCATCGAGCGATGGGTTTCACGCGCGCTGAGCTCGAATCATTCGCCGGCGCCACCGTGCCCGACCTGATCGGGCCGGATCTCAAACTGCTCTTCGTCGGGATCAACCCGGGTCTGTGGACCGCCGCAACGCAGACCCACTTCGCCCACCCTGGCAACCGCTTCTATCCGGCGCTGTTGCGCGCCGGCATCATCGAGCGAGAGATCGACCGCGGTGCGGGAATGTCCGACGACGACCGCCAACACCTGACCGACCGGGGCATCGGCATCACCAACCTCGTCGAGCGAGCAACCGTGAAGGCTTCGGAGCTGAAGGCGTCGGAGCTGCGCACTGGTGGTGAGCGACTGCTGCAGACGATCGATGAGTATCGCCCCGCCGTGGTCGCCATCGCGGGGATCACGGCGTACCGCAGTGCGTTCGGGCTACCGAAGGCGGCAGCCGGCGAGCAGCCTGCGGCGCTTGGATCAGCCCGGTGTTTCGTCGTGCCGAACCCGAGCGGCCTCAACGCCCACGAAACCGCCGACTCGCTGGCCGCGGCCTACGCCGAACCAGCGCGCGCCGCGGGGATCCTGGTGTAACGGTGGTGTCAGGCTGGATTCCAGCGGTCAGTGCAACACGAGTTGGTTGAACACTTCTAATGGTGTCTGGAAGTCGTGGCGTTTGCGTGGTCGGGTGTTGAGTTTGTGGGCGATGGCGTTGAGGTCGTCTTGGGAGAACTTCGATAGGTCGCGGTCTCGTGGGAGGTATTGGCGCAGGAGGCCGTTGGTGTTTTCGTTGGAGCCTCGTTGCCAGGGTGCGTGGGGGTCGCAGAAGTAGACGGGGATGTTGGTGGCCAGCGTGAATGAGTGGTGTGCGGCGAGTTCGGTGCCTTGGTCCCAGGTGATTGATCGCACGAGGTAGTCCGGCAAGGTGCTCACGAGTTCGCTGAGGCGTTGAGCGACGTGTTCGGCGCGTTTGCTGTCGAGCTTGCTCAACATGACCAATCCAGTGGTGCGCTCGACCAAGGTGGCCACTTGGGACCCGTTGTTGGTGCCCATGATCAAGTCGCCTTCCCAGTGGCCAGGAACGACACGCTGTTCGATCTCTTCTGGTCGGTCCGCGATCAGCACCATGTCGCCAATGGGTGTGTTGTTGCGGTTGCGTGCCGTCGCCGCCCGGGAACGTCGCTGCCGACGATGCGTCCGCAAATGCGCCGTGAGTTCTTTGCGAAGCCCACCACGGCCATGCACGTAGAGGGCCTGATAGATCGTCTCTGGGGCCACTCGCATCTGCTCGTCGTCAGCGAACTCGGTGCGCAGTCTGGCACTGATCTGTTCTGGTGACCACTGCTCAGTCTCGAGCCAATGCTCGACTTGGGCCGCCAACTGGGGGCACTGCTGAAACTTGGTTGGCTTGGGACGACGAGCACGCCTGAGCGCGCCCCGATGCGCGTCCACAGCCCGATACGACGCCCGCTTGTTGCGGCCTCCGACCTCGCGACTGATCGTTGACGTATCGAACCCGACATGGTCGGCGATCTCTGTGAACGACCAACCAGCTACAAGACCACGAGAGATCTCCTCTCGATCAGCCAACGACAACCGACACCCACGACGACCCAACGCCTGTGCTTTCACCTCTGGATCATGAACGATCCGCGACACCGACATCGCCGACATCGCGAACTCATCAGCAACCTGCCGACACGAACCCCCGGCGAACCACGCCAAGAACACCCCACGCCGAACCTCGTCACTAAATCCGACACTCACCAGCAACCTCCAAAATCAGAAAGTTGCAACGACCCCTAGAGCCCAGGCAGACACCACCGTTACACGGTGTCAGTCGACCGGGCGTTCGGCTTCTTCGCGGTTGGCGCGGTACCAGTCGATCGTGGCCCGCAGACCGTCCTCGAAGGGCATCGACGGCGCCCACTCGAGCAACTTCGCGGCGCGCGAGCCGTCGACGCCCCGGCGTGGCTGACCGTCGGGCTTCGACGGATCCCAGCGCAGCTCGCCTTCGAACCCGACCAATCGGGCGATCGTTTCGACGGTCTCGCGAATCGTCACCTCGCGATCGGCGCCGAGGTTGAGGGGTTCCGGCCCGACGTCGACCTCGCCAGCGCGCACGATCGCCTCAGCGGCATCGTCGACGTACAGGTACTCGCGGCTCGCGGCTCCGGTACCCCACACGTCGACGTGGTCGGCGCCGGACTCGACAGCATCGACGCACTTCTTGATCAACGCCGGGATCACGTGCGACACCGACGGGTGGAACTTGTCGCCGGGGCCGTACAGGTTGGTGGGGATCACGTAGGCGAATCGTTGTCCGTACTGCTCGGCGTTGACCTGCGCGTGAATCAGTTGGACCTTCTTGGCGACCCCGTACGGCGCATTGGTCTCCTCCGGGTACCCCTCCCACAGGTTGTCTTCCACGAACGGGACGGGCGTGATCTTCGGATAGCTGCACACCGTGCCGAGCAGGACGGTCTGCTCGACCGACGGCGCATGGCGCGCCGCTTCGATCATGTAGGTCCCCATCAACAGGTTGGACAGATACAGCGGTGCGGGGTTCTCGAGGTTGTAGCCGATGCCGCCGACACGCGCGGCGAGGTGGATCACCGCGCTCGGCTCGTACTGCGACAGCAGTGTGTCGGCCACGCCCGGCACGGTGAGATCGAACTCGGCGCTGCGCGGTGCAACGACATCGGCGCCACGTTCCTTGAGCAGTGCGACCACTCGTCGGCCGACGAAGCCTGCGCCGCCGGTGACCACCACGCGACGTGTTGACCAAAACGACATGGCGCAAAGCCTACGGCGGCATCGTGAGCGCGTGTGACCGCCATCGACACGCGAGGATGGCGCCGTGGCCGACCCGCAGCCGGCGCCGATGCGCGTCGCCTACACCCTCGAGCAGTGCTGGCACCCGGTGCCCGGCGGCACTGCGGTCGCCGCGCTGCGCGTCGCCGACGCCCTGCGTGCTCGCCCACTCGACGTGCAACTGCATCAAGTTGCCGGCCGCCATCCGAAGATGCCGCGCGCCGAGTACCGGCCAACGGGCGAGTTGGCGATGCTGCCGCTGAACCGCCCGCTGCTCTACGAGGCCTGGAACCGGCTCAACTGGCCGAAGGTCGAGTCGGTGATCGGCGAGATCGATGTCGCCCATGCCACGACCCTCGTGCCATGCGGGACGAACGCACCGCTCGTGGTCACGGTGCACGACCTGGCTTTTCTCCACGACCCCGCACAGTTCTCGCGACACGGTGTGCGCACGATGCGCCGCAGTCTCTCGGCGTTGCGCGCTCGAGCCGATCGTGTCGTGTGTTCGAGCATGGCCACCCTCGCCGACTGTCGACGTGTAGGGATCGACGACGCCCGCCTGCGGCACGTTCCGCTGGGCGTCGACGCTCCGATCGTCGCCGATGGCGACATCGACCGAGTGCGTCGCCGGTATCGGCTCCCCGACGACTTCGTACTGTTCGTCGGCACCCTGGAGCCGCGCAAGAACCTGTCGCGTCTCGTCGATGCGCTCGACGGCGGCCCGCTCCCGCTGGTGGTGGCGGGAGCCGACGGCTGGGGTGATCGTCCCGACCTCGACCGTTCGTATGTGCTGCCGATCGGCTTCGTCGATGCAGACGATCTTCCTGCGCTGTACGCCGCTGCCGCGGTGTTCGCCTACCCGAGCGAACGCGAGGGTTTCGGGCTGCCGGTTGGCGAAGCGATGGCGCAAGGTGCGCCAGTGGTGACGAGTCAGGGCACGTCGACAGAGGAGGTAGCCGGCGGCGCGGCGGTGCTCGTGGATCCGTTCGACGTGACCGACATACGGCGGGGCGTCGACGAGGCGCTCGAGCGCCGTGCCGAGCTGGCCGACGCCGGGCGCGCCCGCGCCGCTCAACTCACCTGGTCGGCGACCGCCGACGCAACGATCGCCGTGTATCGCGAGCTGTGTTCATGACCGACGGCGCGCCGTCCGCCTCCTCGATCGCGGTTGGGGTGAACCTGCTGTGGTGTGTGCCGGGTCGCGTCGGGGGATCCGAGGAGTATCTGGTGCGTCAGCTCCTCGGCCTCACCGAAGGCGACAGTGGCTTCGCCCCCACGCTCTACTGTCTCGATTCGTTCGTCGACGCCCATCCAGACCTCGTGGCGCGCGTCGCGGTCGAGACCGCATCGATCGACGGCACGAACCGTGCTCGCCGCGTGGCAGCCGAGCACACGTGGCTCGCTCGTCGAACCGGCGATGTAGCACTCGTACACCACGGAGGCGGGACCGTCCCGGCACGACCTGTGCAACCTGTGCTGCTGACGATCCACGACCTGCAGTGGCTGACCTATCCCGACTACGTCGCGCCGGTGAAACGGCGCTACCTGAGGTGGGCCGTGCCCCGATCCGTGGGCCGTGCCGCAGCGGTGGCCGTGCCGACGGAGTACGTGCGCACATCGGTGATCGATGCCTTCGGCGCTGATCCCGACCGTGTCGTCGTGGTGCCGCACGGCGTAGAAGCCGATCTCGGCACGCACGTCGCCGACGACGCCGAGCTGCGCGCCCGGTATGCCCTCGGCGAGCGACCGTACGTGGTGTATCCGGCGATCACGCACCCCCACAAGGGACACCGGTTTCTGCTCGATGTGTTGGCCACACGCTGGCGCGACGACGACGTCACCATGGTGTTGCTCGGTGGCCGGGGCGCGGGTGACGAGGCAGTGGCGTCGGCGGTGACCGACCTCGGCCTCGATGACCGGGTCGTGCGCCCAGGCCGCGTTCCCGCGGCCGACCGCGATGGACTGCTCATCGGTGCCGAGGCGCTGGTGTTTCCCAGTGAGTACGAAGGGTTCGGTGCGCCGGTGATCGAAGCGATGACGTTGGGAACCCCGGTGATCGCCAGCGACCGTGCGGCGCTGCCGGAGGTGGTCGGCGACGCCGGCCTCGTGCTGCCGCTCGACCTCGACGCATGGTCGGGAGCGCTCGCCACCGTGCGCGCCGAACGGTCGCGCTTGGTCGCCGCCGGACACGCGCGGGCTCAGGCCTACACGGCGGCGCGATCCGGTACGGCGCTCGCCGCCGCGTACCGCCGGGCGCTGGACGTTGCTCGATGAGGTCTGAGCTCGGTCTGGCGAACCGCACGGTCATCGTGCTGTGCCCACACTTCGCACCCGACACCGCTCCGACCGGCACGGTGATGACGCGCATCGTCGACGAGCTGGTACGTCTCGGTCATCGCGTGCACGTGGTGACGTCGTTGCCGTGGTATCGAACCCATGCGATCGAGGATGGGTGGACGGGGCGGCGCGTTCGCCGCGAATCGACCGAGTGGGGTTCGATCACCCGCGTCGACCCGTTCCCGGGCGACGACAAGTCGAACCTGGCGCGACGAGCCCTGGGATTCATCGGGTACAGCGCACTCGCCGGGTGGGCGGCACTGCGCGTCGGCGAGCGGCGGCGCGTCGATGCGGTGATCGCCATGTCGCCCCCGCTCACCCTGGGCCTCACCGGATGGCTCGTTGCGAAGTGGCGTTCCGCAGCGATGGTGTTCAACATCCAAGACATCTTCCCGGATGCCGCGGTCACCACTGGGGCGATCACGAATCGCTGGGTGATCGCCGCTGCCGCGTGGCTCGAGCGCGTGAGCTACCGCTGTGCCGATGCGGTCACGGTACTGAGCGACGACCTACGCACGAACGTGGTGGCCAAGCTGCCGCGTCACCGCGCAGCGACCGTGCACGTAATCCCGAACTTCGTCGATACCGACGCCATCGCCCCCGCCGAGCGCGACACGCCGTATCGACGCGACCTCGGACTCGGTGCGCAGCCCGTGGTGATGTATGCCGGAAACGTCGGCTTCTCGCAGTCGCTCGACCTGGTGCTCGCGGCGGCGAGTCGCCTCCCCGATGTGCAGTTCGTGATCAACGGCGAGGGTGCGGCGCGCGACGACCTCATGGCGCGCGGCGCACATCTCGCCAACCTGCACTTCGCTCCCTACCAGCCTGTCGAGCGACTGGCAGAGTTGCTGGCGTCGGCCGACGTGCACGTCGTGCCGCTCCGCCGTGGGCTCGGCAACGTGAGCGTGCCGTCGAAGACCTACTCGATCCTCGCCGCAGCGCGGCCGGTGGTGGCGGCGATCGATGCCGACACCGCAGTGCCGCACATCCTGGAGTCATCGGGTGCCGGAATCGTGGTGCCTCCCGACGACGAGGAGGCCTTCGTCGACGCCATCGTCCGGCTGGTCGACGACCCGTCGGGCAGGCGCCAGATGGGGTCGCGCGGACGCGCCTGGGTGGTGGCCAACGCCTCGCCAGCGGCGGTCGGCGAGCGTTACGCCGACCTCATCGCCACGTTGGCGACGGAACGGCGAACGGGGAGGCGACCCCCGACAACGCCGTCTGGCCGGTAGCCTCGCACGACGTGGCATCCCCCTCCTCGTCCACGAAGAAAGCAGCCAAGCTCGCCCAGTCCGGGCAGGGCCGGCGCATCCGATTTCAGGGCGGCACCCTGTTTCCGATGGTGGTCGCCATCGTGGTGGTCGTCGGGTTGGCGCTGGTCGTCTACTCGCGCCAGAGCCGACCAGCCGCCGACGCCTCGTCGCCACAGGTCGACGACCACTGGCACCACGCGTACGGCTTCTTCCTCTGCGACGAGTGGTTCTTGCTCGAAGGCGACCTCGAAGAACGCGACTCGAGCGGGTTCCTCAACGAAGGGTTTGCCCGTACGGGTATTCACAGCCACAGCGATGGGGTGATCCACTGGCACGCCTTCTCGTCGGCGGCGGTCGGAACGCGGGCGACGCTCGGCGTGTTCCTCGACAACTACGAGGTGCAGCTCGACAACGATCGCATCGAGTTCCCCGAGCAGCAGCGCGCTGGGCTGCCGTCGCAAAACGACACAGGTGTGTTCGAAGAGGGCGAGACGACGTGTGTGATCGACGGCGAAGAACAAGACGCCGTGCTGTCGGTCGTGGTGTGGGACAACTTCTCCGACACCGACGACGGCACCACGTTCATCACCGACTTCAACAACATCCGCCTCAACCAGGACGGCATGGTGATCTCCATCGTGTTCGCTCCGGAGGGCACCGATGTGACGATGCCGCCGTGGGCCCCCGACCTGCCGGAACTCGGGGCGATCGACACCGTGCAGCTGACCCCGGAAGACCTGGTGGACCCGAGCGTCCCGTTGACCGAAGAGACGCTGAACACCGATCCGCTCAGCACCGACACCGTCGTGGTCGATTCCAGCTCCGACGATGACGACTCGAGCACCGACGACACGAGCACCGACGACGCCAGCACCGACGAGGCGGACGTGCCGACCACGGCCACCACCCTCGCCGACGACGGCGGCTGATGCACGCCGTTGTCCTGGTCGGCGGGTTCGGAACCAGGCTGCGGCCGCTGACCAACGAGGTACCAAAGCCGATGCTCCCCGTGGGGCACCGGCCGATGATCGTGCGGTTGATCGAGCGGTTGGCACGCGGCGGGGTCGACGACGTGACCTTGGCGTTGGGGTTCAAGCCCGAACCGTTCGTTGCCGCGTTCCCCGATGGCCGCTGTGGTGAGGTGGCAATCCACTACGCCGTCGAGCCCGAACCCCTCGACACCGGCGGCGCCATTCGATTCGCGGCCGACACCCGCGGGATCGACGACACCTTCGTGGTGGCCAACGGTGATGTGATGACCGACCTCGACGTCGGCGCCCTGGTCGACCATCACCGCAACCGACAGGCCGAGGCCACGCTGCACCTGATCGGCGTCGACGATCCGTCGGCGTTCGGGGTGGTCGACATCGACGACGCCGGTCTCGTGCACGCCTTTGTCGAGAAGCCTGCGCCGGGAACCGAGCCGAGCAACCTGATCAACGCCGGCACCTACGTGTTCGAGCCCAGCGTGCTCGGCCGCATCCCGGCGGGCCAGCGCGTGTCGATCGAGCGCGACACCTTCCCTCAGGTCGTCGAGGGCGGTGGGCTCCACGGCCTGGCCACGACCGACTACTGGATCGATGCGGGTCGCCCCGACCTGTATCGAGCCGCCAATCTCGACATGCTCGGCGACCGCCGCCAGTTCGATCGCGCCGACGCGATCGCCCCCGACGCGTCGGTACATCCGTCGGCGGCGGTCGACCACAGCATCATCGGCGCCGACGCGACCGTCGAGGCGGGCGCCGTGGTTCGCGACTCGGTGATCCTCGATGGGGCCACGATCGGGGCGAACGCGCAGGTTTCGGCCTCGTTGGTGGCCGGCGCCGTCGGCGAGCACGCCGTTGTGGTCGACTCGATCGTCGGCGCGGCCGGCGTAGTCGCCGCCGAGGCGGAACTCCGCAGCGCCACCGAGCCGTCGGTCTGAGCAGCACCGACCGCCTATCGTCGCCGTCGTGCGCATCGCGGTGATCGGGGGAGCGGGGTTTCTGGGGTCGCACCTCGTCGAGCAATCGCTCGCTGCCGGGCACGCGGTCGATGTGATCGATGACCTGTCGTCGGGAGCACTGGCCAATCTCGCCGACGCGCGACGCTCCGAGGGCGTCCTCAAGATCGATCACCTCGACGCGGCGAGCGCCGATCTGCACACGTTGCTCGGGATGCGTACTCCCGACGTCTTGTTCCACCTGGCGTTGCTGCCGCGTCGCGATCGGACGCCGACCGGGCAGCTCGCTGCGTTGGAGCGCGCGCTCGTTGCGCTCGAGGCGGCTCGTCGGCACCGCATCGCCAAAGTGGTGGTGGCGCTGCCGGCGCGGGCGCTCTACGGCTTTCCGCCGCCTTCGGCGCTCCCGGTGAAGGAGTCCGATCCGGTCCCTCGGGGCGTGCGCGGTGTTGTCGCCCGAGCGGTGCTCGATCTGCTCACCGAGTACCGAGAGCGTCACGCGATCGAGTTCACCGCGTTGGCCATGACCACCGTGTACGGGCCCCGCCAGCGCCCCGACAGCGGCATCGTTGCCTCGCTCGCAGCGACGGCAGCGGCCGGGGAGACCCCAGCGCTCCACGCCGAAGGTCGCCAGACGCGCGACCTGCTGTATGTCGACGATGCGATCGATGCGCTGAGCCGGGCCGCCGAGCGTGGCAGCGGGTTGCTGATCAACGTGGGGACCGGGCAACAAACGCCCGTGCGTGATGTGTGGTCGCAGCTGGCGGGTCCGGGCGCATCGAAGCCGACGGCGATCCCGACCGCACCGGATGACCTGATCCGCTTCGCCGTCTCACCGGTCCGCGCACGCATTCATCTGCAGTGGTCGCCGTGGACCGCGCCGGCCGACGGCCTGGCTCAGCTCTAGCGGCCGTTCGCTACAGCGTGGCCACGGCGAGCTGGCGAGCGATCTCCGGGGTCGACATCACCGATTCGGTGACCACGGCGCGCATGCCGGCGGCCTCGACGGCAGGCGTGGCGTCGGCGTCGACGGTGTCGACCACGAGTGTCCCGGCGACAGCTGCGTACCACCCGGCGATCCCCGCCACGGATGCGTCGTAGCCGAGCTCGCGCAGCATCCGATCGGCCGGCCCCTTGAGCGCTGCGCCGCCGACGATCGGGGAGATGGCAACCACGTGCTCGCGACGTTGCGCCAGTAGGTCGTTCACACCCGGAAGATGGCGAATGGGTCCGATCGAGACGATGGGGTTCGACGGCGCAATCACGATGCGGTCGGCGCGTTCCAACGCATGGCGCGCTGTGTCGGACAGCGTCGCGACGCCCTCGAAGCGAACGCCGCGGATCGGCAGATTGTGGCGCAGGCGCACGAAGTAGTCCTGGAACGCCAGATCGCCATGGTCGGTGGTCTCGACGATCGTCGACTGCCGCTCGTCGGACATCGGCACGATCTGCGCGCCAACTCCCCAGGCTCGCCGGATTTCGTCGGTCACCGTCGTGAGCGATGCGCCCTCGTCGAGGCGTGCCGTGCGGTACAGATGGGTGGCCAGGTCGCGGTCGCCGAGCCCGAACCAGCGGGTGGCAGCTGCCGAGTTGGCCGGGCGGATTGCTTCGTAGCGTTCGAGCCCGGCGAGTGCGTTCCACGACTCGTCGACCAGACCCCACCCGCGCTGCGGGTCGATCGCGTTGGCCAACGTGTAGGTCACGGTGTCGAGGTCGGGCGAGATCGCCAGGCTGTGGAGCCGCCAGTCGTCGCCCGTGTTGACGATCGCGGTCACCGTCGACGGCTCGACCGCAGCGCACAGTCCACGTAAGAAGCGTGCTGCGCCAACCCCTCCGGCAAGGACGGCGACGTTCACGCAGCGAGTTTCTGATAGATCGAGTGCAGGTCGTCGGCCGTTCGTTCCCACGAGAACCGGGCGGCGTTCGCCGTGCCCCGCCGCCGTAGCTTGCCGTGCATCTCGTGGTCGGTGACCACCCAGTGCAGGTTGGCTGCCAAGGCATCGGCGTCGGTTGGTGTGCTCAACAACGCAGCCGATCCGGCTACTTCGGGGATCGACCCTGCGCTACTGGCAACGACCGGGGTACCGACCAGCTGTGCCTCGAGGATCGGGAATCCGAATCCTTCGTCGAGCGAGGGGTAGGCGAGCGTTCGAGCATTGCGCACGAGCCACCACTTGGTCTCCTCGTCGATGCTGCCGAGGCGGACCACGCGCCGGCCTGTGGCGGGGGGGAGCGCGGCGATGGCTCGCTCGATGGCCACATCGTCGTTGCCGGGTGCGCCGGCGAGCACCAACCGGATGTCGTCGACCTCGCGGGCGAGACGCTCGAACGCGGCGACCAGGGTGGGCAGGTTCTTGCGGCGCTCCATGGTGGCTACCGCGAGGATGAACGAGCGATCGGCGAGGGCGTCGAGCCCGTTCGGCGGCGCGCCCGTGCCGAGGTCAGGCACCGTCGGCTGCCCGAGGAGCACGGTGTGCACCGCCGCAGGTTCGAGGAGCTGGCGCACGCGAGTGGTGGTCGCCCGCGAGCACGTAACGACCGAGGCGCCGTCGGCGACCGCCTTGCGCAGCACATCGCCTGCCCGCCGAACGTCGGGCGCGGCGAGTTCGGGGTGCTCGAGGAACCAGCAGTCGTACACCGACACCAGACGGGGAGCCCGACTGGGGGGAACGACGTAGTTCGTACCGTGGACCACATCGGGAGAGCCGAGTCGGCCGTCGATCGGGCGGCCACCGCGGGCCCAGTAGCGCAGCGCCACAGCTGCCGGCAGCGGCAGCCTCCGCTGCGGCGGCTGCACCTTGGCGCGCATGCTCACGACATACGGAACGAGTTCGAGGTCGCCGCCAGCCGCCGGTCCGCGTTGTAGGGCGGCAAGGGTCCCGGCCACCGCAACAGGAATGCCCGTGCGCGGGCCATGCAGTGGGCCCACATCGATCGCTACGCGCACCATCGGGCTCCGCAGCGTACCGACCGCCGGCGCCCCCCGGACGGAAGTCCGGATGGGTTCGCATAGCCGGGTGGGTTCGCCGAGCGAAACCACAGGCCCGTCGGTGGTGGGCGGTCGGTGTTGGGCGGTCAGTGGTGACGTGTGGTGGCTCGTAGACTCGTGTGTTCTATGCCGAGGGCGTTTATTACTGGGATCACGGGTCAGGACGGGCAGCATCTGGCGGAGTTGTTGCACGGCAAGGGCTATGACGTGTTTGGCATGGTCAAGGGCCAGTCGAATCCGCGGGCTCAGCAGCTGCAAGAAGAGATGCCGTTTGTCGAGTTGGTGTCGGGCGATCTGGCGGATTTGCCGTCGTTGGTGGCGGCGTTGGAGATGTCTCAGCCCGACGAGGTGTACAACCTGGGGGCGATCAGTTTCGTCGCGTTGAGTTTCAGTCAGGCGGAGTTGACGGCGAACATCACCGGGTTGGGGGTGTTGCGCATGTTGGAGGCGATCCGCATGGTCGGCGGCACGCAGAACAATCCGGTGCGCTTCTATCAGGCGTCGTCATCGGAGATGTTCGGCAAGGTGCGTGAGACCCCGCAAACGGAGATGACTCCGTTTCATCCTCGTTCGCCGTATGGGTGTGCGAAGGTGTTTGGGCACGACATTGTGGTGAATTACCGCGAGTCGTATGGGTTGCATGCGTCGTCGGGGATCTTGTTCAACCATGAGGGCCCGCGGCGGGGGATCGAGTTCGTGACTCGCAAGGTGACCAACGCGGTGGCGCGCATCAAGCTCGGACTGCAGCACGAGTTGGTGTTGGGGAATCTGGAGTCCAAGCGGGATTGGGGGTATGCGGGTGACTATGTGCGGGCGATGTGGTTGATGTTGCAGCAAGACGAGCCGGGCGATTTCGTGGTGGCCACCGGTGAGACGCACTCGATCGAGGATCTGGTCACTCGTGCCTTTGCCGAGGTGGGGATCGACAACTGGGGCGACTACGTCCGCCAAGACCCGAAGTTCTTCCGGCCCGCCGAAGTCGATCTGTTGATCGGTGACGCGTCCAAAGCACGCGAACAGTTGGGCTGGCAACCCGAGGTCGACTTCGGGCAACTCGTCAAGATGATGGTCACCCACGACCTCGAACACGAAGCCACCAAAGCCGGACTCCCCGTACCCTCCTGACGAACGAGACCAACCGGGCGACGTTCGCGGCGGCTACTGCGCTGCCAGACGTTCGAGCAGCGGCAGTCGCCACTCGTCGGCCAAGAGGTCGCCCAGCGCAACCACGCGTTCGACCCGCGGACTGTCGTTGAGTCGTCGATCGAGCATCGCTCGGTGGGCGTCGTAGACCGACACTGCGGCGCCGTGCGGCTCGACCTCGATCGGTCCGGCGGCTGGCACGGTCCCGGGCTGCAGCACGCGCAGATACCAGCCGGTGCGGCCCGACGCACGCATCAGCGGCCCGGCCTGGGCCGACTCGCGGTACAGGGTGAGCTTTTGGCACGGCCAACGCGGTTGGCAGATCGCCAGCACTGCGTCGCCCCACCGCCACACGTCTCCGATGTGCGCGGTACGTTCATCGACCCCGATCGTGGCTACGTTCTCGCCGACCACTGGTGCATCCCGAACGTTCATGAGCTCGGGTTGGTCGAGATCGGCGGCCCAGGCCGCCCGGTGCTCGCTCGGGTGGGCGTAGACCGCTTTGTCCGGGCCGCCGTGCACCGAACGGTCGGCTTGGTCGTCGCCGGCCAGATTGATCTCGCTCAGTGCGAGCATGTGTTGCCGATCGACTCGTTGTTTGTGGATTGCCGACGTGATGCCGTATTGCTCGTAGCCGAGCGGCTGGGGCGTGCCGACGTAGACGTCGGCGATCTCGATCGATGTTGTGCTCGTCATGTCTCGAACGGCATGTCGGTGATCGCCTCCATCACCGAGTCTTGATCGGGCTTCGCTCCGGCGCGCAGCCGCATCTGCAGGGCGATCGCGAAGGTGATCAACGCGACGATCGACGACAGCAGCAAACCGATCTCGATGCGGCGAAAGATCTGGTCGCTCGACAACCACGTACCGAGCACGAATGCCACGACGCCGAGGCCCCAGCCCAACGCAACGAGGGCATGCCCCTGGAGGGCGATGACCGCCTGTGCGGTGGCCAGCGCACCCATGTACACCGCACTGCTGAGCGCCAGCATCGCCAGTGTGCGGCCCCCGAGGTCGGCGTCGTACACCACCTCGATCACCCACGGCCCGAGCACGAACGCCCCGAGCGTTCCGGTGACGCCGACCGCCAGGACGACGAGCATCAGCCGACGCAGACCGGAGCGGAACTCGATCAGTTCGCCCTGCGCGGCCAGTCGCGACAGCCGCGGGAGCAGCGCAGCCTGTACCGCCTGGAACAAGAACAGCGGGATACGTGCCAGCAGGACGCCGAACGAGAACTGCGTCACCAGTGCTTCTTGATCGGCGTCGGCGAAGAGACTGGCGGCAATCGGACCTGCGTTGAGGAGCGACGCAGCGAACACCGACCCGAGCAGCAGCCAACCCAGATTCGACGTGACCTCGCTCCACTCCGCCGGAGGCCCCGGGTCGGTACGCAGGCCGCCGCGTTGCCACACGATGACCACGGCCACCAGCGGAGCAAGGGCGATCAGCATGGCGTAGGCGCCGATCGCGCTGACGCTCAGGGCGGCGAGCACCAGGCACACGATGATGCGCACGATGCCGTCGCTGCCCATGATCAAGGCGTAGTTCCGGAAGCGTCCGGTCCCCGACGAGATGCCGCGGGCAATGTGGGCGGGGGCGTATGCCGCGAACGCGGTCGCCAGCGCAACGACCATGATCCAGTTCCCGTTGAAGTACGAGCTGGCGAGCAGGGGACCGAGCGCAGCGATCACGACCACCATCGCCACGACGAGGATCACCCCGAGCTTGACGATCCGTTTGACGACAGGCCGCGAACCCTGGCCCAACGCACGGCGGGCGGCCAGTGCTCGTCCGAGTTCCTGTTCCAGGGGCAGAAAGAAACCTGGCGACAGGGCGAACATGGCAAACCACAGCGAGGCGATCGGCGCGAACTCGTCTTCGCCGCCGACGGCCACCGTGCCGACGCGGAAGAACGCGTACGTCGCGAAGCCGGCGATCAGCAGCGCGATGCCGACGGGAATGGTCCCTTCCGGCAGCGGTGTCCGCACGCGCGAGGTGGTGGTGGGTGTGGACACGGTCGACTGAGGCTATCGGGGCGGACGAGTGAGGCCGGTGACGGCGCGCCGGACCGACCGCTCGAGCTCGCGACGTCGTACCTGGGTTCGTTGCACGCCGAGAATGCTGAGACCGACGCCGATGTACAGCGCCTCGCGCGCCAGTCCGGCGGCGCGACGAGTTGCGGGGTGGTCGAGCACGGCCCCGAGATCGGCGTCCGTGAGATCGATGCTGGTCAGATCCACTGGCGGATCGGGGCGGCCAGGCACGGCACAACGCTACCGCTTCGCCCGGGTCGCCACCGGTCGTGGTGGGGACCATCCGCCTCGGCCATCGCGCAACGCAGCGCACAGGGAAGCCATGACAACCGACACGTGCGGGTGTGACCTGTCGCCGCAACGTCGCCCCAGTAGCCTCGCATCTTCGTGGAAACGGAGACTCACAACGCGCCGCCGGTCGTGGCTGTGGTCGTCGTCCACGATCCCGCGCCGGAGTTCGAAGAGGTGCTCGAGGCCCTCGCCAGCCAGGACTACCCCAATCTGCGGTACCTGTTCTTGGTGTCGGCGTCGGGTTCGGCCGACGACGACGCTGCGGTGGCAGCGCGCATCACGGCGCGGCTGCCCGAGGCGTTCGTGCGGACCACCGGCGCCAATCCCGGGTTCGCCGCAACGGCCAACGAGGTCCTGCGCCTCGTCGAAGGCGACAACGGGTTCTTGTTGTTGTGCCACGACGACATCGCCCCCGATCCCGACGCCGTGCGCATGCTCGTCGAGGAGATCTTCCGTTCGAACGCCGGGGTCGTCGGCCCGAAGCTGGTCGACTGGGACGATCCCCGCGTGCTCCGCTCGGTCGGGCTGAGCGCTGATCGATTCGGACATGTCGACCTGGGGGTCGAGCCAGGGGAGGTCGACCAGGAACAGCACGACGGCGTTCGTGATGTCTTCGCCGTCCCGTCGGCGTGCATGCTCGTGCGCGCCGACCTGTTTCGCGCCCTCGGCGGATTCGACCCGGCGATCTCCTACTACGGCGAGGACCTCGAGTTCTGCTGGCGGGTGCACTTCAGCGGCGCTCGGGTCGTGGTCGCACCGGTGGCCCGCGTCCGACACGCCGGCCGGCTTCCCGCACGCCGCACCGACCTGCGGCCAACAGCTCTCGAGGCTCGACATCGAGTGCGCACCGTGGCCACGCTCACCGGCCCCGCCCGGCTGCTCGGCCGTTCGGTCGAACTCGTCCTGCTGACCATCGTCGAACTCGTTGTTGGTCTGTTCACCGGACGCCTGCGCGAGGCGTGGGCGTCGGCGGTTGCGGTGCTCGGACTGGTACCGCGCACGCCGGCGATCCTCCGTCGACGGCGTGCTGTGCGCGCCGTGCGGCGGGTCCCCGAACGCGAGATCACCAGCCTCCAGGTGCGGGGAAGTGCGCGCCTCTCGGCGTATCTGCGGACGCGTGAAACCACGACCTTCGCCGCGGGCGCCGACCGCCAGGTGCGTCGTTGGCGCGACAGCACCACCGCGCCGGTGATCGCCTGGATCGCCGTGCTCGTCGGCCTGTTCATCGGCGCCCGAGAGTTCTTTGCCGACGGCATCCCTCCGGTGGGCGAGTTCCTTGCGTTCCCCGACAGCCCGCGCCGACTGATGGAAACGTTCGTGTCGGGCTGGAACCCGACCGGGGTCGGCGCCACGTCGTCGAATCCCACCGGCTGGGCGACGATCTCGCTGGCATCGTTCGGCACGTTGTTCCGGATGGGGCTGCTGTCGACGGTGTTCGTCGTCGGCACGGTGCTCGTCGGCGCAATCGGGGTGTGGAAGTTGGCCACCGTGTTCCCGTCGACACGCGCCCGCCTCGCGACACTGGTGGTCTACGTCGCGACACCGGTGGTCAGTGGAGCGATGAGCAGCGGCCAGCTCACTGTGCTCGTCGTATTCGCCACGACGCCGTGGGTGCTCCACTTGGTACGCCGGGCGGCGGGGATCGAAACCGCCGACCCGACGATGGCCGCGGCTGATGTCGCCGACGGGCTCGTTGCGCTCGATCGCAACGAGCGCATCCGGCGCACGGTGGCGGCGATCATCGCGGTCGCCCTCGGTGCGGCGTTCGCTCCGATCGTGCTCGTGGTGACCGCACTCCTCGGGGTGCTCCTGGCGCTCGGCACGCTGCTGGCGTTGGCGTCGTGGCGTACGGCGGTACACACGCTGGCGATCACCGCGGCGACGGTCGTCGGGGCAGCGGCACTCAACTTCCCGTGGGTCACCACGTGGTCGTGGTCGTCGATGGTCGGCCCGCCGCCGGTCGGCGAGGCCGGCCTCGGGATGGTGCGCATCGCGTCGTTCGACATCGGCTCGACCGACTTTGCTGTCCTCGCGGTGGCGCTGTACCTGCCCGTGCTTGCCGCGATCGCGCTCGCCCGCGCGTGGCGGCTCACCTGGGCGGTGCGCGCCGGCACCATCGTGGTGGTGTTCGGCGGCCTCGCCGTGCTCGCCGATCGTGGCTCGTTGCCCATCGACATGCCCGCGGCGGGCGTGCTGCTCTCTCCGGTGGCGGCCGGCTTGGCGATCGCTGCTGGTGCCGCGCTGGCCGCGTTCGATCTCGACGTACGCGGCGGTTCGTTCGGGTGGCGACAGCCGCTCGGGCTGCTCGCCAGCGCGGCTGTGGTGGTCGGTGTCGTGCCCGGTGTGTACGTCCTTGGCGACGGTGCCTGGGACGCCCCGTCCACTCCGCTGACGAGCGTACTCGAAGCGCGCTTGCCGCCGGCAGACGATGACGGGCCGTACAACACGCTGGTGGTCGGCGACGCCCGGCTCCTGCCGGTGCCTGGCACCGAGTACCGCGACGGCATCAGTTGGGCCGTGATCAACGACGGTCCCCTCGACATCACCGACCGCTGGGCACCGCCGTCGACTGCCGCGACCGCGGCGATCGACGAGGCGCTCGACCAGATCGCCGCTTCGTCCACGCTGCGCGCCGGCCAGCTGCTGGCGCCGCTCGGAATTCGCTTCATCGTCGTGCCGGTGTTCGACGGCGTGAACTCGACGCTCGACGACCCACTCCCGGTACCGGCCGGCCTGGTCGAGTCGTTGGACAACCAGCTCGACCTGGTGACCGAGCTGGCCTTGCCCACCCTCGAGTTGTTCGAAAACCGGGCGTGGATCCCCACTCGCAGCCTGCTCACCGGCGCCACCGCTGAGGCGAGTGAGCGTGCCGGCGCCGAGGCGTTGGTGCGCGCCGACCTCTCCCAGGCGACACCGGTGTTCGTCGACGCCGATCAGCTCACGGCCGCCAATGAGGCGATCGGTGCTGGAGTGCTCCACCTCGGCGTCCCGTTCGCCGATGCCTGGACGTTGTCGGTCGACGGCACCAACATTCCCGCACGTCGTGACTTCGGGTTGACGACCGCATTCGACGTGCCGGCTGGCGGCCAAGCCACACTCGAGTACGACAGCGCGGCGACGCGCACACTGCTGGTCGGACTCCAGGTGGTGCTGTGGCTGCTCGCCCTCGTCTTGGTTGTCCGGGTGTCGGTACCGCTCTCGTCGCGTTCGGTGGCGTCGATCGACGACGAAACGTTGATCGATCTCGACGACGTCGAACCGACCCCGCTCGATCCTGGGCTGGACATCACGGGTCAGATCGCCCGCCAGGAGATGTCTGCCGAGGCCCCCGACGCTGGTGACGAGCCCCTCGCCGACGGCCCGCCGGTGGTCGACGACGCACCGAAGGACGACGTGCCAGCGGAGCCGAGCTCATGAGCCGCCGCGCGGTACCGGCACTGGTGGTGGTCGTCGTGGCGATCGCATCGATCGTCGTCGTCGGGCGGAATGCTCCGGCCGAAACCGATCCGGTGTTCTCCACTCCAGCCAGCGAATGGATGCCG
Source organism: Ilumatobacteraceae bacterium (assembly GCA_965230015.1). Lineage (GTDB taxonomy): Bacteria > Actinomycetota > Acidimicrobiia > Acidimicrobiales > Ilumatobacteraceae > JABSQH01. The sequence continues at coordinate 972,944 of CBDDKF010000002.1, read as the reverse complement.
TCGGTCACCGAGACCGATGCGCTCACCGGCAGCTGGTTCTGTCCCGGCGTGCCCACGTCGGGTGAAGACGGCGTGGGCGGCGAGGTCGTCATCGCCAATCGCGACGGCGACCCGCTCGACGGTCGGTTCACGGTGCTCACGCCCGACGGCCCCGCAGCGGTCCAAGACATCGCCGTCGAACCGTGGTCGTCGAGCACGATCGACGTCGACGCCTTCGCTTCCGGCGAGTTCGCGTCGGTCGTCGTCGAAACCGAGGGCGGTCGCGGCATCGTCGAACAACGTGCCATCCACCCCGCAGGCGACTCGGTGGCGCCGTGCGCAAACGACGCGTCCGACACCTGGTACTTGGCCGACGGCTTCACCGTCGACGGCAGTGTCGCCACCTTGTTGGTGACCAACCCCTACGACGAGCCGGCCACCGCCCGGCTGCGTTTCGCCACGCAGTCCGGCGAGTTCACCCCGGGTTCGTTCCAGGGATTCGTGATCGAGCCGCAGTCGGTCGAGGTGATCCGCCTTGCAGAGGGTGTGCTCAACGAACCGGTGATCGCCGTCGAACTGGTGACCGAGTCGGGACGCGTGGTGCTCGGCCGGGCGCAGCACTACCTCGGTGGCGGGCGACTCGGCTACGACGTGAGCCTGGCCGCGCCAGCGTTGCGCGACCAATGGTGGTTCGCCGACGGCGAGGTCGGCGAGGGCATCACCGAGACGTTCTCGGTGTACAACCCGACCGACGATGATGTGACCGTCGACGTCGTGTTCCTCGGCGTGCCGATCGAGGCCAACTTCGGCGATGTGGAGCCCATCGACGTGCCCGCACGCAGCGTCGTGGTGTACGACCCCTCGAGCGAGGAGGACGGCGCAACACTGCCCGATGGCCGCCATGCGGTGGTGTTCAGCACGCTCTCGGAACCTTCGATCGTCGTCGAACGGGTGCTGACCAGACCTGCCGGCGACTCAGTGGCGACGTCGGTCGTGCTCGGCGCCCCGCCCCGGCTCGACGGGTTCGTGGCCAACCGGTGGCACGTGGGGATCGGACCCTCCGAGGCCACCCCAGAGGCGCTGGTGATCTACAACGTCGACAACGGCGAAGGCACCATCACCGTGCGCGCGGTCGGACCGGGCGGCCCGGTCGAGATCGACGGGCTGACCGACATCCCCATCGGTGCCGCTGCGGTGATCGCCGTCGACCTCGAGGCAGCCGACGCGCTCGATCGCGAGCTGATCATCGACGCGACCAACCGCGTGTTCGTCGAGCGGCGGCTCCCGCGGGGCAATGGCCTGGATGGCACGTCGGGCTCATGGGCGATCCCGTCGGCGGGCTCGTAGCCTTCACCGTCGATGGAGCGTGTGCTGATCGCCGTGGCGATCGTGGCCGTTGTTGGCATCGTCGCCCTCGTCGCCCAACGACGGCGCGTGCCCGACGCACCGACACAGCGTCGATATCGCGTGCCGGAGCAGCTCGACCGCAGTGACTTTCTTCGCACGGAGGCTCCATGGCTCGTCGCCGTGTTCAGCTCGTCCACCTGCACTGCGTGCGCCGACGTGGTTGACAAGGCACAGGTGTTGGAGAGCGGCGACGTCGCAGTGGCCAAGGTCGACTACGAGACCGATCGGGCGACGCACGAGCGCTACACGATCGATGCGGTGCCAACCACGGTGATCGCCGATGAGCAGGGCGTGGTGCGCGGCAGCTTCATCGGCCCGATGTCGGCCACCGATCTGTGGGCGGCAGTGGCCCGTGCTCGTGATCCGTCACAACCTGCGCCGCAGTGTGGCGAGCACGACGAACCAAGCTGATCGCGCCCCAGCGGGCGATGAAACCGATGTGGCCTTAGCGGGCGACGAGATCGATGTAGCCCTAGCGAGCGACGATGTCGTCGGCGGGTTGGCCGGACTCGGCCATTCCCTGCTGGATCAACCGAGCCACCTCGGGCCCGTCGATCGTTTCGTGCTCGAGCAGCGCCTCGGCGATCAATTCGAGACCTCGCCGATGCCGAGTCAGCGTGTCGGTTGCCCGCTCCTCTTGTTCGGTGAGGATGCGGGCCACCTCCTCGTCGAGCAGCTTGGCGGTGTCGTCTGAGTACTCGCGGGCGTTCGACATGAGGTCTTCGCCCAAGAACACCTGTTGCTGACCAGCCCACGCCATCGGCCCGACCCGTTCGGACATGCCCCACTCACGCACCATGCGGCGGGCGATTCCGGTGGCCTGCTCGAGGTCGTTGGCGGCGCCAGAGTTGAGATGGCCGAAGATGATCATCTCGGCGACACGGCCGCCCATCGCCTTGCAGATGGTGTCTTCGAAGTACTCCTTGGAGTACGTGTGCCGTTCTTGGGGCAGCGACCACGTGACGCCGAGGGCCATGCCGCGGGGAAGGATCGTCACCTTGTGCAACGGGTCGCCGTGCGGGAGCACGGTCGCCAACAGGGCGTGGCCGCCCTCGTGATACGCGGTGGCCTTCTTCTCTTCGGCCGAGAGGATCATCGACTCGCGTTGCGCGCCGAGCACCACGCGGTCGCGGGCGTTTTCGAAGTCGATGCGGGCGACTTCTTTCGAGCCGCGACGCACGGCGACGAGCGCCGCTTCGTTGACCAGGTTGGCCAAGTCGGCGCCGCTCATTCCGGGCGTGGCTTGCGCCATGGTCTCCATGTCGACGTCGGCCGACATGCGCTTGTCGCGTGAGTGCACCTCGAGGATCGACTGGCGCTCGCCCGCCTCGGGCAGCGGCACCACGATCTGGCGGTCGAAGCGGCCCGGCCGCAGCAGCGCGGGGTCGAGGATGTCGGGCCGGTTGGTGGCCGCCATGATGACGATGCCGTCGGAGGTCTCGAAGCCGTCCATCTCGGCGAGCATCTGGTTGAGCGTTTGTTCGCGCTCGTCGTGGCCGCCGCCCAGACCGGCGCCGCGCTTGCGTCCAATCGAGTCGATCTCGTCGATGAAGATGATCGCCCGGCCCATGCGGCGGGCCTGCTGGAACAGATCGCGCACGCGGCTGGCGCCGACGCCGACGAACATCTCCATGAAGTCGGAGCCGGTGACCGACAAGAAGCCAACGCCGGCCTCACCGGCGACGGCGCGAGCGAAGAGGGTCTTGCCGGTGCCGGGAGGCCCGACGAGCAAGATGCCCTTGGGCACGCGGGCGCCGATCTCGGCGAATCGCTCGGGCATCCGCAGGAAGTCGACCACCTCGGTGATCTCCTGCTTGACGCCGTCGTAGCCGGCGATGTCGTCGAACGTGGTCGACGGTCGGTCGGTGGTGTACGCCTTGGCCTTGCTGCGGCCGATGGACATCACATTGCCCATCTGGCCCTGGGCGCGGCGCTGCATCCACACGAAGAAGCCGATGATCAACATCACGGGCAACATCAGTCCGAACACGCTGAGCAGCCAGTTGTTGCTCGGCGTCGTGAAGCTCACCGTGACGTTGTTCTCTTCCAACAGCGCGCGGTCCTCGTCGGGGAGTGCCCCATCGCCGGGACCGGTGGTGTTGTACTTGTCGCCGTTGACGAACTCGCCCTTGATCCGCCCGGAGCCGTTGTTGATCTCGGCGGTAGCGATCTGGCCATCGATGACCTGTTCACGCCACTGGCTGTACTCGAGCGACTCACCGTTGTCGCTGGGCCACAGACTGGGGACGAGGAACGCTGCGGCGAGGACTCCGATCAGGATCCAGATCGTCCATCGTGGCCAGCGACCTGGAGTGCCCCCGGAGCCGTCGGCGTCGCCGCTCTGCTGCGGCGGCCGGTCGTCGGAGTTGTCGGCGCGCCGCGCCGGCTTGTCGCTGCGCTGTTGACCTCGTCCCGCACCCGGCGGCGGAGGCGGCGGCGGCGGGGGTAGGTCGTTCATGGCTCCATGCTAGGGGAGCATCCACCGATCGGCGTTGCAGTGCGCGTACCGTTTCGCATCCATGGCGCAGTGGCGGACCGGCATCATCGCCAACGACGCGGTGGCGGCGACGACCGATCGGCAGTGCTCGCGCACCGGGTGTGCGGAACCGGCCGCAGCCACGCTGACGTATCACTACGACCGCTCCCAGGCGTGGCTCGACCCGCTGAGCGAGAGTCGCGATCCACATTCGTACGATCTGTGTGAACGTCATGCGGCGCGCATTTCGGTGCCCCACGGCTGGCATCTCGACGATCGACGCCATCGCGGTATTGGCGAACTGATCGCGGTCTGAGGCCTCGCTCGCGCCGGTAGTGTCGGCACGCGTGGCCGATCCCATCCGCCGGGCCTCGCGGGTGACGCCGCCGAACCGTCGGTGCGCACCGTCGTCGCCGATCCGCGCCGCGTCTGCCGCGCCGATCGACCCGACCACGGCCGTGGTCGCCTTCGTCGCCGCATGGCTCGGCGGTCAGGTGCTGTCGTCGATCGTGATCGCCATCACCGGCGGCGACCCACTCGACGAGGCGCCGATCGGTGTCCTCGCAGCCGCGTTGATCGCTGCCTGGACCGCCCAGCTGGCCGGTATGTGGGTGGCCTCGAACCGTGCCGGAACGGGCGACCCGCGCATCGACTACGGGATCGAGATCACTCCGGCCGATTCGGTCGGCCTGGGCATCGGCGTGCTTGCGCAACTGGTGGTGATCCCGGTGATCTACTTGCCGTTGCGCGCCGTGTGGTCCGACACGTTCACCGACGAGCGGCTCGAAGAAAACGCCCGCAGCCTCGTCGATCGCGCCGACGGCGCGTCCTTGGTGGTGCTGTTCTTGCTGGTAGTGGTGGGCGCGCCCCTCGTCGAGGAGTTGTTCTACCGGGGCCTGCTCCAAGGCCCGTTGGCGGCGCGGTTCAACGATGTGATCGTCGTGGTCGGCGTGGCCGCGGTGTTCGCGCTGGTCCACGTCCGTCCGGTGGAGTTCCCGGGCTTGTTCGTATTCGGGCTCATCTTGGGGGTGTGCGCCTTGTACACGGGTCGATTGGGGATGGCGATCACGGCGCACGTCGGGTTCAACGCCACCGGCTTGTTGATGGTGCTGTGACGTGTACGCCGCGGCCCGCTTTGCCATCATGTCTGACTGCGCATGATCGCCCGCGCATGATCGTTCGCGGGAACCCCACCAATTGCTCGCATGACCACTGACGACACGCTCACCGAGGCGCCCGAGACCGAATCGCTCGATCGGTCCTCCGCCGCGCTCGACGATGGCATCGTTGACGAGCTGGTCGACGCGGAGTCTGCCGAACCGACGACCGCGCAGCGGGTGGTACGCCGTGTGTTCGCCCGTCCGATCGCATGGTGGAATCGGCCGTGGACCACTCGGCGCGTGGTCGAGGTGCTCGTGACCACGTCGATCCTCGTGACGATGACCGTGGTGATGATGATGGTCGTCCACTTCAACCCGGTGTCGCCGAGCCGCGACCTGATCTTCGATGTCAACACACCGACCGGCGGCGACATGGGCGCGCATGTGTGGTCGCCCGCATTCCTCCGTGACAACTTCCTACCTAACTTCCAGCTCTCTGGGTGGAGCATGGACTGGTACGGCGGCCTCCCGCTGTACCGCTTCTACATGGTCACCCCGGCGCTGGCGATCGTCGCCCTCGACGTGCTGTTGCCGTACGGGGTCGCGTTCAAGCTCGTCGCCATCTCCGGCCTGATCTTGTTCCCCCTGGCCTGCTGGGCGTTCGGGCGGCTGGCCAACTTCCGTCATCCGATCCCCGAACTGTTTGCTGTCGGCGGCGTGTGCTTCTTGCTCGACGAGAGCTTCTCGATCTACGGCGGCAACGTGAAGTCGACGATGGCGGGGGAGTACTCGTTCTCGATCGCGCTGACCCTGACGATGGTCGGGCTCGGTCTTTTGGCCAACGGGCTGCGAACCGGTCGGTTCCGCGTGTGGACCGCAGTGGTACTGGCACTCGCTGCGGTGTCGCACGGCATCGTGCTGATCTTCGTCGCCGTGGCCGCGATCATCTTCAGTCTCGTCTGGATCGATCGGTGGCGTCTCAAGTACGCGGTCACCACCGGCATCACCACGGTGCTGCTCGCCGCCTGGTGGGTCGGTCCGTTCCTGTTCGGTCACGAGTTCATGACCGACATGAAGTACGGGTTCCGCCCGGAAGGCGCCAGCGACTCGTTCTGGGACATGTTCTTCCCGCTGGCTGCACCACTCAACTTCATCATCACCGGTCTGGCGATCGTCGGATTCGTAGCGATGGTGATGCGGCGCAACCTGAACGGCACGGCGATCGGCGTGATCACGCTCGTGTTGGTCGGGCTGGTGTACATCACCCGCGACAGCCTCCCGGTGATCGGTCTGCTGTGGAACCCGCGCTTGCTGCCGTTCCTGTACTTGATGCGCTATCTGCTGATGGTGATCGGTGCGATCGAGCTGATCACGTGGGTGGTCAACGCGGCACGCGGACGGCTGGCGTCGCAGCGCATGAACACCTACGAGAACGCGGTCGCCGCCGGGCTGATCACCCTGTCGGCTCTCGTCGTGTTCGGATGGATGTACGAGACGCTGCCCTTCGACGGTCGCCGCACCGAAGGTGACACCGCGGTGTATGCCTGGGGGCCGTTCCGCAAGACCCCCGAGGCGGGGCGGGCCGTTGCCGATGGCTGGGCTCGCTACAACTTCACCGGCTACGAGGGCAAACCGGCCTATCCGGAGTACTACGACGTCGTGTCGACGATGGACGACATCGGTCAAGACCGTGGGTGCGGTCGCGCCATCTGGGAGAACAACAGCGACAACGGGCAGTACGGCACCACGATGGCACTGATGCTCCTCCCGCACTGGACCGACGGTTGTATCGGCTCGATGGAGGGGCTGTTCTTCGAGGCCTCCGGAACGACGCCGTACCACTTCCTCACCGCAGCCGCGATCTCGGAGAGTTCATCGAACCCGGTGCGCCAGCTGCGGTACACCAACAACGACGCCGAGATCGGCGTGCAGCACATGAATGATCTGGGCGTGCGGTATCTGATGGTCCGTACCGACGCCGCCAAGGAAGAGGCCGGGGCTCAGGACGATCTCGTGTATCTCACCACCTCGGGACCCTGGGACATCTACGAGCTGAGCACCGCCAACATCGTCGAGCCACTGACCGTTCAGCCGGTGGTGGTCAACCATCGCAGCGGCGACCCCCGTGAACGGAATCTCGAACTCGGTACCTCGTGGTTCCAGCGCCGCGACGATTGGCCCGCCATCCCCGCCGACGACGGTCCCGAGGACTGGCAGCGCATCGATGTCGAGATCGATCTCGATGCACGAATCGGCGAGCCCGACGAGCGCAGCCGCAACGTCGACTACGTCCTGCCGACCGAGCCGATCGAGGCGGTCGCGTTGCCCGAGGTGAACGTGACCGATGTCGAGATCGAACAGCAGTCGGTCAGCTTCAACGTCGACCAGGTCGGCGTTCCGGTGCTCGTGCGCGTGAGCTACTTCCCCAATTGGCAGGTCGAGGGCGCCGAGGGGCCCTACCGCGTGTCGCCGAACCACATGGTCGTCATCCCGACCAGCGAAGAAGTGACGCTGACCTACGGGCGCACCCCGCTCGACTGGTTCTTCTACGCGCTTACCGCAGTGGGCATCGGTTTGTGCTTCCTGTGGCGACGTCAAGGCGACGTCGCCTATCCCGCCGAACGGCCGTACTTCGGCCCGCCGCCGAAGGACTTCGACGATCCGGCGCAACCGGACGACGGCGCCGCGGCTGAGCTCTCCGTCGACGCGGTTCCCGACGACCCGCTCGGCCGCGGTGACCCGCTCGACCCCTTCGACCGCCGCGACCCTGTGGACGTCGCGGCCGACGACCCGACACCCGTCACGGGTGCCCCGCTGTCGTTGGACGTCGACGGTGATGGTGGCTTCCGCCGCGATGCCGGCGTCGACGCAGACCACGATCCGCGAACGTCCGGGTCGTGAGCGCGTCGATGCCGTTCTCACGGTGATCCGGACGGCCTGACGAGGCTCGCCGATAGCCTCATGCGCCGCATGTCGGTGCTCGATCAGATCGTCAAGGCCTACGACGTCCGCGGCACCGTCCCGGACCAACTCGATGAGCGCATCGCGCACGCACTCGGGGTCGGATTCGCCACGCTGTTGCGCGATCGCGAGCCACGCCTCGAGCAGGTGATCGTCGCCCGCGACATGCGGCCCTCTGGCCCGCGGTTGGTGGCGGCGTTCGCCGACGGGCTGCTCGATCAGGGCTATTCGGTGGTCGACATCGGCCTGGCGTCGACCGACATGATGTACTTCGCATCCGGGCGCCACGACGCGCCCGGTGCGATGTTCACCGCGTCGCACAACCCCGCCGGATACAACGGCGTCAAGCTGTGCTTGAGCGGTGCTCGGCCGGTGGGCGCCGACACCGGTCTCGACACGATCAAGGCGGTCGCCCAGCGCGTGCTCGACGGCGACGGCCCTGCGCCTGCCACGAGTCCGGGGGAGCGCACCGAGCGGCGTGATGTGCTCGACGGCTTCGTCGATCACGTTCTGTCGTTCGTCGACACGTCGTCGATCGCCCCACTGCGCGTGGTCGCCGATACGGCGAACGGGATGGGCGGGTTGGTCGTTCCTGCGGTGTTCGAACGGCTCGATGTGGAACTCGAGGTGCTGTACGGGGAACTCGACGGCACGTTCCCCAATCACCCAGCCGATCCGTTGCAGCCGGCAAACCAGCGCGACCTGCGGGCCCGTGTGGTGGCGGGTGGATTCGACATCGGGCTGGCCTTCGACGGCGATGCCGACCGCGTCTTCGTCGTCGACGAGACCGGTGCCGGCCTGAGCGGCTCGACGACAACCGCGATTCTCGCCGCCGCCACGCTCCGTGAGCGGCCGGGGGCCACTATCCTGCACAACCTCATCTGCTCCAAGGCCGTCCCCGATGTGGTACGCGAGCTCGGCGGCACACCCGTGCGCACCAAGGTGGGTCACTCGTTCATCAAGCAGACGATGGCCGAGACCGGCGCGGTGTTCGGCGGCGAGCACTCGGCGCACTACTACTTCGCCGACAACTACAACGCCGACAGCGGGCTGATCGCCTCGATGCTCGTGCTCGCGGAAATGAGCCGTAGCGGTGAACCGTTGTCGGTCTTGAAGGGACGATTCGAGCGGTACAGCTCGAGCGGCGAGATCAACACCGTGATCGATCCACGGGTAGCCGATGCGGCCAGCGTGATCGAGCGGGTCAGCGCCGCGTACGACGGCTGCGCGCAGGATCGCCTCGACGGGCTCACGGTGGATGCGGGCGACTGGTGGTTCAACCTCCGGCCGTCGAACACCGAACCGCTGCTGCGCCTCAACCTGGAAGCAGCCGATCGCGACGCCTGCGACGACCGGGTGGCCGAGGTGTTGGCGATCGTCACCGCATGACGATCGACGTGGTGACCATCGTGATGATCGACGAGATGATCGACATGGCAGTCGGCGCGTAGGCTCTGCACATGGCCCTCGCTCCGCAGCTCCTCGAGATCCTCGCCTGTCCTGAGGACAAGGGGCCGCTGTACTACCTCGAGTCCGAGGCGCTGCTCTACAACCCGCGACTTCAGCGCAGCTACCGAATCGACGACGACATTCCAGTGATGCTGATCGACGAGGCGACGGCGGTTGACGACGCGGAGCACCAGCGACTGATGGCCCTCGTCGCCGAGCACGACGTGTCGCCGACGTTCGATCCCGACCGGTAGCGGGTCGCCGCCAGGTGGGCGGTGCCGGGCCGTCCGTGAGGCACGCGTGGCCAGCGTGGGCACCGAACCTTGCGTTGCCACGCTCGGTGATCTTCGGCTCAAGGTCGCTTGACGGAGTGCCGAAGATTCTGGAAACGCACCGGGAACGTGTGCGCAAGCGCCCCAAATCAGGATGTCGAAGAGGTTACGATGCGCTCGATGAGTTTTAAGCGAACGTCCCGCGCGCTGCTCGCGGTGGCCCTGCTCGGTGTGGGTGTCTCTGTTGCCGCGCCGGCCGGATCGCCGGCGGCACCGGTTGCTCAGGCCGCCTGTGCCACGCTGTGCGCCGGTGGCGAGTTCCACCCGCTGGCGCCCGAGCGGATCTTCGACAACCGCGCGCCCGGTATCAACTCGGCGGTGGGCCCAAAGGCGACGTCGCCCAGCGGTAGCGAGTTCAGCGTGCAACTGCTCGGCGAGGGCGGCATCCCCGCCGACGCCGCCGACGTGCTCGCGGTGGTCCTCAACGTGACCGTCGCCGACGCGTCACGGCGCGGCTCGCTCACGATCTTCCCGACCGGCCTGGCCGACGGCGGTGCCGGCGAGTCGTCGCTCGTCAACTACCTCCCGAACCGCAACACGCCCAACCTGGCGATCGTGGGTGTGGGCAACGACGGCACGGCAACCGTGCGACTGACCACTCCGTCGGGGCCGGGAACGGCCAACGTGGCGATCGATGTGTTCGGCTGGATCTCCACGTCGAACAACGACCAGCGCGGCGCCCGGCTGATCACCGCTGGCCCGGGCCGCATCTACGACAGCCGCGAAACCGGCGGCGTGCTCGGGCCCGACGAGTCGCGTGCGGTGCAGGTGCTCGGCGCCGACTCGCCCGAGCAGGCCGACATCGTTCCCGATCGGGCGTCGATCACCGGCGTGATGATCAACCTGACGGCGATCAACCGTGAGTCGGGGAGCCGCAACACCAACCTGGCCGTGACCCCCACGCCGCTGCCAGCCGGTACGCAGGCATCCACGTCGAACACCAACGTGATTCCCGGTCTGGTCAAGGCCAACCTGGCGATCGTGCCGGTCGGCCCCGACGGTCGGATCCACGTGAAGAACCGCAACGGCAACATCCATGTGGCGATCGACGTGCTCGGCTATCTCGAAACCGGCGCATCGGTCGAGACCAGGCAGGGGCGGATCATCCCGCTCGACGCACCGTTCCGTGCCTTCGACACCCGCGACGATGCCTTCGGCAACGTGCCCCTCGGGTTCGGCAGCGCCGAAGACTGGAGCTTCAAAGCGTTCGCCGAATCGGTGACCATGCCGTCGGGCGGGGCTTCGATCCCCGTCGGCAATCAGGAGGCACTAATCGGCAACGTCACCGGTACTGGCCTCGAGCGCCTGTTCCCGACCGTGCCGGTCACCACGTTCATCTCCGCCTACCCGGGCGGGACCGAGCGGAGCGAGACGTCGATCATCAACGTTCCCGAAGGCGAGAACGTGCCGAACATGACGCTGCTCAACTACGGCACGAACGAGGCGGGCGACGACCCGTACGTGGTGCGGATGTACAACCACAACGGCAGCATCCACTACCTCCTCGACGTCTACGCCGTCGTCCTCGCCGATTAGGCGAGGGCAGGACAGATCGTTACGTCCTCGCCGATTAGGCGAGGGCACGACAGATCGTTACGTCCTCGCCGACTAACTCCGAAAACCGGGGATTCCCGGCGCCACGCACCGGAAATCGCGACAATTTCGGCCTGCGCTCGTCGGGGTCGCGTACACTGGAGGGCCCTCCGGGCTGATCCGATCGGTGCCTGAAGGCCCCGGCCCGGGCCGCAACCGCTACGAGTTACGTCTCCGCGCCGCGTGCGCTGGAGAGATGGTGAGGTCCGTCATGTCCACGCTTTCCGCAACCCGCGACTATCGCGTCGCTGATCTGTCGCTGGCACCGTTCGGCCGGAAGGAGATGATCCTCGCCGAGCACGAGATGCCCGGGCTCATGGCGCTGCGCGCCGAATACGGCGAGTCGAAGCCGCTCGCCGGTGCCCGCATCTCCGGCTCGCTGCACATGACCGTGCAGACAGCGGTGCTCATCGAGACGCTCACCGAGCTCGGCGCCGAGGTGCGCTGGGCGAGCTGCAACATCTTCTCCACGCAGGATCACGCGGCCGCTGCGGTGGTCGTCGGTCCCGAGGGCACCCCGGAAGACCCGCAGGGTGTCCCGGTGTTCGCCTGGAAGGGTGAAACGCTCGAGGAGTACTGGTGGTGCACCGAGCAGATGATGACGTGGCCCAACAGCGACGGCGCCAACATGATCCTCGACGACGGCGGTGACGCCACGCTGCTGTTGCACAAGGGCGTCGAGTACGAAAAGACAGGCGAAGTCCCCGACCCGACAGAGGCGTCGAACCCCGAGCTGGCGATCGTGCTCGGCCTCCTGCAACGCTCGCTGAAGTCCGATCCCGGCAAGTGGACGCGCATGGCGGCAGGGATCCGCGGTGTCACCGAAGAGACGACGACCGGCGTCAAACGGCTGTACAAGATGATGGACGACGGCGAGCTGCTGTTCCCGGCGATCAACGTCAACGACTCGGTGACCAAGTCGAAGTTCGACAACCTGTACGGCTGCCGGCACTCGCTCGTCGACTCGATCAGTCGCGCCACCGACGTGATGATCGGCGGCAAGACCGCGGTCGTGTGCGGCTACGGCGACGTCGGCAAGGGCTGCGTGCAATCGCTGCAAGGCCAGGGCGCCCGCGTGATCGTGACCGAGATCGATCCGATCAACGCACTCCAGGCGGCGATGGAGGGCATCCAGGTGCTGCCGCTCGAAGACGTGGTCGACACCGCCGACATCTTCGTGTCGGCCACCGGCAACGCCGACATCATCCGCCTCGAGCACATGGAGCAGATGAAGCACAACGCGATCGTCTGCAACATCGGCCACTTCGACAACGAGATCGACATGGCCGGGTTGGCTCGCTCCGGCGCAGTGCGTGACGAGCTCAAGCCGGGAACCGACGTGTGGACCTTCCCGGAGGCCAACGCCGCGGGCGGCAGCCAGATCATCGTCCTCGCCGAGGGGCGACTGGTGAACCTCGGTTGCGCCACTGGCCATCCGAGCTTCGTGATGTCGTGCTCGTTCGCCAATCAGGTGATCGCCCAGATCGAGCTGTTCAACCACCCCGAGCGCTACCCACTCGGCGTGTACGTGCTCCCCAAGCGACTCGACGAAAAGGTCGCGCGACTGCACCTCGACGCACTCGGAGTGAAGCTCACCCAGCTGACCGACGATCAGGCCGAGTACCTCGATCTCGACCCCGCCGGCCCCTACAAGCCCGAGCACTACCGTTACTGACGCATCTGGAGCTCGGTCGGCCTAGCGGCCTCTGACCGAGCTCCATTGAGGCGGTGATTGGACCGGGGGCGTGGCATCGGTCACAATGTGGCCCGACCAAGGGGGGTTCCATCGGTGGACACGAAGCTGGCCAATCCGCGTATCGGCGGCCAAGAGAGCGATCAGCCGCTACTGGTGGTCGACGACCTGCGCACCCACTTTGCCGTGGGCTCCGGCACCGTCAAGGCGGTCGACGGAGTGTCGCTCACACTCGAACGCGGTAAAACCGTCGGGGTCGTCGGCGAGTCGGGCTCCGGCAAAACCGTGCTGTCGCGGTCGATCATGGGGCTGAACATCGCCGCCAACGCGTCCACGACCGGCTCGGTCCTGTACGACGGCGAGGAGATGGTCGGCAAGACCACCAAAGAGATGCGCCTGCTGTGGGGCGCTGAGATGGCGATGGTCTTCCAGGATCCGATGACCTCGCTCAACCCGGTCGTCAAGGTCGGTCGGCAGCTCACCGAGCACGTGCGCTACCACCTCGACATCAGCAAGAGCGAGGCCAAGAACGTGGCCGTTGCGTTGCTCAAGTCGGTGCGCATCCCCGAAGCCGAGCGTCGCCTCGATGCCTTTCCCCACCAGATGTCCGGAGGAATGCGCCAGCGCGTCTGTATCGCCATGGCCCTCGCCTGCGGCCCTCGGCTGCTCTTCGCCGACGAGCCGACCACGGCGCTCGATGTGACGGTGCAACACCAGATCCTCAACCTGCTCGCCGAACAGCAACGCGACAGGGCGATGGGGATGGTCCTCGTCACGCACGACCTCGGCGTGGTCGCCGGACGCACCGACGACATCGTGGTGATGTACGCCGGACGTGTCGTCGAGAAGGCGCCGACCGCCACGTTGTTCTCCGAGTTGGGTCACCCGTACACGCAGGGCCTGCTGTGGTCGATTCCGCGCGTCACGCAGCCCAAGCACACGCGACTGAACGCCATTACGGGTCGTCCGCCCGACCTGATCAATCCGCCGCCGGGATGCAAGTTCGCGCCGCGCTGCCCGTACGCGCAGGATCGTTGCCGCGAGGAGGTGCCCGAGCTGCGCAGCAGCGGCACCGCGGGGCACGAGTTTGCCTGTCATTACCCGGTCGGAACGCCGGAGAACGAGGCGGCGTACCAGGCCAACCTCGACGCAGGTGTTCCCGCCGCGCTTGCCGCCGCCGGCCGTGCCGCGGCGAAAGAAGAGGTGGGCGTCTGATGGCGGGTTCCGGTACTGCGCATCTGCGGCCTGCCGACGAGGTGCTGTTGCGCGTCGAGGACCTGGTCGTCGAGTTTCCTCAGGGTCGTGGTCGTGTCGTGCACGCGGTGAGTGGCATCAGCTTCGACATCGCTGCGGGTGAAACTCTCGGCTTGGTCGGCGAGTCCGGCTGCGGCAAGTCGACCACGGGCCGTGCCGTCCTCCAGCTGCCCCCGCCGACGAGCGGTTCGGTCACCCTCGACGGGGAAGACCTCACCGAAGTCGGATCGGGCACGATGCGCGAGCGGCGCACGAAGCTGCAGATGATCTTTCAGGATCCGATTTCGTCGCTCAATCCGCGACGGACGATCGGCGAAGTCGTCGCCGAACCACTCGGGGTGTGGGGTCCGAAGAAGAAGGACGCGCAGTGGGAAACGGTGGCGCGTGTCCTCGACGACGTGGGTATCGACCCCGGCGTGGCCCGCTACAAGCGCCCGCACGAGTTCTCCGGTGGCCAGTGTCAACGCATCTCCATCGCCCGCGCACTGGTGATGGAGCCAGAATTGATCATTTGTGACGAGCCGGTGTCGGCGCTCGACGTGTCGATCCAGGCGCAGATTCTCAACCTGCTCGAAGACCTGAAGAAGGAGCACGGGTTGACGCTGGTGTTCATCGCCCACGACCTGGCGGTGGTGAAGAACATCAGCGATCGCGTCGCAGTGATGTACCTCGGCAAGATGTGCGAGATCTCCGAAGCCGACGAGCTCTACGCCAACCCGGCCCACCCGTACACCGAAGTGCTGCTCGAGTCGAGCCCGATTCCCGATCCCGGTGTGGACGTGGAGGACGTCGACGTGCTCGAGGGCGACCTGCCGTCGCCGTTGGCGCCGCCGTCGGGCTGTCGCTTCCGGACCCGCTGCACGCACGCCACCGACATCTGCACGAACGAAGAGCCGATGATGCGTCGCGTTAGCGACGACCACTACGTGGCCTGCCACCACCCGCTGATCGAGCCGATCGACGAGCCGGTCAGCGTCGCGGTCGGCGAGTGATGCCGGACAGCCACAGCCGGACGGCCACAGAGGGACGGAAACGACAACGACGTTCGCGTGACGAAAGCGTTCGCTGACTGCAGTGACGCCGGTCACGTCTGCTAGACACACTTTCATCCCGGGCGGGGACCCGGTTCCAGCGGGCTTCGCACCGGAACAACCAACAGTTGCGCTACGGCGTGACCACGAAGGCCATTCGGCCAAGGGGGACAGATGACATCACGACGGACGCTACGGCTCCTCGCCGTACCACTCGCACTGGGGCTGTTCGTAGCCGCCTGCGGGAGCGACGATGATGACGACAGTGGGGACGGTACGACCGAATCCACTGAAGCGAGCGGCGGCACCGAGTCGACCGAGCCTGAAGGTGGCGACACCGAGGAGGGTGACGGCGGCGGCGAGGACGCAGGTGGCGAAGGCGATGTCGAGGACACCGACACGACCATCGAGGACACCGACACGACGGTCGAGGTGAACACCGAAGATGTCCGCTCGTACGGCGGTGACGTCGTCTATGGCATCGAGGCCGAGGCCGTCGGTCTGCGTCCGTGGGAAGACACCTGCGGTTCGCCGTGTCTGAACATGCGTCGGTCGATTTTCGACAATCTGACCGAGCAGACCGCCGACGGTGAGTACCAAGGTTTCCTTGCCGACACGATCACCCCGAACGAGGACTTCACGGTGTGGACCGTGACGTTGCGTGATGGCGTCGAATTCCACAACGGCACACCGCTGACGGCGCAGACGATCGCCGACATGTTCCCGATCCAGCAGGCCGGTGCGATCACGTCCGGCCTCATCGAGGGCGCAGGCATCACCGGCGTGGAAGCCACCGGCGACCTCGAGGTGACCTACACGCTGTCGTCGGGCAACTCGGCGTTCCCGGCAGTACTGCAGGGGTCGACGGGCACGGTCTTCGAACCGGAGGCTGCGCAGTCCGAGGACTTCCTCAACAATCCTGTGGGTACCGGGCCGTTCGTGATCGACGGCCGTGACCTCGACAACGCCACCACCGTGGTGCGCAACGAGAACTACTGGCTCGAAGATGCCGACGGGATGCAGCTGCCGTACCTCGACTCGATCGAGTTCCGCCCGATCCCCGACGAGGGCACCCGCCTCGACGCGGTGCTCTCCGGCACCGTCGACATGATGCAGACGCTGCGCCAGGGCACCATTCGTGACGCCCGCGACGCCGGCGGCGATTACGTGCTGTACGAGTTCCAGGGCAACAACACCGGCGGCGGCATGTACAACACCGCGGTGGCCCCGTACGACGACCTGCGTGTCCGTCGTGGCCTCACCCTGATGAACAACCAGGAAGCGGTGATCGAGGCGCTTGGTGGCACCGGCATCTCGTTGCCGACCACCCAGTGGTTCTCCCAGGACAGCCCGTGGTACTCCGAGGCCGTGGCCGAGGCATGGCCCGACTTCGATTTCGAGGCCGGCGTGGCCTCGATCAACGAGTACATCAACGATCCGGGCCGCTCCGACGGGAAGGGTGTCGGCGAGCCGATCGATGTCGAGCTGTCGTGTCCTCCGGACCCGACCCTGATCGCTGCGATGCAGGTGCTCGAACAGGTGTGGAGCGGCTCCGGTGTGGTCAACGTGACGTTGACGCAGTTCGACCAGGCGACGCACATCAACAACGCGATCACCGACATCCACCAGGCGCACTGCTGGCGTTGGAGCTCGGATGAGGATCCGTCGATCGGCATCAACCCGTTCGTGGCCCCGCCTGAAGAGTCCCCGGTGAACTTCCCGAACTACTTCAACCCGACGTGGTTCGAGGCGGCCCAGCAGGCCATTCAGACCGACGACTTCGAGGAGCGCAAGGCGCTGTACGAGCAGATCATGCTCGGAATCGCCGAAGAGTTCCCGATCTGGTACTCCGGTGGTACGGCCACGATGGTCATGGCCGAGCCGCAGATCCAGGGGATCAACGGCTGGCTGATGCCGAGCGGTGACGTCGGCCAGGGCTTCCCGAACGCGGAGGTCCGCTGGCACGAGGTGTTCATCGCCGAGTAGTCACGAGTCGATCGGGTCGCCGGGATGAGAAATCGAGGACGACATGGTGGAAGTGACCGCACCGAGGGTGGGTCGCCGCAAGGCGACGCCACTCGCGGTGACGGTGTCCACCGTCGTACTCGAGTTCCATTCCGGCGGCCCGCTCGGCGCAACTCTCGAACCGGGTGGGGGCCCGGTTCAGTTCCGTGCCCCGGTGCGGAACGAACAACGGTCATCCCGACCGTGATCATGACGGCCGTTACGGCCAAGGGGGAACAATGACATCACGACGGAAACTACGGCTGCTCGCCGTACCGCTTGCGCTGGGGTTGTTCGCCGCCGCGTGCGGCAGCGACGACGGCGATGATGGCGGTGACGGCACCACTGCGACCACCGCAGCGGACACCGAGACCGAAACCACCGAAGCTGAGACCGAAACCACCGAGGCCGAGACCGAAACCACCGAGGCCGAAGGCAACGGCAGTGCCGGCGAAGAAGCCGAAGGCGACGTCGACACCGAGGTGGAGTCCGACGTCGAGTCGGCCCGCAGCTATGGGGGTGACATCGTCATCGGTGTCGAGGCCGAGGCCACCGGTTTGCGCCCGTGGGAGGACGCGTGCGGCGAGCCGTGCCTCACATTCCATCGTGCGATCTTCGACCAGCTCGCGGCGCAAACTGCCGAGGGCGGCTACGAGGGCTGGCTCGCCGAGACGATCGAGCCCAACGAGGACTTCACCGTGTGGACGGTCACGTTGCGTCCCGATGTGGTGTTCTCCGACGGCACCCCGGTGACCGCCCAGACCATCGTCGACATGTTCCCGATCCAGCAGGCCGGTGCCGTCACCAGCGGCTTGATCAGCGGCGCAGGGCTGGAGAACGTCGAGGCCACTGGCGACCTCGAAGTCACGTACACCCTTTCGTCGGGCAACTCCGCGTTCATCGCCACGCTGGCTGGCGCGACGGGCCGGGTCTTCCAACCCGCGGCGGCTGCAGCCGATCCCGAAGGGTTCTCCACGAGTCCGATCGGCACCGGGCCGTTCGTGGTCGACAGCCGCGACCTCGATAACGAAACCGTGTTGGTGCGCAACGACAGCTATTGGTTGGCGGACGCTGAGGGGAATCAGCTGCCCTATCTCGACTCGGTCTCCATCCGGCCGATCCCCGACGAGGGCACCCGCCTCGACGCCCAGCTGTCGGGCACGATCGACGTGATGCAGACCTTGCGTCAGGGCACGATCCGCGATGCCCGCGACGCCGGGGGCGATTTCACGTTGCTCGAGTTCCAGGGCAACAACACCGGTGGAGGCATGTTCAACACCGCGGTCGCTCCGTACGACGACGTACGCGTGCGTCGTGGCCTCACCTTGATGAACAACCAAGACGCAGTGATCGAAGCGCTGGGCGGCACAGGGATCTCGCTCCCGACCACACAGTGGTTCTCGGCCGACAGCCCCTGGTACTCCGAGGCGGTCGCCGCGGCCTGGCCGGAGTTCAACTTCGACGAGGGCGTGGCGTCGCTCACCGAGTACATCAACGACCCGGCCCGCTCTGACGGGAAGGGTGTCGGCGAGCCGATCGACGTCGAGCTGTCATGTCCGCCCGACCCGACCCTGATCGCGGCGATGCAGGTGCTCGAGCAGGTGTGGAGCGGCAGCGGCTTGGTCAACGTCACCCTGACGCAGTTCGACCAGGCGACGCACATCAACAATGCGCTCACCGACGTGCATCAGGCGCACTGCTGGCGCTGGAGCAGCGATCAAGATCCGTCGATCTCGATCAACCCGTTCGTCGCTCCGCCCGAGGCGTCGCCGGTGAACTTCCCCAACTACTTCAATCAGGCCTGGTTCGATGCTGCACAGGCGGCGATCCAGACCGATGATTTCGAAGAGCGCAAGGCGCTGTATGAGACGATCATGCTGGGCCTCGCCGAGGAATTCCCGGTGTGGTACTCGGGCGGCACCGCCACGCTGCTGATGACCGATCCCGAGATCAAGGGCATCAATGGCTGGCTCATGCCGAGCGGCTCGTTGGGGATCGGATTCCCGGGGGCTGCGCCCCGCCTACAGGAGACGTGGATCGAACAGTGATCCAGTCGATCGAGTCGTCAGGAACAGGAGCTCAATAAGTCATGTTGCGCGTGATTGCAACCAGAGTGGTGCGCCTCGTGGCGACGCTGCTGGCGGTGACGTTCCTCACGTTCACCATGCTCGAGTTCCTTCCTGGCGACCCGGTCGATGCCATCCTCCCGCCCAATGCGGTGCGCACGCCTGAGCTCATCGAGCAGGTGCGCGCCGATCTCAACCTCGACGATCCGTTCTTCCAGCGGTACTTCGCGTGGCTCGGCGATGCACTCACCGGCGATTTGGGTCAGTCGTACGTCACCGATCAGGAAGTGTCCGAGATCATCACGAGCCGCCTGCCGGTGACCCTGCAGTTGGCGGTGATGGCGATTGCCATGGCGTTGATCCTGGCCGTGCCCATCGGTGTGCTCGGCGCCTACAAACAGGGGAAGTGGCCAGATACGGTCACATCAGCTGGGGTGCAGGTGTCGTTGTCGATCCCCAACTTCATCTTGGGCATCTTCCTGATCTGGCTGTTCTCGGTGAGTCTCGGCTGGTTCCCGGCGTCGAACTGGAATCGATTGTCCGACGGTCTGTGGGCCAACCTGCAGACCGCGATCCTGCCGGCAACCGCGCTCGCTCTTGGGCAGATGGCGGTGTTCTCTCGCCTCGTGCGCGCCGACATGATCGGCACGCTGCAGGAGAACTACATCCTGTCGGCCCGGGCGAAGGGCCTGAGCAACAAGTTCATCTTGTTCCGCCACGCACTGCGGCCGAGTTCGCTGTCGTTGATGACCATCGTCGGCATCAACTTCGGCGCGCTGCTCGGCGGCACGGTGGTGATCGAAACGCTGTTTGCGCTGCCCGGGATCGGTTTCCGGCTGATCAACGCGATCAACCAACGTGACATCCTCGTCATCCAGGGGATCACCGTGTTCATCGCGGCCTCGTACGTCATTATCAACACGCTCGTCGATCTGCTCTACAGTGCATTCGACCCGCGCATCCGAAGGAGCTAGCCGTGGCTGATACCGACACCTCGTCGAACATGCCCGTGGACATCCCGGGTGCCATCCCGGGCCATGTCGACCGCCACGCCGAGCCAGTCATGGGCATGGGAGTCGAAGCGGTCGAGGCGTTCGTCGTGCCGACCGGTGAGAAGCCAAAACGTCAATCGACGTGGCGGGTCTTCTCGTCGATGCCGCTCTTGGTCAAGCTCTCGACGATGTGGTTGCTGCTCATCGTCTTTGCGGCGATCTACTCCCAACTCGACGCCACGGTGTTCGACGGCAATCTTCCGTTGCTCCAGGATCCCAACCTGCAGCAGAACAACTTCAACCCGGAAACAGGCGAGTTCGGGACCGGTGAGCCGCTCGAGGGCCCGTCGGCGACGCACTGGCTCGGCACCGACGCGTTGGCCCGCGACACCTTCTCGCGCCTCGTGCACGGCGCCTGGGTGACCGTCGTCGTGGTGTCGGTCTCGGTGGCCTTCGGGTTCTTCATCGGTGGCGGGCTCGGCTCGCTCGTCGGCTTCGTGCGGGGCCGCACCGAAACCGTCGTGATGTCGCTGATCGACGTGATCCTGGCCTTCCCGGCACTGATCCTGCTGCTGGCGCTGGTGTCGATCTTCGAGGTCCGTGACCTCCTGATCATCAGCATGGTGATCGGGTTCTTGTCGATTCCGGCCTATACGCGCGTGGCGCGCGCCAACAGTTTGGCGATCTCCAATCGAGAGTTCGTCACCGCGGCGCGGGCGATCGGTACCAAGCCACGACGGATCCTGCTGCGCGAGATCGTGCCGAACGTGGTGCCGACGATCCTGGCCTATGCCATGGTGGCCGCCGCGCTCGTCGTGGTCGTCGAGGGCACCCTGTCGTTCCTCGGCCTGAGCGTGCAGTTGCCCACGGCCACCTGGGGCAACATGATCAACCAGGCCCGCCGCGACATCAAGGTCGACCCGTGGCAGGTGCTGTACCCGTCGTTGGCGCTCACCTTCACCGTGTTGGCGCTCAACCAAGTGGGCGACTTCTTCCAGAAGCGCGCCGCCGTGCGCGCCGCCGCGCTCTGACGATCAGGCTCGGTCGCCGTCTCGATTTGTCCGGCCTTGCTGCTCGTTCGAGCACGCGGGTTTGGCCGGCCGGACGCCAGCAGCGGCTCCTGGCGGTCGCACGCTGCGGCCGGCGCCGGGAGCGCCAGCGACCAAGCCTGGCGCGAGGCCGTCCCGCCAAAAGGTGCTGTGAGCTGGGGTAAGGCCGAGCACGTCAGCGCGTGACACCCCTTCGTCAGAGTGGGCGTCATGATCTTCACCACGCGCTGTGCTGGGTGCGACGCACCGGGCGCCCCCATCTGCACCACCTGTCGTTTCGCCTTGTCCACCAGGGTTCCGGTGACCACGGCGGCGGGCGTCGAGGCGGCCATGCCGTTCACCGGGCGGGCGCGCGACGTGATGCTCGGCTTCAAGTACCGCAACCGTCGCCAGGTGGCCCGCCACCTGGCCGGATGCATCGTCAACCGGCTGCTGATGTCGGGTGACGTCAACGTCATCGACCAGATCGACCTGGTCACGTGGGCCCCAACGTCGCGGCGGCGCCGCCGTGAACGGGGATTCGACCAAGGCGAGTTGCTCGCCCGCTACGTAGCGCGGCAGCTCGGCCGTCCAGCGCGTCCCTTGCTGCAGCGCAGCGACGAACCAACCCAAACCGGACGAAGCCGCCGCCAGCGGCTCGAGGGAGTGCACTTTCGTGCTCACCCGAGCGTGTTTGGGCGGACGGTGTTGGTCATCGACGACGTGGTCACCACGGGCGCCACACTCAGCGCAGCCAAGGCGGCGCTCGAGGCGAGCGGGGCCGAGTGGGTGCGCACGTGCGCCGTCGCGGCCACGCCGGCGCCGGTGGTGGCGGCCAGCGAGCGACGACCGGCCCGGCGTGGCCATCTCCGGGCGGTTGCCTAGCGCCCTGGCCTGGTACCCCACGCCGGTAGGCTGAGAGGTCTCATGGGCATTCTCGACCGCATTCTGCGCGCCGGTGAGGGCAAGAAGCTGAAAGCCCTCCAGGGCATCGTCCCGGACATCAACGCACTCGAACCCGAGATCGAAGCGCTTTCCGACGACGCGTTGCGCGCCAAGACCGCCGAGTTCCGGCAACGAATCGACAACGGGGCCGACCTCGACGAGATCCTCGTCGAGGCGTTCGCCGTGTGCCGCGAGGCGGCGCGCCGCACGATCGGTCAGCGGCACTACGACGTGCAGCTGATGGGCGGCGCCGCCATGCACTTCGGCTGGGTCGCCGAAATGAAGACCGGCGAGGGCAAGACGTTGGTCTCCACCCTGCCGGTGTATCTCAACGCGCTCTCCGGCAAGGGAGTGCACCAGGTGACGGTCAACGACTACCTCGTACGTCGCGACGCCGAATGGATGGGGCAGATCCACCGCTGGCTCGGGCTGTCGGTGGGTGTGGTCGTTCCCGGTCATCAGCACACACCGGCCGAGAAGCGCCGCAGCTATGGCGCCGACATCACCTACGGCACCAACAACGAGATGGGCTTCGACTACCTGCGCGACAACATGGCGCCGAAGCTCGACGACAAGGTGCAGCGCGGCCACAACTTCTGCATCGTCGACGAGGTCGACTCGATCCTGATCGACGAAGCACGTACACCCTTGATCATCTCCGGCCGCGTCGCCGACGCGGCGAAGCTGTACTACCGCTTCGCCTCGATCGTGCGATCGTTGCGCCGCGACGAGGACTACGAGGTCGAAGAAGACAAGCGCGTCGTGGTGCCGCTCGAGGAGGGCATCTCCAAAGTCGAGAAGGCGCTCGGCGTCGACAACCTCTACGACAACGTGCAGGCCAACTTGGTGCACCAGTTCTCGGTGGCGCTCAAAGCCAAAGAGCTGTACAAGCGCGACAAGGACTACATCGTGCAGGGCGGCGAGGTGAAGATCGTCGACGAGTTCACGGGTCGCATTCTCGATGGGCGCCGCTGGTCCGAGGGCATCCACCAGGCGGTCGAGGCCAAAGAGGGTGTGAAGATCAAAGAGGAGAACCAAACCCTCGCCACGATCACCCTCCAGAACTACTTCCGGATGTACGACAAGTTGTCGGGCATGACCGGTACCGCGCAGACCGAGGCCGCCGAGTTGATGAACACCTACGGCCTCGGCGTCGTGCCGATTCCGACCAACAAGTCGATCGCCCGTGTCGACCAGCCCGACCTGATCTACAAGTCCGAAGAGGCCAAGTTCAACGCGATCATCGACGACGTCGAACCACGCCACGAGGCGGGGCAGCCGATCCTGATCGGCACCGCCAGCGTCGGCCGCTCGGAAATCCTGGGCCGCATGCTCGACCAGCGGGGCATTCCCCACGAAGTGCTCAACGCCAAGCAGCACACGCGCGAGGCCGAGATCGTCACCCAAGCCGGTCGCCTCGGTGCCGTCACCGTGGCCACCAACATGGCTGGCCGCGGTGTCGACATCAAGCTCGGCGGGAACCCCGAAGGCCACGCTCGTCACGACGTGCTGAAAGAAGGGTTCGACGAAGGTTTGCTCGTCGACGAGTTCGAGTTGCCCGTACCGCTGGCCGAGATGCCCGACGACTTTCGCGAGGAACGCGCCAAGGCGTTGTCGCGCTACGACGACCTGCTCGCCGAGTACGAGGCGCAATGCGACGCCGAAGGCGACGAGGTGCGTGATCTCGGTGGCCTCTACGTCATCGGCTCCGAGCGTCACGACAGCCGCCGGATCGACAACCAGTTGCGCGGTCGCTCGGGCCGCCAGGGCGACCCAGGCGAGAGCCGGTTCTTCCTCAGCCTCGACGACGACCTGATGCGACTGTTCGCCACCGGCGCGCTCAACTATGTGATGGGTCGTACGTTGCCCGACGACGAGGCGATCGAAGCGAAGATGGTGACCAAAGCCATCGAGCGGGCGCAGACCACCGTCGAGACCAAGAACGCCGAGATCCGCAAGAACGTCCTCAAGTACGACGAGGTGATGAACGAGCAGCGCAAGGTGATCTACCAGCGCCGCGATCAGATTCTCGAAGGCGAAGACCTGAAGGCTGCGGCGATGGAGTACCTCGCCGATGCGGTCGACAGCCTCATCTCCACGCACTGCGCATCGGTGGCCAGCGACGAGTGGGATCTCGAAGGTCTCGACAAGGAACTGGCCCTGTACTGGCCGAACTCGATCACGGTCGACCAGCTGTCGCAGTGCGCCGACAGCGACGAGATCTACGACCTGTTGATGGCCGACGCCACCGCTCACTACGAGCGGCGCGAAGAAGAGCTCGGCACCGAAGTGATGCGTCAGGTCGAGCGACAGGTGATGCTGCGGATCATCGACCAGCGGTGGCGCGAGCACCTCGAAGAGATGGACTACCTGCAGGGCGGCATCAACCTGCGGGCGATGGGTCAAAAGGACCCGCTCACCGAGTGGCAGCGTGAGGGCTTCGAGATGTTCGGGTCGATGATGACCGGCATCGCCCAAGACTTCGTGAAGTACGTGATGAACGTGCGCGTGGTCCAGAACCAGCAGCCCGGCGATGGGGTCGACGGAGAGGGCAACGGGGCCGGTCCGGCGATCGGTGGCGCGCCCGCTGGCGGCGCAGCTCCCGCAGTGCAGAACGTGCAGACGAGTTCGTCCGACGATGTCGAGCGCAGCGGCTTCGCCGACGCCGCGCGCGCGGCGGTCGCCGATGGTGACCTCCCTGCTGAAGCGGCGCCTGCTCAGCAGGCGCCGGCCAAGCCGAAGACCGTCGTGAAAGACGACTTCTCCAAGACCCCGCGCAACGCTCCGTGTCCGTGCGGGTCGGGCAAGAAGTTCAAGCAATGCCACGGCGCGGCGTGATCGTCTCGCTGAACGATGCGTGACTTCACCCAGGACCTGCGCGATCTCGAACGGCGACGCGATGAAGCCGCCGAGTACCTGAACATCGTCGACAACCGCGAGCGGTTCGCCGTGCTCGAAGCCGAGATCGCCGAGCCCGGACTGTGGGACGACCAGGAACGGGCCAAGAAGCTCAACCGCGAGTACGCCGACATCAAAGACGACCTCGAGATCTACGACCAGCTCACCGAGCAGATCGGCGACGTCGAGGTGCTCCACGAGTTGGCCCGCGACGAGGGCGACGAGAGCCAGGTGCCCGACATCGAGGCGGCCATCGCCGCGATCGGCGAGCAGCTCGACCAACTCGAACTGCGCAGCCTGTTCACCGGCGAGCACGACGGCGCCGACTGCATCGTGCAGATCAACGCGAAAGACGGCGGCGTCGATGCCCAGGACTTCTCCGAGATGCTGCTGCGAATGTACGAGCGGTGGTGCGAACGCCGCGGCTTTGCGATCAGCCTCAACGGAGTGTCGGAGGGCCAAGAGGCCGGGATCATGTCGGCCGAAGTCACCATCTCGGGGCGCTACGCCTACGGGTTGATGTCGGCCGAGCGAGGAACGCACCGGCTCGTGCGGATCAGCCCGTTCGACAACCAAGGTCGGCGGCAGACGTCGTTCGCTGCCGTTCAGGTGTGGCCGCTGCTCGACGACGTCGACATCGACGTCGACGAGTCCGACATCCGCATGGAAGTGTTCCGGGCGTCCGGAGCCGGGGGTCAGCACGTCAACAAGACGTCGTCGGCGGTCCGACTGATCCACGAGCCGACCGGCCTGGTCGCCAGCTCGCAGGAGGAGCGCAGCCAGCTGCAGAACCGCGAGCGAGCGATGGGTCGACTCACGGCGATGATCGCCGCCAAGGCCGAAGAGGATCGCCAGGCCGAGCTCGACGAAATCGCCGGCAAGCAGGCCCAGGTCGGCTGGGGCAGTCAGATCCGCAGCTACGTCTTGCAGCCGTATCAGATGGTGAAAGACCTGCGTACCGAGGTCGAAACCAGCAACGTGCAGGGTGTGCTCGATGGCGACCTCGACATGTTCATCGAGGGCTTCTTGCGCCAACGCCGCGCCACCGCCGACGTGTAACGCCGGTGTCCGACACCAGCGTTACACCTCTCCCAACTGGGGGTGCCGCATGTGCCTCGTAACCCGACGGTAACGTTGGTGCGCTCATGATTCGCCTGGAGAACGTCACCAAGAGCTACTCGACCGAGGTCGTCGCGTTGCGCGACGCGTCCTTCGACGTCGCCAAGGGCGAGTTCGTGTTCCTCGTCGGCCCCTCGGGCTCGGGGAAGAGCACCCTGCTGCGCATGCTCAACCGCCAGGAACGTCCTGAGCGCGGCGCGGTGTGGGTGGCCGGCCGCAACATCGTCGGGATGCCGCCGGGGCGCGTGCCGCATCTGCGGCGCAACATCGGCAACATCTTCCAGGACTACAAACTGCTCACCGAAAAGAGCGTGTTCGAGAACGTGGCGTTCGCCCAGGAAGTCATCGGTCGTCCGTCGCACGTGATCAAACAGCAGGTCCCCGCGGTGCTCGAACTCGTCGGACTCGCCGGGAAGGAAGACCGCCTGCCGCACCAGCTGTCCGGTGGCGAGCAGCAGCGCGTATCGATCGCTCGCGCCTTCGTCAACCGGCCGCTGATCTTGCTCGCCGACGAGCCGACCGGCAACCTCGACCCCGGCACGGGCGAGGGCATCATGCGCCTGCTCGACCGGATCAACAAGACCGGCACCACCGTGGTGATGGCGACCCACGACCAGCGCATCGTCAACACGATGCGCAAGCGCGTGATCCAGCTCGACCGTGGCGTCATCGTGCGCGACCAAGCACGCGGCGTCTACGAGTAGCCACTCCCAGAACGACACCGAGAACCCATGTTGTCCCGCATTCGCTACACCCTGCGCGAAACCTTCGACAGTTTCCGGCGCAACGCCACCCTCACCGTCGCCGCCATCATCACCGCGGCGATCTCCCTCCTCGGTGTTGGCCTGACCCTGCTCAGCCAGCACGCCTTCGACAATCTCCTCGCCCGCTGGGAAGGCGGGGTGGAGATGATCGTGTTCATGCGGCCGCAGGCCACCGACGAGCAGTTGCAACTGGTCGAGGACAACCTCACCGAACAGAGCCAGTTCATCGCCAGCTTCAGCTACTGCGACGAGCAGTGCTCGCTCGACGAAGCCGACCGCGTCCTCGCCGGCGAACCGGGCGTGCGCGAGTTGCTCGACGAGAACAACATCACCACCCAGTTCAAAGCCGTGCCGACAGAAGGCACCGATGTGGAGCTGTTGCGACAATTGTCGGGGGCGTTCTCCGAGCTGCCCAGCGTGTTCGAGGTCAAGTTCGCCGAAGACCAGATCAGCCTGATCTCCCAGCTGCAGAGCTTCTTCGGCTTCCGATTACTGCTGCTGTCCGGCTTCTTGTTGCTCGCCGCGATCTTGTTGATCTGGAACACGATTCGCACTGCGATCTTCGCTCGCCGAAGAGAGATCGAGGTGATGAAGCTCGTCGGCGCCACCGACTGGTTCATCCGGATCCCGTTCATGCTCGAGGGCCTGTTACACGGGCTGATCGGTGCCGGGGTGGCCAGCCTCGGCTTGTGGGTGTGGAACACCCAGTGGACGAGCGGCGTCCAAGACTTCCCGCCCAACAGCGGATTCGCCGCACTGGTCGTCACCGATGGCTACGAGGTCACCGTGATGCTCATCATGTTCGCCATCGGGGCGCTGGCCGGGGCGATCGGATCCGGCATCGCTGCGTCGAAGTTCCTCGACGTCTGATCGAAGGCGGTGGCGGCGTTGCCAGGGGCGGATCGAAACGAGTCGATCGTCCCCGACGCCGACCTGGTCGCCCGGTTCTGTGCCGGCGACGAGGCGGCGGTGCGCGCCGTGTACGGGCGTTACGGCGGCGCGGTGCACACCGTGGCTCGATCGGTGGTCGGGTCGGGCCCGCTGGCCCAGGAGGTCGTGCAGGAGACGTTCGTCAAAGCGTGGCGCGCGGCGTCGACGTTCGACGCCAATCGCGACCTGGCGCCGTGGCTATATACCATCGCCCGGCGCACGGCGATCGATGTGCTCCGTCGCGAGCGCCGCCCGACCGCTGGCGGTCACGCGCCCGAGGTCGAGGTCGCGGTGGACGCTCCAGGATTCGAAACCACGTGGCAGCAGTTCGAGGTTCGCCGGGCGATCGACGACTTGCCCGACGGTGAACGCGAGGTGGTCCGCCTCAGCCACCTCGTGGGATTGTCGCATCCGGAGATCGCCGAACGCCTCGGGACGCCGGTGGGAACGGTGAAGTCTCGGTCGGCTCGCGCTCACCGGAGACTGGCCGCCGCGCTGAGTCACCTCGGCCCCACTGAGGGGGAGTCGTGAACCGAATCGGTGCCCCGTACCGTAGTGAGAGACGAGGCAACCATGGCCGATGAGCTGACCCCCGACATCGATACCGATTCCGGTGACGCCCTCGATCCGCATCTGGCGGCGCTGCTCGCCGACCCAGCGATGTGGGACGAGCCGGAGCGATCCGGCGCCGATGCCGTGTTCGCCGCGATCAGTTCGGAACGGACGGCGCGCGCGGCGAGCGCGGTCCCCAGCGAGTCGGCCGTCGACGAAGCTCCGTCGAGTTCGGCGCCCGTCGTCGAGATCGGTGCGTACCGGCGTCGGCTGGTCCCCGTGATGGCTGCTGCGGCCGCCGTGGTGGTGCTCGTGGCCGGCGCGCTGATCATCGCCGCCGTGAACGACGAGGGCGATGACGGCGTGGTGATTGCGTTGGCCGCAACAGAGCTGGCCCCTGGGGCCTCCGCGGAGGCCGACGTGGCCGATACGCCGCTCGGCACGCGCATCCTGCTCGATCTTTCGGGGCTGCCGCCTGCCGCCGACGGTACGTACTACGAGGCGTGGCTGCGGCAGAGTCCGGAGATCGGGGTGAGCGCAGGAACGTTCCACATGCGCGGCGGTGACGGTGAGATCGAGCTGTGGGCGGGTGTGTCGCTCGACGACTACCCGCTGATCACGGTGACCGTCCAAGAGGAAGGCGGCGGAGCAGCGTCCTCGGGCGTCGTCGTCTTGCGTGGCAGCGCCGGCGGCTGAAGCTCGCGAACCGAACGACGTCGCGGTGTCGTACTGCAGCTGACATCCAGATCCACACTGAGAGGACACTCGAATGCGTTCACCACTCCTTGCCGCCTTGGCCGCCGCCACGTTGATCGTCGCTGCGTGCGGATCCGACGACGACTCCACCGACACCGCAAGCGATGCGACGACGGCCAGCACCGCCGCTGACGCCGAAAGCGGTGTCGCTGACACCAGCGCGGCCACCGACGATGGGGCCGCCGTCGTCGCCGTGGCATCGACCGACCTCGGCGACATCCTCGTCGACGCCAACGGCTTCGCCCTGTACGGCTTCACCGACGACGCCGACGGCACACCTACCTGCGAAGGCGGTTGTGCCGACGCCTGGCCCCCGATCGTCGTCGAGAGCGATCAGCTCCCAGACGGCCTGGACGCTGCGGTGTTCTCCACCGTCGAGCGACCGGACGGGCGATTCCAGCTCAAGGCCGGGGACTGGCCGCTCTATCGGTTCGCCAGCGACATCGTGGCCGGCGACGTGTTCGGGCAAGGCTCTGGCGGGGTGTGGTTCGTCGTCGCTCCCGACGGCACGCTGATCGGCGCGTAGCGTCGGTCGGCGCTGCGTCGTCCGCTGTGGTCGGCGTCCGGCGCTGTGGCGTCACCCTCGCGCTCGTCGGGCGTAGCGGCGGATCGCCAACGGAGCGAACACCGCCACGATGGCCACAACCCACAGCAGCGTGTACAGCACCGGGTGTTGCAGTGGCCATGCAGACGGCTCCGGAGCGCCCGCAGGAACGTTGCCGAACAGTTCGCGGGCGGCCTGAGTGACGCTCGACACCGGGTTCCACTCGGCGAAGGCCTGGAGTGGTCCCGGAAGGTCGTCGGCGGGCACGAAGGTGTTGGCGACGAACGTCAGCGGAAAGATCACCAGGAACGACGCATTGTTGATCACCTCGACGCTCGGCACGAGGAGGGCGATGTACGCCATGATCCAGCTGATGGCGTACGCGAACAACAACAGCAGCAGATACGCAGCGAGCGCATCGAGCAGTGAACCGCGGATTCGCCACCCGACGAGCAGCCCGGTCGCCGACATGATGGCGATCGAGAGCACGTTGTAGACGACATCGCTCAGCGTCCGGCCTGCGAGGACTGCGGATCGCGACATCGGTAGCGAGCGAAAGCGATCGATGATTCCTCTTTGCATGTCCTCGGCGATTCCTGCGCCGGTGAACGTGGCGCCGAACATCACGGTCTGGGCAAAGATCCCAGCCATCAAGAACTCGCGATAGTTCGAACCGGCGATCTCGATCGAGTTGCCGAACACGTAGGCGAACAGCAGCACGAACATGATCGGCGACAGCAGAACGAAGACGAGGACCTCCGGAACTCGTTTGATCTTGATGACGTTGCGTCGGGCGATCACGACGATGTCGTTCGCCGTGGCACGCAGGCGGGCCGTGCCGGTGTGTGTCGCTCGGTGACCAGCCGCCGCGGCGATCGTGTCGTCGGTGGCAATCGAGCTCATGCGGAGACCTCCGCCGGGGTCGGCGCCCCCTCGTCGGTCGCTGACGTCGTGTCGTGCTCTGCGTGCCGGCCGGTCAGAGTGAGGAACACGTCGTCGAGCGTCGGACGGCGCAATCCGATGTCGGTCACGGCGAGTTCGCGGGCGCGCAGTTCTGCGATGACGTCCCCAAGTGAATCGACACCGCGGTTCACCGGAGCGAGCAGCGTCCGCGAGGACGACTGCACTTCGACGACGCCATCTGCAAATGCGGCGAGCACCTCTTCGACAGCGTCGAGGTCGGCCGTGGGCGCCACGGTCGCTTCGATTCTCTCGCCTCCGAGGTCCTGCTTGAGCTCGTCGGCGGTGCCGCGGGCGATGGCGCGGCCACGGTCGATGACGATGATGTCGTCGGCGAGGCGGTCGGCTTCCTCGAGGTACTGGGTGGTCAGGAGGAGCGTGGCTCCGCCGTCGACCAGCTCGCGGATCACGTCCCACAGACCAAGGCGACTGCGCGGGTCGAGCCCGGTCGTGGGTTCGTCGAGGAACAGCACCGGTGGTTCTGCCACGAGCGCACCGGCGAGGTCGAGACGTCGGCGCATGCCGCCCGAGTAGCCCTTCACCGGTCGGTCGGCGGCTTCGCTCAGGTCGAGTCGTCCGAGCAAGTCGGCGGCGCGACGCTTGGCGCGTCGACGACCCATGCCGTACAGCTCGCCGATCATCACCAGGTTCTCGCGGCCGGTGAGCACGTCGTCGACGGCGGCGAACTGCCCTGACAGCCCGATGCGCGCCCGCACCAGCGCCGGCTCGGTGCGCAGATCGGCGCCTGCCACGCATCCGTGGCCAGCGTCGGCCGGCAACAACGTGGTCAGGATCGATACCGCAGTGGTCTTGCCGGCGCCGTTCGGCCCGAGCAGCCCGAGCACCGAACCCTGGGGAACCGACAGATCGAGGCCGTCGAGGGCGACGACGTCGCCGAATCGTTTCGACAGCCCCGTGGCGTGGATCGCCGGAGGTGGGGGAGAGGAGGTGGACATGACGAGGAAGTTACGACGAATTGCGGTCAGCTCCGGTCCTCGACTTCGGGCATGCTGGAGATTGTGGCCACCGATCCGACAGCTCGCGTGCTGCAACTGTTGTCGCTGCTCCAGACCCCGCGATGGTGGAGCGGTAGGGAGCTCGCGGATCGGCTGGAGGTGACCGGCCGTACGGTTCGGAGAGACGTCGAGCGGCTGCGAGACCTGGGTTATCCGGTGGAAGCGGTGTCGGGACCCGACGGTGGCTATCGGCTGGCTGCGGGAAGCCACCTTCCGCCGCTGGTGCTCGACGACGACGAGGCCGTGGCCATCGCCGTTGGCGCGCGCATGGCGGCGAGCGCAGCGATCGCTGGCATCGACGAGACCTCGTTGCGGGCCCTGACCAAGCTGGAGCAGCTGCTGCCTGATCGATTGCGACGTCGTACGAAGGCCGTCGCCGACACGGTCGCCACATACCGTTACAGCTCGACCGACGAGCCGGCCGTCGACGGCGCGACGTTGGCGACGGTGGGGCAGGCCTGTCGCGACCACGAGGAGTTGCGATTCGACTACCGCAGCCGCACCGGTGCCGAGACGACTCGCCTGGCGCAACCGCACCGTACCGTCACCCTCGGACGGCGGTGGTACCTCCTCGCCTGGGACTGCCGGCGCGAGGACTGGCGCACGTTCCGCCTCGATCGCATCGCCCACGTCTGGCCGGCCGGGGCCATCTTCGAGCCACGTCCGATCCCCGGCGGCGATGCGGCCGCTTTCGTTGCCAAGAACGTCGAGGCAACTCCGCGACCCTTCGAAACGACGGTGACGATCGATGCCTCCGCAGACGATGTGCGCGCCGCCATGCCGTGGCTCGATGAACAGCTTCGGGTGCTGACCGAGGAGCGTTGCGAGGTGGTCGTCCGCGCGATCGACGAGTTCCACCTGACCTCCGGCGTCGTGTTCATCGCCCAGAGGTTTCCGGTGCACGTGGTCGAGTCGGGGAGGCTGCGTGACGCACTGCGTGAGGTCGGCCAACGGCTATCGATTGCGGCCGGGCCAGTACGGTCCCGGTGATGGCCTACACCGAGATCCGCCTCGACGTCGACGAACACATCGCGACCATCACTCTCAACCGACCGGATCGGATGAACGCCTTCACCAACACGATGATGCGCGAACTGATCGACGCATTCGACACCACCGACGCGGACGACGACGTGCGCGCGGTGATCGTGACGGGCGCCGGGCGGGCATTCTGCGCCGGTGCCGATCTCGGCGGCGGTGGCGAGACCTTTGCTCGCGGGGGCAGCGACATTCAGACCGACGCGGGTGTGCCACGCGACGGCGGCGGCATGGTGGCGCTGCGCATCTTCGACAGCCTCAAGCCGGTGATCGCCGCGATCAACGGTGCGTCCGTTGGGGTCGGTGCCACGATGACGCTGCCGATGGACATCCGGGTCGCCAGTTCGGCGGCGAAGTTCGGGTTCGTCTTCGCCCGCCGAGGAATCGTGCCCGAGGCGTGCTCGTCGTGGTTCCTGCCGCGCGTGGTAGGGATCTCCACCGCTGCGGAGTGGTGCTACTCCGGTCGGGTGTTCCTGGCCGACGAGGCGGCCGCGCGTGGGCTGGTGCGCAGCGTGCACGCCCCCGACGATCTCCTGGCCGCAGCACGCGACATCGCGGCCGATATCGCCGAGAACGCATCGCCGGTATCGGTGGCGCTCACACGTCGGATGTTGTGGGACATGATGGGCGCATCGCACCCGATGGATGCGCATCGTGTCGACTCCCGGGCGATCGCTGCCCGCGGTGCCAGCGCCGATGCGGCCGAGGGCGTCACCAGCTTCCTCGAGAAGCGTCCTGCGGCGTTCCCGATGGCGGTGAGCGACGGCCTCCCCGACGTGTTCCCCGACGCCGTACCGCACGAGTTTTCGTAGCCGTTTCGCACTGACGTGTCCGGCGTCACGTCGGGGTGCAGGAATTTCTCAACCGCTGCGTGGTTTCATCCGATGTACATCACAGCAACGAACACAGCACGACACAGATCGAGCGGTAACGAGGAGGACCGATGAGCGCAGCAGCAACGACCACACGAGTAGAGACCGGTGACGTCTTGGAGTTCGCCGTCGGCGACGACGCAATGACCGTTCTGGTGCTGCTGGCGACCGACGAGGCCCTGGTGCTCGATCCCCTCAACGGGGAAACTCCGTTCGTGATCCGGCTCGACGAGATCGCCGAGTTCCGCAAGTTCGATGCCGACGACCTGGTCGACTCGCTGACCGACTAACACACCTCGGTGATGCCGACCTAGCGTGTCGGCCGTGACCGAACCGTCGCTCTACACCCGAGTTGGCGGCTGGCCGTTCTTCGAGCGGCTCGTCGACGAGTTCTACGTCGGGGTCGCCGATGACGAGGTGTTGCTCCCGCTGTATCCGGAGCAGCCCGATCTGACCGGTGCCCGCCACCGCCTGACGATGTTCCTCGCCCAGTACTGGGGCGGGCCAACGACGTACAACGACGAGCGTGGCCACCCGCGCCTCAGGATGCGACACATGCCGTTTCACATCGGCACCGACGAGCGTGACCGGTGGCTCGAACACATGAGCGCTGCAGTGCGTGTGGCGTGCGCCGACCTCGACGACGGCGACTCAGTCGCCGCCGAGTTGATGGCCTACTTCGTGCCGGCCGCCGAACATCTGCGCAACGACACCGGATTGCCGATTACCTCGGCCAGCTTCGGCCGCTAGCGTCCAACGCCGATGTCGGCGGTCGAGGTCACCGAACTCGTCAAGCACTACGGAACCGTGCGCGCCGTTGATGGCGTGAGCTTCACCGTCGAGCCAGGCGAGGTCTACGCGTTGCTCGGTGAAAACGGCGCAGGGAAGTCGACCACTGTCGAGATCCTCGAGGGATATCGCGCGCCCACGAGCGGCGCGGCCCGCGTACTGGGAGTAGACCCGAGCGAGGCAGGCCGGCCGTGGCGCGAGCGGGTCGGCATCGTCTTGCAGACGTCGGGCATCGAGCAGGAGTTCTCCGTGCGCGAGGTGTTCGACCTGTATGGCTCGGTGTACTCCAACCCGCGTCCGCCCGACGAGGTCATCGAGATGGTCGGCCTCGCGGAGAAGGCCGACGAGCGGGTGGGCTCGCTCTCCGGCGGTCAACAACGGCGTGTCGATCTCGGCCTGGGAATCATCGGACGCCCCGATGTGCTGTTTCTCGACGAGCCGACGACCGGATTCGACCCATCGGCGCGTCGGCGGTCGTGGGATCTCGTCGAGCAGCTCGGGGCGGGGGGAACCACGGTGTTGCTCACGACGCACTACCTCGACGAGGCCGAGCATCTCGCCGACCGAGTCGGCGTGCTCAGCCGCGGTGTGCTCGTCGCCGAGGGCACGCCAGGCACATTGATCCAGCAGGTCAGCGGCACGGTCGTCAGTTTCGACGTGCCCGACCAGGTCGAGCTCGCCGATGTGCGCTCGACGTTTGCGCCGCTGTTGGGGGCCGACATCGACCTCGCTGGCCGCCTGGTGGAAGCGCGCGTCGACCACCCGACGGCCGCGGTGCACCGGCTCACGGCGTGGGCGGTCGAGCGATCGATCGAACTCGACTCGCTGAGCGTCCGGCGCGCATCGCTCGAAGACGCGTTCCTCAAACTCGTCGACGACAACGAGCCCGTTCGCGATGGCGGCGACGTCGAATCAGCCGCTTCGGGCGAGATCGACGGGGAGTCGTCGACGTGAGCGCGCCCAGCGTGCCGTCGATGCTGATCCGTCAGACCCGGTATCAACTCACCACCTTCTGGCGGATCCCGGTTGCGCTGTTCTTCACGCTCGCCCTGCCGTTGATCATGCTGGTGCTGTTCAACGCACTGTTCGGCTCGAGCGACATCGAGACCGATGAGGGCACGTGGTCGGTGCGCCAGTTCTACACCGGCGGACTCGCCGCGTACACCGCAGTATCGGCGACGTTCACCAACCTGGCAAACATGGTGCCGATTCGCCGAGACGAGGGTGTGCTCAAGCGATGGCGGGGCACGCCGCTGCCGACCTGGCTGTACCTCGGCGGATTCGTGCTGTCGGCGGTGATCATCGCCTTCGTCGGCGTTGTCGTGATGCTCGCCCTCGGCGTGGGCGCTTACGGCCTCGAGATCGAATGGGCCAAGATGCCCGCGGCGCTGGTCACGTTTCTCGTTGGCGTCGCGGCCTTCGCGGCGCTCGGAATGGCGATCGCGTCGCTGATTCGCACCGCATCGTCGGCCTCCGCCGTCGCCAACGCGATCATCTTGCCGCTGGCGTTCATCTCCAATGTGTTCATCGTCACCGACGACGCGCCGGACTGGATCGGTGCGGTGGGTGGGGTGTTCCCGTTGAAGCCGTTCGTTGAAGCTTTTCAAGCCTGTTTCAACCCGCTCGTCGACGCGCCGGCGTTCGATTGGGCGAAGCTCGGCTACGTGGCGTTGTGGGGTGTCGTCGGCGCGTTCGTGGCCGTTCGCTACTTCCGCTGGGAGCCGAGCGGCGCGTCGGCGCGCGGTCGGCGGTCACGCCGGGCGGCCGGATCGGCCACCGCCGACTCGGTTAGCTGAACACGATCGTCTTGCGACCGTGCACCAGCACGCGGTGCTCGGCGTGGGCGCGCACCGCGCGGGCGAGCACGATCGTCTCGAGATCGCGCCCTTTCTGGGTCAAGCGGGCAACGTCGTCGCGGTGCGACACGTGCTCGGTGTCTTGGGCGATGATCGGACCCTCGTCGAGGTCGGCGGTGGCGTAGTGCGCCGTGGCGCCGATCAGCTTGACACCGCGATCGTGGGCCTGACGGTATGGATTCGCACCGATAAAGGCCGGCAGGAACGAATGGTGGATGTTGATGATCCGGTGTGGATGGTGGCTGACGAAGTCGTCCGAGAGAATCTGCATGTAGCGGGCCAGCACCACCAGTTCGGCGCCGTGCTCGGAGAGTGTCGCCAGAACGTCGGCTTCCTGTTGGGGCTTGGTGTCGGGCGTGACCGGAAGGTGCACGTACGGCACGCCGAGGTGTTCGCAGAACTCGCGATGATCGGGGTGGTTCGACACGACGATGCGTACATCGATCGGGAGCTCGCCCGTGCGCCACCTCGTGAGCACGTCGTACAGGCAGTGCGGCTGCCGAGAGGCGAGCACCGCAGTGGGGATCACCTCGTCGGTGAACCGCAGCTCGGCGCGCATGCCAAAGCGTTCGGCAACCGGCGCAAACGCCGGAAGAATGTGGTCGCGGTCGAGCCCGAATCCATCGAGGTCGAACTCGATGCGTTGGAAGAACGAGGCGTCGCCCGCGCCGCCGTTGCCGTCGACGTGCTGCTCGGCGTGGATGATGTTGCCGTCGTGCTCGGCGATGAACGCAGCCGTCGCCGACACCACGCCCCGTTGGTCCGGGCACGAGAGCAAGAACACCGCTGACATCGGCCCTCGTTCTATCGGGTGGCGGTTTCTATTCGTCGCCGGAAGCTGCCCGCTTCGACCGTCACGGTCGGGGACCCAGCACGTAGCACGCGATCGCGGTGGCGGCTGCGGCGTTGAGCGAGTCGACGTCCGCCGCCATCGGAATGCGCACGGGTTGCCCTTCGGCAAGCAGCTCGTCGCTGAGGCCATCGCGCTCGGATCCGATGAGCAGCCCGATCCGACCCAGCGCCGCCACCTCGTCAAGCGTGGGCGCGGTGGGATCCGGCGTCAGGGCGAGCAGCGTGAGATCGTCGCTGGTGGCCACGTCGTTGGCCAACTCGGTCGTGCGGGCATGGGGGAGCTCGAACGTGGTGCCCATCGCAGCGCGGAGCGCGCGACGTGAGAGCGGGTCGGCGCTGGTGTGATCGAGGACGAGTGCGTCCCAGCCCAGCGCGATCGCGTTGCGCACGATGGCGCCCACATTGGCCGGGTTGTCGATGCCTTCCAGTACGACAATTCGTTCGCCCAGGTCGAGGAGATCACGAGCGGACGGGCGCGGCGGGCGTTCGAACAATGCGACGATCCGCTGGGGCATGCCGAGCCGGGTCACGGCTTGGCGAACTGCGTCGCCCGCCCCGTACACCGGACAATCGAGCCGTGACGCGACGGTTGGTGGCCGGTGGCGATCGACGAGGCCGGCAACCGGCACACAGCCCGCGTCGAGGGCCCGTTCGACGACCAGGTCGCCTTCGGCAAGAAACATGCCGGCGCCGCCGTCGTTGCGTTTGTCGGCGCGGCTCGCCAGACCTCGTTCGTTCAGCCGGAACGCGGCGTAGCGCTCGTCGTCGGGGTCGTCGAGAATGATCACCGCAGGAGATCGGCGCTGGCTCAGAAGTGGTACGGGTGCCCCGACCAGTCGGCCGGTCGCTTCTCGAGGAAGCTGTCGCGGCCTTCGCGGGCCTCGTCGGTGCCGTAGGCGAGTCGGGTCGTCTCGCCGGCGAACACCTGCTGCCCGACCAATCCGTCGTCGACGAGGTTGAAGGCGAACTTCAGCATCCGCTGGGCAGTTGGGCTCTTGGCGCAGATCTCGCGACCCCACTGCAGCGCTGTGGCTTCGAGCTCGTCGTGCGGCACGGCCTCGTTCACCGCACCCATCTCGACCATCTGCGCTGCGCTGTACTCGCGTCCGAGGAAGAAGATCTCACGGGCGAACTTCTGGCCGACCTGGCGGGCGAGATACGCCGACCCGAACCCGCCATCGAAGCTGGCCACGTCGGCGTCGGTTTGCTTGAACCGTGCATGCTCCCGGCTGGCCAGGGTGAGATCGGACACCACGTGCAGTGAGTGGCCACCGCCCGCCGCCCAACCGGGGACGACGCAGATCACCACCTTGGGCATGAACCGAATGAGGCGCTGCACCTCGAGAATGTGCAACCGACCCGCACGCCCGGGGTCGATCGACTCGGCCGTCTCGTCGTCGGCGTACTTGTAGCCGTCGGCTCCGCGGATCCGTTGATCGCCGCCTGAACAGAACGCCCACCCGCCGTCGCGGGGCGATGGCCCGTTGCCGGTGAGCAGCACGCATCCAACATCGGTGGACATGCGTGCATGATCGAGCGCGCGGTACAGCTCGTCCACCGTGTGCGGGCGAAACGCGTTGCGCACCTCGGGACGGTCGAAGGCCACGCGCACCACACCGGCGTCGTGTGCTCGGTGATACGTGATGTCGGTGAAGTCGAACCCATCGACCGGCTTCCACGCCTCGGCATCGAACGGCTGCGACACAGTGCTTGGCATCCGCCCATCCTGCCGGATCCAACTAACGTCACCTACATGCCCTTCGCCGACATCAACGGCCAGCGAATCCGCTACGAGGACACGGGAGGGGACAAGCCCGCAGTGGTGTTCTCGCACGGGTTCTTGATGAACCACACGATGTTCGACGCTCAGGTCGACGCACTCCGCGGCAAGTACCGGATCGTTGCGTGGGACGAGCGCGGCTTCGGCGAGACCGAGTACGACGGCCAACCCTTCACCTACTGGGACTCTGCACGAGACGTGATCGGTCTGCTCGATCACCTCGGCATCGAGCGTGCCGTGCTGGGCGGAATGAGCCAGGGCGGATTCCTCTCGCTGCGCGCCGCCCTGTTGGCGCCCGAACGCGTCGCCGGGCTGATCCTGCTCGACACGCAGGCCGGTGTGGAGGTGCCCGAGAACGTGCCCGCGTACGACCAGATGATCGAGACGTGGCTCGCAGCTGGGCCCGTTGACGAGTTGGCCGAGGCGGTCGCCACGATCATCATCGACGACGCCGAGCACCACCCGAAGTGGATCGCCGAGTGGCGTGCTCGACCCCACGACTTCATCGAGCAGCCGTACCGCTGTCTGATGGATCGCGACGACATCACCGATCGCCTGGGCGAGATCGACGTCCCGGCACTCGTGGTCCACGGCGATCGTGATACGGCGATCTCGATGGAGCGCGCCGAGATCCTGGCGTCGGGCCTGTCGGGCGCGGCCGGTGTCGTCGTGGTCGGTGGTGCCCACGCCGCCAACCTGACCAACCCCGCGCCTGTCAATGCCGCGATCGATGAGTTCCTCGCGGGCTTGTCCTTCTAACGGCCTGCGTCGTGTCGCGTATAGAGATCGTCGGCATCGACGGCCTTCCTGAGATCGCACCTGGCGACGACCTCGGTGAGATGATTCACCGCGCAGCAGCTGCGCAAGGTTGGCCGCTCGCCGATGGTGATGTGCTCGTCGTCGGCTCGAAGATCGTGTCGAAGGCGGAAGGTTGTGCGGTCGAGCTCGATCAGGTGACGCCGTCTCCGTTTGCGCTCAGCTGGGCTGCTCAGTGGGACAAGGATGCGCGGCTGGTCGAAGTGGTGCTGAGCCAGTCGCGCCGAATCGTTCGACAGATCGGCCCGGTGCTGATCACCGAAACGCATCACGGATTCGTCTGCGCGAACAGCGGCGTCGACCAATCGTCGAGCGGTGCGTCGGGTCGGGTGCTCGTGTTGCCAACCGATTCCGATGCGTCGGCGCGCCACATTCGTGCGCGGTGCCGCGACCTAGGGGTCGACGTGGCGGTGGTGATCAGCGACACCTTCGGTCGGCCGTGGCGGGAGGGCCAAACCGACATTGCGATCGGCGTGGCCGGCATGTCGCCGTTGTACAGCTATCGCGGGCAGTTCGATCCGCACGGTCACGAATTCCAAGTGCAAGAGCTGTGCGTCGCCGACGAACTCGCAGCTGCGGCGGAGCTGGTGAAGGGCAACACCAGTCGGGTGCCGGTGGGGGCGATCCGTGGCTACGCGTGGGAGCGCGACGACGATGCCACGATGCGTCCCGTGATTCGCGAGTCGTCAGCCGACCTGTTCCGCTGAGCGCCGTCGGTCACCCGACCAGTTCTTTGGCGATGCCGTAGAAGTAGTTGCCCGACA
The DNA here is from genome assembly GCA_965230015.1 of Ilumatobacteraceae bacterium. GTDB lineage: Bacteria > Actinomycetota > Acidimicrobiia > Acidimicrobiales > Ilumatobacteraceae > JABSQH01. Next base: position 932,328 of record CBDDKF010000002.1, on the reverse strand, counting down.
GCCCGAGCGATTCGATATCGATGCGCTCGTTGTGGCCGTGGAAGCGCGAGCCGAAGGTGGGCAGATCCACCCCGGGGGAGAACAAGCCCGTTCCGTAGGCCACGCTGCCGCGGGTGCGGTAGAAGCGGGCGTCGGTGCCGCCCACGATCAGACCGGGAACGAGGGTGGCGCCGGGGTACGCCACCTGAGTGTGCTTGGCGACCACGTCCCACAGCGGGTTCCCCTCGCCGTATGGCGACATCGTCGGGCCGTATTGCTGCAGCGTCGAGACCTCGACGTGCTCGATGAGGTCGCCGAGCGCGTCGCGCAACATCGCCTGGACGTCGGCTTCGGTCGTGCCCGGCACCGTGCGGATGTCGACGTCGATGTCGATCACGTCGGGCACCGTGTTGGTCTTCTGTCCGCCGTGAATCACGTTGGGTGAGATCGTCGTGTGCGTCTGGGCATGACACACGCGGGCCATCGGAGTCGGCAGCTGTTCGATGACTTCGAAGATGCGCTCGGGCGACTTCAGCCCGTCGCGTTCGTCGTCGGACAGCGGCAACGTGTCGACCTGCGACTGCCACACCTCGTCGATGTGCGGGGTCGTGCGATAAGCCCCCAGTCGCTGCACGATCGCCGCCGCCTTGAGCAAGGCGTTGTCGGCACCGAACGGCACCGAGCCGTGGCCTGGCGTTCCTCGGACGCGTAGACGGCGCCACGCCAAACCCTTCTCGCCGACGTTGATCGTGATCGAGCGCTCGCCATGGCCGTCGAGCGACGACCAACCGCCGAGCTCGGTGAGCACGTAGTCGGCCTCGATCGCATCCCAGTGGTGCTCAGCGAGCCATTCAGCCCCCCAGATACCGCCGTTCTCTTCGTCGCCGACACCGAAGTACACCAGGTCACCCTTGGGGCGAAAGCCCTCGTTGGCCAGTCGGCGGAAGGCGACGGCCATCGACGACGTGAGATTGAGCATGTCGATGGCGCCGCGGCCCCAGATCTCGGGGCCAACTTCGGAGTCGATGATCTCGCCACCGAACGGGTCCTCGCGCCACCCGTCGGCGTTGACCGGGACGACGTCGGTATGGCCCATCAAACACAGCGAGGGTGCGTCCGGGTCGCTGCCCTCGATGCGGGCGACGATCGAGTCGCGCCCGGCACGCGGCGTGAAACGGGCGACGTCGAGCCCGGCACCTTCCAGATACTGCTGGAGCACGTCGGCGTTGCGTGACTCGTGGCCGGAGTCGGGCGTCCCGTCGTTGACGCACTCGTTGCGGATCAACGTTTGCAGCAGCTCGGTGGTGGGCCCGGTGAACTCCGTCGGTGCGGCCATCAGCGCAACCTACCCCGCGCTAGTCGAGCCGCCGGATCGGTCCGCTGGCACGGTCGTGACGTTCGAGGAGGATCGCTGCGTCGGCGATCGATGCGCCGTGGCCAGACACCATCACGGGGTTGAAGTCCAGCTCGGCGATCTGCGGATGGTCGGAGGCGAGCTGGGCGGCCTGGACGATCGCGTCGACCATCGGAGTCGGGTCGAAGCCGGCGCGCTCGAGGGCCGCCATGGCTCGTGACTCGCCGAGCATCGCCCGCGCTGAGGCGGGCGACACGGGCGCAAGTCGCTCGACACGATCGCCGATCGCGTCGGCCTGTGCGCCGCCCAACCCGACTGCGACGATCTGGCCCAGTCGATCGTCGAGGGTGCACTGGATGCGCAAGTCGACTCCCGGTGGCGCCATCTCTTGCACGATCAGGTCGCGGGCATCGTCGCCCAGCGAGTCGACCATCGTGTCGACTGCCTCGCGGACGTCGTCGTCGGTGTTGAGATCGAGCGCCACCCCGGCGCGTGCGGAGCGCCCCGGTCGGCGACGAGTCGACTTGATCGCCAGAGGGAAGCCCACGTCGCGGGCGACGTCGAGGGCCGTGGCCGGTGTGGCGGCGACGGTTGCCGGCATCGAGAGCCCATATGCCCGCAACATCTCGCGTTCGGCCTCGAGCGGGGCGGCCGCTCGGGGGGTGTCGCGCAGTGCGTCGTCGATGGCTCGGCGTGCGCGATCCGGATCGACCGGGCGAACCGGGCCGACCGGGTCGTTTGCTTCCGTCTCCAGCCATCGGGCGTACGCCCGCGAACGGCCGAGTGCTGCAGCAACGGGTTCGGGGAACGCGAACGTCGGGACCGACGAACCGGTGATGATCGGGCCGTCGACGCCGCCGAGCACCACGGCAACGACGGGCTTGTCGGCGCCCTCCGCCGCGGCATGGATCGCCCCGCTGACCGTTTCCAGGCCACTGACCACGGCGGGGGCGTAGATCACGACGACGCCGTCGATGTCGGGGTCGGCGAGCGTCGCCCGCAGCGATTCTTCGTAGTCGCGCGGCGCCGATCGCCAGTCGAGTGGGCGCGACGGGTCCACCGGGTCCAGGCCGTGAGTGCGCAGGGCCGCAGCCGCAAGGGTGCCGGGGCTACGCGAGTTGGTGAGCACGGCGACTCGATCGCCGCGCAGCACCGGTTGTGTGGCGAGCACACGCGTCGTGTCGAGCAACGATTGCACGGTCGGCACCTCGATCAGCCCGGCCTGCTCGTAGAGCGCGGCACCGGCCCTGCTGGTCGCCGCGCCCGTGCGCACGGCAACGATCGGTCGCGAGGTCGCCACGCGGCGGGCGATCCGCGCGAATTTGGCGGGATTACCGAACGACTCGGTGTACAACGCAATCACCCGCGTCGATGCGTCGGTCTCCCAGAACTGCAACAGATCGTTCGCCGAGACGTCGGACTTGTCGCCCAGCGAGACGAACCAGCTGACCCCCATCTGGAGCCGCCCGGCCTCGCGCAGCAGTGATGCGCCGAGCGTGCCCGACTGCATCGAGATGGCGATGCCACCGGGCGGCAGCGTGATGTCGACGATGGAAGCCTGCAGGCGACTCGCCGGGTGCAGCGACGCAACGCCCATGCTCGAGGGTCCGATGATGCGCAAACCGTGGCGCCGGGCGTGGCGGACGAGCGCATCGACATCGATGTGCTCGTGCGCGTCGAGATTGGTGACCACCACGGCGCCGCGCATCCGCTTGGCGATACACCCGTCGATCGTGGCGAGGAGCTCCGCTGCAGGCACGGCGATGATCGCCAGTGACACCTCCTCGGGAAGCTCGTCGACGGCACCGAAGGCGGGCGTTTCCCCGAGATCGGGCCGACGCGGGTTGACGGCGTACACGGGCACGTCGGCGCTGGCCGACACGTTCGCCCACAGCGCCGCACCGACCGTGCCCGGTTGGTCCGATGCGCCGATGACGGCGATCGCCCGTGGCAACAGCATTCGCGCCACTGCGCGCGAGTCGGCGCGCTGCTCACGGCGTTCAACGCTGTCGATGAACTCCGCGGTGGTGTCGAGTTCCCAGTCGAGGTCGACCACGCCCGAGTCGAAGCGACGTTGGAGCGGCCATCCGGCCTTGGCGAACACGGCGAGCATCGCCCGGTTGTCGCCGAGCACCTCTGCGGTGAATCGGGAGATCCCGTTCGCTCTGGCGATTGCCGCGAGGTGTTCGAGCAGCAGCGTCGCGATGCCCTCGCCGTGCCGCTCGTCGTCGACCATGAACGCCGCCTCGGCTTCGTCGCGCCCCGGCCACCGTTCGTAGCTCGCCCAGGCGATGAACTCGTCGTGCGACTCGACGACGAGGGCGGCGCGTTCGACCATGTCGACGGTGGTGAAGTGCTCGAGCTCGCGCGGCGACAGTTCGGGCTTGGGCGAGAAGAACCGGCGGTAGATGCTCTCAGACGACTGTCGACGATGGAACTCGGCGAGCGCGGCCTGATCGCTCGGCTCGATCGGTCGGATGAACGCGCTCTCTCCGCTTCCGAGCACGACCGACGAAGCCCAGGGCGATGGCGACACGTCGCCAGCTTGTCAGGCGACGACTCCGGCAACCACTCGCTCGGACCGTATGGTGGTCGACGTGGGCGCGCCGATCCTCGTTTTCGCCGCAGCGGAGTCCGACCATCACACCACCCCGCCGTGGCATCCCGAGCGTCCCGACCGTTTGGTCGCGGCGCTCGAGGGGATTCCGGCCGCCGGGCTGTTGGGCGCAGTCGAGTTCCGTCAGCCTCAGCTCGCCACACCGGCGCAGTTGGCCACCGTGCACGACGCCGACTACGTGGCTGCAATCGAGCGCTTCTGCGCAGACGGCGGCGGCGATCTCGATCCCGACACGTTCGCCGCACCGGGTTCGTGGGACACGGCACGAGCCGCTGCCGGCGCGGTCATCGATGCGGTGGCGGCGTTGCGCGCCGACGAATGCGACGTGGCGTTTGCGGCCGGGCGGCCGCCTGGCCACCACGCCGTTCCGGACCGGGCGATGGGCTTCTGCCTGTTCAACAACGTGTCGGTTGCCGCCGCGCTGCTCGCGACCGAAGGCGAACGGGTGGCGATCGTGGACTGGGACGTGCACCACGGCAATGGCACCCAGGACATCTTCTACGACGATCCACGCGTGTTGTACGTGTCGTTGCACGAGTCGCCGCTGTATCCGGGCACCGGCCGTGCGGCGGAGACGGGCGGCGAGCTGGCCCCGCGCAGCAATCTCAACATGCCGTTTCCCGCCGGGACACGGGGTGATGTGTATCGGCGAGCTGTCGACGAGGTGGTGGCGCCAGTGATCGCCGAGTTCGCCCCCGACTGGTTGTTGATCTCGGCAGGTTTCGACGGTCATCGGGCCGATCCGCTGGCGGGCCTCGAGTTGACGGCAGCCGACTACGCCGACCTGGCCGTGCGGCTCCAATCACTGGTGCCTCCTCGACGTACCGCCGTGGTACTCGAGGGTGGCTACGACCTCGATGCGCTGCGACTGTCGACGGGCGCCACGCTCGCCGCGCTGATCGGCGAGCCGTACCGTCCTGAACTGGCGAGTGGCGGCGAGGTCGGTGCGCCGACGATCGTCGCGGCGCGCCAGCACTGGGAGGTGTGAGCGCCGGTCACGGTGGTGTGCGGTCGGGTGCGCCTTGCGCTGGCACTCCGAGGTCGGCAGCCACGGCCGGCACGATGCGGTCGCACACCCCGCCGCCCGATCCCGGGCTGTTCCCCGAGATCGCCGCGACGGCGACCGTACGCCCGCCCTCCATGGTCCAGGCGCACGCTTTGGCGCCGTCCACGGTCCCCGTGTGGCCCCAGCCGTACTGGTCGATCATGACGCCCGGCCACGACAGCGAGAGCCGGTCTTCGGTGTTCATCGTGGCAAGCGCGGCCGCAAGGTCGCTCGTCGAGGCGATGAACGTGCCGGCGCCGCCGAGCCGATTGAGGCGACCCACGCCCAACGGATAGCCGACGTCGCCCGGTTGCTGGCCGTTGGTGGTGACGTGCGGACCTCGCAGGCCCAGTGGCTCGAACAGCAACTGTCGGGCCAGCTCGTCGAGTGGTGCCCCGCCACGCTGCGCAGCGAGAAGGCCCAGCGCGCAGTAGTTGCCGTTGGAGTATCGCCAGGTGCCGCGGGTGTCGGTCGGTGGGCCACCCAGGATGCTCGGCACGAAGCTCGCACAGTCGCCGCTCCCATCGAACCACGAGGTCCGCACCACCGGCATTCCGCTGCGGTGATCGAGCAGCTCGCGCACGGTCACGTCGTTCCATGCGGGATGTACGGCGATACCGAGTTCCTGCCATGGAACCGGTGCCTCGATGTCGAGCGCGCCGCGCTGATCGAGGCGAGCCACCACCAGTGCCGTGATGAGCTTGCTGAGGCTGGCGACGACCATCGGCGAATCGGGTCGCGCCGGGTTGCCGTCGAGCGTCGTACCGCTGGCCCGGGCCACGACCGGTTGTCCGTCGCGGAGCACGGTCAGCGAGGCCGCACGGTTGGCGCCGGCCAGTGCATCGAACGCCGCCTCGGTTGCCGTGAACGCAGGGGGATTCGTTGGCGTGTTGGCCGCCGGTGATGTGGTCGGCGGTGGCGTAGCAGGGAGGGTGGTCGTGGTATCCGTCGCGATTGTCGTGGGCGTCGTGGTGGTCGTCGACGTCGGTACGACCATTGCGGTGGTCGGCGCCGCCGTCGTCGGTGGGGTGGTGGTCGTGGGGGTGGTGGTCGGGGCGGTGCTCGTCGTGGCGACCGTGGTGGGTGCGCCCGTACTGCTCGTAGTCGAGCTGGCGTCGTTCGTCGCGGGTGCGGTCGAGGTGGCGGTGCCGCCACAGGCGCTCAGTGCGATCGCCGCCAGCGCCACGACGATCCCGGTGCCCCGCACGGCGACCACCGTACCGATGGACTCGAGGGCAGTAGCGTCACCGCACGATGCGGCTCACGGACGAAACCCGCAAGTGGTGGGTACTGGGCGCGATGTCGGTCACGCTGTTCATGGTGCTGTTCGACGAGTCGGTCGTGGGCGTCGCGGTCGACACGATCCGGCTCGACTTGGGCATGACCGAGCTCGCGGGACACTGGGTGGTCAACGCCTACCTCCTCGTGCTCGCCGCGTTCGTCGCCGTGGGCGGGAAGGCCGCCGACATGTTCGGCTATCGCCGGGTGTTCGTGACCGGCAGCATCATCTTCGCTGGAGCCTCGTTGTGGTGTGCGCTGGCACCCACCGGCACGATGCTGATCGCCGCGCGCGGGGTGCAGGGGTTCGGTGCGGCCATCGTGTTTCCGCTGTCGCTGGCGCTGGTGATGATCGTGTTTCCGCCCGCCCAGCGAGGCATGGCGATCGGCGTGCTCGGGCTGGTGGGCACCACCGGGTTGGCGCTGGGGCCGCTCACCGGCGGCCTGTTGATCGAGTTCTTGGATTGGCGCTGGATCTTCACGGTCAACGTGATCGCCGCGGTGGTCATCACCGCACTGGTGCTCGTGGTGTGGCGCGAACCGCCCCGTGAGGGTTCCGGTCCGCCATTCGACGTGCCGGGTCTGATCACTCTGGTGCTGGCCTTGGCGGCGCTCGTGTTTGCGGTGATGCAGGGCGGCGAATGGGGGTGGACGTCGCCGATCACGATCCTGTTGTTCCTCGTTGCGGCTGCGTCGGCGTGCGCCTTCTGGTTCATCGAGCGTGCCCGCGACGCGCCGCTGATCGAGGTCGAGTTGTTTCGCTCGGCCCGCTTCAGTGCGTTCAACGCCGGTGTGTTCATGGCCCAATTCAGCAAGTCGACCGTGCTGGTGTTCCTCCCGCTGTATCTCCAGCAGGAGCTCGGTTACAGCGCGATCGAGGCCGGTCTGGCGCTGCTGCCCGGCTTGGCGCTCAACGTCGCATTCGCCTTGCCCGGTGGTCGGCTGGTCGATCGGGTCGGTCCGACGGAACCGTTGTTACTCGGACTGGGCGTTCTGGTGATCGCCCATGTTGCGCTCGCGGCGTTGGTCGACGTCGACAACTACTGGGCCCTACTCCTCCCGCTGTTGATATGGGGGCCAGCGGTGGTGTTCTCGTTCCAGGGTGCGCTGACCGGCGTGGCCAATTCGGTTCCGGTCGAGCAACAAGGCCAGGCGTCGGGCATCAGCAACGAAGCACAGATGCTCGGCGGGGCGATCGGCATCGCAGTGATGAGCGCCTTGCAAACCAGCGGCGCCCGCTGGGATGTGGTGTTCGCGGTATCGGCCGCAACGGCGCTCGCCGTGGTGCTGTTCGCCTGGCGTGCGCTCGGTACCGCGCCTCAGGCCCAGTGATCGACGAGCGCGTCCGCCAGGCGATCGACGCTGTCGCGCTGGTTCATCCACCAGTGCCCGCCGCCTTCGAGCTCGACGGTGCCGGCGCCGAGACGCGCAGCGACGTCGTTGCCGAGTTCGGCATCGGCGTAGGGGTCGTCCAGCGCAGTGATGATCAACCCGGGCGGAAGATTGGCGGCGGCGAACAGGCGGGCGCCGAGCTCGGCCATCGCCGGTTGCGCCGCCGAACGGTACAGCCCGAGAATGGCCGTGCCCATCGCGTCGTCGAGGCCGTGCCCCAGGGCGCGTGCGACCGACTCGTCGAATCCCAGCCCAACGAAGAACTGAGCTCGCTCGTCGGCGGTGCCCGACGTCATCGCGGCGATCACCTCCTCGCCCACGCCGGGCGTTTGCCAGCTCTGGGCGGTGTCGTGCCACACGTAGTCGGGGTGTGCGAGGCCGGCGACATCGATGGTCCAGGTCCGCGCCAAATCGGGTCGCGCAGCGATCAGGCCCATCACATGACCGGCTCCCCAGTCATGACCGAGCACGTCGATGCCACCACCGAGCGACTCGAGCTCGCGCGCCAGCCAGGCGACGTAGCGCTCCATCGTCGGTTCCCAACCGTCGGGCAGCGGCGCGCCGAATCCGGGTGGAGAAAGGAGCACGACGTCGTCCACGTTGCGCCGATGCAACGCGTCGATGAGCGACCCCCAGATCGCTGACGTCTCCGGAACCCCGTGGATCAGCGCGACGGTCATGTCCGGACCGTAGACGATGCGTGCCACTCTGGCGCCGGTCGCCCTCATTACGATCGCATCATGACGCCACGACGAACGGTTCACGGGGGAGTCCGATTCGTGGGTGTGCTCGCGCTCTCTGCACTGGTGTTCGCAGCGTGCGGCGACGACGACGACAGCGACGACGACGGCGACACCCCGACGAACCAACTGGCCAATCCCGCGTCGGTGTTCTGCGTGGAACAGGGTGGCGAGCTGGAGATCGTCGACGAAGCCGATGGGCAGGTGGGCTACTGCACGCTCCCCGACGGCACACGGGTCGAGGAGTGGGAGTACTTCCGCGAGCAGACGGGCGGCACCGTCCCGGCCGACGACGGCGGCTGATGCATTGGCGAGGGCTCCTCGCCAATGTGGTCGCTAGTATTCACGAGTCGCAGATCGTACGTTTCTGCGGCCGACGACCATGTCCGACACCACGGCTCCCAGCGCACCGACGAACGGATCTCGCAGCACCACGGGCCCGCGTGCTTCGTGGACGTTCCTCACGAACCACGCCCACGTGTTGGTGTGCCTTGCCGAGGAGCCCGACATCCGTGGTCGCGACATTGCCGAGCGCGTGGGCATCACCGAACGAGCCGCCCAGGCGATCATCGCCGACCTTGCGGCCGAGGGCTACATCACGCGTACTCGCGAAGGGCGACGCAACCGGTACGAGGTGCACCCGTCGGCGCCGCTGCGACACCACCTGGAGCACGACACCACGGTGGGCGAGCTGTTGGTGACGTTGGGCCGGCTCACCCCGCGCGCAGCGGCGGTGTAGCAGCCCGCCGCTCAATCGGTCGACGCGTCCGGTCCCACGAGTTCCTGCGTCTGCACGCGCACCCTCAGGTCGGCGGTGACCGTCCGGCCCAGCTGTTCAGATAGTTGGGCCTGGAGATCTTCGGCCGATGGCGCCCCCACTGGAGGGCCGATGATGATCACTTCGACCGTGTTGCCGGCCACGGTGACGCTGAGCACGCTGAACTGATCGTTCCCGCCGATCCACGTTTGGACTGCGTTGCTGGCCCGCCCGGCGTCGAGGGCGTTGTTCGCTAGCTCCCGTCCATTGAGCCCGAGGGCGGCGACCACAAGGACTGCAAGGGCGACCACTGCAGCCGACGCGGTGCTCACCCGTTGGCGGTTGGCTTGCGCCACGCGCAGTGGGGTGAGGCCCGTGACGATGAACGTGGCGCCGCCCACGATGATGATCGCCAGCGCGTTCGTCGTGAACAGCACGAGGGCTCCGCCGGCCTCGTCGTAGGCCCCGGCCGACACCGCGACGCCCACCACCGACAGCGGCGGTACGAGCGAGATCGCGATGGCCACGCCCGGAAGAGCGTCGGACACATCGGGTCGAGACAACCCGTAGGCGCCGGCGGCGCCAGCGGCGACGGCGATCACGAGGTCGAGGATGGTCGGCGACGACCGGCTCAGAATCTGGGTGTTGGTCGTGACGTCGATCGTCACCGGACCAACCTCGCCGAGCACCAACCCGATGACGATCACCAAGAGCACACCGGCGAGCGCGATGAGCGCCGAGCGCAACAGGCGATTCGGCCAGCCCATCACGATGCTGATCGCAATGGCCATCAAGGGGGTCATCAACGGGGCGATCAGCATTGCTCCGATGACCACCGCGGTCGAGTCGGTGAGCACGCCGCCCGATGCGATCACGCCCGAGAAGAACATCAACACGACGAAACGGGTGAGCTTGGCGTTCACGCTCGGGCCTTCGTACAGCAGCTTCTCGTACAGCTCGGCGCGATCGACCGTCGGCTTTGGTCGACGCACGAACCAGTCGAAAACGAGCCGCCCACTCGCCGCGAGTGACGTTGGCGTCGTCTCGTCGTTGGTCACCGACAGCGCAACTGCGATCATCCCCACCACGGCCACTGCGACGCACACGAGCGAGGCGGCAAGGCCGAGCATGCGGCCGGGGTAGGCGAACATCACACCAGCGAGCAACAGCAACACGAGTGCTTTGGCGAACGGCCACGCCGTGCCGAACTGTCGTCGCCTTGTGATCGCAACGACGAAGTCGGTGAAGGTGTACAACGCAAGCGCTACGGCATTGATGCGCCCCACCGTCTCGATCGACAGCGTGGGGAAGGCCACCAGCATGCCGCCGAGGAGCGCGGTGGCGATGGCGACGAGGAGGACGGTGCCATCGTGGGCCCGTTCGCGGATGTAGGCCACCGTCGTGGTCAGTCCCAATCCGATCAGACCTACGCCGAGCACGATGACGAGCACGCGGTCGGTGCGATCTGGCCACAGCACGATCAACGCAGCGATCACCACGGCCAACAGCGACCGAATGACGATCGGGTCGGCCAGGCGGCGGAGATGGACCGATTCCACACCGAGCGCGTGGCTCACGTCGTCGCCGAGTACCGCCGCCGCCGTCCCGGGATCGCGACCATCATCGGTGGCCTGGCTCACCGCGCCGACGCTAAGTGCTGTGATCGGCGGGGGAGTGGACCCTCGGTCCCGTCACAGTCGCCCCGCGAACGGTATCGTCCGCGGGGATGGCCAACGTGCTGCTGATCGAAGACGACGACCAGATCATTGCGTCGCTGTCGAAGGTGCTCAAACAGGCGGGGCACGTCGTGGCCACCGCAGGTCGAGCAACGGTGGGTCTCGGCAAGGTGGTCGACGACGGACCCGACGTCGTGGTGCTCGATCTCGGGCTTCCCGACATCGACGGACTCGACGTGATCAAGATGATCCGCGGCTACGGCGATACACCGGTGATCGTGGCCACCGCCCGCGACGACGACGACACGATCGTCAAGGCCCTCGACTCCGGCGCCGACGATTACGTCGTCAAGCCGTTCTCAGGACGCCAACTCGATGCGCGCATCCGGGCGCTGCTGCGTCGCGAGCGCGGCGCAGCCGAGCCGGTGGTGCAGGTCGGCGATCTGCGCGTCGACGTACAGGCGCATGAAGTCACCCTCGAGGGCCGCGACATCGATCTGCGTCCGAAGGAATTCGAGCTGCTGGCGCTACTGGCCTCGCGTGCCGGCGAGGTCGTCTCGCGACGGACGATCGCGCGCGAGGTGTGGGACGACCCGCTCTCGTCGTCCGACACCACGATCGACGTGCACCTCTCCGCGCTGCGGCGGCGCCTCGGCGAGACCGCCGCCAATCCGCGCTACCTGCGGGTGATCCGCGGCGTCGGCGTGAAGCTGGCCGCACCCGACGACGGGTGAGACGCCTCCTCGTTGTTCTCACTGCGGCCACCACGACGATCTTGGTGATCGCGTTCGTGGTGCCGCTCGCCCTGGCGGTGCGCGACGTCGAACGGACCGACGAGGTGAACGGCATCGTCAACTCGGCGACGTCGCTCGCGGCGTTCATCGACAACGCAACGCCACTGTCGGAAATCGACGACGCGGTGCGGCGCTACGAGCAGGAGTACCCCGACATCGTGATCACCGTGTACGGGCGCGACGGGAGCCTCAACGGGGCTGATGTGCCCGCGTCCGCGCAGGTCGATCGCGCCTTCGCCGGCGAGGAGATCGTGGAGCAACCCTCCGGCGGGGTGATCGCCTACGTGCCCAACAACGGTCCCTTCGACGCAGCGGCTCAGTCCAACTTCGTCATCCGTCTTGCGGCGACCGGCAACGTGATCGATCTCGGCGTGCGTTCGATCGGGGCTGTGGTGGTGCTCAGCACGCTGGCAGCCGTCTTGGTCGGCGCCGGCATCGGCCTGCTGGCTGCACGCCTGATCTCGACTCCAACCCAGGAGCTGACCGTGGTCGCCCGGCGCTTGCAAGATGGCGAGCTGGATGCGCGCGCAGAGCCGCGAGGGCCACGTGAGCTACGTGAGCTGGCCGACGCGCTCAATCATCTCGCTGCCCGTGTTGCCGAGCTGCTGGTTCGCGAGCGCGAGTCGGTGGCCGATCTCGCGCACCGGTTGCGCACCCCGCTGACCGCATTGCACCTGGAGATCGAGACGCTCGATCCCACCCCGGAAACCGAAGAGCTGCTGGCCCGTGTGCAGCGTCTCGAGGCGACGCTCAATCAGATCCTCGCGGAGATGCGGCGGCCCGAAGAGCACGAGAAGCGCACGGTCGATGTTGCCGCAATCGCCCGCGACCGGCTCGCCGACTGGAGTGATGTGGCGGTCGACGCCGGCCGCCCCTTCCACGTGCGCGTCGAGCCGACCGGTCCACGTCGCGTGACCGGCGACCCGGCCGACGTGGAAGCAGCATTCGACACGATCATCAACAACGCGTTCAAGCACACGCCCGAAGGCACACGCATCGACGTCTCGGTGGTTGACCAAGGCGATCGGCTGTGTTTCTCGGTCGAAGACGCCGGACCGGGTTTCCCCGATCGCACGGTTGCCGAGCGTGGCGTGAGCGCCGGGCAGTCGAGTGGTCTCGGCCTCGACATCGCCCGACGGACCGTCGAAGAGTTCGGCGGGGAGATGCAGCTCGGGCGCTCCGAGCTCGGCGGCGCCAGAGTGCTACTCCTCTTCGAGGTCGACCGCACCGGCGGTTGAGAGGTCGCGTTGAGGAGTCGCGTCGTTCGACCTCGATCAGCCCGAGGCCGGCGCCGGCAACGGGTGATCGGCCCTCGGATGGGTCACAGTGGCGTCGCGCTGCTTACGCTGCGTTCATGACCGCGGACGCAAACCGACTCGTCGACCCCTCGTTCTGGCACCAGCAGTTGGCTCCTCGGATGGCCGAGTTCGCCGAGATACGCGAGCTCGGACCGGTGCTCCCGATCGATGTCGACAACCCGCTTGCCGGCGAGGTGCAACGGTTCCATGCCCTGACTCGGTTCGACGAGGTCGTCGAGGTCAGCAAGCGGCCGGACGACTTCTGTTCCGGCAAAGGCGCAACGGCGATCTTCGATCTGCCGATCGAGTTGCTCGAGTTCTTCGGCGGTTTCATCAACATGGACAATCCGCGGCACGCCCACCAGCGGCGCATCGTGGCCCATCGGTTCACGCCGGTGCAGCTGCAGCACGTGATGGACTCGGTCGAGACGATCTGCACCGAGGTGATCGACGGGTTCTGCGAGCAGGGCGAGGTCGATCTCGTCAAGGTGCTCAGTCAGCCGTTCCCGCTCCTGATCATCTGCGACATGATGGGCATCCCGCGCAGCGAGTTCAAGACGGTGCTCGATGCCACCAACGTGATTCTCGGTGGCGGCGACCCCGAGTTCGTCGGCGAGGCGACCGGCGACGTGCAGGTCGACATCGCCGCGTTGATCAACGCCGGCGTGCAACTCGACACGCTGATGAAGGAGCTGATCGCCGAGCGTCAATCGAATCCCACCGACGACCTGACGTCGAGGCTGATCCACAACGATCTCGAGGAAGACCTGTTGACGCCTGAGGAGATCACGTCGTTCTTCATCCTCTTGGCGGTGGCTGGCAACGACACCACGCGCAACGCGATCACCTATGGCGTCGATCTGTTGTCGAAGAACCCGGACCAGCGCAAGATCTGGATGGACGACGTCGAGGGCGTCATGCCCACGGCGGTCGAAGAGATCGTCCGCGCCTCCGCGCCGGTCACGTTCATGCGGCGTACGGCCACGCGCGACGTCACCCTGGCCGACTACGAGCTACACGAGGGCGACCGCCTGGTGATGTTCTACGGGGCCGCCAACCGCGACCCGCGGGTGTTCGACCGGCCGGAGGAGTTCGACGTGCGCCGCGACCCCAACGGCCACGTCGGCTTTGGAGGGCCCGGCCCACACTTCTGCCTCGGCGCTCATCTCGCCCGCCGCGAAGTGTCGGTGGTGTTCCGCGAGCTGTTCCGTCGGCTGCCCGACCTCGAGGTAGCGGGCGACGCCGTTCCGCTGGAGTCGGCCGGCGTCCCGCTGGTGGCCGGCATCAAACACCTGCCGGTGACGTTCACGCCCACGGCGCCTGTGGGCGTCTGACGGTCGCTCTGCGGCGCAGTTCGCCCGAGCGACGCCGCTGGTCAGGTGGTGTAGCCGGTTGCGTCGATGACGATGTCCATGGCGCGGTGGGTGTAGAGGCACACTTGGCCGTCGCCATCGAGCGCGACGACGGCTCGGTTGGCGATCGTGGCACCGGCGGCGACGTTGAGGGTTGATGTGTTCGGTCGTTCGTCGTCGCAGTCGTAGAGGGTGACGAAGCCGTCGGCCGCGGCGTTGATCGCTGCGACGTTGAAGATCGCGGTGACTGCGCCGAGTGGGATGCCGGCACGTCCGGCCACGGGAATGGTGGTGACTTGGCCGGCCGTCCGTGTGCCGATGCCTTGTTGTTGCCCGTCGATCGTCTGAAACGCCGAGCCGACTCGGGTCTCCACGAGTCGTGCTGGATCGCTGGTGATCACGTCGGTTGCCGGCATCACGTAGCCGACGACGTCGATGATCAGATCGGTCGCTCGTTGCGTGTACACGCAGAGGTCGCCGTTGCTGTCGAGTTCGATGATCGCGCCGTTGGAGGTTGTGGCGTCGGGAGGATGGTTGAGGGTCGATGCGTCGGGGCGGGTGTTGTCGCACGAGTAGAGCGAGATGAAGCCTTGCTGCTCGGGGTTGACCGCGGCGACGTTGACGATGCCGGCGACCGCGTCGTCGGGCACATCGACGCGGCCGGCGACGTCGACCACGGTCACCTGGTCGGCGGCCCGTCGGCCGATGCCTTGTTGTTGGCCGTCGGCGGTGACGAAGGTGGGGCCTTGGCGAGTTTCGACGATGCGTCGGCCGTCGAAGGTGGTGATGTCGCCATCGGCGTTCACGTAGGCGGTGATGTCGACGATGAGGTCGGTGGCGCGTTGGGTGAAGATGCAGACGGTGCCGTCTGCGCCGAGCTCGACGATCGCCGAGTTGGCACGGACGCCGCCAGCGGGATGGTTGAGTGTCGATGAGTTCGGCACGTCGTCGTCGCAGTCGAACGCGGTGACGAACCCGGCTTGGTCGGGTTGGATCGCGCCGATGTTGACGATCGCGGCATGGGCGTCGTCGGGCACGTCGGCGCGCCCAGCGATGTCGATTTCGGTGATCTGCCCCGCCGCACGCCGGCCGACGCCCTGCTGCTCACCATCGATCGTCGTGAACCCCGGCCCGACACGCGTCTCCAGCAGGCGCGCCTCGTCGACCGGCACGACGGTGCTCGGCTCGCCGAGGTAGCGCGCCGTCGCGTACTGAAACACTCCGTTGATGTTGGCGAAGCCCGTCAAGGCGATCTTGCCATCGGACTGGATGGTCAGGCGCTGGGGCTGAGCAAAACTGCCGATCTCGGTCAACGTGACGCCGTTGTTGCCGAAGTCGGTATCGATCGCTCCGCTCGGCAGGACACGTCCGATGTAGAACTGCGACACCGCGAGGTTCGGGCCGAACTGACCTGCGGCGATGATGTTGCCGTCCGCGTCGAGGGCGATGGAGAGGATCTGGCCAACTGCGTTGTCCACGCCGCCGCCGATCGTGACGAATCCAGCGCCGGACGCGAAGCTCGTGTCGAGGTCGCCGTCGGCGGTGAAGCGCGCAATGACCCACTCCTGGGCATCGTTGGCGTTGCCCGTGCCGCCGACGATGCTCCGACCTTCGTCGTCGACGACGATGTCGAAGCCGGTGGCGTTGAAGCCGACATCGAGCGTGGTCACTCCCGACTCGCCGAACGTCGTATCGAGCGATCCATCGCTGTTCAGGCGTAACACCAGCAGGGAGCTGCCACCCTCGACTGCGGGTCGCTGGAGCGTCCCTGTCACAAGGATCTTGCCGTCGTCTTGGATCGCCATACCGAGACCGATGATCGGCTGAGTGAGTGCGATCGAGGCGAGACCGTCGGTGCCGAACGTGGTGTCGACCTCGCCATCGAAGCTGAAACGAACCACGTCGACGGTGCCGGTGTTGATCTGGAAGGTACCCGTTCCTGACAGCGCCAGGATCTTGCCGTCCGGTTGGATCACGCCATCGTTCACCTCGTTGAGGTCGCCGTCGCCGGTGAAGAAGGCGCGTCCGTCGGTACCGAAGCTCCGGTCGAAGAAGCCGGTTGCGGTGTGGCGCACGGCGAACACGCGATTGTCGAAGGTCGAGCCGACGGTGACGAGCGCTCCTTCGTCGCCCTGCAGCATCACGTTGGCGACCTCGGGCAGCGCGCCGACGTCGGCCACGGCAACGCCGTTCAGTCCGAAGCTCGTGTCGATCGATCCGTCGTCGTTGTAGCCGAGCAGCGTCACGATGGTCTCGGTGACGATGTTCGAGGCCGATCCACCCGTGCCCGCCGCAACGAGTCGTCCACTCGGTTGCTGAACGATGCCGTTGCCCTCCGAACTGCCCCCCAGTTGAGTGGTGACGAAGCCGTCAGGGGCGTTGAACCCGGCGACGTCGAGACTCCCCGCACTCGTCGGGTCGGGTGTGGCCTCCTGCGCGTTCGACGACGCACCACCCAGCGCGACGGCAGCAACGGTGAGCGCGCTCAGCGCAACGAGCGGGAGACGCGGTGGGCGGTGTGGCCTCGATTCCTCCGGGGCGGTACCGAGTACGGATCGTTGTCCGACGATACTGAGGCGGGCCGCGCAATGGTCGGCGCTGCGGTGCCGAGCTGTGGGCGCCTTACGTCGACGTGCGGTTGGTCTTTCGTTTGGGCCCTGGCGGTGGGTCGAGTCCTGCGCCGGGTCGCCAGCGCGAGGTGATCAGTCGAGCGCCACGGCGGAACGTGAGCCAGCTCCAACCCCACGAGAACATCACTAGTGCGCGACTGCGGAACCCGATGAGCAGGGCGATGTGCACCGCCCACCACAGCACCCAAGCGACCAATCCGGAGAAACGCACGGGACCGAACTCGGCGACCGCGGCCGAGCGGCCGATCGTGGCGAGCGACCCCTTGTCGAAGTAGCGGAAGGTGGGGCGCGGCCGCTGGAGAAGATCGTGGTCGATGGCAGTGGCCACATGGCGGGCGCCCTGCACGGCGGCGGGAGCCAGTCCCGGCACCGGGGTGCCCTTTGACGTCGCCGCAGCGATGTCGCCGATGGCGAAGATGTCGTCAACACCTGGCACGGCCAAGGTGTGATCCACGGGGATGCGTCCCGCTCGGTCGACCTCGATGTCGAGATGCTGGGCGAGCATCGCGGCCAACGGCGATGCAGCCACCCCGGCTGCCCAGAGGACGGTGATCGAGTTGATGTGATCCGTCAGATCGTTGCTCGTGATCTCGACACCATGAGCGTCGCAGGCGGTGACCATCGTGTCGGTCATCACGGTGACACCCAGTCCGTCGAGCTGACGGCGCGCCGACGCCGACAGCGAGGGGTGAAACGACGGCAGGACCCGTTCGCCGCCCTCCACCAGGAGCACCTTGGTCTCGGTGGTGTCGATGTGATGAAAGTCGCGCGCCAGTGTGTGCCGGGCGATCTCGGCGACCGCACCGGCGAGCTCCACCCCCGACGGCCCGGCACCGACCACCACGAAGGTCATCGCCGCACGGCGCTCCTCGTCGGTGGTCGCTTGTTCCGCGAGCTCGAACGCACCCAAGACGCGGCGGCGGATTTCGGTGGCGTCTTCGATCGATTTCAGACCCGGCGCGTGCTGCTCCCAGTCGTCGTTGCCGAAGTACGCGTGGCGCGCCCCCGCTGCGAGCACGAGGTAGTCGAAGCGCACGGGTGCGCCGTGCCGCAGGGTGAGCGAGCGGGAGCGCGGATCGATGTCGGTCACCTCGTCGAGGACGACTTCCACGTTGTCTTGGCCGCGCAGGATCGAGCGAATCGGGTGCGCGATGTCGGAGGGATTCAGCCCCGCGGTGGCCACCTGGTAGAGCAGCGGCTGGAACAGATGGTGGTTGCGGCGGTCGATCAGCGTGACATCGACGTCCACACGCGCGAGTCGCTTCGCCGCCTCCAGGCCGCCGAAGCCCCCTCCGATGATGACGACCGACGGGCGAGTTGCATCATCAGCCGGTTGGTCCATGCCGCTCGACGATATGCGCGCCGCACTTCGTACAGCACCGCCGGGGATGGCGCGCCGTGAACGCTGTGTGAACGGCGCGGGTCATCGACCGTTTTCGTCCGAACGACGTCGGCGCACTCACTAGGTTTGCCGAATTCCGGGTGAACAGCCCATGGGTCGACACCCGGCGACTCAGCGGCAAATGATCAGCGCAGGCACACACCATTGGGGTACTCCGGCATGAGCCTGGCGTGGCGCGCGGCCCGTCGAACGTTGTTGTTCCTCGTGGCGCTCGTGCTCGTGGCGTCGATGTGGGAGCTGTACAAGTTGCTCGGCCCCGAAGATGGTGGCGAAGTCTTCGGGTGGCGGATCATCCCGAAGACGAACGACCGAGCGATGCCGCATACGTGGGAGATGGTCTCACGACTCGGCGAGCCCGAGGTGCGCGGACGCGACGAGCCGATCTGGCAGGCAGTGCTCGGGTACGGCTGGTACACGTTCCGCATGGCGTTGGCCGGGTTGGTGGTCGGCGCCACGTTCGGCATGTCGTTGGCCGTGTTGATGACCCGTTGGCGTGTCGTCGAGCGCGGGTTGTTGCCGTATGTCATCGCATCGCAAGCCATCCCACTGATCGCGCTGGCGCCGCAGGTCGCTGCCCTCGGGGGCAACTGGGATCTGCCGAAGTGGGTATGGGTGTCGACGCTGAGTGCGTTCCTGGCGTTCTTCCCGGTTTCGGTGGCCACGCTGCGCGGACTCAGCTCAACGCCACCGATCGCGCTCGAGCTGATGGAGAGCTACGGCGCAAGCTGGTGGCGCACGTTGGTCACCCTGCGTTTTCCGGCGGCGGTGCCGACCATCGTCCCGGGCCTCAAGCTCGCTGCAACCGCCGCAGTGATCGGCGTGATCGTGTCGGAGATCTCCACGGGCGTGCGTGGCGTCGGCTTCGCTGCGCTCACATATGGGCAACGGGCGACGTCCGACCCGGCCCAGGTGTACACGGCGGTGTTCGGGGCGGCTGCGCTCGGTTTGATTTTGTTCGGACTGGTGGTCGGGCTCGAGATGGTGCTGATGCGTCGCCGGCCGCCGGAGGCGGCGCACTGATGGGTGAGATCGCGGCCGACGTCGTTGCTGTCGATGCCGCCACCATGGTGTTCAACGAGGGCAAGGCCAACCAGGTGGATGCCCTCGTCGACGTCGACCTGCACGTCGCCGCCGGCGACTTCGTCTCGTTGATCGGGCCGTCGGGCTGCGGCAAGTCGACGTTGTTGCGGCTGATCGCGCATCTGCTCGAGCCGACGGGCGGCGAGTTGTCGGTGAACGGGAAGACGCCGGACCGTGCGCGCCGCGAGGGCGACTACGGCATGGTGTTTCAACAGCCGGGGTTGTTCGACTGGCGAACGGTGCAGAAGAACGTCGAACTCCCGTTGGAGATCGAGGGCTGGGACCGTCGCCGACGTGCGGCGCGCGCCCAAGAGATGCTCGACCTCGTCCGACTCGATGAGTTCTACGACCACATGCCGTGGCAGCTGTCGGGTGGTATGCAGCAGCGAGTGGCGATCGCCAGGGCGCTTGCGGCGCAGCCAGCGCTGCTGTTGATGGACGAGCCGTTCGGCGCACTCGACGAGATGACGCGTGAACACATGCAGGCCGAGCTGCTGCGGATCTGCGCCGCCGAGCAGACCACGGTGATCTTTGTCACCCACTCGATCCCCGAAGCGGTGTACCTCTCCTCGCGGGTGGTGGTGATGTCGCCACGGCCGGGTCGCATCACCGACGAGATCGTCGTCGGGCTGGGAGCCGACCGCAACGAAGACACCCGTGAAGACGACGAGTTCTTCAAGCGCATCACGGAGGTGCGCGAAGCATTGCGCGCCCACCACAGCGATCATCACCGCGTCGACGATGCGCGACGCGGTATCGAGGATCGATAATGGTGGCGCGCGCCTCATCGATCCTCCGTGTGCTGTGGCCACCGGTGCTGTTCGGCGTGTTGTTCCTCGGCGTGTGGGAACTGATCGTGTGGGCCTACGACATCCAGCAGTTTCTCCTCCCGGCGCCGTCGGCGATCTGGTCCGCGCTGGTCGAAGAGATCGACAACGTTTGGGATGCGGTGTCCGTGACGGGTTCCAACGCACTGGTCGGCTTGTTGCTCGGCGTGGCACTCGGGGTGGCGATGAGCTTCGTGATGATGCGCTTTCGGGTGTTCAACGAGTTGGCCACGCCGCTCGCAGTGGCGCTCAATGCGATCCCGATCATCGTCATCGTGCCGGTGCTCAACAACATGTTCTCCATCAGCACCGAAGTGCCGCGTCGCTTGATGGTGATGCTCATCGTGTTCTTCATCGTGTTGGTCAATGTGTCGAAAGGCCTCCGCCAGGTGCAGCCGTTGCACATGGAACTGATGCGCTCGTACGCGGCCACCCCGTGGACCGTGATGATCAAGACCCGCATCCCGAACGCGCTGCCGTATCTGTTCACCGCGCTGAAGATCGCGGCACCTGCGGCCGTGGTCACCGCCTTTGTCGCCGAATACTTCGGCGGGCAGCAGAACGGCATCGGGTACGGCATCACCTCGAACGCGGCCACGTCGGACAACGACGTCACATGGGCCTATGTCGCAGGAGCGTGTGCCTTGGGCATCACGTTCTTCTTGATCTCCGTTGGGTTGGAGAAAACCACCGTGAAACAACAGGGGCCTCGCCCCGGGGGAGCAACAACATGATCAGCAAGAAGACACGGGCGTGGACTGCGGGTGTGGTCGCGCTGGCGTTGGTCGCCGCTGCGTGCGGTGACGACGACGAGTCGAGTTCGGACGACACCACCGCTCCGACCACGGCCGCCGCAAGCGACGATGACATGTCCGACGACGCCGACGATGCTGCCGACGACGCCAGTGATGGCGGGAGCGATGTGGCGTGTGAAACGGTCGACTCGGTCAGTCTGCAACTGCAGTGGTTCACCCAGGCGCAGTTCGCCGGCTACTACGCCGCGCAAGACCAAGGGTTCTACGAGGACTTCTGCCTCGAGGTCGACATCGTCGAAGGCGGCGTCGAGATCGTGCCGCAGACCCAACTGGCCAACGGCGACGTCGACTTCGCGCTTGCGTGGGTGCCGAAGGCGCTGGCCAGCCGCGAGGCCGGTGCCGACATCATCGATATCGCGCAGATCTATCAGCGCTCGGGAACACTGCAGGTGGCGTTCGCCGATGCCGGGATCAACAACCCGGCCGACTTCGAGGGCAAGACCATCGGCAACTGGGGCTTCGGCAACGAGTACGAGTTGTTCGCAGCGATCGGCCGCGCCGGTCTCGATCCAGCAACCGACGTGTCGCTGATCGGCCAGCAGTTCGACATGGTCGCTTTGCTCGATGGCGAGATCGACGCGGCCCAAGCGATGACCTATAACGAGTACGCCCAGGTGTTGGAGGCGATCAATCCGGACACCGGCGAGCTCTACCAGCCCGAGGACTTCACGGTGATCAACTACGAGGAGGAAGGCGTCGGCATGTTGCAGGACGCCATCTGGGCCGATGCCGAGAAGCTGGCCAACGACGACGCGTATCGCGATCAGGCGGTGCGTTTCGTGGCTGCGTCGATGCTCGGTTGGACGTACTGCCGTGACAACGTCGAGTCGTGTCGCGACATCGTCGTTGCCCAGGGTTCCACGCTCGGTGCCAGCCATCAGTTGTGGCAGATGAACGAGGTCAACAAGCTCATCTGGCCGTCGCCGGAGGGCATCGGTTTCGTCAACCAGGAGGCGTGGGATCAGACGGTGGCGATCAGCCTCGAGACCCCGAACCTCGAGGGTGCGACCGTGCTCACCGAGGAACCGTCAGATGGCGCGTTCACCAACGAGATCGTCGAGGAAGCGTGGGCGCTGCTCGCCGAGACGGGAGTGGACCTGTTCGGTGAGGACTACGCACCGATCGAAGTCACGTTGAACGAAGGCGGCGAGTAGCCCGCCGGCTGAGCGCTTCTCGGCGTCGTCGGCTGCGAGTTCCGCAGCTGACGGCGCCGAGAATCCGCACCGGGACGTTGGTGGAGCTGGGGGGAATCGAACCCCCGTCCATCAGCCGATGCACGAACCCGCTACGACCATTCCCGGCATTGACACTGACGCTGTGTCACCGGCGGGTCGGCTGTCCGCTCGAGGCGGACCACGCGCCGTCTTTCCGGCACGTCAGCGGTCTTTCCCACCGTCAGCGGTCTTTCTCGCCGTCATCCCCCGCTTCTGGTGCCGGGCTGCGGTGGAGTGGCCCCGTGCGGCATTTCTGCTCACGATGACTCTTCGTCTCCCTAGCTAGCGGTTGCTAGATCAGGCGGCGAGAGTGAACTGCTCTTTTTCGGCAATTCTTGTGGTTGCCCCGTTTAGCGAGTCTGAGCAACTCGGGTCGCAAACTCGAACAGCGATACTGATGTCGAAACCGGTCAGCCCCTGGTCGATATGTCGTGACCAGGATATCGCTCACCGGGCGTTGAGCAGCGAGCGAATCGCGGGCGCCCAGTCGAGCACCGACGGTGGTGCGTCGACGACGCGCTGACCGAGGTCGCCGGCAGCCGCGTGACCTCCGCCCACCACAGCCACCTGCGTGCGGCACCGTGGGCTTCCGTGTTGGCCGCGGAGGTCGACCGGCATTGTGCCGAACGAACGCCCCGGCTCGGTCCATGCGAGGAGCACCCGGCCGGGCCCGTCGTGATCGAGGAGATCGACACCTTCGACGCCGTCGAGGGCGAGGGCCGCGGCCTGAACAGCGGCCGAGTCGGCGCGTGGGTCGACGTGAATGAGCGCGCCCGTGCCCTCATGGGCCACTGCGACGCCGTCGAAGTCGGCGAACTTCGCCGCCAGCTCGACACCGGCGCGCCCGCCGCTCGCCTCGATCTGGTCGGTGATCTCCTCTTGGTCGTGATCGGACACCACGATGAGCACGGTGTCGTCCCACCGGGGTCGCAGTAGCTCGAGGAACTCGCCGAACACGGCATCGGTGGCTCGATAGCGCCCGAGCGCATCGGCCGAGTCGGGTCCGAAGTGGTGCGCCGCGGTGTCGGGTTCGTTGAGATGGATCACCGCCAGATCGGGGAGTGGCTGGTGTGCGACGAGTTCGGTTGCGGCGTCGAGCACGGCCTCGTCGGCGGCGTACCGGTAGATGCAACGCGGCGCGTCGTCGGGGATGCGGCCGTCGGGCGGCCAATGATGCGTCGCATTGGTCGCGCCCATCTGGTGCACGAGCTTGTGGTCGCCGGCGACGAATGCGCTCGTGCCACCCATGGCGGCGACGTCGTCGAACAGCGTTCGCGCTCGTGGTCCGAGCTTGGGCGCGGGTGACCAGGCGACGCCGTCCCACGTGTGGTTGCCATGGACCCACGTCTGTGATGGGGGCGCTCCGGTGATCAGCGCGGCGTGGTTGGCGTAGGTCACCGACACCGGAGTGGAGCATCCACCGGTTGGCGCGATCGCACCCCGTTCAGCGACCGACCACAAATGCGGCGTGGTGTCGTGCCCGACATGGCGGTGTGGGAGGGCGTCGATCACCACCAGCACGATGCGTGGGGCGGTCACGGGTCGATCGTAGACACGTGGCGGTCAGGCAGGCGCGGGTTGTGCGCCGCGAATCAGGCGTCCGTTGAACACGCCGGTGGGGACGCCGTCGCGGAACGCCACCTCGCCGGCAACGATCGTCGCCTCGTACCCGGAGGCGCGTTGCACCAGGCGACGCCCACCGGCCGGCAGGTCGTACTCGACCGTCGGCTCGTGCAGCGTGAGCCGCTCGAAGTCGATCACGTTGACGTCGGCCTTGTACCCGGGGGCCAACACGCCGCGATCGCCGAGCCCGACGAGTTCGGCAGTCTCCTTCGTTTGCATGGCGATGAGCCGTTCGAGGGGCAACTGTGGGCCGCGAGTCCGGTCGCGCCCCCAGTGTTGGATCAGGGTGGTCGGAAAGCTGGCATCGGAGATCACGCCGCAATGCGCGCCGCCGTCGCTCAGGCCGAACGTGGTGTAGGGGTGCTCGAGCATCTCCTGCACGAACCCGAGATCGCCGCACTGGTAGTTGAATAGCGGGTGGTAGATCAGCGCCGCGCCGTCCTTTTCGAGCAACACGTCGTAGGCGATCTCCTGGGGCGTGCGCCCTTCGGCTGCGGCCAGCCCGGCAAACGACTCTTCGGGAGCGGGTTCGTAGTTGGCTGGGTCGCCGAGTCGGTACATCTTGTGCCAGCTGCCGATGATCTCGCCGACCAGTCCCTCGGTGAGCGCGGACTCTTCGGCGAGCAGTGCGGCACGCACCTCGGGGCGCCTCATCTCGGCGACCTTCTCGTCGAGCGGTAGCCGGTGCAGTCGCTTGAACGACGGGTGGAACGAGAACGGGTTGAGGGTGGCAGTCAGGCCCAGCAGCACTCCGGTTGCGCGCGGCGGAACCTGGCCGCGCATCGGTAGGCCATCAGCCTGCGCGTCGGTGATGGCATCGAGCAGTTGACGCCACCACTCGGGCCGGGCGTCCTGCTGTTCGACGGTGATCGAGCAGGGTCGCCCTGACGCTTTGACCATGTCGCGAAACATCTGGAACTCGCTGTCGAAGTCGTAGAAGTCCGAGATTCCCTGCAGCACCCCTGCATCGAGCTCGCCCAACGCTTCGGCGATTCCCACCAACTCGGCTGCATGCACCGTGATCGACGGTGTCAGCACACCCGAGGAGTCGCGGTGCTTCTCGGTGCGTGACGTCGTGAACCCGAGCGCTCCCGCCTCGATGGCGTCGCGTACCACGTGCTTCATCTCGTCGATCTCGTCGGACGAGGCGATCTCGTGGTTCGCACCGCGCGCGCCCATCACGTAGGTGCGCACTGCGCCGTGTGGCACCTGTGTCCCGACATCGATCGCGAGCGGGCGGCGCTCGAGTGCGTCGAGGTACTCGGGGAAGCTCTCCCACTCCCAGCGGATGCCTTCGTGCAGCGCGGTGCCAGGGATGTCCTCGACGCCCTCCATCAACCCGATCAGCCAATCGCGTTGCTCTGGTCGGCACGGGGCGAAGCCGACCCCGCAGTTGCCCGTCACCACGGTGGTGACACCATAGAACGTGGATGGTTGGACCAACGGGTCCCAGGTGACCTGGCCGTCGTAGTGGGTGTGGGCGTCGACGAAGCCGGGCGTGACGATCCGTCCGGTAGCGTCGATCACCGTGGTCTGCGGGTCGACGCACGTTTCGTCGATCTCGCCGACGGCCACGATCTGTTCACCGTCGACGGCCACGTCGCCGCGCACTGGTGGCGCCCCCGTCCCGTCGTAGATCAGACCGTTGCGAATGACGAGTGAGTACACACTCGAAGCGTAGGACGCTGCATGGTTGGGGAGCCCACCGGGCGGCGGTGGGCCGAGTCAGCTCAGGTCTGACGACTGAAGTGGCGGGTTGCCTGATCCATCTCGAGCTCGGCGTCGCGCTCGGCCATCCGTTGGCGCTTGTCGCCCTTGGTGCGGCCGCGGGCGAGCGCGAGCTCGACCTTTGCTCGGCCCTCTTTCCAGTACAGGCGCAGCGGCACGATCGTCAGCCCGCCTTGCGCGGTGCGCATGTCGAGCTTCTCGATTTCGGCGCGGTGCAGCAGCAGCTTGCGACGGCGGTCGGGGTCGTGGGCCCCGAATCCGATGGCGTTGGTGTACGGCGGGATGTGGGTGCCTTCGAGCCATGCCTCGCCGCGCTCGACTCGGGCGAAGCCCTCGCCGATCTGGGCGTTGCCCTCGCGCAAGCTCTTCACCTCGCTGCCGGTCAGCATCAGACCTGCCTCGTAGGTGTCGAAGATGTCGTAGTCACGACGAGCGCGCTTGTTCGAGGCGATCAGCGTGGTGCCGTCGCCGGAACCTTTGCGCTTGATTCGCTTGTGCTTCGCCATGGGTTGTTGCACGCTAGCTGGCGTGTTGCGGGTCACCTCCGAGGTTGTCGATGCCGTCGTTGCCCATGCGCTGGGCGAGTACCCGCTCGAGATGTGCGGGCTGCTGGCCGGGCCGGCTGGCGACGATGCGGTCACCTTCTATCCGTGTCGCAACGCTGCCGAGTCGGCGCGGATCTACACACTCGATCCCAAGGATCACCTGCGAGCCGAGCTCGATGCCGAGGACCACGACCACGAGATCAACGGGGTGGTGCACAGCCATACCCACTCGGAACCGTTTCCCAGCCCAACCGATGTCGACGCCGCGGTCGACCCTGCGTGGCACTACGTGATCGTCGGCCTCAAGCGGGGGCTGCCCGAGGTGCGGAGTTACCGGATCGTCGACGGGGAGATCCTCCCCGAAGAGGTGGAGATCGCGTGAGGCGCGTTGCGCTCGTCGTCGCCATGGTGGTGGGCGCCGGCGTCGTTGGGCTGACGCCCGGTCCAGCGCAGGCCATCACGCGCTCAGTCGCGACAGCCGCAGATCTGAGGTTGGCGATCACCGAGGCCAACGGGAATCCGGCCATCGACCTCATCGAGATCACTGCGTCCACGATCACGGTGCCGCCCGGTGAGTGCAACGACGTTGGCTTGCTGATCGACGGCGACAACGCGAACGCCTCGGGGGATTACGACATCGATCGTTTGCAGCCGCTGACCATTCGCGGTGTCGACGGGAGAACGACGATTAATCCGTCGTGTCGCGACCGCTTCTTCGACAACCTTGGAGCGGGGACTCTGACCTTGGAGAACCTGGTCCTCAGTGGTTCGGACCTGCTCGCGATACCCGACGGCGAGGATGCACGCAACTACTCGGGCGGTGCAGTGCGCTCCAACGGGGATGGCGATCTGATCATCCGCAACTCCGTGTTCGCCGAGAACCGTGCCAGCAACGCGGTGTGGCTCAATCTCGGCAATCCGCCGCCGCAGCTGGCGACGGTGGCGCGATCTACGGTCGTGGCAACATCCGGATCGAGGATTCGGTTTTTCGCGAGAACCATGCCGGCAACGGCAGCCGCGGCGATGCGGCGACGGACGGCACGCCCGGGGGCAACGGTGGAGCCGTGTACGGCACGGAGTCAGTCGTCGTCGAACGCTCGGCATTCGTCGACAACAGAGCCGGTGAAGGTGGGCCGTTCAGCCGTTTCACCGTCGCCTTCGGCGGGGTCGGCGGCGCCATCGCAGCACGCCAGGTCGCGGTGGAAGACTCGCGGTTCGAAGAGAACAAGGCAGGCAACGGCGGGTTGGGAACGAACGACCGTGGCAGCAACGGTGGACGTGGCGGCGCCATCGAGGCCATCAACGTGTCGACGATCGACACCGACTTCCTGGGCAACACCGCTGGCATCGGCGGCGGCAGCGACACGGCGGTCTCCGGCTCGGGCGGCGACGGTGGTGCCATCTCGTCCGCAGTCGTCGACATCGTCGGCGGCCGTTTCGACGCGAACCGGGCCGGTGATGGTGGCGAGGCCAACCTCGACGGGGGCGGCAGTGGTGGCCATGGTGGCGCCGTCGACATCATGAACGGCACCTTCCGCAACGTCGACTTCGTCGACAACGCGGCCGGGAACGGCGGGAGCAATGGCACCTTCGGCGGGACGGGTGGCGATGGTGGAGCCATCGCCGCGATCGCCGCGGTGCTTGCGGTCGATGTGGTCGCACAGGGCAACCGGGCGGGGGACGGCGGCAATGCCAACGCCGCCGGACTCGGCGGCAACGGTGGGGCCTTCGGCGGCTCGGGGGCGATGGCCACCCCGACGTTCGAGGTGGCCAACTCCTCCTTCGACGGCAACCGGGCTGGCAACGGTGGAGTGTCGAGCATGGCGCCCGAGAACGGATTCGCCGGCAGCGGCGGGCGATCCACACCGTCGAGAGTGAGAACGGAGCGCTGTCGGCGACGAACGTGAGCTTCGTGCGCAATCGCAGCGGCACCAGCTCGGTGCCAGATCGTGCCGGCACCGGGGCGGCGACGGCGACCAACAACCTGACGTTCGTCAACGTCACCGTCACCGACAACGTCGGCCCGGAGGCCGTCGCCAATGCCCGGACCGGTTTGCCGTCGTTCGACCGGATCACCGCATCGGTCTTCGGCGACAACTCGGGCACCAACTGTGATCTGGCCGGACCGACTGCGGGTTATCAATCCGGTGGCGACAACTACGAGGTTGGCGGCGCAACGTGCGTCGCCCCCGAACCGACCGATCGTCTCGACCAGACGGAGCTCGGTCTCGAGCCGATCTCCACCGGATCGGTTGGTACGGGTCGCGAGCCCATCGAAGGTGGACCGCTCGACGCGGCGATTCCGCTGGAGCGTTGCGCAGCGGCGTTCCCGGCCGGCGTGTCCGGCGACCAATGGGGCCGAGACCGTCCTGGTGGCACCGGATGCGAGCCCGGCGCGCTCGAAATCGTCGACGTCGAGGTGTTGCCGCCGGGGGAGACGGCCGCCCGCTTCGTCGAGTTGCCGCCGACACGGCTGTTCGATACCCGTCCCGGCGAACCGGGTGATGGGCCCAAGGGCAAGGTGCCTCCGGGCGGCACCATCGAGGTGCAGGTGCGCGGCAGGGTCGGCGTGCCGAACGACGCGGTCGCAGTGGCGATCAATCTCACCGGCGCTGATGCCACCGACCGCGGGTTCGTCACCGGATGGCCGACCGGCATCCCGCAACCACTGAGTTCGAACATCAACCTCACCGAGCCGGGACAAGTACGCCCCAACCTCGTGATCATTCCGATCGGCGCCGACGGCACGCTGTCGTTCTTCTCTCAGCGCGGCGCCCACCTCGTCGGCGACGTCGCCGGCTACTTCGTCGAAGTGACCACGGCGCAAACTGCGGGCCGCATCGTGCCGCTCGGCCCGGCGCGGCTGTTCGACACCCGGCCCGACGAGCCCGCTCCAGGTCCCAAGGGCAAGGTTCCACCCGGCGGGACGATCGAGATCCCGGTGCTCGATCGCGCAGGGATCCCTGCGGCGGGGGTTGCTGCGGTGATCGTCAACCTCACCGGCACCGACGCCACCGATCGCGGCTTTGTCACGGCATGGGGTGACGGGGATCGACCGACGGCGTCGGTGCTCAACCTCCCCGGCCCCGGGGCGACGGCACCCAACTTGGCGATCGTGCCCGTCGGCGCCGACGGCTCGATTCGCCTGTTCAGCCAGTCCGGCGCCCACCTGCTCGCCGATGTGGCCGGCTACATCACCGACGCCACCGCCGACGAGCTGATCCAAGGGCTGCTCGTTCCGCTCGCTCCGGTTCGCGTGTTCGACACCCGGCCCGACGAGCCGGCGGCGGGCCCGAAGGGCTTCGTCGGCGCCGACTCGACGATCAACGTGCCGCATGTGGACGTGGTCGGGATCCCCGCCGATGCAGCGGGCGTGATCATCAACGTCACCGCAAGCGCCGCCGCCGACCGCGGGTTCATCACTGGCTGGCCGGAAGGTCCGGGTCGTCCGAACTCGTCGATTCTCAATCTCGCAGGTCCCGGCGACACGCGACCGAATCTGGCGATCCTGCCGATCTTCGCCACCGGTCGACTGTCGTTCTACGCCTCACGCGGCGCGCATCTCCTCGCCGACACGTTCGGTTACCTGCTCGACTGAGCAAACACCGCTCACCGGCGCGGGCCCGCGTTGGTCGGCAGGATCGGCCGTGACCGGGGATGTCGCCCTCGATCCGACATCGAGATCAGCGACCGGTACAATCCCGAGTAGAGACATCGGAATTGTCGAGATGGACTTGGTGTTGACAGAGACATGACGTTGATGAGCGACCGTCCCCCCATGGTGTTGCCCCACCTGGCGCTCCCGGGCATGGTGCACACAAGTGTGCTCGACATGATCGGCAATACACCGGTCGTCGACGTCTCGAACCTGTCGCCGAACCCCGGTGTGCGCATCCTGGCCAAGATGGAGAGCCAGAACCCGTTCGGGTCCGTGAAGGACCGCATCGCCAAGTCGATCATCGAACGGGCCGAGAAGGACGGTCTGCTGCATCCGGGCCAGACGATCCTCGAGCCATCATCGGGCAATACCGGCATCGCGCTGGCGGCGATCGCCCAGATGAAGGGTTATCCGATCAAGATCATGATGCCCGAGTCGGTCTCGGTCGAGCGCCGTCAGATGCTCGAAGTGTTCGGCGCCGAGCTGATCCTGACCCCTGGCGAGGAGGGCTCGAACGGGGCGGTGGCTCGGGCTCGTGTGCTCGCGGCCGAGCACCCCGAGTGGTACTTCCCGTATCAGTACGCCAACGACGCCAACCCGCTGGCCCATTTCGAGGGCACGGGACCCGAAATCGTGCGCGACGTACCCGACATCACCCACTTCGTCGCGGGGCTCGGCACGTCGGGCACCCTGATGGGCGTCGGGCGGTTCTTGAAGGACCAACTGCCCGACGTGCAGGTGATCGCGGTCGAGCCACCGCTCGGCGAGCGTGTCGAGGGACTGCGCAACGTCGGCGAGGGCTACATCCCGCCGGTGTTCGAGAACTGGGACGGCTACGACGTGCTCGATCGCAAGCGAGTCGTTCGCCCGCGCGAGTCGATCGAGTGGACCCGCCGCCTTGTGCGTGAGTGCGGCATCTTCGCCGGGATCTCCGCCGGAGCGGCGCTGGCTGGAGCCGCCAAGGTCGCCGAGCAGATCGACGAGGGCACGATCGTGTTCATCGTGTGCGACGGCGGCTGGAAGTACCTCTCAACCGGGCGTACACCGACGATCTCGACGAGGCCGAAGCCAAGGCCGAACAGGTCATCTACTTCTAGGCGGTTGCCGCCGCCTGCGAGGCGTCGGCGACCTCGATGCGGTTGCGGCGGACGTACACGATGACGCCAGCGATGATCAGCGCCAAGAACGGGAGCAACTGCTGCGGGCTGGGCTGCGGGTCGTCGACTCCGACGGTGTGGGAGAACTGGGCGAAATCCCAGAACCCGTGCATCAGGATCGGGACGATGATCGTTCCGGATACCCGGTAGGTCAGGTAGAAGAAGTACCCGGCACAGCAGACGACGAGCACCTGGAAGATCGCCTGCGGGCCGGTCGAGATCGCGTTGGTGATATGGACGCCGCCGAAGATCACGGACGACCACAGGGCCACCTTGGTTTCGGTGAGGCCGTGCCGTCGAAGGACTTGGATCGATACGCCTCGAAACAGCAGCTCTTCACCGACGCCGACGAGCAGCGATGTCAGGACGACGAGCAGGACCAAATCGAGATCCTGCTCGCCGAGGTTGCTCCAGTCCATGACGCCGAGCCCGCCGAGCACGAGCAGGACCGGCACGACCCAGACCCACGACGCAACCTTGGGTCGTTCGATGGCGATGTCGCGCCACCAGCCGAGCCACGAGATCACCGCCGCGACGAGCGCAACGGCGATGACGATCGGGATCAACAGGCCGCGGACGGTGGAATCGACGTCGGGGAACTCGCCGTATCCGGCGTCGGAGCCCGTCGACAGGGCCAGCCCAAGGATCTGGACGATGAACAGGTAGACGACGACGAGCGCAGCGAACGCGCCGTAACCGACGCTCCTTGTTCCCTCGTGATTCACGGTGGAGCACCCTAGGTCACGTCACGCAGGGGCCGATGACCGTGCGGCGATCGCGTAAGGCCACGGCGTGTGGTCCGTCAGGACAGGTGCCGGCACGGAGCCGGCGGCCGCCTCGGCCTGACAACGAAGGACTCCCGCCATGTTCCGTTCCACCTCGACGCCGTTCTCGACGTCATCTTCGATTCCCTTCTCGAGCTCGAGCTCGAGCCCGACTCCAACGCCCCGGTTCACCACGAGTTCCCGATCCAGCGTCGCCGGCATCATCGGCGTCGCCACCGCCCTGTTCCTCGGCGTGATGACCATCGTGCTCGGCGTGGTGTTCGCCGCGGTGGGAACCTCCGCAATGGCCGAAGTCGAGCCGCACGCCGACGGCGTGATGACGGTCGGCGAGGTCGTCGGTACCGCCGAGAACACCGTGTTGATCGATGGGGTGGCCCGCCGCCACTTCGCGCCGATCTACATGTACGAAGACCTTGACGGCACCGTCCACCGGGTTACCGACTACATGACCGCCGAGGCGCGACCGCTCGCCGCCGGGACGAAGGTGGAACTCAGCTATCTCCCGGGTGATCCCGAGTCGGTGCGCCGGACCGACGCCGACCGCGACTGGCTGCAGTGGTTCGTGGTCGGTGGCCACACGACCATCGCCGTGGGCGTGTTGATCGTGGTTGTGGCGCTCGGGCTCTGCGCACGTCGCCGAATTCAACGGTGGCGGAAGTCCGGCGATCGCTTCTCGAGGAACGCGGCCATGCCCTCGGGCTGGTCGTCGGTAGCGAAGAGGGCGTGAAACGTGCGGCGCTCGAACCGCACGCCTTCGCTCAGCGGGAGTTCGAGCGCCCGATCGACTGCTTCACGCGCCGCCATCGTGGCCAACTTGCCGAAGTCGGCGATTGTCGTGGCCACGTCGAGCGCCTGATCGAGAAGCTCGTCGTCTGGGAAGACCCGTGCCGCGAGACCGCAGCGCTCGGCCTCGGCCGCGTCGATCATACGGCCGGTGAGGATGAGGTCCATCGCCTTCGACTTCCCGATCAGTCGGGTCAGCCGCTGTGATCCGCCCATCCCGGGGATGATCCCAGGGTGATCTCGGGTTGGCCGAAGCGCGCCGACTCGGCGGCGTAGATCGTGTCGCACATCATCGCCAATTCGCAGCCGCCGCCGAGCGCGAACCCGTTGACGGCCGCGATCTTCGGGGTCCGCAACGCGGCGAACCGGTCCCACGCCGCGAACAGGTCGGCGTGCGCCACCTCGGCGTATGTCTTCGTCGACATCTCGGCCACGTCGGCGCCGGCGGCGAACGCCCGGCCGGCACCCGTGAGCACGAAGCACCCCACGTCGGGGTCGCCGTCGAGCGGCTCGGTCGCCTCGAGGAGCTCGGCGAGCAGGCTGGTGCTCAGCGCGTTCAACGCATCGGGACGGTTGAGCGTGACGAGCGCGACGCGCCCGCGGCGTTCGAGGAGGATCTGCGGAGTGCTCACTCAGCCAGCCTGCCAGATCGGATTCGGCCACGGTGAGTGGCGAACGGTTCAAACGCCACTCAAGACCGGCGGGGTTCCGCGTTTCGACGAGCGCGCCATGCGATGCTGGTTCGATGGCCGATCCCACGGAGCCAACCGAACCGTTGCCGAGTACGCCGAGCGGCGATCCGTCGACCGGGTCGACGCCTCCTCCGCCTCCGCCGACGACGAGTTGCCCATTACGGAGGCGGGTGCCGCTGCGGCTGGCGCAGCTGGAGCCGCGGGCGCCTCGGTGCCGCCGGTGCCCCCACCCCCGGGTGATGGGTTGGAGTATTCCATCGACGGTGACGACGACGAACAGAAGCCGTGGTGGAAGAAGGCCGGTCCGCTTGCTGCGGTGATCATCGTTGCTGCGCTGGTGATCGGCGGCCTGGTATGGCTGCTGTGGGGTGGCGGCGACGACTCCAGCGACGACGACGATCTTTCGACGAGCGTGGTGATTCGCGCCGTCGACCAAGCGGGGAACGCGCTCGATCGGGGGTACTTCGCTGCAGTCACCGGCCCGGCCGACGCGCCGACGGCCTACACCTGGACCTCGCCCGAGACGCAGCCCGGCACCGAAGGTGTCGGCGGCTCGACCGGCGACAACGGCGAGCTCACCTTCACCTGGGGTCCCGACGACACCGTGAGCGATCCTGCAGCCTGGGCGTCGACGTTCGAGATGGTCGAGACGGAGAACGCCGGTTTCTCGCCCCCGGGCCCGACGGTCGATTGCGTGCTGGGGCGGCCCGACGAGCAGAACTCGACGATCTCGATGAACGTGTCGGTCGATCCGCCCGATCCCACCGTGGATCAAGTGGTGTCGTACACGTTCCCCAACCACCAGTTCCTCCCGGGCGATCGTGTGACGTGCGAACTCGTCAGCCAAGAGCTGCCGCCGACCACCACGACCACCGAGGCGACGACCACCACCACCTCGACGACCACGACGACGTCGACCACGGTGCCCGACACGACGACCACCGAGGCGACCACGACCACCGTCGAGTCGACGACGACCACCGAGGAGTCGACCACGACGACCGAGGCCGGGCTGATCACCGCATGGGACACGCTGAACGATCGCAGTGACACGACCAGGTTCGTCGCCCTGCTCTCCGGTGGCGGTCAGGAGGACCTCGTCGCCGTGCTGCAGGATCCCGACACGCCGGTGACGGTGTTCGCGCCGGACAACGACGCCGTCGCCGCCGCCGATGCTGCCGAGGAGATTCCCACGGACCAGGCCGAGCTCAACCAGTGGCTCAGCCGACAGATCCTGCAGGGTCAGGCACTGACCGAAGCGCAGGTCCTTGCGCAGGCCACCTTGACCATTGACGGCGTGACGTACACGATCGACGGCGCCACGATCGGTGGCGCCGCGTTCGTCGACTCGGACCAGGGCGACGTGAACGGTTACGTGCAGGTGATGGACGCCGTGATCTCGGCGGACAGCTGAGCCCGATCACGCAGCCATAGGCTGGTCGGCCGTGGATCGGCCGATCGGCATGTTCGACTCCGGGTTCGGTGGGTTGACCGTGGCGCGCGCCACGATCGATCTGCTGCCCGGTGAGGACCTCGTGTACATCGGCGACACGGGTCGCTACCCGTACGGCTCGAAGCCGCTCGACGACGTGCGCGGCTACGCCCGCCAGCTGGCGTGGAGCCTGGTGAAGGAGCACGACGCGAAAGCGATCGTGGTCGCCTGTAACACCGCCACTGCCGCCGGTCTCGACGACCTGCGCGACGAGTTGCCAGTCCCCGTGATCGACGTGATCGCGCCAGGGTCGGCGTCGCTGGTGCAGACCACGGTCACCGGCCGCGTCGGCGTGATCGGCACGGTCGGCACCGTGGCCTCAGGGGCCTACGTGCGGGCGGTCGCCGACACCGGGGCGCCCGTCCATCTCACCAGTGCAGCGTGTCCCGGATTCGTCGAATTCGTCGAACGCGGGCAGACCACGGGCGACGAAGTCACCGTGCTCGCCGAACGCCTGCTCGCACCGATCCGCGCCGCCGACGTCGACGCCCTCCTGCTCGGGTGCACCCACTACCCATTCTTGGCGCGCACGATCGGCGACGTACTGGGACCCAACGTCACGCTGGTCAGCTCGGCCGACGAGACCGCGTTCGCCGTGCGCGCCACGCTCGGTTCGCTCGGATTGTTGCGCGACCAGGCCACGATCGGAGAGCATCGGTTCTTGTCCAGTGGCGACGTCGACCGGTTCCGTGAACTGGGCAGTCGATTGCTCGGACCCGAACTCGACCACACCGAACACTGGGAGCCCAGATGACCCGACCCGACGGCCGCGCCGCCGACGACCTTCGCCCGCTGACCTTCGAGCGCGACTACACCGAGATGGCCGACGGCTCATGCCTCGTGTCGTTCGGGCGTACCCGTGTGCTGTGCACGGCCAGCGTCGACGACGATGTGCCGCGCTGGATGCGCAATAGCGGCAAGGGCTGGGTGACCGCCGAGTATTCGATGCTCCCTGGCGCCTCGCCAGAGCGGATCAATCGCGAAGCGGCCAAGGGCAAGCAGAGCGGACGCACCGTCGAGATCCAGCGACTGATCGGACGCTCGCTGCGCGCGGCCTGCGACATGAAGGTCCTCGGCGAACGCCAGGTGATCGTCGACTGCGACGTGCTCCAGGCCGACGGCGGAACGAGAACCGCCAGCATCTGCGGTGGGTTCATCGCGCTGCATGACGCGCTCGAACGCATCGTGCAACGCGGCGACCTCGAGGCCAACCCGCTGCACTCGTACTGCGCGGCGATCAGCGTCGGCATCGTCGATGGCACGCCGGTGCTCGACCTGCCATACGTGGAAGACAGCACCGCCGACGTCGACATGAACGTGGTGATGCTGCGCCCCGTCGCCGACGGCGAGCCGCGCTTCGTCGAAGTGCAGGGCACCGCCGAAGGCACGGCGTTCACTCGCGGCGAGCTCGATGCGCTCTTGGCGCTGGCCGAAGGCGGACTGGCCACGATCACCAGCCGTCAGGCCGAGTTGCTGGCCACGCCACCGAGCGACCGGCCCACTGCTCGCTGATGCGTCTGGTCTGCGCGTCGGCCAACCCCGACAAGGTGGCCGAGATCCAAGACATCCTCGGCACCTCGGTCGAACTCGCGCCCCGGCCGCCGGAAGTGCCCGACGTGGTCGAGGACGCCGACACGCTGCTCGGCAACGCACGGCTCAAGGCTGCAGCGATTGGCGCGGCCACGGGAGAGCCGGCCGTCGCCGACGACACCGGGCTGGAGGTCGATGCGCTCGGTGGTGCGCCCGGCGTGTACAGCGCCCGCTACGCCGGCGAAGGATGCAGCTACGCCGACAACGTCAACAAGTTGCTCGCCGAGCTCGGCGATGCCACCGACCGTACGGCCCGATTCCGAACCGTCGCCATCGTGGTGTGGCCCGACGGTTCGGAGACCGCGGTGGAAGGCGAGTGTCGAGGACACATCGCCGTTGCTCCGAGCGGCGCGGGCGGGTTCGGCTACGACCCGGTGTTCGTACCCGACGACGGCGATGGCCGAACCTTTGCCGAGCTGCCAGCCGATGCGAAACACGCCATCTCGCATCGCGGCAGGGCGTTCCGGGCGCTGCTCGACGCACTCCTCAGCGGCGCCGGCTGACCGTCACCACGACGCCCCGGTGGTCGCTCCCCGGAACATCGAAGGTGTCGAATGCCGTCGGTACCAAGCGGTCGCGCTCGACGAGCGCATGGTCGATGGCGGCGAACGGTGGAATCAGCCGATCGGTCGGCCACGTTGCGGTGAAGCCTCTGCCCAACGCCGCTGCCGCGTCGCGGTAGCCCTGGCGAAGCAGCTGACGGAACGACGGATTCCAGTAGGTGGCGTTGAAGTCGCCGAGGACCACGGTCGGCCGCGGTGGGTCGGTGATCGCTCCGGCGAGCGCCGACAGGTTGGCCCGCCATGCGGCGTTGTTGCCGACCGGTGTCGGCGGGTGGAACGCGATCAGCTCGACGCCGTTGTCGAGCACGGCGGCGACCGACGCTTTCGGGGTCGGCGGGGGAGTGGCGGAGGTCAGCGGTCGCGCGCTCCAGATCGCGATGCCGTCGGCGAACTCGCCCCGCCGCTCGACTCGATAGGGGAGTTGATCGCTCAGCGGACTGTTGAGCAGCCCCGCGCGGTGGGCGTCGTTGTACTCGTTGAACACGACCGCATCGAGATCCAGTTCGCTCAGCGTCTCGGCGATGTCGGCGGTGCGATCGTTGGTGTACAGCAGGTTGACCGCGGCCATCCGCTGTGCGGTGCCCGCGTGCGTCGGTGGGAGCGACGGCGTGAACACCAGTGGCGCAGCGAGTCCGAGTCCCACCATGCCGACAACGGCGGCG
The DNA here is from genome assembly GCA_965230015.1 of Ilumatobacteraceae bacterium. Lineage (GTDB taxonomy): Bacteria > Actinomycetota > Acidimicrobiia > Acidimicrobiales > Ilumatobacteraceae > JABSQH01. The sequence goes on along the minus strand of CBDDKF010000002.1, from coordinate 894,800 downwards.
CCCACCGCAGCGCCGTGGCGGGCGCAGGCGCGGGCGACGACCGCCGACCCTGCGCAGGCGAGTACGAGGTACGGCGTCAGCGCCTGTCCGGCGGCAACGATCGGCATGCCGTCCCACCCGAACGCCTGCGACAACATGACGGTGCCCGTGACGGCCGTAGTCGCCCACGCGGCGGTCGCCGCTAGGGTCGCGGCCCGACGCCGACGTAGCCCAATTGGCAGAGGCACGGTCTTTAGGTGGCCGTCAGTGAGAGTTCGAGTCTCTCCGTCGGCACGCGAGATGGTCACAGCGGGGCGGGTCGGCAGTCAGGTCGTCGGGATCCAGCCGAGGGCCAGGCGGTTGACCTTCACGTCGGCCCGTTCCACGCCGATCTCGATCGTCGACACGGCGCCGGCGGTCGTTTCCCATTTCTCACGGAGCTCGTCGATGTCGTCGGCCACGTCGGCCTCGAGCTCAGCGAGCTCGGCGGTCAATCGCTCGACCTTGTTCTCAGCGGCGTCGACCCGCTTCCCGCCCGCCGAGCTGGAACCCCGGCGCCGGGCCGCCTTGCCAGCGTCGCCGAGGAGGCGGTCGACCGAACGACGACCCGACAGCAGGCCGCCGAGGAGCGAACCAGCGGTGGACAGCAGCTCGGAGTTGCGCTTGCTCGACGCTTCGGCCTCGAGCACGTCGACGCGGTCTTCTGCGGCCTCGATCCGATCGCGCAAGGTGGTCGCCTTCTTCTCGTAGCGGTCGCGCAACTTGGCGATCTCGGCGTCGGCCCGTTCCGCGGCAACGGTGCGGCAGCGAGCGGCGAACTCGGCGTCGGTTTCGCCTGGCCGGCCGTAGAGCTTGAGTTCGGTGTTGGCTGGCAGCTCGATCGACAGGCTGGCGGTGAGGTGATCGCGTAGCGCCCGCTCGAGTTGTTGCCAGTACGACTTGGTGTCGATCGGGGCTTCTGGGACTCGATAGACGCGCTCGCGGTCGGGTGAGTCGCGCAGATCACGGTCGTCGTAGTCGACGCTGACAAGTCGCGTCTCGATGGCCACGGTGTCGACCTCGGTGGGCAATGGCGCCAACACCGCTTCGAACTCCGTGTCGTGCACCAGGTCGGCCTTGGTCTCGTCGTAGCGCACACTCACGCGCGCCACCGCGCCCGCTTCCCAGCGGGTACCGGCTGCATCGGCGTCGACGTGCTCGAGCGCGCGCAACCAGGGCGCGGCGATGTCGACGAAGGCACTGAGCCGTCCGTCGGCGACCTCCGGCATGCCCGTCTGCTCGCCGTCGGGCAACTCGGTCTGCTCGGGGGCTGTCGCCGTCGGGGCGGTTGCCGCGCTGACCGCAGGATCGGCCTCAGCGGGCGCGCTGTCGGGAGTCGGCGTAGCCGGAGCGGCCGAAGCCTGCTCACCCATCAACACCTGGATCTGGTCGCGGGTCAGTGGGCCGCGCAGGTAGCTCATCGCCCAACGCGTGGAGAAGGTCGACGGCTGGTCGCTCTTGGCGCGACGGAGCACAAAGGTGCGTTTGCCCAGGCCAGCGATCGAGTCGGCCACGGCTGTCCGGTCGACGGTGCCGGCAGCCGAGGTCATGCCGTCGAGCAGCCGATCGATGTCCTGTTCGGTCTGCAGGCGACCGATCATCCAGGTGCCGGCGTTCGACAACGCTTTGTAGTCGACGTCGACAGGGTTCTGGGTCGACAGCACGACGCCGACACCGAACGCTCGAGCCTGCTTCATCAACGTGAGGATGGGCCCCTTGGTCGGCGGCTTGGCAGTTGGTGGGAGGTATCCGGCGACCTCGTCCATGTAGAGCAGGGCCCGCAGGTCGGTCACCCCGCTCTGTCGGCGCATCCAGGTGATCAACTTGCTGAGCAACAGCGACGTGACGAACTGCCGCTCCTCGTCGCCGAGGTGTGCGGTGGTGACGACCGCACAGCGCGGACCGCCGTCCGGTCGGTACAGCAGCGACTGGATGTCCAGCGGCTCGCCGGTCGCCCACTCGGCGAACGCCGGGGACGCAAGCAGACCGTTGAGTCGCATGGCGAAGGCCATGCGATCGTCGGGCGGGAAGAACTGATCGAGCTCGAACACCCCGAGCTTGCGGATGGGCGGCGTCGCCACCATCCCGACGAGTGCGGTGAGGTCGATTGCCTGCCCTGCGTTCCAGGCGTGAGCGATCAGGTTCGACAGCAGGATGTGTTCACGGCTGGCCAATGGGTCGGCCTCGATGTCGACCAGCCCGAGCAGCCCCGACACGTAGCCGTCGATCTCGTCGTTGACGAGTTCGCTGTCGCTGAGGTCGTCGGGTGCGTTGAGCGACCCGACGATGTTCAGTGGTACACCGGCGGTGGAACCAGGCGTGTAGATCGTGACCGGCGCCGACGCGCGGAGCTGTTCGATCGCCGCGCCGTCGAGGTCCCAACCCGCCAGCCCGTCGCGCCACATCGTCGCTTGTTGCGCAGCGAACTCGTCGGGGCTGGCGCCGGCAGCGGCGGCTTGGCTCTCGTCGATCCACGGTCGGAACTCTTCGGCCGACAGGCCGGGAAACGTGAGCGCCAGGTTGGTCAGGTCGCCTTTCGGGTCGACGGCGATCACCGGCAGGCCCGAACGGAGGATCTCTTCGATCAACACCACCCCGAGGCCCGTCTTGCCGGATCCGGTCATGCCGACGATCACTCCGTGCGTGGTGAGGTCGCTCGTTTCGATACTGGTCGGGGTGATCGGGTCGTCGTCACCGGGGGCTCGTCCGAGCAGCACGTCGGGCATGAGCGCACCGTACTTCCGGTACCGTGACCGACGTGGAGTTCCGCGGGTTTCCGGCCGATGCGCTGGTGTTCTACGAGCAGCTCGCTGCCGACAACTCCAAGTCGTTCTGGCAGGCCAACAAGGCCCGCTACGACGACGAGGTGCGCGCCCCGATGACCGCGCTCGCCGAGGCACTCGACGAGTACGGGCCGTTCCATCTCTTCCGCCCGCACAACGACATGCGCTTTTCCAAGAACAAGCCGCCGTACAAGACGCACCAGGGCGCCTACGGCGAGAGCGAGGGCGGTGCCGGGTACTACATGCAGCTCTCCGCCGAGGGGCTGTTCGTCGGCGCCGGGTACTACGCGATGGCCAAGGACCAGCTGAGCCGGTTCCGCGCCGCCGTCGACCACGAGCGCACCGGCGCCGAGATCGACGAGCTGGTCGCCGACGTGCGTCGGCGGCGGTACTCGATCGCCGCGATCTCCGAGCTGAAGACTGCGCCGCGCGGATTTCCGAAGGATCACCCGCGCATCGAGCTGCTCCGCCGGAAGGGCCTGATCGCCACCCGCGACTTCGGGAGTCCGAAGTGGCTGCACACGAAGCAAGCAGCGACCAAGGTGCGCGATGCGTGGTCCGGCGCGGCCGACCTGTGCGCCTGGCTCGACGCCAACGTCGGCCCCAGCACCTTGCCCCCGGAGGGCGCCTGGTGAACATGTCATGACACTCGCCGAGACAGCACTCGAAGACCAGCTCGGCCTTGCTGACCGCATCGTCGACGAGGCCACGATCGCCAAGGCGGCACAACGCTTCGCCGAGCGGGGCATCGTGCTCCCCACGTTCGCCGAGTTGGCCCAGCCGTCGCGATTCGACCACGCCGCCCGGGTAGGCGACGCCGACCCGCAGGCCGCCGACGCCCGCAACCTGTGGCGCGTCCACTGGTACAACGACCTCCACGGACGGCGGGTCGACGTGCCCGAACACGTCGTGTTGCCCAGCTCGCTCACCGGCGTGCCGAGTCCGATCATCGTCGCCTTCGGCGACCGGTTTCCGATGATCACGGCGCACAAGGTGCTCGCTGCCTACTCCTGTTTGGCGCCGCGCATCGTCACCGGCCAGTTCGACCCCACCGAGCAGCGGGCGATCTGGCCGTCGACGGGCAACTACGCCCGCGGGGGTATCGCCATCAGCCGGATCATGGCCAGCCGCGGCGTGGCCATCCTTCCGGAGGGCATGAGCCAGGAGCGCTTCGATTGGCTCGAGCGGTGGTGCCTCGACCCGGCCAACGACATCATTCGCACCGTCGGTTCGGAGTCGAACGTCAAAGAGATCTACGACGCGTGCAACGAGCTGGCGCTCGATCCGCAGAACTTCGTGTTCAACCAGTTCGCCGAGTTCGGCAACCATCTGGGGCACCTGACGGTCACCGGCACCGCGCTCGGTCACGTGTTCGAGCACGTGCGCGCCGTCACCGGTCGCGACCTGCGCCTCGCTGCCTTTACCTCGGCGACCGGGTCGGCCGGCACGATCGCCGCTGGCGACGCCCTGAAGGAGCGCTATGGCGCGCGCATCGTCGCCGTCGAAGCGTTGGAGTGCCCGACGATGCTCGAGAACGGGTTCGGCGAGCACAACATCCAGGGCATCGGCGACAAACACATTCCGCTGATTCACAACGTGACGAACACCGATGTCGTCGTGGCGATCTCCGATCGGGCCACCGACGAGCTCGACGCCGTGTTCAACACCGACGCGGGCCGCGCCTATCTCGTCGATGAGATGGCGGTGCCGGCGGCCGTCGTCGACCAGCTCGCGCACTTCGGGTTCTCGGCGATCTGCAACGTACTCGCGGCGATCAAGACCGCCCGCCTCCACGACCTCGGACCCGACGATGCACTGATCACCGTGGCCACCGACGGCGCCGCGTTGTATCCCAGCGAACGACACAAGCTGCTCGCCGAACGATTCGACGGCGACCTCAGCACACTCGACGCGGCACGCATCGTCGGGGAGCACCTGGCGGCGGTCGACACTCAGCACATGATCGACTGCACCGATGCCGATCGACGGCGCATCTTCAACCTCGGCTACTACACCTGGGTGGAGCAGCAGGGGACACCGTTCGAGCTGTTCGAGCAGCGGAGGTCGCAACAGTTCTGGACGGGGCTGCGCCGCTACCTCGTCGAGTGGGACGAGATGATCGCCGACTTCAATGCCCGCGTCGCCGCTGCCTGACGGACCCACCGGCTGGCGCTGCGCGGTGTGCGGCGCTCGCCGTCCGATCGACGACCCGACGCCGTGGCGGTGCCCGAACGCCAGTGCGACCGATCGCCGACATGTGCTGCTGCTCGAGCAGCCAACCACGCCGATCGAACCCGCGAGAGAACGCCAGACGAACCCTTTTCGCGAGTTCGATGGTCGATGTGCGTGGGCCGCGTTTGCCGCCGCCCACGGATTGACCGAAGGTGATCGGGGCGCACTCGTCGATCGGATCGACCAGGGCCTCGTGCGTATCGGTCTCGCCGGTATCGCGATCACGCCGTACGGCCGTGACGAGATGCTGTCGGATGCGCTGGGCTTCATCGCGCCCGGCGGCGTGTGGGTGAAGAACGAAACCGGTGCCGTCGCCGGCAGCCAGAAGATCCGCCACCTGGCCTCGATCATGTTGCATCTCTTGGCCGCGGAGGCGGCCGGGTTGCGACGGTCGACCGAACGCGAGCCGCTAGCGATCGCCTCGTGTGGCAACGCTGCCGTCGCCGCGGCGACGTTGGCCGCTGCGGTGGCGTGGCCGATCGAGGTGTTCGTCCCCACCTGGATGGATCCGGCCTTTGGCGCGCAGCTGCGCGAACTCGGTGCCGTCGTGCACCGCTGCCCGCGTCTCGACGATGACCCGCCGGGCGATCCGGCCATGCTGCGGTTCCGCGACGCGGTCGAAGCGGGCGCCATCCCGTTCACCGTGCAAGGTCCGGAGAATGCGCTGTGTCTCGACGGCGGACGAACGATCGGTTGGGAGATCGCGGCGGCATGTGTCGACGCTGCCGAACCCCCACCCGATTGGGCGATGGTCCAGGTTGGCGGAGGTGCCTTCGCCGGCTCGCTCGCCGCCGGACTCGCCGCAGCCGGCGGTGTCGGTCTCCGGCCGGTGCAGACCAGCGGGTGCGCGCCCCTCGACCGTGCCTGGTGCGGGGCCGCCGATCGAGTGCGTGGCACCACCGAGGTGCCGCAGGCGGTCGCCGCCGACTGGGCGAACGTGATGACGCCCTGGACCGACCCACACTCGCTCGCCGACGGGCTGCTCGACGACGAGACCTACGACTGGATCGCGGTGATGAACGCCCAGCTGGCCACCGATCCGCCCGGGACGCCGATCGTGGTCAGCGAGGACCGCGTCGGGGCGGCGCACGAAATGGCGACCGCCGCCGGGTACCGCGTGTCGCCGACGGGCTCGGCTGGGCTCGCCGGTGCGCTCGCGGCACGAGAACGCATCGACCCGGCATCGCGCCTGCTCCTGGTGATGAGCGGGGTCTCCCGCGAACCCGTCGCGGCACTGAGCCGGTAGCCTGTCCGGCACGTCTTTGAACCGAACGTCGGGGTGGGCCATCGCGGGCATCATCGGGACCACCGTCGCCATTGCAGGGGTCGGTTTCCTCGGCGCGCCCACGGGCGCCCAGACCGAGTCGTTGGAACTCGAGCCGGTATCGCAACTGGCCGCCGATGCAGGGCCGATTGGCGGTGCACCGCAAGCGCCCCAGATCTCCGACGACGGCTGGATCGTGACCTTCGAACATGACGGTGGCGTGGTCGTCCGCGACCGGCAAGCGGATACCACCGACGTGGTCGATGCCGCCGGCGTGGGCCCGGCCATCAGTGGCGATGGGTGCATCGTCGCCTACGCCGTGCCAGGCGATGTCGACACCGAGCTGCGGGCGATCGATCGCTGTGGTGAGGATCCCGGGCCCCTCGTGCCCGAAGTAGTCGGCACCGTTGCGGCGGTTCCTCCCACGTTGGGAACCGGTGCACTCTCGGCTGACGGTGCGGTCGCCGCATGGTCGACCGGCACCGAGGTGGTCCGCTACGTGCGGAGCGTCGACAATGCCGGCGTCGGCACGTGGCAGCTCGTCGACCAGTTCGACACCGCGCTCGCTCCGACGCCTCAACAGGCGACGGGCCCTGAACTGGCCATGTCCGCCGACGGCACACGGATCGTGTTCACCGCCGACGACCAGGTGTATCTGTGGACGCGCGACGACGTCACGAGCACCGCGTCGATCTCGTTGTTGTCCGAAGCCGCCACCGACGTTCCGGCGGCCGGAGCGTCGAGCGCGCCAACGATCTCTGCCGACGGCACGCTGGTTGCGTTCCAGTCCGACGCTGCCGACCTGCCGCCGATCGCCGCCGACTCGGCAGCGACGACGCCGGCGGTCGTGCTGTACGACATCGCCGATCCGACTGCCCCGATCGCCCGCCTCCTGGCGAGTTCGGCGACAACGCCCGAGTTGGCCCCCGACGGCGAGGCCCTCCTGTATCAGCGCGATGGCGCCGTGCAGCTGCTCCGTTCGCTCGACGACACGCGTTTCGCCAGCTCCGATGATTCCGACGTGGCGACTTCGGTGGGCGCCGACGTCGCCGCGCTCGTCCCATCGACCGGGGCCAGCATCGCCAACGCCGACTCCGCCGGAGTCGGCAACCGTTCCGTCACCTTCGACGCACCGGCCCGCAACGACCTGACCACCGACGCCCGTTTCCACACCGAACCGCAGGTGTGGGTGCACGCAGTCTCGGTCGACCCGCCACCGCCGCCGACGACCACCACGACCACCACCGAGACGCCGTCGACCGAGACCACTGAACCGACCGAGACCACCGAGTCGACGACCACCACCGGCCCGACCACAACGGTGCCGGGCAACTTCGTGATTCCTGGCGACACCGACGACGGCGCCGACAATCCGGGCGTTCCGCTTCCGGGGCTCGGCACGATCGATGGTGGCGCTGTCGTGAACAACAGCGGCTTCCCGTCCAATGGCAGCGGCGGCTCGGGGAGCACTCCGGTGTTCAACTCCGGATCGAGCGGCGGGTCGAGTTCCGGTGGGAGCTCGGGCGGCAGCTCGGGGAGCGGGTCGAGCAGCACCGTCACCACGACGACCACCACCACCGTGCAACCGACCGTGCAGCCCAGCCCGCTCGAGTTCGCCCCCACCATCATCGACGCCGGTCGGCGTATCGCCACCGCCCAGGTGGTTGGTGGTACCTCGACCATCAGCGTGTCGTCCGTGCAGCTCACACCCAGCGGCGACTTCACCATCGGCAACGACGGCTGCAGCGGAGCCACGGTCGGCAACGGCAGCACCTGCTCAATCGAGGTCGAATTCGCTCCGACCACGTCCGGCTCGTTGACCGCCGAGCTGACCGTGCAGTTCTCCGATGGCTCGAGCTCGGTCGCCGCCGTCACCCGGCGTCGGCGCGCCGACACCGGTACTGATCGCCGTGCCCGATGTAGTCGTCGCCGGTCAGGTGATCGCTCTTCGCGGCTCCGGCTTCCCCGCCGGAGCCACCGTCGAGTGGCAGTTCGACGGGGTGGCCGAATCCGGCACCGTCACGGTCGACGAGCAGGGCTCGTTCGCCGACACGATCGTCGTGCTCCCGCGTACCTCTGCGGGTCCGCACACGATCACCGTCGCCGGGCAGACCGACTTGTTCGCCGACGTGTCGGTAGAGCTCATCGTGGGCGCCCGCAGCGAGCGGGATGCTGCCGTGATCGGTCGCCTCGGTCGCTGACGAGTCAGCGCGGCGGCTCAGCCGTCGTCGGCGACGAATCCGAGCAACGTGGCGCCCACGTCGCAGTTCGAGGCCCCGGGCCCCGGCGTGACGCAATCGACAGTGATGTCGATCGTGCTGCCAGCCGGAAACACGAACGGTGCCACGAAGGCGAAGTCGTTATCGCGGAAGTTGGCGAGCTCGGACTGCAGCAGCACGTCGCCGTTGCGGCGCAGCGCGATGTTGCCCACTGCGCCGGTGGGGTTCTGGAACACCACGTCGGTGATCGAGATCTGCACGCCCGAGGCCACGGTGGAGCTGGCACTCGAGGTGCTGCCCTGGGCGGGCTCGACGGCGAGGCGCAGGTCGTACGGGGTGCCGAACGGCAGCTCGGCTGCGGCCTCTGCAGCGGCTTCGAACTCGGCGAGACGCAGGTCTTGTTCGGCGCGGTCGCGCGCCAGTGCCTCGGCGGCGGCGTTGTCGGCGGTGTCGGACACCCACGGCGCGAGGAACCCGAACCAGACGATCAACCCGAGCAGTGTCGCCAGCGCCGCACCGGCCGCTGCCGGTCCGACCCAGGGCCGGATGCGCGGCAATTGCTCGTACGTGCCATGCAGCTCGTGCGTCGCCGCATCGCTGCCGGTCGCCGTAATCAACAGCTCGTGCTCGCGCGGGCTCCCGGTCCAGAACTTCTCGGTGGGCAGCACCTTGAGCTCGGCTGTCCCGGTGCTGCTCGGGTCGGCGGTGACCACCGTGGTGGTCAACACGGGGTGGCTGCCCGACGACGATGTGGCCAGCATCTCCACGGCAACGGGGACGTTCCCCGTGTTCTCGATGTCGACGCGATGGCGGCCCGCAGAGCCGGAACGGGAGCGCTCGGGCACCAGGCGGAGCGTGTACTCGGTCCACGGGAGAACCTCGATCGCCGCAGCGGCCGTCGTCGGTTCCTCCTCGCCAGCGCGCACCTCGACGATCGCCTCGTGATCCCCGGCGACGACCGCCGGCCCGATGTCGACGAGTACCGGCACTTCGAAGGTTTCACCAGCGTCGAGATGCACGGTGTCGGACTGTGCTGACGTAATCGACGACAACGTGCCCGCAGGCGTGATGGTCACGAGTTGGCCCTCGTCACCATCGTTGGACAGGCGTAGCGAGAGCCCTGCAGCGCTTCCGGTAGATGACGTGACGCGCTCGGGATGCAGCGTTGCGGTGACCGCCATCTGTGGAACGGTACCGCAGCGATAGCCTGAAAAGATGGCTGCCACCCCCATCGGTCCAGGTCCCGAGATGCTCGAAGGCGGGTTCGACCCCCGTTCGGCCGTGTTCGATCGGCTGCTCAAGAACCGAGTCGTCATGCTCGGGTCCGAGGTGAACGACGACATCGCGAACCAGATCTGCGCCCAGCTGCTGTATCTCGAAGGCGAAGACCCCAACGCCGACATCTGGCTGTACGTCAACAGCCCCGGAGGATCGGTCACCGCCGGCATGGCGATCTACGACACGATGCAGTTCGTCGGGTGCGACGTCGCCACGGTGTGCCTCGGACTGGCCGCCTCGATGGGACAGTTCTTGTTGACCGCCGGCGCCGACGGGAAGCGCTACACGTTGCCCAACGCGCGCATCATGATGCACCAGCCGCTGGCTGGCCTGCGCGGACAAGCCGCCGACATCGCCATTCAGGCCGAGCAACTGCGCTACACCAAGCGCCGGATGGCCGAGCTGATCGCCGAGCACTCCGGCCAGACCCTCGAGCAGATCCAGGCCGACAGCGAGCGCGACCGGTGGTTCACTGCCGAAGAGGCCAAGGAGTACGGCCTCTGCGACGAGGTCATCATCCGCCGCGGCGAAATCTGATCGACACGCGCTGACCCGGCTGGGTCACGGGTTCTGCGGAACGATCGTGGCCACCGGACCGATATCGACCGCGCAGTTGTCCATCAGCCACTGATCCACCGCCGCTGCAGCCGACTCCGACGAGAGGATCGCGGCGATTGCCGCTTGCTCTGACTGTTCGTCGCCGGGGACCACCGCACTGGCGGTTTCGTAGGCCTCGACCAACTGGTCCCACTCGGCCTCGATCGCTAGCGGGGCGAACGTACCGATCTCCCGATACAGCTCGAGCAGCGCGTCGATGTCGGCCGTTGCCTGCATGTTCGGCTGGGTGAGCGCGGCCGAGTTGGCGGCCACCTCGCCGCAGAAGCGTGCTGCGTCGCCTGCGTCGTCGTCATCGTCGAGCAACCCACAGCCAGCGCCCACGATGCCGAGGGTCAGCGCCGGCACGACGAGAGCGATCGTCCGGTGCGGCACGGGCGCATTGTGCCACGGCGCCCGGTACGGTTGGTGGCGCATCGGCGCCAACGGTCATACCGTTGGCGCGATCGGCCCGGGGCCCCAACGCCGCTCGACGCAGACGCGTCGTTTCCTCCTGGGGGCTCGATGTACTCCTCCATTTCCACTGCCATGGTCGTCGGTTCGGCTGGCCATGCGATCACCGTCGAGGTGCAGGTCGCCAGCGGTCTGCCCGGCTTCCACATCGTCGGCCGTCCGGACGGCGTCGTGCGCGAGGCGCGCGACCGGCTGCGCGGCGCGTTCTACAGCAGCGACGAGTCGTGGCCGCGAACCAACACCACGCTCAACCTGGTGCCGGCAACCGAGGTCAAGACCGGCTCGGCGCTCGATCTGGCGATGGCGGTGGGCATCTTGGTCGCCGATGGCCACGTGAACACAGCCGACGTCCGCGGGTTGGCATTCATCGGCGAACTCGGACTCGACGGGTCGATTCGTCACGTGCTCGGCGTGGCGCCGATGGTCGCCGCGCTCGGACCGATCGACGTCGTGGTCCCGAGCAGCTCGTATCACGAAGCGCGCATCGCCGCCCAGGGTGACGTGCGCGTCGCCGACGACCTGCCGCAGCTCTTGGCCGTGTTGCGCGGACTGCGGTCGTGGCCCGCCCCGCCGCCACCGCCGCCCACGATGCTGCACGACGACCCACGCGACCTCCGCGACGTGCACGGCCAGCATGTGGCCCGCCACGGTCTGGAGATCGCCGCCGCCGGCGGGCATCACCTGTTGTTCGTCGGGCCACCGGGGGCAGGCAAGACGATGCTGGCCGCACGGCTCCCCGGGTTGTTGCCACGCCTGACCGACGAACGTTCGCTCGAAGCGACGATGATCCACTCGGCGGCGGGGCTCCCACTGCCGGCCGGCGGGCTGGTCACCAGGCCCCCGTACCGAACACCACACCACACGGCGACGCGTGCGGCGCTGATCGGCGGCGGCTCGCATGCCCTGCGACCGGGCGAGGTGAGCCTCGCTCATGGGGGAGTGCTGTTCATGGACGAGCTCGCCGAGTTCCAGCCGTCGGTGCTCGACGGCTTGCGGCAGCCGTTGGAACTCGGCACGATCACCATCGACCGGGCGGCGGTGCGGGCCATGATCCCTTCGGCGTTTCAGCTCGTCGCCGCAATGAACCCGTGTCCATGTGGAGGCGGGCCTCCGGGCGCGTGCATGTGCAGCGACAGCGAGCGATTGCGATATGCGCGACGAGTATCGGGCCCGTTGCTCGATCGTTTCGACCTACGCGTGCCGGTGTCGCGCCCCGGCGCTCACGATCTCCTCGACGGCACACCAGGCGAGTCGACTGCCACGGTCGCCGCTCGCGTGTGCGCCGCCCGCGACGTCGCCATCGAGCGTCAAGGCTCGCTCAACGCTGCGCTCGGTGCCCGGCGCCTCGACGAGCATGCCCACGTCGACGAGGCAGCGAAGACGTTGCTGTACGACGAGATCTCCGCTGGCCGATTGAGTGGCCGTGGCTACCACCGACTCCGCCGCGTTGCGCGCACCATCGCCGATCTGCGGTCGGTGCAACACGGCGAGCCGGTCAGCACCGTCGGCGCCGACGACATCGCGCTCGCCCTGGCGATGCGCACTCCGCTGGGGTCGAGCAGCAACGAGTGGGCCGCATGAGTGGCCACGTTGCCGCGCTGGCGGGATTCGACAGGATGACCGTTGGTCGGCTTCGTGCGCTGCTCGACCACTTCGAACCCGAGGTGGCGTACGCCGTGGCGGCGGGTCGCCGCGCTGCTGACGGGCCCGTTGCCGATCTCCTCGGCCGGCACACCGATCTCGCTGCTGCATGGCGGGCCAGCGCAGCTCGGCGCGATCCGCAACACTGCGCAGCACAGTGCCGTCAGCTCGGCATCGCGGTCGTCACCGCATCCGACAAGGCCTATCCGACGGCGCTGTTGAGCGACCCTTGGCGACCGGCCGCACTCTTCGTGCGTGGCGACCTGGCCGGTCTCCAGCGGCGAAGGGTGGCGATCGTCGGCACACGCAACGCCAGCCAACGCGGCCGCGAGCACGCGGCGCGGTTCGCCACCGAACTCACGGCCGTTGGGGTCACGATTGTGTCGGGCCTGGCCAAGGGGATCGACGCGGCGGCCCATCGCGGTGCCCTCACCGTGACCGGTGCGCAGCCGGTGGCCATCGTCGGCAACGGGCTCGACCGGCCGTACCCGCGCAGCAACAGCGCGCTGTGGGCCGATGTGGCCGAGCGTGGCGCCGTCGTGTCGGAGTGGCCGCCGGGGACGCCGCCCGACGCGTTTCGGTTCCCGCTGCGCAACCGCATCATCGCTGCCCTCGCCGAGGCATTGATCGTGGTCGAGAGTCGTGACCGCGGCGGCAGTCTGATCACGGCGCGCGAAGCCGCACAGCGAGATGTTGCCGTGTTCGCGGTTCCGGGTGCGCTCGAACACCCCGCGTCGGTGGGGACCAATGCGCTGCTGCGTGACGGTGCTGCGCCGGCCACCGAAACACTCGATGTGCTCGTTGCGCTCGGCCTCGACAGCCGGCGCGCCGCAAACCGTCGCTTCGACCCGCGGCATCGGCCGCGCGGTCGCGCGTCGCAGGTCGTCGACCGCTGCGCCCAAGGCCCGTGCACGTTGGAGATGCTTGCGGAGGAGTTCGATCAATCGCTGGGCGAGATGGCGCTGTTGGTGGCCAGGCTCGAACGCGACGGATGGTTGCGTGAGACCGCGGGATGGTTCGAAACGCTGCTCGGGTGGGACCCGACGTGATCACGATCGACACCGCGACCCGCAATGCGATCGACACGGTTGTCCCCACTGCGCAGTACCGAGGGCGCTACGGTCGCCGCCGTGGACGACTGGCGGCTCGACGACTACCTGCGGTCGCTGACGTCGCTGTCCGAGCACACCGTCGCCGCCTATGGCACCGATGTGCGCGGCTTCGCCGCGTGGTGCGCGCGCAGCGAGATCCGAACTCCGGAGCGGGTCACACGGGCCACCGTGCGCCGCTACCTCGCACACCTCACCACGCGCCGCTACGCCCGTCGTACCCTGGCGCGCAAGACCGCCGCACTGCGTCGCTACTTCCGTTGGGCGGTCGGTACCGGCGTGGCCACGGTCGATCCAACCGCTGGTGTCTCCGTACCCGCCGGCGACGGTCGACTGCCGCGGGTGCTCGATCGTCGCGAGCTGAACCACCTGCTCGACGCGCCGCCGCGCACCGACGAGCCCGAGTGGCGCCGCACGCGCGACGACGCCGTGCTCGAGCTGCTCTACGGCTCGGGGTTACGCGTCGCCGAGCTCTGCGGTCTGCAGGTGTCGTCGCTGCAGCTGCGCGAACACGCCGCGACCGTGTGGGGCAAGGGCGGCAAAGAACGGCGTGTGCCGTTGAGCGACCCGGCGTGCGATGCGCTCGTGCGGTGGCTCGACGTCCGGCGCGACGTGCTGCCACCGAGCGCCGGCGACATCCTGTTCGGCAACGAGCGGGGCAAACCGCTGCAACCACGCGATGTGCGGCGCATCATCGATCGCCGATCGTCGTCACCGACTCACCCACATGCCCTTCGCCACTCGTTCGCCACGCATCTGCTCGACGGCGGCGCCGACCTCCGGGCCGTACAGGAGCTGTTGGGACACACCGATGTGGCCACCACGCAGCGTTACACTCACGTCAGTCGCGAGCGGCTGTCGGCCGTGTACCGCGACACCCACCCGCGAGCATGAGTATCGTCCCCGAAGACGCCGACCTGCAGATGCAGTGGACGCGCTGGCTGAACCGACGCAACTCGGCCGCCCGCGACCACCTCATCGTCCACTATTCGCCGCTCGTCAAGTTCGTCGCCGGCCGTGTGGGTGCCGGCCTACCGTCGAGCGTCGATCCGGGTGACCTGGTCTCGAGCGGCGTGTTCGGTCTGATCGACGCCATCGAGCGGTACGACCCCGAGCGCGGGGTGAAGTTCGAGACGTTCGCCGTGCCGCGCATCCGCGGCGCGGTGTACGACGGACTCCGCCAGCTCGACTGGGTGCCCCGTTCGGTGCGCAGCCGGGCGCGCAACGTCGAACGGGCATTCTCCGAACTCGAACACGAACTCGGACGCTCGCCCACCGACGACGAGCTGGCGAACCACCTGCACATCTCGCCCGAAGAGCTCGCTCGCTGGTTGGCAGCGATCGCCAGCACCACGGTGGGCCCGCTCGATCGGGCGATCGCCGCGGGAGCCGAACCTGCGGCGGCCGAGGGACCGGGCTCCGAGTCGCCGGCTGCGGTGATCGAGGATCGTGAACTCAGCCGGGTGATGCGCGACGAGATCCGCAAGCTGCCCGATCGACCGAAGCTGGTGCTGTCGCTGTACTACGACGAGGGCCTCACGCTTGCCGAGATCGGCGAAGTGCTCGGCGTCACCGAGAGCCGGGTGTCGCAGATTCACACCAAAGCGGTGCTCCAGTTGCGGTCGCGGTTGGCCGCCGTCGGCGTCGGCTGACGCCCCGAACTCACTCAGCCACCCTGCTGGCCACAACGTCGGGCTGGCTACGACATCGGGCTGGCTACGACGTCGGGAGGGTGCCATGCGCCCTGGAAGTCTCCGTTGGTGCACCATGCGCCGCCGTACCGCTTGCACGATGGCGGCCATCGTGTTCATCGTCGTACCGATCGGTGCGGCATCGTCATCATCGGCAGCCGCGTGCTGGGCGCCGCCGGTGGTTGGTGTCGTCGTCGATCCGTTCCGCTTGCCCCCGTGTCCGTACTGTGCCGGCAATCGGGGCATCGAGTACGAGGTCGCCCCGCGCACCCGGCCGATCTCGGTGGCCGCGGGCACGGTGTCGTTCTCCGGTGTCGTCGCCGGCACGCGTTACGTGGTGCTCGAGCTGGCCGATGGCCGTCTGGTCACGTACGGCCGTCTTGCGGCGAGCCATCTGCGAGCGGGCGACCGAGTCCGTGCGGGTGCGCCGATCGGCGTGGCCAGCGGGCCGTTCTACTTCGGTGTTCGCCGCGACGGTGTGCCGATCGATCCCACGCTGCTCCTCGGAGTGTGGCGTGGCGTTGCCCGCCTGGTGCCGGCCGACGGGTCGGCGCCGAACCCGGCGCCACCGGTACTCCGATGTCCCGGCGACACGCGCTCGCACCACCGGCGCGGACCGCTGATGCGGCCGATAGTCTGACGGGCCGGCAGCCAACCCGGCTGCCCGCAGCGCGCCGTCCGGCGTCTGTGAATCGACACCGTCCCACCCGTCACATGCGGTCGCTTCGGCGCCGACGAGTGGGCCACAACCGCAAGGAGAACCACCATGGCCGTCATCACGATGCGGCAGATGCTCGAGGCCGGCGCACACTTCGGCCACCAGACCCGGCGCTGGAACCCCAAGATGAAGCGGTTCATCTTCGGTGAGCGCAACGGGATCTACATCATCGATCTCGAACAGACCCTCGGTCGCGTCGAAGCCGCGTACGGGTACGTGCGTGACCTCGTCGCCGGTGGCGGGACCATCCTCTTCGTCGGCACGAAGAAGCAGGCCCAAGACCCGGTGCGCAGCTACGCCGAGAAGTGCGGCATGCCCTACGTCAACGAGCGCTGGCTCGGCGGCATGCTGACCAACTTCGAAACCATCAGCAAGCGAGTCGGCAAGATGCTCGACTACGAGCGGATGCAGGCCTCCGGCGAGTTCGACGTGATGATCAAGAAAGAGGCGCTGCTGCTCGAACGCGAGCTCACCAAGTTGCAGCGCAACCTCGGCGGGCTGCGCAGCTTGAACTCCACCCCCGATGCGATCTTCGTGCTCGACACCAAAAAGGAGCACATCGCCGTCACCGAGGCCAACAAGCTCGGCATCCCGGTGGTCGCCGTGGTCGACACCAACGTCGATCCCGAGCTGGTGCAGTACCCGATCCCCGGCAACGACGACGCGATTCGCTCGAACAGCCTGTTCGCTCGTGTGATCGCCGACGCCGTCGAAGAGGGGCGCTTCGTCGCCAGCCAGCGCACCCCTGCCGTGCCGCAGGTCGAGCGCAGCCCAGAAGAGATCGCCGAGTACGAAGCGGCCCAAGCTGCAGCGCGTGCCGTCGCCGCGCAACAGCAGGCCGACCGTGATGCCCGACTGGCTGCGGCGCAGCAGCCCGTGGTCGAGGCAGCCACCGAAGACGCCGCCCACCTCGCCGCCGAAACCGGCGCGCCCGCCGAAGCCGTGCAGGCCGTCGCCGACGAGACCGCTGCCGACGTCGTCGAGCAGGTGGTCGAGAACTCAGCCGACGGAACGACCGACCAGAGTCAGGAGCACTGATCACCGATGGCATTCACCGCCAAAGACGTCAAAGCGCTGCGCGAGTCGACGGGCGCCGGCATGCTCGATTGCAAGAAGGCGCTCGAAGAGACCGATGGTGACCTCGAAGCGGCCAAGCAGTTCCTGCGCGAGAAGGGCCTGGCGGCGAGCGCCAAGCGCGCCGATCGCGACGCCGACCAAGGCGTCGTGGCGTTGGTCGTCGACGGTCAGGTCGGCGCCCTCGTCGAGCTGAAGAGCGAGACCGACTTCGTCGCCGGCTCCGATCAGTTCAAGGACGAGGCGCAGGCGCTGGCCACGCTGGTTGCCGCCAAGGGCGTCGACGCAGTTGCCGAGCGCGCCGCCGAGCTCGACGAGCTCAAGGTGACCCTCAAGGAGAACATCAGCATCGGCGAGGTTGCCCGCGTCGAGGCTGCCGCAGGCAACGACCTCGGCACGTACCAGCACATGCAGGGTGGTCGTGGCGTCAATGGCGTGCTCGTCGAGGTCGCCGGCGGTTCGCCCGAGCTGGCCCACGACGTGGCTGTGCACATCGCCTTCGCTCGTCCGAAGTACCTCTCGCGCGACGACGTTCCCGAGGATGTGGTCGCCGCGGAGCGGGCCACGCTCGAAACGATCACGCGCAACGAGGGCAAGCCCGAGCAGGCGCTGCCGAAGATCGTCGAGGGTCGCCTGAACGGCTTCTACAAGGACGTGGCGCTGCTCGACCAGCCGTACGCCAAAGACGACAAACAGTCGGTATCGCAGTTCATCGGCGGCGCCACAATCGTCGCCTTCGCCCAAGCCGAGATCGGCTGAACCGTGGGGGGCGAGTCGACACGGGGGACCGAGTCGACACGATGGAAGCGGATTGTCTTCAAGCCCTCCGGTGAGGCGCTCGCCGGTTCGTCAGGCTCGGGTCTCGACGGCCCCACGCTCGAGTCGACCGCCAAAGAGATCATCGATCTTCGCCAGAACCTCGACGTCGATGTCGCGGTGGTGGTGGGCGGTGGCAACTTCTGGCGTGGCCGCACCGGATCGTTGGGTGGCATGGACGCCACCCAGTCGGATCACATCGGAATGCTCGGCACCGTGATGAACGCGCTGGCGTTGCAAGATGCGCTGGAGCGACTTGGTCAAGACACCCGGGTGCAGTCGGCGATCGAGATGCCCCGCATCTGTGAGGCGTACATCCGCCGCCGTGCGGTGCGTCACCTCGAAAAGGGGCGCGTGGTGATCTTCGCTGCGGGCACCGGGAACCCGTTCTTCACCACCGACACCGCCGCCGCGTTGCGTGCCGCCGAAATCGAAGCCGACGTGGTCATCAAGGGCACGCATTCTGGAGTCGACGGTGTGTACACCGCCGACCCGCGCTCGGATGCCAGCGCCACCAAATACGACGAGGTCAGCTATCTCGAGGTGATGACCAAGAACCTGAAGGTGATGGACGCCACGGCGATCGCCTTTTGCCGCGACAACGGGATTCCGATCGTGGTGTTCGACATGTCGAAGCCCAACTCGTTGCGCAACATCATGCTCGGCTCGAGCGAGGGCACGATCGTCCACTGAGTGCGTGCTGATGGTGCGGTGATGGCCGGGTGTTCCCTGGTCATGGCCCTGATAGGTACGCTTGCGCCGTGATCGACGAGACGTTGCTCGACGCCATGGAGAAGATGGACCGTGCGGTCGAGCACACCCAGGGCCAGTTCGGGACCGTGCGCACCGGACGGGCGACACCGTCGTTGGTCGAACGTCTCTCGGTCGATTACTACGGCGCCCCGGTGCCGTTGCAGCAGATCGCGTCGATCTCGGTGCCCGAGGCGCGGCAGCTGTTGATCAAGCCGCACGACCGCAACTCGCTCGAGGCGGTCGAGAAGGCCATCCGCGACAGCGACCTCGGGGTGGCGCCGAACAACGACGGCATCGCAATCCGCTTGTCGCTCCCGCAGCTCACCGAAGAGCGGCGACGCGAGTACGTCAAAGTGGTCAAGAACATGGCCGAAGACGGGCGGATTGCCGTGCGTGCAGCACGCCGCGATGCACGCAAGACACTGGAGACCGCGGAGAAGGACGGCGACATCTCCGCCGACGAACTCGAACGAGCCGAAAAAGAGCTCGAGCGGGTCACCCACGACCACGTCGAGCGGATCGATGGCGCGCTCGGCCGCAAGGAGCAGGAGCTGCTCGAAGTATGAGTGACGACATCTGGCGCAACGACGACGAGGCTCCCGACGGACGCACCCCGGGGCGCCGCGAGCGGGAGATGGACGAGTTCGACGACGACGAGTTCGGTGGACCGTTGTTCGGCGAAACCACCGAGCAGCCGGTCACATCGGGCGAAGAACCGATGCGACTCGGCGACGACAGCGGGCCGTTGCCCGACTGGACAGCGCCGGCGACGGGTGAGGTGCCCAAGATCGAAGCGGCGGAGCGGACGGCCAGCGGCGACGGCGACGACATCGATGTGTGGTCGTCGTTCACCGGCGAGGTGCCGACCGACACCACCGGCGAGCTGACGTGGGACGACGGTGGCGGCGACGACGACGCCGATGGGCCGATCGACGCGGCCGCGTCCGACGACGACCTCGGGTCGGTTCCCTTGGACGACGACCCCGCGGCGCAAACGACCGCAGCACACGATGCGATCACCGAGCCCCAACGCGAGCCGGCACGGATCACGATCGGCACCGACCCGTCAGGCATGCCGCGCCGGCCCGATCCGCGGCGCCGTGGCACCAGCCCGCAACGCCCACCCGGATCTGCGGGCGGTTCGCCATCGCCCGATGGCCGCAACCTGCCCGTGGCGGTGGCCACCGGACTGTTGCTCGCCGCAGTGTTCTTGGCGCTCACGATGTGGCGGCCCGCCGGCGCGGTGGCGTTCGTCACCGTGGCGCTCGGCTTGGCCTCGTTCGAGTACTTCGCCAAGGTCACCGAGAAGGGCTACCGGCCCGCGGTGGCTGCCGGTGTCGCTGCGTGTGTCGCCGCGCCGCTCGCCGCGTACTGGGTCGGCGACGAAGCGCTTCCGCTCGTCATCGCCTTTGCCTTCATCGCGGCTGCGCTCAGCTTCATCGCGGCCGACTCCATCGAGACCGGACCGATGCCCAACATGGCGATCACCATGCTCGGCGTGGTGTGGATCGGTCTGATGGGCGCGTTCGCCGCGCTGATCCTGCGCTGGTCGACGTTCGGTGACGGCACGCCGTGGGGTACCGACACGCTGGTGTTGTTGGCGATCGGCGTGGTGGCCAACGACGTCGGCGCATACTTCGTTGGCACCGCCTTCGGACGCACACCGCTGCGTGGCTGGATCAGTCCGAACAAGTCGCTCGAAGGCTTGCTCGGCGGAACGATCCTCACCTTGGTGATCTTCCTGGTGATCGGCATTCAGGATCTCAGCGACACCTGGGGCACGAGCAACCTGCTGTGGTTCGCCATCGTCATCTCGGCGCTGGCCCCGCTCGGCGACCTGACCGAGAGCATGTTCAAGCGCAACCTCGACGTCAAAGACTTCGGAGCGATCATCCGCGGGCACGGCGGCGTGCTCGACCGCTTCGACGGATTCCTGTTCGCGCTGCCCGGCGCCTACTACCTGATGCTCGTGCTCGAGCCCTGGGCGGGCTGAGCGCCCCTTCGATGGCGCCGGTACGCGTCGCCATCGCCGGATCGACCGGCTCGATCGGCACCCAGACGCTCGACGTCATCGATGCCGAGAACCGGCGCGCGCCGGGAACGTACGAGGTCGTCGCACTGGCTGTCGGTCGCTCGATCGACGCGCTGATCGAGCAGGTACGGGCGCATCGTCCCGAGGTGGTCGTCGTGACCGATGCCGACGCCCGCAGCGTCGCTGCGGCGCGGCTGTCCGCGGCGGGCTTCGAGCAGCCGATCGAATCGTCGTTGACCGCAGTGGTCGGTCCCGCCGACGTGGTCGTCAATGCGGTCGTCGGGTTCGCCGGTCTCGATGTCACGGTCGACACGCTGCGTGCCGGCAAGCGGCTGGCGCTGGCCAACAAGGAGAGCCTGATCGCCGCAGGACCTGTCGTGCAGCCGCTGCGCGCTACACCGGGCGCCGAGCTGGTGCCGATCGACAGCGAACACAGCGCGTTGCACCAGTGTTTGCGGTCGTCGGCGCGTGCCGACCACGAGGTCGCCCGGCTGCTGCTCACGGCCAGCGGGGGACCGTTTCGTGGTCGCTCGGCGACCGAACTGGCCGACATCACCGTCGAGCAGGCCCTGGCCCACCCCACGTGGTCGATGGGTCCGAAGATCACCATCGATTCGAGCACGCTGATGAACAAGGGCCTCGAAGTCATCGAGGCGCACGAGTTGTTCGGCGTCGACTACGACCACATCGACGTGGTCGTCCACCCCCAATCGATCGTGCACTCGATGGTCGAATACCGCGATGGCTCGACGATCGCCCAGCTCAGCGAACCCGACATGCGATTGCCGATCGGGTACGCGCTGGGATATCCCGCACGGATCGCGAGTCCCTTCGGCGCGCTCGATTGGCGCCAGCTCGGCCGGCTCGATTTCGAGCCCCCCGACCGGGCGACGTTCCGCTGCCTCGATCTGGCCTTCGACGCAGGTCGCGCTGGCGGTACCACGCCGGCCGTACTCAGCGCTGCCAACGAAGTCGCCGTTGACGCATTCCTTTCCGGAAACTTGCGATGGAATCAGATCCCTGACGTGTGCGTTGGGGTAATGGAGCGCCATGATGGACGTGTGCCCACCTCGATCGACGATGTCATCGCCGCCGACGGCGATGCCAGGCGACTTGCTGGCACACTGATACCCAACTGATGACTCACCGGCATGACTGACCAGCTGACACCCCCCGACGAGCAGCTCCCGCCGCCGTCGCTCGACGAGGTCGGGAGCACGCGCCTCGACCGCATGAAGAGCGAAGTGATGGCCGGCGGTGCGGTATCGGAGCACACCGAAGACGAAACGGTCGGTGGCTGGCGGGGATGGCTGTCGATGGGCGCCATCGTGGCGCTGTTCGCCTGGCTGGCGTTCGTCAACATCTGGATCTTCGTGTTCGTCGTCGGTGTGGTGCTGTCGATCTTCCTGCACGAGCTCGGTCACTTCCTCACCGCCAAGTGGACCGGCATGAAGGTCACCCAGTTCTTCTTGTTCTTCGGGCCCCGGCTGTGGAGTTTCCGTCGTGGCGAGACCGAATACGGCGTGCGGGCGCTGCCCCTCGGCGCGTTCGTGCGCATCGTCGGCATGAACCGCATGGACGAGGTCGAGCCCGAAGACGAGGGCCGCACCTACCGCCAGCAGAGTTACCCGAAGCGCATGCTCGTGATCTCGGCCGGCTCGATCATGCACATGATCATCGCCGTGGTGCTGCTGTTCGGTGTGTACGTCACCCAAGGCGAGATCACCGCACAAGACGAGCCCCGGGTGATCGTCGGCACGGCAGCCGAAGAGCTGCCCGCGTGGGCGGCAGGCATCCGCGACGGCGACGAGATCGTCTCTGTCGATGGCATCGCCGTGACGTCGTCGACCGAACTGGGCGAGACCGTGCGCTCGTTCGATCCCGGCACAGAGGTGCCGATCGTTGTCGTACGCGACGGTCAAGAGCTGACGATCCCGGTCGGTCTCGGTGCCAACGTCAGTGTCCCCGAGGACGACCCGAGGTTTGGCACGGCGCTGCTCGGAGTGTCGTCGTACAGCCCCCCGGTGTACGAACAGCACGGCGTGGGCGCGGCGGCCGTCAACTCGGTGACCGACATCGTTCCGGTGTCGTGGGAGTCGACCAAGGGCATCGTGCGCGTGCTCAATCCGGTGAACATCGTCGGCCACCTCACCGGCTCGACCGACGATCTCGAGAGCCGTCCGACCACGCTCTACGGCGTGGCCACCGTGTCGGACGACGTCGGCGACTCGGCAGGGTTGGCCGGCGTGCTGTATCTGCTGGCCGTGCTCAACGTGTTCGTCGGCGTGTTCAACATGGCCCCGCTGCTCCCGCTCGACGGCGGGCATGCGGCAATCGCCACGTACGAGCGATACAAGGAGTGGCGTCGCGGAGGACGGCAGCGGTACTTCGCCGACGTCGAGCGACTGATGCCGTTCGCCATGGGCGTGATCATGGTGTTGGCGTTGCTGATGTTCACCGGTCTCTACCTCGACATCACCCAGCCGATCGGGTAGACCCGCGCCCATGGAGGTTTCCAGCTCGCTGGTCGAGCGTCGGCCCACGCGCCAGATCACCGTCGGCAACGTGCCCGTTGGCGGCGACTCGCCGATCACGGTGCAGTCGATGACGATCACCAAGACCGCCGACGTCGAGGGCACGCTGCAGCAGATCTACGCCCTCGCTGGTGCCGGCGCCGACATCGTGCGCTGCACGTGCAACGAGACCGAGGCCGCCGAGGGGCTGGCCCAGATCGTGCCGCGCTCGCCGGTGCCGATCATCGCCGACATCCACCACCAGTACAAGATGGCGTTAGCGGCGATCGAGGCCGGTGTGGACGGCTTGCGTCTCAACCCCGGCAACATCAAGCGACCCGAACACATCAAGGCGGTGGCCAGCGAGTGTCGCGATCGGGAGATCCCCATTCGCATCGGCGTCAACGCCGGCTCACTCGACTCTCGCCTGTACGAGAAGTACGGCGGTGCCACGCCCGAGGCGATGGTCGAGTCGGCGCAGATGGAGATGGCCTACTTCGACGAGGTCGACTTCGACCTGATCAAGATCTCGGTGAAGGCGTCGAGTGTGCCCTTGATGGTCGAGGCGTACCGCCAGCTGTCGGCGGTGACCGACCATCCGCTGCACCTCGGGGTGACCGAAGCCGGTCCGCCGCCGGAGGGGCTGATCAAGGCCACAGCAGGCATCGCCACGCTGCTGATGGAGGGCATCGGCGACACGATCCGCTACTCGCTCACCGCCGATCCGGTCGAAGAGGCACGGGCAGGTCGTCAGTTGCTCGAGTCGCTGGGACTGCGTGAACGAACCGGCGTCGACCTCATCGCTTGTCCGTCGTGTGGACGCGCCGAGGTCGATGTGATCGAGGTGGCCAACCGGGCGCGCGATGCGTTCGCCGATCGCGAGATTCCGCTGCAAATCGCCGTGATGGGCTGCGTGGTCAATGGCCCGGGTGAAGCGCGCGACGCCGACCTGGGTATTGCCGCGGGCAACAAACGCGGTCATCTGTTCATCAAGGGGCGCAACGTGGCGGTCGTACCCGAAGACGAAATGGTCGACCAGCTCGTCGAGTGGGCGGAGTTCATCGACGAGCACGGCATCGATGCGGCGCTCGAACGCGTCGACCTCGACAAGGCCGCCCGCGAGGCCGAGAAGGATCGCGCTGCACTGCTCGATGAACAGGGTGCCGACGCCAACCAGGCGACCGAGCGGATCGTCGAGATCCGCCGCACCACCAGCTGAACGGCTACACCACGACGTACGACGGGGCGGCTCGGCGGTAGTGGCTGCCCGGCGGCAGGTACCAGGTGGTGCCGTCGAGGCAAATGGCGATCTCCCGACCCATCGACACGTGCTCTATCTCCGCCTCCACGCGAGTGAGCGTGACGTCGACCTCGGGCAACGGGTAGCGGCCGGCGGCCGCCGCGTCGAGCATCACCGGCTCGGCGAGCGGGGAGCGATCGACGATGTGCAGCAGCTCGTCGACGTCGACGTGTTTCACGGTCAACCCGCCACGCACCACGTTGTCGCTGGCGCCCATCAGCTCGACTCCGGCACCTTGCAAGTAGGCATGCAGGTTGCCGGCGGTCAGGTGGATCGCTTGACCCGGTTCGAGGTGGACATGGTTGAGCAGCAGCGTGACCGCAATGCTCACCTGGCCGGGGTACATCTCGTTCAGGCGTCGAGCCCAGACCGCTTCGACCCGGTCGCTCCCTGCGCAGGCGTCGATCGTCGACGTCGGATCGAGCCGACCGCGGTAGAGCGCGTCGAGCGTGCCGCCGAGGTCGTCGTTGCGTACGGCTGCAGCCAGGTCGCGAGCACCGAGTTCGTCGAGCAACTCGAGCGTGGCATCGATTGGCCGCAGCCCGCACAACGCCTCGAACGGGGTGAGTGCGCACAACAGCTCGGGCTTGGCGCGGTCGTCGGGGTAAATCCCTCTGGCGAACCCGTCGATCGCTTGCTCGGTGGTCGGATGCGCCTGCATCGACAATGGCTCGGCGGCGGCGAGCACCTTCAGTAGATACGGCAGCTCGCCGATCTCGTCCACGAGTGGCCGGCCGTCGATCTGGGTTGGCCCGCTCGGATGCGTGCCAAGCCACAGCTCGGCCCACGGCTCGCCCGATGGCGCGACGTGGAGGAACTGGGGAATGAATGTCGGGTCGCCCCAGGCATAGTGCTGGACGAACCCGTCCAAAGGGAGCGGGACGGCGGGCATCGAGCGTTACAGCACGACCACGCTACGCAGCACGTCGCCGTGGTGCATCTTCTCGAACGCCTGCTCGACGTCGCCGAGCTCGATCGTTTCGCTCACGAACCGGTCGAGATCCAAGCGGCCCTGCAGGTACAGGTCGATCAGCATCGGGAAGTCACGCTCGGGCAGACAGTCGCCGTACCACGACGACTTGAGCGCCCCGCCCCGTCCGAACACCTCGATGAACGGCAGCTCGATCGTCATGTCCGGCGTCGGCACTCCGACGAGGACGACCGTGCCGGCGAGATCACGTGCTTCGAACGCCTGGCGGTACACCGTCGGGTTGCCCACGGCTTCGACGCACACGTCGGCTCCGAACCCACCTGTGACCGATTGGATGTAGTCGACCGGGTCGGTGGTCGACGAGTTGCACACGTGCGTGGCACCCAGTTCCTTGGCCCACTCGAGCTTGCGGTCGTCGATGTCGACGGCGACGATCGTCGACGCTCCGCCAGACGCGCGCCGGCGATCGATGCGTTGCCGACGCCGCCACAGCCGAACACGGCGACCGACTGACCGCGCCGAACACCGGCGGTGTTCAACACGGCCCCCAGGCCGGCCATCACGCCACAGCCGAGCAAACCGGCAGCCTCCGGCGGCGCCGCCGGATCGACCTTGGTGCACTGGCCAGCGGCGACGAGCGTCTTGTCGCAGAACGCGCCGATCCCCAGTGCCGGGCTGAGCTCGGTGCCATCGGCGAGCGTCATCTTCTGCGTGGCGTTGTGTGTGGAGAAGCAGTACTGCGGCTCGCCGCGCTTGCAAGCCCGGCAGCTGCCGCACACCGCACGCCAGTTGAGCACCACGTAGTCGCCCGGCGCCACGTCGGTCACGTCGGGTCCGACCGCCTCGACGACGCCCGCGGCTTCGTGGCCGAGGAGGAACGGGAACTCGTCGTTGATCCCACCCTCGCGGTAGTGCAGATCGGTGTGGCACACACCGCAGGCCTTGATCTCCACCACCGCCTCGCCGGGGCCCGGATCGGGAACGACGATCGTCTCCATTGTGACCGGTTCGCCCTTGGCGCGTGCGATGATGCCTCTCACTTCCTGGCTCATCGCGCCGACCGTAGCGCAGGGAACCCGAGCCCAGGTCCGGACGTCCAAGGAGTATGCGCGTGACGCCGTTCAGGTTTCGATCGATGCTCGGGCTGGCCGTGGTCGGGGCGTTGGTCCTCGCTGCGTGCGGCGACGACGACAGCGATACGTCGGCGACGTTGCCGCCTATCACCGATTCCACGGCCCCCGAATCGACCGCACCGGGTACATCGCCGGCGGAAGGAGTCACCTACCCGACCGGCGCCGACGATGTGGTCGTCGAGTATGCGGAGGTGGGCGGGTTCACCACCCAGGCCTTCGCCTTCCAGAGTCCACCGAGCGTGCTGATCTCGGGCGACGGGTTGGTGTACGGCGGTGGCGCCACCATCGCCGTGTTTCCGGGTCCGCTCGTTCCACCGGTGTTCGTGCGAACGATCACGCCCGACGGCATCGAGACCGTGCTTGCCGCCGCAGATCAGGCCGGGCTCCTGGCCGAGGTCGACTACACCAGCGAAGCGACCGAGTTCGTCGCCGACGCGTCGACTGCGGTGGTGACCATCGCGGCTGATGGCGAGCGCTGGACCCACGAGGCCTACGCACTGGGAATCGGAGGTGGACCCGATGGCGCCGACGACACGCCAGAGCGTGTTGCGCTGCAAGGCTTCCTCAACCAGCTCGGCGACCTCCCTGCGCTGGTCGGCGCCGACCAGCTTGGCGAGGAGCAGCCGTTCGAGGCGACGGAGTACCTGATCCTGGCGGTGCCTACCGAAGGCCTCGTCTTCCGCGACGACGACAGCGACCCGACCATCGTCGTGTGGCCCGCTGACGCGTCGGTACGCCTCGCTGATGCCACGGAGTGCGCGCAGATCTCTGCTGCAGAGGTCGGCGAGCTCTTTGCTGAGGCCGACCAACTCACGTTCTTCGACGACGGCGGTGAGGTCTACGAGGTCATCCCCAAGCCGGTGCTGCCCGGCGTGGCCTGCGCTTAAGAACGTTGTCGGGGTGCGCACAGGTTGCGCGTAGGTGACAGGTCCGAGAGTGGAGCACGCCCAGCTCCGCCGACGTGAAGGAACGACTCATGGACACCTCCCCCGCAACCGACCACGCAACGCCTGATCAGGCCGCTCCGAAGCGCCGCCGCGGCCGCATCGCCGGAGTGGTGGGCGCCGCCGCCCTCGTTGCTGGCGGCCTCGCCATTGCGGTCAACGGCTCGACCGATACCGACGCCAGCGACGGCGGTCAGGTTGCCAAGGCGGGCGTCGGCGTGACCGAGGGCGCCAGCTCGGCAACCGGCGCGTGCGTCTACGACACGTACGTGTTCCTCGGTGAGGAAACGGGCCGGCTGACCACGCCGATCGGCGGGTTCAGCATCGACGGTGCCGCCGTGAGCCCGACCACTGACGGTGGGCTCTGCGGTTACGTCGCGGCGAGCACGCTCGACACCGGCGGGATCGTGCGCGACGAGCGTTTCCTCATCGTCGACGCGGACTTCGACGATGACACCAACGAGCTTTCGCTGCGCATCGAGCATCCCTCTGGCGTCGATGCCGAAGGCACGCTGCTCGGCGTACCCACCGCCGATGGTGCGCTGTCGTTCTCCGGCGTACTGCTCGACGTGGACAACGAGGTCCCCTCGGTCGAGGTGGACGGTCTCGTCCTCGACTCCGAAGTCGCGTAACGCCTGCTCACGGTCCGTCCCTGGGCTCCGCTGGCGAGCATCTCGTCGCCAGCTAACGCTCAACAAACGGGCGGTCCGTATGTTCGCCCGCAATGGAGCGGACGGAACGGCCGGCGCTGACGCGCCGGGGCTTTCTCAAGGGCGCAGGCGCCGGCACGGCACTGGTCGTCGCCGGGTCGCAGGGCTGGCTGAACAGCGGGTTCGTCTCGTCGCTCGTCGAAGAGAACGGGGTGCTGATCACCCGCCTGATCCGCCCAGCCGACCAGTTGCGGATCCAGCTCGAGTTCGAGGATCTGGCGTACGACGCCGGATCGGGGCAGTTGGTCGCAGACGGACTCAACCCGCTGATGCGCATCGTGTTGCCCCGCCAGCACATCGCCGAGGCGCCGATCCCTGACACAGCCATCCCGACGGGTGCGGGCTCGGCGCCGATCGACCATCGAGCGGCGCGCAACAGCCGGCTGGTGTTCGACGTCACCCCGCCGATCGATTATGACGTGCCCACGCTGCTCGATCTGGCGGCCTACTCACTGCGCACCACCGTCGTGCCTGGCGATCCGGGCGACGACCTGACGGTGATCGAGCTGCCCGCCGACCTGCGCTGGTCGCCCGGTGCATCGACCGATCTGCGCGCCGATCTCGCGCCGATCAGCGCACCCGGGTTCTTTCCGAGTGTCACGATCAGCCAGCTGCACCGCATCACGCTGGAACGGACCGGCGGCGACGTCGAGTTCACGCCGGTGTTCAATGCGCTCGGCACCGATGGGTTCAACCGCATCCCCAACGCCGGCGACCGCGATCAGATCGTCGCCCTGGCGACCACCGAGGGACCGGCAACTGCCACTCGCGCCTGGCTGACGCCGTACGGAGCGTGGGCCGATCTCGAAGCCGAATGGAGCAGCCTCGACTGGATCCAACAGGTGCAGGGTGGCCGTGACCAGTTCGCCCAGGTGGTGGTGCGTGGCGTGCTGATGCCGTTCGGTCACGAAGCGGTGTGGACCGAGACGGCGACGCGTTTGTGGCTCGCCGACAGCGATGGCGAGTTGGTGTCGACCCTCGTGCGTGAGACGCACTTCGCGGTGGCCGGGAGCGATGCGCTGCAGTTCCCGTCAGCGGCGAGCCCGGCCGGTGGGCGCAACATGCCGTTCGCCGAAGTGGTGATCGAACAGCAGGACAACGAGGCCGTCAAGAAGCTGGCGATCAACTGGGATGACGGTACAGAGAACATCGACATCAACGACGCCTGGGTCGTTGCCTACGACGCACCTGGAGCGATCTTCGACGGTGCCCAGGTGCGGGTGGCCTACACCGCGACCGACAAGGCCGGCAACGCTCCGGCGACGTTCACGCTGCCAGCGGTGTTCGTTCGCACGACGAGCCTGGCCGACCCTGCGGTCGCAGACGGTCTGCGTGACTTCTACGCCTCCGACACGCCGTCGGCCGTGGTGAAGTCGGCGTCGCTCGGCGGTTCGTCGAGGGTCGCCTGGGCCGAGCCGATCAGCCCGGGGAGTGACATCACGACGTTCCTCACGTCGAAGATGGAGTTTGGGCTCGACCCCGACGCATCGGTCGGTGCCGGTGAGCTACCGATCGCCCCGATCGTCACGTTCGGCGTCGTCTCGAAGCCCGAATTGCTCGGTGACCGGCCGACGCCCGAACAGCTGGCGATCGAGGTCGAGTTCAGCCCGAACTTCATCGTCGGTGGGCTCTCCGGCCCGTTCAATCCATCGTCGGCGTTCCTCAATCTGATCAATCCGACCGAGTTCGCCCTCGGCAACGAGGCCCGAGCCGTGATGACCCCCGACCTCGTGGCCACCGAGTTCAACCAGGGGCTGGGCATCGGGGCCGACCTGCCGCCGATCAACGGCGGTGCGGACTTTGAGTGGCGTCCGGCGGATGCGTTCGGCGACAAGGCGCAGATCTTGCGCGGCATCAACCTCGCCGACTTGGTGTTGCCGATCCTGTTCGACGTCGCGCTGCCGGGCATCGACATTCCCGACTTCGACTTCGAGACCTTCAACGATCGCATCGAGCAGCGTTACGTGTGGTGCCCCGAGACGATCGAGTCGAAACCGAAACTCGGATTCGAGGCGAACGTCCCAGGTCGGCCGGACACCACGTTGTGCGTCGAGCTCACCACGGTGATCGCCCTCGACGACACCGTCGAAGCCGGCGTGACCGTCGAGTTCACCGTCAAGGACTTCACGCTGTTGATCCCGCCTGCGGACCTTGATGTGATCCAGCTCGACGTCAACGAGCTTCGGGCGATCCAGACCACATCGGGGGCCACCGACTTCGCCCTCGACATCGCCGAATGGCGCCTCGGTGGGCTGCTGGCCTTTCTCGAGCCGTTGATCACCCTCCTTACCCCGACGGGATCGGCCTTCGACCTCGACATCGCCAGCACCGAGATCGTCGCCGACCTCGACATCTCGCTGCCCGACATCGACCTCGGCGTGCTGGCGATCACCAACTTCGCCATCGGCCTCACGGGCACCTTTCCGTTCGTGGGCGAGGACGAGCCCCGACTGGGGATCGCCGTGGGCTCTCGACGCGATCCCGTGTCGCTGCAGATCATGCAGTTCCGCGGCGGCTTCTCGCTCGAGCTCGAGTTCTCGGCGAATGGTCTCGAGCTGGTCCACGTGCGCGCCGAAGTGGCGGCCCGCCTTTTCGAGATCGATATCAAGATCGCCACCGCGTATTGCGAGGTCGGTATCGCCGCGGAGTTCAAGCTCAGCGGCGGCAACGTCACCTTTATCGGCGAGCTCTCGCTCACCGCCAGCTTCAGCGTTGCCGGCATCGTCAACGCCACGCTGAGCATCGTCGGTCGCGTCAAGTACAAGGAAGTCGATCAGAACATCACGATCAGCGGCACCATCTACTGGGAGGTGTCGGTGGTGTTGAAGGCCAGCGGTAGCGTGCCGATCGGCTCGATCACCTTCTCGGTCGGTGACGGAGCGGCCAATGGCTTCGCAGGGCTTCCACGCCCCGCCCAGGCGAGCGCGCCGGGGGCCATCAACGGCGGGTTCGGTGATGCGCACGACTTCGCTTCCTGGAACACCTATGTCGACAAGTTCGTGCCGGAGCCCTGATGACCGCCAGCTATCAACTGCTCGTCGCCCTTCCCAACGGCATCACGCGGACGACGCCACTGGGCCGGTTCGGCCGCCTCTCGGTGTTCATCATTCCCCGCCTGCAGGCGAACGGGGAACTGAACGACTGGATCCGTGATTGGAGTAACTGGCCGCGGGTGATCAACGGCACTGCGCCAGGTCCCAATCCCGTCGGTCCGCTGACGCCCCCGCTGACCTTCGATGTCGGCATCAGCGGAGCGCCCGTGCCAGCGAACTCGGGGATTGGCGTCGGCGACCCGAACTGGCTGACACCCGCACCGTCGGAAGCGGCTTGGAGTGCGCTCTTTGGTACGGGCGGTCCGGCTGGCAGCACGTCGATCGAGGTCGACCGGTTCCGTGTCGACCTCAAGGTCGGCGACGATCTATTGGCGCCGATGTATGACGCGCCGGGCCTGACCACGGCGGTCGAGCAACTGGTGCGCGACGTCGCCGAGGCGTTCTCCACCTCGATCCCCAGCGTGGGGGACGTGACTGGGCTCGGTTCGTATGGCTCGATCACGGGCAGTTCGGTGCTCAGTGACCGCGATGACCATCTCGAGCCGCTCGGTGACGGCAACGTCGACAATGAGGAGACGCCGGCCGATTCCGACTTTCACGAGATCGTCGCCTATGCGCAGGCGCATCCGGAGCTGCTGCGGGCGCTCGGTCTGCTGGTCGATCTCGAGGTACGGCTCCCGGGCGCCGCAGGGCCGTATCTCGTCAATGTCACTTCGAATCTCGAGAATCTGTACCCGCGCGCCAAGATCGTGCCCATCTCCGTTCGGACCACCACCAGTTGGTGGCCGACCGAGGGGTCGGTGTCGGGCCCTGGGCCGGGCGACTGGTCGCCGATCGGTGACGGCTCGCACACGGTCGGATCGGTCGACCTCGGCTCGGCGAGCACGGCGGTCGCCAACGTCGACAGCGGCCTCGACGCGGACGATGACGCGGCGTTCGGCGGCTTCAACTCGGGAGGCATCTATCTCACCCGCAAGCCCGTCGACCTGATCACGGAGGTCGAAGGCCGGTGGGCGGCGCAGGAGCAACTCGAGAGTGACATCGAGGACTACCTCGACGACTCCACAACGGGCCCGATCGTGGTCGACGGCGATGCGTTGATCGGTGGCCGGCGCTACGACGTGTATGACGAGACGACAAAGCGGTGGTATTCGCTGTGGGATCGGATCGTGCCGGCGGGCTACGACTTCCCGCGCAACCCGGGCCTGGACCTCAACCCCGACGGTGACGAGGGGTGGATGACGTATACGGCGTTCACCGAGATGGCGCGCAAGACCCGTGACCCGCAGGGCGTCAACATCAATCCGGATCCGAACCCCAATCCCGATATTGGGCCGGGCTACAAGATGACGCCGGCGCCGGCACGCTTCGACGACACCAAGCAGCGGCTCAGCCCATTGGTATTCAGCTGGAACGGCTGGAGCGAGGCGGCCGACCCGCCGCAGAAGTCGGCATTCTCTGGCACAACCGGGCCGGCGGTGCAGGAGAAGAACCTGCCGCCGACTGACATGGACGGCAAGATCGGCGTGACCTACGAGGTGCCCGACGGCGTACTCCCGCGCCTGCGGTACACGCGCCAGTATCGGTTCCGCGCACGCGTTGTCGACCTCGGTGGCCACTCGTTGTCGATCGAGGACGACCATGGGGCCGGCACCACCAACGAGACCGCGTTGTACCGCTACGGGCGGATGAGCCCCATGGGTCGGCCGGTGCCGATCCGCCGTGAGCCCAAGCCGATTCCAGGATGGGGCGACACCGTCACCACGCTGGTGATCAAGAGCGACTTCGACATCGCCGACGCAACGGTGACGCCGACCACACGGTTGTTGTTCCCGGCGACCACGACTCAGTACCAGTGTGAGCTGCACGGGTTTCCGCAACCCGACGATGCCCTGTTCGAGGATCTGGCGAACTTCAACATGTTCGTCAACCGCACAGCAGCGTCGATCGAGGCGCACACGTCGGTCGATGCCGATACGAGCGAACTCCTCAGCGAACCGCTCGGCAAGTGGCGCACCGACGTCGACTATCTCGTCGAGCCGGCGATGTCCGGTATCGCGTTGCTCGACATCCCCGGCGCGACCGCCTCGGTAGTGATGCCGATGCAGGTCAGTTGGCCGCAAGGTCATGCGGTGAGCGTCGAGATGCGGGCCGGCAACGGCGCCCCTGTCGTACCCGCACCGACCGACAGCGGCCCGACGGTGATCGTCCAGGTGCCAAAGGGCATCACGAGAACCGTGTACGCCGCTCCGACGGCCGACACAGGGCTCGCACCACACTGGAAGGCGCTGCAGGACTGGGGCCAGACCACGAACGACCGGCTCGTCGATGCCGCCGCGGCAGGCGAGATGTGGCAAGTGTCGGAGCGCCAGGAGCTCACACTGGTGCACGCCGTGCAGCGTCCGTTGAGCCTCCCGAGTGCTGCGGTCAACGAGGTCGAACGTCAGCTCGGCGATACCCGGGCGCGAATGGCCGGCACGTTCAGCATCGACGTCAAGTCGACCGGTCGCCTCGAAGTGTTCGCTACTTGGACCGACCCGATCGACAACGGCGCCTCGCCGAACGGGACCACCGATCTGGAGACGACCCGCAAGCTGTTCACCCAGACCGAGAGCTACAGCGAAGATGACAAGGTCGGCATCGACCCCGACCTGTTCGAACTCGGCGACACGAAGCGCCACGAGGCCGACCTCACGCTCGATGCGTTCAGCCGGTATGCCCGCTACTTCACCGAGCGGGCGACGGTGCAGTTCCCCACCAACACCGCCACGGTCGGAATTCCCGGAACGCCGGCCGAGGGCATCTCCAAGATCAACGTCGAGGTGCGCGTCGGGGGAGTGCTCGCCGCAGTCGACACCGACTACGTCATCGACGCCGATCTCGGAGAGGTCACTCGGTTGAGCGGGAGCACGCTGCCGCTCAATACCGACGTCGACATCGACTACGTTCCGCGGCCGATCAATCGGCGGTCGACCGAGACCGGCGGCGGTCGCTTCCCGGTGACGTTCCCCAACACCGGCGTGCCCGACGTGATTCTCGTCGACGAGGTGCTGCCTGCATTCGCCCGCGAGATCTTCTCCGAGGGCGGGGACTTTGGTGTATCGCACAACGGCGAGACGATCCGCGTCTGGCTGCAACGACCATGGTTCACCACTGGCGAGGGTGAGTTGCTCGGCGTGCTCGTCGGCGATGGCAACACGCCGCTCAGCCAAGTGGCCCGTGATCCGCTGAGCCCGACTGCGCTCGACGGTGTGCTGGCGCTCGACGACCTCGACTTCTACGCCGCAGCGACAGAAGAGGGCGTCGCCGGCCCCGACGTGGACGTCGCCGGCTTCGAGGTGCGCTTCGATCCTGAGAGCAATCGCTGGTTCGCCGATGTCACGATCGACCCGAGCTTCGACACCGACATCGGCTACCGCCCGTTCGTCAGGCTGGCGCTGTGCCGGTACCAGCCCGTGTCGGTCGACGGGGCCTTCGTCAGCGAGCACATCATCACCGAGCCCATCCGTCTGGGTGCGTCCCGGTTCGTGAACACGAATCGAGTGCTCGACAGCTTCTTCGACCCCACCGACGACATCAACATCACCGTCGAGGGCAAGGAACTCGGAAACGAGATGACCGCCGTGATGCAGGAGGCCGATCCGGACATCGCCGACCCGGACCTGCGGTGGCGCGACGTGGGAAGTCCGATCACGCTGTCGAAGTCCGTCGGCCGGAGCGGCTCGACGTGGACCGGGACCCTGCCGCTGCCGCCGAGTGGATCTGCAGCGCGGCTGGTGATCGAAGACGCGGAACAGCTCGACCGTGGGCCGAACATGGCACCGACCATCGCCTACGTCGAGGCGTTGGAGCTGCCGTGGACCGCCGACGGCGGCACCACGACCACGAGCACCACGACGACCACCACGACCACGACCACCACGACGACCACGGTGGCTCCCTCGACCACCGAGGCGCAGCCGGGACCGGACGCGGTCGACGATCTGCAGGGTCGGAGCGGACATCGAGCAGCGTTGCTGCGCTGGAGCCCGCCTGCCGACAACGGCTCGCCGGTCACCGGCTACCGGCTCGAGCGCCGGGTGGGCGCAGGCGCGTGGGGGAGTGCAGTTGAGCTGCCGTCCACCCGCACGACGTACGTGGCCAAGCAATTGACGAACGGGACCACGTACGAGTGGCGCGTGCTCGCCAGCAACGACGACGGCGACAGCCCCTGGTCGAACACGGTGTTCGTGACGCCGGAACCGATGGTGCCGAGTCGAGTACGGCTGGTGCGTGCGCTCACCGGCGGTGGGCTCGTCCGGCTCAGGTGGCGCAGCGTGGCGGGTCGTGGCGCGGCGATTCAGCGCTACCGGATCGAACGGCGCACCGCAGGAGGTGCATGGGGCACTCCGGTCAACGTCGTCGGATCGACGACCTCGGCGACGATCACCGGGATCCCGGCGGGTACGGAGGTGCAGTTCCGGGTGCGTGCCGAGAACTCCGTCGGCGCCGGCGCCTGGTCGGCACCGGTGCAGGTCACCGTCGACGGCGGAGGCACTGCCCCCGATCCCGTTGCTGGCGTGGTCGTGACGCCGGCCGACGGCGCACTGGCCGTGTCGTGGCCGGCACCGAACGACGGCGGGTCGGCGCTAATTCGATACGAGGTGCAGATCCGAGCGGCGGGCGGGAGTTTCGGCGGCACGCGCAACGTCGCCGCCGACCAGCTGGCCACGCAGCTGGGGGGCCTGACCAACGGTGTGACCTACGACGTACGGGTGCGCGCCCTCAATGTGATCGGACCTGGCGATTGGTCGACACCCGCATCGGGGAGTCCCGCGCCGTGAGCAGCACCGGTGGGACGAGGCGACGCCTCTCGACGATCGGCGCAGTCGCGCTCGTCGGCGCGCTGGTTGCGGGTGGCAGCGTCATTGCGGCCCAGCGCGACTCGTTGTCGCTCGACGACGTGGGTGACGACGCGGTCGTCGATTCGCCGGCCACGTCGCCCGCTGCAGGAGTGGGTGACGGGACCGGCGACGGCCAGACCGCGATGGCGCCCTCGGACCGGGCGACGCAGCAGCGCAGCATCACCGACCCCGCGGGTGACGCCGACTTCGCGTGGTCCGACATCGTCAGCTCGTCGGTGTCGATCGACGACGACGGCGAGGTGACCGCCACGGTGGTTCTCGAGGAGTGGACCTCACCGACCAGCGACGACTGGGTGTTCGGCGACACGAGCGCCGCCTGGCCACTCGACGTCGACGGCGATGGCGCCGCCGACGCCGAAGTACGCCTCGGCGTGCGCGACGAGGAGTTCACCACTGCGGTCGTGCGCAACGGAACGGTGCGCTGCGTCGGCGAGGCGGGTTCCGACGGCGCTGCCAAGTCGTATTCGGCGACGTTCTCGGTGGCCTGCGTCGGCAACCCCGAGTCGCTGCGCTTCCGCTCGGGGTTCGAGTTCGACGACGTGACCTTCGATATCGAGTCGAGCGATGTCGGTCCCGACTCGGGTTGGTCCGCCGAGGTGCCGAATCCTGTGTTTGTTGCGCCGCTGGTGACCATCGACCCCGCCCGCCTTTACGACTCGCGCGAGGGGCCCGGACGGCGTGCGCCTGACACGGTGACCGAAATCGACGTCACCGGCGTGGGCGGCGTTCCCGACGATGCGCTCGCCGTCTTGTTGAACGTCACGGCAGTGTTGCCGGACCAGGCCGGGTTCACCACGGTGTTTCCGTGTGGGACCGAGCGCTCGGAGACGTCGAACCTCAACTATCAACCCGGTAAGACACGCCCGAACGCAGTGCTCGCCAAGGTCGGCGCAGGTGGCACCGTGTGCGTCTACAACCTGCGCGGCCTCGACCTCGTGGTCGATGTGAACGGCTACGTCCCACGGCTGTCCGACGTGGTGTCGCTCGCTCCTGAGCGGGCGTACGACTCGCGCCAAGGCCCGGGCGTTCGCCAGGCGGGTACGACCACCGAGGTCGACCTGGCTGGACAGTTCGGGATCCCAGGCGATGCGTCCGGCGTGATCCTCAACGTGACGGCGGCGAACGCCGTCGACAACGGCTTCATCACGGTGTTCCCGTGTGGGACCGATCTCCCGGAGGCTTCGAATGTCAACTTCCGTGCGGGGGAGAACGCCCCGAACGCGGTCGTCGCCCGGATCGGCGACGACGGAGCGGTGTGTTTCTACGTGCATCGCGACATCGACCTGATCGTCGACGTCAACGGCTACTTGCCGGCCACTACGGCGGTGCAAGGAATCGACCCGGTGCGCCTGTTCGACAGTCGCGAGGGTCCTGGGCGCCGAACCGGAGGCTCGACGACGGAGATTCGCGTCACCGGCGTCGGCGGCGTGCCCAACGGCGCAACCGGCGTGATTCTCAACGTCACCGCGGTGAACCCTGCGGCCAACGGATTCGTCACCGTGTTCCCGTGCGGGACTGCGCAGCCCGAGGCGTCGAACCTCAACTACCGACCAGGGGAGAACATCCCCAACGCCGTGGTCGCCAGGGTGGGTGCCGGTGGTGAGGTGTGCTTCTTCACGTTGCGCGACATCGATCTCGTGGTCGACGTGAACGGATTTGTCCCCTGACCTGAGGGAGGTCGCAGTCGCGGTGACATGATGTCGCCCGATGTTGTCCGGTCCGGTTCGCCGCCACCGTCTGCTCGGACGCGTGGCCGGTCGATTTGATCGACGTGCCACGTTCATCATCTGTGGCGCGGGGTTCGGTAAGTCCACACTGATCGCCCAGGCGCTGGGCGACCACGACCATCGCCTCGCGGAAACTGGCGGCGAGCGCCACGATCGCCTGGTCGACCTGCGCGGGGCGAACGTCGATGCGCCCGAGCTCTTGACGGCGCTTGCGGAAGCCCTGGATGCGCCCAGCCTGGTCGACGACGTCGATGATCTGTGCTCGTTCGCCTGGTCGCAGACGCCGACCGAGATCTGCCTGGTCATCGACGATGCCCACCGATTCGATGATGCCGCCGCGGATCTCCTGCATCGTTTCTACGCCTCGATGCCCAACAACGCTCATCTCGTGGTGGCTGGGCGGCGCATGGTGTTCGAGCCGCCGATGCGCGACCGGCTCGACGGGGCAGTGGACATCCTTGTCGAGCACGACTTGGCGTTCGACGACGAGGAGCTCGAGCGGTTCGCTGCCGCCAACGAACTCGATCCTGACCAGCTACCCGACCGACGTTGGCCGGCGCTGCTGGCGTTGGAGGCGGCGACGGGGCATGCGGGCGCGGTGCAGTATCTCGTCGAAGAGGTGCTGGAAGCGATCGACGAACCGCTGCGTACCGACCTCAGGGCACTCGCTGTGGCGCGCCCCCTCGATGGAGAACTCATCACTTCGCTCACCGACGGGCGCGTCGATGCTGCCGCGATCGTCGCTTCCTTGCCGATGACCACGCGCCACGGCGATGTTGTTGCCATCCACGATCTCGTGCGCGATGCGCTGCTCGACGGAGGCGCCGCGTCGACGCTGGCCGACGCCCACGCATGCGTCGCTCGCGTGCTGCAGGAGCGCGGTGCGCTCCTCGAGGCGATCGAGCACTTCGTCGCCGCCGCCGCTACCGACGCCCTCGAGGAGATCGCCCGCGACCTTGCGCGGGGGCTGTTCGTGCGCGATGCCACCGCGACCAACCGCCGTGTCGTCGAGCGGTTGCGCATGGCGCTCGGTTCGTCCCTGGCGCTCGATGCGATCGATGGTGCGTTGTCGTTGCTCGATCGACCCGACGCAGCCCGTGGGCAGCTCGAGGCAGCACAGCTGCGGGCGCGTCAAGAGGGTGACGCTGAACTCGAAGTGCTGTGCACGCTCCGGTTGATCGAAGAGGCGTACACCGCGGCCGACCTCGGGCGCGTGCGCCGAGGGCTCGACGAGCTCGACGTGTTGGCTGCCGACGACGCGCCGCATGCGGTGCGCGTGCAACACCTGGCCCGACTGTGGGCGCACTCGTTGGCTGGTGAGCACCGGGCGGCGTTCGAGCTCGCCAGCGAGGTTGCGGTCGCCACACCCTCCGATGATCACGACCTGCGCGACCTTGCGCGCTTCTACTCGGTGATCCACCGCGGATACGCCGGCGAGGTGCGTGCGGCGCTCGACGATGCGGCGGCCGTGCGGCAGCTGCCCGACAGCCTGTACGCCAATCGCCTGGCCGGCTTCGAGCTGATTCAGCGTTGGCAGCTGGGCGAGCTCGATGCCGAGGGTCGAGCCCTGGCCACCCGGTTGGTGGAGCGGATCGGGGCGATGGGACAAACCCACCTGTTCGTCGAGGGCGCCGCGACGACGGC
Source organism: Ilumatobacteraceae bacterium (assembly GCA_965230015.1). GTDB lineage: Bacteria > Actinomycetota > Acidimicrobiia > Acidimicrobiales > Ilumatobacteraceae > JABSQH01. Next base: position 855,245 of record CBDDKF010000002.1, on the reverse strand, counting down.
ACTGTTTCACGCCTCGGCGGGCGACCTGGGCACCGCCGAGCGGCTCACGGCACGGGCCGAGGCCGCAGCGGCTGACCTGCCATCGACGGCGTGGCCTCATCACACCGTTGCCCAGGCGCGCGCCGCGTTGCAGGTGATGGACGGCGACGAGGACGCAGCACGGCGCACGCTGATCGACGCCATGCCGCCCGACGGCGTTGCTGGTCTGCCACGGTTCGTCTATGGCGCGACCGCGACCTTGTCGTACGTCCTCGTGCCCGAGGCACGCGCCGTGTGGGAGCGCGAGCCGTGTGGGCCCGATCACGAACTTCGGCGCGACATCGGTCGGGCGCTGGTCGCATGGCGCGAGTGCGGCGACGGTCGGCCGGCCGAGCGGCTTCCATGGGGCCGCCCGGCGCGGCTGCGTCCGTGGGCCTACGAACCGCACCTGGTGGAACTCGCCGTCGCGGCGGTCGAGGCAGGCTCGACCGAGGCCGGCAGCGTGCTGAGCGATCTCCGTCAGGACCCGCGCCGTCATCTCCAGGCGTTGGTGTCGGGGTCGACAGCGCTGCGCGACGAAACGGTGGCACTGCTGCGCGCGGCGCCCCGACGGCCGGCCGAGATCACCGAGGTACGGGTGCTCGGTCCCTTCGAGCTGCTGCGCGGCGGGCGGCCGGTTGCCGACGATCTGTGGCGTCGCCAGCGGGTGCGCGATCTGCTCGCCCTGCTCGTCGACCGACGGACCGAAGAACGTGTCGAACTCGCCGAACTGATGTGGCCGGGCAAAGCGGCGCGTGCGGCGGCGAGCAATTTGCGGTACACGCTCAATCAGTTGCTGGGTGCGTTGGAGCCCGATCGCGACGAAGCTGCTCGCAGCTGGTTCGTCCGTGCCGACGGCGCCCGCCTCGAGCTCGTCGCCAGTGATCGTCTGTTGGTCGACGTCGATCGCTTTCGGCACCTTCTCGAATCGGCGCGCTTCGACGATGCCCAGGGCTCGCCCGCCAGCGCGCTCGAGCACTACCGCGCTGCGATCGAGACGTATCGCGGGTCGTATCTCGACGGCGTCAGCGACCCCGAGTGGGGGCACATCGCTCGCCTGCGACTACAGGGCGAGTTCGTCACGGCGGCCAGCCGATCGGTCGATCTGCTGATGGCGCATGGAGGCTTGGACGAGGCCGAGCGCATCGCCGGCCGTGCGGTAGAAGCGGAAGCGCTCAACGAGGACGCATCGCGCGCGCTCGCCCACGTACTCCTGGCGCGCGGCCGCGTGAGCGCCGCACGGGATGTGATCGGTCACCTTCTGGCCGGTCTCACCGAGGTGGAGCTCACACCCGATGCCGACACGACGACCCTCGCCACACGCCTCGGCGTGCCGCTCTAGAAGAGGCGAAGGTCGTCGGGGCGCATGCCGCGCAGCTCGTCGTAGTCGACCTCCACCCACCGGTAGCCGCGCGACTCGGCGAGCACGCGCGCTTGCGGCTTGACGACCTGGGCGACGAACACGCCACGTACGTCGCCCAGCGACGAGTCGAGCTGCAGGCGATCGATGTAGCGCGTGAGTTGCTCCACACCGTCGATCTCGCCACGCCGCTTCACTTCTACGGCCACCACGCCGTCGTCGGCGTCGCGACACAACAGATCGACCGGACCGATCGCCGTCGGATACTCGCGACGAACGAGTCGGAGGCCATCTTCGATCGAGTCCGGACTCGCGGCCAACAGTTCCTGGAGGTGAGCCTCCACGCCATCTTTCTGCAGTCCGGGGTCCTCGCCCATCTCGACCTCGACGTCGCTCAGCACCTCGTGCAACGCGATCGTCAGCGTCTCGCCTTTCGGGTTCGTCACCGTCCACGTCGACTCGTCGACGGCCAACGTATTGGGCGCGTTCATCCAGTTGAGCGGCTTGTACGCGCCACCGTCGGCGTGGATGGCCACACACCCGTCGGCCTTGACCATGATCAGCCGAGTGGCTTCTGGGAGGTGGGCATCGAGCCGCCCCGAGTAGTCGACCGAGCAGCGGGCGATCACCAAACGCACGAGCGGCGACGCTACCCGGGCAGGCGTGGTCGGTCGGATTCCACGTGGTCGCGCATGCGCTTCTGGATCAGCGCGCGCCGTTCTTGGAGCTCGCGGTAAGTGAGCTGATCGACGCTCTCGTCGAGGCCGAGCGCGGCGCGGGCACCGCCCATGTCGAACTCGACCGAGTCGGGATCGATCCCGAGTTCTTGGCCGAGCCGCTCACCATGTTTCTGGGCGAACAGCATCGAGATCGTCGCCACCTCGCCCAGCAGGTCGAGGTCGGGAGCCAGCCGAGCGATCGCCCCGTCGATGAACACCATGTTCTTGACGTAGAGCATCAGCTCCTTCGGCAGCTTGGCCCCATACCCGAGCATCGCTTTCACCACCCGCTGGACCTCCTTGACCATCTCCTCGCCGGTGAGCGTCGTCGGGTCGACCGGCGGTCGATCCAACCGGAGGTCGCGGATCACTGCGTCGAGATCGGTGTCGGCCGGTAGCGCACCGAGGTCGCGCAGCGCCGCCATCTGCGTGTGCGGGTCGTTGGTGGTCGCGCCGAGCATCAGGCGGAGGAACGCGTTGCGCCGGCCGCCGTCGAGCCGGGCGACGATGCCGTAGTCGAGCAGTGCGGTCCTGCCGTCTGGCAGCACGAAGAGGTTGCCGCCGTGGAGATCGCCGTGAAAGATGCCCTCGACGATGGCGCCTTCCATGAAGGCGACCATTGCGGTGCGGACCACCTGTTCGGTGTCGATACCGGCGTCGCGCATGCCGGCGACGTCGTCGAACTTGTAGCCGGCGACGCGCTCCATCACCAGCACCCGACGGGTCACCAGCCGCGGGTGCGGACGGGGCACCACGTAGAACTCCTGGTGCAGGTCGTGGAGCATTGCCGCCACGTCGAGCATGTTGGCCGCCTCGAGACGGAAGTCGAGTTCCTCGACGATGGTCTCGGCGAACAGCTCGACGAGCGCAGGCGGATTGGCCAGCGCAGCGACCGGGATCCGGCCGATGAGATACGGCGCCAGCCAGGCCATCACCCGGAGGTCCTTACGGACGAAGGCATCAACGGTTGGCCGCTGGACCTTGACGACCACGTCTTCACCGGTGTGCAGGCGGGCGGCGTGCACTTGCGCGATCGAGGCGGCGGCGAGAGCCGTGGGCTCGAAGGTCTCGAACACGTCCTCGAGTCGACGTCCCAATTCTTCCTCGACGGTCTGGCGCACCACCTCGAACGGCTCGGCCGGAACCTGGTCGCGGCAGCGTTTGAACTCGTCGACCAGCTCCGCCGGAAACAGCCCCTCTCCCGACGAGATGATCTGGCCGAGCTTGATGTACGTCGGCCCGAGCGCCTCTGCGGCGAGACGCAGCCGCCGAGAGAGGTCGGCTCGGCTGTCCTCGGGGGTGGCAAACCGCCGGCGGCGCCGGGCGATCGCCCACGGCGCGATCGCCCCACCGAGCCGGCCCAGCACGGTCAGCACGCGCGCCCCAGGCGGCACGGTGGACGGCTTCGTCAGCGTTGGAACCGACGCCCGCGCGGCGGCCCGCCGTTCGTCGATGCCGTGCAGCCACACGATGTGCTCACGATCCAGGGTCCACGGTGCGTGCTCGGTGAATGATCCCCAGGCGAGATCGGGGGCGGATTTCACCGTGTCATGATGCCGGACACCTCGCCCGAACCGTCGACGGTGCGCCGAATCTGTCCACATCGATGGCCGAGGTTCGGCCTGCTCGCCGCAGTCGTTGTGACGGTCGTGTGGGCATGTCATGATGCGCTCGTGACCGACACACGGCCCTTTCGCGTCCTCGGAATCCAGCAGATCGCCATCGGCGGACTCGACAAGGGGCCGCTGACCGGATTGTGGTCGGATCTGTTCGGCGTCGAGGTCGTCGACTCCTACCGCAGCGAGTCGGAGAACGTCGACGAGGACATCTTGCGCCTGGGCACCGGGGTGCACGCCGTTGAGGTCGATCTGATGCAACCGATCGATCCCGAGCGGGCCCCGAAAGTGCACGTACCGACACTGAACCACGTCGGGCTGTGGGTCGACGACCTCGTGGCCTGCGTCGACTGGCTGACCGCGCAGGGCATGCGCTTCACCCCTGGTGGCATCCGCAAGGGTGCCGCCGGGCACGACGTGTGCTTCATTCACCCCAAGGGCAACGAGGCCACGCCGCGTAGCGGCGAGGGCGTGCTGATCGAGCTCGTGCAGGCCCCGCCGGACGTGATCGCCGCCCTCGGTGGCTGAGCGCGAGTCGCCTCATTGGCTGGTCCACACCGCAACCAGCCGGCGTTATCCGATCTACTCCCGCGCATTCGCCAGCGACACGCTGCCCGGCCCGATCGGCCCGTTGACGGCGGGCATCACGTGGGTGCCCGGAGTGCTCGAGGGCTGGCGCGATGCCTTTGTCGACATCGGCGCGTTCGAGATGAGCGAGTTGACGGCCGAGGCGCTCAATCCGGTCGGCGCGGTCATCACCGGCCACGCGTACATCAATCACAGCGTGCTCCAAGTGCTGGCCGTCAGGTCCGGCGTTGGGCACCAGGTTGCCGAGTATCTGCTCGGTACGGCGCGGCCGGGTGCGCCAGTCGAGATGGTCCAGCCGATCGACGTCGACGAGTCGGCGACGGCTCGCGTGCACGCCCGTCTCGATGCGATCGCCCAGGCGCGGCAGGTCCCCGCGCTCGACGCCAACACGCAACTGGCCAACGAGTTGCGTGCCGCGCGACCAGAGCTCTCCGAACTCGACGATAGGGAGCTGTTGGAGCGTGCCCAGTCGCTCACCGGACACGTGCGATCGATGGTCAACGACCTGGTGTCGCTCGGGGCGCTACTGTCGCCGGCGATCGAGCGACTCCACGTTGCGGCTCCGGCGCTGGTACTGCCGATGATCGCCATCGGCGGCGACGCAGAACAAACCCAGCCGGCGAGCGTGTTGTGGCGCCTGTCGCGATTGCGGGAGGGTTCCGACGAGTTCGTCGACCAGTTCCTCGACTTCCTCCGCGACTTCGGCTCACGTGGGCCGCAGGCATGGGATCCGCTCCGCCCGTCGTTCGAGACCGATCCCCAGTTGGCGATGTCGCTCGTCGAGCAGATGCGCGGTGTCGGCGCCGAGCGGTCGCCGTCGGCGCGCTTGGCGCGAGTGATCGATGGCCGTGAACGAGCGCTCGACACGGCACTGCGCAACGTGCGAGGTGACGAGCAGTCGATCGACGCGCTCGTCGTCGGGCAAGCGACCGCGCTCCGGCTGCAGCTGTGGCGTGACGAGGCTCGCGCCAACTGCTTGCGCACGATCAACGAGCAACGCGTGGCGTTGCTCGAGCTCGCCCGTCGACACCTCGACGATCCCGCCGAACTGGCCATGCTCTCGGTCGACGAACTTGCGCAGTTCGTCGAAGCGCCGGGAGCACGCGCCGCCGAGATGGCGAGCCGCCGAATCGGTTTCGAGCAACTCGAGTTGCGCCGGCCTCCGTTCTTCGTCGATTCGGGTGCGGGAATGCCGACGGTCGACGAGCTGCCGCTACGGGTGCCGGACGAGAGCAGCGACGATCCCATCGGGCCCGCGCTCGGACCCGGCGCCGACATCGTCGGTGCCCCAGGAGCCCCTGGGGTCGCAGTTGGAGTGGCGCGGATCATCGGATCAGCGCACGACGCCGGCGACTTCGAGGTCGGCGACGTGCTCGTTGCCGAGTCGATCGACCGGTCGCTCGCATCGTTGTTGTTCGCGGCTGGCGCCGTGGTGTGCGGCGACCAGGAGGCGCACGCCTACGCCTCGACCGTGAGCCGTGAGCTGAGCATTCCGTGCGTCGTCGGTCTGCGTGGGTGCACCGAGCGCATCGCCGACGGCGAAGCGATCTACGTCGACGGCACCGCCGGAACCGTGCGCCGTGGCTGACGCCGGGTCAGTCCCCGCCGGTCCCGGCCGGACGAACGGGCCGCTGGCCGGCATCGCCGTCGTCGAACTGGCGATGTGGGTGGCTGGCCCCGCCGCTGGGGCGATTCTCGCCGAGTGGGGGGCCGACGTGATCAAGGTCGAGCCCCCTGCTGGAGACGCCTACCGCGGGGCGATGAACCACGTGGGGATCGAGATCACACCACCCGGGCCGCTGTTCGATCTCGACAATCGTGGCAAGCGTTCCGTCGTTCTCAACCTACGCGAGGACGCCGACCGTGCGACGTTCGACGCACTCGTTGCGCGCGCCGACGTACTGGTGACCAACCTTCGGCCGGGTGCGCTCGAGCGACTCGATCTTGCACCCGACGCCCTCGTCGAGCGGTATCCGCAACTCATCGTGGGCAGCATCACCGGATACGGCTGGACCGGACCCGACCGAGACCGTCCGGGCCATGCGACCGGCGCGTTCTGGGCGCGCTCCGGCCTCGCGGCATCGATGGTTCCCGACGGGGAGATGCCGCCGGCGCTCCCACCTGGCACCGGTGGCCACGAGGCGGCGCTCGCCCTCGTCGCCGGGATCCTCGCCAAGCTCTACGAGCGTCACACCACCGGCCGCGGCGGCGTGGTCGACACCAGCCTGTTGCGCAGCGGTGTGTACGCACTTGGCTCCGACCTTGCCGCGCGGCAGCGCTACGGCCACGAGCCGTCGACCCCGAGCCGCGACGAGTGCGAGACGCCGCTCGTCAACGTGTACCGCGCGGCCGACGGCGAGCGATTCTGGCTGCTGTGCCTGGAAGGTGATCGTCACTGGCAGGGCCTCGCCGACTCGATCGAACGCTCGGAGCTGGCTGCGGATCGACGGTTCGCAGACTCCGCTGCTCGATTTCGACATCGGCGTGAGCTCATCGCCGTGCTCGATGCCGCATTCGCCGAGCATCCTCTGGCGGTGTGGGCCGTTCGCTTCGATCGCCACGACGTGTGGTGGGAAGCGGTGGTCGATCCGAACGATGTCGCTGCCGACCCGCAGGCGCAGTCGTGCTTCGTCGATGGCTCGGTGGCCACGCCGGTCGACTTCGATGGGCGGGTGCCGCGGCCCGGCACGGTCCCGGCGGTGGGCGAGCACACCGCCGAGATCCGCGCCGAGCTCGACTGACGGCGTGCCGTCGCCGACGTTCAGAACGCTGGTGGACGCTTCTCCCGGAGTGCGGCGACGCCCTCTCGGTACTCGGCGGTGCCCATCGCCTCGTCGAGGAGGCGGAGCGAGTCGTCGACCGACGCCGCCGGATCGTGGCGCAGGAGATCGGCAACGAGTTGTCGCTTGGTCGTCGTCACGGCGTGCGGGCCGGTGGTCGACGCAAGTCGGTGGGCGTAGTCGAGCGCCGCACTGAGGGTTGCCTCGCCATTGGGGTGGACGTCGTTCCACAGCCCCCAGTCGGCGGTGTCGGCGCCGGTCACGATGCGTCCCGAGTAGAGCAGATCGGCGGCACGTGTGACCCCCACCAGCCGAGGGAGCATCCACGTCAGCCCATATTCGGCGGGCAACCCGATTTTCGGCGCCGCTGTGGTCAGCTTGGCTGTGGCGCTGACGAAGCGCAGGTCGCAGAAGGCGACCAACGAGAGGGCGATACCGGCGCACGCGCCGTTGACGGCCGCGATGATCGGGTGCCGGTAGCCCAGCTGCCAGGCGAGTGGAGCGTCGAGACGCTCACCGCCACCGGGCTTCGGTGGCGTCCCCGAGAGGCCCGGGTCGTAACCGCCCGACTCGGCGTGGCCGGCCAGTGCGGTGGCGTCGCCGCCGACACAGAACGCAGGTGGGGTGCCGGTCACCACAACGGCGCGCACGTCGGCGCGACCTTCGAGCTCGGCCATTGCCGTGAGGTACTCCTGATGCATCCGCCCGGTCCACGCGTTGTGGCGATGCGGCCGGTTGAGCCGGACGATGGCGACCCGCTGGTCGACCTCGGTGACGACGGTTGGTTCGCTCATCCCCATCTCATCCCCACAACGATTCGAGGACGCCGTCGGCCAGTTCGGGGCGACACACGATGAGGTCGGGCAGCCACGGGTCGCGCTCGTTGTACACCAGCGGCGAACCGTCGATCCGGCTCGCATGGAGCCCGGCCGCGAGCGCCACGGCGGCCGGTGCGGCCGAGTCCCACTGGTACATCCCGCCATCGTGGACGTAGATGTCGGCGTGACCCATCAACACCGACATCGCCTTGGCGCCGGCCGAGCCGAGGCGGATCGCGTCACACTGCAGGCCTTCGGCGACGAGCACCGCCGCATACGGCGCCCGGGTGCGCGAGGTGACCAGTCGCGGCCGTTCGCGGGTGACGTCGGGAAGCGTCTCCGGCGGGTCGGTGCCGAAGGTCTGCTCGATCGCGGGCAGGGCGACCGCCCCTGCGCCGAACGTCTCGTTCTCCCACAAGGCCACGTGGACCGCCCAGTCGTCGCGGCCCTGCTCGCTGAACTCGCGAGTGCCATCGAGGGGGTCGATGATCCACACCCGGTCGGCGTCGAACCGGCGGGGATCCTCCACTCCTTCTTCGGAGAGCACTGCGTCGTCGGGGCGAACCAGCGCGAGCTCGTCGGCCAGGTACTGCTGGGCGACGGCGTCACCGGCGTCTTTCACGTCCCAGGTCGATGCCCCGGCGTCGAACAGCCGACGACGGAGGTCGACGAGTCGCCGCCCGGCCTCGGTGGCCAGCCGCCGAGCGAGCGCGGCGTCGTCTTCGGGCGACCGCGATTGGGCGACGCTCACGCCAGCTTCTTGTACTTGATGCGGTGTGGTTGCTCGGCGGCAGCACCGAGCTCGGCCTTGCGGCGCTCTTCGTACTCGGAGAAGTTGCCTTCGAACCAGCGGACCTGGCTGTCGCCCTCGAACGCCAGCACATGGGTGGCGATGCGGTCGAGGAACCAGCGGTCGTGCGAGATCACCACGGCGCACCCGGGGAACGACTCGAGTCCGGTCTCCAGAGCGCGCAGCGTGTCGACGTCGAGGTCGTTCGTCGGCTCGTCGAGCAGGAGCACGTTGCCGCCCGACTTGAGCAGCTTGGCGAGGTGCACACGGTTGCGTTCGCCGCCCGAGAGGTCGCCCACCCGTTTGCCGTGATCGGTGCCCTTGAAGTTGAAGCTCGACACGTAGGCCCTGGCGTGGATCTCGCGGCCACCGACGTCGAGTACCTCGGCGCCGCCGGTGATCTCGTCGAACACGGTGGCATCGGCGTCGAGATCATCGCGGTCCTGGTCGACGTAGCTGAGGTCGACCGAGTCGCCGAAGTCGATCGTGCCCGAGTCGGGCTGTTCGCGTCCGGCGAGCATCTTGAACAACGTGGTCTTGCCGGCGCCGTTGGGTCCGATGATGCCGACGATGCCCGCCGGGGGCAGCGAGAACGAGAGGTCCTCGATCAACAGGCGATCACCGAACCCCTTCCGCAGGCCACTGACCTCGATCACCTTGTCGCCGAGGCGCTGGCCGGGGGGAATGGTGATCTCCAGCTTCGACGCCTGCCCGTCCGCGGCGTTCGCCTCGGCGTGCAGTTTCTCGTAGGCCGCAAGGCGAGCCTTGCCCTTCGCTTGACGGGCCTTCGGCGCCATCCGCACCCACTCGAGCTCGCGTTGCAGGGTGCGCCGGCGAGCGTCGTTCGAGCGCTCCTCGGCTTCGAGGCGAGCCTCTTTCTGTTCCAGCCAGCTCGAGTAGTTGCCCTCGAAGGGAATGCCCCGCCCGCGGTCGAGCTCGAGGATCCACTTGGCGACGTTGTCGAGGAAGTAGCGGTCGTGGGTGATCGCCACCACGGTGCCGGCGTAGTCGCCGAGGAATCGTTCGAGCCAGTCGACCGACTCGGCGTCGAGGTGGTTGGTCGGCTCGTCGAGCAGCAACAGATCGGGCCGCGACAGCAACAGCCGGCACAAGGCCACGCGCCGCCGCTCACCGCCCGAGAGCACGGACACGTCGGCGTCGTCCGGCGGGCAGCGCAACGCGTCCATGGCGATGTCGACGTTGCGCTCCAGGCTCCAGGCGTCGGTGGCGGCGATCTTGTCTTCGAGCTGCGCTTGCTCCTTGCCGATCTTGTCGTAGTCGGCGTCGGGGTCGGCCCACATCGCCATCACTTCGTTGTAGCGATCGATGATCGCCTGCACCTCGGCAACGCCGTCCATCACGTTGCCCTTGACGTCCTTGGCGGGGTCGAGTTGCGGCTCCTGAGCGAGGTACCCAACGGTGAATCCCTGCGTCAGCCGAGCTTCACCCGTGTAGCCGTCGTCGAGGCCGGCCATGATCTTGAGCAGCGACGACTTGCCTGCGCCGTTCGAGCCGAGCACCCCGATCTTCGCCCCCGGGTAGAACGACAGCGAGATGTTCTCGAGCACCGTCTTGTCGGGCGGATAGTGCCGGGCGAGCTTGTACGCCTGGTAGATGAATTCGTGCGCCATGAGGCCTCCGAGACTACGTGCGTCACCGAAAATCCGGGGATTTCAGGCGCGAGGCGTCTGAATCTGCGACCAGAACTGTCGGATCGCCGCGTGGCCAGTCGTTCTCCACTGGTTCTCCAGGCCGGCTCCATGACGTGCGCCTGTCGGAGCTTCAGGGTTGACGGCATGCATAGTTCAGTTGTTTCTGGTCGGGTGCGGGCGGGCGTTGCGGCGCTGCTTGCTGGTGGTCTCGTTGTTGCCGGCTTGTCGGCGTGGCGGGTGGATGCGTCGGGTGGGGGTGAGGATTCGACGTATGTACCGGTCACCCCGTGTCGGTTGTTCGACACGAGGTCGGGGCCCGACAATGTCGGTCTGCGGTCGACGCCGGTTGGTGCCGGTGTTGGCGGGGCGCATGTGCAGCAGGTGACCGGCGTGAACGGTGATTGCGACGTCCCGGTTGGTGCGGTCGGTGTGTCGTTGAACGTGACCGTGGCGAATGGGTCGGCGCAGTCGAATCTGCGGTTGTATCCGGAGGGTGTAGAGCCGCCGACGGCGTCGAACCTCAACTGGGTCGCCGGCCAGTCGCCGACGCCGAACAAGGTCGACGTGAAGCTGTCGGCTGAGGGCCGAGTGGTGGTGCAGAACTTCAAGGGCACGGTCGACGTGATCGCCGACGTCGTCGGATACTCGACACGTGCCACTCTCGACGACATCGAGACTCGCCTGACTGCGTTGGAGAACGGCATTCCCGCCGACTCGGGGGACACCGACGATCTCGTCCGCAGGATCAGCGCACTCGAAGCCGCGAACGAAGAACTCGAAGCCGCGAATGAGGAACTCGACGAGCGCCAGCGCGCAGCGTCCGATCGCCTCGACACTCTTCCGTTGCCGTTCAGTGTCGAACGCCGACGTTCCAGCAGCTTCGCGCTCACCAGTACCCCGCAGACCGTGCTGGACATCGAAGTGGACGTTCCCGCAGAGGGTCGTCTGACGGTGGTGTACGGCGTGAACGTCGAGAACACGACGTCTGGCGCAGGCGTGCGATGCGACCCGATTCCGTCGCGCAACTTCTCTTCGACGATCACCAGTGGGTTCGCTGGCTCCGGACAGTGGTTTGCCACCGACGACGCCCGCGAAGGAACCGTTGCGGGGACCTACGACTTCGAAGTCTCGCCGGGCACTCAGTCGTACGACCTTCGTTGCATCGAGGTGGGCGGCGCAGGAAGCGTCCGTGGCGGTGCGTTCACTGCGATCTTCACGCCGTTCCCATCGACGGGTGGCTGACGCGGTGCCCGTGCCGTTCTGTTCGCGGAATCCAGCGCGAGGCGCGTGAAATCCCCGGGATTTGGGTACGTCAGTGGCGCTTGACGCCGCCGTACTTCATCCGGGTGTCGCTCATCGCCGCGGCGCGGGCCTCATCGTCGTTGATTCCGGCGTCGACGATCTCGCCGACGAACAGCGTGTGTGTGCCGAGCTCCATCGACTTGCGCACCTCGCAGTCCATCCAGGCGATCGCTTCCTCGAAGATCGGTGCGCCGGTCGTCGCCGACCGCACGGCGCGCCCGTTGAGCGTGTTGCCGTCGTCGATCGCCGGCTTCGAGAACTTGACGAACGGACGTGTGTCGTCGCTGCTCCACAGGTTGATCGAGAACGAACCGCCCTCGGTGATCAGCCGGTGCGTGACGGCGCTGTTGTCGACCCCGATGCCGATGAGCACGGGCTCCATCGACAACTGCGTGATCCAGCTCGTGGTCATCGCGTTGCGCACGCCGTCGTGGGCCGAGCCGACGAGCGCCAAGGCATTCGGAATCTTCCAGGTCAGCTTGTTCAGCAGCGCGTCGGAGAGGGCCATGAGCGCCAGGGTAGGTTGCGCGAATGGCCGCCGTACCGCTGCCGCTCGAGGTGGCAACCGCTCTGCGCTCCTGGCTCGCCCTCCACGACGAGGTCGCGCCGAACGTGATCGAAGGTCTGTACCTCGTGGGATCGGTGGCGCTCGACGACTGGACGACGCGCAGCGACATCGATGTCGTCGCCGTCGTGGCCGACCCCTCGGATCCCGACCTCTATCGGCAGCTGGCCGAAGCGCACACCCGCGTGGTGGCAGCCGTCGACCACCTCGTCGACGGGCCGTACGTCGCGTGGGGCGACCTCGTGGTCCCCGCGATGGCGGTGCAACGTCCGTGGGTGCTCGACGGTGAGTTCCACGTCGACGGCGAGTCGTTCGAGATCAACCCGGTGACGTGGTACATGCTCGCCACCTACGGCATCGCCGTACGTGGGCCGGAGCCGTCGGCGATCGGCGTCGTCAGCGAACCGGCCGAGCGCCGCGAGTGGGTGCGCGCCAACGTCGACACGTACTGGCGCGGCGTCGGTGAGCGTCTCGCCGCCGCGCTTGCCGACCGTCCGGGCGACCACGTCGACGGCGACGTGCTCGAGTGGACTGCCCTGGGCATCGCACGGATGCTGTACACCTTCGAGACCGGCGACGTTACGTCGAAGCGTGCCGCTGGCCGGTGGGCCGCCGAGCGGCTGCCCAACGATGCCGAGCTGTTCGAGCTGGCGGTTGCCGTGCGTTCGAACCCTCAGCCGGTGGCGGGCGGCATCGCCCTGCGCGCCGCTGCGCTGACGATCGAGATCGCCGACGCGATGAACCGCTGACCCGATGAACCGCTCGCCGGTGATCAGCCGTTGAGGCGGCCGACGGTGTCGGCGAACTCGTGCACGGTGTCGTTGATGATGTCGGCAACCGGGCGCACCGACTCGATGCGTCCGGCGACTTGACCGCTCAACGCGATGGCGGCGTTCATATCGCCGCCGAAGTAGAGGTCCTGGGGAGTTCCGAAGTCGCCGAACACGTTGTGCTCGGCATCGACGAGCGCCTCGGTGCGATCGGTACGCAACGCGCGCAAGGCGGGGGAGTGGCGCTGGTTGAGGAACACGGTGTCGGTTTCTGCGGCGTCGATGATCGCCTGCTTCCAGTTGCCGTGAACCGGCGACTCGGCGGCCGACACCATGCGCGTGCCCATCTGTACGCCTTCGGCGCCGAGCGCGAACGCGGCGGCCATCGTGGCCCCGTCGGTGATCCCGCCCGCAGCGATGATCGGTACGTCGACCTTGGATCGCACCAGCGGGAGCAGCACCATCGTCGACACCGGTGTCGGGCTCTTGAACCCGCCGCCCTCGCCGCCTTCGACCACCAAGCCGTCGACGCCGGCATCGACGGCCTTCAGTGCCGCCTTGAGCGTGGGCACCACGTGGTACACCGTCAACCCCGCCTCCTTCAGCACCGGTGTGTACTTGGTGGGCGAGCCGGCCGAGGTGGTCACGAACTTCACGCCTTGATCGATGACGAACTCGGCGATCGCCGGGTCGCGTACGAAGGCCTGCGCGATGTTCACGCCGAACGGCCGGTCGGTGAGATCGCGCATCTTGCGGATCTCGTCCTTGACCGCATCGAGCTCGCCCGACGACGTCTCGATGATCCCGCACGCACCGGCGCCCGATACCGCCGACGCCAGCTGCGACCGGGCGATCCACCCCATCGGTGCCTGCACGATCGGGATGTCGACCCCGAGGTCGTGGGTCACTCGGTTGTCGAACGCAGCGGGCAGCGCAGTCATGCGCTCATTGTGGCTGGTCAGCGAACGCCGACACGTAGCGGCGCGCTGAGGATCGAACCCGGGCCGAGGTCGTAGGGCTCCTCGCCGGCCAGTGCGATGCCTACGGCACCGGTGTTCTCGTCGTCGGCGACCGCCGTGACCTGGTCCGGACCGACGAGCACCTTGAGTCGTTGGCCCCAGATCTCGAGTGTCAGCGCCAGGCTCTTCCACTTCGGCGGGAGTCGAGGGTCGAGCGAGACCACGCCGTTGTCCACCGACAGGCCGACGAAGCCGTACACGACGACGCCGTATGCACCGGCCGTGGCCGCGGTGTGGATGCCGCCGATGAACGTGCCGCCGACTGCCGCATGTTGGGTTGCCAGGAGGTCGATCGTCGCGGTGTCGAAGAAGTACCGCGCGGCGACGTCGAGGTACTCGGGATCGAGCTCGGCGAGTCGAGTCGCCACCAGCGCATGCACCGAGTGGCTGAGCGACGAGCCGTGAGCGCAGCGCGGCTCGTAGTAGTCGTAGTTCGCCCGCTGCACGTGGAGCGGGTACGAGTCGTCGACCGCGAACAGCTGCACCACGTCGGGTTGCTTCGACACCTGCGTGTGCACCGCCACCCCGTTCGGCCAGCCCCAGTACTCGGACGGGTCGAGCAGACGTTGGCGCACCGCGTCCGGTCGGGTGTCTTCCAGCTCGAAGAACCCGTCGAAGGCTTCGATCAGCGTCGACTCGGGATCGGGACCCGGCACGTAGAGGTCATCGCGCATCCGTTGCCAGGCGTCGAGTTCCGACGCGGTGATGCCGAGCCGGTCGTGCAGCGCCTGCCGCACATCGGGTCGTTCGGTCGCCAGGAGCTGGTCGATCTGAAGAGCATGGCCGAGCGCGAGCTGACTGAGTCGGTTCGTGTAGGCGTTGTTGTCGACATTCTCGTGCCACTCGTCGGGCCCGAGCAGGCGGATGACTTCGTAACGCCTCAGCACCTCGTTGTACTTGGCGAACGAGCGCAGGAACCGAGCCACCTCGTACACGATCTCGGCGCCGTGAGTCGCGAGGAAGTCGATGTCGTGGGTGGCTTCCCAGTACCGCCACACCGCGTGCGCGATGTCGGGGCTGACGTGCATCTGCCACACGTTGAAGTGGTTGCGGATCGGGCGGCCGGTGAGCACGTCGGTGAAGAAGAAGTCGGGACACAGCTCGTCGCCGGTGGTGCCGCTGATCCACGCGAAGTAGGCACCCTCGTAGCCGAGTCGTTGCGCCTTGCGTCGAGCGCCGTCGAGTGTCCGCCATCGATAGACCAAGATGTTGCGCGCGATCTGCGGCTCGGTGTGCAGAAACGCCGGCAGGTTGAACATCTCCTGGTCCCAGAACGCGGCGCCCTGGTACGCCTGACACGACAAGCCGCGGGCGCCGATCGGCAGTCGGTCGGTGTGGGCTGGGGTGGCCATCCGGTTGTGCAGGAGCGAGAAGCGCAGTGCCGCTTGCGCGCCGGGTTCGCCGACGATCTGGATGTCGGTGCGCTGCCAGAACTGCTCCCAGTGGCTCGCCGAGGCCGTGAGCGCTTCGCGGTAGCCGGTTGTGGTCGCTGCGTCGGCGGCCGCCGTGGCCCGCTCGTGCGGCGACCGGCCATCGAGCTCGTCGTTCGACGACGCCACCCCCATCGCGGTGGCGATCGTCGCTGCCCCCTCGCTGATCGTGATGTGATCGCAGCGCGCGATCCAGATCTCGGTGGCGTACTCGCCGGTGACGCAACGCACTGCGTCGTCGCCATGTCGCTCGATCTCGACGAGGTGCGTGCCGTTGAGCGACCACACATCGACGTCGATGGTGGTGTCGAACTCGATCCGCGCATCGTTGTGGTCGGGCGCGACCGTGACCTGCTGCATCACCAGGTGCAGGTCGTCGAGGCTGGCGAAGCGGCGCACTGCGACGCTGGCCGACTGACCGACGGTGGTCGTCGCTCGCCAGCGTTGGGTGACCTCGGCGGTGGCAAGGGTGTATTCGACTTCGGCCGGCTGATCCAGGTCGATCGAGAGCGGCTCGCCGTCGAGTCTGATCCCGACGTACAGCGCATTCGGCACGGTGCACAGTTCGCGCCATACCCCGTCGGCCATGTCGTACGTGTCGGACACCACGCACGCAACGAAGTCGGTTGCCCGCTGGTCGGGTCGCGTGCCGCGGTAGCCGAGGTAGCCGTTGCCCACCATGAAGTTCGAGCCCACGGTGACGCCGCGTGTGGGGATGGGTGCCGTGTCGACGACTTCCCAACCGGTGTCGGTGCGCACGTGTTCGCCAATCGCCGTCATCGCCCGACAGTGTGGCACCGGCTCGCCGGCCCAGTACGGCTACGAAGTACCGTGCGGGCATGTTGCCGACCATGCACTTCGGACGAACCGGACACGACTCGACGAGGATCATCTTCGGGGCTGCAGCGCTCGGCGGGATGAGCCCCGAACGTGCGCTCGTCACGCTCGATGCGATCCGCGCCGCCGGCGTGAACCACATCGACACGGCGGCGATGTACGGCGCGTCCGAGGATCGGCTGAAGCCCTGGCTGGCCGATCACCGCAGCGCGGTCTTCCTCGCCACCAAGACTCGTGCCCGCGACGGCGCCGGGGCGCGTCGAGAGCTCGAACGGTCGCTGGAACGCATGGGCGTCGAGCGAATCGACTTGATTCAGTTGCACAATCTGATCGAACCCGACGAGATCGAGACGGCCTTCGCCGATGGGGGAGCGGTGGCGGCGCTCGAGGTCGCCCGCGACGAGGGACTCGTCGATCATGTCGGCATCACGGCGCACGGCCTCAGAACCCCCGCCACGCATCTCGCAAGTCTGCGTCGCTTCGACTTCGCCTCCGTGCTCCTGCCGCTGAACTTCTCGTTGCTGGAGATCGACACCTACCGCCGCGAATTCGACGAGCTGCTGACGTACTGCGCAGAGCAGCAGGTTGCCGTGCAGACGATCAAGAGCATCGCCCGTCGTCGCTGGGACGACCCCGAGGTGCCGCACTTCAGTTGGTACGAACCGCTCGACGACGGCGGCGCCATCGATCGGGCGATCGCCTATGCGTTGTCGTTCCCGACGGTGTTCGTGAACACGTCGAGCGACGCTCGACTGCTGCCGGCCGCACTCGATGCGGCCGAACGCGTCGCCGCCGGCGACCTGACCACGCCCACCGCCGACGAGCTGCGGGCCGACGTTGCCACCCATGGCATCACGCCGTTGTTCGACGGCGCTGGTCTCGAACGCATCTGAACTCCATCTGCACCACCATCTGCACACCATCGGGGCGGTACGGCGCGGCGAACTGAGATCACCCCTAGCGCACGTCCGGTCACTACGAGTAGTGTGACCGGCGCGGTGCGGCAGCGGGCACAGCCAGCGGGCCTACTCCAGGAGGTTCCCGGTGTCATCGGTTCACCGCTCATCCCGCCGCTCATCTCGACGCTCATCCCGTCGACGCGCGCGGGTTCCACTGTTACTCACTGTGCCTGGGCTCGTCGGCGTGCTCGCCGTGGCGCCCGGCGCCGACGCACAAGCCCCCGTTGCCGACTCGTACGTCGTGGTGATGGCCAGCGACCCGGTCGTGGCCTACGAAGGTGGTGAACCCGGCCTCGAGGCAACCGCCCCGGCAGAGGGCGAAACGCTCGACACCGAGGCGCCGGAGGTCGAGGAGTACGTCGAGTTTCTCGAAGAGGAGCAGGACGACGCGCTGGCCGATGCCGGAATCGACGACGGCGACAAAGGCACCGCCTACACCTACGCCCTGAGCGGGTTCGAAGCCGAGCTGACCGATGACGAGGTCGTCGCGCTGGAGCGCCAGCCGGCGGTGGCCAAGGTCGTGCCCAACGAGCTGCGTCAGCTCGACACCGACGCATCCCCGGCGTTCCTCGGGCTCGACGACCGGCGCGGCGCGTGGGCGTCGGGGTACACGGGCGAAGACGTCGTGATCGGCGTGATCGACTCGGGGATCTGGCCCGAGCATCAGTCGTTCACCGACGACGGCTCGTACGCACCGCTCGATGGATTCGAGGAGGTGCCCTGCGAGTTCGGCGACACCGCCTACAACCCCGACGACGCACCGTTCGAGTGCAACGACAAACTGCTCGGAGCGCGCGACATGCGCACCGTGTACAAGCAGATCGTCGGTGCAGAGACGTTCAACTCAGCACGCGACTACGACGGTCACGGCACACACGTGGCAGGCACCGCTGCGGGCAACGCGGACGTCGATGCCGAGCTGTTCGGCATCGACCGCGGCACCGTCACCGGCGTGGCCCACCGTGCCCGGGTGATCGCCTACTCGGTGTGCGGCGACCTCGGTTGCGTCACCTCGGATCTCGTCGACGCCATCGACACCGCAGTCGCCGATGGCGTCGACGTGATCAACTACTCCATCGGTGGCGGCGCCACGCTGACCGATCCCGCCGATCTCGCGTTCCTCTTCGCCGCCGATGCCAATGTGTGGGTGGCGACGTCCGCCGGCAACAGCGGGCCGGGAGCCGACACGATCGGTGGGCCTGCGTCCGTGCCATGGATCACCACCGTCGGCGCGAGCACCCACGACCGCACGTACACGTCGGTGGCCCGCCTCGGTAGTGGACAGATCGCCACCGGAGCGAGCGTGACGCCCGGAACCGACGGGCAGTTCCCGCTGCTCGACGGCGCGGCGCTCGGCAACGAGCTGTGCGACCCGGCCGTTCCGTTCTCGGGCGACATCACGGACGCCGTGGTGTTGTGCTTGCGCGGCGGGTTCGCCCGTGTCGACAAGAGCCGCGCGGTCGCCGAGCAGGGTGGTGCAGGGATGATTCTGTTCAACCCCAACGATGCGCAGGCGCTGGTCACCGACACGCACTTCGTGCCGTCGATCCACGTCAACTTCACCACGGGGTCGGCCGTGCGTGACTACATCGCCGGAGCCGGTGCAGCGGCGACGGCATCGATCGGTGAAGGAACGGCAACCCCGACCCAAGGTTCGGTCATGGCCGACTTCTCGTCACGCGGGCCGAACCCGGTGGCCAACGACCTGATCAAACCCGACGTCACGGCACCCGGCGTGAACATCCTTGCCGGCCATACGCCGTTCCCGTCGGTCGGTGCGGGTGGTCAGCTGTTCCAGTCGATCTCCGGTACCTCGATGTCGAGTCCGCACGTGGCCGGCCTGTTCGCACTGCTGCGCCAGGCGCACCCCGACTGGACGGCGGCGATGGCCAAGTCGGCGATCATGACGACCGCCCGACAGGACGTGACCAAAGAGGATGCGAGTACCGCAGCCGACCCGTTCGACATGGGCGCCGGGCACGTCGATCCGAGCGGACGAGCCAACGCACGAGGTTCGGTGTTCAACCCGGGTCTGGTCTACGACGCTGGCCTGTTCGACTACCTCGCGTTCTTGTGCGGTGCCGACACCTCGCCCTTCCTCGACCCGGAATCGACCTGTGGCGCACTCGTCGGCGGCGGCGCCTCCACGGCCGCAACCGACCTCAACTTGGCATCGATCGGCGCCAGCGACGTCGCCGGGACGATCACCGTCGAGCGAACGGTGACCTCCGTCGCCGATCGCACGCGCACGTTCCGACCGCGTGTCGAGGCCCCTCCGGGCTTCGATGTCGACGTGTCGCCGAACCGGTTGCGCCTCGCTCCCGGCGAGTCGGCCACGTTCGAGGTGACGTTCACCAACGCGTCGGCCCCGATCGGCGAGTGGCAGTACGGCGCACTCACATGGAAGGCCGGACGGTACGAGGTGCGCAGCCCGCTTGCAGTGCGGGCGTCGCTGTTCGCCGCGCCCGACGCGGTGTCGGCGAGCGGTACCGCCGGTTCGGTGGACGTTCCGGTGCAGTTCGGGTTCGACGGCGCCTATACCGCTGCTCCGCATGGCCCCGTTCCGGCGACGCCGCTCACGGGCACCGTCGATCAGGATCCTGATCAGACGTTCGTCCCGGGCGAACCGGTGGGCCAGGTGGCGTTCCCGATCACCACGGCGGGTTCGGCGTTCGTGCGCATCGCGCTCGGCCCCGACGATCTTGCGGTGCCGAATCCGGACGTCGACCTCGACCTGTTCCTTTACAACTCGGCGGGCGAGCAGGTCGCCTCGTCGACGAGTGGAGGCACCAACGAGGTGATCGAAATCACCCTGCCGCCCGACGACGCCTGGACGCTGTACGTCCACGGCTGGCAAACCGCTGGGGGGCCGGTCGACTTCACGGTGGGCACGTGGGACGTGCCGGCCACCCCGGGCACCGGGGCGCTGACCATCGACTCGGCGCCCACCTCGGGCACGGTGGGCGAGCAGGCGACGATCACCGCGGCGTGGGACGGACTTGACCCCGACGAGTCGTACGTCGGCGCGGTGTCCCACGCCGACGCCGGCGGGCTGATCGGGCTCACGCTGGTGGAGATCGACACGTAATCGACATCAAGGGGCGGACGACCGTTCGACGGTCGCGGTCCGGCGACGGCGGAGTCGCCGGGCCGCCCCCCGAACGTGTCTCGCTGGTGGTCACGCTGGAGAACGGAGTCGCCGGGCCGCCCCCCGAACTGTCTGCGGGTCTGGTCAGCCAGTTCGGTCGTCGAGAGCGTCCTGCGGGGTCGAGCAGTAGAACAGGTCCCGGCCACCGCCGGCGTGGTAGCGGTGTTCAACACCGTCGTGGGTGAGGATCACCCGCACGCCGGGGGTGAGCACCTGCTGATACTGCATGTCGCGCTGCGGGCAGCCGAGCGATGCGTCGGGCCAGGTGACTTCTTCGACGGCGATCACCTCGATGTCGCCCGGGCTCACTGCGAGACGCGCCGCCAGGTCGGCCGCGGCGGTGTCGCCGAGCGCATCCGGTGTTGACGACTGCTCCATCTGGGTGCTCTCCGTGGGGCTGGTGGTCGGGATCGCGCCGGAGCTGGTCGTCGGCGCAGCGTCGACGATCTCGGTGCCGGGCGTCGGTGGCGCCGTGGTCGTGCTCGGCGCGGCGGTGCTCGCCGCCGTTGTCGGCGCGGTGCCGGTCGACGGCTCGTCGGTCCCGCAGCTGGTTGCGATGACCGCCGCCATCGTCACGACTGCCACGGCGGTGAACGGCGAACGACGACCCACACCTATTCAGACGTCGTGGCCGCCCGCTCGGTTCCCTCGACGTCGGTTTCGGTGCCGACGACCGCTACACCTTCGTCGCGCGGAACTCAGGGCCCCGGCGCACGGCACCGCGTCGTTCGGTGATGTCGGTGTACTGCGCGACGATCGCCCGAATCGTGTCGCCATCGACCTCGTCGCGTTCGCACAGCACGTCGGCGATCTCGTGCAGTGCGTCGCGATAGCGCTCGACCATGTCGGCCGCCCGTCGCTCGCCCTCCTCGAGGATCGCCTCGGCGGCGTTGCGGCTGCGCTCGTCCGCCAAGACCTTGGCAACGAGGTTGGCGGCCGTCGGCATCGCCGCTGCTTCGAGGCTCAGCAAGCCGGGCCCGTCGCCGAGTTGGCCGATCAGCTGGCACGCGACGTTGGTCGCGGCCGCCAGGTCGGAGGAGATCCCGCTCGACGCCTCGCCGTACTCCTGCAGCTCTGCGGCTCGCCCAGCGAGAGCGACACAGATCAGGTCGCGTGCCTCGGTCGGGGTCTTCAAGAACCGTTCCTCCGCATCACCGTGGGCGACGAGCCCGAGCGCGGCCGACCGGCGAAGAATCGAGGCCACTTTCACGTCGCGGCGGGTGAGCACGGCGGTGAGCGCGTGGCCGCCCTCGTGGAGCGCGATGCGCCGCCGCTCGTCGGGGTGATAGCCCATCTCGTGGGCCACGCCCACCTCGGTCACGAGCTGGGCCTGCAGCACGTCGGCGAGTTCCATCTGATTCCGGCCGTACCGGAGTGCGATGATCAGCCCTTCGTCGAGCAGCCGCTCGATGCGCACGGGCGTGTACCCGGCGGTGAGGTCGGCGATCAGCTCGGGGGTGATCTCGTCGTCGTGGGCCTTCTTGTTGAGGTAGTACTCGGCGATCGCCATCCGGTCGGTGCGCGGCGGCAGGTTGAAGCCGATCACCCGGTCGAACCGGCCAGGGCGGAGGAGCGCAGGGTCGAGGTCGGCGGCGCGGTTGGTCGACGCCACGATCAGCACGTTGGCTTCCTTGCGCGTCGGGCGCGGCTTGCGGCGGTGGTCGGGGAGGAACGCGTTCATCGTGTCGATCCACCAGATCTTGAACTTCTCCGACCCGCTCGGCAGATCGAAGCTCTGCATCTGGACCAACAGCTCGTTGACCACGCCGACGATGCCTTCGCGCATCGACCCGGAGTTCATTCCGCTGCGCGCGCCACCGATGGCGTCGAACTCTTCGATGTAGCCGATCGCTCCGCCTTCGTCCTTGGCCGCCTTGCGCAGCGACTTGAAGAACGAACGGATCTTGCGGTTCGTCTGGCCGTAGTACATCGACTGGAACTCGCTGGCCGACACGAAGAGGAACGGCACACCGGCCTCGGCGGCCATCGCCTTGGCCAGGTAGGTCTTGCCGGTTCCGGGAGGGCCTTCGAACAACACGCCGCGTCGGGCGTTGCCGCCCATCTCGCGCTGGAAGGTTTCGGACGCGAGGAACAGGTTCATCGAGTCGATCGCCTCGCGCTTGGTCTGGTCGGCGCCGACCACGTCGTCGAGACGGACGTTCGAGTCAGAGGCCCGCAGCAGCGTGTGCGGCGAGCGACCGGCGGTGAGGAACGGGATGAAGATCACCGTGCCGAGAATGAGGATCAACCCGAGGGCGATGACGATTTCTGGGTTGCCCTGTACCCAGCCGGGGATGCCGATGCGCGGCGGGTTGTTCGTGAGGAGTCGGAACAGCAGCCAGGCGAGTACCAGGGTCAGCGGGATCAACGTCTTCTTGAGACGACGTTGACGCATTCGCTCGCGGTTGGCATTGGCGTCGATCTCGCTGCCCCGCAGCATTTCCCCACGTTGTAGCTGCTCGGTGAACATCTCACTGAACGTAGTGATGGCCCACGGGGAGTGATCAAGAGGTCTGCGTCAGGGCTCGGTGTGGGGCATGTCAACGATCGGTCAACTCACACCACCGGTGGTCGCCAACTCACGATGCGTGGCCCCGAAGTCGGGGTCGGTGCACGAGTACGCTGGACTCGTGACCACCACCGATCTGCCCGACGAGGGCCGCAGCGCCGACTTTGGAGCCAACTCGTGGCTCGTCGAGGAGATGTACGAGCGGTTCGTTCGAGATCCGCAGTCGGTCAGCGACTCCTGGCGCGAGTTCTTCGCCGACTACCGCTCGCAAACCCCCACCGTTGCCGCCGCCGCTGCTGCGTCGCCGCAGGTGCAAGCCGCCGTTGCCGAGCATCGCGATCCCGATGTTCCGGGCGTGGTGGAACCCGAACCGCTGAACGCTCCCGCCGCCGGAGCCGCCCCGGCCGCGGCCGCGCCGCCGAAGCCGACGACCAACGGTGCGGTCGAGCGGAAGGCAGCCGAGAAGAAAGCGGACGAGCCGGAGCCACCAGGCAAGCCAATCCGTGGTGCCGGCAAGGCCATCGTCACCAACATGGAGCGCAGCCTCGGCGTGCCCACGGCGACGAGCTTCCGCAACGTCCCCGCCAAGTTGCTCGAGGTCAACCGCAAGGTGATCAACGGGTTCCGGGCCCGCAGCGGTCAGACCAAGGTCAGCTTCACCCACCTCATCGGCTACGCCATCGTGCGGGCGATCGCCGACGAGGTCCCGGCGATGAACAACACCTACGTCGAAGGGCCTGACGGCCCGCGCCTGGTTGTCAACGACCACGTCAATATGGGCCTTGCGGTCGACGTGGCCAACGACGACGGCAGCCGCAATCTCGTGGTCCCCGTGTTGCGCAATGCCGAAGAGCTCGACTTCGCCGGCTTCCTCGTGGCCTACGAGGAGATCATCCGCAAGGTGCGCAACAAGAAGCTGACGCTCGACGATTTCCAGGGCGCCAACGTGTCGCTGACCAACCCGGGCACGATCGGCACCGTCCAGTCGGTGCCTCGCCTGATGCCAGGGCAGGGGTTGATCGTCGGCGTCGGCACCATCGACTATCCCGCCGAGTTCGAGGGAGCCGACCGTCGAAGCCTGAGCCAAATCGGTATCAGCAAGGTCGTCACCGTCACGAGCACCTACGACCACCGCATCATCCAAGGTGCCGAGTCGGGGCTGTTCCTCAAGCGGGTGCACGAGCTGTTGCTCGGCGAGCACGACTTCTACGAAGACATCTTCCACAGCCTCGACATGCCCTACGAGTCGGTGCAGTGGCGACCCGACATCAACCCGATCAATCGTGAAGAGGCGATGCTCGCCAAGCAGATGGCGGTGGCCAAGCTGATCCGCGTGCATCGCGTGCGTGGGCACCTCATCGCCGACCTCGACCCGCTGCGCTGGAAAGAGCCGCGGACGCCACGCGAGCTCGACCCCGCCACCTACGGCTTGACCATCTGGGATCTCGATCGCGAGTTCCTCACCGACGGGGTGGGCGGTGTCGACAAGATGCGGCTCGGCGACCTGCTCGGCGTGTTGCGCGACGCCTACTCGCGCACCATCGGCGTCGAGTACATGCACATCCAGAACACCGACGAGCAGCGCTGGATCCAAGCGCACATCGAGGGTCCGCATCACGAGTTCGACATGACCGAGAAGATGCGCATCCTCGAGCGGCTCAACGCCGCCGAGTCGTTCGAGCGCTTCTTGGCCACGAAGTACGTGGGCACCAAGCGGTTCGGCATCGAAGGGGCCGAGTCGGCGATTCCGATCCTCGACGAGATCCTGTCGAACGCCGCCGATGCATCGTTCGATTCGGCGGTGATCGGCATGGCCCACCGCGGCCGGCTCAACGTGCTGTCGAACATCATGGGCAAGAGCTACGAGGCGATCTTCTCCGAGTTCGAGGGCCACCTCGATCCCACGTCGGTGCAGGGCTCCGGCGACGTGAAGTACCACCTCGGCGCGAGCGGGAAGTACGTGTCGCCTGACGGCGCCGATGTGCCGATCGAACTGGCGGCCAATCCGAGCCACCTCGAAACCGTCGGCCCGTTGGTGATGGGCATGGCCCGCGCCAAGCAGGACCAGATCGACCCGCCGGGTGCGTTCACCGTGCTGCCGCTGATCATTCACGGCGACGCCGCGTTCGCCGGCCAGGGCGTGGTGGCCGAGGCGTTCGCCATGAGCGACACGGGTGGGTATCGCATCGGCGGCACCATCCACCTGATCATCAACAACCAGATCGGCTTCACCACCGCACCGCAGTACGCGCGCTCGTCGTTGTACTGCTCCGACGTGGCCAAGACGGTGCAGGCACCGATCTTCCACGTGAACGGTGACGACCCCGAGGCGTGTGTGCGCGTCGCGCGGCTGGCGTGGGAGTACCGCCAGGCGTTCCACAAAGACGTCGTGATCGACATGGTCTGTTACCGCCGCCACGGGCACAACGAGGGCGACGATCCGAGCTACACCCAGCCGCTGATGTACAAGGCGATCTCCGAGCGCCGCAGCGTGCGCAAGCTGTACGTCGAATCGCTGGTCAAGCGCGGCGACATCACCGTGGAAGAAGCCGAAGAAGCGCTCGGCGACTACCACGACAAGCTGCAGGTGGCGCTCGACGAGACCCGGTCACACGCCCCCGACGAGATCACCGCACCGCGGCCGCCGCGTCCGCTGGGCGTGTTGCCGCACATCCCGACCGGCGTCGAGCGGCCGGAGCTCGAACGCATCTTCCAGCAACTCACGGCGTACCCGGAGGGCTTCGAGATTCACCCGAAACTGGCCCGTCAGTTCGATGCGCGCGCCAAGTTGTTCAACGACGGCGAGGTCGATTGGGCGCTCGCCGAAGCGATGGCCATCGGATCGCTCGTACTCGAGGGCCGCACGGTGCGCCTCGCCGGGCAGGACTCGCGGCGCGGCACGTTCAGTCACCGTCACGCAGCCCTGATCGACTTCGAAACCGGCACGCCGTGGATCCCACTCAACTCGTTCGACGAGTCGGCCGACGGCGCCGCCGCCGACGATGGGCCCGGAAAGTTCTTCGTGTACGACTCGCTGCTGTCGGAGTACGCCGCGCTCGGCTTCGAGTACGGCTACGCCGCCGAGAATCACGAGGCGCTCGTGATGTGGGAGGCGCAGTTCGGCGACTTCGTCAACGGTGCCCAGATCGTGATCGACCAATACATCGTTGCCGCCGAGGACAAGTGGGACGAACACAACGGTCTCGTCTTGTTGCTACCACACGGCTACGAAGGCCAGGGCCCTGAGCACAGCTCGGCGCGGATCGAGCGTTTTCTCACGCTCGCCGCCGAAGACAACATGCAGGTGACCAACGCGACCACGGCCGCAAACTTCTTCCACCTGCTGCGCCGTCAGGTGCACTCCGAGCGGCGCACGCCACTGATCGTGTTCACGCCGAAGCAAGGGCTGCGAATGAAGCAGACTCGTTCGCCGATCGAGGCGCTCACGACGGGTTCGTTCCAGGAGGTCCTCGACGATCCGATCAACGAGCGCGACGGTTTCGACCCCGAGTCGGTCACCCGACTCGTGTTCTGCTCCGGCAAGGTCGCGTGGGACGCGATGGCCGAGCGCGACGCCCGCGAGGCCCCGGTGGCGATCGTGCGCATCGAGCAGTTGTATCCGCTGCCCACCGAGCAGATGCTCGAGGTCCTCGAGCGGTACCCCAACGCACGCGAACTGCGCTGGCTGCAGGAAGAGCCCGAGAACATGGGCGCGTGGAAGTTCATCGAGCACAACGTGTGGCGAATCAAGGACCAGGGTTACGACCTGCGCCACGTGGCTCGTGTCGAGTCGGGCAGCCCGGCCACTGGGTCGAAGACGATCCACGACCAAGAGCTCGACGAAATGATGGAGCGCCTCTTCCGCGACCTGTAACGATCACCCGAATCTCAGAGGCCGAGTGCGGCTTCGAGGTCGGCGATGGCGGTGGTCGGGTCGCCGACCTTGATCGTGGTCATGCCCATCGCCCGAGCGGGCTTCAAGTTGATGCCCAGGTCGTCGAGGAACACGCACTCGTGCGGCGCGACGCCGACCATGTCGCAGGCGATCTCGTAGAACCGCACCTCGGGCTTGCGCACGCCGACCTTGCTCGACTCCACGACGTGATCGAAGCGGTCCATCACCGCGGTGACGTCCGGACGGGCGGAACGTGGATCGGCAGATGCGACGTTGTTGGTCAGGCACGCGGTGCGGTAGCCGGCGTCGATCACGCGGTCGAGCAGGTCGACCATGTCGGGACGAATCTCACCGGCGAGCAGCGCCAGGATGTCGGCCCCGGGCACACGGTGGCCGAGCGCCGCTGCCTCGTCGGCGAAGCGTTGGTCGAACTCGGCGGGAGTGATGTCGCTGCGTTCGAGCAGCGCCCACGCGTTGTGATCGGGGTTGGTGGCATTGACCGACCGAATGAACCCCTCGGGGAGCGCGTTCGTCGACTCGTAGCGGGCGAACGCGTCGAACGGGCTCGACAAGATGACGCCACCGAAGTCCCAGAGCACTGCCCGGATCACGATCGGTGAGCCTACGATGGCGGCGCCGATGACGAGGAATACCACCACATGAGCGCCCGAGGCGACGTTGCCCACGTTGTGGTCGACGGTTCGAACATCGCCACCGAGGGGCGTTCGCTCCCGAGCCTGGAGCAATTGAACGACGCAGTGATCGCGTTCATCGAGGAACACCCCGAGGCTGCGGTCACCGTGGTGGTCGATGCCACGTTCGGTCATCGCATCGACAAGTCCGAAGCGAACGCCTTCGAGGACGGCATCTCCAACAACGAACTGGTGGCGCCTCCGGCAGGCGCCGTCGGTCGCGGCGACGCGTTCGTGCTGCAGATCGCCGACAAGGCCAACGCTGTCGTGCTCTCCAACGATTCGTTCCAAGAGTTCCACGGCACCTACGACTGGCTGTTCGACGAGGGCCGACTGGTCGGTGGCAAGCCGGTACCACACGTGGGATGGGTGTTTGTCGACCGCGTGCCCGTGCGCGGGCCGGTGAGCCGCAAGGCGACCGCCAAGAAGCGGGCCCAGAAGCGCACCGCTCGCCGGTCGAGCAAGCGGGCCAGCGAACCGATGCCGGTGCCCACTGCGCCGCCCCCTGGCCCGGTGGAGTCCGAGGACGTCCCGGACGCTCCGGCTCCGGATCAGCCGGCATCGCGTGGCGCCGCATCGCGTGCGCCACGCAAGGGCGAGATGGTCAACGAGCTGCTGCCGTTCCTCGAGTTCGTCGAGCATCACCCTGTCGGCACGAGCGTGAACGCCACGGTGGCCAGCTACTCCTCGCACGGGGCGTACATCACGATCGGCGGTGACGTTCGCGGCTATGTGCCGCTGCGCCTGATGGCCGATCCACCACCTACGAGCGCGCGCAAGGCGCTCAAGATCGACGAGTCGATCACGGCGGTCGTGGTCAACTTCTCGCCCGGTCGCCGCAGCATCGACTGCGCGCTGCCCGACATGGCCGCCAAGGCGCTGGCCGACGCGGCCGCTTCCGGCGACGACGAGGCGCAAGCGGTGGTCGATGGCGGTGCTGCGCCAGTCGAGTCCTCAAGACCGGCGGCGCCGGTGGAGTCGCCGCCGGACGATGCGCCACCACCGGCGGACGAATCCCAGGCTGAGCAGCCGAAGCAGAAGCCCGCGCGTCGCAAGACCGCAGCCAAGAACAAGTCGGCCACGAAGAAGGCGGCGGGCAAGAAAACTGCCGCCAAGACCAAGTCGGCGACGAAGAAGACGACGAACAAGAAGGCCGCCACCAAGAAGGCGGCGAGCAAGAAGACCGCAGCCAAGAAGTCGGCCACGAAGAAGACGGCCACCAAGAAGGCGGCGAGCAAGAAGAGCGCAATCAAGAAGGCCGCAGGCAGGAAGAAGACTGCGTCGAAGAAGCGGTCCTCCAAGAAGGCGGCGAGCACGATGGCATCGACCCCGGTCGACGCGAGCAATGACGAGGCGGCGACACCGTGACGCGCATCGTCACCTGGAACGTCAACTCGCTGCGAGCCCGCCAAGAGCGGGTGGAGGAATGGCTTGCCGATGTCGCTCCCGACGTCGTGTTGCTGCAAGAGACCAAGCTCGCCGACGACGCGTTTCCCACCCTCGCCTTCGAGTCGCTCGGCTACAGCGCTGCCCACTACGGGCAAGGCCAGTGGAACGGTGTGGCCATCTTGTCGAAGGTCGGTCTCGACGACGTGGTGGTCAACTTCGCCGATGGCATCGAGCCCGATCCCGACGCACGAATCATCACCGCCACGTGCGGTGGCCTGCGCGTCAGTTCCGTGTACGTGCCCAACGGGCGCAGCCTCGAAGACCCGCACTACGAGTACAAGCTCTCCTGGCTCGAGCGACTGCATGCCCACCTGCGCGAGCAGTCGTCCACCGAGATCGTCGTCGGCGGTGATTTCAACATCGCCCCCGACGACCGGGATGTGTGGGACCCGGCCAAGGTCAACGGGGCGACGCACGTCAGCCAGCCCGAGCGCGACCGCCTGCAGGCGTTGCTCGACCTCGGCCTGGTGGACGTGTTTCGGCAGCGCCACGACGCCGACCGCGTGTACTCGTGGTGGGACTACCGACGCGGTGACTTCCACCAGGGCCGGGGGATGCGCATCGATCTGGTGTTGTGTTCGTCGTCGGTCGCCAACGACGTGGAATGGGCCGTGGTCGACCGCAACGCCCGCAAGGGCAAGCAGCCGAGCGACCACGCGCCGGTCATCGTCGACCTGGCCGACCGCAGCTGACCTCGCGACCGCTACAGCAGTGCGTCGATCTGTGGCGCCAGCCGCCGCGCGGTGATCGGCCCGAGCGACGTCACCGCCTCGAGTTCCTCGGCGGTGCGCGGTCGTGCTGTGGCGATCGCGGTCAGATCGCGGTCGCTGAGCCAGGCTGACGGGAGCACGCGGGCGCGTCGCGCGGCGTCATCGCGCCATGCACGCAGCGCAGCAACCACCGGGTCCGGTGCGATGCGTCGATGCTCGCGTCGACGAGGCGGCGGAGCGGGCGGAGGATCGCTGGTATCCAGACCGTCGAGCAGTGTGCACGGTCGCCGGGCGTAGCCGCCGCGGCGGGCGGCCCCGGTCACCACGAGTTCGTCGGTGGCGCGAGTGAGCGCCACATAGAGCAGTCGAGCCTCCTCAGCTTTGGCGGCTTGGGTTGTCGCCGACTTGTGGGGCACCAAGCCGCTCTCGACACCGGTGACCACGACGGTGCGCCACTCACGACCCTTTGCGGCGTGGAACGTGAGCAACTCCACACCAGCGCTCGGCCCGTCGCCGAATGGATCGTTGGTGGCGACCCAGGCGCGGAACCCCCGGCCGTCGCCGCCGGGCTGCTCGCGCAAGTACATCAGCACCGCTGCGGCGACCGCTCGTTCGTCGGCGCCGGACTCTTCCGTGTTGGCACCGCTTCGGCTGCGGCCTGGGGTGGTTGCAGTGTCCACGCTGTCGAGCGTGTCGTGGGCGAACGCTCGAAGCCGATCTGCGCCCCCGAGTGCTGCGACCTGACGCACGAGTGCGCCTGGCCCGACCTCGTCGGTTCGCTGTCGGACGGGAAGTCCTGCCGCCTCGATCGCCGATCGCAGCGGTTCGAGCTGGGCATGGGTGCGGGCGACCACCGCGACATCGCCGCGGCTCAGCTGGTCGCGCGCCAGGGCATCGAGCGTGGCGACCACCGTGGTCACTTCGTCGTGTTCGTCGTCGGTGGTGATCACGCGCACGGCAGGCCCGTCCGGCCGAGCCGAACGCAGATCGAACGGCTGACCGGCCCGGTCGAGGGCGTGGACGCCCGCGCGGACGACCTGTGGTGTGCACCGATGGTTGACAGGCAGCCGGATCACCTCGACCCCGGAGAAGCGTTGTTCCACGTCGACGAGCAGCGCAGGGTCGGCACCGTTGAACCCGTAGATCGACTGTGCGGGGTCGCCGACCAGGTAGAGGTCGTTGCGCCCCGCTCTGAGCTCATCGATCAGCGCGTGCTGCAGGGGGTTGAGGTCCTGACTTTCGTCGACGAGCAGGTGTCGGAACCGCCAGCGAAGCGCGTCGGCGAACTCAGGTTGGCGGCGCATCTCGCGCACGGTGAGGGCGAGCACGTCGTCGAAGTCGATGACGCCGCGTCGGCGCTTGAGTTGCTCGACGTCGGCGAACACCGTGGCGACACGGTCGACCCCTGCCGACGGCCGCCGCCCAGCTCGCCGCGCCGCAGCTGCGTACCCGCCCGCCGGGATGCCACGAGCCGTGGCCCAGTCGATTTCGGCAAGGTAGGAGGGCACTGCCCGCCGATCGCCAGCGTCGACCGCATCGCGGATCAGACGGCGCCGGTCGGCGCTCACCGTCGGCTTGCGACGGTCGGTCGACGCGTACCGCTCTTCGAGCACGCGCAGCATCGTCGAGTGGAACGTTCCTGCTTCCACCGGCTCGCGCAGGCCGAGCGAGCGCAACCGCCGCCGGAGCTCGCCGGCGGCCTCGCGGGTGAACGTGAGGGCCAGGGTGTGCCGCCCGTCGGCGGTCTCGGTGGCGATGCGGTAGGCGATGCGACGCGTCAACACGCGGGTCTTGCCCGACCCGGCACCGGCGATCACGGCGACGAGCCGGGACTCGGTCGTGACGGCCGCGCGCTGATCGGGGTCGAGGTCGACGAGCAGCGCCTCGGCGTCGGTCACGGTGAGAGTGTACGGGCCGCTGACCGACCAAACATGTGTTCGGCACAGCAGCGTCCAGCCCGATAGGATCGGCTCGTGACCGAGGTTGCCGACGAGCTGAGCGCCCCATCCGCCAGTGCACCGAATGCGGCGCGTTCGAGCCTGGAACAGGAGTTGCTCGACGATGTGCCGTCGAGCAACTACGGCACCGTGGTCGAGCCGCTCAAGGTGGTGTCCGACTTCGCGCCCGCCGGCGACCAGCCCACGGCGATCGAGTCGCTCGCTGAAGGCGTCGACGCAGGAGAGCGTTTTCAAACGCTGCTCGGCATCACCGGTTCTGGCAAGTCGGCGACCATTGCATGGACGATCGAGCAGGTGCAGCGGCCGACGCTGATCCTCGCGCCCAACAAGTCGCTCGCCGCGCAGCTTGCGCAGGAGATGCGCGAGTTCTTCCCCAACAACCGGGTCGAGTACTTCGTCAGCTACTACGACTACTACCAACCCGAGGCGTACATCCCGTCGAGCGACACGTACATCGAGAAGGACAGCTCGATCAACGACGAAATCGACCGGCTGCGCCACTCGGCGACGGCCGCGTTGCTCACCCGGCGCGATGTCATCGTCGTTGCCTCGGTGTCGTGCATCTACGGCATGGGCAACCCCGACGAGTACCGCGGCCAGTTGCTCGACCTCAACGTGGGCATCGACTACGACATGCGCAGCATCCTGCGCCGGCTGGTCGATATGCAATACGACCGCAACGACATGACGCTCGGCCGCGGCAACTTCCGCGTGCGCGGCGACACCATCGAGATCCACCCGGCGTACGAAGAGTCGGTGCTGCGCGTCGAGATGTTCGGCGACACGATCGATCGCATCACCACGCTCGACCCGCTCACCGGCGAGCAGCTCAGCGAGATCGAGCGAGCACACGTGTTTCCCGCGACCCACTACGTCACCGGTGCCGAGCGGCTCGCGGTGGCGATGGGCAAGATCGAAGCCGAACTGCAACAGCGGCTGAAGTACCTCGAAGAGAACGACAAGCTGCTCGAGGTACAGCGCCTGCGGATGCGCACCCAGTACGACCTCGAGATGATGAGCGAGGTCGGCTACTGCAACGGCATCGAGAACTACTCGATGCATCTCGACGGTCGCGAGTACGGCGAGCCGCCGTTCACCCTGCTCGACTACTTCCCCGACGACTTCTTGTTGGTGATCGACGAGAGCCACGTCGCCGTGCCGCAGTTGCACGGCCAGTTCGCGGGCGACCGCAGCCGCAAAGACGTGCTCGTCGAGCACGGCTTCCGTCTCCCATCGGCGCGCGACAACCGGCCGCTCACCTTCGACGAGGTGCTCGAACGGATCAACCAGTGCGTGTTCCTCTCAGCCACCCCTGGCGAGTACGAGCTGCGCGTGTCCGACAGGGTCGTCGAGCAGATCGTCCGGCCCACGGGCCTGGTCGACCCAGAGGTGATCGTCAAACCCACGAAGGGCCAGATCGACGATCTGATGGAGATGGTCGAGGGACGGATCACCCGCGGCGAGCGGGTGCTGGTGACGACGCTGACCAAGAAGATGGCCGAGGACCTCACCGACTACCTGCTCGAACAGGGCTTGCGGGTGCGCTACCTGCACTCGAACATCGACACGATCCAGCGCATCGAGATCCTTCGGGCCCTGCGGCTCGGCGAGTTCGACGTGCTCGTCGGCATCAACCTGCTGCGTGAGGGGCTCGACCTCCCCGAGGTGTCGCTGGTGTCGATCCTCGACGCCGACAAGGAAGGGTTCCTGCGGTCGGAGACGTCGCTCATCCAGATGATCGGCCGCGCTGCCCGCAACGTGGCCGGCCAGGTGGTGATGTACGCCGACAAGATGACCGACTCGATGACCGCGGCGATCGACGAGACCAAGCGCCGCCGCAACCTGCAGCTGGCGTACAACGAAGAGCACGGCATCGACCCGCAAACGGTGCGCAAGGCGGTCGGCGACATCCTGTCGATCCTCCGACCCGACGACACGGCTCCCGTGCCGGGCAAGGATCGCCGCCGTCAACGCGAGCGCGAGAAGGTGCAGCGCGACCTCAAGTCGCTCCCCGAGCAGGAGCTCGGCCGGCTCATCCAGACGCTCGAAGCCGAGATGCACGAAGCGTCGGCTGAGCTCAAGTTCGAGTACGCCGCCAAGCTGCGCGACGAGATCAACGACCTCCGCCGCGAACTCCGCGACGCCCGCTAACGCTGCTCCGAAAAACCGGGGATTCCAGGCGCCTCGCGCCGGATTTCGCGAACAGTTCGGGCAATCGGTTCGGCAGCCTCAGGAGGCGCGCAGGCGCTCGACCATGGCCGCGGCTTCGGCGGCGGCCGGCGTGCCCGCGTCGGCGCGTGTGCCGGCGGCGACGAGCACGTCGAGGTCGAACGGGTGCACGTTGGCGTACCGCAGCAGTTGGGTTGGCGTACCCGACGCCACGAGCAGGTTGCGCAGTGCGACTTCGATGTGTCGTCGGGTTTCGACGATGAGGGGGCTCTCGCTGGTGGGCAACAACTCGCCCCGATACAACGTGGTCGCCCACTCGACGTCGCCGCGCTCCAGGGCTTCGAGCACCTGTGTGACGTCGACGTCGAGATCGAGCGTCAGTCGGTAGGGCCGCGAGTCGATCGCCCCGCCGAGCAGCCGCCGCAGGTGTGATATCTCGGCCTTGACGGTGGCGGTGCTCACGGCCCGTTCGCCGTACAGGGCGTCATGGAGTTCGTCGAGCCGCGCCGTCGACCGCAGCGCCAGCACAGTGAGGAGCTCGAGTTGTCGCGGGGTGCAGTGCACTTCGTTGCCATCGAGGTGGACGCGCTCGGCCCCGAGCACGCGGACCGACAGCCGCCGGGCGTCGAGGTCGACATCTCGCAGCTGCACTTCGATCAGTTGGGCCATCGCCTCGACGGTGGTGGCCGCCAGCGTCGACGCCCGATCCCAGCGCGAGCTGAGATCAAGCGCACCGACCAGCCGGCCGTCCGGCGTGCGCAGCGGTGCGGCGTAACACACCCAATCGTGAACCGGTTCGCACCAGTGCTCGCCGGCGAACACCGCCGTTGCGCGACGAGTGGCCAGCGCGAGGCCCGGGGCGTTCGTCCCGGCGACCGGCTCGCTCCAGTTGGTGCCGGTGACGAAGTTCGCACGGTCGGCGAAACGACGCATGGTGGGCCCGGCCGAACTCCACACGATCGTGCCGGCTGCGTCGACCACCGCAGCGACGTAGTCCTCCGCAGCAGCCAACGACTCCAGGCGTTCGAGTACAGGGAACGCAGCACGTCCGACCGGCGACGTGCGCCAGGTCTCGTGCGCCTCATCGGCGCCGGAGCTCGGCGGACGCCCGGCGATCGGTACGTCGCGGCACCGATCCCACGACGCGGCGACGTCGCTCGTGAGGAGATCAGCGGCGTGTGCTGCAACCGGCGCAGCTTCGAACTCGGCATGGACGCGCTCGAGACGGCGGCGGCGTGCCGCCAGATCCTGACTCATCGTTGATCACCCCCTCCGACGACCACCGTTGTTGAAAGTCGAGGGCCGGCGCCAACCGTCCCTACCTTTTTCCAACCCCCAAATCGCGATGGTAGGCGCGGTGACACGGGGTGTCACCGTCCACAACTCGATTCACGTTCAGTTTCCAGAGGGGGTCCACGTGACTGCATTTCCTATTCCAGGCTCCGCCGAGAGTTCGATCTCGTTCCAGGAGCGCTACGACAACTACATCGGCGGTAAGTGGGTTGCGCCTGTCGAAGGTCGCTACTTCGACAACGTCAGCCCGGTCAGCGGCAAGCCCTATTGCCAGGTCGCCCGATCGACGGAAGCCGACATCGAGTTGGCGCTCGACGCAGCACACCAGGCCAAAGAAGCGTGGGGCGCGACCAGTGCCGGCGAGCGGTCGAACATCCTGCTCAAGATCGCCGATCGCATCGAGGCGAACCTCGAGGATCTCGCCGTGATCGAGACGTGGGAGAACGGCAAACCGGTCCGCGAAACGCTCGCCGCCGACCTGCCGCTGGCGGTGGACCACTTCCGCTACTTCGCCGGCGTGTTGCGCTCGCAGGAGGGCTCGATCAGTCAGATCGACAACGACACGGTGGCCTATCACTTCCACGAGCCGCTCGGCGTCGTCGGGCAGATCATCCCGTGGAACTTCCCGATTCTGATGGCCACGTGGAAACTGGCGCCTGCGCTCGCGGCCGGAAACTGCGTGGTGCTCAAGCCGGCAGAGCAGACGCCGGTCTCGATCCTCATCGTGATGGATCTGATCGCCGACCTGCTCCCCGACGGTGTGCTGAACATCGTCAACGGGTTCGGGCTGGAAGCCGGCAAGCCGTTGGCGTCGAGCAAGCGGATCGCGAAGATCGCGTTCACCGGCGAGACGACGACCGGCAAGCTGATCATGCAGTACGCCGCGGAGAACATCATTCCGGTCACGCTGGAGCTGGGCGGGAAGAGCCCGAACATCTTCATGCCGGACGTGATGGATGCCGACGACGCCTACCTCGACTCGGCGCTGGAAGGGTTCGTGATGTTCGCCCTCAACCAGGGTGAGGTGTGCACCTGTCCGTCCCGCGCCTTCGTTGCCGAATCGATCTTCGAGCCGTTCATGGAACGAGCGCTGGATCGGGTGAAGAAGATCGTCACCGGGGACCCGCTCGACCCGGACACGATGATCGGGGCGCAGGCATCCCAGGAGCAGTTCGACAAGATCATGTCGTACATCGACATCGGCAAGAACGAAGGCGCAGAAGTGCTCGTCGGTGGGAACTCACGGGGCGTCGAGGTTCATGCCGACGGCTATTACGTGGAGCCGACCGTGCTGAAGGGCGACAACTCGATGCGCGTCTTCCAAGAGGAGATATTCGGGCCCGTGCTCGCCGTGACGACCTTCAAGAACGAGGCCGAGGCGCTGCGCATCGCCAACGACACGGACTACGGCCTGGGGGCCGGGTTGTGGACGCGCAGCGGCGATGCGGCGTACCGCATGGGTCGGTCGATCGAGGCCGGACGAGTGTGGGTCAACACGTACCACGCCTATCCGGCCCACGCCGCGTTCGGCGGCTACAAGGGCTCGGGTATCGGGCGCGAGACGCACAAGATGATGCTCGAGCACTACCAGCAGACGAAGAACCTGCTGGTTAGCTACAGCGGCGAGAAGCTCGGCTTCTTCTGATCGATCGCTGAGGTCCCCCACACCCCCCACGCCGGGGATGCGGCGCACGAGGTGCACCGCATCCCCGGCTCCGGCGTGGTGACGGGCGGATCACTTGTAGTTGCCGCAGAAGTCTTCGAGCAGCGAACGCTCGGTGCCGCCCGGTCGTGGGATGAGCGGGCGCTCTGATCGCTCCACCAACGCCGCGAGTCCGAGCAATACGGAGCCGGTCGTCGCGATCCACAACCACGTCGGGGCGGCTGCCAGGCGAGGCCCTGCCGACACCAGCACGGTGGTCGTCGTCAGCGCGATGCCCACGACCAGGGGCGCAGCCAGCTTGCGCACCGCACCGACCGCCAAGGCGATGACGCCGACGGCGAGCGCACCGAACGTGGCCCACTCCGTCCCTGGTTCGAGTTGGGTGGGGATCAGCCACGCAGCGGTCATGGCGAAGCCCGGTCCGTACGCCAGCCAGCTGGAGACTCCGGCGCCGTCGGGGAGAAGGGCGCGCAGTGCTCCGCCACCGATCAGCAGGATCAGCGCAACGACGCCGATCAGCACGTCGCTGCCGGTGGCGCCATACGGCTCGATCGCGTCGATCACCCATTGGTTGGTGCCGGTGGTCCACCACAGGCTGATCGCGCCGCCGAGCGCCACGGCGGTGCCCGGGAGTGCCGCGGGGCGGCCGATCTGTGTCGCGCCGAGCGCGGCCGCCACGGCCCCGGTAACGGTCACGGCGACGGACACGAGAACGGGGTCGGCCGCGCCGGCGACCACCACCGACTGAATGCCGGCGGCCAACGCACCGACGCCGAGTGCGGCGAGTCGCCGATCGACCAGGGACACTCCGGCCAAGGCGATGGCGCAGGCCATGGCGATGATCGTGTGTTGTTCGGGTGGAACACTGGCTGCGGTGAGTGCGGCTCCGGCAGACGTCACGAACAGCGCGGTCGCTACGGCGGACTGCCACGACCGCACGTGCGGGCCTGCCGCGGCGTAGGTCGCACCGAGGACGCCGAGCACCGCAGCAACACCCCACGTACTGGCGAGGGCGTCGAAGGTCAGCAGGGCAACGACGGTCGCACCGGCCAACGGCAACGCGGCTCGATCTCGGCGCAGGGCGATCCCCGGCGCCAGCACGGCGAGCAGAGCGACGACACCCGCGTCAAGTGCTGTCGGACCGTCGACGACGTCGCCCGTGATGGCACCGACGAACGCAGCTCCGGCGAGCAGCCGCCACCCGCGGTCGCGTCGACCGTCGAACGAGATCGTCGCGAGCCACACCGCCGCACCGACGCCGATCGCCGCGGCACTTGCAGCGCGCGGGCTGGCGACCGCATCGGCGATCCCGAGCAGTGCCCATGCGAGGGCGGGAGCGATGAACACGTCGGAGCGGCCCCAGGGCAACGTGGTCAGCAAGCCGATCGTCGCCATCACGGAGATCGCAGATGACAGCCACAGCGGCGCGCCAGCGAACGCAACGGCGGCAAACGTTGCCCCGTTGGCTGCGAGGAGCGCCGCCGACCGTCGCCACGCAACGGCGGTGGTCCGGTCGAGTTGGGTGAGCGTTCCGATCGCCGCGGCGACGAGCGCCAGGGCGGCGAGACCGGTCGGAAGCGCGGCGTTCGAGCGCGACGTCGTCGTACCGAGCACGTCGAGCGGCAGCACCAGGGCAACGACGCCGATCGTGAAGGCCAGCGGTGGACCCGCCCTGTGCGCGATTCGCCGCCAGACGGCGAAGGTCGGCGACACCCCCGCCGCCGCGTGCACGGCCTCGAGGCCGAGCAGCGCCATCGGTGGCAGCGACCACCACCATGCGGCAAGGGCGCCACCGGAGGTCATCCCGGCCACGACCCCGCTTCCCAACACGGCGAGTGCAGTCACGGCGAGCGGCCCGTTGGCGTGACGGGTGGCGACGATGGCGACCACACAGCTGGCCAGTGCGCACGCGAGTGGCGCCGACCAGGTCAGCGCGTTGCCGCTCAGTCCCACCTCGGCGAGGGTGCCCGGACCGATTCGCAACTGGGCGATCAGGGCGATCAGGGGGCTGACGCCGACGGCAAGCGCTAGTGCGACGGCCCGCCGGATGGCGCCGGTCGCCAGGAGTCCAATCGAGGCTGCGCCGACGACGACGTTCGCAGGAGCCCCGGTGAGACCGGCGAGTCCGAACGAGGCCACGACGATCGCCATTGCCGACGCAGCGAGCAGCAGCTGCGCGCCCCATCGCCGGGCCTGCAGCTCCGCGGCGATGGCGGCCAGCGATCCGCCGATGGTCAGGCAGGTCGGCCAACCGGCACCAACCGTGGACGCGGCGGCAACGCCGGCCGGGCCGACGAGACATGGCGCCAGCACGGCGAGCGCGGTCGCCGTCGTCGGGAGCCGCCTGCGCAGTCGCTCGGCGAGGAGGAAGACGAGGGTGATCGTCGAGGCCAGCCCGGCGAGCCGGATCTCCGGCCCGATCGATCGCCATCGACTGGCAACAGCGACGATGCCGGCCAACAGCAGGAGCGATGAACCGGCGACCGCAAGGAGCGCGGCGGGCGTCGGTCGCATGCGGCTTGGCTGGCGCGGTGCGTGTGGTCGCGGCGGGGGGAGTGGCCGTCGTGTCGTAGTACCCATGGAGTCGATGGTGACGATGGGATGCCGTGGCGACCATCGGGTGAATCCCCTAGGGGTTCCTGGGGGCAGGAGAGGAGGGAGAGACGGGCGGCGTCAGTCGAGACCGTGCTCGACCGCGTAGCGGACCAGGTCGGCCCGCCGCGACAGGTGCAGCTTGCCGAGAATGTTGCGCACGTGGTTCTCGGCGGTCTTCGGACTGATCGACAGCTCGATGCCGAGCTCCTTGTACGTGTGGCCGCGGGCCACCAATTGCAGCACCTGCCGCTCGCGCTCGGTCAACGGATCGGTCTTCGCCGCACGAGCCAGCCGTCGGAACTCGCCGAGGACGAGTGCGGCCAGCGAAGGAGAGAACACCGGCTCGCCCGACGCAGCGGCGGCGATCGCCGTTCGAATCTCTACTGCTGGCGCTGATTTGACGAGGTAGCCGGCGGCCCCGGCGGCAACTGCGTCGAGCAGGTCCTGCTCGTCTTCGCTCACGGTCAGAATCACCACCGGGCAGAGCGCGGCGCATGCCTCCACCACGGCAAGGCCGCCACCGCGCGGCATGCGCAGATCGGTGACGACCACGTCGGGCTGGCGGGCACGCACCACGTCGATCGCGCCCTCGGCGTCGTCGGCTTCGCCAACCACCTCGAATCCGTCGTCGAGCTCCCTGCGGAGACCCGAGCGCATCAGCTCGTGATCGTCGGCCAGCACCACTCGGATGCGATCGTCGGTCCCGCTCACTTCGCCCACAATTGCACTTCGGTACCGGACCCGTCGGCCGAGTCGATCTCGGTGCGCCCGCCGACTGCCGCAAGCCGTCCGACGATCGACGACGTGATCCCGTCGCCGGCGACGTTGTCGGGTTCGAACCCGGACCCGTCGTCGCGTACTGACGCGTACACCGCGCCGTCGCTCGCAACATCCACGAAGATGGTCAGCGTCGAGGCGTCGGCGTGCTTGACCGCGTTGCTGACGGCCTCGCCGATCGCGCCCACGATCGCTCGCTGGATCTCGTCGCGCGGCGTCTCGTCGTCGGCGAGCACGTTCACGGTGGCCCGGATGTCGGCGGCGCCGACGGCACGAGCGACGCGTGCCCGCACCATCGCCTCGAAGTCGTGGTCGGGACGGTGGCTCGTGCCGAACAGATAGTCGCGTAGTTCGCGATCGGCCACACGCACACTGCGCGCCAGCTCTGGATCGGAGTCGTGCGTTCGGCGCTCGACGGCGGTGAACACCTGCAGCACGGTGTCGTGCATCTCCCGCGCGACCTCGTCGCGCGCCCGCCGGTCGGCGATCTCTGCCTCGACGCGGCGGAGCAGGTCACCGAGCCACCCGAACACCGCGCCGGCGGCAGCGAAGAACAGCGAGCTCGCGGCGAGCGATACGACGTGGCGCGGTTCGAGCGGGCCGAAGTCGTTGAGTTCGACGGCGATCCACTCGGCAGGTCCGATGCTGAGCCCGATCGCTGCGGCAACGATCGGGCCCAACGAGAAGCCCACGCTGACCATCGCGATCAGCGGATACTGCGTCGCCAGGCTCTGCGAGGTGGCAAAGACGTGTCCCGGTTCGAACACCCATCCGTCGATCGCGCTCAAGGCGAAGGCGATCAACGCCTCGGACGCCGCGTAGCGCGGCGAGAGGAGCACGTCCGGGCGACGTCGCAGCGCCCAGGTGGCGTACCCCGCGGCGCAGAACACGACGATCACGGCGGCCCAGGCGGCGGCCGGGACGCGCAGGGCGTCGTCGCCTCCGGCCACCACGACGATGCCGACCATCCAGGCGAGGAGGATCCAGCGAACCACGGCGACCACGCGCAGCACCGTGAGCACCGTCGGTACGGTCCGGCGGCGATCGACGTTCACGGTTCGAGTCTTGCTCGCCGAGCGAGCTGGGTGCGGCCATTCGCGCAATGACGGCTGATGCACCGCACGCCGCGGAACCGTTCGCGGTTTCAGGCGCCTGGCGCCGAAACTCCCCGGTTTTCCGGATCAGTCGGGTCGGCGGTCGGCCCAGGGGTGGGCGGCTTCGAGCTGGGCGGCCACGGACAGGAGCAGGTCCTCGCGGCCGTATGCGGCGACGAGCTGCACGCCGATCGGTAGCCCGGCGTCGTTCCAGTAGAGCGGCAGGCTGATCGCCGGTTGACCGCTTGCGTTGAACGGCGGCGTGAACGTGACGAACTCGCCGGCACGACGCATCGGCGCGAGCGGGTCGCCGTCGACCGCATCGTGTTCGCCGATGCGCACCGGCGGCTCGGCGAGGGTCGGCGTGAGCAGCAGGTCCCAGCCATCGGCCCACCACTGATGCATGGCGCGCCGATACTGCACCACTGCGGCCAGCGAGCGGGCGTATTGCGGCCCGGTGACCATCTTGGCGAACTCGGCCTGGGCCCAGTTCACCGGCTCGACGTCGTCGGCGGTGAGCTCGCGGCCGATCATGTCGCCCATGCCGGCGATCCCGGTCGCCATGTTCACCGCCCACATCGCCATGAAGCGTTCGGTGAACCCGGCGTCGGTGAGCACCTCGGGGAAGCCAGGCTCGACGTGGTGGCCGAGCCCCTCGAGCATCGTGGCGCCGGCGCGCGCGGCGTCGACCACGTCGGGAGAGATCGGGGCGCCGAGCGGATGGTGGTCGAGCAGGCCGATGCGCAGCTGACCTGGATCGGCGCCAACCTCGTCGGCGAATGGCCGGCTCGGCGGGGGAGCGATGACCGTGTCGCCCACCCCCGGACCGTGCACGGCGTCGAGCAGTCGAGCCGAGTCGCGCACGGTGCGGCTGACGCAGAAGGCGACCGACAGGCCGCTCTCGTCGCGCTCTGGACCGAGCGAGATCCGACCCTGCGAGGTCTTCAACCCGACGAGTCCGCAACACGACGCCGGAATGCGGATCGAGCCACCGCCATCTGAGGCGTTGGCGATCGGCACCATTCCGGCGGCGACCGCGGCAGCGGCCCCGCCGCTCGACCCGCCCGGGGTGTGGTCGGGATTCCACGGGTTGCGCGTGGGCCCATAGGCCACCGGCTCGGTCACGGGGAGACTGCCGAGTTCGGGGCTCGACGTGCGGCCGAGGTTGATCAGGCCCGCCTCGCGAAACCTGGCGACGAGGGTCGAGTCGAACGACGACACGGGCTGCGCGTCGCGCAGCGCCTTGTTGCCTTGGGTGAGGGGAGTGCCGGCGTCGTGGGCATAGAGGTCCTTGAGCAGGAACGGGACGCCGAGGAACGGTGAGGTGTCGGCGCCGTCGTCACCGGTCGCCAGCGCGTCGTCGATCGCCACGGCCTCGGCGGCCGCGCGGTCATACCACTTCATGTTCACTGAGTTGAGTTGCCCGTCGAGTTCGTCGATCCGTTGCGCGGCGGCGTCGACCATCTCGCGCGCCGAGATCTCCTTCGACACGACCATCTCGGCCTGCTCCGTTGCGTCCATCCACCTGGTGCGCTCGGCGATTTCGTCCATCTGTCCGGTGTAGCAGACTGCACCCCACTGTGATGAGAGCGCAGCTCCTCGACCATCCCGCGCCGATCGATCGGCGCCCGCTCGTCGACGTCGAGCGCTCGAGCCCTGCACCGGAACCCGGAGAGGTGCGGCTCGACGTGGCGGCCTGTGGCGTGTGTCGGACCGACCTGCAGCTCATCGAAGGCGATCTGACCGCCCGGCGTCTGCCGATCGTGCCCGGCCATCAGATCGTTGGACGCGTCGCCGAACTCGGAGGTGGCGTCGACGAATGGACCATCGGCGACCGCGTCGGCGTCGCTTGGCTCGGTGGAGCCTGCGGCGCATGTGGCTTCTGCGACGAGGGCCTCGAGAACCTGAGTCCCGACGCCACATTCACCGGATGGGATCGCGACGGTGGCTACGCCACGACGGCGACCGCCCGCGCCGACTACGTCTTTGCCCTGCCCGATGGCTTCGGCGACACCGACGCTGCGCCCCTGCTGTGCGGCGGCGTGATCGGGTACCGGTCGCTCAAGGTGTCGGGCGTCGAGCCCGGTGGGCGACTCGGGTTGTACGGGTTTGGCGCGTCGGCCCTGCTGACGATCCAGGTCGCCACGCACTGGGGGTGCGAGGTGTTCGTCGCAACGCGCTCGGCTGCCGAGCGGGCCCGAGCAACCGCACTCGGCGCCGCCTGGGTGGGCGACTACGACGACGAACCGCCTGCCGCCCTCGATGCGGCGATCACATTTGCGCCCGTCGGCTCGGTGGTGATCGCCGCGTTGCGGGCGATCCGACCGGGTGGCACCGTGGCGATCAACGCCATCCATCTCGATCGGATGCCCGAGTTCAACTACGACCTGTTGTGGCGTGAGCGGGGGTTGCGCAGCGTTGCCAACTTCACCCGCAACGACGCGATCGAGTTCATCGAATTGGCTGCCTCGATCCCGATTCGGACCGAGTACGAGGTTCACGCGCTCGGCGACGCCAACGGCGCCCTCGCCTGCCTTGCCGGTGGACAGGTCGGCGGCGCTGCGGTCCTGGTGCCCTGATCCCGAGAACAGCCCCGCGAGAACATACGTTCGCCGCTATGGTGGGACGGCAATGGCCGCCCGCCGCACCGCCACCACCTCGCCAGCCAAGAAGTCCGCCGCCACGTCCGCCGCATCAACAGATGCATCGCGCAACGGCAGTGCGGCGACGAGTACCGCCACTCGTCCCCGCAAGCGCGCCGCGCGCAAAGACGATCCGCAGATCGTCGTACGTGGCGCCCGCGAGCACAACCTGAAGAACGTCAACGTCGAGCTGCCGCGCGATCGATTGATCGTCCTCACCGGGTTGTCTGGCTCGGGCAAGTCGAGTCTGGCCTTCGACACGATCTACGCCGAGGGGCAGCGGCGGTACGTCGAGTCGCTGAGCGCGTACGCCCGGCAGTTTCTCGGACAGATGGACAAGCCCGACGTCGACGTGATCGACGGCCTGTCGCCGGCGATCTCGATCGATCAGAAGTCGGCCAGTCGCAACCCCCGTTCGACGGTCGGCACGATCACCGAGGTGTACGACTACCTC
The DNA here is from genome assembly GCA_965230015.1 of Ilumatobacteraceae bacterium. Lineage (GTDB taxonomy): Bacteria > Actinomycetota > Acidimicrobiia > Acidimicrobiales > Ilumatobacteraceae > JABSQH01. The sequence continues at coordinate 810,974 of CBDDKF010000002.1, read as the reverse complement.
CGTCTGCTGTACGCCCGGATCGGCATCCAACATTGCCCGAACGACGGCACGCGGCTGCAACGTCAGACACCGCAGCAGATCGTCGACCGTATTCTCGACATGGACGATGGGTTGCGGTTCCAGGTGCTCGCCCCGGTGGTGCGTGGCCGCAAGGGCGAGTACGACACGTTGCTCGAAGACCTCTCCGGTCAGGGGTATGTGCGGGCACGGATCGATGGCGAGACCGTCGACATCGACGAGTTCTTGAAACGCGACGAGCGGCTCGCCAAGTTCGAGAACCACAAGATCGAGGTCGTCGTCGACCGATTGGTGCTCAAAGAGGGCATCGAGCGGCGCCTGACCGACTCGCTCGAGACTGCGCTGGCGCTCGCCGATGGTGTCGCCGAGATCGAGATCGTGCCGCGTGCCGGGTCAGATGAAGAACCGGAAACGCTGACGTTCAGCCAGCACCTGGCGTGTCCCAAGTGTGGGACGAGCTACGAAGAGCTGGCGCCGCGCAACTTCTCGTTCAACTCGCCGTACGGCGCCTGTGCGACGTGTGACGGGCTGGGAACGACGTTCGAAGTCGACCCTGAGTTGATCGTTCCCGATCCCGATCTACCCCTGTCCGAGGGAGCGATCGCTCCATGGCGCAGCGCCCACACGCAGTACTTCACGCGCCTGCTCGAGGCCGTGGCCAACGTCAACGACATCGATCTCGACGCACCGTTCGGCTCGCTGTCGGCCAAGCAGAAGAAGGTGATCCTGCACGGCGTCAAGGGCAAGCTCACCGTCAAGTACAAGAACCGGTACAACCGCAGCCGGAGCTACACCACGGAGTACGAGGGTGTGATCCCGTGGCTCCGGCGTCGTCACGAGGGCAGCGACAGCGACTGGGCGCGCGAGCAGTACGAGGGGTACATGCGCGAGGTGGCGTGCTCGGCATGTGGTGGCAGCCGGCTGAAGCCGGCGACGTTGGCGGTGACCGTCGACGACAAGAACATCGCCGAGGTGTGCGACATGTCGATCGGCGAGTCGGCGAAGTTTCTCGCCGCACTCGAACTGAGCGAGCGCGATCGGCTCATCGCCGAGCGGGTCACCAAAGAGATCAACGCACGGCTCGGGTTCCTGCTCGACGTTGGCCTCGACTACCTCACCCTGTCGCGTTCCGCGGGCACGCTGGCTGGCGGCGAGGCGCAGCGCATCCGCCTGGCGTCACAGATCGGCTCGGGTCTCGTCGGCACGTTGTACGTCCTCGACGAGCCGTCGATCGGGTTGCACCAGCGAGACAACCGGCGACTGATCGACACGCTCACCCGCCTGCGCGATCTCGGCAACACGGTGATCGTCGTCGAGCACGACGAGGAGACCATCCGTGAGTCGGACTGGATCGTCGACATCGGACCCGGCGCCGGCGAGCACGGCGGCGAGGTCGTGTACTCGGGCCCGGTGAAGGGCCTCACCAAGGCCAAGGAGTCGGTCACCGGGCAGTACCTGTCAGGTCGCAAAACGATCCCGGTGCCCAGCGAGCGTCGTCCGCAGGGCATCGAACGGCTGACGATCGAGGGAGCGCGCGAGCACAACCTCGACAACCTCACGGTGGATGTCCCGCTCGGCAACTTCGTGTGCGTGACGGGCGTGTCGGGGTCGGGGAAGTCGACGCTCGTGCGCGACATCTTGCTGCCGGTGCTGATGCAGCGGATCTACAACTCGAAGATGGCGCCGGGTCGCCACAAGCGAGTGCAAGGCGTCGACTTGCTCGACAAGGTGATCGACATGGACCAGTCGCCGATCGGTCGCACGCCGCGCTCGAACCCGGCGACGTACACCGGCGTGTTCGACAACATCCGCAAGCTGTTCGCGTCGACCAACGAGGCCAAGGTGCGCGGGTACCTACCCGGGCGATTCAGCTTCAATGTGAAAGGCGGTCGCTGCGAGGCTTGCTCGGGCGACGGCACGTTGAAGATCGAAATGCACTTCCTGCCCGACGTGTACGTGCCGTGTGAGGTGTGCAAGGGCGCCCGCTACAACCGCGACACGCTCGACATCGAGTTCAAGGGCAAGAACATCGCCGATGTGCTCGACATGCCGGTGGCCGAAGCGGTCGAGTTCTTCGGCAACCAACCCGGCATCGCCCGGTACATGCAGACGCTGGTCGACGTCGGGCTGGGCTACGTGCGCCTCGGTCAGCCGGCGCCGACGCTGTCGGGCGGCGAGGCGCAGCGGGTGAAGCTGTCGACCGAACTCGCCAAGCGGTCGACTGGCCACACCATCTATCTCCTCGATGAACCGACCACCGGATTGCACTTCGACGACGTGCGTCGTCTGCTCACGGTGCTCCAGCGCCTGGTCGACCAGGGCAACACCGTGCTGGTGATCGAGCACAACCTCGATGTGATCAAGACCGCCGACTGGATCATCGACCTCGGCCCCGAAGGCGGCACCGGCGGCGGCACGATCGTGGCCGAGGGTCCGCCCGAGCACATCGCCACCGTCGAAGCCAGCCACACCGGCCGCTACCTCCGCGATCTCCTGCCCAGCTGAGCGACCTACGGTGAGCGAGGCGGCCCCCTGTGGGCCCTTTGGCTCACCGGTTGGCGTCGGACGTGGGGAGCGGTGAGGGAAGTGGCTCCCTGTGGGCTGTTTGGCTCACCGGTGGCGGGGTGCGTGGTGGCGTGGTGAGCGAATGCGCTGCGGGGTAGCTCGCTCGCTCACTGGTTGCGCAGGCGCTTGGACAGCTCGTTGAGGCGCTGCTTCTCGGCGCCGCTCAACGCGTCCATGCCGTTGGCGCCGATCTTGTCGAGCAGCGCGTCGAGTTCGGCCTGATCGGCGGCCGACGTGGGCGGGGGAGGGGGCGGCGCTTGCTGCCATGGTCCCTCGACCACCTTCTGCCGTGAACGCGAGGGCTTCGACTTCTTCTGCCGACGAGGGGAGCGGCTGCGTCCACCGCCGCCACCGCCACCCGACAGCGGGATGTGCGGGATCGGCCAACCGGTGGCCAGGCCGAGCGATCGGCCCGCCGACAACGACACGGCAATGAGGAACAGGAGGAAGAGGATGTTGCCGCTCTGGCCTGTACCGGTGAACTGCAGAAGCTGGAGCACCGAGAAGACTGCGGCAATCACCCACAGCGGGACGACCTCGAACCACTTCACCCCCGGGTACGTGGCGGCGTACACCCAGATGCCAGCGAGGAACAGGTTGCTCAGCCCGAACTCGATGAACAGGTCGAGGCTCGGGTCGAGCGAACCGAGGAACGTCATGATCACCGCAGGAACCGTGGTGACCGCCAAGACCCACACGACGAACTTGTCGCGGCCGAACAGCGCTTCGAGTTGCTGACCGAAGAGGAAGAAGAAGATGACCCCGAGCAACGGCCAGATCGCCGGTTCGGTGGCGATCGGCCAGGTGACGACACGCCACACCTCGAAATCGCGCACGGCCGGCGGGAAGAACCACAGCCGGTCCCAGAAGCTGCGGCTGAACGCCCAGATGAACATGGTGAACACGGCCAGCCCACACAGGAGGTCGACGGTCGTGACGTCGTAGCGGCCCGCGGTGAACCACCCGGAGTTCGGGCGGCGGCGGAACATCGCGGCGAACTGGTCGGACATCGCCCCTCACCGTATCCTCGAATCATCGTGGTGAAGCGTCCCCCTGCCGGCACAATTCCTGACGCGCCCGGCTCATACCAGTTCAAGGACAAGGACGGCCGCGTGATCTACGTCGGCAAGGCGGCCAGTCTCCGCCAACGGCTGTCGAACTACTTCGGGTCGCCACACACAATGCACCCGCGTACCGCGCAAATGGTCGAGACGGCCGAAAGCGTCGAGTGGACCATCGTGCGCAACGAGGTCGAGGCGCTGATGCTCGAGTACTCGTTGATCAAGGAGCACCGGCCGCGCTTCAACGTGCGCCTGCGCGACGACAAGAGCTACCCGTTCCTCGCCGTGACCGTGTCGGATCAGTGGCCGCGGGCGATGGTGGTGCGGGGCCGCAAGCGCAAAGGCGTGCGCTACTTCGGCCCGTACGGCCACGCGTACGCCATCCGCGACACACTCGACCTGCTGCTGCGCAGCTTCCCGATCCGCACGTGCAGCCCGGCCAAGTTCAATCAGCACGAACGGCTGGGGCGCCCGTGTCTGCTGTACCACATCGAGAAGTGCGCGGGACCGTGTGTCGGTGAGATCGAGGAGATGCCGTATCGCCAGCTGGTGACCGAGCTGATCGAGTTCCTCGACGGCGACACCGACGACATCGTCCAGCGACTCGAGCGGGAGATGGAGCAGGCGGCCAGCGACCTCGAGTTCGAGCGCGCCGCACGCGTGCGCGATCGCCTCACGGCGGTGCGCAAGGCGATCGAGAAGCAGCAGATGGTCGCCGAACGGAGCGAAGACCTCGACGTGATCGGCATCGCCGACGACGAGCTCGAAGCAGCCGTGCAGGTGTTCTACGTCCGCAAGGGCCGCGTGGTCGGACGGAAGGGGTTCGTGCTCGACAAGGTCGAGGAACTCACTCCCGAGTCGCTGGTCGATCGCATCCTCGAGTCGATGTACGGCGACGAGCCGGTGCTCGGTGTGCCCAAGCAGGTGCTGGTGCCAGTCGAGCCCGGCGATCGGGCGCTGTACGAGGAGTGGCTGGCGCTCGGACGGGGTTCGAAGGTGCAGATCCGGGTGCCCCAGCGCGGCGACAAGCGGGCCCTGCTGGAAACCGTGACGCGCAACGCCAAAGAAGAGTTCACCCGTCACCGGCTCCGGCGGGCGTCGGACCACAACACGCGCAGCCGAGCGCTCACCGAGTTGCAGGACCAGCTCGAGCTTCCCGAGGCGCCGCTGCGCATCGAGTGTTACGACATGGCCCACATCCAAGGCACCGACTACGTCGGCTCGATGGTCGTGCTGGAAGACGGGCTCCCGAACAAGCGTGAGTACCGACGGTTCAAGATCCGCGACGTCGAGGGCAACAACGACGTGGCGGCGATGGCCGAGGTGGTTCGCCGCCGTCTGCAGGCGTACCTCGACGAGCGCGATCGCCCGGTCGCCGAACGTGGCGATCGGCCCGGCAAGTTCGCCTACCCACCGCAGCTGCTGCTGGTCGACGGCGGGAAGGGCCAGCTGAACGCGACCAAGGCGGTGGTCGACGAACTCGGTCTGGCCGACGAGATCCCCGTCGCCGGCTTGGCCAAGCGCTTCGAGCAAGTGTTCGTGCCCGGACGCTCCGAACCCGTGGAGATCTCCCGCGGGTCAGACGCCCTCTTCATGCTGCAGCGTGTGCGCGACGAGGCCCACCGTTTCGCCAACACGTTCCACCAAGAGCGGCGCAGCAAGCGGATGACCACCAGCGCCCTTGATGGCATCGCCGGATTGGGCGAGGTGCGCCGAAAGAAGCTGGTGAAAGAGCTCGGCGGCGTGAACGCCGTGAAGCGGGCCGATCTCGATCAGCTCAAGGCGCTCAGCTTCCTTCCCGACGCCGTGGCCGAAGCCATCCACGCCAAGTTCCACGACCCGGACGACTGACGCGTCGAGGCGAAGTGGCTGACGACGTATCTATACGAAGTGGCTGACCACTTCGGCCTGGAACAGGCGGTACTGGTCGAGGCGTTCGTCGAGGCTGCCGCCGAAGGTGAAGTCGGGCACGATGAACTCGTCGATGCCGAGGTCGGCGTACTTGCCGATCTCCTCGACCAGCTGGCTCGCGGGTCCGACGATCGACCGCTCGTCCATGTCGCTCTCGCGGATGTTCTTGATCAGCCCATCGTCGTCGGAGAGGAAGACCATCGCTTGACATGTGCGTCGGATCGACGCCGGGTCGCGGCCGGTTGAGGCGCACGCCGCTTCGAGCTTCTCGACGCCCTGCCCGACCAGCGTCGGGTTGCCCCACGCGTTCCACTCGTCGGCGAACCGGCACAGCAACCGCAACATCCGCGGGCCGGCGCTGCCGACCAGGATGGGCAGCGGCGACTGCACCGGCTTGGGGTCGCACGGCGCATCGGTGAACTGGAAGTGCTCGCCATCGAAGGTGGTGCGTTCCTCGGTGAGCAGCGAGCGGATGATCTCGATCGCCTCGGCGAAGCGGTCGACGCGCGGCTTGGGCTCCGGCAACTCCACGCCGTAGGCCGCGTGCTCGTTGATCTGCCATCCGGCACCGAGGCCCAACACGAAGCGGCCGTTCGACAAGTGGTCGATCGTCGCTGCCCGGTTGGCCAGGAGCGATGGATGATGGAAGGTTGTCGGGGCCACCAACGTGCCCAGGCGGATGCGCTCGGTGACCGCGGCGAGTGCGGGAACGACCGACCAACACTCGTGGACAGCGCCCGTCGGAGCATCGGTCGACCCGGTGTTGGGCATGTAGTGATCGGCGTACCACATGCAATGCCAGCCGTGGCTGTCGGCGAATCGCGCCAGGTCGAGCGTCTCGCCCATCGGGTGCGAGGGATTGGTCCACACAGAGAACTTCACGCAACGGACCGTACCGCGGCGCCTAGCCTGCCGCCGTGGCCGATGCCGGGTGGGACCAACACGCCGCATGGTGGGTCGACCGGTTCGCCGATGGATCCGACGCCGACTACCTCGATCAGATCATCCCGCTCGCCGTGTCGGAGCTCGCCGGGTACGAACGGGTCGTCGATGTCGGCGCCGGAGAAGGACAGCTCGGCCGGGCCCTCGCGGCGGCGCACGGCGCATGCGTGATCGGTATCGACCCGACGATGCAGCTGGCCACCACCGCCGCACAGCGCGGCGGCGATGCGGTGTGCGCGCTCGCCGAATCGCTGCCCATCGCGTCGGGGAGTGTCGACGCCGCGCTGGTGTGTCTCGTCCTCGAACACATCGATGATCTCGATGCGGCGATATCCGAGATCGCCAGGGTGACGCGCGTCGGCGGGCGGTTCGCGTTGTTTCTCAACCATCCGATCATCCAGACCCCGGGGAGCGGTCTGATCGACGATCACACCATCGATCCGCCCGAGCGGTACTGGCGGCTCGGCCCGTATCTAGTCGAGTCGGACGGGGTCGAACAGGTCGAGCGCGGCGTGTACGTCCGTTTCGTCCACCGTCCCCTGAGCAGGTACGTGAACGCACTCGCCGAGCACGGCTTCGTGCTGGAGCGAATGATCGAGCCGGCGCCCACGGACGCATTCTCTGGCCCCGATGGCGAGGCGGCGGCCTACCCACGCCTGATGTATCTCCGGTCCCGGCGCACGTGAAGTCCGGGATCGTTAGGGTGGCGACGTGGCCGACATCGTCCTGATCACCGGGTTGTCCGGTGCCGGGCGTTCCGGCGTGGCCGACGTGCTCGAAGACCTCGGCTGGTACGTGGTCGACAATCTCCCGACCACCCTGATCGGCACGATCGTCGACCTGGCAGCGAAGCCGAGTAGCGACATCGATCGGCTTGCGCTCGTGGCGGGACGACAACACGAAGCGGTACTCACCAGAGTTGGCGAGCTACGTGCGGCGGGCCACCAGGTGACCGTGCTGTTCCTCGATGCGAGCACCGCCGAGCTCGTGCGGCGCTACGACGCCACCCGTCGCCGGCACCCGCTGGCCGACGAGGCCGACGGGCTCGTCGAGTCGATTGAACTCGAGCGGGAGCGCCTCGACCCGGTGCGCGGCGCCGCCGACTTGGTGATCGACACCACCGACCTGAACGTGCACCAGCTCAAGCAGCGGGTGGTCGGCGCCTTCGACGGCTCGCGCGGTTCCCGGCTGCAGGTGTCGGTGGAGAGCTTCGGGTTCAAGCACGGACTTCCGCTCGATGCCGACATCGTGATGGACGTGCGCTTCCTGCCCAATCCGCATTGGGACGACGAGTTGCGGCCGCTGACCGGCCACGACCCGAAGGTGCGCGACCACGTACTGGAGACCGCAGCGGCGTCGGAGTTCATCGAAGGACTCGACGCGCTCATCGGCCCGCTGCTACCGCAGTACGCAGCCGAAGGCCGGAGCTACCTGACCGTCGCGATCGGCTGCACCGGCGGCCGTCATCGGTCGGTCGCCGTGGCCGAGGAGATCGCTGCACGGCTGCGCACACGCGGGGTCGCCGTACGCGTCGCGCATCGCGACGTGTCTCGGTAAGGAAAACGGACGAAGTACCTGGGCACAGCGGGTGAGGAGCTGACTACAGTCGCCTCGTTGGCCATCATCGGCGCACCGCCACCGCGGTTCGTTCTGGCCTGTTACCAACTCCAGTGAAGGGATGTCCCCACAATGACGATCAAGGTCGGGATCAACGGCTTCGGTCGGATCGGCCGGAACTTCTTCCGCGCCGCCCGCGCCCGCAACGCCGACATCGACTTCGTCGCGGTCAACGACCTCGGCTCGCTCGACACGATGGCTCACCTCCTCAAGTACGACTCGGTGCTGGGCACCTTGCCGGACAAGATCACGGCCACCAAGACCGGCATCAAAGTCGGCAACGAAACGTTGCGCGTGCTCAGCGAGCGCGATCCGGCGCAGCTCCCGTGGGGTGAGTTGGGCGTCGACGTGGTGATCGAGTCGACCGGCATCTTCACGTCGCGCGACGCAGCAGCTGCGCACCTCGATGCCGGCGCGCCACTGGTGATGGTGTCGGCGCCGTCGTCAGGTGCCGACGCGACGTTCGTGTACGGCGTGAACCACAAGGACTTCAAGCCGTCGCAGCACAAGGTGATCTCCAACGCCAGCTGCACCACGAACTGCTTCGTGCCGATGGTGAAGGTGCTCGACGACGAGTTCGGTGTGGTCAACGGAATGATGACCACGATTCACGCCTACACCGGCGACCAGGCGCTCGTCGATGGTCCGCACAAGGACCTGCGACGAGCGCGCGCTGCGGCGATCAACATCACCCCGACCTCCACCGGTGCAGCCCGGGCGACATCGCTGGTGATGGAGTCGATGAAGGGCAAGCTCGACGGCACCGCCTTGCGGGTACCGATTCCCACGGGTTCGCTCACCGACTTCACCGCGAACCTGCGGCGTAAGGCGTCGGTCGAGGACATCAACGCAGCCTTTGCTGCCGCCGCGAAGAAGAGCCTGAAGGGTGTGCTGCGGTACAGCGAGGAGCCGCTCGTGTCGAGCGACATCGTGACCGACGAGCACTCGTGCATCTTCGACTCCGGCCTCACGATGAGCATGGGCAAGATGGTCAAGGTCAACGGCTGGTACGACAACGAGTGGGGTTACTCGTGCCGTCTCGTCGACATGACCTTGTTCGTCGGCCCCAAAGTGAAGCGCTGAGGATGACCGACGCGGCGATTCCTCGTTTGGAGGATCTCGAAGCTCGGCTCGGCGATCTCGACGGCAAGCGCGTGTTCGTACGCGCCGACTTCAACGTGCCGCTCGACCAGGACGCATCGCCGCCGTCGATCACCGACGACTTTCGGATCCGCTCGGCGCTGCCGACCATCGAATGGCTGGTCGACCGCGGGGCCACCGTGGTGGCGGGAAGCCACCTCGGCCGACCGAAGGGTGCGCCCGACCCCCGGTACTCGATCGACCCCGTGCGGGCGCGGCTCGCCGAGCTGGCGCCGGCCGTCGAAGTGTTGGAGAACCTGCGATTCGACCCCGGTGAAACCGGCAACGACGACGCCTTCGTGGCGCAGCTGGTCGATGGGGTCGACGGCTACGTCAACGATGCGTTCGGCGCCTCGCACCGGGCCCACGCGTCGATCGTCGGACCGCCCAAACACGTGCCTGCCGCGATGGGTCGCTTGCTCGAGCGCGAGGTCGAGGTGTTGCTCGGCATGCGGGAGAAGCCGAAGCGGCCGTTCGTCGCCGTGCTCGGCGGGGCGAAGATCTCCGACAAGCTCGGTGTGGTCGAGGCGCTGATGAGCGTGGTCGACTCGCTCGTGATCGGCGGGGCGATGTGCTTCACGTTCTTCGCCGCGCAGGGCAAGTCGATCGGAGATTCGCTGTTCGAACCCGACATGGTCGACACGTGCGCGCGCCTGCTGGCGCGATCGGCGAGCGACGGCCCCACCATCCACCTGCCGGAGGACATCACCGGGGTCGATCCGCGCGGTGAGTTCGCCACCTTTGGTACCCAGCTGCCCGACGGATGTAAGGGGTTCGATGTCGGGCCCGGAACCGCAGCGGCGTTCACCGACGTGATCATGGATGCCCGCACCGTGTTCTGGAACGGCCCGATGGGCATGTTCGAAGACGAGCGATTCGCTGCCGGGACGCGCACCATCGCCGAGGCGATGGCCGAAACGAAGGCATTCACCGTCGTCGGCGGCGGCGACTCGGCCGCCGCACTGGCCCAGTTCGGCTTCGATCACGACGTCGACCACGTATCGACGGGTGGGGGAGCGAGCCTCGAGCTGCTCGAACACGGCGACCTGCCTGGGCTCGAAGCATTGAGGGGTTCATGATGAGCGCACGTACACCGTTGATTTCCGGCAACTGGAAGATGTATCTCAACCACTTCGAGGCGATCCAGACGGTGCAGAAGCTGCACTACGTGACGCCCAAAGAGGTCTACGAGAGCGTCGAGGTGAGCGTGCATCCACCGTTTACCGACCTGCGCTCGGTGCAGACGGTGATCGAGAGCGAGGAATTCGACTTCGCCCTGGGCGCGCAGCACTGCCACTTCGAAGATGCGGGTGCGTTCACCGGCGAGGTGTCGCCGGCGTTTCTCGAGAAGCTCAACGTGCGCTACGTGATCGTTGGGCACAGCGAGCGCCGAGAATTGTTCGGCGAAACGGACGACATGGTGCATCGCAAGGTCGGCGCGATCATGAAGTACGACATGACGCCGATCGTGTGCGTGGGCGAGTCGTTGATCGAACGCGAGTCGGGTGACACCGAGGCCAAGGTGCTCGGGCAGGTCACCGCAGCGTTCACCGACCGGTCGCCCGAGCAGATCGCCAAGATCGTCATCGCCTACGAGCCGATCTGGGCGATCGGCACCGGTGTCAATGCCACCGCCGCCGATGCACAGGCGGTGTGCGCCTCGATTCGCGGGCGGGTGGCCGAGCTGGCCGACGCCGACACGGCAGCGGCGATCCGTATCCAGTACGGCGGCTCGGTCAAGCCCGGCAACGCCGAAGAGCTGATGGGCCAACCCGACATCGACGGCGCGCTCGTCGGCGGGGCCAGCCTGCATCCTGAGGACTTCGCCCGCATCGTCGAATTCGCAGCTGCGGCCCGCTGAGACGCCTCCGTTCACGCCGCGCCGCCTGACAGAGCAGTTGACACCGGGTGTGCCACACCGGGTGATTTCACACAGCTGAAACAGGGCGCGCCTGTTTCTCGTCACAAGCGCACTGCTAGGGTCTTCGCACCCCTGATTCACCACGGGAGGGATCACGGCCGCCCCATGGTTGAACGCCGCGCTTCGGCGCGGGCGGTTCCCATGGTGCAACCGCACTCCCGTACACAGGTATTCCATCCAGGAGGACAACTACGTGAACAGCACACGACGGAGCACCAAGCTCCTCGCGCTCGCAGCTGCGGCCGCGCTCGTTGCTGCCGCTTGCGGTAGCGACGATGACGACGGCGACAGCGGCGAGGGCACAACGGCGACCACCGCTGAGAGCGGCGGCGACGACACGACCGCAACCACCGAAGGGGGAGACTCCGGGGGTTCGGAAACCACCGCTGCCGGCGGCGAAGGCGGCACCCTGATCTGGGCGCACGAGCAAGAGCCGCCCGACATGCACCTCGACGATCCGAACAACAACCTGTCGATCACGTCCTACATCCAGCAGGCGCTGCTCGACGGTTTGTACACCATCACCGCCACGACGGAATTCGCCCCTGAGCTGCTCGCTCAGGAGGGCGAAGTCGTCGAGAACGACGACGGTTCGGTCACGGTCAACTTCGTGTTGCGTGACGGACTCGTGTGGAGCGACGGCACGCCGTTCACCTCGAACGACGTTGCGTTCACCCAGAACGCCATCATGGCGGCCGACGGCGAGACCGACGAGGGCGAGCCCAACTTCGTCTACCTCATCGGCGATCGCACCGGCTTCAACACCGTCACCTCGGTCGACGTGATCAGCGACACCGAGTTCAGCATCACGTGGTCGGAGTTCTTCGCCGGCTGGAAGGGTCTGTACGACCGCATCTTCCCGGCGCACGTGTTCTCCGACGACCCGGTGACCGCAGCCCAAGAGATGAACGAGGCCTTCCCCGAGTGGACGCTCGCCAGCGGCGACGTGGTTCCCTCGACCGGCCCGATGATCTTCGACTCGTGGGAGCGCGGCGTCCAGATGAACCTGGTGCGCAACGACATGTACCCCGGCTCGGTCAGCCCCGATGTCGTCCGCCAGGGCGAGATCGCCTCGGTCGACGGCGTGCAGATCAACTGGGTCACCGACACCGACGCCCAGATCGCGGCGCTCGAGGCCGGCGAGGCGCAGATGATCTTCACCCAGCCGCAGCTGCAGTTCGAGACGCTCGTCACGAGCGACTCGTTCACGGTGGCCAGCCAGGCCGGTCCGGTGTTCGAGCACTGGGGCCTGAACCTCAACAACACGCACCTCGCCAAGCCCGAGGTGCGTGAGGCCCTCGCCTTCGCGATGGACAAGAGCGAGGTCATGGCCGGCCTGTACACCCCGTTGTTCCCGGACCTCCCCGCCGAGGGCCTGGGCAACACGTACTGGCTGTCGAACCAGAGCACCTACGTGGACCACGCTGGTGAGCAGGGCTACGGCGCGGGCGACATCGAGTCGGCCCAGGCCGCCCTCGAGTCGGTTGGCTACGCCCAGAACGGTGACGGCATCTACGAGCACCCCGACGACGGTGTGCTCTCGCTGCGGGTCGGCACGACCGGCGGCAACCGTCTGCGTGAGATCCAGCAGGAGCTCATCCAGGCGCAGTACGCCGACGCCGGCATCGAGATCGTCATCGACAACGTCGAGGGCGCGGCCTACTTCAGCGAAGTGCCGTTCTCGGCCGACGCGCTGGCCTGCTCCGGTTCCGGTGGCGCCGAAGGCAACTGCGACATCTGGGACATCACCCAGTTCGCATGGGTCGGCGGCCCCTGGCCTGGCGGCCAGAGCGCCTCGTACCTGAGCGACTCGGGCAACAACCCGTACGGCTTCCAGAACGCCGACTTCGATGCGCTCTCCGACGAGTGCGACGCGACGATCGACGACGCCGAGCGTGCGGACTGCTACAACACCCTGGACACCTACGTCACCACCTTGACGCAGGACCCGGTCCAGGGCCTGTTCATGCTGCCGCTCACCCAGAAGCCGAACTTCTACGGCACCACCTCACAGCTCAGCCAGGCGGCGGTTTCGCCCGACGCCAACGACGCTGGCCCGCTGGTGAACGTCGTGGACTACGTGTTCGCCAGCTGATCACGTAGCACCCATCGATTGATCGGGGTGCGGGCGCCATCGAGCGCCCGCACCCCGGCCATTCGGCTCGACGTCGAGGGGACCGTCGAGTTGGGTTTACGATCTCACCACCGTGTTTGCTTACATCACACGACGGATACTGGTGTCGATCCCGCTCCTGGCGGTGGCGCTGTATCTCGTCTTCATTGGGGTTTCGCTCACGACCGATCCGCGAGCTGATTTCTACCTGTGCCTGCCACGCTGCCAGGACGGGTTCGATCGGATCACCGAGGTGTACAACCTCGACGTCAACGTCTGGGTACGTCCGTTCATTTGGTTCGGTGAAGCTCTCACCGGCGACCTAGGGGAGTCGAGCACCATCGGTCAACCCGTCACCGAGGTGCTGCGCACCCGTGGCTGGAACACCGCGATGATCGCCATTCCTGCCTTCCTCGTTTCGGCCATCTTCGCCCTGCTGCTGTCGGTGTACTCCGCTCGCCATCAGTACACCGCTGGCGACTACTTCTTCACCGGCCTCGCCTTCGTCGGCCTGGCCTTCCCATCGTTCGTGCTCGCCCTGGTGATCCAGAACATCTTCGGGGTGCAGCTGCAGAACTGGTTCGGGATCAAGCCGTTCAACACCGGCCGCAAGACCGGTACCAACTTCTTCGAGCTCCTGCGCGACATCACCTTGCCGGCGATGTCGCTGGCGATCCTGTTCATCTCGGCCGACAGCCGATTCGGGCGGGCGTCGATGCTCGAAACGTTGAACCAGGACTACATCCGCACCGCCCGCGCCAAGGGCATCTCCGAGCGCACCGTCGTGTGGAAGCACGCCTTGCGCAACGCGCTGATCCCGCTCGTCACATTGTGGGCGCTCAACTTCTCGGCCTTGCTCAGCGGCTCGGTGGTCACCGAGTCGATCTTCTCGTGGCCCGGGCTTGGTCCTGCGTTCATCACCGGACTGCGCGCCGCCGACCTCGATCTCGTGCTGGGCATCGTGTTGCTCACCGGATCGATCGTCGTCGTGTTCAACCTCGTCGCCGACGTGTTGTACGGCGTGCTCGACCCACGTATCCGACTGAACTGATGGTGATCTGATGGCTGACACAGAAGCGACCGAGATCGCCACCGAGGAGTTACGCGACCCGCAGGTGCACGGGCCTCGCGATCACGGCAATCCGGAGCAGGCGCCACTGTTCTCCGCCGGCGAGGTCGAAGGCCTCACCGAGAAACCGAAGTCGTTCGGCCGGCTCACGTGGGAGAAGTTCATCCGCCACCGCCTGGCGTTGGTCGGCCTCATCGGCTTGCTGCTCATCGTGGCGATGTTCTTCATTGCGCCCTACTTCAGTCAATACAGCTTCGACGAACGCAACGTGCGCGACCGCTTGCTCGGACCGTCGTGGGATCACCCCTTCGGCACCGACGAGATCGGCCGCGACCTGTTCGTGCGCACCGCACAGGGCGGTCGCTATTCGATGCGGATCGGCCTGCTGGCCGCGGTGATCGCCACCGTGATCGGCACCTTGTTCGGCGCGGTGGCGGCGTACTTCGGCCGGTGGGTCGACGTGGCGATCTCTCAGCTGATCAACCTGGTGCTCGTGGTGCCGGCGCTGCTGATCCTGGCGGTGTTCGCCCTCTACTTCGGTCGTGACGCCAACCGCCTCGCGCTGGTGCTGGCCCTGCTGCTGTGGACCCGCATCGCCCGGGTGGTGCGAGGAGTGGTGCTGTCGATCAAGGAGGCCGACTACGTGATGGCGGCCAGAGCCGCTGGCGCCTCCCACGGCAGAATCATCGGCAGACACGTGTTACCCAACGTGATCGGTGCCGTCGTGGTCGAGGTGACGTTGCTCGTCGGCACGGTGATCGTGCTCGAATCGACGTTGTCGTTCCTCGGCCTCGGTGTGCAGCCCCCGAACGCGTCGTTGGGCACGTTGGTCGCCGATGCCAAGGGCTCGATCGCCACCGACCCGATTCGTGTGCTGATGCCGGGCTTCTTCATCGTGCTGATCGTGTTGTGCATCAACTTCATCGGTGACGGCCTGCGCGATGCGCTCGACCCGAAGGCCAAGGTCGAGGGCGGCAAGTTCGATGCCAAGAAGGCCGCCAAGAAGCGCCGCAAGGACGGCACCAAGGCTGGCGGCATGGACGGCCGCACCCGGGGCAATGTGCTTTCGGTCGGTGGAGGCCGGCTCACCGGCACCGTGCCGCCCGAGTCGAACTCCAGCCCGGGGGCGCCGTGAACTCACCCAACGGTTCGACGCCAGCCCCGCTGCTCACCGTCGACGACCTGTCGGTCGGCTTCCACTCCCGCGAGGGCGTGGTCAAAGCCGTCAGCAACGTGTCGTTCGAGATCTCGCCGGGCGAGGTGCTCGCCGTTGTCGGCGAGTCGGGCTCAGGCAAGTCGGTGACCGCGCTGGCGTTGATGCAGCTGCACCCGCGCAATACCGAGATCACCGGCGACGTGATCTTCGACGGCATGGACCTGCTGTCGATGGAAGACGAAGAGATACGTTCCATCCGCGGACGTGACATCGCCATGATCTTCCAGGATCCGATGACGGCGATGAACCCGGTGTTCTCGGTCGGCGACCAGATCGTCGAGTCGATCGTGTTGCATACCGACGCCAACAAGAAAGAGGCGTGGAGCAAGGCCGTCGACTTGCTCGCTGCGGTCGGCGTACCCGAGCCGAAGCGAAGGGCAGCGCAGTATCCGCACGAGTACTCGGGCGGGATGCGCCAGCGAGCGATGATCGCCATGGCCATCGCCAACGACCCGAAGCTGCTCATCGCCGACGAGCCCACCACGGCGCTCGACGTCACCGTGCAGGCCCAGGTGATGGAGGTGCTCTACGACGTGCAGGAGCAGACCGGTTCGGCGATGATGCTGATCACCCACGACCTCGGACTCGTGGCCGGTGCCGCCGACCGTGTGCAGGTGATGTACGCCAGCCGACTCATGGAGACCGGCGACGTCGACGACGTGTTCTACCGATCGCGCAACCCGTACACCCGGGCGTTGCTCGATTCGATCCCCGACCTCGAGACGGTGAAGGACAGCCTCAGCTCCATTCCGGGCAACCCGCCGAGCTTGGCCCACCCGCCGCCCGGGTGTGCCTTTGCACCTCGCTGCTCGATGGCCATCCCCGACTGTGGCACTGCGGTACCCGAACTGGTGCCGGTCGGCGAGGCGCACCACGCCAGCCGGTGCATTCGCACCGCCGACATCGAAGTCGCCGTGGAGGCCCCAGCATGACCGACGCATCTGATCGCGGCGACATCGATCGGGGCAGTTTGGACCTGGGCGCCGACGACGTCTCGCCGTTCGACTCCGGTGCGGTGTCCACGCTCGACATCGGCGAGCCCCTCCTGCGGGTGCGCAACCTGGTGAAGGAGTTCCCGATTCGTGCCGGCGTGTTCCGCCGGCAGGTCGGGTCGGTGAAGGCTGTCTCCGACGTCAGCTTCAACCTGTTCCCCAACGAGACGCTCGGTGTGGTGGGCGAATCGGGCTGCGGCAAGTCCACGCTCGGCCGTTCGCTGCTGCGACTGATCGAACCCACGTCGGGTCAGGTGATGTTCGGCGACGAAGACGTCACGCTCGCTGGTCGACGCCGTCTGCAACAGCTGCGCAGCGATCTGCAGATGGTGTTCCAAGATCCGTACGCGTCGCTCAACCCGCGCCTGCCGATTCGCGACATCGTTGGCGAACCGATGCGCATTCATGGTGTATCGCGCAAGGAAGCCAAAGACCGCGTCGGCGACCTGCTGACCCGTGTGGGTCTGCTGGCCGAGCACGGCAACCGGTATCCCCACGAGTTCTCTGGCGGTCAACGCCAGCGCATCGGCATCGCCCGCTCGCTGGCGTTGCGGCCGAAGGTCATCGTGCTCGACGAGCCGGTGTCGGCGCTCGACGTGTCGATTCAGGCGCAGGTGTTGAACCTGCTCGACGAGCTGCAGGACGAGTTCGACCTGTCGTACATCTTCATTGCCCACGACCTGTCCGTGGTTCGTCACACCAGCGACCGCATCGCCGTGATGTACCTCGGTCGTCTCGCCGAGGTGACCGATCGCACCACGCTCTACGACCAGCCGGCTCATCCGTACACACAGTCGTTGCTGTCGGCGGTGCCCGTCGCCGATCCCAAGCGCGAACGCGAGCGCAAGCGGATCATCCTGGAGGGCGACGTGCCCAGCCCGGCCAATCCGCCGAAGGGTTGCCGGTTCCATCCCCGCTGCCCGGTGGCCAAGGACAAGTGCTCGCAGGAGACGCCCGAGCTCACCGAGGTCACGCCCGGCCACTACGTATCGTGCCACTTCCCGCTGACAGCTGGTGAGACGTTGCTCGACCGGACCCGGCAGATGGGTCGCAACGTCGACATCTCCCAGCGCTGACCGCGGTCGTGAGCAGCGCCGCTGCACCCGCATCGGTCACGCTGCACTCGACGTGGCGTGGGTTCATCGGCACGATTTTCGGCGCGTCGATCCTGTTGGCCACCGGCGCCTTCGCCGTCGCGGTGGCAGGGTGGCGGCTCATTCCGACGTCGATCCTGATCATTGGTGTGATCGCCGTGATGGTCGTGTTGTTCGACTATCCGATCGCCACCACCTTCGATGCGCGTGGCGCGGAACGCCGGATGGCGTTCCGTCGCCAGCTGATTCCGTGGGATGACGTGTCGCGCATCGTGCGCGCTCGTCCGAGCTTTTCACTGGGGATCCGCAAATTCACCCACGGCGGGTTCACCGCCATCGTCGGCCGTCGCCGATACCTGTTGGTCGACACGGGGGAGGGGCTCGACGAGTTCGACCGGCTCGACGCCCTGATCGAGCAGCTCGGCCACGACGTGGAGTTCGATGCGGTGCAGCCCCCGCGCGAGGGCGCCACGGCGACGTGGACCTACCGCCGCCGTAAGTGGATGCCCGACGACTACGGGTGACCGGTCCGTCGGCGCCGTGCTGCCCGCGATTCTCGGCGCCCTCCGTCGCGGGTTCCGCCATCCTCGACGCCGAGAAGCGACGTGCTCGCGCCGTGGTCCCTGCTGAGCGGCTTCTCGGCGCTCAGAGTTGCGGAATCCGCCACCCTCGGCACCGAGAACGCGATGCGCCGAGTGTCATCACGGGAGCGGCGACCACGTGGTGGTGATACCGACGAAGTCGACTTGGTCACCCGGTCCGTTCCCGTCGACCCCGAAGACGGCGAGCACGCCTCGGCGTGCGATCGTGTCGTTCACCTGCAACGTGCGGCAGCCGTCGCTGGTGTTGGGCGTGGTGTCCTTGCCGATCTCGACGGTGGTCGAACCGAGTCCCTCCGCCGAGGCATGGACCTCCACTGCGGCAACGAACGAGCCGTCGAGCTCGTCGACGTTCACGCAGTAGGTGAGCGACGAGAGTGCGTATTCGATGCCCCCACGTGCGGTCGGGCCATGGATGTTGGCGACGGCGCCGGAGAAGTTGCCATTCGGCGACTGCACGATGACCCGGTTCACCGCGTTGATGATGTTGGCGGGGCCGAGCGCGGTGGGCTCGGTCGGGCCGAGGCCGTTCTGCATCGTGATGTCGCCGGCGACGGCGCCCTCGAGCGCAGCGAGGCGATCGTCGAGGCCGCCCAGGCTGGTCTTTGTGTAATGCCCGACCACGTCGATGATCACGTGCACGCTGCCTTTGAAGTTGTACACCTGGATCGTTCCGTCGGGCGCGAGTTGCACGTCGACCTTGTTCGGTGCTGGCGCGCCCCCGGGCACCACGTTGATGTTCGACAGCGTCGGCGGCGTCGCCAGGTCGCCGCGGTACACGCGAATGTTCGAGCGTGCGGTGGCGTCCACGATCGTCACGTTGGTGGCGAGACCGACGGCGTCGCTTGGGATGGCGAGCGGCCCGGTGCATTCACCGTTCGAGCCGTGGACTCTCACCAGCATGGTGTCGTTCTCGCCGAGCTTGGTCGAGCGGGGACCCACTTGGCTGGTTGACCGTGTGTCGGTCAGCCTGCACCCGGCGGTGGGCACATAGGTCGAGTCGGTGTCGCCGGGAGCCGCATCGGCACTCCATGCCGACGTTGCGACGAGCGTGGCGACGACGCCCACGAGCAGTGAGGCGATGACGTAGACGACGGTGCGGATTCTGAGTTCGATCGTGTTGCCCATCGACCCAGGCTGACACACACCGTGGCGGCGGGTTTGCGGATCAGCTCGGTAGCATGGCGAACCGTGCGAGACGTGATCCTCTACATCACTTTGGTGCTCAACGTCGTCTCGATGGGCGCGTTGATCGCTGGCATCCTCATGCACAGCGGCCGTGGTGGTGGCCTCTCCGACATGTTCGGCGGCGGCGGGGGAGCGGCGCTCGGGTCGACTGCGGCCGAGCGCAACCTCAACCGGATCACCTTCGTGTTTGCGCTGATCTGGATCTTCACGGTCTTGGCGCTGAGCTTCCTGTTACCCGTCATCTGACGGGTGGGTGCCACGGCGCTGGCGCGGTAGGATCTCAGACCTTCACGAACACCATCACCACGTCGGAGTGGCGGAATTGGCAGACGCGCTAGCTTGAGGTGCTAGTGCCCTACTTAATGGGCGTGGGGGTTCAAGTCCCCCCTCCGACACCACCGCGATAGCGACGGCACGGCGAGTCGATGAGGCAAAGGTGCCTCAAGGTCGCGTTTCGTAGCGGCGACCGCTACGCCGCAAACGCGGCGGCTCCCAGCGACATCACGATTGTCCCGATAGCACTACCGGCGATTGCGTCGCCGCCACCTTTGGACAACCCGCCGGCGACAGCCTCGAGTTCCTCTTCGGAGAGTTCACCGCCGACCGAAGGTGCGGCCGCCTCGACGTGCTCGGCCCGCACCGGACCGATGCCTTCACGATCGAGTAGCCGACGGCGTTCATCGGCAGGCAGAGCGCGCAACCGTTCGGCGAACTCGGGCTCGCGCTCGACTCGCGCCAGAAGGGCCTTGGCGTTCTCTACCGTCACCCTCGCCACCATAGCGAGCGCGATCTGCTCCTTCGGCTGGCCGACCAGGCCCGTCACGGCAAGCGCCACGCGAAACGGCGGTGCTGCGACCGAGTCCCGGAGCCGGGTCCGCGACTACTCGCTCCGGAAGTCGGGAAGGCGATCGTCGATGAACATCGGCGGCGCGAGGCGCTCGTACGCAGCGGCGACACGGAACGGCATCAGGTCGTCGTAGGGTCGCCCGACGATTTGCATGCTGGTCGGCACGTTCTGACTCGTGAGGCCGGTCGGTGCCGCGATCACCGGCATCGTGTAGAGCAGATTGAACAGCGGGGTAAGGATCCATCCACTGAGCGAGCTCACTTCGGTGCCGTCGACCACCGTGCGGTCCGTGGTGTAGTCGTGATCGGCAGGAATGTGGCTGGTGGTCAACGTGGGCATCACGAGCGCGTCGAACCCCTCCGCATACACCCTGTCGTGGATACGGCGGTTGCCTTCGAGCATGTTGTTCTCGAACGCCAGCGCGTCGGCGGGCCCGAACCCACTCTCCGCCTTCTCGCAGAAGTACCGGGCGTACGTGGTCAGCTCATCTCGTTCGTCAATCGATGCCAGTTGCGCACCCATCGGTCCGAACAGGGCCGCCTCGGCAAAGGCCTGGCTCATGTCGGCATCGGTGATCTCGAGGCCCAGGTCGACCTCACTGACCTCGGCGCCAGCGGCTCGGAGGATGTCGAGCGCAGCCTCGGTGTTCGTGCGGACCTCGGGGTCGATCACCGCCCAGCTCTGATCAGGGCTGTACGCGATACGAACGCTCTCGATCGATGGCGGGTCGAGCGGGAGTTCGAGCTTGGGCGCGATCGCCGTCGGCGCGTAGGGGTGGGGTCCGGAGATCACGTTCTCCATGCGGGCGACGTCGGTCAGCGTGCGCGCCAAGGGCCCAGCTGAAGCGATGTGCAAGAACGGGTCCGTCGTCGACGGGACCCGACCGTACGGCGGCTTGAACCCGTACAGCCCGTTGAACGCACAGGGAATGCGGATCGAGCCGCCCATGTCCGAACCGGTTGCCAGGGTGCACATGCCAGCTGCGAGTGCTGCACCCGAACCGCCCGAGGAGCCGCCGACCGCATAGCGCAGATTCCAGGGATTGCGGGTGACGCCCCACAGCTCCGACCACGTGACTGCGGCGAGATAGAACTCGGGAACGGTCGTTTGGAAGGGCATGACTGCCCCCGCTTCTGCGAGCCGTTCAGCGATCGGCTCTGACTCGCTCAACGTCTCGGTTGCGCACGTTCGAGAACCCTGCGTCACGGTCCAGCCTTCCAGGCCGTGCTCGTCCTTCACCCCGACCGTCAAACCCTCCAGCGGGCGTGCCGTCCCGTTGGCATAGCGCCGTTCGGCCTCCCTTGCTGCCTCGAATGCTTGGTCGAGGTAGCGGTGGGTGATGCAGTTGAGCCGATCGTTGACCTCGTCGACCCGTGCGAGCTGCGCGTCGAGCACCTCGACGGGCGACACCTCGCGGGTCCCATACCGCCGCAGCAGATCCGAACCGGAGGCGTAACACAGGTCGTTGTCAACTGGCATTTGTTGGCCCTTCGTTCACGTGTTCGTTGCGCAGGGGGCGATGCATTTGATCACACTCGTTGGGACACCGCGGTAGCGGGCCGCCGCATCCGCGCTCGTTCGACGAGCACCGCTCTGGCCTCGGTCAGTGCATCGTCCGGCCACCGGTGACGAGGAGGTGTTCGCCGGTGACGTACGAGGCGCCGGGGCTGGCGAAGAACGAGACCGCGTGGGCGATCTCGTCGGGTTCTCCGAGCCGTCCGAGCGGGATCTCACCGATCAACGCGTGCAGGCGCTCTTCGCCCATCGATTCGGCGAGCGGTGTGCGCGTTGCTCCCGGGCAGACAGCATTGACGGTGATCCCGTAGCGGCCGACCTCGTTGGCCAGTGACCTGGTGAACCCGAGGAGTCCGGCTTTGGCGGCGGTGTAGTCGGTCATTCCGAAGCCGGTGCGAAACGCCATCTCCGACGAGGTGTTGATGATCCGCCCGTACCGCGCGTCGATCATGTCGTCGATGACCTCGCGCGTGCAGTCGACCGCCTGTCGGATGTTGAGGGCCGACATCCGATCCCACTGCTCGTAGTCCGACTTGCGGAACGTGCGGATCTGGTCGACCGATGCGCCGCCGGCGTTGTTGTGCAGGATCGCAATCGGTCCCAGCTCAGCCTTCACGGTGTCGAAGGCCGCCGTGATCTCGGGTCGCTCGAGGAGGTCGACGCGCACCGGAACCGCGCGGCGGCCGGTCGGTGCGATGAGCGCAACGGTGTCGGCGAGGCCGGATTCATCGATGTCGAGGAGGGCGACGTCGGCGCCATCGTGGGCGAGACGGATCGCCGACGCGCGGCCGATGCCGGACGCTGCGCCCGTAACGACGGCGACCATTCCGTCGAGGCTCATCGAGCGTGCCGATCGTTGGGTCCGGTCGGGTGGGTCATGTCGAGCCTCCAAGGTCGTCGATTCGCAGGTACGCCCTGACGGAGTCGACCGCTTCGATCGCGAACCGTTCGTCGGTGGTGTCCTGGAGTTGGGAGGGGGTGTACATGCGGTCGAGGCGGGCGCTCAGCATGGCGTTGAGCTGATCGACCACGAACGGCACGGCGATCGCCGGGTCGCGATGACCGATCGTGTGCCGACGATCGAGGAAGAGGCCGACGAGGCCCCGCTGCAACGACCTCCGGGCGACGTTGTACCGCTGGCGTGCTGCGGTGTCGGTCAAGGTGACTTCGGTGAGGATTCGCTTGGATCCCGGTCGCTGTTGGTCGCGTTCGAGCGAGACGGTGACGAAGGCCGCAACGATGTCGAGAATGCTGCGTCCGCTCCACTGCGACGGTTCGAGGGCGCGGTCGATGTCGGCTTCGAGGTCGTCGAGGATGCGTTCGACCACGGCGTCGACCAGACCGGACTTGTCGGTGAAGTGGTGATACAGCGACCCGACGGCGCGGCCGGCCTCGTCGGCGACAGCGGTCACCGGCGTCGGCTCGACCCCTCCCGCGCCGAACAACCGCTCGGCGGCCACGAGGATCGTTTCTCGTGTCTTGGTGCTGCGTTGCTGCTTGGCCGGCGCGTTCACGACTCCATTGTCACGCCCACGCCCACGTGTGCGGCGAACCAGCCGAGCATCGACGCGGGATGGTCGGCGAACCAGTTGTACCCGTCGAAGCGGTGCTCGGTGTCCTCGAGCCACTCCAGTTCCTTGACGATGCCCGCACCATCGTTGGCGTCGGCGCCGAGCGTGTCGAAGGTCTCCTGGATGAAGTCGAGGTTGGTCCACGGGTCGTGGCGCCCCTGGAGGAGCAGCGTCGGCACGGGAACCTTGGCGATGCTGCTCATGATCTCGGGATTCAGGTCGTGTCCGGTGACCTGGTGGAAGTGATCGTTCGCTTCGTCGTACAGCTTGGCGGGAATGCCGCCCATCGCATTGATGAAGTCGCCGTTGCGCAGCGGCTGCATCGCAATGAGCGCGCTGACCTTGTTGTCGGCGAATGCGGTGGGGTCTTCGCCAGCCGCGAAGAACGTGGCGTTGGCGCCCATGCAGTAGCTGAGCAGTCCGATGCGCTCGACGCCGTCGAGCCGCGAGGTGAACTCGATCGCGCCGAGGACGTCGCCTCGTTCGTCGACACCCCCGGTGCCAGCCTTGGTCTCGGTGGTACCGCTGACCCCGTGGTTGCGCATGTCGTACATCAGGACCGTGTAGCCGGCATCGACGAGATGCTCGGCCACGCGGGGGAACTCGATCTCGTGGTCGTACGGTCGGCTGAGCCTGGGCTGGCACGAGGGTTGGTAGCCGAAACGGTTCGCGCGGTAGCCGAAGTGGGTCATGACGATCGCTGCTGACTGGCCTTCGTTGAGCAGCCAGCCCGAGAGGGTGGGCCCGTTGCGGGACGGGAACGCCACGTCGCGGTAGCTCATCCCGAAGTCGGCGGGCGTCTTCGGGAACGGTTGCTCGGGGACATACAGAAACGTCTCGGCGAGTCTGCGACCGGCGAAGTCCTTGATGGGGTTGCTCATGGTGTCGTCTCCTTCGAGCGCGAGCGTATATGAATCTGAATTCAAATTCAAATCTAATCAGCTGGATCTTCTGTCTGCCAAGATGACCGCAATGGGTGGTGGGGCGACGCTGTGAGCTTGGTGGTTCGGGGAGCGCTGTGGATCGGCATCTTCTTCGGCGTCGCCATCGCACCGTTGGTGTTCGCCGCGATCGGCGTATCGGAACCGGGTCGCGGCTGGGCGACCGAGTTCTCGGCCGCACTGGGGTTCGTCGGCCTGTCATTGATGGGTCTCGAGTTCGCGCTCGTCGCCCGATTCCGGTCGGTCGCTGCACCGTTCGGCAGCGATGCGCTGGTGCAGTTCCATCGCCAGATCGGCCTCGTCGGTCTCTCGTTCGTGCTCGTGCACATCGCGATCTCGGCCCCGTGGGACCTCGTCATCAGGCCCTTTGATGCCAACACGCCAGCCAGAGTCAGGTGGGCGCTGCTCGCGACACTGGCGCTGTTCGCGCTCGTGGCGACCTCGGTGTGGCGGAAGCGATTCCGCTTGTCGTACGAAGCGTGGCACGTGGTGCACGCAGTGCTCGCCGTGACGATCGTGGTGGCCTCGGTGATGCACGCACTGCTAGTGGACTACTACCTGAACACCACGTGGAAGCGTGTGTTGTGGGTGGCGATGGCCGCAGCGTTCGTCACCGTGCTGCTGTGGGTGCGCATCGGCAAGCCACTCGTGCTCCAGCGACGGCCGTGGACGGTCGAGACGGTCAACCCTGAACGGGGATCGACCACAACGCTCACGTTGCGCGCCGATGGCCACGACGGCATGGAGTTCCTGCCTGGCCAGTACGCCTGGTTCGCGATCGGACGGTCGCCGTTCGCGCTCACCAAGCATCCGTTCTCGTTCTCGTCGAGCGGCGACGAAGGCGACCGCGTTGGGGTGTCGATCAAGGCGCTCGGCGACTTCACGTCGACCGTCGCCGACATCGAACCCGGCACGAAGGTGTACATCGACGGTCCGCACGGTGTGTTCAGTCCCGACCTCTACGAAGGGCCGGGCTTCTGCCTGATCGCCGGCGGCGTCGGCATCACACCGACGATGAGCATCCTGCGCACCTTCCTCGATCGTGACGACACCAGACCGATCGTGGTGTTCATCGGGAACCCGTCGTGGGACGAGGTCACGTTCCGCGACGAACTGCAATCGATCGCCGCGCTGCCGAACGTCACCGTCGTGCACGCTCTCGGCTCGCCGCCGCCCGACTGGACCGGTGAGACGGGTCGAATCGATGCCGACATGCTGCGGCGTCATCTTCCCGACAACCATCGACGATGGCAGTTCTTCATCTGCGGCCCTGATGCGATGATGGACGCGATGGAGCACGCTCTGCTCGAACTCGACCTTCCCGGCACACGCATCCACACCGAACGCTTCGGTTGGGTGTAGAGGCGGCGGCACCACATGCGACACGCACTCGTTTCTTCTTTGGTGGTGACCATCACCGCCGTCCTCGTCGGCGCATGCGTGATCTTCGCCCTCATCCAGGGCTAGGCGTCATCCGGGTTGCTCTGAAGCGTGCTCGACGATGTGCACCACTTGTTGGGTGGCATCGACCTCGACGATGTCGCCATCCTTGATCGTCGACGTCGCCCGATCGGTGCCGATCAAAGTCGGAATCTTCAGTTCGCGAGCGATGATCGCCGCATGACAGGCGACCCCGCCCTGGTCGGTCACGATGGCGCCGGCATGCCGTAGCAGCGGCATGAGGTTCGGGTTCGATTGCACCGAGATCACCACGTCGCCGTCGTCGATCGCCTGCTCGGTCGGATCGGACGTGAGCACGAGTCGCGCTCGTCCGCGGTGCGAGCCCGGCCACGCCGCGTGCCCGGTGATGTTGTCGGGGTCGTCAGGCGCAGCGATGAAACGTTGCCCTTGGAGTCGCATCAACAGGTAGCCCGTTTGCGCGACGAACCGCAACGAGAGCTCTCCGTTGATGCTCTCGGCGACGAAGAGTTTCCCTTCGTTCACCTGCTGCAGGCGGTGCTCGAGGGTCTCGCGATCGAGTTCGTCGTTGCGCAGCTCGTGCCAGGTGCTGATATCGGCCATGCGGTCGGGATCGGACACACCGAGCGCCCGCCCGTGCTCGCGGACCATCGGATCGATGAGCTCGCTGGCGATCTTCGGGTAGAGCGATCGCGCGCGAAGACGTTCGGCGAGTTCCTGCACCTCGGGATCGGTGAGGTGTCCAGCGTCGAGTGCCAGCAGCACCCACCGGGGATAGGCAGTCGACATCTTGCCGACCTCGATCAGGAACTCGATCGCTTCATTGAGGTCGACGAACGTCGCACCGTCGTCGACGCGCTGCTGAGCCTGGTCGAAGACGTGGAGCGCCGTTGTGAGCAGGTCGACCAGCACCGTTCGATCGTTCTGCTCGAGATCACGCACGTGCTGGTGGGCCGCCTGCAGTTCGTCGGCCGAGATCGCCACCGTTGTCAGGTGCCGGTCGTCCTCGATCGCCAGCTGGTGATCGACATGGAACCCGATGTCGTCGCCTGCGTGTTTCGTCCCGAGCCACTCGGTCATGATCGACCACTCCAGCAGTGGCATCGGCCGATGGACCGACGCAAACCAGGGGATGTTGTCGTCGATGATCCGCTCTCGGTACTCGGGCGCGAGCGTCGTGATCGGTCTCGACTGCAACACCCAGAACGACCCGTCTGCCCACGCCCACTCGGTGTCGACGGGGAACCCGTAGTGCGCTTCGATCCGATCGAGGGCTGCTGCGTACTCCAGGATCTGCGTCTCGTCGAGCTTGGCGTGTGCGCCGCGGTCGCCGAGTTCTCGCCACTCGAGCTCGGCGGTCGCGCCGTTGATGAACAGGCCTCTGGTCTGGGTGCCGACGTGTTGCTCGACGATCCGTTCGGCGCCGCGATCGACGACGTACTGGTCGGGATCGATCGCTCCCGACACGATCGCCTCGCCCTGCCCGAAACAGGCCTCGATCAACCGTAGGTCCGGTTCTTGTGTCACCGGGTGCACGGAGAACGCGATGCCCGACACCTCACTGTCGATCATCTGTTGCACGACGACGGCAACACCGAACTGTCCAGCCCCGTAGCCGTGCGCGGCGCCGTAGGCCAACGCCGACGGTCGGAAGATCGAGAGCCAGCACGATCTGATGTGGTCCGCCAGCTCGTTTGGGGCGACGTTCAAGAACGTGTCGAGCTGACCGGCCCAGGCGGTGCTGGCGCCGTCTTCGCAGGTGGCAGACGAGCGCACCGACATGCGGTTTGCACCGAGGGCCATTGCCGCTGCGCTCACCTCGGCAGCAACATCGCTCGGCAGGGGATGGTCGGCGAGCAACTCGGAGATCTGTGCGGCTGCGTCGCCCACAGGGGTGCGGCCCGCCCCGACATCTGCGATGACCGTTTCTACGCGCCCATCTGGATCGGCGGCGTGCACGAAGCGGTCGAAGGCGGGCCGCGTGACGACGAACGCCGAAGGAACGCGCACGCCGGCGTGCACGAGCTCGCCGAGCGACGCGCCCTTGCCGCCCGCCAGCGGCGCCTGGGAGCTGTCGAGCTCGTCGAGCCGGCGCGTGTAGGACTCGGTCATGGTGGAGAACGTAGTGATCTCTCGAGACCCCGTTGAGCGTGTCGCCTCAGGGAGCAGCGTCGGCCCGCCGAACCGGAACGAAGACCAGATCGACCACGACTGGTTCGTCGAGGTCGCCGGCGATCATCTGGGCGAGTTCGCCGACGTCACCCTCGGCGCTCGGTCCCGTTACGACGATCTCGAGCTCCAACGGGTTCTCGCGCGTGCGGGCCACCACCTCTTCGACCTCGAGCGCGTCGTCCCACACCGCGACTTGATCGGTCACCCGCAACGGGATCGTGGCATCGCGGTAGCGGACGATGGTGTTCAGCGTGAGCGGAACGGCGATCGCCACCACGATGACCACTGCGGTGATCGTTGCGATACGTCGCTCGCGGATCCGGTTGCGCGGCGCGAAGAATCCCGCTGCAGCGAAGACCACGCCAGCGGCGACCACGATCGCCACGACGTTCGTCCAGAACAGCAGGATCGCCCCGTTGAACAGGTCGGTGCGCCCCACGCGCAGCGTGAGCCCGGCGGTGGCCAACGGGGGCACGAGGGCCACGGCGATCCCGACGCCGGGAAGCGCCGAACTCGCCTCCTTGCGAATCGTCACATACGCGCCGGCCGCACCCGCCGCGAGTGCGATCCCCAGATCGATCAGGTTCGGTTGCGTGCGCGCCAGGATCTCGCCGGGGAGGATCTCGTCGCTGCCGACCTGAGGGATGACGATGCCCATCATCCAGCCGGTCAGCACCCCCAGGGCCGCGCCGCCGACGAGGATCGCCGCGTTCTCCGCGAGACGGGCCGTCCACGTCTGCACGATCGCCGCAGCAGCGGCCATCATCGGCGTCATCATCGGGGCGATCAACATCGCTCCGATCACCACCGCGGCACTGTCGTTGATCAGTCCCATTGCGGCGATCGACGACGAGAACAGCATCAACGCCACGAATCGCCAGAGATACGGGGCGCGTCGATCGCCCTCGAAGTAGAGCTCGTCGAGGATCCGACTCCGTTCCTGTCGGGTCAAGCCCGCGCCGCGCGAGCCGAGCTCGCCGTGCGGCACGTTCAGGCCCGCAAGCGAGACGCGTCGGAGGTTGGTCGGTCGATCGTCGGCCACCTCGAGATCTTCGCGAAGCGCTCGACGTGGCGGTTGCGATCGCGACCTCCTAGTCTATTCCTGACTAAGTAGATCGGATTTATCAGGAGCGTAGATGAGTACCACCGACGAACTTCTCGAAGCCAACGCCGAGCACACCGCGAGCTTCTCCGACTCCGGGCTCCCGATGCCTCCGGGTCGGAAGGTGGCTGTGGTGGCCTGCATGGACGCCCGCCTCGACGTGTACCGAGCGCTCGGTCTCGATCTCGGTGATGCCCATGTCATTCGCAATGCGGGAGGCGTGGTCACCGACGACGCCATCCGTTCGATTCTGATTTCGCAGCGGCTCCTCGGCACCGAGGAGATCGTGCTGGTTCACCACACCGACTGCGGGATGCTCACCTTCTCCGACGACGACGTCAAGCAGGCCATTGCGGCCGACACGGGTATCCGGCCGTCGTTTGCGCTCGAGGCGTTCTCGGACCTGGCCGACGACATCCGTCAGTCGATCGCCCGCATCCAGGCCAATCCGTTCATCCCCCACAAGAACGTGCGCGGCTTCGTGTACGACGTCGACACGGGCGCGCTGACCGAGATCACGTGATGCGCCGCGCCTCCTAGAGCCACAGCGCGAGCAGCGAGGTGCCGCCGTATGCGGCAACGAGCAACAGCCACTTCTGCCAGCGCTCTGCTCCGTGCAGGAACTCGTCGCGGATGATGTCCAAGCTGGCGATGTAGAGGAACGTTCCCGCGGCCATGGCGGTGAAGGTGGCGTCGAAGTAGATCTCGGCCCGATTGTCCAAGATGCTGCTGACCGCTGCGCCCACGAGCACCCCGGCGGGCGTGGTGAGCGTGAAGGCTGCGAGCAGTCGAAACGAGAGACCTCGGTCGAGCCCGCCGCGCACGAAACTGACCGACAGAGCGAACGCCGCCGACGATTTGTGGGCGATGATCGCCACGAAAATCACCCAGATCTGGGTGGTGTCGAGCTGCGCGCCAAGTGCCAGCCCGGCGATGATGCTGTGCACCGACAACGCAACGATGAGCACGTACGGGTAGATCGCCGGTCGTTCTTCGAGTGCTTCGACCGCTACGGCCGTCCGCTCCGACCGCGGCGGGGAGACCGGCTGCGGGACGTCGGAGGGAGTGTGCGCGCCCTCCAGCACGTGAACCACATCGTGGGCGGCGCGAGTTGCGACGATGACGTGCTCGAACAGCAGCACCAGTGCAAACGCGCCGCCCGCGATGGCGAAGGCCCACGGATAGCCGTACCCGAGATCGTCGCTCCACGAACCGTTCGCATCGCTCAACATGTGGACGAGTCCGATGGCCAAGAAGATCCCCGCAGCGAACGCGTTGCCCCACGCCAGCAGCCGGGCCTGCGGATTGATGTCCTTGCGCAGCAGCGGGATGATGCCGCCCGCCCACCCCGCCGCAAAGATGACGACTGCGAGCGCAACCTTCAGTCCGAAGTCCACGTCAGCGCCCCCGGGGCCCGATGACCGGGCCGGTCGGTGAACACGGTTGCGGCGGGCCGGCCGGGAGGGGAGCGGTGTGCGGCATCGGAGCACCGTAACGCATCCTGAGAATGATTCTCGGTACTCGGGGCCGCGCAGCGGACATCGGAGGAGCCCGGTTGCCGGCGCCGCTCGTGGCAGGCTGTCCGGATGTCAGCGTGGCTCCGTCGTGTTGGTCTTGCTTCGGCAGTTGCGCTGGTCGCCGGTGCCTGTGGGGGCGGTGACGATTCCGCCGAGCCCGAGGCGGCCGCGACCACCGTGGTGCCGACCACCGCGGCCACATCGGTGTCGACCGCCGTTCCCACGGCAACTGATCCGCCGGCGGCGAGCGATGCCCCTGCGGTGTCGGAGTCGCCGGAAGCATCGGCGAGCGACGCCGAGCCATCCGACGAGTCTCCGGGCGAACTCGTTGTCGGTGAGTCGTGTTTTGCTGCGCCGGCCGACGACTCCAACTTCGGTGAGTCGATCGACTGCACCGAGCCGCACGACCTGCAATACGCGGGCAGCATCGCATCGCCAGTCGCGGTGCTTCCCGACGACATCCAAGAGGCGACAGACCTATTGAACCGGGCGTGCGTGCCGCTGGTTGAGGAAGTCGCCGGTCGGACGTTGACCATCCCGGGCGTCATCGTGGCCTTCAGCGCGCCGGACGCAGAGCTCGGTGAGCCGGTTCCCGGCGACGTCGAGTGCTACGCCGGCGGCTCTGGCTCGGACCTGCTCGTGGCGCAAATGGCAGATGTCGGCGCCGAGGCGGCCTACGGCGACGGCCGGATCATCGCCGACCTCGAGCCGGGAACCTGCTTTGTGTTTCTCGGCGACTCGTTCGACATCGGTGTAGAGAGTGGCTGCGAGGCGGAAGGCGCGCTGGTGTTCGTCGGCTCCTTCGTCGCCGACCCCGGCCCGTATCCCGGAGAGGATGCGCTGCGGGCGCTGCGTTCTGAGCGGTGCGCCGAGGTACTCGCAGCTGCCCCCTCGTTGTCCGGGATTGCCGAGTCGATCTCGGGAACGATCCCCGACCGCAAGTCGTGGGTGGTGCAGGACATGCGTGTCGTGACCTGCGACGCCGAACCGGCGGGCTAGTCCGGCAGAGCCGTCGTCTCGCGAGCGGTCGCAACTACGTTGGCGCGATGCCCCGGACCCGTGTCGCCGCGCTCGCAGTGGCGGGAGCCATGCTCATCGCCGCCTGCGGAGGTTCCTCGTCCGACTCGTCGACGGCGACGAGTTCGGCGACACCGTCGACCGACACGCCGGTGACCACCCCTGCGACCGCGCCGCCCCCGAGCGCGACCGATGACGCCCCAACCACAACGGCCGCCCCCGAACTGGCGCCGGTCGTCGTCGAGGTGACCGGACCCGAGGAGGTTGTGTTCGACTACTCCGAGCAGGCCTGCGGCGACTACCAACGCCCCGACCTGCCTGCTCGTGCGTTCCGCAACGCCGACGGCACGGTCAGCGTGGTGATGTCGTCGCCGGACAACACGCGCCTCGTCGGGCCCAGCCTCGACGAACTGTCGGTTGCCTGTGAGGTGATCCGGACGTCGCAGTACGACCACGACCCGGCCGCCCACGCACACTTCGAGTGGATCGGCGCGTTGTACACCGAAGACGGCAACACCGTGCATGCCGTGATCCACAACGAGTACCACGGGTGGGAGTCGGCGCTCGCCGACTCGCGGCGAGCCATTCTCCACGACTACGGCGACCAGGGGTGGTCGTACTTGGCACGAACGCCCAGTGGGCTCGTCGACATGGCACCTGCCGAGTCGGGCTTCCGGCTCGGCGACACGCTGTGCGCAATCGATTTCTGGGGTGCGCATCCCGACGTCGGCTGCGACGCTGTTCGCCGGTACACGGCGCCGGTCGACGGACGGTACGTGATCGACGTGCGCGCCAATCGAGCCTCGCCCGAAGGCGACGGCGTCCTTGTCACCGTCGAGCGCGGCGGAGCCCCACTGCTGTCGACCGCGCTCGACGGGTCGACCGAGGTGGAAGAGCGGCTCGACCTCGAACTCGTCGCAGGAGAGACACTCGACTTCGTCGTCGCTGCCGGTGCTGACGCGAGCTTCGACGGCACCGACTACGAGGTGATCATCACGCCCGACGGCGACGTCTGCACCGCCGACTTCTTCAGTTGCCAACAAGTCGAGCTGACCGCCGCCGTGTCCACCGACGGTGGTGCCACGTTCAGCTCGCCGCAGGGCGCAAGCGGCGTGATCGCCTCGCCGGCCGAGCCGTACCGCCACGACGCCGGACTGCTGGCCTTCTGGCAGCCCAGCAACATCGTGAAGCACCCGACCGACGGCTACTACTACATGCTCAGCCAGTTCGACGACGCTCGAAACGGGCGCAACATCCAGTTCACGTGCTTGCTGCGCACCGATGATCTCGCGGACCCGACATCGTGGAGAGCCTTCGATGGCGACGGCTTCAACCTGACGTTTGCGGGGTCGCCCTATGGCGAGCCTGCGCCCGACCCCGACGATTGCTGGTCGGTGGTCGCGCCTCCCACGAGTGGGCTCACGTGGAACACGCATCTCGAACGGTTCGTCGCCGTTGGCGGCTACGGACAGTTCGGCACCAACGGTCAGTACCTCACCACCTCCGCCGACCTGATCGAGTGGACCAGCCCGGTGTTCATCCAGCCCGCCGAGTTCGTGTTCACCTCGGATACGCCGCCGTTCGAGCCGTACGCGACGCTGATCGACCCGGCGAGCGAGTCGATGAGCTTCGACACCACCGGCGCCACGCCGTATCTCTATTTCACTCGGATCAACGACATGTCGACGCTCGACTTCGACCTCGTGCGTGTGCCGTTGCGCCTCGACGTGGAGTCGTCGAGTGAATAACACTCCCGGCTGGAGAACCCAATGGCCGCAGTGATCCCCGCGTGTCCAGCTCGCGACAGCCCGGGTGCTGCTGGAGAGGAGCTGACATGAACGAACTCGAGGGAAAGACCGCGGTGGTCACGGGTGCCGGATCCGGCATCGGGCGCGCCCTCGCCGAGCGCTTCGCAAGGGCCGGTATGCACATCGTGCTGGCGGACGTGGAGGAGCCGAAGCTGGCCGAAGCGACCGACGCAGTCGGCGCGCTCGGACCCGGCGCGGTGGGTGTGCCCACCGACGTGAGCGACGAGGCCGCGATTCATCGCTTGCGTGACGAAGCGCTGCGTGCGTTCGGAGCGGTGCACGTGATCTGCAACAACGCCGGTGTCGGCGGCGGTAGCGAGACGCTCGCCGACTGGCAATGGGTGATGAACGTCAACTTCTGGGGCGTCGTGCACGGAATGCGCACGTTCCTCCCGTTGCTGCAGGAACAGAACGAGGGCCACATCGTCAACACTGCGTCGATGGCCGGCATCTTCCCCGGCTTCGGGCCCTACTCGGCGAGCAAGTGGGCAGTCGTCGGCATGAGCGAAGGTCTGTTCGGTCAGCTGGCGATGGAGGGCTCCAACGTCGGAGTGTCGTGCTTGTGCCCAGGATGGGTGAGCACCGAGATCATGAACAGCGATCGCAACCGCCCCGAGTGGGCCACCAAGCCGGCCCTCGACGAGGTCGACACCGATCCCGCCGTCGAGATGCGCACGCAGCTCGTGCGCGACGCGGTCGCCGGCGGTCGGTCGCCGCACGAGGTTGCCGAACTGGTGCACGACGCCGTAGTCAACGACACGTTCTGGGTCTTCACCGACCAGGGCATGCTCGCCGGGAATCGCCCACGTCTGGAAGCGATGTTGGCCGGCAAGAATCCACCCCGGCCGGCGATACCGGGCGTCGACTGAGCTCGGGCCGCGGCCGAGTTGCTGTGTGGGGCTACCTCTGCCGCGCCACTACGCAGAACTCGCCGGCCTCGCTGTCGAACGGCGCGCCCGTGAGATCGCCGTACAGCGTGTCGATCATCAGGCCGGCGCCGTCGAGTTCCTCCGCGATCGAGCCCTCGTCGAAATGCGCCAGCCAATTGAAGATCGTGCGGGTGCGCTGCGCTTCGACGATCAGGTACTTGTCGAGCGTGACCGCGCTGTCGGGGTACACGAAGGTGCGCAGGAAGCCGTGGTACGCCGCTGCCGACCAGAATCCGTTCATCAGGTTCGGTTCGTAGGTGACGGTCTCGGTTCGGTCGTCGAGTGACCGCATGCCGTACACGTCGAACACGAAGCGACCGCCGGGCCGCAGCCACTCCCGGATTCGTTCCAGAAGCCGGTGTCGCTGGTCTGGGCCCAACGCGCAGAAGTCGTACATCGCCATCAGCGCGAGGTCGAAATCGCCGGACACATCGACGTCGAGGTAGTTGCCGAGCACGTACGTGGTCGCCGCGTTCGGGTCCGCGCTGTGGCGGGCGTGCTGCAGGGAGCGCTCGGAGAAGTCGACGCCCACGACGACGGCGCCCGTCTGAGCCATGCGGTTGGCGTACAGGCCTGGCCCACAGCCGAGGTCGAGTACTCGCCGCGTTGCGTCGAGTCCGGTCAGCCCGGTGAGCCATTCGACCGCCCGCTCGATGAAGCCGGTCGTTTGCGACGCCATGACGACGTCACCGTTCAGATGCAGAGCAAGCATCTGTGCCGAGATGTGCGGGTCGGTCCACAGCTCGGCAGCCGTGTAGGTCGAGAACGGTGCGGGACGGGCAGTGAATCGCTCGAGCTCCTCGAAGCACATGTGCGCGTGCGACCACTCGGTCAGCGAAGGCGGACGAGGCGGCCCGGGGTGGCGCCGGTGAACTCGTCGCGTTCGCGGGTGATCTGGCCAGCGACGATCGTGTAGTCGTAGCCCTCGGCATCCTGCAGGAAGCGCGTGCCGCCGGCGGGAAGGTCGGCCACCATGTGCGGCTCGCGCAAGGTGAGCCGATCGTGATCGATCACGTTGAGGTCGGCGCGCAGGCCGACCTCGATTCGCCCGCGGTCGTCGAAGCCGAACAACGATGCGGTCTCCGAGGTCATCTTGCGGATCACGTCGGCCAGCGGCAGCTGCGGGCCCTGACGATCGCGACACCAGTGGGTGAGCATCCAGGTCGGTGTCGATGCGTCGCAGATCAGGTTGCAGTGGGCGCCGCCGTCGGCCAGGCCGATCACCGCATGATCGCTCGACAGCATCTCGTACAGGGCGTCGCCATCGCCGTCGGTGTACCCGAGCAACGTGTTCAGGACGATCGCCTGGCCATCGCGTTCAAGGAGTGCGTCGTAGTACACCTCGACCGGATCGCGTCCAGTCGACGCGGCCATGCCAGCGATCGAGTCGGCGTCGGTCGGCTCGTAGTTCACGGGATCGCCGAGCGGGTAGGTGCGCTCGAAGTTCTCCATCGCCTTCGCCAAGAGCGGCTGCTCGGCGCGTAGCGCGGCGATCATCGAGCGGTACTCGTCGACGAGTGTCGCCCGCATCGTCGGCTCGCGCATCGCGGCGACGAGTTCGTCGAGCGCCAGCTCCATCAGCGGCGCGTAGCTCGGACAGACCATGAACGGATGCCGGGCGGTCAGTCCCAACAACACGCCGAACGGTCGCCCGGCCACCTGTGCCGTCACCGGGTGACCCTGCGCTCGCACCTGACCGATCAGTTCGAGGTGCTTGCGGTAGTCGTCGGGGGCCACGTCGGTCTGCAGCATCAGAAACGTCACGGGCACACCGGCTTCTTCGGCGAGACGACACATCCAGTCGACCTCGAGGTCGGGCGAGATGTGGTCCTCGGTCGGGATCACCCCCGACGGCGCGACCTCGAACAGCCCTCGACCGGCCTGCTTCACCGCCCGACCGATCGCGAACAGCTCGTCTTCGGCGGCGAACGTCCCGGGGACCGGCTCGCCCGACAGCGCCCGGTGGCCGAGGGTGCGACTCGTCGAGAAGCCGCGGGCGCCGGCCTCGATCGCCTCGGCCACGATGCTCGCCATCTGGTCGATCTCGTCCTTCGTTGCGGGTTCGTTGTCGGTGCCGCGTTCGCCCATCACGTAAGCGCGGACGGGGCCGTGGGCGATCATGGCGGCGATGTCGGCGGCGTACTGCCCGGCGTCGAGCGCGTCGAGGTACTCGGCGAAGCTTTCCCAGCCCCAGGTCATGCCTTCGCTGAGGGCCGATCCGGGGATGTCTTCGACGCCTTCCATCAGCTCGATGAGGAACTGTTCCTGACCAGGGCGCACCGGTGCGAAGCCGACGCCGCAGTTGCCGAACACGACTGTGGTCACGCCATGGGGCGTCGACGGTGCCAGTTCGGAGTCCCATGTGGCTTGGCCGTCGTAGTGCGTATGGATGTCGACGAAGCCAGGGGTGACGATGCGGTCCGTGGCGTCGATCTCGCGGCGGGCTTCACCCAGGTCGGTGCCGATCGCCGCGATGCGATCGGCGTCGATGGCCACGTCGGCGACGTACGGCTGAACTCCCGTGCCGTCGACGATCGTTCCGTGGCGAATGATCAGATCGAACATGCCTCCACGCTAGGAAACCGCGTGGGTCGGGTTCCGGTCGGATGACGTCGTCCCCGATCGTTCGGTGTCGTGCGCGAAGCTGACCTCGATGGCAGACCCGGATCTCGGCGCGTTCACCAGTGTCGTGCCGCTGGGCAGCGGGGGAGTGGGGGACGTCTACCGGGCGACTCGCCGATCGACCGGCGCCGACGTGGCCATCAAGGTGCTGCGCGACTGGTCCGATCGTGAGGCGGCGTGGCGGCGCGCTCAGCGCGAGCTGCGCGCCCTCGTCGATCTGCGTGGACACCCCAACGTGGTCAACGTCGAGGAGGTGATCGAGTCCAACGACACGCTGGCGATCGTGATGGAGTTCGCTCCGGGCGGGTCCGTTGCCGATCTGCTGCGTGCACGCGGTGGCCGGTTGGGTTTCGCGGAGACCCTCATGGTGGCCGAGCAGACCGCGACCGCCCTCGCGGCGGCCCACGACCGCGGGATCATCCATCGCGATATCAAGCCGCACAACCTGCTGATCGGAACGTTTGGCCAGGTCAAGGTGTGCGACTTCGGGATCTCGGCACTGACCCGGTCGGAGGAGTTCAGCAATCGCACGAACTCGATCTCGCTGCGCTACGCCAGCCCCGAGGAGCTCCATGGCGGCGATGTCGGGCCACCGGCCGACGTGTACTCCCTCGCCGCGTCGATTCATCAGCTGTTGACCGGTGACTACCTGCCGCCTCCGGATGGCACCGCGCAGTCGTTGCCGCTGCGGTCGTGGGTAGGCCCCGATGCGCTGCCATCCGACGTCGTCGACGAGTTCCGGGCGCTCGTGGTACGCAGCGCAGACCGCACCCCGACGAACCGGCCGGACGCCGCAGAGATGCGTGACCGTTTCGAGGGGTTCGGGCAGCAGCTGGGAACGGCCCGGTGTCGAGCGCTGCCGGTGGTCGCGCGCCCCAACGAACCGAATCCGACCACCGCTGCAGCGACGGTGCGCGATGTCCCATCGACGACGACGCCGCTCCCGCAGCCCGCGGTCGCCGATACACCGGCCGCAACGGGACTGGCCGCAGCATCACTCGACCTGCATCGTCGCAATCGACGTATCGCGGTTGCTGTCTTTGCTGCACTGGGCGTGATCATCGGGCTCGGCGCAGCCGCGCTCGCGCTCGGATGGTTCGAGGGCGATGGCGGTAGTGCCGCCCCGGATTCCTCGCCTGCTGGAACTCCGGCGACCATCGACGAATCGTCGACCACCGACGGAACGCCGACCACGCCCTTCGCGTCTCCGTCCGTCTCTGAGCGTCACGGTGATCCGCAGTGCCCGGGCGCAGGTGCGTGCATCGAGATGACGAACATCGCGGTCGGCGATGGCGAGCTCGAGATCGAGTGGGTCGCCAACTTCTCGCCCGCGCTCGACGATGTGCATGCGCACTTCTTCTGGGACGTGTACGACGCCTCCCAAGTGGGGTCGACGTCGGCGGATCGCGCGCCATGGGAGCTCACCGCCCAGCAACCGTTCGTGCCTCAAGGCGAGATGCAGTTGGCCAACCGGCCACCTGGCGCCACCGGCATCTGCGTGACCGCCGCCGGCGCAGATCACGCGGTGATCGACCCGGAGTACTCTCACTGTGTGCTCGTCGGAGCAGAGGGCTCGGTGACCACCCCATGACGCACCGTTCGGTTCTTCGACCGCTCGCACTCCTGGCAACCGTCGTCGTGCTGGCCGGAGCCGGCTGTTCGGGGAGCAGCACGACCACACCGGCGTCGTCGGTTGCCGAGCGCGCGTCGACCACCATGGCGTCCACCACAGAGTCGCCGACGACAACACTGTCTCCCGTGCCGTCGACCACTGCACCGGGCCCGACTGCGTTGCCCGGTGCGATCCCCGTGATCATCGACACCGACGCCAACAACGAGCTCGATGATCAGCATGCGCTCGTGTACGCCCTGCTGCGTCCAGATCTGTTCGACGTGGCGTCGATCACCGTCAATGCCACCCGCGCGGGTGGCGATGTCGCTGCCCACGTGGCCGAAGCCGAACGTGTGCTTGCGCTCGCCGATCGAGCCGGTGGAGTGCCCGTGCTGCCTGGCGCCGACGCCAGCTTCGAGGAGATCCGTCCCTTCCTCGGCGAGCCCGACCACGAGGGCCATGTGGCGGTCGACGCGATCATCGAGGCCGCCCGAGCCAACGAAGAACTCGTCGTGATCCCCATCGGGAAACTCACCAACGTCGCGCTGGCATTGGCCAAAGCGCCCGACATCGCCGACGGCTTGCGCGTCGTGTGGCTGGGCTCGAACTACCCGCTGGGAGGCTCTGAGTACAACCTCGACAACGACCCCGGAGCGCTGTCTTTCGTGCTCGATGAAGGTGTCGACGCAGGCGTCGACTTCGAAATCGTCACCGTTCGTCCAGGCGATCCCAGTGGCACCGCCGCCGTGGACCTGACCATCGACGAGGCCGTCGCCCGCATGCCCGGGCTCGGCCCGTCGATCGAGCCCTCGATCATCGGGCGCACGGGGATGCGGCACTCGACCTTCGGGGACTACTCGGCGGAACTCTTCCGATCGTCGACGCCCTTTGGCGACCCTCCCCGCCGGTCGCTGTTCGACCTGGCGGCCGTGGCCATCGCCGCCGAACCGGCGTGGGCCGAGTCCGTCGTGGTGCCGGCGCGGTCATTCGTCGATGGCGCGTTCGTGGAGCGCCCCGATCGTGATCGCACGATCGTGTACTGGGAAGGCTTCGATCGCGACGCCATCGTCGAGGATCTGTTCGCCTCACTCGAGGCGGCAACCACAGCCGGCTGAGGGCCCGGTCACCACGCCGTAGTCTCGCGTCGTGCCCGAGGTCCACTATGCGCCCGCAGGTGAGGCGGACATCGCGTATACGGTCACCGGCACCGGCGAGGTGCCGCTGATCTGGACGCTCGGTTACATCAGCCACCTCGAGGTGGTGTGGTCGTTCCCGCTCTTCCGGCGTTTCGCCGAAGCACTCGGCGAGTTCACCCGACTGATCGTGTACGACAAGCGCGGGATGGGCATGTCGTCGCGCATGGTTGCGGGGACTTCGCTCGAAGTGCGCATGGACGACATCCGCGCTGTCTTGGATCACGTCGGCATCGACCGGGCGGCGGTGATGGGCGAATCGGAGGGAGGACCGTTGTCGATGCTGTTCGCGGCGGCGCACCCCGAGCGGGTGACCCACCTGGTGCTCCAGGGGGCTGAGGTGCGCGAACGTAGCGGCGACGGATGGGCACATGGCGACGGCGACGACGAGTGGTTCGAGCAGTACGTCCAAGAGCTGCGCGGGCGCTGGGGTACGCCTTCGCCGAGGTGGGCATCGGGGTTGTTCGGCGATGAACTGGGCGATCCGACGTGGGCGTCGGAGTATCTCGCTCGACTGTGCCGCAACGCGTGCAGCCCGGCCGAGGCCGTGACCTGGCAGCGGGTCACGCGCGACATCGACATGCGGTCGGTCGTGCCGACCATCACCGTCCCGACGCTCGTACTGCACAGCGCCGAGGATCAGGTCGTGTCGGTGGAGAACGGGCGATACCTCGCCCGCCACGTGCCCGGAGCCCGGTACGTCGAACGCGCGGGCGCCGCGCATCTCGCATGGTCGAATCCCGAGTCGCTGCTCCTCGACATCCGCGAGTTCCTCACCGGCGATCGCGTCGGCGTGGTGTCCGACCGGGTCCTGGCGTCGGTGTTGTTCACCGATCTCGTCGGTTCCACACCGCTGGCGGCAGCGATCGGCGATGCCGCATGGCGCGGCGTGCTGGAGACGCACCACGCCGCAGTTCGCCGCGAGATCGCCGCACACAGCGGCATCGAGGTCGGCTCGGCGGGCGACGGCTTCCTGGCGCGATTCGACAGCCCCGGCCGGGCGATCCGTTGTGCCACATCGATCATCGACGACGCACGGCAGCACGGGCTCGACGTACGCGCCGGTGTCCACACCGGGGAGGTCGAGTTGATCGGTGACGACATCGCGGGGCTGACGGTGCACATCGGGTCGCGCATCGCCGATCTCGCTGGTCCGGGGCAGATCGTTGCCTCGGGCTCGGTGCGCGACATCAGCGCGGGATCAGGATTCACGTTCGTCGACCACGGAGAACACCAGCTCAAAGGCGTTCCCGACACCTGGCGCACCTACCTGGTCGACGTCTGAATCGCCGCTCATGCGGGCCGCGGTGGGTGCCGATACCTCATCGTGCCGGGTGTTCGAACCGCGATCGTCGTTGTTACGGCGGTCGTGGTTGGTGCGTCGTTGTCGACGGCTGCCGACGACGGCGGGTCGATCGAGGAGATCACGTCGGCTGTGGCCGGCACCCGACCAGCGGTGCGCATGGCCATGAACCCGAGCGACCCCGCCGAGAGTGATCCGGCTGACCCCGGCGACGGGTCGAGTGAGGATGACGGGTCGAACGACGACGTGCCGAACGACGGTGGTCCAGGAGACGCGCCGAACGACGGCTCGAACGAAGAGGGGAGCAGCGGCGACGACGGCTCGAACGATGGCCCCGAACCCGGCGGGCCTCCGCGCGTCGTGGCAGCGACCGGGCAAACGGAGTGTTACAGCACCGCTGGCGGCGCCATTCCGTGTGCCGGCACAGGCCAGGACGGCGACGTCCAGGCGGGTGTTCCCAGTCCCGATCCGCGCTTCACCGACAACGGCGACGGCACCGTCCGCGACAACCTCACCGGACTCATCTGGCTCCAGCGGGGTAAGTGCCTGAGCCACGATGGCAAGGTCAGCTGGGGGGAAGCGCTCCGTCGCGCGGCCGAGCTCGCTGACGGTCATGACGACTGTCGACTGTCCGACGGCTCGACGGCCGGCGACTGGCGGGTGCCGAACGTGCGCGAACTGATGAGTCTGGTCGAGGTCGGGAGCTCGTCGAGCGGACCTGCGCTTGCCGACGGGCACCCGTTCACCAACGTGCAGATCGAGATGCATTGGACGTCGACCAGCCGCGCAGGCGGCGAGCACAAGGCCTGGACCGGCAGCTTCTTTCAGTCGGGTCGGTTCGACACCGGCACCAAGTCGACAGCGAAGTGGTGGGTCTGGGCGGTGCGTTCCGATGAGCACACCGACGATTCGCCGTTGTCGTTGGCGGCAACCAACCAAACCGAGTGCTTCGACGACGATGGCGACACGATCGACTGCGCGGGAACCGGACAAGACGGCGAAACCCAGATCGGGGTGCCCGCCCCGGAGCAACGCTTCACCGACAACGGCGACGGAACGGTGCTCGACAACCTGACCGGGCTGGTGTGGATGAAGAAGGCGAACTGCATGGCGGCGAAGCCGTACGCCGATGTGCTGGTCGACGTCGCCGCCGTGGCCGATGGTGCCTGCAACCTGTCCGACGGCTCTGCTCCGGGCGATTGGCGCATCCCGAGTTACTTCGAGATGCTGAGCCTGCAGGACCTGTCGAAGTACGAACCCCAACTCACCGACGGCCACCCGTTCACCAACGTGCGCAACGAGCTGTACTGGACCTCGACCACGCTGGCGCGGGCGTTCGACCGCAACTGGATGATGAACAGCGTCTGGCGGAACATTCACGGTGGCCGCAAGAGCGCTGACCATCGCGCCTGGCCCGTGCGCGACGCCGGCTGATCACGGCGATACCGACTCGACGCACAACGGCTACCTTGGGGTCATCGGGCGTTCAGCTCCGGGTTCTACGGTGCGAGCGCCCCGATGTACATCGGGCGGCGAAAGGAGCCTCCCCATGTCCGCAACCAGCCGTGCCGCGGCCGCCCTCGCTGCCACGTCGCTTGCCGCCGCGTCGCTACCGCTGCTGCTGCCGAGCGTCGTCACCGCCGTTGTCGATCCGGCGAGCGATGTGTTCATCAACGAATTGCACTACGACAATGACGGCGGCGACCAGGGGGAGTTCGTCGAGGTCGCCGGCCCCGCGGGCACCGACCTGAGCGGCTGGGAACTGGTGCTCTACAACGGGTCAGGTGGTGCGCCGTACGACAACGAAGCCCTCAGCGGTGTCCTTGCCGACGCAAGCGGCGGCTACGGATTCGCCGCGTTCGCCATCACCGGCATCCAGAACGGTGACCCCGACGGTCTCGCGTTGATTCGGCCCGGTGGAGAGGTCGTCGAGTTCCTGTCGTACGAGGGTGTCTTCACGGCCGCGACCGGACCGGCCGCCGGCTTGACGTCGACCGATATCGGCGTCGCCGAATCGAGTGCCACGGCCATCGGGGACTCGCTGCAGCGAATCGGCACCGGCACGACCGCTGGCGACTTCGCGTGGACCGGACCGATCGGTGAGACGCCCGGCGCGGTGAACGACGGGCAGAGCTTCGGCGGTGATCCGGGCGAACCGAACCCGCCCGTGATCAACGAGCTCGGTATCAGCGACGCCGGCACCGACAACGAGTTCGCCGAGTTCTTCGGCGATGCCGACACGAACTACTCCGCGTACACGCTCGTCGAGATCGAAGGCGACATCAGCGGTGCCGGCGCCATCAATGCCGTGGTGCAACTCGGGCTGACCGACGCCGACGGACGGTTCACCATTGATCCGGCACCCGCATTCCAGAACGGCAGCAGCTCGTTCCTGCTCGTCGAAGACTTCACCGGCGCCGTCGGCGACGACCTCGACACCGACGACGACGGCACGTTCGACGTCGAGCCGTGGACCACGATCGTCGACGGCGTCGCCATCGACGACGGCGGAGCAACCGATCTTCACTACGCCACGCCGGTGCTCGACGACTCGTTCGACGACGCACGCATCGACAACTCCTTCACCCCTGGTGGGCTCAGCCGCATTCCCGACGGCACCGACACCGACGCCGCCACGGACTGGTACCGCAACGACTTCAGCTGGGACGGCGCTACCAACGGCTCGCCGGTGCCGGGTGAGGCATTGAACACGCCAGGTGCCGCAAACGAACTCGCGCCCCCGGCCGTGGCGCCGGTGCTGATCAACGAGGTCGACGCCGACCAGGTGGGCACCGACAGCGCCGAGTTCATCGAGCTGACGTCGGGCGAGGTTGGTGGTGCCAGCCTCGATGGCCTCGTGGTCGTGCTGTACAACGGCAACGGCGACGACAGCTACGGGGCGTTCGACCTCGATGGGCTGGTGACCGGCGCAGACGGGTACTTCGTACTCTGCGTGAACCCGGTGACCACCGCGAACTGCGACCTCGACATCAGCGGATCGATTCAGAACGGCGCCGACGCCGTCGTCCTGTACACCGGCGATGCCACCGACTTCCCCAACGGCACGCCGGTCACGGCCGACGGGCTGATCGACGCCCTGGTGTACGGCACCGACGACGCCGACGACGCAGATCTGCTCGCCGTGCTGAACCTCGCGGGCGGTCAGGTCAACGAGGGAGCGACGAACAACCCCGACTCGAGTTCGCGTTGCCCCGACAGCAGTGGCGATGCGCTCGACACCTCGGGCTACGTGGCGGTGGCTCCGACACCTGGCGCCGCCAACGCCTGCGCGCCGGT
Organism: Ilumatobacteraceae bacterium; assembly: GCA_965230015.1. Classification (GTDB taxonomy): domain Bacteria; phylum Actinomycetota; class Acidimicrobiia; order Acidimicrobiales; family Ilumatobacteraceae; genus JABSQH01. Next base: position 766,663 of record CBDDKF010000002.1, on the reverse strand, counting down.
CGAGCCAGAGGTGCGCAAGATCCACGAGATCCAGGGCGCCGGCGATGAGAGCCCGCTCGAGGGACAGACCGTGGTGATCAGCGGCATCGTCGTCGGCGATTTCGTCGACATCGTCACCGCCGACCCCACCGACGAGCCGCTCGACGGCTTCTTCGTGCAAGAAGAAGACGGCGACGCCGATGTCGACCCACTCACCTCCGAGGGCATCTTCGTGTTCGCCCCCGGTGCCGACGTCGCCGTGGGCGACCTGGTGGAGGTGACGGGCACTGTCGACGAGTTCTTCACGCTCACCGAACTGGTCGCCGTGAGCGATATCACCGTCGTGTCGTCGAACAACCCGCTCCCCACGCCGGCCAGCCCAACAGTGCCGACGTCGTTGGCCGACACGCCGGTTGACTGGGAGCCGATCGAAGGAATGTCGGTGTCGTTCGCGCAACCACTGTTCGTGTCCGACACCTTCCGTATGGGGGCGTACGGCGAGGTCGGTCTCTCGGCGATCGGTCCGTGGGATCACCCGAATCAGGTCGCAGCCGTCGGCTCGCCGGAAGCCGCCGACGTGCGCGCGCTGAACCAGCTCTCGCGCGTGCTGCTCGACGATGGCGAAGACGAGAACGAGAACTTCCCCAGTGGCATCCCCACATGGAATCCGACCCCCACCCCGTACCTCGACGGCCCGGAGGGCACGCTGCGCGCCGGCGACGTGGTTAATGACCTGTTCGGTGTGGTGCACTTCAGCTTCGGCGACTACGAGGTGCAGCCGGTGAACCTGGCCGACGCCACCGATCCCGACGGTGGTGTCGACATCACCCGCACGCCCCGTCCCGCGGGTGTTCCGGAGGTGGGCGGCGAGCTCACGGTGGCCACGTTCAACGTGCTCAACTACTTCGTCACGATCGACGAAGGCGGCAATCAATGTGGACCGCCCGGATCGGAGCAAGGCTGTCGCGGTGCCGACACACAGGCGGAGTTCGACCTGCAGTCGGCGAAGATCACCGATGCGATCGCCGATCTCGACGCCGACATCGTCGGGCTGATCGAGCTCGAGAACTCGGCCAACGACGAAGCGATCGCCGACCTCGTCGCCAAGGTCAACGTGCTCTCGGCGCGTACATACGACTACGTCCCGACGGGATTCATCGGGACCGATGCCATTGCCGTCGGGTTCATCTACGACACCGCCACCGTCGACCTCGACGGTGCGCCGGCGATCCTCGACTCGAGCGTCAGCCCGGCGTACATCGACACGAAGAACCGACCGGCGTTGGCGCAAACGTTCGTCGACGTCGCGACGGGTTCTGGCGTGACCATTGCGGTCAACCACTTCAAGTCGAAGGGCTCGGCGTGCGACGACGTGGCCAACCCGGGCGACCCTGCCTTCGGGGTCGCTCCGTACGCGCTCGGCGACGACATCGACGTCGGCACGATCGGCGATCCGAACTTCACCGGGAACTGCAACCTGACCCGAACCGCGGCCGCCAAGGTGTTGGGGCAGTGGGTCGCCGGCGACCCGACCGGGACCTCCGCCGAGTACCAGATGATCATCGGCGACCTCAACGCCTACGCCAACGAGGAGCCGATCACCGAACTCGAAGGCCAGGGGTACGCCGACCTGAAGGAGTTGTTCAACGGTGGCGACACGTCGTGGGCTGCAGGCGGGCAGAGCTTCGTGTTCAGTGGCGAGTTCGGCACGCTCGACTACGGCATGGCCAACGCCGCCCTGTTGCCGTTCGTTACCGGGGCCGAGGCGTGGCACATCAACGCCGACGAGCCGTTCGCCATCGACTACCAGAACTTCAACCCGCCCGGGCAGGCGACGCCAGACGAATGGAAGTCGAGCGACCACGACCCGTTGCTGATCGGGTTGTCGCTGGCTCCCGTGTACACGTGTGGATCGGTGTCGGGCACGGTCGCCCAGCTCGAGGCCGCCGGGTACAACGTGGTCCTCGGCGACGACGCGTCGAACGTGCTCATCGGCACGAACGGCAACGACTTCATCCTCGGCGAAGGTGGGTCCGACTTCATCTTCGCCTTGCGCGGCGACGACGTGGCATGTGGTGGCGAGGGTGTCGACTGGATGTTCGGCGATCGAGGCGCCGACGAGCTGCTCGGCGACCAGGGCAACGACTGGGTGTTCGGTGGATCGGGCGGCGACGTGCTCTCGGGTGGTGACGGCAACGACTTCGTTCTCGGCGGGCGCGGTGACGACACCGTGCGCGGCGATGCGGGCCACGACCTGTTGTTCGGCGATCGGGGCACCGACGTCTGCGACGGAGGGCCCGACGGCGACGTTGCGTCTCGGTCGTGTGAAACGTTGATCGACGTGCCGTGACGTGGGCGTCAGCTGCGGCCGATGATCTCCTGCGCAGCCCGCTCGCCTGACTGGAGCGCGCCTTCCATGAACCCGCGCCACTCGTTTGCCGTCTCGGTCCCCGCGAAGTGCAGTGGGCCGACCGGGGCGAAGAGATCCGGAGCCGACGTCCAACCGCCGATGCCGCGGTGACTGGCATAGCCACCGAGACTCCACGGGTCGGCCGACCAGTCGATCGATCGACCTGCGATCGGCCACGGTGTGTCGGGGCCGAGGATCTCGCGTAGCCAGTCGACGACGGCTGCGATGCGGTCGTGCTCGCTTCCGGCTTGGTGCAGTTGGCGGGCGGACCCTGAGGTGGAGAACAACACGAGTACGCCAACGCTCGAGTCGGCGGGGGAGGCATCGACGGTCGCCGCCGCGACGCCGTGGGGCGTCTGCATCGTTCCCGAAAGGCCCTGCGCACGCCAGAACGGTTGGTCGAAGACGAGCACGGTCTTCACGGCGTCGGCGCGAACCCAGCCCGAGATCGCAGCACGGTGAGCGTCCGGCAGGAGCGCGTTGATGCCGATGGTGTCGTAGAACTGCGGGGGGATGGCAATGACTGCTTGTGGCGCCTGGTAGATCCCACTGCCGGCCGTGATGCGCACGCCCTCCTCGTCGACCTCGACTCGATGGACCGGCGAATTGCGCACGACACCGTTCGGCAGCGCCGCCTCGAGATGGGCGGCAATCGGCTGGGTGCCTTCGGCCAAGAACCACTGCTCGGACGCTTCTTGCGCATCGAGTCCCCCCGCCGCCGCGATCTGGTCGAGCACCTCGTAGGCCGACACGGTGTCGAGCGGGACACACATGCCCTCCTCGAGCAGACCGGAGATCAGCCCGTACGACGCATCAAGAAACGTCACGCTCTGGAGATAGTCGGCGGCGGTCATCGCATCGAGCCGTTCGGTGTCGGCGCCAGCGAGGTTGCGGATGGTCCGCTCCGACCGATGCATCGCCTGGAGCAAGTCGAGCTGACCGAGAATGCCGAGGCCGATCTCGTCCGCACCGATCCGTTGCACCGGTGCGCCCGGGCTCGGCACGTACACCACGTCGCCGGTCGCGTGCGGGGCAACTCGAGTGAGCCCGATCTCGTCGACGAGGGCCGACACTCGCGGTTGTACGTCGCCGATCAACTGCGCACCGAGGTCGATCGTCTGGCCCGTGTCGAGACGGTGGGTGTGGACGCGGCCTCCGGTGCGGCCACGGGCTTCGAGCACGGTCACGGAGCGGCCGGCCCGCGCCAGATCTCTTGCAGCGGCGAGGCCGGCGAGCCCTGCGCCGATCACGATGACGTCTGGAGAGGTGGATGTGGCCATGAGTCCTACTTGGGGTTCCTGCGTGGGGTGAGGAAAGCAGCAGCTGCCTGTCAGTTGACAGGTACGCTACGGAGAGATGTGGCTGCCTGTCAACTGACAGGTGGGAAAGGAGATGTGAACGTGGGCACAACGCCGTCACCCGATGAGCCGACCGCCGTGCGCGCCCTGCGGTGTTTCGAGGAGCTGGCGTTGGAACACGGTCTGGACGACGTGTCGATGCGCGACGTCGCCAAGCGGCTCGGGATCTCGCTCGCTGCGCTCCAATATCACTACGCCACCAAGGCCCAGCTCGTCGACGCCGTCGTGGAGTCGATCATCGACGTACATCGGCAGCGCCTGGTTGCGGCGCAGTCGTCAGCGGACGGTGGTGACCGGTACGGAGATGCGCTCCGCTACATCGTGGCGGCAAACGCGGACGACGCGGATGGCGCCGGTTTGATGAGCATGATCTGGGCGCGCGCCGAACACGACGAGGCTGCGGCTGCTGCACTCCATCGATTCATGGGCGCCTACCTCGAGTGGTTGACGGACGCGGTCGGACGTGAGTTCCCGGATCTGGCACCGACGCAACGCGTGACGGCGGCGGCGATCACCGCTGCACTCCTCGAAGGGCTCGAGGGTGTCCGTCACAGCGCAGTCGCTGCCGGCGTGGACTCGAACGAACTGACCGCCACGGCGATCGCCGTCGCGTCGAGACTGCCCGAGATGATTCCCGGCAGCTCCTGAAGCGCTCGACCGCTCAGGTCGGTACGAAGTCGAGAACGACTGCGCCCTGGTCGGTCGCATACTCGGCGAGTTCCTCGACCGTTGGTGTGCCCTCGATCTTGGATGCCAGCGCGCGCTGCCCCCGCTTCGGATCGGTGTGATCGAGGATCGACCGCATTCGCTGCCCGACCAGATCGGGTGCATCGACGACCGTTGCGGTGAATGGCTGACGTTCTCCGTCGAGGACGAGCTCGGCTGGACCGCCACCGACGAAGTTGTACTTGTAGCTCGCCTGCGTGATGGTGAACAGCTGGCCGTCGATCTCGTGTCGGCCGACGGGAGTGGAGTACTCCCGTCCCGTCTTGCGACCGATCCAATGCATCACCATCAGGTGGTCGCCGACCGATCCCCATCCGCGGTTGATGACGAACTTCATCACCGGGTTCATCATCGTCATCACCCAAGGGCTCGGTGTTGAGCGTGTGATCGTCGCCATGTCGCGCTCCTCGTCAGTCGTTCGTCAGGACAGCGGTTCGGACAGAAAGGTGCGCATCGCGGCCGACGCTTCGTCTGGCACCTCGAGCTGGAAGAAGTGGTTGCCGTCGAGAAACTGCACTCGTCCGTTCGCGACGAAGTCGGGTGTGTTGGCGTACTCCTCGACGTGCTGGCCGGGGTCGAGACGTCCCTGCAGGAACAGCACCGGCATGGTCATCTTGGCGAACAACGTGTTGTGCCGATCATCGAGCTCCTGTTGGAGTCCCGTGTGGTCGAACTGTCGCGGCGACGCTTCGGCCACGCCGGTGAACTTCACCTCGTAGTCGAGCCGGTCGAGCACGTCTTTGGAGATGCCCTCGACGCGATACCCGCCGGCCGCGTAGGCCACCCGCGGGAAGCCGGTCCACTTCATCAGAGTCGGAAACCACGGCTGGGCAAAGATGTCGTGCGGCGGCTGGGGGTCGCCGTGCGGCTCGTTGGCGGACTGTTGCATGCGTATGTAACGGAGTACTCGCGATTCCATCCCGTCCACGTTGAGGAGATGGTCGGCGATCACCGAGCCGCGGTCGTGGCCGCCGAGGTTGAAGCGGCCGATGCCGATGGCGTCGAGCATCGTTGCCAACGACGCGGCGATGGACGCGTACCGGTAGTCGAGGTCGAGACGCTTGTCGCTCTGACCGTTGCCGAGCGTGTCGACGGCGATGCAATAGAAGTCGTCGGACAGGTCGCGCATCTGGTGGTGGAACGTGAACCAGCTCTCGGGGAAGCCGTGGACCAATACGAACGGTTCGTTGTTCGGGTCGCCGGTGGTTACGAAGTGCCAGACGATGCCCTCGGCGTCGGCATACCAGTGGGTGAACTCGACGCCGTCGATCACTTCGATCTCACCATGTGCGTTCTCGGCGCCGATGGGGTACGAAGCTGGCGGCGGGTAGCGCATGTCGGACGTGATCGGCGCGTCGTCGCTGATGCCGTTGTCGTGGACGTTGGTGAGCGTGAGGTCTTCGCGCGAGATGTACTCCAGCTTGGGCAGTGTGGTGGGGGAGAGGATCTTGATGAGATTCACGATCTCCCTGGCGTCGGTGATCATCAGACCGCAACCTCCTGCGTCGGCGCCAGCCCATCGGGCGGCCAGGGGGCGAGTCCGTCGTCGAGCGGTACCCGCAGGCTCTGCAACAACTCGGACATCATCTTCCAGGCGCTGATGGTGGCCACGAGATCGAGCCGCTCCTGATCGGTGGGAAACGCCCGGCGGCACTCGCTCCAGGTGTCGTCCGAGATCACGCCATCGCTCACGGTGTCGTCGGTTGCCTGCAACGCGGCGCGGTCGGTGGCCGACCAATGATCGTGGCGTTGCCAGTCGCGCGTGGCGAGCAGGTCTGCGTGGTCCACGCCGAACAGGGGAGCCAGCTGCCAGTGCTGCGTCCACTCGTACACGCCGGTGTTCGTCCACCCGATGCGCATGACGATCATCTCCCGCAGCCGTGCGTCGAGGCTGCTGTTGTTGGTGAGGGTGTCCATCAGGTCGTTGACCCGTTGCGCGAGCTGCGGTTGATGCAACAACACGCGATAGACCGACAACTCCGCCTTCAGGTCCATGATCCCGACGGGGGCGGCTGCTCGCTTCGACTCTTCGACCGGCAGCGGCGGGATTCGCGATGTGCTCATCGGACTAGACGAGGAAGCTCTGGATCGGCTGGCCGAGCAGCGTGCGTCCGTAGTCGGCGTACCGCGACTCGCGGTCGAAGATGATGTGGTTCGACCCGGTCGAGATGTCGCGCATCGCCCGCTGAATGGGGCTTTCGAGCCGGCTGCCGCTGGCCCCGGTGACCGAGAGGATGTCCTGGACCGCGCTGCGGCACATGAACACGGCGTGGGCCATACGTGTGACCCAGGCGCCGCGGGTCTCGGTCGACGCCGTGTTGCGCTGGTCCATCACATCGCGCAACACGTCGCGCAGGAGGAGTTCGGCCGCCTCGATCGTCAACGCCGCCGAGGCGACAACGGCGGGCTTGCCTTCGTCGGTGATCGTGCCTCCAGCTCGCTGCTGTTTGGCGGCGATCTTCGCCTTGGTCTGCGTCTGGTACTCCTCCAGCGCTCCTTGTGCGGCCCCGAGCATCGACAACGCAGACGCGAAGCCGAGGATGGGCACGAGCGGTGTCTGGAATACCGGCGCATCGTGCACCTGGTCGGGAACGTCGGCGTTGATCAGCCCGATCATGTCGATCGACCGCTCCGCGGGCACGAACACGTCATCGACGCGCAGGTCGAGCGAGCCGGTCGAGCACATGCCGGACACGTACCAGGTGTCGATCGCTTCCACTTCGTCGCGGGGGACCGCAAAGAAGCGCGGCGCGAGCGTGCCGTCGTCGTGCGTGTTCATCGCGCCGACCATCACCCAGTCGGCGTGGACGATGCCGGTGCCCCACTGCCAGGTGCCACTGAGGCAGTACCCGCCGTTGACTTCCTCGGCCGAACCGCCCGCGAGGCTCAGTGATCCGGGGGCGAGCACGTACGGGCGCTCGGCGAAGAGTTCCTCTTGGAACGTCTCGGGGAAGTTGCACAGCCAGAACGCGTGCTCCATGTAGAAGGCGACGAGCCACCCCATCGACGCATCGGCGCGCGACAACGTGAGCGCTACTTCGAAGAAGGTGTCGACATCGGCTTCGTGACCGCCGTATCGCTGAGGTACGAACAGCGCGAACAAGCCGCTGTCGCGAATGGCGTCGATCACCTCGTCGAGGGGACGACGGGCGAGCTCGGCCTCGCGCGCCTTCTCCCGAAGGAGCGGCACGAGGCCTTCGGCCGCGGCGACCAGCGCGTCGTGGTCGAGGCGGGTCGGTGCATCGAGTTGAGCGGTAGACATCGTGAGGGCCTTTCGGGATTCGTTCAGTCGAGCGGTTCGTGGGCGATCTGTGCCGCTTCGTCGGAGGGGATCCCCAACACCCGCAACACCAGCTCGGCGGTGGTGTCGGCGAGGCGGTCGGCGGGTTGCCCGTCATCGAGCGCCTGCACCACGCCGACGATCGCGCCGTCGATGAAGCTCGTCGTGGCGGCAACATCGGCGACGGCGTAGCGGCCGCTGTCGAGTCCGTTGGCGATGTCGCCGCGCGGGACCGGGCCCATGTCGGCAACGAGTTCGCTGAACGACATCCCCGATTGGGCGTACCAGCTCCACAGCGGGTCGTTGGCGATGGCCCGCAGCAGGTAACGCATGCCCAGGGCCATCCGGCGTGCGGGGTCGTCGGAGCCGGCGGCGGCTCGGTCGACCTGCGCATGGACGGGCGCTGCGAGCCGTTCGATCACGGGGCCGAGCACGTCGCCTTTGGTCTTAAAGTGCAAATAGAAGGTGCCGTGGCCGATGTCGGCGGCGTCGGTGATGTCTTGAATCGTCACCGCTTCCACGCCCCGATCGCGCATCAGCCGCTCGGCCGACTCGACGAGCCGAGCCCGCGTTGACGCCTTGCGGCGTTCGGTACGGGTGGCTGGGACGGGGGCGCCGGAGGCGGGCATGGGAGCCAATATGACTACAGTCAGTTCTGAAGTCAAGCAAAAATGACTATAGTCACTTCTCCGAATGGCGTCAACGTGGCGCAGTGGTCTTGACTTGATCACAGGCGGCGATCAGGTCACCGGACGTACCGTCGGTATCGACCGAAAGAGAGAAACGCCGTTGTCACTACGCCCGCTTGTTGCCGTCGCTGCCCTCACCGCACTACTCGCCGCCCCGCTCGGAACCGCTGCGCACGCTGCCCCGGACGGACTCGATGCGGAGGCCGTGTACGACACCCTTCGGCTCGACCGGTCGTCGTCGCGCCTGGTCGGGCGCGATCTCACATTGGGCTCGGGATCGTTGCAGCTCGACAATGGACGTCTCCGCATTGACATGCGGACGTCGGAACCCGGTGGCTACTGGGGCCCCAAGACCCACGTCTATCGAGTCAACGGAAACCGGGTCGACATCCCCGCCGTCGGCGAGTCGGCCACCGTTGCGGTCACGGGCTTGCACGGTGTCAGCCAGAACCAGATGGGTGAGGCGCGTGACTTCTTTGAGGTGATCCTCACGAATGTCGACGGCACCACGTTCGAGGTGCACGAGGCGGGTCGACACAACACGGTGGCCGTGCTGAGCACTGTCCAGGTCGGTCAGATCGACACCGACGTCAGCACGGTCGGCACGATCCTGCACGGCTCGCAACCGGCCGACGTGTCGTCGGGGGCGATCATGCGGCTCGGCGCGAACGAGTGGACCAACGAGACCCCGCTGGTCGTTGCATCTACGGTCCATCTTCCGGGCTGGACCGACGACTACCGACTCGAGGTCACGGCGTTGTCATTCTCCCTGGCCGGTGACGGCACCGTGGCCGATGTCGAAGTCGCCGGGTCATTGCTGGTCGATGAGGGCGTGCCGACGGAGTACGTGCTTTCCGGTGCCAGTGGCCGCTACGACACCTCGACTGACCGTGTGACCATCACCGTTCACGCCGACGGTGGACCACACGACAGCAGGCTCGAGTTTCAACTCGCACCGTGACGTGGGCGGCTCAGGCGGGGAGTGCCTCGTCGAAGAGACGCTCGGGCGACGCGAGTTCGACGCCATCGCCCGGCGCGCCGGGGGTGGAGTAGAAGCCCAACACTGGGCCGCCCAGCGAGTACCCGATGAGACGTCGCAGTTCAGGAGAGAACGTCCGGGCGACCTCGGGCGGGCACGACAGATACTGGTTCTCTTCCTGGCGAAGCCAGTTGAGCGTGTAGTGGATGAGCACGCCGATTCGCTCGCTGGACGTGTGGTTCTCGCCGCCCCCATGGATCACCGTGCCGTTGTACAGCAGCACCGAGCCGGCGCCCATTTCGGCGGCGACGATCTCGTCGTCGGTCGGCACGCGGTCCTTGTCCCAAAGGTGTGAACCGGGCACGAAACGTGTGGCGCCGTTCGATTCGGTGAACTCGGTGAGGGCCCAGATGGTGCTGAACTGCGTTTCGACCGATCGGTTCAACGCCGACCCCCATACGCCCCGGTCGCGGTGTAGGGGTTGTGCGCCCTGCCCCTCGCCGATGCTCACCGCCTGCGTGAAGTGCAGCTGATGTTGATCGCAGTACGGAGCGAGGTACTGCTCGCTCGCAGCGTTGACGAGCGGGTGGAGGGCGAGCTCGCGACAAGCTGCCGAGCGCGCCAGCAGCGCACCAACTCGTTTGGTGTCGAACCCGGCGAAGGTGTTGGTGCCGGTTGGGCAGTGTTCGAGATACGGGGACAGCTCGGCCGACAGACGGTCGAGCATGCTGACGTCGAGCACGTCGTCGACGATCACCCCGCCGTGTTCCTCGATGGCGGCGCACACCGTCGAGGTGTCGGTGGTGTTCGTCAGGTGCACGATCTCGGTCACCGCGACGCTCCTTCGGGTGTGCGTGCGAAGAGGCTGTCGAGCAGGCGATGGAGCGCACGCTCCTGGCGTTCGATTGGCCAGAGTTCGGGGGCGACCGTTGCGCACAATCCGATGCCGTCGACTGCTGCAACGATGGCTCCTGCGATCTCGGTGGCGTCATCCACGCCGTGCCGTTCGAGGTGGTCGGCAACGGACCGCTCGATGCGCTCGTAGAACTCGTGATAGGCCGCAAGCAACGTCGGCGAGCTCGGGGCTGCCCCGCAGTAGGCGAGCCACACCTTCCAATGCCGTCGTGACGGGTCGTCGATCGGCAGATGGAGTCCGAGTCGGGCGTGCGTGAAATGCACTGCGGTCGACTCGGGTCTCGCCAGCAGGTCGGCCAAGTGGTGCAGCGTCGCCACCAGTAGCGCGTCCTTGTCGCGAAAGTAGTGGCCGATCGTGCCCGTGGTTGCGCCTGCCCGTTGGGCGATGTCGCGTAGCGTCACCCGCTCGAGACCGACGTCGGCGATCGCCTCGATCGCCGCGTCGACGAGCTCGGCGCGTCGTTGTTCATGGTCGACGACCTTCGGCATCTCTCAAGATTATTACGTCATGGTCATGATGTAAAGTCAGCGATCGGCTCCTGCGGGGATCTAGAGTCCGCGCCATGACCCGATCGATCCACGCGTTCGCCGACGATGCGCTGGGAACACACGACGCAGTGGGCCTTGCGGCGGAGATCGCCGCCGGCAGGGTGAGCCCGACCGAAGCGGTCGACGCCGCGCTGGCTCGGGCCGACAACGTGAACGGCGAGATCAATGCCATCGTGACGCCGACGGCGGATCGAGCCAAGAACATGGCCGCTGCTGGCACGACCGGGGTGTTTGCGGGTGTGCCGACCTACATCAAAGACACCGACGCCATCGAGGGTGTGCCGAATCGTTTCGGATCCCGGGCGATGCCCGACACCCCGGCGGCGGAGTCGTCGCCGCTGGTGGTGCAGTACGAGTCCACCGGCGTGATCCCGCTCGGTTCGTCGACACTGCCCGAGTTCGGCCTGACAGCCACCACCGAACCGCTGCTCACGGGCGCCACTCGCAACCCGTGGAGCCTCGACCACTCCACTGGTGGATCGTCGGGTGGATCCGCGGCGCTGGTCGCCGCCGGCGTGGTGCCGATCGCGCACGCCAACGATGGCGGCGGCTCGATCCGTATCCCGGCAGCGAACTGCGGGCTCGTTGGCCTCAAGCCAACCCGCGAACGCATTCGCCAGACCGAGCTGCCGAAGATCGTGCCGATCAACATCGCGGTCCAGGGTGTGGTGAGTCGCACCGTGCGCGACACGGCGATGTTCATGCACGGTGCCGAACAGCACTTCCGTCATGGGGACCTTCCTCCGATCGGGCATGTCGTCGATCCACTCGATCGTCCGCTGCGCATCGGCATGTTCACCACCGACGCTGAAGGGGTCACCTTCGACTCACGATCGGTGGCCGAGACCGAGCGCATCGGGCGACTCTGCGAATCACTCGGCCATCGTGTGCAGCCGATCGACAACCCGTTCTCGCCGTCGTTCGTCGACGACTTCTTCGTGTTCTGGAGTCTCGTGCCAGCGCTGATGTGGCGGATGGGTGCACGCGCCTTCGGCGAAGGATTCGACCGCGACCAGCTCGAACCGTGGACCAGGTATCTCGCCAAGTACTTCAACCGGCACATCCATCGACTGCCGGGAGCGGTGCGCCGGCTGCGGCGATTCGAAGCCGACTACCGCGCCACGTTCGTCGACGTCGACGTGCTCCTGTCGCCCACCCTCGGTCGTCCGGTGCCGGAGATCGGCTATTTCGACACGACCATTCCGGGCGATGTACACATGGCGCGGGCACGAAGCCATGTGCCGATCACGCCGTTCCAGAACGCCAGCGGGGGACCGGCGATCTCGCTCCCACTGGCCACCGATGACCTCGGGCTGCCACTGGGGATTCACTTCGGCGCCGATCACGGGCGAGAGGCATTGCTCCTCGAACTGGCGTTGCAGCTCGAGCAGGCCAGCCCGTGGGCGACGCTCGCCGACGCCTGACGACACCCCAGCCCTGCGTGTCCGCTCCGCCGCCAGAACTCGACGCTGACGCGTCTCGGTCGGCGCCGACGCAGGGCCGTGAGCGGATCACGTCGCTCGACGCCATCCGTGGCGTCGCGGTGCTCGGCATCTTGCCGATGAACGTCGTCGGTTTTGCGCTCGTGAGCGAGGCCTACTTCAACGTCGACGCTGGCGGTTCACATACGTGGTTCGACGAAACGATCGGTGGGCTCGGCGAGATCTTCGTCGACGGCAAGTTCATGGGCATCTTCTCTGCCCTCTTCGGTGCGGGCATCGTGCTGTTCGCCGACCGCGCTGCTGCCAAAGGTGCGCGTCTCGTGCGCCTCAGCCTGTGGCGCAACTTCTTGTTGTTGCTCATCGGCCTGGCGCACACGCTGCTGTGGGATGGCGACATCCTCGTGGTCTACGCGCTCTGTTCGCCCGTGCTCCTCGCGCTGCGAAGAACATCGCCGCGGCTGCTCGCCGCGTTGGGCGCCGGTCTGATGCTGCTGCCACCATTGATCGCGGGACCGGTGCAGGCGGCGATTCCCGCGGACGGGCCTGGACCTGCCGAATACTGGACACCTGGCGGCGAGCAGATCGACGCCGTGGGGATCTACCTCCTCGTGTGGCTGGCGGCGCGGGCGCTCGGCATGATGCTGATCGGTATCGCGCTGTACCGCTGGGGCGTGCTGCAAGGGAAGCGTGCGCCCAAGGTGTACCGCACAATGACCCGTGTCGGGCTGGCGGTCGGGATCCCGCTTGCGATAGCTGGCTTCGGCATACACGTGTTGTCCGGGTATGCCGTCGATGTTGCCGTACTCGGCGACATCCCTGCGGTGTTGGCGATCGTGCCGATGGTGATCGCCTACATCGCGATCATCGTCCGCTGGGACGCTGGCGGCGACACCGCAGGGCGGGTGCGCATTCGATCGATCGGCCGAATGGCGCTCTCCAACTATCTGTCGCAATCGGTACTCGGGGTGACCTTCTTCGCCCTGCTCGGCAACGACGACGTCGGCCGTGGGTGGGTGGCCGCGTTCGTGCTGGTGGTGTGGGCACTGCAACTGTGGTGGTCGCCGCTGTGGTTGCGGCACTTTCGATTCGGCCCCGTCGAGTGGCTCTGGCGCGTCGGCACGTACCGCCGAATGGTTCCCATTCGACGTTCGTGAACAATGGTGAGGATGAGGTGACGATGCAGAGTGACAGCGCCGCAGTCGAGGCACTGGCGGAACGGCTCGCGTCGCTGGCCGATGAGATCGCCGAGATCGGTTCGCCGTTCGTGTCGCGTCTGTTGGCGTTGATGGCCGAGGATGTCAGGGCCCGACCGTCGGGCGGACCTGCGCAGCTGCTGCTACCGACGCTCGATGCGCCGTTCGACGACTATCACGCACAGCGCGCGTTGAGCGGAGTGCACTGGCGCGTGCTGAACGGTGACGAACCCGGGCTCGCAGCGCACTATCCGTCGGCGGGCGGTGACGACGATCCGGATGCGGCGTGGCCGCTCGTGCGGGCGGTGCTCGACCGGCGGCCGAGTGAGGTGACCACGGCGTTGTCGCACCCGTTGCAAACCAACGAGCCGGCACGGTCTGCGGCGCTGATCGTCGGCCTGCTCGAGGTCGCAGCTGCAACGGGGTTGCCGCTCCGATTGCTCGAGATCGGTTCATCGGCGGGGCTCAATCTGCATCTCGACAAGTTTCGTTTCGAGCATGGTGGCGCCGGTCGAGGGCCCGTCGACTCGTCGGTTCGGTTCGTCGACGTGTGGCGCGAGAACGAGCCCCGGTTCGACGCGGACTTGCGCATCGCAACTCGCCGCGGCTGCGACCGCGATCCGATCGATCTGCGCATTGCCGACGAACGCACCCGGCTGCTGTCGTACGTGTTGCCCGACGAGCGGGAGCGCTTCTCGTTGCAGCGCGAGGCAACCAAGATCGCCGCAGCCGATCCGGTGGTGATCGATACCGCCGATGCTGCCGACTGGGTCGAGCGGCAACTCGACTCGCCACCGCCGACCGGCGAGGCGACGGTGGTGATGCACTCGCTCGTGTGGCTGTATCTCGATGAGCGCACACAGCATCGAATCGAAACGGCGCTGCAACGAGCTGCGGTTCGTGCTACCCCGAAGGCCCCGCTCGCGTGGCTGCGCTACGAGCAGGAAGCGATGCACAAGGCGGCGTGCGACCTGCGACTCACGATATGGCCGGGCGGTGACGACGTTCTGCTGGCGACCGGCGGCCACCACCTCGCACCCGTGCACGTGTACTCAGCGGCCGAGACCTAACATCGCGCTCCTCGTCGAGGAGAAGCCATGCCGGAGACCTTCATCAACCCGTCGTCTGATCAGATCGAAGCGCTCACCGGGCTGGAACTCGACGGTCCGTTGATCATGCTGAACATGCTGCGGTTCAAGGCCGACGGCGGGCGTGCGGAGTACGCCCGGTACGGGGTTGCCGCGCAGCCGTTTCTCGAGGCGGTCGGAGCGAGCGTGGAGTATCTCGGCGACGTGCACACCACGGTGATCGGCGGCGACCACTGGGATGAGATCGCGTTGGTGCGGTATCCGAGCGTGGCGGCGTTTCTCGAGATGGTCACCACACCGGGGTATCCGGCCGACGTGCGTGCGGGCGCGCTGGCCGACTCTCGCCTGTATTGCACCCAAGCGACCACGCTGGACGCGCTGGGGTAGCGGCGCTCAGCGGGCGGTGTACCCGTTCATCATGAGCACGGTGAACTTCTCGACCATCTCCTCGAACGGAGCGAGCGCCGTGTCGGTCTTCTCGGCCAGGTCGTCAAGGCTGGGGAGCAGTATCGAGAAGCCGTGGACGAGCGAAAAGGTCATCGTGGCCGCGGCATCAACATCGAGGTCGGGGTTGTACGCGTCGCGGATGTCGCTGATCGTTGCGAGGAGACGTTCGTAGGCGGTGGCGCTGACCACCGCAAGGGCGGGATCGGCCTCGTCGACGAGTTCGTCCACGCACATCACCGCGAAGTGCCCGGGGTTTTCCACCGCCGTGCGGACGTAGGCCTTGCCCATCGCATTCAGCCGGTCGACAGGGTCGTCAAGTCCGACGACGGCCGCATCGAAGTTGGCAACCAGGGTGGTGAATCCCTCGGCAGCAACCGACGTCAACAGGCCGCGGGCGTCGCCGAAGTGGTGAGCCGGAGCGGCATGTGACACCCCGGCACGGCGAGCGACCTCGCGCAAACTGAAACCCGTCGGCCCGCGTTCGGCCACCAGCTGGGCAGTGGCGGCGCGCAGTGTTGTGGGGAGCTCCTCGGTACGTGTGGCCATGGCGATACGAGCATTTTGAAGGAACTGCTTGACAGTGTCAAGCGCGCTCGCTAAAGATTGACACCTGTCAACTAGACACTGTCAAGCCACCGTCTCTTCCCCCTCCCTCTCTCTTCCCCCTCTCTCCTAGGAGCAGCCATGACCGCCGCCCTCACCTCCGTGTTCACCCGATTGCAGCAACGACCGGGGCGAGTGCTCGCCGCAGTGCTCGTGCTGACCGGCCTCCTCGTCGTGCCGTTCCTCGCCATGGCGCCGGACAGCTCGGCATCGACCGAGCCGAGCGGCGACGTGTTCACCGCCCGCGACCGGATCGACGACACGTTTGCATCGTCGGTGCATCCGACCTTCATCGTCGTCGAGGCCGACGACGGGCAGATGCTCGACGCCGACTCGCTGGGATCGCTGCTTGCCGCCGAGCAGGCGCTGCGCAGCGACCCCGTACTCGCAGAGACGCTGTTCTCCTACTTCGACACCGAGACGCGCACCGATGTGACGGGCGTGGTCAGCATGGCGACACTCGTCGACGAGGCGTTGCGTGCCGATGGCGGGAGCGGACTCGTCGACGCCTCCGATGAAGAGGTTGCCGCAGCGGGTGCCGCCTTGATCGAGGAGTACGGCGAGCGGTCCGACGTGCTCGGCATTTCTGCGCAGTCGACGCAGGATGCCGACGGTTGGACCGTGCCGGCGCTGGCGATCACGGTGCTGTCCGACGACGAGTTGCTCGGGTTCGGCGCGACATCCGTCAACCTCGGTGGCGACACCGACGTCGAGGAGTTCGACCGTTCGGTGCAAGAGGTGTTTCGCGTCGATGGTCTGCAGGCCAACGGCGTGGCCATCGACGTCAACCTGACCTCGCAGGAACAGGGCGCGGTCGCCGGGCCCTTCATCGGGTTCACCATCCTCGCAGTGCTGCTGCTCGTCGGTATCACGTTCCGCAGCTACTGGGTGCTGGCCACCGTGAGCGTGGCCTTCCTCGTGCTCATCGTGTGGCTGAAGGGCATCTCCAACCTGATCGGGTTGAAAGACGACCTCGTGCTGTCGCTGATCGTGCCCGTGGCCATGATCAGCTTCGGCGTCGACTACGCCTTCCACGGCATCGGCCGCTACCGAGAGGAACGAGCCGAGGGCAAGACATCGAAGCCCGCGTTCGTCACTGGGCTCACCGCGGTCTCAGGGGCACTGCTGCTCGCCTTCGTGACCGGCGCAACCGCCTTCCTCGCCAACCTCACCTCGGGTATCGAGTCGATCATCCAGTTCGGTATCGGCGCGGCGATCGCCCTCGGTTCGGCATACCTGCTGCTCGGCATCGTCACGCCACTGGTGCTGTCACGCATCGAGACCGACGTGCCCGCGCCGTCGCCATCTCGACGCTCGACCGTGCTGCGCATCGCCGCTGGCATCGGTGCGGCATCGATGGCCATGGGTGCGGTGCTGATGCTCGTGTTCGTCATGCCGTGGCTCGGCGTGGTGCTCACGGTGCTCAGCGCTGCGGTGACGTTGGTGGTGCCGTACCTCGTGCAGCGCCGAAAGGACGTTGGCCTGCGTGTCGGCGAGATGCCAGTGGCGTCGACCGATGGGCGGATCGCGCGGCGGATCGGCGCCGCCGTTGCATCGATTGCTCAGCGGCCGGCGATCGTCGTGCCGACAGCGCTGGTGGTCACCGCGGTGGCCGCAACCTTTGCGGTGCAAGTGCCAGCCGAGTTCGACGTCGAAGACTTCTTCTCCCAAGACACCGACTTCGTTGTGGGTCTCGACCAGCTCGACACCCACGTCGGTGATCGCGGCGGCGAGCCGGCGCTGCTGTACGTCGAGGGCGACCTCGTCGATCCCGCCGCCCTTGCCCTCGTGCAGGAGCGGCTCGGCGAGATCCGTGCACTCGACACCGACTCGTTGGCGAGCGACGCCGACGGGGTGACCATCGACGGCGGCATCTTCGAGGTGCTCGATGCGGCCGCCGAGTCGAACCTCATGGCGGGCCTGGTCGAACAGCAGACCGGCGTGGTGCTGACCGATGTCGACAGCAACGGCATCCCGGATACCCGTGAACAGGTCACGGCACTCATCGGCGTGGCCGCCGAGACGGGCGTCCCGTTCGACGCTGGACGCCTGGCGCTGACGCCAGACGATGTGAACACGGCGGTGCAGCTCGGGGCGCAGCCGAGCACCGTGTTCGAGATGGCCGTGGTCGACAGCCGGTCGCAAGAGTCGGTGAGCGCCACGCGTGAGCTGCTGACACCGATCGCCGACTCGTTGTCGGATGACCTCGGTGGCACGTTCGTGCAGGTCACGGGCAGCGCGCTGGTGCGCGAGGCCTCCCTCGATGCCACGAACCGGGCGCTCCAGGTGTCGCTCCCCGTCGCCCTGGTGCTGTGCTTCCTGCTCGGGAGCGTGTTCCTCCGGTCGTTGCGCTACGGCCTGGTCAGCGTCGTCCCGATCATGATGGTGGTCGCGTGGCTGTATGCCGTGATGTACGCGGCCGGCTTCGCCATCAACCTCGTGACCGCAACGATCGCTGCCGTGTCGATCGGCATCGGCATCGACTTCGCCATCCATTTCATCGCCCGGTACCGAGAGGAGCTCGCCCGCCACGGCACGCGGGCCGCAGCGGTGCGCATCGCTGGCGAAGGCACGGGGCTCGCGCTGGTTGCATCTGCGGTCAGCTCGGCGGTCGGGTTCGGCATCCTGGCCTTTGCGCCGATGCCGCTCTTCGCCGCCTACGGTCTGCTCACCGCGCTGATGATTCTGATGGCGCTGGTCGCGACGCTGGCGGTGTTGCCGGCGCTCCTCGTGGCGATCACTCGCGACGATGTCGAGGCGAGCGCGTCGACCGACGATTCGGAGCAGCCCGCGCTGGCCACTGCCGGTGCTGGCCCGTCGACGGAGTGAGTCCAATGGGCGGGCGCCGGGGTGGCTCGGCGCCCGCTCAGTCGGGCGTGTGGCGGATGGCCGGCATCCACTTCGGTCCGGCGGTGGCGTTGATGCGCGCCAGGAACGCAGCGTCGTGCGCCTCGACGGCCGAGCACAACCGCTCGGTCGTCGACTCACCAACCGCCTGCCATGCCGGCGCCGTGAGCGCATCGGTTCGCCGCTCGAGCCCGCGGCGAAACGCGCGCCCTTCGTCGTTGAGCGTGGTGCCCTCGGCCAAGCCTTTGGCCTCGAGTCGGGCCCAGCCGGCAGTCACGGCAGCGTCGTCGTTGCCGCGGCTGCGGGCGATCCATTCTTCGCTTTCGTATTCGTCGGGGTCGACCGTGGCGCTGTGCAGCAACCCGACCTCGATGGCGTCGAGATCCTCGGCGGCACACAGCACCCAGTGGTTGTCGCCGCGCAACTCGCGCAGGCAATTCGCCGCCAGCCATGCGGACAACACCGGGCGATCGTCGGGCCGGGGCTGGGCGCGGAATGCGCTGAACAACGGCCGGGCGCCGAAGTGCACAGCATCGACGCCGCGCCACAAGTCGTCGGCCAGCGGTGCGAGCTCGTTGCCGAGACCCGGGGCGATCGACTCCAGCCCGGGCTCGATCGACGCATCGCGAGCAGCGTTGATCGCTTCCGGCGTCGTGGCCTGGTACGTCATCGCGAGGAGCCCCTCGATCATCTGCGGGTTCATCGAGTACGTCGTGGCGGCCGCAGCGGCCGGCGTGATGTTGCCGAGGGCGGCGAGCCGCCACGACACGATCCAGCCCAAGCCGTCTGGCACTCCAGTCGCTGCGTGGCGGGCGAGTGCATCGGGATCCCACATCAACCAGCCGACCAGGTGATGGCCGGCGCGGCCGGCGCGCTGGGTGAGTTCGATCCAGTCCGTCATGCGCGCTGCAACCTAGTTCTCGCTTCGGTCGACGGGTTGTGTTCGGGTTTGCTCAAGTCCGAAGGGGGCTGGACCGATGATGAACCCGTGGATACGTGGCCGACTACCTGGATCGCTGCGGCGGTCGGTGGGGTGGTCGTGCTCGCCATGGTGGCGTACACGCTGCTGACTCGTCGGGCGGTGGAGAGCGCATCTCAGCAGCGCGGCGCCACCTGGAAACAGGCGTACCACCTGGCGAACGAGATCTCCGGAGGTCGCCACGTCGAGGCCAACCAGAAGCGGATACTCGACTTGCTTGCGAGCGCGAGCGACCCCCTTCTGGCCGCGTCTGCAATCGCCACCTTTGTGCGCCAGGGCTCGCCAGAGGCAGTCGGGCCACTCCTTGTGACGGTGCGCCGGTCCGCCGTCGTCGCGGTGCTCGAACAGCGATTGCATGCGGACGATGCGAACCTATTGATCGAGGCGCTCGAACTCGTCGAGGTGCTGCAGATCTACTCGTTGCTCGGCGACGCCGCCGCGCTCAGCCGTGACGAGAATCCGCTCGTCGTGCGTGCGGCGTCCGACGCTGTGGTGGCGCTCGACCCACGAGTCGGGCTCGGCATCCTGGTGGCGCGTGCCAGCGTCAACGAGAGCTGGATGCTCGACTCGGTGGGCCGCGCGATCCGCGAGATCCGCCTGGACGGTGACGAGGAGTTGCCGCTCGCCGCACACCAGTGGCGTCACGCACCGATGCTCACCACGCGAGTCCTGCAAGAGAGTGCGCTCTTCGACCGGTCCACGGTGAACGACGCGATCACGACGCTCATCTCCTGTCTTGACGACCCATCGTCGGCAATGCGCCTCGCGGCCGTGAAAGCGCTCGCTGAGTGTTTGTCGAACACGGCGGCCCAACTCGCCCTGGCCGGGGCATTGGGATCGGAAGATCGAATGACCCGCTATGCGGCTGCGGCAGCGCTGGCTGATGACGTGATCGGACGTCGCGTACTCGAGCAGGTCGCCGGCGATGAGTCGGACGCGGCTCGCATCGCAACAGAGATTCTCTGGTCGGAGGTCGTCGACCCCGACGGTGCCGACCTGGTGGCCTAGCTGTGTTCCGCCAGGGCGCGGTGGTGTTCTCCGCAATCTGTTTTGGATTCACCGTCGTTCAGTACGTCGTGCTCCTGAGCTACGCCGCGCTGTCTCGGCGCATGATGCGCCAGAACCGCGCTGGCAAGCGGCCGGTGGCGATCGCCAAGGCCTCGACCGACACCGCCGCGCCGGGAGTGTCGATCGTGATGCCGGCGTACAACGAGGAGAACGTGATCATCGACACCACGGTGAGCGCGCTGGCGCAGCAATACGAGCGACTCGAAGTGGTCGTCGTCAACGATGGGTCCAAGGACCGCACCCTCGACGTGCTGATCGAGCACTTCAGCATGGAGGTGTTCGAACACGAGCCGGCAACCGGTCCGATCGACACCAAACCGGTGCGGGCGGTCTACCGATCGAAGACGGAGCCACGAATCGTGCTCGTCGACAAGATGCCGTCGGGAGCCAAGGCAGACGGATCCAACGCGGGTATCAACGTGGCCAAGTATCCATGGATCGTTGTGATGGACGCCGACGAATTCATGGAGCGCGACACGATTGCGCGGTGCATGGTCGAGGTGCTGGGATCGCCCGAGACAGTCGTCGGCGTGGGTGGGACGCTGCTCCCTTCGAACGATCTCGTGATCAGCGGGCCCGACATCGTCGAGCGTCACGCGCCAACGAACTACTGGGTCGGTTGCCAGACGATCGAGTACCTCACGGCGTTTCTGATCGCTCGGCCGGCGATGGCCTCGATCGGCGCCCTACCGATCGTGTCGGGTGGATTCGGCCTGTATCGGCGAGATCTCCTGATCGAGGTCGGGGGCTATCGGGCGGGTCATCTCGGCGAAGACATGGACATGTGTCTGCGCGTGCAGCGCTGGCTCGCCGATGATGGGCGGACGCATCGCGTTGCCCAGGTGCCTGAGTCGGTGTGTTGGACGGAGTACCCGCCAACGAAGGAGGTGCTTCGCCGACAGCGAATCCGGTGGCATCGTGGGCTCAAGATGATTCTCGACGACTATCAGTCGATGTTTGCTCGCCGGCGTTACGGACGCGTCGGGACGATCGGCGTCGGCTCGTTGATCTTCTTCGAATGGGTTGGACCCATCCTCGAAGCGCTCGGGTGGGTGATGATCGCGCTGCTGTTGTGGTTGGGGTGGATCAGTCCGGTCGCCGCGCTCAGCGTCGTGCTGGCGACGCAGATGTTCGGAGTTGCGTTGTCGATGTTGAGCGTTGCATTGATGACACGTCACGTCCGAAGCTTCGGATCGCGCCGTGATGCGGTGCGGCTCCTGGGATGGGCGGTGGCGACGAACTGGGGGTACCGTCAGATCACCGTGGTGTGGCGGATACGTTCCCTCTTTCCGGGTGCGACCGGTTGGGGCGAGATGCCGCGGCTGGGCTTCAAAACCGCCACTACCAGCTGACGCGGCGGCTGGCGTGCGCGACACTCGTGGTGTGACCCAGGTGGCATCCGACCCGCCGGCCTTCACCGAGCTTCCGGTGGTCGACCTCCAACGGTGGCGAGGGGCTGCGGCCGATCACGAGGCGTTCGCTGCCGAGGTTGCCGACATCTGTCATCGAGTCGGGTTCTTCGTCGTCGTTGGTCACTCGATCGATACGTCGTTCATCAACTCGATCTTCGAGATGATGCACGGTCTGTTCGCACTGCCGGACGACGCCAAGGCAGTGATCGACAAGCGACGCTCCCGCCACTTCCGCGGGTGGGAAGCGGTGGGCACCGAGTACACGAACAACCGTCCGGACATTCGCGAGCAGGTCGACCTGTGGAGCGAGCGGCCAGCGCGCGCTCCCGACGCAGAGCCGGCGTACCTGCGGTTACTCGGCCCGAATCAGTGGTTCGACGACGACGTCTTGCCGGGCTCTGCGGCGTTGATGCAGCGCTGGTTCGCCGAGATGGGGGCGCTCGCCGACGAGCTGCTCGGCGTGTTGTCGCGTGGACTCGAACTCGACGAGTCGTACCTCACGGAGCTCTTCGGGGACGAGCCGATGTCGCTGACCAAACTCATCCGGTATCCGCCGACCCCTGCCGGTGGCGCCGGTGTGAATGCCCATCACGATGCAGGCTTCCTCACGCTCCTTGCACCCGGGCCCACGCCGGGACTGCAGATTCAGAATCCGGCGGGGGAGTGGATTGCCGCTCCGCATGTCCCGGGCGGGCTGATCGTCAATCTCGGCGAGATGCTCCAGGGCGTGTCGGGCAACTACTTCGTGGCCACTCCACACCGAGTGATCACCGACGACGTGCGCTACTCGGCCGCGTACTTCCACGGGCCGTCGCTCGATACGCCGCTGGCGCCGCTGCCGCTCTCGCCGAGAATCCGTGAGGCGGTCGCCGCGAGCCCGCGTCACGCCGAAGCCGGATTCATGGCGACCAAGGCCGAGACCGAAGCGGGCATTGGCGACATGCAATCCGCTCATCGCGCCGCGGTGTACGGCGAACAGCTGTGGAACTACTTCTCGCGCAGCTATCCCGAACTCGTCGCGACGCACTATCCCGACGCGTCCGGCGACACCTGACGGGCGACAACGCCCGGTCTACCGCGTGCCCGTGCCTTCCAGCGGCGGAGCCGACGGGCCGCCCCCACCAGATGGCGGCGGAGCCACTTCGAACACCAACTCGGCAACAGTCGTTTCCGCCGTGTCGGTGGAGTAGGTGGAACCGAACGTGAGCCGCAGTTCGTCGTCGACGTACACGCCGGTGACCGACGTGAGCGGCCGATGGATCGGGATCTCTACTCCCGCGCCCCAGTTCTCGTAGCGCACCGTGTAGAAGCCGTCGACGTCGGCATCGACCACGTTGCCCGCCGCGTCGACCGTGAAGTCGAGCTGGTCGACGTGCAACTCGAGGAACGTGAACCACGGATTGCCGAGGCCGGCGCGGTGCATGACACTGAGTTCACATCGGTTCGGGGTGCGGCACTTGATGTTGCCGTTGGTCCCGTCGAACTCGACACGATCGGCGGTGCCGGCGCCGAGCGGCTGGAACACATCCGATGCAAAGTGATCGTCGACTGGTGGGTTGAGCAGCACGGACTGTTTGGCGACGACGCGATAGTCGACTGGCTCAGCCGCTGCGGAGACCGTGGTCGAGCTGGCGGTCAACGCGGTCGCCCCGAGTGCTACGCACGCGACTGCGAAGAGCCGTCGGAGTCGGCCTCGGTGCGGCTGGGTCGACGTGGGTGTGTTCGGGATCGTGGTCGGTCGCATTCTCGTTCCGGGGTCTGATCGGCGCGATGGGTGCGCCGGCTGGTGCCACCATCTGTACGCCCACCGACCTGAGCGCAACCTGTGCGGCCCCCGAATCGTGATGCGATCAGCGACGGGTGATGCGCACCGGCAGCTTGGCGTAGCCGTGGACGAACGAGGAGAACACGCGCTCGGGCTCGGCCTGCACCTCGACCCGTTCGAAGCGCGGGAGCATTTCTTCCCACAACACGCGGAGCTGCAGCTCGGCCAAGCGGGCGCCCATACAGAAGTGGATGCCGTAGCCGAACGACAGATGCTTGTCGGCGTTTTCTCGCTCGATGTCGATCACGTCGGCGTTCTCGAAGACGTCCTCGTCGCGGTTGGCCGAGACGTACCACATCAAGATCTGGTCGCCCTTCTTGATCTGCTTGCCGTTGAGCTCGGTGTCGCGGGTAGCGGTGCGCCGCATGTACGACAGCGGGGTCTGCCAGCGCACGATCTCTTTGACCATGTTCTTGATCAGGCTCGGGTCGGCGATCAGCTTGTCGTACTGCTCGGGGAACTGGTTGAGGCCGTACACGCTGCCCGACATCGAGTTGCGGGTGGTGTCGTTGCCGCCCACGATGAGCAACAGCAGGTTGCCGAGGTGGGCCAGGGTCGGGATGTCCTTGGTGGCCTCGCCGTGCACGAGCATCGACACGAGGTCGTTGCCCGGCTGTTCGCGGCGCTCTTCCCACAGGCGCTCGAAGTACCGGACGCAGCCGATCAGTTCGTCGCGCTTCTGCTCCTGCGACTCGACGATTCCGCCCGGCTGGGGGATGGCAAACAGCACGTCGGACCAGCGCGTCAGCATCCGTCGATCATCGATGGGGAAGTCGAACAGCGTGGCCAGCATCAGCGTGGTCAACTCGACCGACACGGCGTCGACCCAGTCGAACGTCTCTCCCTCGGGCAGCGATTCGAGTACCGCGATCGTGCGCTCGCGCATGATCGGCTCGAAGTTCTTCAGGTTCGCCGGAGCCGCGATGCTGCGCACCGTGTTGCGCTGCGCCGTGTGTTCGGGCGGGTCCATCGAGATGAACGACATGATGTTCGGCGCGTCGTCGGGAATCCTGTCGGGGGTCAGACCGAGGGTGATCCCGGCAGCGGAGGAGTATGTCTCCCAGTCGCCGTCGACCGCCTTCACGTCGTCGTATTTGGTGATCGACCAGTAGCGGCCGGCCAGCTCGAGTTCGTTGAGGTGCACCGGGTCTTCGGCGCGCAGCCGAGCGAAGTGATCCTGCCAGCGGTCCTCGCGGAACAGGTGGGCGTTGTACGGGTTGATCGCGTCGAGCGTCAACTCGGCCGCAGCCGGCACGTCGGCGCCCTTCTCGGCCGCTTCGATCTCCGGCGTTCGGTTCAGCGCCGGCATGAGCGTTGCATCACTTGCTGTCTCGCGCGCAGTGTCGGTCATGCGCTGAGCTTTGCAGGTGCGCCGCTCGACGATCGAGGCGACCAACTCGTCCGGTAACGTCCGACGTCGTGCCTGCGGCTTCGCTGCGTTTCACCACGTGGCTCACGCCCGGCCTTCCGCTGGGGTTGTTCGAGACCGTTGCCGCGCATGTCGCCGGCGGGCTCGGACGCCCCCACGAGTTGTCGATCGAGTCGAAGATGTCGGGTCCTGTGGCTGCCGCCGACGATCGGTTCGCGCAGTCCCTGACCGACGTCGGCTTCATTTGCCCGCCGGCCTACCTGTGGCTCACACGGCGTACGCCGCCCAGTGTCGCGCTGGTGCCGCTGGCGCCCATCTACGACGATCCGCGCAACGGGGGGCGTCCGGCCTATGTGTCCGACGTGATCGTGCGCGCCGACGCGGGTATCGAACGGTTCTCCGACTTGCGGGGTCGGCGCGTCGGCTACAACGAGCGGGCATCGCTATCTGGATTCGTCAGCCTGCTGGCCAAGCTCGACGACGAACGTGTCGGCGTCGACTTCTTCGGCGAGCTGCGTCAGGTGGGCAGTCACCGTAGGGCCCTGGAACTGATCGAAGCTGGCCAGCTCGACGCGGCGGCAATCGACGCGAACGTCCTGGCAGCCTGGAGCGGCGAACGAGCCGACGGTGGCGAGCTGATGCGGTCGATCGATGTGCTCGGGCCGTACCCCGTGCAGCCGATCGTGGTGCGTGCCGAGATGGCAGATCTCGTTCCCGAGATCGTGGAGCAGCTCACTCAGCCCCAGCTGGCGAGTGCACTCGTGCCCTTCGGCGTGTGCGGTTTCGGCCGAGTCGACCACGACGACTACGCCCGCCTTGCACCGCTCGTCGATCGGGCGATGGCCGTCGTCCCGGCGTGACGCAACGCGGCGTCAGGGGCGACGCAGCGTGACCATTGCCGGACCATCGGGAATCTCGAATCGGTCGACCTCGCGGTAGCCCAGCTTGCGATACAGCCCGATCGCGGGTGCGTTGGCCGCACCGGTCGAGACCTCGAACGACGGCGCATCGCCTTCTCGGCTGTGTACTTCGGTGAGCAGCGCCGTGGCGATGCCCCGGCCGCCGTGCGTCGGCAGCACCGCAAGACGGTCGACGTCGACCAGATCGTCTCCCCGCTCGTAGCCAATCAGTCCGAGCAACTCGCCACTGGCGTTGATCGCACCGATGATCACCATGTCGAGTGCCGTGACGTCGTCGGTGGTCTCGATGAGCGGCGGAATTCGATCGAAGCCGATCAGTTCCGCTTCCAACGGATACGCCGCCTGCTGCACCGCGACGATCGCAGTCGCGACATCGACATCGCCGTAGTCGAGTTGCTCGAGATGCATGGTGCGTTGTTCTTCTCCTGCGTCGTTCATGATGGCGCTCGGCCGACCGCGCCCGCTGGATCTGCCAGGGTGGGGGTGTGGACTCCACGATCGCGCGGCATCACGCCGAGGTGCTCGACGCGTTGACCGCAGTGGCATCCGAAACCGGAATGACGGGACGCGGCGAGTTGGTGCGCGCCGACCGCCGATCGCAGTACCAGTACCTCGGGCTGCGCACGCCCGACCGTCGTCGGCGCGTCGCCAAGGGGTTCTCGTTCACGAGCGGTTCCGATCTCGATGTCTTGGAGACCTGGGACGGCATCTGGAACTCCACCGACAACGGCGACGTGCTCTTCGCCGTCCTCGACTTCTACCGAGCTCGCGGGGTCGATGACATCACGGAGGACTATTGGCAAACGTCGGCGGCGTGGATCGAGCGAGTCGACAATTGGGCCCATGCGGATGACCTGGCCCGGCTGTACTCGTACGCCCTCGCCGGTGCTCGCGATGACGTGTATCCGACGCTCGAGGAGTGGAGTCGCGCCGAGAGCGAGTGGCGTCGTCGCGTGTCGGTGGTCAGCCTCATCCACTACAGCGGTAAGAACGCCGTGTTCATGCCGGTCGAACCATGTCTCGATCTGGTAGCCAACTGCGTGTCAGACCCACGCGACACCGTGCACAAGGCCGTTGGTTGGGTGCTGCGCGAGCTGCTCGCCGTGTACCCCGACCAGGTGATCGAGTTCCTGCGATTGCACGCTGGCACGATGCCCGCACCTGCGATCCGTCGAGCGACCGAGCGGCTTCCCGCCGAACAGCGACGACAACTACGGAGCTCGCTGAGCTGAGCGTCGTTCGCCCGAACTCTCGGGCCGCGCACAGGTCGCGCTCAGGTGCGGGGCTGTTGAGTAGACGGCACGATGCCACACACGTCTGACCAGCCTTCCCGTTCCCGCCCGCTCCTGTCGTTCACCGCCGCCGCGGCGGCGATCGCCCTCATGGTGGGAGGTGGCGCGCAGGTCACCGCCGACGGACAGCCCGACGATGAGACGTTCGACCGCTGGATCGTTTCGGTCGATCCGGGCGCGCGTCTCGCCGTCGCCACCATCGACGACGTCGGCGACATCGACGGCGTCGACGTCGTGATGGAGATCGACGACGGGGTCGAGGTGATCGAAACTGAGTCGCTGACGCTCGACGAAGTCGAACAGCTGGTCGACGAGCCCGGGTTGCGAATCGAGCCCGACTACCCGGCACAACTCGCATCTGTCGTTCCCGACGACACGCTGTTCTCGCTGCAATGGGGGCTGTCCAACCCCGACAACGATTTCGATATCGGTGCGCCCGACGCGTGGGCCTACCTCACCGATGCCCCCGATGTGGTCGTTGCTGTGATCGACTCCGGCATCGACGCCACCCACGAGGACCTGGCAGGCAACATCTGGAACAACCCAGGTGAGGTCGTCGATGGCACCGACACCAATGGGAACGGTTTCGTCGACGACGTGTTCGGTTGGGACTTCGTGGCCGACGCACCGGCCGGGAACGACCCCAACGGGCACGGCACCCACGTTGCCGGAACGGTCGGCGCCGAGGCCGACAACGGGATCGGCGTCGCCGGTGTCGCCTGGAACGTGCAGTTGATGGACGTGCGCGCCTTCGACGAGTTCGGCGGCGGCAATACCTCCGACGTGATGGCGGCGCTGCGGTATGCCATCGACAACGAGGCCGACGTGATCAACGCGAGCTTCAGTGGCCGCGGCACCGAGAGTTACGCCGAGCTGCTCGACGAGGCGCACGCCGCCGGCATCGCCGTGATCGCAGCGGCGTCCAACGACAGCATGGACAACGACATCGATCCGATGTTGCCGTATCCCGCCAACCACTCGACCGTGGTGTCGGTCGCCGCGATCGACAACCAAGGTGAGCTGGCCAGCTTCTCGAACTACGGAGCGACGAGTGTCGACCTGGCTGCCCCCGGCGTCGACATCGCCAGCACGATGGCCGGCTCGTACTACTACATGTCGGGCACATCGATGGCCGCACCCCACGTCTCCGGTGTGGCGGCGCTGCTGCTGCAGGCCGATCCGTCGCTCTCCCCGTCGCAGGTCGCCGACGTGCTGCGGTCGACGGTCGAACCCGCACCGCAGCTCGAGGGCACCTCGATCACCGGTGGCTTCATGCGAGCCGACGCCGCGTTGGCGTCGATCCTTGGGGCGCCTGCCATCGCTGCGTAGTCGGGTACTGTCACTGCCCGACGTGGGAGTACTGGACGAGCTCGGCTACGAACACACGCCGACCAACGGCGCCCAACGCCTGACGCAGCGAGTTGCAGCGAGTGGGCCAGGCGCCTGGTTGTCGCAGCGGACCTTGTACCCGCTGGACAAGATCGTCTTTCAACGCACGAACGGACGAACGTCGCTGGCCGAGATCACCGCCGGCCTCCCGGTGATCCTGTTGACGACCACCGGGGCCAAGTCCGGCGAGCAGCGCACGATGCCGCTTGTGGGAACCCCGCTCGACGGCGAGCTGGCGATCATCGGGTCGAACTACGGTCAGGAGCGAACCCCGGGGTGGGTCTACAACCTCGAAGCCGACCCGTCGGCCACGGTGCAGTACCGAGAACGCTCCGTCGACGTCGTCGCCCGGCGGGCCGACGACGACACCGCCGACCGGGTGTTCGAGGCCGCCGGTGCCTTCTACGCCGGGTATCGGAAGTACCGCTCGCGTGCGAACCACCGCACGATCCGGGTGTTCCTGCTCGACGCCGCTACCTGATCGGCAGCGGAAACCGCTGCGCTCGCTCAGACCGGTTGAACGTTGCGCGCCTCGTCGCCCTTGCGGCCCTTGCCGATGTCGAACTCGACGAGCTGACCCTCGGAGAGCGACTTGTACCCCTTGGCCGCGATGTTCGAGTAGTGCACGAACAGGTCGTTCTCGTGACCGTCAGCAGCGATGAACCCGAAGCCCTTCTTGTTGTTGAAGAACTTCACCGTGCCGCGGGAACTGCCCGTGCTGCGCTCGTTGCCGCCGGCATCGCGGGCGCGTCGTCGGGCCTTCTTCTTCGGCCCGGCACTCTTTGCCGGCGCGGGAGCCGAAGCAGGAGTTGGCGCGGGAGCGCGCAGCACCGGAGCTGCGTCGCTCAGCGCGGTCGGGTTGGGCTCGGCAATCGGCTCGTCGATCCCGGTGTCGCGCTGGAGGCGCCGGGCTTCTTTGGCCTGATCCGGCGGGACCAAGGCGACCACGATGCCGCCCTCGCCGCCGCGCGCCGTGCGGCCGGACCGGTGGATGTAGTCCTTGGGGTCGGGGGGCAGGTCGTAGTGCACCACCGACGCAACACGGTCGATGTGGATCCCGCGCGCAGCAACGTCGGTCGCAACGAGTGCCTGTGCCCGGCCGTCGGCGAACTCGGCGAGAGCCCGGGTGCGTCGGTTCTGGTTGCGTCCACCGTGGATCGCGGTGGCCGTGACGCCCTGCTTGGCCAGCTGGCGCTCAAGCCGGTCGGCGCCGTGGCGGGTCCGGCAGAACACGATCGCTGGCCATGCCGCGTTGATCGCCTGCGCAGCCGCACGCGGTCGATCGGGGCGCTCGACGTTCCAGAAGAAGTGGTCGGCGGCAGTGATGTCCGGCGTGTCCTCGCCGACTTCGTGGCGCACCGGGTCGCGTTGGTACGCATGGGTCAACTCGCCGACGCTGCCGTCGAGCGTTGCCGAGAACAAGAGCGTTTGGCGGCTCGGCGAGGTCTGATCGAGGAGGCGCCGTACTGCCGGCAAGAAGCCCATGTCGGCCATCCGGTCGGCCTCGTCGACAACGACCCGATCGACCGCGTCGAGGGTGACCTTGCCCATCTGAATGAGGTCTTCGAGCCGTCCAGGACAGGCGACGAGGATGTCGACGCCGCGCTGCAATGCGTCGAGCTGCTTGCCGTAGCCGACCCCGCCGTACACGACGGCCACGCGCAGGCGGCCAGCGAACGTGGTGAGTTCGGCCGCGATCTGGTCGGCGAGCTCGCGGGTCGGTGCCAGGACGAGACTGTGCGGACGGCGCGTTTCTGCCCGCTCCGTCAGGGCGACGAGGGGCACGCCGAACGCGAGCGTCTTTCCCGAGCCGGTCGGCGCACGACCGCACACGTCGCGGCCCGCGAGGGTGTCGGCGATCGTGGCGGCCTGGATAGCGAATGGTTCGGTGATGCCGCGCCGTTCGAGCGCGGTACAGATCGACTCGGGCACGCCGAGTGCGGCAAAGGTGGGGTTCATATTGGGGGGTCTCCTGGTCGAGGTGGCTCGCTCGACGGGACACTTCCGCAAGCAAACCCACCGGGTGGGGGTACCCGATGAAGCGTCGACGCTACCGGGTTACGGCTCGATTGCGCCGGCGGCGACCAGACGCCACTGCACCGGACCGGGTGATCCGAAGGGAATGACCGTGACGCCGTCGTTGCCGGGGGTGGGGGTGAGGAACACCAGTGTCTCGATCAGGTCGCTGAACACGAGGTTGGTCCCGTTCGGCTCCGTGGTGACCGTCCACACCTGCCCGGGGAGCTGCGCGGGGCCGTCGGTGAAGAACACGCCGGTGCCCTCGGTGCTCATCAAGCGCGCCGGTCCCTGGGCCGAGTTCGACACTTCGTATCGTCCGCCACCGAGGTTGACGAATCGCCACCGTTGGCCAGGGAACGCCCCAGTGGGCAACAGCACCGGTGCATCGTCGGCGTTGTCGAGCGACGTTTCGGGGCCGACGGCGTCGTTGGTCAGTCGGTACCACTGGATCAGTTCGACCAAGTCGACCGCTGCGGCCTCGTCGAGCAGCACGCCGACGTTGCCCGTGAGTTCGTCGGCGAGGCGCTGCACGTCGGGTGGATCCCCCGGCGCCGGTGTGATCTGACTGACGTCGATCCATACGGCACTATCCGTCCACGCCGCGCCGCACTGCTGTTGCTCGAGCGAAGGAACCACAACGCAGTAGTCGTAGAGCTCGCCGCTCGCTGCTGCGCCGCGCGGGTTGATCGTCGATTGCGCGTCGGCGACGTCGCCCGCATACAGCGAGGCGACGAGTTCCTCAGGCGTCGTCGGGCCGACCGTGAGTCGGACCTCGTCGCACCGCATCATGCTCATCCCCAGGTCGGGGCGCACGTCGGCGTTGCCGGAGGGCGGCACCTCGTCGCCGATGCGCTCGGCAATCTCCACGGCCGTCGGCAGTGGGCACGCCCACGGGATCGGTGGCCGCTGCGTGCCCAGCGCCACGACGTTGGCCACGGCGCGGGCGCTCGTGTCGGCGATGGGCGCGGCCGCGTCGTCGAGGGCCGGTGCGGTATCGGTCGGCGCGACCGTGGGCGGAATCGTCAACTCGGCCGTGGTGTCACCATCGTCGTCGGCACATGACGCAACGACCAGCGCACCGGCGAGCAGCACGGCGTTGCACTTCGAGCGTCGCCAGCGCCGAGTCATCACTGGTCGGTCAGGCGCCGGGCATGGCGAACTGCTCGAAGATCGCCACGTTGGAGGTGGCGGCTGCGTGGCGTCGCCCGATCACCCCTTGATACTCGGGGGAGTTGTACCAAGCCTGTGCCGCATCGACCGACTCGAATTCGATCATCACGGTCTGCTGGCCGTGCCA
The DNA here is from genome assembly GCA_965230015.1 of Ilumatobacteraceae bacterium. Taxonomy (GTDB): domain Bacteria; phylum Actinomycetota; class Acidimicrobiia; order Acidimicrobiales; family Ilumatobacteraceae; genus JABSQH01. The sequence continues at coordinate 734,588 of CBDDKF010000002.1, read as the reverse complement.
CGCCCCTTCGGGCACATCGACCGCACCGCTCGCGATGCGTGGAATTCCGCCGTATTGCAACACGCTCGGCACGGCGTCGGCGGCGTACGCCTCGATCGCCTCGGGATCGGTGATGTCTTCGGTGAAGATGATGTACGCAGCCACGGCAGCCTCCTCAGGTGGAACGGGCCGGAAGTCTCACACGCGTCATGATGGCGCAACGAGCCAGGCCACCGCGTCGACGACGACGTCGGCCGCCGGTTGGCGATACACGCATGTGCGGTCACCCTCGATGGGGGCGAGAGCAAGATTGGCCACCGCGCCATCCCGATGGTTGAGCGTGGAGTGCGTAGGTGCGGCTGCGGCGCCGCAGCCGCGGGTGGTGACGAACCCGCGGCCGTCGCGGATACCGACCACGTTGACGAGCGCGCCCACGACGTCGTCGGCCGCGCCCGTTGTCGGCACCACCAGGTCGCCGGCTTCCGGCCCCGCGGCGGTGCGCGAGTCGGCGAGCCGCGTATTGCTCACCGTTTGCAGCTGCGCACCGTCGTCGGCGGCGACGCCGCTCAGGTCGACCACGAGGTGCGTCGGGGCGTGGTTGTACACGCAGATCGTGCCGTCGGCGCCGATGCGGGTGATGGCCGCAACGGCGATGGTCTCGGCGCCGACGTGGTTGAGGTTCGATGCGGTGGGCGGCGCGCCGGTGCACGGGCCCGGGTAGGTGGTGACGTAGCCGCGACGCGTCGACTCGGTCGTGGTCACGTTGACGAACACCGCCGTGGCGTCATCAGCGACCTCGTCGGACTGCCGCACGGGGATCGCCGTGACGCTCCGCGCGTTGCGCAGCCCGTTGGCGGCGACGAGTTCGGTCGGGGCGGTCGTGCGCGTGTCGAGCACACGTGCTGGCTCGAGGGGCCGCAACCCGGCCCCGTCATCGTCGAGGTGGCCGAGCAGGTCCACGACGATGTCGGTGGGCATCGAGGCGTAGATGCAGATCGCCCCCTCGCCGATCGGAGCGACAGCCAGATTCGCGGTGGCCCCACGATCGCGCGCGTTGAGCGTGGACGTCGGCGGTCGCGCCGAGCCGCAGGCGAAGGTGGCGAGGTTGCCGCGCCGGCACGGATCGACGGCCGTGAGGGTGATCACCGCTGCGTCGGCGTCGGCGTAGGCCTCGGGCATCGGCACCCGCAGCACGTGTCCAGCTCGAATCATCGAGTCGTTCCGCGTGTCGGCGAGACGCCGAGGTGCGTCGTGCATGGTGATCCCGGCGGGGTCGCCGAGCTGTGCCGCGGCGCTGGTCGCCGGCGCAGTCTCGCCGCCGGTCGCTAGATCGCAGCGTGTTGGTGGTGGCGGGGCGAGTGAATCGAGGGTCTCGCCGATCAGTTGAGCCATCGCCCGGCCGCCGCTTGCGTTGAGGTGCAACCCATCGCGTGCCACCCAGTCGCCGCGGCCGGCGCTGCGGGTGGCCCAGTCGGCGATGGTCAGGTCCGGGTATTGCGCCGCTTTGGCCCACAGGTTGGCGTTGTGGTTACGCAGCTCGCCTGGATAGCTGCCGGCGACCCGGTAGGTGAGCCACACCACGTGGGGAACTCCCTGGCGGCGAGCCTCGGCCATCACCTGATCGATCGCACTGGTGATCGTGTGGTCGTTGTACCCGGCCGCGACGACGATGGCCCGATCGATGGCGCCGGCATTGGCCCGGATCACGTTGAGCGCAGTCGACGGTCGGTTGCCCTGGTAACTGCAGCTGGTCGACACCACGCGGCGACAGACCTGGGCGTCGAATCGATGGTTCGGGAGCGTCGAGCGGGCGCTTGCGGTCATGCCCGCCATCACGGAGTCGCCGACGAGCAGATCCGTCGTTGCCGCGGCCGCGGGCGCTGCCGGCACTGCCAAGAAGACGAGGAGCGGCGCGATCAAGGCCGCACAAACGAACGTCGCCACCCGCGAGATCACGGTCTGGATCGTAGGAGCGACGCCACCGATATGGTGAGCGGATCTGCAATCCCGGCGCCAAAAGGAGGGTGAACTCGTGACCGACGGCCAACGCATTCGTCTCACTCAGTTCAGCCACGGCGCTGGTTGAGGCTGCAAGCTCGCTCCGGGCGAGCTCGCGCACGTGATGCGCGATCTGCACGACGACGCTCCTGACGAACTCATCGTGGGCTCCGACACCGGCGACGACGCGGCGGTGTGGCGGCTCGACGACGAGCGCGCCCTGGTGTCAACCGCCGACTTCATCACGCCGGTGGTCGATGACGCGCGCACCTGGGGGCAGGTGGCGGCGGCGAACAGCGTGTCCGACGTGTATGCGATGGGCGCACGCCCGCTGTTCGCGCTGAACCTCGTCGGATGGAACCGCGACGAGTTACCTACCGAGTTGCTCGGCGAGGTGCTGGCCGGAGGCCGTGACATCGCCCGCGCCGCGGGGTTCGTCATCGTCGGCGGACACACGATCGACGATCCGGAACCCAAGTACGGCATGGCCGTGACCGGAGAGGTGCATCCCGATCGGGTGCTCACGAACGCCGGGTTGCGTGCCGGGGATGCGCTGATCCTGACCAAGCCGCTCGGCGTCGGCGTGGTGACCACGGCGATCAAGGCTGATCAGGCGAGTGCCGAGGTGGCCACCGCTGCGGTCGACTCGATGGTGCGGCTCAACGACCTCGCCAGCCGAGTGGCAATCGCCGCCGGCGCCACCGGATGCACCGATGTGACCGGGTTCGGACTGCTCGGGCATCTCGGCCGGATGTCGCTCGAGTCGCAGGTCCGGGCGATCGTCGACTTCGATGCGGTGCCGTTCCTGCCGGGTGCGGTCGAGCTGGCCCATGCGGGGATGGTCCCCGGTGGCTCACGCCGCAACCTCGAGTGGGGTGACGAGCTCCTCGACGCCGGAACCCACGACGAGACTCACCAGCTGCTCGTCGCCGACGCACAAACCTCCGGTGGGCTCGTCTTCGGGGTCGACCCCGGCGAAGTCGAGGGCGCGCTCGCCGAGTTGGCGGCAACCGGTCATCACGCCGCGCGCATCGGCTCGGTGACCGACGGTTCGGCCGGCGTCACCCTCCGCTGACGCTGCTGGCCGATCGTCGATCCAGGCGCTGGGCAAGCGCCGCTATGTGCATCGGCGTGATGTCGCAACAGCCGCCGACGATCGTCGCGCCACCTTCGATCCACTGTTCGACGATGTCGGCGTAGCGCTCCGGCGTGAGGTCGGGGCGTGCCTCGTGGATCGCTTCGTTGGCTTCGTAGTGGGTCTCGGGAGCAGGAGGGAACGCGTTGGCGTAGCCACCGACACGGACGGACCCATCAAGGCTCGCGCGGAGCTCGTTGAGCGCCGGTGTGATGTGTTCGGGCAGCGAGCAGTTGATCAGCGCGGCGGTGACGTGCTGCTCCGTTGCCAAGGCCGCGGCGACCGCGTCGATCGACTCACCCGACGGCAGCGCCGGGATCGCCGCATGGCCGTGGTGATGATCGTCGAGGGTGAACGACACCCACCGCGGGAGATCGCCGCCGTGACGGTCGAGCGTGGCCAGTGCGCCGCGGATCTCGGCGACGCTGCTGAGCGTTTCGGCGAGCCAGACGTCGACAAACGGGGTCAACGCCGACACGATCGTGTCGAGCATCGCGGGCGCGCGCGCAGGATCGAACAGGTCGGGGCGATACGAACCGAACAGCGGCGGGAGCGAACCTGCCACCGCGACCCCGGACCGATCGGCAACGGTGCGCGCCACGCGGCCGGCGAGGGCGGTGAGCTCGCGGCCGCGGGTGGCGAAGCGTTCGTCGCCGAGGTGGTACGGCACCACGGCGTAGTTGCTGGTGGTGATCACCGTGGCGCCTGCGTCGATGAAGTTGGCGTGGGCCTCGGCGACACGGTCCGGCGCTTCGAGGAGCGCGAGCGCCGACCACTCCGGTTGGCGGAACGGGGCGCCGATGCGCCGCAGCTCCTTGCCCATCCCGCCGTCGAGCAGCACGATGTCGCCGTCCATCTCAACACTGGACCGTACCCTCGCCTACCGTCGGTAGATGGCAGTCGACACCACGACGATCCACCCGCTCGACCCGGCGTCGGTCGACGAGCTCGGCGCTGCGGTCGACGCCGTACGGGCCGCAGGCGAACTCAGCGATCGCGCCTACTTCGTGTTCGGTCAGCGGGTCGAACCATCTCGCAGCGAGCTCGAGACCTACACCGCCGGGACCGAGTTCGATCGGCTGATCACGCTCGTTGGCCACGATCCCGGTGCAGCGTGCAGTTTCGAGGCCTTCGTCTCGGCGAACACTGATCAGCTGAGGTCGTTCAACTGGGTCGAGCAGGGGCAGGCGCCGATCTGTCTCGCCGATGTGGTGGCCGTGTACATGGCACTCGGCGAGAACGACGACTGGAACGCCGCGCTGGCCAAACGGGGGATCGACGACACGTCGCTCGTACACATCGAACCGTGGATGGCTGGCGTGCATCCGCCGGAGATGCCGAGTGGACGAGTGATGCGGGCCTTCGCTTTCCTCCACCACGATCCCGACGACAACTACTACGCCCATCCGATCGAGGGACTGATCGCCCTGGTCAACGTGGACAACGGAGCCGTGCTGGTCGAGGACCACGGCGTGGTGCCGATCCCCGACGCGCCCGCCGAGTACGCCGCCGATCGCGTGCCCGATCAGCGAAGCGACATCAAGCCGCTCGAGATCACCCAGCCCGAAGGTCCGAGCTTCGAGGTCGAGGGCCACACCATCACATGGCAGAACTGGCACCTGCGCATCTCGGTGCATCCGGTCGAGGGCCTGGTGCTCCACGATGTGCGCTATCGCGACGGCGACCGCGATCGGTCGATCCTGCACCGCGCGGCGCTGTCCGACATGGTCGTGCCATACGGCGATCCGTCGCCGCTGCACTACTGGAAGCACGCCTTCGACGCCGGCGAAACGGCGCTCGGTCAGAGCGCCAACTCGTTGACGCTCGGCTGCGACTGCCTCGGCGAGATCTACTACTTCGACGCCGCGTTCGTCGGCTCGGACGGTGTCGCGTACAGCAAGGAGAACACGGTCTGCCTCCACGAAGAGGACTTCGGCATCCTCTGGAAGCACACCAATCCGTTCCGCCCCGACCTGGCGCCCGAGGTGCGCCGCTCGCGCCGACTCGTCGTCAGCGCGATCCACACCATCGGCAACTACGAGTACGGCTTCTACTGGTACTTCTACCTCGACGGCACGATCCAGATGGAGACCAAGCTCACCGGGATCATCGGCGTGTCGGTGACCGACGACGGCACCGCTACCGACACCTCCCCGCTCGTGGCGCCGTCGATCACGTCGCCGATCCACCAGCATCTGTTCTGCTTTCGGCTCGACATGGCGATCGACGGGCCGAGCAACTCCGTCGTCGAGACCGACGTCGAGGCAACGACTGAGGTTGCCCATCCCTACGGCGCGGGCTTCCGGTCGGTCGCCACGCCGCTGCGCAGCGAACACCAGGCGATGCGCAACATCGACCCGGCGCGCAGTCGGAGTTGGCGGATCACCAACCCGTCGTCGCCGAACTCGCTTGGCAATCCGGTCGCGTACAAGCTTCTGCCGCAGGCATCGCCGAGCTTCCTCGTGCCGCCCGACACCCCGGCTGGCCGGCGTGGTGGCTTCGCCCGTCACAACCTGTGGGTCACGCCGTACGACGCCGACGAGCACTACGCCGGAGCGGGACCCTTCAGCATGTTGCATCCCGGCGGGGCAGGGCTGCCGAGCTACGTCGAGGGCGACCGTTCGGTGGACGACACCGAGATCGTCGTGTGGCACACGTTCGGAGTGACCCACGTGCCTCGACCAGAGGACTGGCCGGTGATGCCGGTGGAGTACGCCGGATTCACCCTGATGCCGTACGGCTTCTTCGAGCAGAACCCTTCGCTCGACGTACCGCCGTCGGCGACATGTCACATGGATTGAGTGCGCCTCGACTGTTGCACCCCTACCAATCGACTTCGGGCGTCGGCGGGAACAGCGCATCGCGCTCGGCGCGCAGGCGGTCGCAATCCCACGTGTCGTCGACACGGCGCAGGATCAGCGGGCTCTTCTCGAGGTCGGGGTGTTGTTCCCAGTTGGCGTCGGAACTGGCGAAGATGGGGTCGCTGGCGCCGATCACCAGCTGCTCCGACTCGTCGGTGACGAGACCCTCGATCGTGTCGGGGTCGGTGAGGAACGCCTCGTAGGCGAAGATCTCCCGGCGAGCGATGTACAGCTCGCCCGAGAGTTCATCGGTGACTCGGATGGTCACGGTGACCCCTGGTTGGCCGTCGCCGTCGTCGTCGACGATGCGTGGATCGTTCGGATCCGTGGGCAGCGGCTCGTTGGCCGGGTCGTCGAGACGAATGCCGACGGGCGTCGGCGTGGCCCCGCGACGAACCCGGACAACGCCGTCGACCTCGTCGACTTCGATGGGCGTCGGTGGCGGCTTGATCGCCTGGGTTCCCTCGTCGGAGAGCGATGTCTCGATCGGCTGATCGGTGCGCTGCTCTGAGAAGCAGAAGCTGGCTTGGTCGATGATCTCGCCGTCGACGTCGCTGAAGTCGTTGAACCCGTAGCTGATGATCAGCGTCTTCAGCGTGCCGTCTTCATAGGCGACGACGTCGTAATGCGCCCAGCGGCCAACCAGATCGGAGCCCACGACGCTGGTGGTAGTGGGGGCGGCGGTCGTCGGTGCAGCGGTGGCGGCGGCAGCGCTCGTAGATACGCCGCTGGTGACCGGCGTCGTGGCCTGCGTCGTCGACGGCGACGTCGAACTCTGAACGGTGGTCGACTGCGCGCTGGTATCCGCCGACTCGGAGTCGCCGTCACCCCCGCAGGCGACGGCGACCATGGCGAGTACGAGCAGCAAGGGGCGCACGGCGCGTGAAGCTATCGGTGGCGTGCCTCGCCAGCGGAATGTGGTCAGGTGATTTCGGTGCCGTTGGGGTGGTGGGTGTGCCACTGCCCGTTGGCGTCGCGGTGGACGCGGTAGCCGCGTTCTTTGTGCAGGTTGTGTGCCCTGCACAGTGGTGCTCCGTTGCGTGGCACGGTGGCCCCGTGGGCGGCCCAGCTGCGGCTGTGGTCGGCATCACACCAGGCGACTGGCCGGTCGCAACCGGCCCAGGCACAGGTGGTTTCGAGCAGCATGACGGCGTCGCGGGCGGCGCCGGTGAACAACCGTGCCCGTCGGCCGAGGTCGGTGACGACACTTTGGGTGTCGTAGACGACACGGCGGATGTGGCCGACCAGAGCGGCGTTGATCGCCTCATCGGGATGCAACCCATGACCCCTTTGCGTGCGGACCACCACGTCGCGGTACGCCGCGGGGTGCACTCGGTCGCCGGTGAGTCCGGCTTCGAACGACGCCTGGTCGATCAACACATTCACCGTCGGGTTCGCCCGTCGTGCCCCAGGATCGGCGACGGCGGCGGCGTTGGCCATCGCCACCAGGGCGTCGGCGTGTTGTTGTGCTGAGGTACGGCGCCGGGGATCGTCACGATCGAGTTCGTGATCGGCGCGCCATTCGGCGTCGGCGAAGTACGCCAACACCTCGGCCAACTCCGCACCGGCCAGGTCGTCGAGCAGTCCGGTGAGTTTCCAGCCACCGGCCGTGCGTGGCCGCAACGTGACGTGGCGCTGCTCCGCCAGTGCGGCGGTGCGGTCGCGTCCGTCGTCGGCCGCGAGCCGTTCCCAGGTCTTCACGTAGCCGGCGAAGTCATCGAAACTGCGACCGCACGCGTCGCTCAACAGGTCATCGAGCGCGTTGTGCAATGCCTCGTCGGCGATCTGTGGGTTGGCGGCGGTGCGGGCCATTGCTTCGACACTGGCGATCGGTACGAGTCCATCGGCGAATGCTCTGCGCCATTGCGGGGCACGGTCCAAGAAGCGGGCGACTTGCATCCGCCGAACGGCTTCGGCGTTCGACAACTGATGCCGATGCTTGAGCCATCCGTGGGTGGACAACACACCATCGGTCTCGCGGAACCGCGACTGCGCGTCAACATCGGCCGCCACCTCCACTGCGGCTGCTTCGCTGATCCGCCGCGCCCGTTCGACATGTCGGGCCCACTCATCGGCCACGCTGTCGGGCAACACCGATACGTCGATCGCTTCGAGCTTGGCGATCGCCGACACCAACGCCGCCCCCGCGTCCCCGACCAACTCGACCGCAGCCGCGGTTGCCGCAGCTGCATCGCGGTTGTCGATGGCGGTGTTCGTCACGGTTCCCATCATGACGAGGGGGTGTCACCACGAACCCCCTAAATCGGGCCCTCCACGAAAGAAATCTCAAGAATTCTTGGCGCCCGGTGCTACCGTTTGAAGTAGTTACTACAAACTGTGTGAACGGAGACGCGCCATGGCATCGATGACCCCCGCAGCAGCCGCCGACCTCTTCCGCGCGCCGCCGGGCCAGATGATCGATGTTGGTCACGGCGCAGCTGTGGCCCACCGTTCGGTCGGGTCGGGTCCCGACGTGCTGTTCGTCCACGGCTGGCCTGTGAGTGGCGCGACATACCGCACGTTGCTGCCATACCTCGCCGACGACGTGACCTGTCACCTTCTCGACCTGCCGGGAGCGGGCTCGAGCAGCTTCTCCGATGACACACCGCTGGGGCTTCAATTGCACATCGACTCGGTGCGCAGCGTGGTCGACCAGCTCGGTCTCGACGATGTGGCCGTCGTCGGCCACGACTCCGGTGGCATGCTCGCCCGTCACGCTCTCGCCGGCGACGACCGTGTCCGCTCGTGGGGGCTGATCGACACCGAGCAGCCGCAGGGCACCGGCTGGCGGTTCAACACGTTCATCGCCAGCACGAAGGCACCGGGTTTCGGGCCAATCCTCGGCTGGCTCGCCGGGAAGCCGGCGCTGCGTCGCAACCAGTTCGTGTTGGGCGGCGCATTCCTCGACAAGAGCCTGCTCGACGGAGAGTTCGACGAGTTCTTCCTCGCGCCGCTGCACAGTGATGCCGAGTATCGAACGGCGATGATTCGCATCGTCAAGAGCTTCGACAAGCGGTTCGTCGAGGAGCTCGGCGCGCTGCACGCCAAGATCGACGTGCCGGTGCAGATGGTGTGGGGAGCGGAGGACATCTTCTTCCCGGTGGAGGGAGCGCGCCAGATGGTGTCGACGTTCGCCGACGCGCAGCTCGCAGTGATCGACGACGCAGCCTTGTTCTCGCACGAGGAGCGACCCGCTGAAGTGGCCGCAGCGCTGCTGCCCACGTTGACCGGCTCCCGCTGACGCAAGTTGCCGGGCCTACGCTCGGCGCATGAGTCAGTACCAGCCGGTCGACGGCATCGACGTCGACGCCGTCGACCACGCGCTCACCACCACCCGCGCGGTCCGGCTGCGCCTCGACCTCGCGCGCTCGGTGAGCGACGAGCTGATCTTCGAGTGCATCGATGTCGCCGAGCAGGCGCCATCGGGCGGCAACCAGGGCTCACGGCGGTGGGTGATCGTGCGCGACCCGGCGGTGAAGGAACGACTTGCCGAGCTCTACATGGCGGCCGCAGGCGAGTTCATGACCGCCGCGCGCGACCGCCTGGAGGGCTCGGGACATCATCAGGAGAAGGTGATGCGCTCGGCGGCGTATCTCGCCGAGCACTACGCCGAGGTGCCGGCGATCGTGGTGCCGACGATCATCGGCGTGCACGACGGCTCGGGCCGACCCGGCCTGTTCGACTCGGTAATCCAGGCGGTGTGGAGCTTCTGCGTTGCCGCACGCGCCCGTGGGCTGGGGACGTCGTGGACCACCGCAGGTCTGGCAAAGCACGACGAGCTGATCGACGTACTCGGTATCCCCGCCGACTCGACTCCGATCGCGATGATCCCGGTCGCCTACACCAAGGGCACCGAGTTCAAGACCGCGCCGCGGTTCCCGGCGCGCGAAATCGCCTTCGTCGACCGCTACGGCTCGACGTGGGAGCGCGGGCCGTCAGATCCTCCGACGCTGGCCGATGGGCCGGGCACGATCGTCGAGGTAGATATCGCCGCCAAGCCCGCAGCCGTGTGGGCCTTGGTCAGCGACATCGAGACGCCGGTGCGGTTCAGTGAAGAGCTCATCGGGGCACGCTGGGCCGGTGGCGTCGACGGTCCCTCGCTCGGGGCTCAGTTCATCGGTCGGAACCAACACTCGGCGATCGGCGAGTGGGAAGTGCCGTGCTTCGTCGACCGTTACGTGGAGGGCGCCGAGTTCGGCTGGGCATCGGTTGATCGTCATAACCCGGGCGCCCGCTGGTGGTTCGAAGTGCACGACATCGCCGGCGCGACCCGCCTGAGGTTCGGCATGGTGCTCGGGCCCGGACCGAGCGGACTCACGCCGGCGATCGAGCGGATGCCCGAACGCGAGCCGCGCATCCTCCAGCGCCGTGTCGCCGAGCATCGTCGCAATATGCAGCGCGTAGTCGACGGCGTGCGCGACCTCGCCGAGTCCTCGAGCTGACGCGGCGCCGGGCCCCGACTTCGGGGCATGCTGTCGAGATGGAGACCAGCACGTGAGCTTTGAACCGAACGGCCCAACCGACGTCGTCCGCATCACTGCGCCGCAACCGCCGCCATCGGTGGTGTCGTCGGAGTTCGTCGGCGACTTGCACTTCGAGAACGAGTACCCGACCGATGCGACCGTCGACAAGCTGTTCGATCAGCTCGATTTCCAGCGCGCCTGCCAGGTGTTCCTGCGCAACATCACTGCGGCGTCGATGTACTCGTTTCGCGAAGGATTGCGACGCGATCTGGGCGTGACATCGTCGAGCCAGCTCGTGGTCTGGGAGGGCGAGTTCGACGCTCGGTCGCTGCTGCTCACCCCCAACTCAGAAACCGTCTACGGCATCACCTTTCTCGCCTTGGACGTCGACGGACCAACCGTGGTCGACGTGCCTCCGGGAATGCTCGGCTTCCTCAACGACATGTGGATGCGCGAGGTGGTCAACATCGGGCCGGCAGGGCCCGACCAGGGTCGCGGAGGCCGCTTTCTCGTGCTCCCGCCGGACTACGACGGCGAAGTGCCACCGTACGGCTTCCACGTGGTCCGTCCCCGCACCTACGGGCTGTGGCTCGTGCTGCGCGGGATGCGCGCCCCCGATGGTTCGACCGACGACGCCGTCGCGCTCCATCGTCAGACGCGCATCACGCCGTTGGCCTCGCTCGACGATCCGCCACCGACCGAGATCGTGAACGCGTCGGGTCGCGATCTCGACACGATCCACCCCGTCGACACTCGTTTCTTCGAAGATCTCGCCGACCTTGTCGCACACGAGCATCCCGACGCGCTCGATGCCGAGACCAAGGGGACGCTCGGGGCGATCGGCATCGTCCACGGCGAGCCCTTTGCGCCCGACGACCGAATGCGCCGCATCCTCGCCGAGGCGGCCACCGTGGCGTCGGCCATGGCGGTCGCCACGAGCTACCGCACCCGCTTGCCGCTTCGGCGCTACGAGCAGCGCCAGTGGATCGAGATCGGCAACACTGGCTACCCCTACTACGAGGTCGACGGGCGAACGATGGTGTCCGGGCTGAGCCTCATGGGCTGGTTCGCCACCGGCTCGTCGATCGCCATGGTCACACCGCCGCCGGGCAAAGGGTCGGCGTACATGTGGACCTACCAGGACGGCGACGGGCGCTGGCTCGACGGAGCGGCGAGCTACGAGCTCCATCTGCCCGCCGGCATACCGGCGGCCAATTTCTGGTCGGTCGTGGTGTACGACGTGTGGACCCGCTCGATGCTGGCGAACGGCCAGCCGACACCCAGTCTGAACAGCTTCGGCGATCTCGCCACCGAGCCTGATGGCTCGACGATCGTCCGCTTCGGACCCGATGCGCCCGCCGGGCGCGAACAGAACTGGATACGCACGTTGCCCGGCAAGGGTTGGTTCACGATCCTGCGGCTCTACGGGCCGACCGACGGCTACTTCGATCACTCGTGGATGCCGTCGGACATCCAGCGCATCGAGACGTAGTGAGCCGAGCAGGGTTCGGCGAGGAGGGTCAGGTTCAGCCGAGGAGCTTGGCCTTCTGCGCGGCAAACTCCGCCTCGGTCAAGATGCCTTGCTCCTTGAGTTCTGCGAGCTGCTTGAGCTGACCGATCACATCGACCTGCGGCGCTGCTGCCGGCTGCGGCGGCGGGGGAGCGGGCTGCGGCGCTGCGGTGTGCATGCCTTGCGACCAGCCTTGGGCACGGGTCGCGGCGATCTGTTGGTCGCGGCTGGCGAACTTCTCCGCCTGACGTCGTTGGACGCGGCCGCTGACGGCGCTCGCTGTTCCCGCGATCGCGGCGGTGCGAGCCATTCCTCGAAGTAGTCCGGGCATCGTGTGTCTCCGTCTGGTTCGTACTGGGTATCGGACTTGCTGGGTGACTCGGGGGCTTCAGCTCGACTCGAGCCGATCGAGCGTGTTGAGGAGGTCGCCGGCGGGCACGCGCTGGCTCACGATCATCTCGCCGCCAGCCGCCCGGGCCTCGCCGACGAAGTGCGCCGCCCACACGTTCTCGTACACGAGCATCACGCCGACGGTGCCCGGCTGGAGCAGTTCGGCGGCCGCGCTGACGTCGTCATCGCTCAGCAGGCCTGACCGGGCGCCGTCGAACCGAGCGAACCCGTCTGCGTCGAACTCGGACAGATCGAACACCTCGTGGCCGTCATCGCCGCGGCGGAGCGCCACGATGTCGTAGAGCTGGATCACACCGCTGTCGACGAGCGACAACAGGGCCCGTGCGGTGGCCCCCGAGGGGTTCTGCTCGGGGAACTCGAGGAGAACGAAGTCGACGGGTCCGAGTGCGTCGTTGTTGGCCATCAGTGCTCCGTTGGGTCGGCGGTCGAGGGACGCGTTTGTAGCAGGGCAGCGAAGGCGCTCGCGCAACCGTCAACAAAAGTGTTGACGATCGGTGATACCGTGCGTACGGTCGTGTCGTGGCCAAGCAGACGTATCCCGGTCCCGACGACGCGCTCGCGGCGTACGAAGCCGTCGTTGCCGGCAACGGGCAGGTGCCCCGCAAGGGCGCCAAGAACCCCTACACCGCGCGCAACGGCAACATGTTCAGCTTCCTCACGGCCGAAGGGACGATGGCGCTGCGCATCCCTCCCGACCGACACGACGAATTCGCCGCCCGCTACGACACGGGTCCGGTCGAGCAGTACGGGGCCACGATGCGCGGCTACCTGTCGGTCCCCGACGAGCTCTTGCACGACACCACCGCGTTGCAGCCATGGTTCGACGCCAGCTACGAGTGGATCGGCACGCTGCCGCCCAAGACGACCACATCGAGCGCCCGCACGTGAGCGCAACCGACGAACTCGACGGGCTGTTCGGGGCGCTGGCCTCGGCGCCGCGCCGCGCCATCGTGAGTGCACTGACCGACGGCCCCGTCACCACACCGCAGCTCGGCGAACGGTTTGGGTTCTCCAAGCAGGCGCTCAACCGACACGTGCGCGAACTCGAGCAGTGCGGCCTTGTTCATCGCCGCCTCGACGGGCGGGTCCACACCTTGGCCCTTGCGCCCGACCGGTTGGCGCCGCTCACCGAGTGGGCGACCCTCATCGCCACAGCCTGGGAAGCCAACCTCGACCGTCTTGGCGCCGTGCTCGACGAACCGAACCTCGCACGATCGAATCCGCCACCCGAAAGCAGCGCATCATGACCACGACACACTCGGCCACCTTCATCCGCATGTACTCGGCGCCTCCCGAACGGGTGTGGGCCGCATGGACCGACGTCGCCGTGCTGGCCCGCTGGTACGGGTGCGCGGTCGACCAGTTGTGGACGATCCATGCGTGGGACGTCCGCCTCGGTGGGAAACTGCACGTGAGCATGGACTTCGACGGCACGCCGTTCGTCGTCGAGGGCACCTTCCTCGACGTGGTCGAGCCAACCCTGTTGCGCTACACGTTCGGCGGCGAGCAGGTCATCACGGTGGCGATCGCCGCGCATCCTCAGGGCAGCGAGGTGACGATCACCCACGACGGTCTGCCGTCGGAAGCCATGATCGAGATCGTCACCGGCGGGTGGAGCAACAGCATCGAGCAACTCGCCGACGCCGTCGCCGCGACGCTGCCGGCCGGCGCCGTCACGGCGCCATCGTCGGACGGTGTTACAACTGAGGGTGATGGCTGAGCACATACGCGCCGACCTGCTGATACCCGGACGCGGCGAACCGATCGAACACGGTGTCGTCGTCCTCGACGACGGCCGAATCGCATACGCCGGATCGGCCGACGGCGCACCGCGGTCCACGGGTGATGATCGGGTCAGCGAGGTCGCCACCGTGATGCCGGGGCTGTGGGACTGTCACGTGCACTTCGTCGGCACCGCCACCCCCGACGTGGAGCGAATGCTCACCGAGAACCCGGTGACCGCCGCCGGCCGAGCGGTTGCCGACGCGGCAGCGTTGATCGACGGCGGTGTGACGAGCGCCCGCGACGTCGGCGGCCTCGGTCTGCAACTGGCGCCTGTGTTTGCCGAGGGCAGAGTGGTCGGGCCGCACGTTCACGCGGCCGGACGCATTCTGTCCACCACGGGCGGGCATGGCGATGTTCATCGCTTCCCGCTCGACTGCGTTCACACGATGAGCGAGGCCACCGGCTTCTCGGCACTCTGCGACGGTGTGCCCGAAGTGCTGCGCGCCGTGCGCATGAACCTGCGATCGAACGCCAAGTTGATCAAGATCTGTGCATCGGGCGGCGTGATGAGCGAGGTCGACCACCCGATCCACCAGCAGTTCTCCGACGAGGAGCTCGCCGCGATCGTCGGCGAGGCCACGCGTGCCGAACGCATCGTCGCTGCCCACTGCCACGGGAAGCCAGGGATCATGGCGGCCTTGCGAGCCGGCTGCCACACGATCGAGCACGGCAGTTACCTCGACGAGGAAGCCGCCGACGCCATGGTCGCCGCCGGCGCGATGTTGGTGCCGACCCGCTTCGTGATCGACAACCTCCTGCGCCACGAAGACCAGATGCCGGCGTACGCCTACGCCAAGCTGCAAATGGTCGCCGACGAACACCAGCAGGCGATGAAGATCGCCATCGCCAAAGGAGTGCGGATCGCCGCCGGCTGCGACATCTTCGTGTCCGGAGCGACCTACGGCCGGTCCGGCGAGGAGATCCGGCTGCTGCACGAGGCCGGCCTGCCGATCCTCGAGGCGATCGAGGCAGCTACCGCCAACGGTCCCGACACCCTCGGGCCGCAGGCCCCGCGCAGCGGACAACTCGATCTGGGCTTCGACGCCGATGTGATCGCCCTCGATGGCAACCCGCTCGACGAACCATCGATGTTCGGCGTTCCCGAGCGGGTGACCCACGTGTGGAAAGCCGCTGACCTGGTGAAACAGTCGACCGCCTGACGCAAACCTTGGGCGCCGGGCCGTCCATCGGCCAGACTGGCTCCGAGGGAGAACACGGTGACGAACGACGCTGACGGCGCGCCCGCGGAGGCGCCACGTGCCAAGCCGTTGGCGCGCGAGCTGCTGACCTTCCCCGAACTGCTTGCCACGGTGCCCGGTGCGGCGATCGCGGCTGCTGCTGCTCCCAACGGCGGCTCGCGACCAGTGCTCGTGCTTCCCGGTTTCGTCACCGGCGACATCACCACGGCGCCGTTGCGCGCGTTTCTCAAGGCGCTGGGTCATCGTCCTCAAGGCTGGGGCTTGGGCTTGAACGTCGGCGTCGCCGATCACATCGCGGCCGGCGTCGATCGGCTGCTGCAGGAGATGGCCCACCGCCACGGCTCGACGATCGACATCGTCGGCTGGAGCGCCGGCGGCATCATCGGCCGCGTGCTCGCCCAGCACCGGCGCGAGCTGGTGGGTCAGGTGATCAGCCTCGGATCGCCCATCCGGCTGCACCACACCGAAACCAACATCGGCCTCCTGCAAGAAATCGCCGGTCACTTCTTCCTGCCCACGCCGCGGCGGATCCACATCGACCGCATCCCGGTGCCCTCGACCACGGTGTGGACCAAGGCCGACGGCGTCGTGCCGGGCGACCTGTGCCGCCAGACCGTTCGTCCGTATGCCGAGGCGGTGCAAGTGCGTGGCACGCACTGCGGCCTCGGCGCCAATCCGTCGGTGATGTACCTCGTTGCCGAACGACTTGCCCAGCGGCCCGACGAGTGGCGTCCATTCTCCCCGGCAGCCCACTTACGTTGGTGGTACCCCTCGCGCGAGTCGGCCCCGGCGCCCACGCCAGTCGACCGCCGCGACGACCCAGAGGATCTCCCCGATGCACCAGCTGTCGCCGTCTGAATCCGAACTACTCGCCGCCGAGAGCGTGACCAACCTCGGGCATCAGTCGCTGGTCCTCGAGCTCGGCGACAACCGCGACGGCGAGAGCATCACGTTCGACCGGCTGCGCGCGGCGATCGAGTCGAGCCTGCACCTGGTTGTTGGCCTGCGTCGCCGAGTTGTCGACGTGCCTCTGGGCCTCGACGATCCATGGTGGATCGAAGATCCGCACTTCGACCTCGATTACCACATTCGCCACCTCGCCGTGCCGGGATCGTCCGACCCGCACGCCCTCGAACAGCTGCTGGCGCGGCTGCACGAGCGTCCGCTCGACCGCACCCGGCCACTGTGGGAGCTCTATCTCATCGAGAACCCCGACGGACCCACCAACATCTTCGTCAAGGTGCACATCGTGCTGATCGAGGAACTCGGTCCGCTCGGCCCACTCGCTCCGGTGCTCGCCGGCACGCCGACCGATCTCGATCATGTCCGCCCGGCGCGATGGCAACCCGACATGGTGCCCACCGACAGCGAGCTGCTGGTGAAGGCGGCGTGGTCACTCGGGCGTAGCCCGGCGCGGGCCGCACGTCACGTACTCGGTGGCGTGGCCCGGCTGCCGTTGCTGGGCGACGTCTCGCGGCTCGTACTCGCCTCGGCCCGCTCGCGGACCCATCCGATCGAGTTGGCACGCAACGATCAACCGGTGCCGCGTGTGTCGTTCAACCGAACGGTCAGCGCGCACCGGCGGGTGGCGCGGGTGACGCTTCCGCTCGACCGTTTACGCGATGTGCACCGGATGCGCTCGGTGCGGTTCCACGACGTGCTGCTCACGGTGATCAGTGGGGCACTGCGCCACTGGATGGTGCTCAACGACGAGTTGCCGTCCGAGCCGCTGGTCGCATTGACCCCGTTGTTGGTCGACAGCGACAGCGTTGACGACGACGAACTCGGGGCGGCGTTGGTGCCACTGGCCACCCATCGCCACGATCCCTTGCAACGGCTCGCCGACGTGAGCGACGCAATGTCGCAGTTGACCATGGACATCGAGACGACGTCGGCGGCCGACATCGCTCGGCGCGCCGAGCCGCCGTCTGCACTGGCCGGAACCGCCGCACGCTTGCTCGTGACCACCGGGGCAGGACTGCGCCTGCTGCCCCCGTTCAACGTGTACGTGGTGAACATTCCGGGGCGCGACGAGGGACCGATCGCCGGCCATCCGATCGTGCGCGAGCACGCCATGGTGCCGATCGTCGACGGCATCGGCTTGTCGATCAGCGCAATCTCCCACGACGACCGCGTCGATCTCACCCTGGTCGCCGACCGCGACCTGGTGCCCGACCTGCGGATGCTCGCCGATCGATTCGAGATCGAACTCGACGAGCTGCACCGGGTGAGTCGGTCCCGCCAGCGGCGGTCCAGCCGGCGCAAGCGCGCCAGCTGACGGTTCGTGGCTGCGTGGACTTGTCCGAGCTGTGCCCGCTCGTTCGGCGCTCGCGGCCGCAGCCACGTGTGCACGCCCGGTGTCAGCCTCGACGAACTGTTGGAGTCTGCGCACCCGCTCACCGGTCCCGTGCTCGACCGGATCGTCGATGAGATCCGTACGGTCGACGGCGACAACGAGCTGATCATCGATCCCATCTCGAAGGGCGTGCTGCTCAAGCGCGACGCGATGTTTTGCATGATCACGCCGATGAAGCAGTGGGTCGCCGTTGGCATCACGCTGGGCCGCAAGCTCGAGACCGATCGTCTTTCCCGCAAGGTGACGTCCCAGGGGACGCGTCACTACCACGTGTTCAACATCACGGAGCTCGCGCAGGTCGACGGCGAGCTGCTCGACTGGGTGGTCGAGGGGTTCGGCCCGCCCGAGGAGCCGACCTCATCGAGCGACCCGATGGTCCCCGACGACGTCGACATCTTCGCCCCCTGAGCGACCGTCCCGCTCCGATGGTCCAAGATGTGTGGGTGACTGACGCATGGCTCGATCAGGTGGTCGAGGATGTCATCGAGCCGGACTTGCCGATCGTCGATCCGCACCACCATCTGTGGCCCCCAGGCGGAGCCATGGCCTACGGGCTCGACGATCTCCATGCCGACGTCGGCGACGGGCACCACATCGTGGCCACGGTGTTCATCGAGTGCGGCGCGGCGTATCGCACCGTTGGCGAGGGGCGTTTCGCTCCCGTCGGTGAAACCGATTTCGTCGCCCGCGAGGCGGCCCGCGATGACGGCACATTGATCCGCGGCATCGTGGCACGGGCAGATCTACGCGACCAGCATCTCGATGCCGTGCTCGATGCGCACGAGGACGCGGCCGGGGGACGGTTCAGAGGTATCCGCCATGCGCTGTCGCGAGCGATCGAACCGGAGGCGCTGACCATCCCGGGCGCTGCACCTGAAGGGTTGTCGGACGACCCCGCGTTCCGGCGCGGCGTGCGCCGTCTCGGCGAGCGCGGTCTGACCTACGACTCGTGGCACTACCACTACCAGAACCGCGAGTTCCTCGACCTGGCACGGGCGGCGCCCGACACCACGATGGTCCTCGACCACTTCGGCACGCCACTGGGCGTCGGTTCGTTCGCCGGCCGCCGCGACGAGATCTTCGACTCGTGGCGCGCCGACATCGTCGAGCTGGCCGCGTGTTCGAATGTGGTCGCCAAGCTCGGTGGGCTCGCGATGCCCGACAATGGCTTCGGGTTCGACACCGCCGAGCGCCCGCCGACGTCGGAGGAGTTCCTCGCCGCACAGCGGCGCTACTACGAACACACCATCGAGTGCTTCGGCGCCGATCGCTGCATGTTCGAGTCGAACTTCCCCGTCGACCGACGCTCGTTGTCGTACCGCACCTTCTGGAACGCTTGCAAGCTGCTCACCGCCGACATGTCGGCCGACGAGCGCCATGCCTTGTTCGCTGGCACCGCCGCCCGAGTCTACCGGCTCGACATCTGATCGTCAGGCCTCATCTCCCTGCCAGGTCTCGGTCTACAGGCTGAGCCAGAGACGCAAGAGGTGCCGTCGCTCGTCGGGATCGTCGTGGTCGACGTAGCCGGTGCGGGCGTGGACGACGGTGTGGTTGGAGATGAATTGAATGTCGCCCTCTTCCAACCACATGTCGAGATGGGTGTCGGTGCGGCCGGCGATCTCGTCGAATGCGTCGATGGTCGCCCTGCGCTGCTCGGAGAACTCGACGCCATCGTGGCGCTCGGCTGAGCGCATGTAGTCGCTGTGCCAGAACGTGCGCAGCCGCGCACCATCCCAGGTGGTCGGACCGATCTCGAACCAACCGGGTTCGCCGGGCGCTTGCTCATCGCGACGGTCGATGGCGAAGGGCTCGGTGAGCTCGGCTGCCAAGTCGGGCTGTTCGGCGGCCAGCGTGTTGTACACCTCCACCGAGCTGGCGATGCGGCTCTGCCCGCCTTCTTTCGCAGTGCGCAGGCACAACAAGCCGACCACGTCGGCCGAGTCGCAGTGGAAGGCGATGTCGCCCGCCGATCGGTACTTGCGGGCCATCGGGCGGTCGGCCTCCCGGTAGTCGGTCACGTGGCCGAGCAACTCGCCGTCTGGGTTCTGAGCGCCTGGTGTGCCGAGGTGGTGGCCGAGGATCCAGTACGCGTACGACGCCACCTCGGTGCCCCAACGACGCACGGGGAGGCCACGTACCACGACGACTCCGAGGCCGTCGCGCAGTTCGGCACGCCACTCGGCGATGCGCTCCTCGAGTAGCGGGAGTGGCGCGGTGTCGGCATCGAGGTCGTCCATCGGACGGCCTGCGTCGATCGCCACACGAGCCGCGGATTCCAGCTCGGCGACTTCGTCGGCTGTCAGCGTGGTCGTCCATCGGTCGGCGTCTGCTGCCAAAGCGGGGCCCGTCCACGCCGCCGGGTGATCGACCTGAGCGGGCGGGGCGCCCTGATGATCGCGGATGAAGTAGTGCAGCGCCTGCTCGGCGAACGTGCGGTGGCTGGCCATCGCGCGAGCATGCCACCCGTCCGCAGGGTCGCTACGAGGCGCGCGCCACGATGAGGTCGCGCAGGATCGAGCGGTCGACCTCGTGGACGAAGCTGCGAGTGAACTCGATGGGTTCGAGCCCGGCGTCGATCAGCATGCGCGCCAGCTCGTCGCGCGGCAGCGTCCTGGTGTTCCATGCCAGCCCGACCGCGGCGCCCGGTCGAAGCACGCGCCGCCACCCGGGCAGTGCGTCGGCGACCAGCGCGGCGGGGGAGCGCTCGGCCTCGCCGCCCGCAGTGGCGCGATGTCGAACGCCGTAGGGCAGGTCGCCGATCAGCGCATCGATACTGCCCGCTGGTACGACGACGTCGGCCTGACTCGTTTCGGCGTGGATCATCGTGGCGGTCGGGCCGTCGCGCAGGAACCACGAGTATCGCTCGGTCCCAGCCGCCGGGCCTTTGCGGACCCGTTCGCGCTCGGTGCGGTGCTTGATCCGGTGATTGCGCAGCCAGGTAGTGAAGAAGGTGCGGTAGTGCTCGACGTCGGTGGCCGAACGCTCGATGCCGAGGGCATCGTACCCGGCGACCATGGCCCGGTTCAGCGTGGTGCCCCGTCCGGCGACCGGATCGAGCACGCGTGGGCGGGTCGTGCGACGAGCGACGGCGAGCGAGTTGCACACCGTCACGTTGAACAACAGCTGTGTGAACTGCTCGTTCGTCTTTCCGCTGTAGCGCTGAATCGTGAT
Source organism: Ilumatobacteraceae bacterium (assembly GCA_965230015.1). Lineage (GTDB taxonomy): Bacteria > Actinomycetota > Acidimicrobiia > Acidimicrobiales > Ilumatobacteraceae > JABSQH01. The sequence continues at coordinate 713,720 of CBDDKF010000002.1, read as the reverse complement.
GATGTCGTCGGGCACGGCCGACGTCCGGGCCATGTCGATCGGTCGCAGCCGACCGTCGGGGTCCAGCTCGAACAGGGCCCGCCCCGTGGAGAGGTTGGACAGCACGACGCGGTCGTCGTCGTGAAGCGACGTGACGTCGGCGACCACATACGCGACACCGCCGAGCGACATCGTGGTGATGTCGCTCGGCGGGTGCCGGAGTGCGGGGCCGACGGCCTCGATCTCGGCGGCGAGCAGGTCGGGGACCGAGCGGGCGTAGACCCGGTTGGCTGAATCGGAGGTCAGGAAGGCGAGTCGGATGCAGGCACGGTAGGCGTTCGGCGGCGATCTCCGCGTGCTCCGAACACGATCAGGAACACGGCTCCAGCGGTGGCCAGCACTCCGCCGACGAGCAGCGTGATGGCCACCGGCGTGATCGCCCCGGAGCGGACGCCGGCGTCCACGTCGACGTCGATGCCGGCCGAGCCGTCGGCGTTCATCACCACGACGGCCCATCGGCCGCTGCGCACGTCCCACTCGAGCTCTTGCTCGCCGGTGCCGGTGGTCGACGCCACCCAGAAGTCCTGGTCGCCAGGCGGGGCGATGTCGGTCGAACCGGGAACGCTCACCACGGTCGCCCGGGCGTCGTCGAGTTCGATGATGCGTCCGTAGCTGACGCCGTCGAGGTAACGCTCGACGTCGGAGGCGCGGGCGATGCCGGCGAACACCGGTTGCTCGCCCGCAGCGTCCACTCGCAGGCGCACATCGACGTCGAGCCACTCGAGGATGCGCGGCGCATCATTGTCGTGACCCTTCCCGTCGAGCGTCACCCAGAGGTCGTCGGAGGCGACCGCCACACCGGGATCGTCGATCCCGTCGATCGTCTCCACGAAATAGCCGTCGCCATCGGTGGCGACCCCCTGGGCGATGAGCGCGGTGGTGCCGCCGGCGAGGCTGCCGAGGCCGGGAATGAGCAGGAGGCAGCCGACGATGAGTGCGGCAATGTGTCTCCCGCGGCGGCCGGGCCTGGGTGACGCCGACGGCGCAGGCGGTGCCGGGGGCGGCGGAAGTGGAGGCGAGTCGGCGGGCGGAGCGAGCTGGGTGGTGGTCGGGGAGTCCATACCTCGATCGTGCGCTGTGCCACCGCAGTTGTCATTGGCGGTGCCCGGCGTTCCACGGTGGGGATATCCCCACCATCACCCGTTACCGTCGACTCGTGGGACGAAACGGGGATCGGTACTGCCAGGCGACGTTCCGGTATCACGGCGGCCTCGAGGCGGTGCCGGTCGACTGCGACGTACTCGACGGGCGGTCGTCGTCTGCGCCGCGCGACTTCGAACGGCACGGCTTCGACCTCGTCGAGGCGCCGTCAGCGGTCGACGACTGGGCCGATCAGCACGAACTCGATCGAGTTGCGCGGCCCGAGTTCGGGGAGTTCGTGCGCACGTACACCGGCTGCGACGCGGCGGTGGTGTTTCCGTTCATCGCCCGAAGCGAGGCCGCAGCAGCCGCCGTCGCCGACTACGGGCCGATCGAGTTCGTGCATTCGGACTTCACCGACGACTACGGCCCGATGGTCACCGAAGACGACCGCCCCTACCGCGCGTTCCTCGACCCGCTGCTCGCCAGCCAGGGCCTCGACCGCGATCTGATCACGAGCGCGCGCCGCCTCGCCGTGGTGCAGGGCTGGCGCAATACCGGTCCGATTCACGCCGATATGCCGCTGGCCGTGTGCGACGCCACGAGCGTCGACCGGTCACGCCTCATGGCCGAGGTCATCCCGTTCTACGGCGGCTTGCGCCTCGACTTCGAGATCTTCGCGGTGCGGCCGCCGGAGGTCGACGAACCCGACCGCTGGTACACGTTCCCCGACATGCAAGCCGACGAGATGATCGTGCTGCGAACGTACGACAGCGCATGCGTCGACACCGGACGGCCCTTCTGGACCCCACACTCGGCGTTCCGCGATCCACACGTCGTCGCCGACGCCGAGACACGTCGCGAGAGCGTCGAGATCCGCGCCCTCTGCGTGTGGAACTGAGCGCGTGATGATCATCGACGCGTGGGCCCAGCACCCGACCCTGCGGCACATGGCCGATCCGGTCTTCGATTCGCTGCGCCGCTGGACCGGCCAAGAGGCGCCCACCGAGGAGCTGCCAGTCGACTTCACGGTGGCGTTGATGGACGAAGGTGGTGTCGATCGGGCCCTCATCAGTGCGTGGTCGGCGCCCTACCGCACGTTGATCAGCAACGACGAGGTCGCCTCGTTCGTCGAGCAGGCCCCCGATCGGCTCGTGGGTGTCGGTTCGGTCGACATCTCTCGACCGATGGATGCCGTGCGGGAGATCCGGCGGTGTGTCGAGGAACTCGGATTCGTCGGGATTCGTGTGCTGCCGTGGTTGTGGGAGGCGCCGCCCACCGATCGACGGTTCTACCCGGTGTATGTCGCCTGCTGTGAACTCGGCGTGCCGTTCTGTCTGCAGATCGGTCACACCGGCCCGCTGATGCCGTCGGAGTACGGGCGTCCGATGTACGTCGATCAGGTGGCGATCGACTTCCCAGAGCTGACCATCGTCGGCGGACACATCGGCTATCCGTGGACCGAGGAAGCGATCGCGGTGGCCACCAAACACGAGCGCGTGTACATCGACACCTCCGCGTACACCGCTCGCCGCTACCCGCCCGAACTGGTCGCCTACATGCGCAGTCACGGCAGGCACAAGGTGCTGTTCGGTACGAACTACCCGATGATCACCTGGGCCAAGTGTCTCGAGCACCTTGACGCGCTCGACCTCGACGACGAGACGCGCGCCGCGTTCCTCGGCGGAAACACAGCGCGCGTGTTCGGACTCTGACGGCTACGGTCGTCGCCCCGCCGTACACGACCCGGCGGACGATTCGGTGGGAGGGCCGATGGACGACCATGCATTTCCGGACCTGGCGCGCGAACGCACACAACTGACCCACGCACGCGCCTGCCGCGATGCGATGATCGACCGCCTCGAGCGCGTCGACCCCGCCGGCGCCGCCGACGAGATCACCTCGGAGTACGTCGAGATGACGGTGTGGGAGGCGCTCGACTCGTTGCGCTCGCCTGGAGCAGGCGAGTTCTTCGGCCGCATCGACGAGCCGACCGAGGGTGGCGACGTCGAACAGTGGTACATCGGTCGGCGGCACATCGAGAACGATGCCCACGACCCGGTGGTGGTCGATTGGCGGGCGCCGATCTCTGCGCCCTTCTATCGGGCCACCGCCGTCGACTCGCTCGGTGTGGCGCTGCGCCGCCGGTTCACGCTCGACGAGGGCGACCTCGTCGCCTACTTCGACGAGCACCTCGATGACCCCGACGCCGCCGACGTGGCTACCGGGATTCCCGATCCGGTCCTGGCCGAGATCGGTGCCGCCCGCTCGGGCGAAATGCGCGAGATCGTGGCCACCATCCAGGGCGAGCAGGACGAGGTGATCCGTGCGCCGATCGACCAGTCCCTCGTGGTGCAGGGCGGCCCCGGCACCGGAAAGACGGCCGTCGCCCTGCACCGCGCCGCGTTCTTGCTCTTCGAACATCGTGCTCGTCTGGCCCGGGACGGCGTGCTCGTGGTTGGTCCCAACCGGGCGTTCCTCGACTACATCGCCAACGTGTTGCCCTCCCTCGGCGAACGGTCGGTCCGTCAGGCCACGGTCGACGAGTTGTGCCTGCCGCGCGTCGAGGTCACCGCGACCGACGACACCGACGCCGCACGCTGGAAGGGCGACCAGCAGCGCCTCGTCGACCTCGAGCGCGCCGCGCTCGACGCCATCGGCCCGCCGCCCGCCGACGTTCACGTGCCGATCGGCGTGCGCACACACGTGTTCGACCGCAACCTCATCGCCGAGTGGGTCGAGACCGCCAAGGACGGCGTGGTGCCGATCAACCAACGCCGCGAACGGTTGCGCGTGCTTGCCCAGCAGGAGTTGAAGCGACGCTGTCGGGGTGAGGATCGGTGGTCGGAAGCCGGCCCGCTGAAGCAAGCGCTGAACAAGTGTTGGCCGACGCAGAAACCGATTCGGCTGGTCGACCGCCTGCTCCCCGGCGTGCGCGGCAAGCGGCGGGCGTGGACGCGCGCCGACCAGTTGTTGGTCGACGAGGCCAACACGTTGCTCAACGGCACCCCGTTCACCTACGGGCACGTGGTGGTCGACGAGGCGCAGGATCACTCGGCCGTTGCGCTGCGGGTGATCGGACGGCGGTCGCCGTCGGGCTCCTCAACGCTCGTCGGCGACCTCGCCCAGTCGACGACGCCGGCGGGACAGCAGCGCTGGGAGGACGTCTTCGGGCATCTCGGAGCGGACGGGTCGGTCGCCGACCTGACGATCGGCTACCGCGTGCCGGGCCCGATCCTCGACGTGGCCAACCGGCTCCTCCCGCTGACCGGTGTGGAGACGATCCCGAGTCGGTCGGTACGCGTCGAGGGGGAACCGCCACACTCGATCGTCACCACCACCGACGAACTCGTGGCTGCGAGCGGACACCAGATTGCTCAGCTCAAGCACCGCCATCGGCTCACCGGCGTGGTCGCCCCCGGCGAGCTCCACGACGCGCTCGCCGCCACCCTGGAGGCACACGGTTTGCGCGCCGTCGACCACGTCCACGACTTGGCCGACGGCGAAGTCCCGATCTTCGGCCCAGAGGCGGTGAAAGGCCTCGAGTTCGATGGCGTGGTGGTGATCAACCCGCACGAGTTGCTCGACGGCTCGGACCGCGGCGCTCGGCTGCTGTATGTGGCGATGACCCGGGCGGTCCAAGAGCTGTGGTTCGTCAGCGACGCGCCACTGCCAGCCCCGCTGTAACGCTCGTCTCTGGCTGGATTCCAGCGGTCAGTGCAACACGAGTTGGTTGAACACTTCTAATGGTGTCTGGAAGTCGTGGCGTTTGCGTGGTCGGGTGTTGAGTTTGTGGGCGATGGCGTTGAGGTCGTCTTGGGAGAACTTCGATAGGTCGCGGTCTCGTGGGAGGTATTGGCGCAGGAGGCCGTTGGTGTTTTCGTTGGAGCCTCGTTGCCAGGGTGCGTGGGGGTCGCAGAAGTAGACGGGGATGTTGGTGGCCAGCGTGAATGAGTGGTGTGCGGCGAGTTCGGTGCCTTGGTCCCAGGTGATTGATCGCACGAGGTAGTCCGGCAAGGTGCTCACGAGTTCGCTGAGGCGTTGAGCGACGTGTTCGGCGCGTTTGCTGTCGAGCTTGCTCAACATGACCAATCCAGTGGTGCGCTCGACCAAGGTGGCCACTTGGGACCCGTTGTTGGTGCCCATGATCAAGTCGCCTTCCCAGTGGCCAGGAACGACACGCTGTTCGATCTCTTCTGGTCGGTCCGCGATCAGCACCATGTCGCCAATGGGTGTGTTGTTGCGGTTGCGTGCCGTCGCCGCCCGGGAACGTCGCTGCCGACGATGCGTCCGCAAATGCGCCGTGAGTTCTTTGCGAAGCCCACCACGGCCATGCACGTAGAGGGCCTGATAGATCGTCTCTGGGGCCACTCGCATCTGCTCGTCGTCAGCGAACTCGGTGCGCAGTCTGGCACTGATCTGTTCTGGTGACCACTGCTCAGTCTCGAGCCAATGCTCGACTTGGGCCGCCAACTGGGGGCACTGCTGAAACTTGGTTGGCTTGGGACGACGAGCACGCCTGAGCGCGCCCCGATGCGCGTCCACAGCCCGATACGACGCCCGCTTGTTGCGGCCTCCGACCTCGCGACTGATCGTTGACGTATCGAACCCGACATGGTCGGCGATCTCTGTGAACGACCAACCAGCTACAAGACCACGAGAGATCTCCTCTCGATCAGCCAACGACAACCGACACCCACGACGACCCAACGCCTGTGCTTTCACCTCTGGATCATGAACGATCCGCGACACCGACATCGCCGACATCGCGAACTCATCAGCAACCTGCCGACACGAACCCCCGGCGAACCACGCCAAGAACACCCCACGCCGAACCTCGTCACTAAATCCGACACTCACCAGCAACCTCCAAAATCAGAAAGTTGCAACGACCCCTAGAGCCCAGGCTGAGACGATTGTTACAACGGGCTTGCCAGGCCGTCGACCACCACTGCCGCCGCCAACCCGGCAATCGCCGACGGCGGGCACAAGATCTTGCGGTCGCGGCTGCCGCCGCCGACGATCACTCGCTCGCGGGTCATCACGGCGCCGTCGATCCAGATCGGGATGTCGTCGGGAAGCCCGAACGGTGTGACGCCACCGATCTGCATGCCACCGCTGCGCTCGATCGTTTCCTGCGCATTCGCGAACGACGCCTTGCGCGTGCCGAGCCGTTTGCGGACTGCGCCATTCACGTCGAGGCGCGTCGACGCCAGGACCAGACAGCACACCATCGGCCGTGGATCGTCCGGCTTGCGTCCCTTGCCGATCACCAGGATTGCGTTCGCCGAATCGTCGGGCGAGTAGCCGTAGGCCTCGCAGAAAGCGGCGGTGTCGGCCAGTTCAGGATCGCACGGCACCACCTCGGCATCGAGGCCGTCGATGGCGGCGAGGACGGGATCGGTCATGGCAACTCCTCGCGTCGGTCGGCGATCTCTTGCAGGATCGTTGGATCGTCGTTCCATCGCTCGTCGTCGGCGCGCGGGTGGTGCACGACGACCTCGTCGATGCCCCACTCGGCGGCTCGGCCGACCATGTCGGTGAAGGCATCGAAGCTGGCCAAGGGCCGTTGTCCGTCGTGGCCGGTGAGCAGGATGCGTTCGACTGCGTCACTCGGACGTCCCACGGCGGTGAGCTCGGCGTCGAGCTGCGCCGATTGCTGGGCGACGGCCTGGTCGGTGGGTGTTCCGGCGCCGGTGGTGTCGCCGAGCGTGATCCAACCGTCGGCGAATCGTGCCACGAGGGCGATCGAGCGGGGCGCGCCTGCGGCTACGGCGAGCGGCACGCGTGGCTGTTGGACGCAGCCGGGCAACATGCGCGCATCGTCGACGGTCACGTAGTCGCCGCTGTATGACGTGGTCGTGCCGCGCAGCAATCCATCGATCGATTCGACGTACTCGCCGAGCCGGTCCACACGTTGACCTGGCGTCAGCGGCGGCTGTCCGAGCACCGTGGCGTCGAACCCCAGGCCGCCGGCACCGATACCGAGCGTGAGTCGTCCGTTGGAAATGTGGTCGAGCGTCATTGCGTCCTTGGCCAGGGTGGCCGCGTGGCGCAGGTTGGGATTGGCGACCAGCGTGCCCAGGCGGATCGTCGAGGTAACGCCGGCGACGCCGGCCAGCCACGGGTATGGCGCAAACCATGGCCGTTCGCGATAGCGCTGCCACGACATGTGGTCGTACACCCATAGATGATCGAACCCCAGCTGGTCGAGGCGCAGCGCGGTGTCGAGTGCCACCGCCCACGGATCCGTGGGCATCACGACCACTCCGATGCGCATCCGCCGGACCATACCGGCCCACTCGCCCCGGAGTGGTGAGCGAACGCGCGCCTCGGCGGCGCGTTTGCTCACCGCAGTTGATGGTGGAACATCGGTGGTGAGGCAGTGCGCGCATTTAGGCGGCGCGTTCGCTCACCGCTCCGGGTTGCAGACGACGCCTCGATCGAGCAGAATCGAACAGGTGTTCGTGGCTCCGATGCAAGGATCACTATTCGCTGCGGGCGAACCGGCGCTCGATGCGCTGTGTCCGCAACGGGTCGATCTCGACGAGCGGTCGTGGATCGACCACCAGCCAGGCTGGTTGCGTGGTGCGGACACGTTGTTCGATCAGCTGCTCGCCGACAACGACTGGCGGCAGCGCACCCAGATCCCGATGTACGACCGGCTGGTCGACGAGCCGCGATTGGTGGCGAGCGGGCACATCGAGGCCCCGACCACCCCCGCCGTGCTCGCCGACGCCGCACATCGGCTCGGTGCGCACTACGACGTCGAGTTCGACTCGCTGGCGTTCAACCTGTATTGCACCGGCGCCGACTCGGTGGCGTGGCACGGCGACCGGCATCGTCACACCGTGCGCAACCCACTTGTGGCGATCGTCAGCCTCGGCGCGCCGCGGCCCTTCAGCGTTCGGCGGCGTGGTGGGGGAGCGGCGCGCCAGTGGATGGCGGGTGGTGGCGATCTGCTCGTGATGGGTGGTGCCTGTCAGCACGAGTGGGAGCATGCGGTGCCCAAGGTGGCCCACGCCGGTCCGCGCATTTCGGTGATGTGGCGTCACGGCGTCCCCTGATCCGCCGGCAGTCGGTCCTCGATACCGTGCAGCGATGGTCGTCGAACCGGACCTTCCGAGCACGGCCGACGTGCTCGTCGTCGGTGCGGGGCCCACAGGATTGGTCCTCGCGGTCGAGCTGCAGCGGCTCGGCGTCGACGTGCAGATCATCGATCGTCACGCTGCGCCACTGCCCTGGGATCGGGCCACGGTGATCCACCCGCGCACGCTGGAGATCTTCGAGCAGCTCGGTGTGGTCGACCCGATTCTCGATCGCGGCGTGCCCCAGCGCGAGACCGTGGTCGCCGCCGACGGCGAGTTGCGCGACGTGATCCAGATCGGCGAACCCGGCGCACGGTATTCGTTCAACATCGGGCTGTCGGAGGAGGTCGTCGAGGAGGTGCTCGAAGCAGACTTGCGTGCCCGCGGTGGCCGAGTGCACCGCGGCTGCACGCTGGTGTCGATCGATCAGCGTGTCGACCACTGCCGTGCGGTCGTCGAGCACGACGGGCGTGCCCACGAGATCACTGCTCGATGGGTCGTCGGCTGCGACGGATTCCGGGGCCCGACGCGTGCCGCCGCGGGGATCGCCCGAGCGCGCCGTCGCCCCGACGAGCGATGGACGGTGTTCGATACGTCGATCGATCCGTGGGCCTCGTCGCACGAAGCGACGTATGCCTACCTCGACGAGCCACCCGTGCTGCTGACCAGCCTGCCCGACAACCGCTGGCGGGTGTACACCCAGCCCGAGTCGGATGACGCTGTCGTCGAAGGCGCGCTGGCGACCGTGCGCTCGTACCACCCGCAGGCACGCTTCGTCGAGGTCGATGAACCGTCGACGTTCGAGTGTCACTCGATGCTCGCCGACACCTACCGCAACGGGCGCATCGTCGTGGCTGGCGACGCGGCGCACGTGTGCACGCCGGCGCACGGCAACGGCATGAACTCCGGCGTCGACGACGCCCACAACCTCGCCTGGAAGCTGGCGCGCGTGGTGCATGGCACCTCGGCCGAGCCGCTCATCGACACGTTCGAGGCGGAGCGGCGACCGATCGCCATGGCGATGATCGACGGGGCGGAGAGCGCCGATGGTGGCAGCGTGGGCGCGTTCGCCGACTCGCTGCTGGCCATCGATGCGGGCGGCTCCGGTCGGCGTCCCGGCTCCGTCGCCCCGTTCGACTGGATGTCGCCGGAGTTGCAGCATCGTGTGGTGGCCGTCGGTCCTCGCTCGCTCACCCGTCGCGTCGCAGCGCAGCGCCACGACACGTCGACGCCGATCGACTGGGCCGCGTCGCACGCCGAAGATGGAGACGACCTTGCGCTGTATGTCGTACGCCCCGATGGGCACATCGGTCTGCGCGCGGACGTCGACGACGAGGCCGCCGTGCAGCGGTACGCAGCGGCGCTCGGCGCCGCTACTTCGGCGGCTGCAGATCGCGACGGATGAACACGAGCGCGCCGACCGCGAAACCAACCGCGGCGAGGATCACGGGCCGGATGATCGCCCAGCTGAGGCCGAGGACGAGCGAGGCGTCGTCGACATACCACTTCCATGGCGTGAGCTCGGCCAGCCAGTCGAGCGAGCCGGTGGAGTTGGAGATGGTGTACAGCACGTAACCGCCCACGGCGATGGCCGCGGTGATGCCGGTGCTGGGCCCCTTGCGGCCCGTGATCCCGCCGAGTGCGTAGGCCAGCCCGAGAAACCCCACACCAACTGCGGTCGATGCCAGGGTGCCGTTGAAGGCATCGAGGGCGGTCGCCCCCGGTTGGGTGGTGGTCGAACCGTCGGCGCCGGTGGTGGTGACCTCGTCGCCGAGCTCGAACAATGGGATCGACGCAATCAGCGACAGGCACACCAGCGCACCCGAGAAGACCATGATCGCCAGCGCGCCGACGAACCGGCTGACGGCGATCGTTCCCCTGGTGACCGGCATCGACAACATGTACTCCAACGTGCCGGTCTCTTCGTCGCCCGCGATGGCGGCACTGCCGAGCGCAATCCCGAAGGCGATCTGGGTCATCGGTACGACGTTGGCGTATAGGCCGATCCACAGGTAGCCCAACGGCGACGACGGATCGATGGCGCTGCTCAGCCCGAGCAGTGCGCTCATCGCCCCGCTGCTGCTCTCGCCGAGTTCGGTCGTGCTCGACGACAGCGAGGGGTAGAACGCGGCGGTGATCACCACGATCACGACCAGGCCGGCCGTCCACGACAGCGTCGACAGTCGGCGATCGCGCATCCACCGCCGCAGGATCTTCCACCCGGTACTCACGTCGATGTCCCGCCGGCTGCCCCATTGTTGGCGCCATCGTCGGCACGCAGATCGAACAGCTCGAGGAAGATGTCGTCGAGGTCGCGGCGCTGCGTTTCGATGTGCACGGCGCCGAGATCGCCCGCCCGGCGGAGCAAGGCGGCGACGGGCCCTTCGATCGACACGGTCACGTCGGCGCCGTTGGCGTCGACGTCGGTGACCCCGTCGATGCCGTCGAAGGCCGACGGCGCAACCGCCTCGGCGAACTCGAACCGGATGCGCCCCGTGGTCTGGTGGCGGAGATCCTCCATTGCCAGTTCCCGCGCCAACCGTCCATCGCGGATCAGGCCGACCCGATCGGCGACCCGCTCGACTTCGGCCATCACGTGCGATGTCAACCAGATGGTCACACCACGCTGTTTCCGCTCGGCGAGCAGTGTGCGGAACTCCTCTTGCAGTACTGGGTCGAGGCCGCTCGTCGGCTCGTCGAGGATCAGCAGCTCGGGATCGCCGAGGAACGCCAACACCAGCCCGACCTTGCGGCGGTTGCCGGTGCTCAGTTCGCGTACCGGTCGTGTGGGATCGAGGCCGAACCGGTCGATGAGCCCCGTGCGTTCGGGATCGTCGGCGCTCCCGCTGAGGCCTCCGAAGAAGTCGAATGCATCGTTGCCGGTCATCGCTCGCGGAAGGTTGAGATCGCCGGGGAGATATCCGACCCGTCCGCGAATCGCCGGGTCGGAGCCGACGCCGCCGAGCAGGCGCGACGTTCCCGACGTTGGCCGAATGAAGTCGAGCAGCATGCGCGCCGTGGTCGACTTGCCCGATCCGTTGCGACCGAGAAACGAGTAGCACTCGCCCTGTTCCACCGCGAGATCGAGGTGATCGACGGCGACCAGATCGCCCCACTGTTTCGTCAGACCGTCGGTCTCGATCACCGTTGGCATTGCGCTATTCCCCCTCGGGGCGACGGTACCAGCGCATCGCGGTGCGTACGGTTCCATCGGCGACGAGCCACCCCCGGACCTGATGGGCGTCCCGGACGATGAGCAACTCCAGGGCACCCTCGGCCTCGACCGGCGCGCGGTGTTCGATCTCGGCGACGCCGATGCGGTCGTCGAGTAGCTCCTCGAGCGCGGACCATTGCGCGGCGTTGTTGACGTGGCCGAGCGGGTCGAGGTCGGTTCGTCGAAGCGGCCACGGCCGGTGCTCCGCGTCCGGTGGCGGGTCGTCGAGTTGTAGCCGCGTTGACACGCGCCGGTCGGCGGCCGCGGGCCCATAGGTCGCCATGAAGTCGTCGCCGAGCCCCGTCGGCCGACCGGTCGTGGGATCGACGCGGATCCACAGGGCGGCGGCGTCGATGTGCGCACCCCGGTTGCCGGTGATGATCGTTCGCCGCTCGGCCCAGCTACGGCCGGTGCCCGAACAGAACGTGGCCACATCGACCCGCTCACCCAGACGAGCTGGCGTGTGTACGGCGATCATCGTGCGCCGCACCACCCACCCGTACGCGTCGCCGAGCGCGGCCTCGGCGGCGTCGTCGGTGGCCACGTCTTGCAGATACCGAGCCGTCGCGTCGAGGCGCAGCGCGGCATCGACGTCGACATCACCGAGACGAACACGCCGTTCGCGGTCGACCACGCGAGCGTTGGTCGGACGTGGCGCGAAGGTGGAGGCGGGCAACTCGGCGGGCACAGCGAGGGTGCACGCTACGGGGCGAGGTGGCCGGGCTGCGAGGCGGCGTCACCCTCGGCTACGGTCGGCGGCGAGACGACGAGACGCGTCGTTCCACATCTACTTGGAGACCGATACACGATGGCCACGACCCTCACGGTTTGGAAGTTCGACACGCCCGACGGCGCCGAACGAGTCGAGGACAAGCTCATCGCGCTCGGCAAACAGGAGCTCATCCACATCCACGATGCCGCGGTGGTGTCGTGGCCCGAGGGCGCCAAGAAGCCGAAGACGAAGCAGTTGTCGAACCTCACCGGTGCAGGTGCCGCCGGTGGCGCCTTCTGGGGCTTGTTGTTCGGCGTGATTCTGCTCGTTCCGCTGTTCGGTATGGCGATCGGCGCGGCCGCTGGTGCGATTGCGGGTTCGTTGGCCAATGTGGGGATCGACAAGGACTTCGTCGAGTCGGTGCGCTCGAAGATCACGCCGGGGACGTCGGCGCTGTTCTTGATGTCGAGCGACGCAGTCATCGACCGTGTCAAGGAAGCGCTCGCCGACGAGCACATGGAGCTGCTCACGACCAACCTGTCGATCGAAGACGAAGAGCAGCTGCGCGAATTCCTCGCCGAGTGACTCTGGACAACGGGGCGTCGGGTCCCTTCGACGCCACCGACATCGACACGCTGATCGAAGCGTTTCGTACGATGACGGCCGCCGAGATCGTCGAGCGGGGGTTCACCGTGCAGGGCACGTTCGACGAGATCGACGACCCGGTGCTGCTCGGGCCCACCGGGTTGCCGGTGAAGACCTGGCAGGAGGGGTATCCGTACGACGAACGGATGTCCCGGCGTGAGTACGAACGAGTGAAGCGCGGCCTGCAGATCGAGCTGCTCAAAGCGCAGAGTTGGTTGGCCGACACCGGACACAAGCTGGTCGTCGTGTTCGAGGGTCGCGACGCCGCGGGCAAGGGCGGCAGCATCAAGCGGTTCATGGAGCACCTCGACCCGCGGGGTGCCGGTGTTGTCGCACTCGGCGTACCCACCGAACGCGAGCAGGGCGAGTGGTACTTCCAGCGGTACGTTCAGCACCTGCCGACGAGTGGCGAGATCCGTTTCTTCGACCGCTCGTGGTACAACCGCGCCGGGGTCGAGCGAGTGATGGGCTACTGCGACGACGCGCAGTACGACGAGTTCATGCGCGCGGTGCCCGAGTTCGAGCGGATGCTGATCAACTCGAACACCACGCTGGTGAAGTTGTGGTTCTCGGTGTCGCGCCGCGAGCAGATCGCCCGTTTCACGATTCGGCGCATCGATCCGGTGCGGCAGTGGAAGCTGAGCCCCACCGACATCGCCTCACTCGATCGGTGGGACGAGTACACCGCGGCGAAGGTGGCGATGTTTCAACGCACCTCCACCGCCCACGCGCCGTGGATGGTCGTGCGGAGTAACGACAAGAAGCGCGGTCGGGTGAACGCGATGCGCCACGTGCTCAGCGTGTTACCCTATGCCGACAAGGACCTCGAAGTCGTCCGTCCGCCCGATCCGTTGATCGTCGGCAGCTTCGAGCAGATCACTCCCGATCACGGCGACGTCCACCTGTAACGATCGTCTCAGAGACGATCGTTACAGGTCACACTTTGGCGTCGGTCGGGTCGAGCGCGTCGCGCAGGCCGTCGCCGAGGAAGTTCACGCACAGCACGGTGAGCAGGATCAGCAGTCCGGGGAACCACACCAGCCACGGCGCGGTCTGCACGTAGCCCTTCGAGCCGGCGAGCATGTTGCCCCAAGTGGGAGTAGGCGGCTGGATGCCGAGGCCGAGGAACGACAGCGCCGACTCGAGCAGGATTGCTGCAGCGACGGTGAGCGTGAGGTTGACCACGACCGGCCCGATGATGTTGGGCAGCACGTGACGGGTGATGATCCGCAGCGGTCCGGCGCCGGCCGCACGGGCGGCGAGGATGTACTCCTGCTGGCTCACCGACAACGTCACGCCGCGCACGATACGGGCCATGCCCATCCAGGTGATCGCCGCGACGATCAGCACGATGATCGGGATCGCATCGCCGAGGCTGCGCGCCGCCACGATGATGAAGATCAGCGCCGGCAGGGCGAGCATGAAGTCGGTGATGCGCATCAGCACGGCGTCGATCCACCCGCCGGCGTACCCCGCAATCGCGCCGACGAGCGTTCCGAACAGGCCGGCGACGAGGGCGACGCCGAAGCCGACGGCCAGCGATACGCGTCCGCCGTACAGCAGCCGCGACAGCTGATCGCGGCCGAGCGAGTCGGTGCCCAGCCAGTAGGTGCCGTTCGGCGAGGCAAACGTCGCCGACAAGTCCTGCTCGGCGAAGTCGTAGGGCGCGATCCACGGCGCCGCCGCGCAGGCGGCCACGAGCGCGAGCAGCACCAGCCCGGACGCCACGGCCAGCTTGTGGCGTCGCAGCCGTTGCCAGGCCATCCGCCGCTGAGACACGGCCGTCGTGCTGAACGTGAGCGTCGGGTCGGCGACCGGGGCAACCGCGGGTTCGTTGATGGTGGCGTCAGCCATATCGAATCCTCGGGTCGAGGAAGCCGTACGAGATGTCGGCCAGCAGGTTGAGCAAGATCACCGCGGTCGCCGTGATCATCAGCCAGGGCAGGATCACCTGGTAGTCGCCGGTCTGAAGTGCGTCGAGAAACAGCGGGCCCATACCCGGCCACTGAAAGACGGTCTCGGTGATCACCAGCCCGCCAAAAATCGCCCCGACGTCGGTGGCCAGCTGGGTCGTCACCGGGACCATCGCGTTGCGCATCGCGTGGCGACCGATCACCCGCTTCTCCGACGCCCCTTTGGCGCGTGCGGTGCGGATGTAGTCCGCGCCGACCACCTCGAGCATCGAGGCGCGCATGAATCGGCTGTACACGGCCACCAGCTGCACGGCCAGCACCATCGCGGGGAGCGCGAGGTGGCGTAGTCGATCGACCAGATCGAACCCATCCGTGCCCGGCGAGCGGGCGCCTGCGGTGTAGAAGATCGGTCCGTCGAGTCCGAGCCAGTTCACCAGGTACACCCCGAAGAACAGCTGCAGCATGATGGCGAACCAAAACGTCGGCATCGACAACCCGAAGAACGCAAACCCCGTCGACGCGTAGTCGAACGCCGAACCGCGTTTGATCGACGCGATCACCCCGATGCTCACGCCGATGACGAACGAGAACGCCACGGCGGTGACACCGAGGACCATCGTGTTCCACAGCGCAGTGCTCAGCTGTGGCCACACCTCGCGATTCGACACCAACGATGTGCCGAGATCACCCTGCAGTGTGTTGCCGAGCCACCTCAGGTACTGCTCGGCTGCCGAGTCGTCGAGACCGAGCTGTTCCCGGTAGCGCTGGATGTCCTCGGCGCTCACCCGTGGATTGGTGCGGATGCCCGCTTCGGGGCTGCTGATCGAGCGGGTGGCCACGAAGGCCACGATGCTCAGGATCAGCAGCAGCGGGATCGAGACGAGCAGGCGCCGGATGACAAAGGAGGACAACTACGAAACTCCTGGGTCACAAGTGTGAATCGTCACGGTGTGTGTCGACCGGCGCCTGCTCGTCGTTACGGCTGGTTCACTCCAGGACGAACCAGTCGTACATGTTGGCGAAGCCGCCGTAGCTGCTCGCCGTGAAGTCGCCGATCGGGCCACCCAGCTGATCGCTGCGCCACGCCGTCAGGTTGGGCAGCTGGTACAGCGGGATCCAGGCAAAGTCCTCGCGCACGGTGGCGCCGATCTCACGGATCGTTTCGAGGCGCTCGTCGGGGTCGAGTTGCTGGTCGCTGAGCAACGCCAGTTCCGTCACCTGCTCGCTGTCCCAGGCGATGTTGTTCTGCCCGGAGTTGCCGTTGGCTTCGCTGGGAATCTGGTCGCGGCTGTAGATCGTGGTCACCGACGGATCGGGGCTGGCCACTTGGGCGTACAGGCCCATGCCGAACTCCAGCTGCGGGAGCCGGTTCTGGAACAGCTCGGCAGCGTCGAGGTTGTTGATCACGAAGCGGATGCCGAAGTCGGACACCTGCTCCTGCACCAGCGCCTGCACGTCCTCGCGGCGACGGTTGCCGGCGACGGTGTTCCACTCGATCTCCAGCGGTGTGCCGTCCTTCTCCCACACGCCGTCGCCGTTGCGCTCCCAACCATCGTCGACGAGCACCTGCTCGGCGCGGTCGAAGTCCTGCGTGACGTCGGCGAACTCGTCGCCGCACCACGGACCCACATTGGGCACCCAGCCGGCGCACTGCAGCACTTCGGCGTTCGGGTCGACCGGTTGCATCACGGTCTCCACGATCTGCTCGCGATCGATGGCGAAGGCCAAGGCTTCACGCACCGCCGGATTGGCGAGGATCGGCGACTGCGGCGACTGCTGGTTGGGCCACAGGCCCTCGAACACCACACCGCCCGCGATGACCGAGTCGATGCCGTCTTGCTCCAAGCGTTCGTTCACGCCGGGCGATGGCTGCGGGAAGATCGCCGACACCTCGCCGGTCTGCAGGGCGATGATCTCGGTGTCGGTGTCCTCGCGCGGTACGAAGGTGACCTGGTCGAACAACGGGATGCGGTCCTCGACCCAATAGCTGTCGTTGCGCAGGAGCACGGCCTCTTCTGGACCCCACGAGTCGAGCACCCACGGCGCGCCCGAGAACGAGATGAAGTCGAGCATCTCCTCGGCGGTGTCGGTGCCGGTGAACTCGTCGGCCTTGAGAATGAACTGCGTGCCACCGCCGAACAAATCCGCCCACGGTGCGTAGTTCTCGCTGAACTCGATCACCACCGTGCTCGGATCGCTCGTGTCGATGTCGGTGATCAGGTCGTAACCGGTGGTGGTCAGCGTGCCGGTGGAGTCCATGATCGCCCGCCACGTGAAGGCCACGTCCTCAGAAGTGATCGGCGTGCCGTCGTTCCAGGTGGCGTCGTCGACGAGGTTGTATGTGATGGTGAACGGATCTTCGGTGATCAACCCGTTCTCCAGACTCGGTGCTTCCTCGAGCAGCGGCGACGCCTGGTAGTTGCCGTCGGCGTCGACCTCCATCAGCTTCGGCAAGATGTGATGGATCACCGACCAGGTCAGCCACGATGCGTTGGCGCACGACGTGACCGGGTTGAGGCAGTCCGGCCACTGCTCGGCGGCGAACACGACGCTGCCGCCGGCTGCGCCGTCTGCGCTCTCAGGCGCTGCGGTCGTGTCGCTCGAGCCCGTCGACTCGGTCGAGTCGGTGCTGTCGTCGGCAGCGGCCGTGCCATCGGCTGCCGTGTCGCTCGATCCTTCATCGTCGTCGCCGCACGCAGCTGCGACGAGTGCAAGTACGAGTGACCCAGCGATTGCTCGTCGGCGCCATGAACGTGTCGTCATCTCTTCCCCCTGGTGCGCGTTGCGCGCGCGGTCCGGTGTTCACGTGTTGGGGAGTACACGCCCGACACGGCGCGTGCGGGGGACAGCGAGCGCGTTTACGTGACGCCAGGGGGGAGCGGCCGTTGTGCTGCCGCCTGTTCGTGACGTGCCGCGACACGACCGATCATCGCCACCTCGACGTAGGGATCGAGTATGGGCTGGGCAACGTCGGTCGCTGGCTCGAGTGCCGACGGGTCGGGGGCAGCCGCGGCGGTGACGGCGTCGGGAGCCGTGCTGCTCGTCGGCTGCAGGTCGTTCCACACGACGACGCCACCGGTGAGCGCCAAGAGCACGGCGCAGGTGGCCAACACCGCGGACATCCCGAGACCTCGGGAGCGGTGTGGGCCGGGCGGTGGGGGCGGCTCGATCGGCACTTCTCGCAGCTCGCGAGCGGTGTGCCACAGGCGCCGGTCGAGCTCGTCGTCGAGGCTCATCGTCGGTCGGCTCCCGGTCGACCGGTTGTCCGGGCA
Organism: Ilumatobacteraceae bacterium; assembly: GCA_965230015.1. GTDB lineage: Bacteria > Actinomycetota > Acidimicrobiia > Acidimicrobiales > Ilumatobacteraceae > JABSQH01. The sequence continues at coordinate 695,757 of CBDDKF010000002.1, read as the reverse complement.
GGTGGATATGACGGGGCCAAGCGGAGCGCCAGTTCACGCCGGCCACGCTTGAGATGTGTCCGCACGGTCTCTTCGCCGAGCCGCAGAATGGCGGCGACATCGGCGATCGATTGATCCTCCATGTACACGAGCGCGAGCACCTCGGCCTGCCGTCGCGACAGCGACCGCAGCGCGGTCCACAGTTCTTCGTCGCTCAAGGTCGGCTCGACGGCCTCGACGGGGCGCTGCGACACCCGTTCGAGCGCATGGCGTTCGGATCGTTGCCGTCGGCGATACGACAACGACCGGTTGATCACGACGCGTCGAACCCACAGATCCGGCCGGTCGAACGCCGCGATACGCCGCCACTTGCCGTGCGCCGTGGCGAACGCTTCCTGGGCGAGTTCCTCGGCGATCGTCATCGAACCGCACAACGAATACGCCAAACGGACCACGCCCGGGTAGTGCGTGGTGTAGAACGCGTCGAAGTCGCTCGTACGCGACTCGGGCGGCGAGGGGGCCGTAGCTGCGTCCGGACGTCGCGTGTCGGAGGTACGCACTACCACGGACAGAACACGCCGCAGCAGGGTGTTGCGGGGGACACCCATCAAAGAAAGTTAGCTCGGCCGCCGGTGGTCGCTCGACGACGCATCGTTTGGGAACCTCGATGGTCCATTCGCCGAGTGGCGCATGCTCGTGCCAGGGTCGAGGGGTGCACGGCGACGCCAACTATCCGCAGCGACTGCTGCTGACGGTGATCGCCGCGATCGTGGTGTTCAGCTCGTCGATGACGATCGTGTCGGCGTCGCTGCCGACCATGGCCGAAGACCTCGACTCGACCGAGTCGCTGCTCAGCTGGGCGGTCACCGGGTTGTTCCTGGTGATGGCGGTGTGCACGCCAATCCTGGGGCGGCTCGGAGACATTCACGGACACCGCACGGTGTTCCTCGCCGGTGCGGCAGTCCTGTCGTTGGCCACCGTTGCCGCGGCTGTCGCCCCGTCGGCGGAAACCTTCGTCGCCGCGCGCATGCTTGCCGGACTCGGTATCGCCGCCACGATGCCGACGGCGATGGCGTTGATCATGGAGGCCTATCCCGTCGACCGTCGAGCCGAAGCGATGGGTTGGTTCTCCGCAGCGATGACCGGCGCGCCGGTCGTGGGTCTGGTGATCGGCGGGCCGTTGATCGAGGCCTTCGGCTGGCGGTCGGTGTTCATCGTGCTCGCCCCCATCTCGTTGCTCGGGCTGGCGGCGGCCTGGCGCGTCATCCGTCCCTCCCCGCGCGCCGAACCCTCGCCGATCGACTGGGCCGGCGCGGCGACCCTGGCGGTCGGCACCGTCGGCGCGTTGTTGTTCCTGCAGTTCGGCGGGACCAACGGATTCGGATCGCCGTTGGCGCTGGCGATGGCGGCTGCTGGCGTCGTCGGATTGGTCACCTTCGTCGCCGTCGAGCGACGGGCCGCAGCGCCGATGTTGCGCCTCGACTACTTCCGCCGACCGAACTTCCGCGGGCCGCTCATCGCCCAACCGACGGCCCAGTTCGCGTACATGGGGTCGTTCGTGATCTCGCCGCTACTGCTCGACGATCTGTTCGGGTACTCGGTGTCGGTCGTCGCCCTGGTGCTGCTTTTTCGGCCCGGTACGTACAGCATCACGTCGCCACTGGGCGGCCGGCTTGCCGGCCGCTTCGGCGAGCGGCTGATGGTGCTGCTGGGCACCGTGTTGATGGTCGCCTCGATGCTCGCGTGGGTGGGCGGCGCGCTGTGGACGAACGTGCCGCTGATTCTGATCGGGCTCGTGCTGTCGGGGCTGGCGATGGGTCTGGCCACACCCGCCTACGCCACCGTGCTGGCTGGGTCGGTCGATCAGGCCGACCTCGGAGTGGCCAACGGGATGGGCGCCACGATGATGAACATCGGCATGCTCACCGGCATCCAGTCGATGTTCACCATCCTCGGTGACGGACGTGAACCAGGTGATTTCGCGATCGTGTTCGCTGTTGCCGCTGCGGTCGCAGCGGTCGGTCTGGTCGGCGGCCTGATGATCCGGCGGCAGCCCGATGCGGCAGCGCCGTCCGAACTCGACGTCGCGGTGTCGTTGGTGGCTGAAGAGCCGCGCGCCTGAACGTTGCCGCGTGCCTAACTGGCGGCGCGGTTGCGCCACCAGTCGGCGCCGAAGGGGGCGTGGCACTCGAGGAGCTCGCGTTCCCAGCCGAGCAGATCGGCGGCAGCAACGTGTGCCGATTCGACGAACTCGAGCAACATCGCGTCGGGGTCGGATGCTGCGCTCACCACGGAGTACGGCAGCGCGAACTCGCCGAGCTCGGCGAGCCAGAACGCCTCATCGGGGGCCACCGTCGCGTCGGCATAGCCGTCGGGTGTCGGGTAGGCGTAGGCATAGAAGATGGGAGGTGCCTCGCGATTGCCGGGCCAGAATCCGCAGCTGGTCACCTCGTGGCTGTAGGCCTCGCGGGCGACGTCGTCGGGGAAGTTGGGCATGCCGCCTGGGTGTGGCGGCGCCGGGTGCCCGGAAAAGCGGGTGACGGCGAGGTCGAAACTGCCCCAGAAGAAGTGCACCGGGGACACCTTGCCCCAGTAGTCGGCACGGAACCGGGTGAACACCCTGTCGATGTTGATGAGCGCTTGCCACAGCGTGCGGATGTGCTCGCGGTCGTAATGCTGATGCGTCGTGTCGTCGGGAAAGTCGATCGCGTCGGCGATCTCGTTCGGCGTGGTGTTGATGGTGACCGGCAGTCCTGCATCGGCCATCAAGGACATCGCCCGTTGATAGAAGCTCGCCACGGTCATCGGTTCGAGATCGAAGCCCGACCGCGTACCAGCGCTCGTCGTGAGCTCCAGCCGATGGTCGATGAAGTCGAACGTCAACTCGAAGGCCTCGCCGTGGCGTTCGGTGTTAGCTCCTGCGTAGGGAACCATCGACGTGCGCAAGCCCTGCGGCGCGACGTAGAGGGGCACACTCCACGAGTGGTTGACCCACACCGCGTTGACCATGCGGATCTTGCCGATCACCTGTGACCACAGGTGGAAGGTCTCGATCGTGTCGAACCACGCGTCGTCCGACGGGAGGGTTGGCCACGAGTTGTGGTGTGCGTTGGTCATGTGCGGACGTTAGATCGCCCGCTCGGTGCGGCGCTTGGCGGAGACTGCTCGACAAGCGTTAGACCAGCGCTGCCGCCGCTGCCTCGGTCGAGTCGGTGGGGCCGGTGGTGGGCCCGCGGAAGCGCATCACCCCGTCGACGAGCGGCGCCGTGCGGAACATCTTCTTGTCGCGCCGATAGTTCTGCGGGTTGATCCACGGCTCGCGATCGCCCTGCCGGGGCATCTCCGGGAGGACGCGTTGGATGTAGCCCGATGTGAAGTCCTCGATCCACGGCCGTGCTTCCATGTCGGCGTCACTCGGCCGGAGCCGTGGGGTGCACTGCACCGTGCCCGTGTCACGCATGTGGTTGAGGAGACGGCACACGTACTCGCAGATCAGGTCGGCGCGCAGGGTCCACGACGCGTTGATGTAACCGAACGACGACGCCAGGTTGGGAACGTCGGAGTAGGCGAACCCTTTGTAGGTCCACCGCTGCGAGAAGTCGACGGGCTCGCCGTCGACGGCGATGTCGACCTCGCCGAGCATCACGCACTTCAGCCCGGTCGCCGTGACGATGATGTCGGCGTCGAGGTGATCGCCCGAGGAGAGCTGAACGCCCGTGGCATCGACGGTGTCGATCGTGTCGGTGACCACACTCGCCTTGCCCTCGTTGATGGCGTTGAACATGTCGCTATCGGGGACGAGACACAGCCGCTGGTCCCACGGGTTGTAGGTGGGGGTGAAGTGGGCGTCGATCTCCTCTGCGGACAGTTCGTCCGACAGCAGCCCGAGCAGCTTCTCCTTGGCCTGTTCGGGGTTGTCGCGCATCCGCTTGTACATGAACTGCTGGAGCTCGGTGTTCTTCTTGCGGGTGAGTCCGTAGGCCAGTGAGTCCGGCAGCACCTTGCGCAATCCGTTGGCGATGCCATCGATCGCCGGGCGCGACACCATGTAGGTCGGCGACCTCTGCAGCATGGTGATGTGCTCGGTGTCGTCGGCCATGGCGGGCACCAGCGTGACGGCGGTGGCCCCCGAACCGATCACCACGACCTTCTTGTCGGTGTAGTCGAGGTCTTCTGGCCACCACTGCGGGTGGACGACCTGGCCCTCGAAGTTGTCGAGGCCCGGGATCTGCGCATCGTGCGCCTCGCGGTACGAGTAGTACCCCGAGCACATGAACAGGTAGTTGCCGCGGTACTCGACGGTTTCGCCGTCGACCTCAACGGTGAGGACCCAGCGGGCGTCGGGCGTGGACCATTCGGCGCGGCGCACGAGGTGGTTGAACCGGAGGTGGGGCGCCAACCCGTACTCGTCGACCGTTTCGCGCAAGTAGTCCATGATCGCCGGTCCGTCGGCGATCGCCTTCTCGGCGACCCATGGCTTGAATCGGTACCCGAGGGTGTGCATGTCGCTGTCGGAGCGAATTCCGGGATAGCGAAACAGATCCCACGTGCCGCCGATGTCGTCGCGACCTTCGAGAATGGCGTAGCTGCGATCGGGACTGTTCATCTGCAGGTGGCATGCGGCACCGATCCCCGAGATGCCAGCTCCGACGATGAGGACGTCGACGTCGGTCGATCCGTTCAGCGAGGTGGTCATCGGATCGACGGTAGTCGGCGCCTCCGTGAGCTCCCGTGCCGGGCCGGTGCGGGTGTCCGATGCTCGCGTGCAGACGATTCCTTGAATCACGCTTCACGCGCTGTTAGCGCGGTGGTGCGTACGGTCCGCTGCGTGAGCGGTGCGTGGCCTCCCCCGACGTCGACGCCCGCGCGCATCCCGCCGCCGCCGGTCGTTGCAGTCGTGGCGGACGTTGCCGTCTCGCTGGAGCCGATCGAGGACGTCCGCGTCCTGCGTGTTCGCTGGGCACCGATCGGTGTGTGCGCGTTGCTCGGTGCACTGGTTTGCGCACTAGTCGTGATGGCCGCGCGCCCGAGCGGCGAGAGGATTCCGGAGACCGAGTCTCAAGAGTCGGTGGCGTCGGCAATGTCGCAGGCAGGGTCAGCGCGCACGATAGAGATGCGCAGTACGACCTACGTCGACGGCGTCGAAATGATCACGGTCGAGGGCCGGATCGACCGCACCGCCCGCGTCGCCGACGTCAGATCGACGTACAACGCCGCCGCCTTCGGCGCCCCTGGTCGCGACACATCGATGGCAGTTGAAGGTGCGCACCTATTGATCGACGATGCCAATCAGACGGCGTACATCTCGGCTGACTTGCCGGGGTGGCCGCTCCCCGATGATGCCGATTGGGTGGCGCTCAGTGCGAGCGACATCAGGATGGACGGCGATGACGACCTGTTTACGGAGGGCGTCGACCCGCGGGCATCGCTGGACACGTTCGAGTCCGTTGTCAACAGTCGCCTCGAAGGACCAGACCAGATCACGACGATCGATGGTGAACCGCTTGATGCCGATCGGCACATCGTCTCGATCGACTTGGTGGCGGCGGCGCAATCGCAACTCGCCGTGCTGGACGACGCAGGCCTCAGCGTCGGCGAGCTTGAACGCCTTGTTGAGCTGGACAGTGGTTCAGCTGGGACGGTCGACTACTCGGTGTGGATCGACAACGAAGGTTCCGTACGCAGGGTGTCGTTCGAGATGACGGTCGACGGCATGAGCATCATCTCGTCGATCGACATGGAGACGAGCGACGAGCCGCTCGTGGTGCAGCTTCCGCCGCCGGGAGTGATCGTCAGCGCTTCTGATCTCGACCTCGACTGACCAACTACGCTCGGCGGCCATGGTTGGACCGCAGCTCGATCTCATTCCGGGCGAGACGATGATCCTGCACTCGCACCCGCACTGGTGGTACTTCTGGAAGCAGGTAGCGGCCGGCGTCGGCGTGCTGGTGCTGTTCGTTCTGTGGGCGGCGCAGGACGGCGACGGCGCGATTCGCACCCTCACTTGGTGGTTGCTCGTGCTCGGCTTCGTGGTGTGGGCGATCAACACCGTGTACCAGTTCGTGCAGTGGCAAACGACCCGCTTTGCCATCACCGACCAGCGGGTGGCCTATCAGAGCGGTGTGATCCGCCGTTCCGGCGTGTCGATTCCGATCAACCGGATCACCAACGTGAACTTCGACCAATCGATCATCGCCCGGATGCTGAACAACGGCATCGTCACGATCGAGTCGGCGGGCGAGACGGGTGACTCGATCTTCGAGAACATTCCAAACCCCGAACACGTGCGCAACGTGATCTTCAAGCAGGTCGACGTCGACAAAGAATCCGACTCGACGCGCGACGCCGATGCGCTCGCCGAAGCCCTCCGCGACCGACTGCCGCCACCTGGTGGGGCCGACACCCCGCCCACCACGCAAGAACGCCTCGAGCAACTCGAGCAGCTGCGCTCCGACGGCTTGGTCAACGACGACGAGTTCGAACTCAAACGCCAGGAGATCTTGCGCGACCTGTAGCGGCCGCGACCACTGCGGGTTCTCGGCGTCGCGAGTGGCGGATTCCGCAACGGAGGACACCGAGAAGGGCCGACGGGCTGGTGGGCCGCTCAGGCTTGCGGGTTCTCGGCGCCGCGAGTGGCGGGCTCCGCAACCGGGGACGCCGAGAAGTTGTCACCTGCGGGCGGGTCGCTCGCCGGGTCGCCGTCGCGTCGGTTCGGGAGACCGCCCGTGGCCAGGAATCCGAGCGCCGCGATGGCGATCACCGCCAGCAGCCCGGCTTTCAACGCGAGAAGCTGGGCCTCCTCGTAGTTGTCGACCAGCGCGTCGACGGTGTCCGGCGCCAGGCCGGCTTCGGTGGTGTTGACGGCGACGTCCTCGGACGCAACGAAGTTGACGCCGGACGACAGCGCCACCTCGACGTCGGCGGTGACCTCCGGTGGGACCTCGGGGTCGTCCTCGATCTGATTGATGAATGCCGAACCGAGGCCGGTCAGCACGATCGATCCGATGAGGGCGACACCCAGTGAGGAACCCAGCTGCTGGGAGGTGTACTGCAAACCTCCGGCCTCGCTGCGGGCGTCGGTATCGACCGAGCTGAGCACCACGTTGCCGAGCTGGCTGGCGATCAGTCCCATCCCGGCACCGAGCAGCGCCATGCCGAGTCCGAAGCTGATGCCGTCGAGCGTCGGCTCGATCGTGCCGAGCAGGACGACGCCGGCCACGAGAAGTACGCCGAGCCCCAAGCGGATGATGGTTCGCTGGCCGAGGTACTTGAGCAACAATGCGCCGCAGAACGACACGGCGAACATGACGATCGAGGTGGGCAGCATGCGCACACCGGTGTCGAGTGCGTTGAGCCCGAGGACGATCTGCAGATAGAGCGGAAGGGCGAAGAAGATGCCCATCAACACCGTGTTTTGCACGACGAACGTCGACAGGCCGGCGCGCAGCGGGGTGATGGTGAACAGCTCGAAGTTCACGAGCGGGTCGCGACCCACCCGCACCCGGTGCTCAGACCACAACTTGAACGCGTACAGCACGGCGATGCCGGCGGCGATGACGAACGGGGTGAGCGCGAACCCGAACGGCTCGACGGGAGAGTTGAGCGGGTCCAACCATCCCCAGGTGGACGACTGCAGTACGCCGAGAACTGCGATGGCCATGCCCGCAGCCGAGAGGACGGCGCCCACCACGTCGAGGTTCGGGCGACGTTTCGATGCCACGTCGACGATCCAGCGACTGGTGAGGATGATGGCCAGCGCCACGACGACCTCGCCGACGAACACGACGCGCCACGACAGGTTCGTGGTGGCCCACCCGCCCAGGATCGGCCCGACGGCGATGCCGGCACCGGCCATGCCGCCGAGCACGCCGTAGGCGGTGACGCGGTCCTTGCCCTCGTAGTTGCCGGCGATCAATGCAGCCATCGCCGGGAGCACGAGCGCTGCGCCGATTCCCTCGAGAATCGACCAGCCGATCGCCAGCGAGCCGACCGACCACGAGACCGCAGTGAGCGCTGAGCCTGATCCGTAGATGATCAGTCCGATGACCAGGGCGCGGCGGCGGCCGATGATGTCGCCGATCTTGCCGCCGGTGATCATCAGCGCGGCCATCACGAGCGAGTAGAGCGTGATCACGGCCTGCACCGACGACACCGTCGTGTCGAAGTCCTCCACCAGCTGGCTGATCGACACGTTCATCACCGATTGGTCGAGGACCATCAGGAATTGGGTGACCGACAACACGATCAACGCCCGCCAGCGAGCCATTTCGACGACCGTAGTGCGCACGTCGCCGGTGGCCGGCGATGACGTACGGGTCAGCTCGTGGATGTGGCCGGCGGCAGCAGCGCCACGATCTCGACGCGCTCGTCGTCAGGGTTCGCCCGGTGTCGCCGTCCACGCCGATGCGGCTCGCCGGGTTGTGGTGGCTGCAGGTCGACCCGTCCACGATCGTCGACGTCGGCGAGCACGATGGCCTCATCCGGCAGCGTTGGGCTGGCGAGATCGATCCGCCATCCCGCCTGGAGCCGTTCGTCGATCGACGTGCGCGTCAGCGTGCCCCGGAACGGCCGGTTGGTCACCCGTAGCGGTTGCGGGATGATCTCGGTGAAGCCCTCACCCGGCGGTGGGATCAGCCGGCGCGGCGTGTCGGAGTCGCCCTCGGGCAGCAAGAGCACCTGTCGGCGCCCGAGGATCTCGATGAAACTCGAGATCACGAGCGCGTTCATCGCGCCACGCCGAAACGACACGACCATGTCGGCAACGGCCGCCTCCTCCACAGCCTCCTCCACCTCGCGCAGCCCCGCGTGCAGCGACAGTGTGGTGATGCTGCCGTTCGACTCAGGATCGACCGCAGTCTCGATCTCGGCGTCGGTCGAACGTGGGTGGAACGGTCCCAGCGTCGTGGGGTGCACGCGGGCGACATCGACGGTCGACGCACCGGCGACCAGTTCGTCGGGCGGCGGGGGTCTGGTGGTGACCAACAACACGCGCGCGCCAGCCTTGGCCAGCGCCGTGGCGAAGTCTTCCAACCACGGGTCGTTGCCGAGCAGACCGACACCGGTGGGACTGGGTCGTGCGACGCCCAGCCAGCGCGCAACGAGCGGCGTAGTGATGCCGTACACGACGCCGGTACCCAGGATCACGCCGAACACGACCGGCAACATGAACTCGGTGTCGTACCCGTCGTTGCCAAGCCGGCCAGAGAATTGGGCGGCGGTCGCCGCAGCGACGACACCGCGCGGGTCGACCCAACCGATCAGCGCCCGATCGCGCCATGGCAGTGGTAACCCCGCGAGGCCGATCAACACCGACAACGGACGAACCACGAGCACCAGCAGGGCGACGAGCACGGCGATCGGGACGGCGTAGTCGACGAGCTCGTCGATCTGCACGAGTGCGCCGAGCACGATGAACAACGTGCCGATGATCAACACGTCAAGCGTCTCGCCGACGCCGACGATGCGTTGCGTGGCCACGAGCCCTTGGTTGGCAGCGAACACTCCCAGCGTCACGGTGGCGAAGAACCCGGCTTCGCTCAGCAGCACTTCGGCAATGGTGAAGGCGAGCACGGCGAACAGGAGGGCAACCGAGGCCTCCATGTCGTCGGTCAGCAAGAACCGCGACATCAGGAACACGAGCAGTGCACCCATGGCCAAACCGACGCCGACCCCGAGCCCGAGCCGTTCGAGGAGCTGGAACACCGGATGGAGACCGGGCCGATTCTCGGCCAGCAACAGGTTGAGCACCACGACGCCGACCGTTGCGCCGATCGGGTCGAGAATCGTGCTCTCCCAGTTGAGGATCGACCCATTTGGCGCGACCGGCCGAACCACGGCGAGCAGCGGCCCGACCACCGTCGGGCCCGACACGACCAGGATCGACCCCGTCATCACCGCAAGCCCGAACGACACGTCGAACAGCAGCCACACGGCGAGCGACGCACCGACGAAGGTGATCAGCGCACCGACCGACACCAGGCGAGCCACCGATCGTCGCGCTTGTGACGGCAGATCGTGCACGCGCAGCTGAAGGCCTGCCTGGAACAGCAGTAGACCCAACAACAGTGCGACCAGGGGAAACAGCAGGTCGCCGAACAGTTCCTCGGGATTGACGAGGTCGAAGACGTCGCCAGCGAGGAGGCCTGCCGGGAGCAAGATGAGGATCGAGGGGATCCCGATACGTCGCCCCACCCACTGTGCGCCCACGCCGAAGACGACGATCGTCCCCAACGCGATCAGGATCTCGTCTTCGCTCACCAACTCATCATTGCGTGTCGCGGCGCCGTGCACCGCGACCGACGAGCAGCGCCGCGGCGGTGCGGTGCCCGCGTCGACACGCACCGGCGATGTCGTGGCGATCGGTGAGGAGACCGGCGATGAAGCCGGCGGCGAACGCGTCGCCTGCGCCCGTCGTGTCGTCGACGTCGGTCAGCTCCACTGCGGCAATCTCGTCGGTGACGTCGCCGTCGGCGACGATCTGGGCGGCCTTCGACCCTGCTCTGGCAACCAGCACACCGGGCGTCGAGCCGAGCCGGCGCGCTTCGTCGTCGTTGGCCAGCGTCACGTGCGGATCGATCGCCGCCAGCAACTCGCTGACGCGCGAGCGACCGAGCTCGTCGAGCAGGCTTGCCGACGAGGCGTCGACGCTCACCAGCACCGAGGTGCGATCGACGTGCTGGACGATCGCCATGGCCGTGTCGGCGAGTGGGGGAGCGGCGAACGAATAAAGCGGAATGTGCAACGCCCGTGCGCCGCGCAGCGCGCTTGCCGGTGGCGATCGAACCTCAACGGCCGATCCGCGATCGGTGAGCATCGACCGTTCCCCGGTGCGGTCGACAAGGGCGACCACCGTGGCGCTGCGACCGCGACGTTGGACGAAACGCGTATCGACCCCATGCAGCCTCATCTCGTCGACGAGGCCGTCGCCGATTCGGTCGACGCCGGCCGTCGCCAGAAGCCGCGCCGGCATGCCGATGCGCTGCGCGGTGACGGCGACGTTGGCTGCGCTGCCGCCGCGCCGTCGGGCCACGTACGAGTCGGTGTCGGCACCGATGCTGAACTCGGCAGACCGCTGGCGGACGACCACGTCGTCGATGAGGTCGCCGACACAGATCAGCATCCGACAACCGTCATCACGTCAGGCCGCGTCACGCCACGCCACGTCACGTTGCGTCGGTCGTCGAGCCGAGCGCGGTGATCACGTCGCGTTGGCCGTACACGATCAACTCGTCTCCTCGGTCGAGTTCGACGTCGCTTCCTGCTGCATCGAGATAGTCGCCGTTGCGGCGCAACCCGAGCACGCGCACGTCGGCCAGACCGTCGGAGAGGGCAGTGAGGCTGCGGTACGTGTTGATCGGATGCGCGTCGAGCGCCAGTGATGCAACGATGTGGTCGTCGCCCAGGGTGAACTCTTCCTCGACGTCGTTCGACAGCGCCGGCAGAAGTCGCCGGTTGGCGTAGCGCCGCCCCACGTCGGTGAGGATGCGCGTCATCGGTCGGTTGGATGCCACCAACAGCACGAACAACAGGCCGGAGATCACCACGAGCGACCGCTCGGTGGTCGAGCCGGGACCGGGGGCGATGAAGCCGACCATCACCGACACCACCAGGGTCGGGGTTCCCAAACTGCCGACGAACATCGTCGTGGCGATGATTCGCCTGCGAACCGGGTGGTTGACCACGTTCTCGGCCTCGGTCGTGGTGAACCCGGCACCGCTGAACGCCGAACGCGCCTGGAACGCAGCGATCTGCGGCGGCGTGCCCGTCGCCAGGAGCGCCCCGGTGGCCAGGCGGGTGAACGTGAGCGTGATTACCGCGACCACCAAGAACGTCGCGACTGCATACATCGTCAGCCCTCCGCAGTGTCGATGAGCCCGGAACGGATCGCACCGAGATACAGGGTGTGGTCGGCTTCGGCCACATCGGCGTAGCGATGGCCGAACCGGTCGAGCGCATCGACGAATTCGGTACCGGATTCACCCGACTCGTCGTGGGGGTCGTCGAGCACATACCCGGCGATCATCGCTGCATCGCCGGATCGCGAGTGGGCCAGCGCCAGCACACGTCCGCATGCCTCCGCGTAGCGAACGAACGCCTTGCGGCCCATGCGGTCGATGTCGAACGACCCCTTGCCGTCCCACAGTTGGCGGAAGTAGAAGTCGCGGTCGGTGCCGGCATTGCGTTCGAAACGCGCCCAGCCGAGGAGGATGTCGCCCATCGTCTGCATCAGCCGTTGTCCTTGTACGACGCGCTCGCCCTGGTTGGCGTAGATGCTCGTCTCGACATACGGCTCGAGCACCGACCGACCGGCCTCTTTGAATTGCATGAACAGTGGTTCACCGTCGCCGCTCTCCAACAGCACGATCACACACCGAGTCCCGACGCTGCCGACACCGACGATCTTGTGGGCGACATCGACGATCGAGTACCGGTCGAGCAGAGCCCGACGATGGGCCGGGACGCTCTCGAGGTAGCGCTCGAAGAAGTCGAGTACTTGCGCCAGCGTCTCGGGGTGACGGCCGAGGTCCAGGGGAATCACCCGTGGTGGGTCGGCCACGATCCGCCGACGCCCGTCGACGATGTCGGTCAGCTTGCCGAGCGCCCGCATGCTCGTCTTGGCGCGTGACTTGCGTGCCGCTTTGGTCGCCCGCTTGCGACGCTTGCCCTGCAGTTGGTCGATCACGCGTTGCACTTCCAGCCGCTCGTACACCGTCGTCAGCGGGTCGAGCTGCGACGTCGTGCCGACGCCGGCGCAGTAGCCCGTGGCCGCAGAGCGTGCTGCTCGACGAGTGGTGTCAGGGTCGAACCCGTTCTCGCGGGCCGCAATGACCACGCTGGCCACCAGCCGTTTGACGTCCCACTCAAACGGACCGGGAATCGTCTCGTCGAAGTCGTTCACGTCGACCACGATCCGCCGATCAGGTCCGTAGAACATGCCGAAGTTCGACAGGTGCGCGTCGCCGCACAACTGCACCCAGAGGTCGGTGGTGGGTCCCCGGCTGAGGTCGCTGGCCATCACCGCCGCCGCACCGCGGAACATCGTGAACGGTGTCGGGCTCATCCGGCCATGGCGGATGGGCACGAGTTCTGGGAGTCGGGTGGCGTCCTGCGTAGTCAGAATCGCCAACGGGTCGGGGCGACTCGAGTCGACGACCTCTGCGTGGGCCGCGATCGGGGTGTCATGGCGGCGTTGCCGGCCGGCGTCGGCGCGTGCCCGGCGGGCGCTGCGGTGCTGCACCGACCGGAGCCGTCGAGCGGCGCGTTCGTCGCGATCGTCGTGGACGGACACGGTCATGTTGCGTGAGCCTACGGTCGAGGCAACATGGCAAGCTGACTGGCACTTCTCAGAGGAGCACGCGACATGCAGACCATTCGTACCCCCGACGATCGATTCGCCAGCCTGCCGGACTACCCATTTGCGCCGCACTACCACGACATCCCCGACGAGGACGGCGGCACGCTGCGCGTGCACTACATCGACGAGGGTCCCGCCACGGCAGCGCCGGTGCTGCTCATGCATGGCGAACCATCGTGGAGCTACCTCTACCGGCACATGATTCCGATCCTGGCCGATGCTGGCCACCGGGTGATCGCCCCCGACCTCGTCGGGTTCGGTCGAAGCGACAAGCCGACCGAACAAGCGGACTACACCTACGCCCGTCACGTCGCCTGGATGCGGTCGCTACTGTTCGACCGACTGGACCTGACCGACGTCACCTACTTCGGCCAGGACTGGGGCGGCCTGGTCGGGTTGCGCCTGGTCGCCGAGTCGCCGGAGCGTTACGCCCGGGTGGCGATCGGTAACACCGGATTGCCGACCGGCGACGCTGCGCCCAGTGATGCGTTCATGGCCTGGCAGAAGTTCTCGCAGGAAGCCGACGACTTCCCCGTGGGCGGCATCATCAACGGTGGCACGGCAACCGATCTGAGCCCCGAGGTGATCGCCGCGTACGACGCACCGTTCCCCGACGACCGCTACAAGGCGGGGGCGCGCATCTTCCCGACCCTGGTCCCGACATCGCCCGACGATCCCGCTGCGCCCGACAATCGCGCCGCGTGGGACGCGCTCAGCTCGTTCGCGCAACCGTTCCTGTTGACATTCTCCGACTCCGACCCGGTCACCAAGGGTGGCGAGGCCCCGTTCCTGGCCAAGGTGCCAGGGGCGAACGGCCAGCCCCATGTGACGATCGAGGGTGCCGGCCATTTCCTGCAAGAAGACCAAGGGCCGGCACTCGCCCAGGTCCTCGTGGACTACATCGGCTGAGGGGGCTCGCGATGTCGGTACCTGACAGCGGGCAGCGGCCCGATGTGATCGTGATCATGACCGACGAGGAGCGCGCCGCGCCGCCGTACGAGTCGAACGAGCTCAGCGCGTGGCGGTCCCGGGCGTTGCCGGGTGCGCGTTGGTTCAGTGAACATGGAGTCTCGTTCGACCGGCACTACACGGGGTCGCTGGCGTGCGTGCCGAGCCGGCCCACGCTGTTCACCGGCCAGTACCCCGATGTCCACGGAGTCACACAAACCGATGGACTCGGCAAGACGGCCACCGACAGCCGGTTGCGCTGGTTGCGGCCCGGCGAGGTGCCCACGCTGGGCAACTGGTTCCGCGCTGGCGGTTACGACACGCACTACGACGGCAAGTGGCACGTGAGCCACGCCGACCTCGTCGGCGACGACGGTGAACCGCGGGCCACCAACGACGAGCACGGTGTCGTCGATGCCGACGCGGTGACGGCATATCTCGATGCCGATCCGTTGGCGCCGTTCGGCTTCTCGGGTTGGGTCGGCCCAGAGCCGCACGGGGCGCCGCTGGCCAACGCCGGCGTGCGGCGCGACCAACTGATCGCCGACCGGGTCGTGGCCTGGTTGCACGACCGGTACGCCCGCCGGCGCGCAGGTGACGCGGCGGCGATGCGTCCCTTCCTGCTCGTCGCCAGCTTCGTCAACCCGCACGACATCGTGCTGTTCCCGATGTGGGCCAGTCGTGGTGAACCCCTCGACGAGCATCCCGACCGAGAGCCGCCCACCGTCGCTGCGTCACCGACCGACCATGAGGACCTGTCCCACAAGCCCGCGGCGCAAGCGGCGTATCGCGCGGCGTACCCCTCGATGTACGGACCGGCCGAGCCTGTCGCGGCGGTGTATGCCAACAACGCGCAGCGCTATCGCGACCTGTACTACCGGTTGCACGCCGAGGTCGACGGCCCGATCGATCGGGTTCGTCGAGCGGTGACCGACGAGGGCTCAGAGCACGCGGTGCTGCTGCGCACGTCCGACCACGGCGAGTTGCTCGGCGCCCACGGCGGTCTGCACCAGAAGTGGTTCAACCTGTACGACGAGGCGACGCGCGTGCCGATGCAGGTCGTACGGGTGGTCGGAGGTTCGGTGGTCACCGAGTCGCGACGCATCGATTCGCCCACGTCGCATGTCGACATCGTTCCCACGTTGCTGGCGGCAGCCGGCATCGACGAGCAGGAGGCGGCGGGCGAACTCGCCGCGAGCTTCACCGAGGTGCACCCGCTCCCTGGAACGAGCGTGCTCGACGTGGTGGATGGCGCCGCAGCCGATGTCGATCGGGCGGTGTACCTGCTCACTCGCGACAACATCTGCGAGGGCGACACCGGGGCGTCGGCGGTCGCCAGGGCGACGGGGCAGGGAGACAACCCGCCACCGGAGCTGATGATCCATGTACCGGCCGACGTCGGCGCCAACTTCGAAGGAATCGTCGCCCGTTCAGGCGTGGACGGCCACCTCTACAAGCTGGTGCGCACGTTCGACGATCCGGCGACGTGGACCGAACCGGGCGTACGACATCTGGCTTCGGTCCTCGACGATGGCACCGAGACGTATCGTCAGACACCGCTCGCCGACCAGTGGGAGCTGTACGACCTCGACGTCGATCCGATCGAGTCGAACAATCTCGCCGACCCGGGTGGAGCCGTGTTCGAAGAGCTGGTCAGCCGACTGTCGTTTACCCGGCGGTCGAGCGTGCCAGCACGCAACGCGCCCTGGCCCTACGCCATGCGCGGCGCGTCGGCGTCGTAGAGAACTCAGTCGCCGAAGTTGATCCCGAGGTCGCGGGCGGTGAGCATCGTGTCGTTCTCGGGCGGCACCGTCTTCATCGTCGCAGTGGCCTCGTCCAACGGCACGTAGATCACGTTCGGCGGTTGGAGGGCCACCATCACGCCGTCGTGGCCTTCGTCGAGGGCCCGCACGGCGCCCGCACCGAAGCGCATCCCCAACAGCCGGTCGAGGGCGGTCGGTGGTCCGCCGCGCAGCAGGTGACCGAGCACGATGGTGCGCGATTCGCGACCGGTCAGCGCCTCGAGCCCGGCTGCAACCTTGGCCCCCACGCCGCCGAGACGCACTGCTTGTCCCACAGCCTTCCCGGTGGTCGACACGTCGCCGCCGACGGCCATCGCCCCCTCGGCCACGACCACGATCGAGTACTTCGCGCCGCGCGACTCGCGCTCGCGGATGGTCTCGGCCACCTTCTCGAGTTGGTAGGGAATCTCGGGAATCAGAATTGCGTGGGCGCCGGCGGCCATCCCGGCGTGCAAGGCGATCCACCCGGCGTATCGGCCCATCACCTCCACGACGATGACTCGGCCGTGTGAGGTGGCGGTGGTGAACAGCCGGTCGATGCACTCCGTGGCGAAGTTGACCGCGGTGTCGAAGCCGAACGTGGCCGTGGTCTTGTCGAGGTCGTTGTCGATCGTCTTGGGCACACCGATCACGCGCATGCCGTGGCGATGGAGGTGGTTGCCGATGGTCAGCGAGCCGTCGCCGCCAACCGTGACCAGGGCATCGATGCCGTGCTCTTTGAACAGCCCGATCAGCTCATGGGTTCGATCGACCTCTTCCCAGGCGCCGTCGTTCGACTGCACGGGAAACGCGGTCGGGTTTCCCTTGTTGGTCGACCCGATGATGGTGCCGCCCAAGTGAGAGATGCCACGGACGTCGTCACGGTCGAGGCGCACCACGCCGCCATCGGGATAGTCGTCGGGGATGAGGAGCCCGTGGAATCCGTCGCGGATGCCGAGCACTTCCCACCCGCGACGGATCGCCGCCAAGGTGACCGAGCGGATCACTGCGTTGAGGCCCGGGGCGTCACCGCCGCCGGTGCTGATCGCGATGCGGGAGATGTCACTCACGGGCGCAAAGTTAGATCACCCGGGCCGGTTCGTCGTCGAGAGCGCGCCGCAGCGCCTCGGTGCCCGGAGTGCTACGAGTATGCGGACCCGCCGTCGCAGGTGATCGTCTCGCCAACGGTGAACTGCCCGGCCCGAGAGGAGAGGTAGATCGTCAGACCGACGATGTCCTGGGGTGTGCCGACGCGGCCGGTCGGGTTGGTGCTGCCGACGGCGTCCCAGTCGGTGTTCTCGACATCGCCTCCGGTGCCGACACCGGTCGACAGCATCCAGGTCGGAAACGGTCCGGGAGCGATCGCGTTGACCAGCACGTTGCGTGGGGCGAGCTTCACGCCCATCTGCCGGGTCATGGCGTGTACGGCCGCCTTCGACGGCCCGTACGACCAGGTGTCGAACACCGGAGTGCGGATGCCGTCGATCGATCCGATGTTGATCACCCGCGACGGCGTGTCGCTGGTGCCAGCGGCTTCCAGCAGCGGCAGGAGCCGTTGGGTGAGGAAGAACACACCCTTGACGTTGGTGTCCATCACCTTCATCCAGCCGCTCTCGGGGAATTCCTCGAGTGGTGCGCCCCACGACACGCCAGCGTTGTTCACGAGTACATCCAGGCTCGTCTCGCGTTCGGAGAGGGCAGCCGCCAGCGCCTCGACACCGTCGAGGTCTGCAAGGTTTGCCGGAAGCGAGATGCACTCGCCGCCGTACTCGGCGGAGAGCCGAGCGGCGGTGGCGTCGCACACGTCGGCTTTGCGCGACGAGATGTACACCTTGGCCCCGTTCGCCAGGAACCCCGCAGCGATCATCTCGCCGATGCCGCGCGAGCCTCCGGTGACGAGGACGGTCTTGCCCTCCACGCCGAAAAGGCTGCCGACCGACAGTGCGTCGGGGGAGGGGGCTCGGTGGGGTGCGTGCTCGCTCATGTGAGTGTTGTAGCGCTCGACCGCTACAGATCCGGCATCCTGGCGCAATGCCGTCGATCGCATCGTCGCCCGGGCGTGTTGCTGTGCGCGTGACACCCGATGCGTTGCGCAGGATCCGCGCGGGGCACCCGTGGGTGTTCGACCGGTCGATTCGGTCGGTCGATCCTGCCGGACAAGCCGGCGATCTCGCTGTGGTGTTCGACGAGCGCCGCAGGTTTGCCGCTGTTGGTCTGTACGACCCCGACGCGCCGATCGCCGTGCGCGTCGTGCACCACGGCAAGCCGACACCCATCGACGGCGCATGGTTCCACGCCCAGCTCGCGGCGGCCGCCGACCGCCGAGGTTCGCTCGTCGCCGCCTTGACACGGGCGGCACCCGATGGGCCTGCGCCCGGTGTGCGTCTCGTCAACGGCGAGAACGATGGTCTGCCGGGCCTGGTGGTCGACCGGTACGCCGACGTACTCGTGGTCAAGATCTATAGCGCGGCGTGGGTTCCGTGGCTCGACATGGTCACCGATGCGTTGATCGATGTCACGGGTGCCTCGGCCCTCGTACTCCGACGGGCGCGCCAGGTTGCGGCCGGGCCACCCGATGGCGCCGTGCTCGTCGGGGCGCTCCCAGACCCGGTGGTGCGGTTCAGCGAGTGGGGCCTCGATCTGGAGGCCGAGGTCGTGCACGGCCAGAAGACGGGCTACTTCCTCGATCAGCGCGCCAATCGCCGGCGAATCGGATCATTGGCCCACGGGGCCCACGTTGTCGACGTGTTTGCCGCCACCGGCGGCTTCGGCGCTCACGCCGCGGCAGGAGGCGCGGTCAGCGTGCATTCGATCGACGCGTCCGGCCCCACACTGGCGGTCGCCGAACGCAACGTGGCGCGCAACGCAGGGGGTCCGATCGAGCACACCATCGACGTCGCCGATGCCTTCGATGCGCTGCGCGGCCTGCGGCGCGCCGGGCGCCGCTTCGACGTGGTGGTGATCGATCCGCCGGCGTTCGCTCAGCGGGCGGCGGACATCCCCCGCGCCGAACGTGCCTACGCACGTCTCGCCAAGCTGGCCCTCGACGTCACCGCGGCCGACGGTGTGCTGATGCTGGCCTCGTGCTCGTCGCGCATCGGGCGGACACAGTTCTTCGACATCGTTGCGCCGCTGGTGACCGAACGCGGCGGACGGGAGATCGCCCGTACGGGCCACGACACCGATCATCCCGTCACGTTCCCCGAAGGCGAGTACCTTAAGGCCGGCTTCTGGCGGGTGCCGTTGCAGCGCCGGTCCGGCTGAGCAGTAGCGTCTTCCGGCATGCCTGCCGTCGACGCCAACGGAATCACCATCGAGTACGAGATCACCGGCGAGGGCGATCCGCTCTTGCTCGTGATGGGCCTCGGCGGGCAGCTCACCGACTGGCACCCGGACTTCGTCGCCGAACTCGCTGGCGCAGGGTTCAAAGTGATCGCGTTCGACAATCGCGACCAGGGGCTGAGCACCGAGTTCGACTGGCAGCCGCCGGGGCAGGTGCAGGCCGTGCTCGGCGGGCTCGCCAAGCGGCCGCCGTCGGCTGAGTATCTACTGAGCGACATGGCTGCCGATGCCGTGGGCCTGCTCGACGCGCTCGGGGTCGAGACGGCCCACGTCGTCGGCATGTCGATGGGCGGCATGATCAGCCAGACGATCGCCATCGAGCATCCCGAGCGCGTCCGCTCGCTCACATCCATCATGTCGAACACCGGCGACGGCAAGAACGGCCTGATCGCCAAGAAGATGATGGCCAAGCTGGCGCGCCTCAAGCCGGCGGTCACCGTTGACGAAGGCATCGAGCGGTCGGTGGCGATCTTCGAGAACATTTCCGGGACCGAGTTCGATGCCGATGCCACCCGTGAGCGGGCCACCCTCAGCCTGAAGCGCAGCTTCCGACCCCAGGGCACCGAACGGCAAACCGCAGCGATCATGGCCAGCCCGGATCGCACCGCCGGGCTGCACTCGGTGGTTGCGCCGACGCTGGTGATCCACGGGATGCTCGATCCGTTGGTCAAGCCGAGCGGTGGCGTGGCGACGGCTGCGGCAGTTCCCGGTTCGCGCCTGGTGATGTACCCCGAAATGGGCCACGACCTGCCGCCCAGTCGGTGGACGGAGATGATCGAGGAGATCCGGCGCAACGCCGATCGGGCCGGCTGATCGTTACACGTCGTCGATCAAGCGGTGGCCGACCGGGTCAGACTTGCGGACGTGACCGAGCACCAGGCTCGCCGACACCACCGCCATCGCTCCTTGGGGAACTGCGGTGCGTTCAGTTGAACGCCACGCGGTGACCGAGTCGCTGGTGCCGTCGTCGACCGCCACGTACACGCTGTAGCGGTCGCGTTCGACTAGGCGCCGCAACGGCCGCGGCATCGGTGAGATCTCGGCCGGCCGGCGGGTGCGCAGGATCACCCCGGTGCGCTCGACCTTCCCGAACAGATCGGCCGCGCCAGCAAGCGCCAGCCACAGTCCGGCGACGATGGCCACGTAGGCCAGTGCGGTGAGGCCAGTGAAGATGTCGGCGATCAGCCAGTCCTGATCGGGGAATCGGTCGTACAGCGACCCCAGCGCTTCTTGCCGGGCGACGTCGTCGAAGTACCGACGGGCGCGCAACGCGATGAGCGTGCCGACGAGCCCGCCGAACAGTGCGGTGTAGGGCGAGAGGCCGTAGCCGGGGCGCAGCGGGTACTTCACGCGTACCAGGCGGGCGCGGCCGCCAACCGAACTCCATGCTCGGCGGGCGTCTTCGCGTGCCAGCGGGAGCTCGACGGCGGCACCGTCGGCCAGACACATCGCTGCGGCGTAGGCCAATCGGCGGTCGCCCGGTTCGATCGCGCTCGGGGCCATTCGGCCGAAGTCGGCCTCGACCAGTCGTTGTCGCACGGCCAGCCAGCGTTCGGTGGCTGTGACGCCCGCGTCGGTGTGGGTCAGCTCGCGTCGCACGAGATGACGCCCGACGCGTATCGCCAACGCGATGATCGCCACGGCGAGCGCAGCCCCGACCAGGCGGGGCACGAGCGAGTCGATCACGGCGATCTGGTCATCGCCGCTGCGCAGTGCCCGCCACCACAACACGGCGGCGAGCAACGTCAGCGCCAGTGGCGGGGCGATCGCCAGCGGGGTCCATCGACGTGTGACCAGCCCACCGCGCTTGGCCTCGGCTTCGACCAGACCGCGGAACCGGCGCCACCAGCTCCCGCGCACGTCGACCGCGAGATAACGCGCCGGTATCGCTCGATCGGTGGTGAATCGGGCCATCACATGTTGCAGCACGAGCCGCTCGTGCGGCAGCAGGGAATCGCCTTTGAACGCCGTCGCCGCAGGTCGAACTCGGGCGAGTTCATCCTCCTCGTCGGCGGGCGGCACGATCCGCAGCCAGCCCCGGGCGGCGAGGTCGATCATCGTCGCCCGGAATCCGGCGGCGGTGACGGTGGCGTCGTTGGTCAACATGTTGACCACTGCAGGCGACTCCTTGCGCAGTGCACCGGCACGGGCGGCGGGCGCGGGGCGAGGGGGAGCGACCCAACGCTCGGACAAGATCACCGCGATGAAGCCCAACGCGGTGACGATCACAGCGAACGTGAGCGTGCCGCGGGCGGGCGCGACCACACCAATGCTCAGTCCCACCACTGCGCCGGTCACCTCATCATCATGCCATCGCCGCAGGTGGCGAGGGCATTCACGCGTCGCCCGAACGCATCCAAATGGTGCGTTGGGGGAACGGGATCTCGATCCCGGCCTCGTCGAAGACCTGTTTGAAGTGTCGTCGCAGTTCGCGTTGCAGCGCCCATTGCTCGCCCGGTTTGGTCTTTACCGTGATCCGCAAGGTGATGCCGTCGGCACCGAGCGCCTCGACCCCCAACAGGTTCGGTTCTTCGACGATGATCGGCGCCCACTCTTCGTTATCGCACACTTCGCGGGCGGCATTGAGCATGATCTCGCCGACGTGGTCGAGGTCGCTGTCGTAGGCGACGTCGAGATCGACCAGGGCCACCGACCACAACTGCGACAGATTGCCGACGCGGGTGACCTCGCCGTTGGGGACGTGCCACACCGTTCCGTCGAGACTGCGCAGAATCGTCACCCGCAACGAGATCCGCTCGACGACACCCACCGCTTCGCCCAAGTCGACCACGTCGCCGATCCCGTATTGGTCTTCGAGCAATACGAACAGCCCGCTGATGCAGTCCTTCACCAGGTCTTGGGCGCCGAAGCCCAACGCCACGCCAGCGATGCCGGCGCCGGCGATCAACGGCCCGAGGTTGAGCCCGAGTTCGGCCAGTGCCATCAGCACCGCGAAGGTCCACACGATCACCGACACGGTGCCGCCGAGGACGAACGAGATCGAGGTGGCACGGGCCGCTCGGCGCGATGCGGTGTCCGGGCTCGTGCCGAGCAACTCCTCGTCGCCGGTTGCGTCGAGGCCCAACCGCTTGAGCCCGCTGCGTGTTGGTGCCGTCGGTTCGCGGGCGATCAGGCGTTGGATCGCTTTCCGCAGGTAGCGCTTGATGATGCGCACTGCGATCCAGGCGACGATCAGGATCAACAGGACCGTCACGACGCTGTCGGCGATCGAGGCCAAGAAGCCGTTGCCGCCCGTGATGTCGTAGATCTGCTCGCACAACCAGCTCGGGTCGTCGCCGCAATCGTCGAACGACACGCCGTCGAACGTGCCCTCTGCGCCGCTGTCGCCGTCGTCCGGGGTCAGTGGGTGCACAGCGCCGAAGGTAGTCAGTCGGGAACGGTCCCGCCCAGGCTCGGATCCCCCACGCCGACGGTTGCGGAGTGGTGTCCGATTCCCTGGTGGATTCGAGAGATAGCCTCGTCGACCTCGTCGGCGTCATCGACCTCATCGACGTAGACGACATCGACGTAGACGGCAAAGGACTCAACGTGACCGACAACTCGACCGCTTCCTCCGCCCCGATGCGTATCGGCGTGGTCGGCACTGGCTATGTGGGGCTCACCACCGGTGCCTGCTTGGCGTCGTTGGGACACGTCGTGGTGTGCGGCGATATCGATGCGCGCAAGGTCGAGGTGCTCAACGGTGGCGCCGTGCCGATCGTGGAAGAGGGCCTCGAGGCGCTCGTCGCCGAGTCGCGCGCGGCGGGTCGCCTGTCGTTCGTCGTCGGGGCGGCTGCCGCGGCCGCCGACGCCGATGTGGTGTTCTTGTGTGTGCCCACACCGCAAGGTGAAGATGGCAGTGCCGATCTGACGTACATCGAGGCCGCAGCAGCGCAGGTCGCCGACTCCCTTCGTTCGGGCGCGGTCGTGGTCAACAAGTCGACCGTGCCCGTCGGTTCGACCCGTGTCGTCGAGGGCGCGCTCGGCCGTTCGGACGTGGCGGTGGTGTCGAATCCGGAGTTCCTGCGCGAGGGCACAGCGGTCCACGACTTCTTGCATCCCGACCGTGTGGTGATCGGCTCGGCCGATACCGGGGCCGCCGAGCGAGTCGCTGCGCTGTACGCGCCGCTCGGTGCGCACGTGCAGATCACCGACCCGGCGTCGGCGGAAACGATCAAGTACGCAGCGAACGGTTTCTTGGCGATGAAGATCTCCTTCGTCAACGCCGTCGCCGCGATGTGCGAGGCGGTCGGTGCCGACGTGGCTGCAGTCGTCGACGGGATCGGCTCGGATCAGCGCATCGGCCGTGCCTTCCTCAACCCGGGGCCCGGGTGGGGTGGCTCGTGCTTCCCCAAGGATTCGCGGGCGCTGGTGAAGATCGCCGAAGACCACGGCTACGACTTCTCGATGATGCGCGGCGTGATCGAGGTGAACGACGAACAGCGTGCGCGCATGATCGACAAGATCGGCCGCGCCGCAGGACGAGCCGACGGAGCCGATCTGGCCGGTGTCACCGTCGGCGCGCTCGGGTTGACGTTCAAGGCGGGCACCGACGACCTACGCGAGTCGCCCGCGTTGGCGATCATCGACGAGATCCGTGAACGGGGCGGCGCGATCAGCGGGTTCGACCCGACCACCACTGGCATTGCCGCTGGCGAGGTCGACGACCACCGTGCGCAGCGGCTCGAGGGAATCCAGGTCGTCGACGACCCCTACGCAGCCGTCGCCGACGTCGATGTGATCGCCGTGTTCACCGAGTGGCCCGAGTTCGCCAAGCTCGATCTGGCGCGGCTCGCCGCCGCAGCTGGGCCGGCGACGACGATCGTCGACACGCGCAACCTGCTGACTCCTGACGAGGTGCGCGCGGCGGGGCTCGGCTACGACGGCGTCGGCCGCCGCTGATCGACCGGCGCGCCGCGCTCGAGCAAGGCGCGGAAGTAGCTGGCGGTTTCGACCAAGCCGTCGCGTAGAGCGATCGTTGGTTCCCAGCCGAGCAGTGTCCGCGCCCGGGTCAGGTCGGGGCGCCGCTGCGCCGGGTCGTCCTGGGGGAGCGGCAGGAACACGAGCTCCGACGACGACCCGGTCACCTCGAGTACCAGGTGGGCCAACTCGGCGATCGTGAACTCGCGGTCGTTGCCGATGTTCACCGGCGCGGTTTCGTCCGAGTCGAGCAGGGCGAGAAACCCACGGATCTCGTCGTCGACGAAGGTGAACGAACGGGTCTGCGACCCATCGCCGAAGATCGTGATCGGTTCGCCACGCAGTGCCTGCACCAAGAAGTTCGATACCGCACGGCCATCGTCGGGGCGCATGCGTGGCCCGTAGGTGTTGAAGATGCGCACGATGCGCACGTCGAGCCCGTGGTGGCGGTGATAGGCCGTTGTCATCGCCTCGGCGTACCGTTTGGCCTCGTCGTACACGCCGCGTGGGCCGATCGGGTTGACGTTGCCCCAATAGTCCTCGGGCTGGGGGTGCACGAGCGGGTCGCCGTACACCTCCGACGTCGACGCCAAAAAGAACTTGGCGCCCTTGGCCAGCGCCAGTCCCAACGTGTTGTGGGTGCCCAAGCCGCCGACTTTGAGGATCTGGATCGGGATGCGTTCGAAGTCGGCCGGACTCGCGGGGCTCGCCAGGTGCATCACTACCTCGACATCGCCCGGAACCCAGACGTAGTTGCTCACGTCGTGCTCGACGAACGTGAATCCGGGACGACCGAACAGCTCCTCGATGTTGGCGACCGAACCGGTCACCAGATTGTCGATGGCCACCACATCGTCGCCGCGATCGAGCAGCGCCCGACAGAGATGTGAGCCGAGAAAACCCGCTCCGCCTGTAACGACCACGCGTGTCATGACCGCCGAGCGTAGGCCAGCCGGAGACCACCACCGGTGGTGACCTACACTCCGAGCAGTGTGGCGCAGGAAGGTGATGGACGGCATCCGGCCGGTCACCTTCGATATTCGCTCGACCGAACTCGGTGACCTCGTTCGCCGCTCGCGCGAGGTCGTACTGCTCGCCGCGATTACGGGCGCGCTCACCGGGGTGCTCGTGCGTTTCTTCGAGTACTTCACCGCCGAGGTGCTGCTGCATTGGGTGCTCGACGGGCCGCTGTGGCTCGGCGCGATCGCCCCGGGCATCGGCCTGGTGATCTCCGCGATCCTGCTGCACACGCTGGGCAAAGGCGCATCCTCGGCGACCTCCGACGAGTATCTGCGCGCCTTCCACGACCCCGAGTACCCGCTGCGCTGGCGCGCGTACATCGGTCGGATGTCGGCCGCCGTGGCCACGCTCGGTTCCGGCGGGGCGATGGGCCTGGAGGGTCCGTCGATCTATGCCGGCTCGGCTCTCGGCGCCATGATCCAGCGGCGGCTGCCGGCCTCGTTCCGCAACTTCGATCACCGCACGCTGCTCGTCGCCGGCGCCGCTGCCGGCGTGGCCGCCATCTTCAAGGCGCCGGCCACCGGCGCGATCTTCGCCCTCGAGGTGCCGTTCCGCGACCAGCTCGCGCGCCGCATGCTGCTGCCCGCCCTGGTGGCCAGCGCCTTCGGTTATCTCACCTTCGTGGCGATGACCAACACCGACCCGATCTTCAGCTTCGATTCGGACAGAAGCGTGGTGTTCCAGTTCCGTGATCTGGCCGGCGCAGTGCTCATCGGCATCTTCTGCGCGATCGGTGCCCGGTTGTTCTCGCGGCTGATCGTGTACGCCAAGGGGTTCACGCTGCGGCCCGTGGTGTGGCGGGTGACCATTGCCGGCGGTGTGTTGACGGCGCTGTTCATCATCACCCGCGGCCTCACCGGCGAGAGCCTCAGTCTGGGCTCGGGCTACGAGGTGATCGCGTGGCTCGGCGAAGAACACGCGCTCTGGTTACTTGCGGCGATCTTCGTCATGCGGTTCATCGCGACCGCCACCACCCTGGCAGGGGGCGGAGTGGGTGGAATCTTCATCCCGCTCGTGGTCGCCGGCGCCATCGTCGGGCGCTTCATCGGCGATCTCGTGAACCCGCTCGACCCCACGCTGTATGTGTTGCTGGGCATCGCCGCGTTCCTCGGAGCCGGGTATCGCGTGCCGCTGGCCGCCGTGATGTTCGTCGCCGAGACGACGGGGCAACCGGGATTCATCGTCCCCGCGTTGTTTGCCGCCGTGTCGGCCGAGCTCGTGATGGGTCAAGCATCGGTGACCACCTTCCAACGCGACCCGGAGCGCATCTGACATGCACATTCCTTCACCGCTGCAGGGAACGATCGTGGCGTTGCTCGTCGACGACGGCGAACGAGTGGCGGCTGGCGCAACGATCGCGCTCGTCGAGTCGATGAAGATGCACCACGACGTCCTCGCTCCCGTGAGCGGGGCGGTCCGCTGGTCGGTTGCGGTGGGTGTCACGGTCGGCGTCGACGATGCGCTCGGGGAAATCGAGCCGAGTCTCGCCGCAACGGACCATCCAGTCGGCGGTGACGAACCTGCGGCGCGTAGTGCCGACGACCGTCCCGATCTCGACGAGGTGCGCGAGCGCCATCGGCTCGGTCTGGACGAGGCCCGTCCCGAGGCCGTCGCCAAGCGCCGCGCCCGGGGTCGGCGGACGACCCGCGAGAACCTCGCAGCGCTGGTCGACGACGGCACCTTCGCCGAGTACGGCCCGTTGGTGATCGCGGCGCAGCGGCGTCGTCGCGAGCTCGACGACCTGATCGCATCCACGCCCGCCGATGGCTTGGTCGGCGGAATCGGCGATGTCAACGGCGAGTTGGTCGGGTCTCGGCGCGCCAAGTGTGTGGTGCTGAGCTACGACTACACCGTGCTGGCGGGCACGCAGGGGGCGCAGAACCATCGCAAGAAGGACCGCCTCTTCGAGCTCGCCGATCGCTTGCGCACCCCAGTAGTGATCTTCACCGAGGGTGGAGGTGGCCGGCCGGGTGACACCGATGGGCTGGGTGCCAGCGGCCTCGATTGCCTCGCGTTTCTGTGGTTCGCCGAGCTGTCGGGCACGGTGCCGCTCGTCGGTATCGCGTCGGGATACAACTTCGCTGGAAACGCGGCGTTGCTCGGCTGTTGCGATGTGGTGATCGCCACCGAAGACGCCAACATCGGCATGGGTGGTCCGGCGATGATCGAAGGCGGCGGGCTCGGCGAATACGCGCCCACCGAAGTGGGCCCCATCGAGGTGCAACGCTCGAACGGTGTGGTCGACCTCGTCGCCGCCGACGACGTCGAGGCGGTGTCACTCGCCAAGCGCTACCTGTCGTACTTCCAAGGACCGATCGATGGGTGGGAGGCCCCCGAGCCGGACCTGGCTCGCCGAGTGGTGCCGGTCGACCGGTTGCGGGCGTACGACATTCGCGGTGCGCTCGACGCGGTGTTCGACGTCGACTCGGTATTCGAGCTGCGCCGTGAGTTCGGCGTCGGGATGGTCACCGCCCTTGCCCGCCTCGAAGGACGGCCGGTCGGGGTGATCGCCAACGACCCGCGTCACCTCGGCGGCGCGATCGATGCCGACGGCTCCGACAAGGTGGCCCGCTTCTTGCAAGCGTGCGATGCGCACGGCCTGCCGGTGGTGTCGTTCGTCGACACTCCGGGGATGATGGTCGGACCCGAGGTCGAGGCCACGGCGTTGGTGCGCCACTGCAGCCGGTTGTTCGTGACGGGCGCCAACCTGTCGGTACCGCTGGTGGCAGTGGTGACCCGCAAGGCCTACGGGCTGGGGGCGCAGGCGATGATGGGCGGTTCGACGCGGGCGCCGTTGGCGTGCTTGGCGTGGCCTACAGGCGAGTTCGGCGGGATGGGTCTGGAAGGCGCGGTGCGGCTGGGCTACCGCCGCGAACTCGACGCCATCGACGATGCCGACGAGCGCGAGGCGCTGTTTCAGGAGATGGTCGACCGGTTGTACGCCCACGGCAAGGCGGTGTCGGCGGCGTCGCACTTCGACATCGACGACGTGATCGATCCGGCCGACACTCGGCGGTGGCTCGTCACCTTGTTCGACGCCGCGCCCGCCTCCGAATCTGGCCGGGCAGCGTTCGTCGACACCTGGTAGGCGCCGCGGTTCTCAGCGGTCGAGGTGTGCGGCCATCGCGTGGAAGCCGCCGTCGACGTGCAGGATCTCCCCGCTGACCATCCGTGACAGGTCGGAGAACAGGAAGATCGCGGCGTCACCGACCGGACGTGCGTCGTCGGCGTTCCAGGGAATCGGCGACTGGTGTTCCCAGGCATTCGTCAGGTGATCGAATCCAGCGATCCCGCTGGCGGCGCGGGTGAACAGCGGCCCGGCGGCGATGAGGTTGGCGCGGATTCGTCGAGCGCCGAGGTCGCGTGCGACGTAGCGGTTGGCGGACTCGAGCGCCGACTTGGCGACGCCCATCCAGTTGTACACCGGCCACGCCTTGGTCGAGTCGAAGTCGAGGCCGACGAGTGAGCCACCTTCCGGGGGAGCGAGGTCGCGCAGCATCCGGCCGGTGACCGCGTACGTGTGCACGCTGGTGTTCATCGCCCGGGCGACCGACTCGCTACCGGCCTCGAGGAAGTCGCCCGACAGCGCCTCGCGCGGGGCGAACGCCACCGCATGGAGGATGCCGTCGAGCTGACCCCAGCGCGTGCGGATGTCGTCGGCCAACCGATCGATGTGGTCGGGCTCGGTGAGATCGGCCTCGATCACATCGACGTTGCCGAGCGCAGTTGCTGCCTCGTTGGTGCGTTCGAGATCGCGTCCGAGGGCCGACAGCACGATGTCGGCACCGGCCTCGAGCGCGGCGGCGGCTGTGGCGTAGGCGATCGAGTCGGTGGTGACCACACCGGTGATCAGAAGTCGTTTTCCATCGAGCAGCACGGCTGGAGACTAGGTGCGTTCGCCTGCTGATGAACCGTGCGACATGCCGATCGTCCGCTGAACCGATCGTGCGGTCGCCGATCCGAACACGACCGGGGAGTCGACGCGGCAGCGTGAGTACCATCGGGCGAGTCCCCCCGACGGTCTGCCCGGGGGCCGATCGAACGCACCAGCTCATGTCCAGCGGCTCCCCTCCTGCCCGCCAGTTCCTCGACCCTGAACTGTTCGCGCCCGTCGCGGTTCGATACCCAGACCGAGTCGGCATCGATCAGCGGTACATGCAGTCGGAGATCGCCCAGCTGTGGCGCGCCATCCCCAACGGACACAAGTGGCTGAACTTCTTCGACTGCTACGAGAGAGTTTTCGCCGAACGCCGCAACACACCGACGACGATGCTGGAGATCGGCGTCAACAAGGGCGCCTCGCTCGAGCTGTGGCGCCGGTACCTCGGCTCGCAGTCGACGATCGTTGGTGTGGACATCAACGAGACGTGCCGCGAGTACGAGGACGCTGACGATCGCATCTTCGTGAGGATCGGTGATCAGCGCGACTCGGCGTTCCTGCGCGACGTGATCGACGAGTTCGGCCCGTTCGACGTGGTGATGGACGACGGAAGTCACGTGGTGTCGCACCAGATCGCCTCCTTCAACGCATTGTTCGCCGACGGCCTGCGCGATGGAGGGGTGTACGTGGTCGAGGACCTTGAGACGTCGCATTGGGGCCACGCCACCGGCCAGTGCGATCTCCCGATCACGTTCCACGACTTCGTCGCCGGGCTCGTCGACGTGATGCACGACGTCTACAAGCCGCGCCTGTACGAGGACTTCCTGATCGACGATGTCGTCGGGACCAGCATCGAGGTGCCCCGGCTCAGCCTGATGCTCGAAGAGATCCGTATGTTCGATTCCATGGTCGCGATCTACAAGCGCGCGATGTTGCCGCCGGTCGTCGAGAACCTCGATACGGCGGCGGGCTGACGCCCGTCGGTGAGCTAGGTCGGTCCGATGTCTGCGACCATCGAGCAGTGTTCGGTCGACGGTGAGGAGTTCTTCCACTGCAGCCGTGCATCGATCGAACACGTCTACGAGCAGGTGTTCGTCGACCGCGAGTACGACTTCTCCACCGATGCGCCCGCGCCGCACATCATCGACTGTGGCGCGCACTACGGGGTGGCGACCATCTTCTTCCTGAAGAGGTATCCCGACGCGTCCGTGCTCGCGTTCGAGCCGGATCCGACCAATGCCCAGGTGTTCAGGAAGAACATCGAGGCACGGAGATTGGACCGTGTGCGTCTGGTCGAGGCCGCGGTATCGGATTACTCCGGCAGCGGCGAGCTCTTCGGCGAGTTCGATGGAGCGCACCCCGACAGCCAGGGCAACTCACTGCTCCGGTCGTGGGGTGAGCGGGGGCACACGACGACGCGTACCGTCGACGTGGTGCGCCTGTCCGACTACATCGAGGAGCCGGTCGACTTTCTGAAGCTCAACGTCGAGGGCGCGGAGCTACCGGTGGTGCGCGACCTGTCTCGAACGGGCCGGCTCGAGCACATCCGCCAGATCTACGTGCAATACCACCAAACCCGGTCGTTGAACTCCGACGAGGAGTATCGGGAAGTGCTGCACATCCTCGGGTCGGCCGGGTTCGAGCTGTCAGAAGCGATGATGAGCATTCGGGAGTATCTGCCGCCCCTCCTTGATGAGTGGGCCGACAGATCAGATCCGCGCATCCGCGTCGTCCGCGGGCTGAAGCCGTAGCTGCGTGCCACAGCCCGTGTCGTCGCGCTGCCGCGACTGCGGCTTCGCTAGGTTCGGGTTGGATGTGGCTTGGGAGCGGGCCGGTGCTCCGGTGGGATGACGCGCTGACGCTCTGCGCCCCACGAGGGCATCTGCGGTGACGAGCGAGCGGGAGCGGTGGGGCGCTGTTGTCGTCGCCTCCGCCGCAGTCGCCGCCACGATGTTCGACACATTCGGCATCAGCCAGTCGCTGCCGACGATCGGGACCGACCTCGATGCCTCCGATACCGAGCTGCAGTGGATCATCAACGCAGCGTCGCTGGCCTCGGCCATCGCGTTGATACCGGCAGGACGAGTTGCGGATCGATGGGGCCGCCGCCTCGTGGCGTGCGGTGGGCTGGCGCTGTTCGCGATCGGGTCCGGGCTCGGCGCGATCGCCCCGTCGATCGGTCAGCTGATCGTGGCGCGTCTCGTCGTCGGCGTCGCCACTGCGGCGATCGTCGCCGCGTCGCTCGCGATTGTCACGGGGGCGGTGAGCGAGCGGAATCGTTCGCTTGCGGTCTCGGTATGGACGGCGATCACGGCAGCTGGGGCGGCGATCGGACCGCTCGCCGCCGGCGTCATCACCGAACAACTGTCGTGGCGCTGGTACCTCGCTGGGGTGGGCGTCGTTGCGGCAGTGATGGTGGTCACGATGTGGGTGACCGCCGAGGAGTCGTCCGATCCGGCGGCGACGGACTCGCTCGATCTCGCAGGCGTCGCCACGCTGGGTATCGGGCTCGGTGGTGTCGTCTACGGGCTGATGACTCTGCCCGAGGCGAACGTCGACGATGTCCGGGCTATTGCCGCGATCCTGATCGGCGTCGTTGCGCTCGCGGCGTTCGTCGCTGTCGAACGGAGGGCGAGCGCGCCGCTACTCGATCTTGGGCTGTTCTTGCGTCCGAGGTATCTGGCGATCGCCGCCGTCGTCGTCGCCGCAAATTGGGCGTACGCAGCGATGCTCTTTTTCGTCCCGCAGTATCTGCAGAACGTGCTCGACCTCTCCGCCGGTGAGGCGGGCGCCGTGTTCTTGCTGTTCACCGTGCCGTACGGGGTGCTGTCGCTGCTCGTTGGCAAGGTGCAGACGGTTGTGCGGGCGTTCGTATTGACCATGGCCGGTCTGTGTGCGCTCGTCGTCGCGTTCACCCTGGCGGGACTGATCTCTGTCGGCCATGGCCTTGGCGTCACGGTCGCCGGCCTGCTCATTGCGGCCGTCGGCCAGAGCCTCGTGTTCAACGCGTCGGGGACGCAAGCACTGGATGCTGGCGGCACTGCGGCTGGAACGGCGAGTGGGACCCTGTCGACCATCCGTCAGCTCGGATTCCTGCTCGGCATCGCCGTCACCGGCACGATCGTGCAGGTCACGCAAACCTTCCAGCTCGGTCGTGTGCTCTCGGCGAATGGCTTCGACGTGTCGTGGGCCGACCGTCGGGAGGCCACAGCGGGCGTGTCGGGCGCATCGTTCGAACCCGATGCGTTGCCGGTCGAGGCCGCCGCGTCGATCGAAGGCACCGACGTTGCCGATGCGCTGTTCGTCGACGGCCTGCGTGTCGGCTACTGGGTCGTCGCTGCGTTGTGTGGGGTTGCCGTCCTCGCCGCGTGGGCGAGCAGGCAGCGCACCTTCTCGGCGCCCCCGCTCACCAGCCGGGTGGAAACGGAAGGACGAGCGTGAACTCGTTGCCTTCCGGGTCGGCCATCACGCGATGCTCCTCGTCGCTCTTGTAGTGGACAACCCGCACCAACGACGCGCCGCGAGCTTCCATCGCCGCCTGGCCGATGTCGAGGTCGTCGACCTCGATGTCGATCCGTAGTGGTCCCTGCGACGAGCGGTCGCCGTCCTTCGGTTGAAATCCCATCACGACGCCGCCTCGACCTGGTTCCAACTCGCGCCAGCCTGGGAGATCCTTGTAGATCCCCACCTTGAGCACGTCGCTCCAGAATGCTGCCAGCGCGTGATAGTCGTCGCAGTCGAAGACGACACCTCGCAACCATCCGACAGGCCTCGATCGAGTCACGTCGTCCCCTTCCGTCGGGTCGTCCACGCTATTGCTCCACCGCCGCGCCGTTGTCGGCCACCTGCGGCTGAAGTCCCTCGGGCGGGAGCCCGAACTCCACGCGCACCTCGGCGAGTGGTCGTGCGGCCTCGGCAAACACATCGATGTCGCTCATGATGTCGCGCGTGCATTGCCCGCCGTAGCTGATCGCTTCGGCGAAGGCTTCGGCTGCGGCCGGGGTGTCGAGCGCATCGATCGTCGCGTTCTTGACCAGCTTGCCGTGCATGTGCGTGATCGTGCCGGTCTGGAACAGTCCGAGCGTGACCGCGAGCATCGTGAAGCCCGCGGGGTCGGCCATGTTGGCAGCGATGAATCCGAACACCTTGATCTCTCCGACCGGGGTGGTGTCGTAGCCGGTGAGCACGTGGACCCAGTCGTGCTTCGCGCCGAGTTCGTAGATGCCGTGCTGTTCGCCCGGTCGGGGGAACCCGTTGCGGTCATAGAACCTGTCGACCTCTCGACCCCATGAGCCCTCGGGGAGGTCGCCGAGCGCTCGCCAGCGTCGCGCGATCGCCGGGTCACCGACGCCGAGGTACCCCAATTCGGAGCGGATTCGTTCGTAGAGCTTGCCGTGGACACTGTCGATCAGGGTCCGTTTCACGTACCACGAATGCCGTGCGAGTTCGAGATAGGCGAGCCCGTATCGCCGTCGTGTGAGGGCACGCGTTTCACCGACGAGCGGCGGGTCCACGCCCAGCGCGCGGCCGTACTCTTCGGTCCGTCGCTCTTGTTCGGCGGGCAACGGATGCACGATCAGCTCGAACAACACGAGCAGGTGCATGAACTGGACGCGGGCGCTCGCGCTGGGGAGCGCGTCGGCGAGTTCGTCGGGGCCGAGCGGGACGCGATCAGCGTCCTCGAGCGGACGACCGACGAGCACCTCGAAGATCTTGCTGCCGAAGCGCCGCTGCACGTTGGTGAACTCATTCATTGCGCCAAACACACCCCGGGCCATGGGCCGGGCACTGTCGGGATCGATGAGCATCATGGAGTGCCTCGCACGGTACCCGGATGCCACCGGACCGACTCGTCACCGCGATCTACACTGCGCGACACGGCCCGTGGGCAACGGCCGTCGACCCGAACCAGGAGAGCGAT
Organism: Ilumatobacteraceae bacterium; assembly: GCA_965230015.1. Classification (GTDB taxonomy): domain Bacteria; phylum Actinomycetota; class Acidimicrobiia; order Acidimicrobiales; family Ilumatobacteraceae; genus JABSQH01. The sequence continues at coordinate 661,612 of CBDDKF010000002.1, read as the reverse complement.
GCGCACACGAGCCACTTCCCCTCAACCCGGCCGGATCCTGACTCCGATGCGACTCACGAGGCGCCAGGCGCTGCGCCTCGGCGTGGTCGGAACGGCCGGCGGACTGGTGCTCCTGTCTGGCTGTGGTCGACCGAACACGCTGTCGACCGGCGGCTCGTCCGACGACGACACCACCGACCCGCCGGTCGGGGCCGAGCTGCAGCCTCCGCCGGAGGTGATCGCCCAGAACGGCGTGCTGCAGACGACGCTCACTGCGGCGGCCGGCTCGGCCACGATCAACGGCGCGGCGGTGTCGAGTACCTCGCTGTACAACGGGTTCTACCCGTCGCAGACCTGGCGCGTTCTGCCGGGAGACACGTTTCGCGTCGACCTCGACAACCAGCTCGACACGTTCACCAATCTCCATTGGCACGGGATGCACGTGTCTCCCAACGACAACGCCGACAACGTGTTCCTGCGCGTCGACCCGGGCGAAACACTGTCGTATGAGGTGCCGATTCCCGAGAACCACGACTCGGGCGCCTATTGGTATCACCCGCACTTCCACACCACCGTCGACCAGCAGGTGTACGGCGGTCTCGGCGGGCTGATCCTCGTCGACGGTGGCTGGCTCGACCTCCCCGGCATCCGCGAGGCGACCGAGAAGGTGATGGTCCTCAAAGAGGTGGTGGTCAGTGACGGCGCGATCGATGCAGAGAGCCCGCCGACGACCAGCAACGAGTTGTGGACCATCAACGGCCAGGTCAACCCCCGGATCACCGCTGCGCCCGGTGAACGGCAGCTGTGGCGGGTGGCCAACCTCGGGAACGACTCATTCTTTCGAGTGGCCCTCGAAGGTCACGAGATGCACGTGGTGGCCACCGACGGGGTCGGCGTACCTCGTCTGCAGACGGTGTCGGAATGGACGCTGCCGCCAGCGGGCCGCATCGAGTTCCTCGTCGACCCCGCCGCCGTTGGCACGTTCAGGTTCCAGGCGCTCGAGGTGAACGAAGGGTTCGAGTCGTTCGCGCCGCGCACGCTGGCGACGTTCGTCGTCGAGGGCGAGCCGGCGGCGCCAGTCCCGGAGCTGCCCGAGGTGATCAACGACAACCTCGTCGACTTCCGCCAGGAGGAACCGGACGTGTTCCGACAGATGGTGTTCAACATCGACTCGATCGTCGACGGCACCGGCGAGTCGGGCACCGGGAACTGGCTGATCTGCGATCTGACCTTCGACGCCGCCCGCGTCGACGTGATCGCACGGCTCAACGACCTCGAAGAGTGGGAGTTGTTGAACATCGACACCGAGGACCACCCGTTCCACATCCACCAGAACGACTTCCAGGTGGTGGCGATCAATGGTGTTCCGCAGGACTTCGAGGGTTATCGCGACACGGTCACCATTCCCCGCGGCGGCTCGATCACGATCCGCCACCGGTACACGGATTTCACCGGCAAATGGGTGTACCACTGCCACATCCTCTTCCACGAGGACCACGGCATGATGGGCACGATTCAGGTCATCTAGCGACCCGCCGACCCGCGCGGATCGAGACCGACCGGCGCCGGTTCAGCTTCCGTCGGTCGTGGCCGGCGCGGTCGACTCCAACAAGGTGGTCGGGAAGTCGGCGCACGCATCGGTCGCCGGCGCCGTGTTCCACACGCACACGCTCACGGTGTTGCCATCGGCTGCCTCGACAACGAGCACATCGAGCCACGCGCCGCTCATGGTCGCGGTGATCTCTGAGTCGGAGGAGTCGCCGATCGTCCATCCGATCGTCTCGAGCACGGTGGCGTAGTCGTCGAGCCCGGCATCGGAGCCGTCGGCGATCGCATAGCTCGTCCAATATCCCGATGTGTCGATCGGGCTCTCGCTGATGTAGGTCAGCCCCTCGGGAGCGAGCACCTGACTGGCGAGGCCGGCGGGAGGAGACGGCGCGGCGGTCGTGGCGGTCGTGCTTGCGGTGGTACTCGCCGTGGTGGAACCGGCTGTGGTCGGTGCCGACGTGCCAGACGTCGGCGTGGTGGTGCCCGATGTCGTTTCTGCCGCCGACGAGCTCGTGTCCGATGCGGCGTCGTCACTCGACGAACAGGCGGCTAGCCCCAGGCCGATGGCAGCGGCGACCAGCACGAAGGAGACGGGCGTCGAACGCGGCATCACATGAAACTAACCGTCGGCAGGGGGCAGATACGTCTGTTCGAATCGCCGCACCTTCGCTGGGTAGTGCGATCGTCCGTACTCCGGCTGCTGACGCACGATGATCTCGAGCAACTCGTCGTGCTGCGGTGTCTCTTTCCACGGCAACGCGATGTAGATCGGCAGGCCGAACACGCGTAGTTCGCCGAGCCGCTGATACACGTCCTTCTGGTAGAGGAAGCGCTGTTCCCACGGCCAGTTCGGCGGCGCAAACCCCGTGCCGGGATCGAGGATGCAGCGTGACCGCAACCCGTACCGGTCGGCGACCGCGAGTCGCTCGCGGAAGAAGTCGAGCATCACCTGCACGGGGTCGCCGGTGACGAGATCCATCTCCCTCGGGTTCACACCCGACAGGAATGGAACGACGATCGGCACGTCGGCGTCGGCTGCCACCGCCCACATCTCGTCGCTCTGCATGCCGTCGGCGGCGTTGATCACCGTGGCACCAGCGTCCAGCGCCAGCCGGACGACTTCGGGGCGCCACGAGTCGATCGACACATCGACACCGAACTCGGCGAGTGCCGGGACGATGTGCTCCACTCGCGTCCACTCATCGGTCCAGTGGACCACGGCGGCGACGTCCGTTGAGCCCTGGCCGCCGAGATCGAACGCGTTCGCCCCGTCGGCGAGCAACTGCCTGGCGCGTGTGCGTGCGTCGTCTGGGGTGGACACGATGGAGTCGAGCGCCAACGAGTCCGGCGAGGCGTTGCAGACCCCGTAGAGGATCACCGCGAGCAAGCTACCGGTCTCGACGTCGATGGGCGGCTCGTCGCACCTGACCAGTAGCGTCGGGCCCATGTTCGGCGGATCAGCGCAGTGATTCGCGCCATCGCGGACGCGCCGTCGACACGAGATGCTCTCGACGAGGCGCAGGCGCTGAAACGCGACGTGACGGTGTCGGTGTGCATTCCTTGTCGGAACGAGGTGTCCACCGTCGGAGCGGTCGTCGCCGCGATTCGCGACCAATTGATGACGCCGAACCTCCCGTTCGTTGACGAGTTGATCGTGATCGACGACCAGAGCACTGATGGAAGCGGCCTGGCTGCCGAGCGCAACGGCGCGCGGGTCGTCGCGATCGATGAAGTGCATGCCGAGCACGGACCCGGACGCGGGAAGGGCAACGCACTCTGGGCGAGCCTGATCGTCAGCAGCGGAGATCTCGTCGTGTGGTGCGACGCAGACGTGACCACCTTCGATGCTTCGTGGGTCGTCGACCTCGCGACACCGATGCTCAGCAGCGATGAGGTGATGTTGGTCGAGGGTGACTTCGAGCGGCCCTCGTCGTTCGGCGGCGGCGGACGCACCACCGAACTGGTTGCGAGACCGTTGCTGTCGCAGTTCTTCCCTGAACTCGCGCGCATCGGCCAACCACTCGCCGGGGAGTACGCGGCGCGCCGTTCAGCGCTCGAGCAACTGTCGCTTATGCAAGGCTGGGGCGTCGAGATCGGGTTGTTGATCGACGTCGCCCGCCGCTTCGGTCCGGAGTCGATCGCCGAGGTCGAATTGGGTGAGCGGCAGCACACCCACCAGCCGCTCAGTGCGCTCTCGGTCCAGGCGGCCGAGGTCATGGCAGCGGTGCTCGAGCGTGTGGGGTTCGGGGCACCGGAGGACCCGTCCGAGGACAGGTTCTTGTACCGCCCGAACGGAGAGCGGGTGCTTCTGAATCATGCGCGGAGACCACCGATTGCGTCACTCGATGGCCGCCACCTCCGATGACGACGACTCGACTGCTCGTCTTGCGTCACGGCGAGTCGACCTGGAACGCGGCTGGCCTTTGGCAGGGAGCCGCTGATCCACCGCTGAGCTCGCGTGGGCGCGAGCAGGCCCTTGCGGCTGCTGCAGCCCTCACGCGCCTCGGGCCGTTCGAGCTCGTCGTCACGTCCTGCCTTGACCGGGCGGCAACAACCGGGCGTGTGATCGCCGATGTGCTCGGTGTGCGCGTCGGGTTGTGCCGCCAGGGGCTGAACGAACGCGATGTCGGCGAGTGGCAGGGGCTCACCAACCGTGTGATCGACGATCGGTACCCGGGTGCGAGGGTGGCAGGACACACTCCCGAACGTTGGGAGTCAGACGACGACGTCCTCGTCCGCGCCAGCGAAACCATCACTCGATTGGCCGCCGCGCACCCGGGAACGAACGTGCTCGTGGTTGCGCACGGCGGAGTGATCGGAGTGCTCCAGCGCAATGGTGGAATCGACGGGCCACGCATCGGGAACCTCGACGGCTACTGGCTCCACGTGGAGCACGACGGCCCGAACGCCGGGATCGTCGTCGGCGCGCACGTGACGCTTCTGGGTGCGGCGCCAGGGGAGCCGGTCTCGGGCCTACCGCTCTAGACAGAGTCGCAACGCGTCTCGCCATTGCGCGTCATGCGCCAATGACCTCGATAATGCCGGAAATGATGTCCCACGTGCTGTCCCCTCCGGAGACTGCGTCGACCTCTTCGTCGGTCAGCTCCCGGCCGAGGTGCTCGGGTAGTGCGCTCGTCACGTGGTCCTGCGTCACGGTTGCGTAACCCTCTGCTTCCACGATCGATCCACGCTCTTCAGGCGCTGCGGATTGCAACTGCTCGACGAGGTCGGAATCCGACTGCAGGCGGGCAACGAGTTGACGAGCGACTTCGACCGACACGAAGCCGATCGTAGTTCTTGCGGACTCTTGTGTCTCACGTCGTCGTCGGTCCGGACGGAGCCCGGTTCGCCTGGGACCTCACGGTGGCGTGTCCTCGGCGAGGATCGTGTCGAGTTTGGTGTAGCCCTCGATGATGCCGGTCTCCATACCACTGGAGATCATCGCGTCGCGTGTCTCGAAGCTGTCGACCAGCGACGTGGCGACCAGGCGGGTACGTCGTCCGTCATCGAGCGCCGTAAGGGTCAGTCGCTCGAGCGACACGCCATCGGGGAAGTCGGCGAAGGTGAAGGTCTGCACGATCGAGTCGTTCTCGCGAACGTGGTGGAACGACCCGTAGAACGACGACGTCATCGCAGACATGGCCGGTGACAACGAAGCGGTGGCGCACTTGCTGGGCCACATCCGCATCGACCTCGATCGATACCTGGCTCGAGTCCAGTCGGCGTGAGGCCGCGGTCGGAGTCCGAGCTAGACGAACTCGCTCCCGACGGCGAGTTCCCATCGGTTGCCTTCGGGGTCAGCGATGTATCCGCTCATCCCGCCCCAGTCGCGGTGGCTCACGGGCGCGATTGGTCGTCCTCCGGCGGCAATGGCCGCGTCGAACATCGTGTGAAGGTTGCGCTGAGACTCGACGTTGATGGCCAGCGTTACGCCGTTCCAGGCTGTGTCGGGCGTCGGGGCGCCGGGTGCTGCCTCGGATCCGAGCAGGTCGATCGGGTACAACGCGAGTAGCCACCCTCCGACATCGAACGCGGCCCAATCGTCAGTGGAACTGTCGGTCTCTGACCATCCCCATTTGGCGTAGAACGCCCTGAGCGATGCAAGGTCGCGTGCGCCGAGCGTGACGAAGCTGACTCGTTGCGGAATCGCCATGCCAAACGGTAACGGCGGACCCAACTGCCCTCGGCGCGGTGTGCCGCAGTGGGCGGCTACTGGTGGTGCTCTGCGCTCGCTTTGTCAGCTCGATCGAGTCGCCACACTCGTTTGATGCCGCTCTCACCGGGAGCTCTAACAGGCTCCGCATGCTCGGCAACGAATGAGAAGCCGAGTCGGTCGGCGACACGACCGCTTGCCTGGTTGGCCACGTCGTGGTGAACCTCCACGAAGTCGACATCGGGCATCGAGAACGCAGCTCTCACCAGGCACCTCGCCGACTCTGTTGCAACCCCCTGACCTAGCGCAGATGCCGATGTCCAGTACCCGATCGACAATCCTCGCGGTCCGACGCGGCGATGAAGACCGCACCCACCAACGAGTTGACCCTCGCGGGCCACACAGAAGTTGAAGTCTTGCCCGCGGGCCCACTGTTCTCTCCACTGAGCGATCAGCTGTTGGCGATCGGACACCTGAAGTGGCTCCAGTTGTGCCCACCACATCCAGGGTGAAAGATGATCGATGCTGTCGATGATCGCACTGTGGAGCGGCGCAGCATCGGACGATCGGTAGCGGCGGACAACGACCCTGTGCCCTTGCACTTCCTCGGGTGGTCGAACCGGCACCACGGAACAGAGTCTCGCGACTTGTGTCCGCGCTGATGAATGGGGTTTGTGTACGAAACAAGTGGCGTAGTCGACGGCTTGAGAAGCTGCAGCAGTGAGCGAACGAATCCACGAGGACGAACCCGGGGCCGCACCTTCGAGCTGCAACACGCCGTCGCCGGTGTTCTGTACTACGTCCCGAAGCAGCACCCGCTCGGCAACGTGATGCCGAGAACTCTCGCACGGATCCTCTCGTCGTCGTGGCCGGCGCCGCGCTAGTAGTAGCCGACGAACCCGTCGAGCTGTTCGCGAATGATGTCGAGATGGCCGACGTGGCGGGCAGTTTCCTCGATCATGTGGATGACCATCCACCGCAGGGACGCTTGTGCCGACTGATAGTCGGGGTGTCGGCCGGTGTCGTCGAGCGAATGCGCGGCGATGATCTCGTTCGAGCGATCACACTGCGCGACATAGTCGGCAAGGAGCTCAGCCAGCGGCACGTCAGCGACGCGCATGTCGGCATCTTCGGGTTCGTCGCTGAATTGTGGTCCGTCGTCGGCTGCGCCGAGGAAGAGCACCTCAAACCATGTGTGCTCGGTCCAGCGCAGGTGCGAAACGACCCCGGCAACGGTCATCAGTGGAGACGTCGACAGCAACGAACGATGCGCATCGGTTTCGCCGAGCCCCTCGCACTTCCACGCCACGAGTGAGCGTTGAAGGTCGTACCAACCCATCAGCTGCGTTCGTTCGTCGGCAACCAACGGCGGGCGAACACGATCCACACTCATCGGGCAATGGTAGGAACGGTCGGCCCCCTCGACCGTGGGCGGTTTCGCCGAACGGAGGTGTGCTCGAGTCGACGTAGGTTTGCCGAGCCAACGCAGAGCGAGCTTGCGATCGACACTGTGACCCCGCCGATTCAGAGGCGGTCGAGGACTGGTTGGGCCAGCGCGTTGCCGAACCGGAACGCGCCGCTCGCCCGCACCGGACAGGGAGTCGTCACGCCGAGTTCGGCCTGGTACAACACTGGGCAGAAGTGCAGACCGTCGGGGGAGCGAACCACGTTCTGGCCCGATGGGCTGCACGGTTCGCCATGTAGGCAGGGCAGCGTTGCGGTGAACCGGCCGTGCTTCAGCACCGATGCGGCAGTGTCGACGAACTCGACCTGGGGCCGATCGGCGGCGAGATCGCGGTAGACGTTGTTGATGCGGCCGATTCGCGGCGATTCGTCCCGATCGATCGGGGAGCTGGCGAACACCACCTGGGTGCCAGTGCCCTCGAAGAGCGAAACGACAGCGTTTGCGTCGGCGGCGTACTTGGCGATGAGGGCGTCTCCTCTGACGGGACCGCTGGCGGTGCGCATGCATGATCCGAAGGCGTTGCCGCTGAACTGCACCACCACCACGCCCGGCTGCAGCGAGGCGAGGTCGTGGTTCATCTCGTCGAACCAGTCGCAGATCGCCGTGCCGCCGAAGGTTCGCTCGTACACGGCGAGCTCAGGCTGACCGGACAGCGCTGCGCTGAAGTGGTCGCGTGACTCCCACGACAGGCTGTCGCCGTACAGGATGGCGACCAGGTTGCTGAGCGGCTGCGGCTGCGTCGGTTCGATCGGGCGGCGCTCCGCGGTCGGCGAACTCGACCTGTCGGCAAACTCGAGCTGCACCGCCGTCACGATGCGCAGGGTGAATTGACGAGCACCAGTGTCGGACGCCTGGTCGGTCGAGTCGCGGTCTTGCTCGCCCGAGGAGGGGGCCAAGGTGGCAGTTGGTGGGTCGACCGCCGCAGCCGGTGGGGCTGCTCCAAGACCCGTAGCGATGGTGAATACGAGCCCGGTGATGAGGGCGACAGGTCCACGGCCAACCCGGACGCTCGGGCTCATGAACGCAAAACCCCGCTACCGATAGTTCGGTTCCTTCAACCCAGCAGATTTGTTGTCGGTGCGGAATGCCGTTCTGTTCGGTCGTTGGGAGGTGCGGTTCTTGGGCGTGGTGACCGGGTGGGCATGATCGGACCATGGATTCGACGGCGTGGCTCTCGGGGGTTGAGGTCGCCGCACGTATCCGGTCGGGCGAGCTGCGGCCCGTCGACGTCGTCGACGAGGCAATCGCTCGGATCGAGGCGGCGAACCCCGAGCTGGCGTGCGTCGTCATCCCGCTGTTCGAACGGGCCCGAGATCGCGTCGACACGGTTGATCTCGATGCGCCATTCGCCGGCGTTCCGATGCTGTTGAAGGACGCAGGGGAGGAACTGGCCGGCACTCCGCTGTGGGTCGGCACTCAGGGGCTTCGCCGATGTGGTCACACATCGCAAGCGACGACCGTGTTGGCTGGCAGATTCGAAGAACTCGGCGCGGTGATCGTCGGCAAGAGCGCATGTCCGGAGTTGTCGGCGTCGAGCACCACGGAACCCCCCGGTTTCGAACCGACCCGGAACCCGTGGGATCTGACGCGCTCGGTTGGCGGGTCGAGCGGCGGTTCGGCTGCGGCCGTGGCAGCAGGCCTGGTGCCGATTGCGCACGGCTCGGACGGCTCGGGGTCACTCCGGTTTCCGGCGTCCCTGTGTGGCGTCGTCACGCTCAAGCCGAGTCGTGGACGTGTCGCGTCGTCGGCAGCTGCGGGCTCCCCGGATCCGCTCGATCTGTGGACGCAGTTCGTCGTTGCACGCGACGTACGAGACCTGATCGCTCTGTTCTGTCACGTTGGATCGGGCGTTGCCGGGCGGGCTTGGTCAACGGACCGTCGGCTGCGTGTCGGTTTCGTCGAATCGGATCCGATCATCGGACTCGATGTCGCACCTTCGTGCGCGGCAGCTGTCGAGCGCGTGTCCGCGGCGCTTGCGGACCTCGGCCACCACGTCGAGCCGTCGTTCCCGGCAGCATTCGCCACGCTGTTCGAGCCGTTCTGGACCGCGATGGCCACGATCGGACCATGGGTCCGTGCCGGACAGGTGGAGTGGCTTGCACAACAGCTCGGGCGGCCGTGCCAAGCCGGCGACGTCAGCGACGAGGTGCTCGCTCTGGCCGATCGTGGTCGGGCGCTGCCGAAGCGTGACGTCGACGCGGCGCTCGAGCGTGCTGCATCTGTGATGGCACCGGTCGCCGATTGGTGGGACGACGGTCACGACGTGCTGCTGAGCCCGGTCATGCTGCAACCGGCGTGGACGCTCGGTGACGACGCACCGATGCATACCGGGATGTTCGCCGCACCGTTCAGCTTCACGGGTCAACCAGCGGTAGTCGTCCCCGGTGGTTGGACCGACGAGGGGCTCCCAGTGGGCGTGCAACTCGTCGGACGCCCAGGCGCCGACGAACTGCTCCTCGGCCTTGCCGCCGACCTTCAACCACGGCTCGGATGGCTCGACCGCCGCCCACCCGCGGTGGGCTGACCACACAATGTGGGTTTGTATGCTGATTTGCATGCACAGCACGAGTGTTCGAATCGACGGTGCCACTCACGAAGAGCTCAAGCGGCTCGCTGCCGAGTTCGACACCACCGTCGGCAACACCGTTGCGCTCGCCGTGCGCGCACTTCGCCAGGACCACATCGGGCGCCAGCTCCGAGCGCCCTTGCAGGCCGGCGAGGATGGCTGGCTCGATGCAGACCTCGGGTGACGTTGTCGACCTCGACCTCGGCCAACCTGAGGGCCGGGAAGCGGGATTCGTGCATCCGGCCGTCATCATCACGGCTCAGCGCATTCTCGACGCCCAGCCGAGCGTGCTCCACGTCGTGCCGTTGACCAGCACTGTTCGGCGGTTCCACTCCGAGATCGTGATCGAGGCCGACCCTGCCAACGGGTTGGCTTCTACCTCGGCCGCACAGTGCCAACACCTTCGTGCGGTCGCGCCGCAGCGCGTCGCAAACAGTCGAGGAAACGTCGGGCCGGTCACGCTGTTGCAGATCCGAGAGACCGTCGCCGTGATTCTCGACATCGGATGAATCCCGTGGCGCAGAGTTCGGTGCGTGTCGACTGCGACGGGCTGACGGGAGCTGCATGATGTCGATCTACCAGTCCGATCCTGATGCAGCTCCGGACTCCGCGTTCGAGCCGGGACTCTTTCTCACCTCGTGGTTGGGAATCGAGGTCGGATGCTCGATCCGCGGCGGACGCCGGTGACGATCGTCGCAGTCCGCACCGATGTTGGATTCTTCACGATGCGTGTCGATGCATTCGAAGATGCCGGCGCCTTCTGGGACATCCCCTTCGAAGAGGTGGACCGGTATCAGTTCGAGCGTCAGGCGAAACGCGCGGATCCGTCAGCGATCGCGGAGTATCTGCCGGTGGTCGAGCGGCTCGATCGACACGTGGAGATCGAGTGTGACCTAGACCAGCGCCGTGCGACCGCAGCACGGCTGGAGGTCGAGCAGCGCCAGGCGGAGACATGGCTCGAACACGAGTCGTCGTTCTTCGCGGCAGGTGGCAACGTTCCTGCTCCCGAGCAGCGGAGGGGCGACCCACGCCTGTACGGGGATCTCATGGCGTACATGTCGCATCGACAGGTCGACGACATCGAGGCGGCGTTCAGTCGCCAGTACGTCTCGCATCCGCGGGCCGGCGAAGTGGTCAAGGGCCACCGGATCGTGCTCGCTCAGATGGGGCTTGCTCCGTACACCGGCAAGATCGTTCGAGACCCAGCGACCTTCGAATCCCCCTGGGACCGAGCCAGACGTATCCGGCACATCGAGGCCCGGCTCGGCTTCGTCCGCGCCATGTTCGCCAGGCTCGGTCACTCGGACCTCACTCTGTATCGCGGCACGTCCATGACCGAGCCAGTCGACCTCTTGCGCAGTACCTCGTTCGTATCGTGGACCTTCTCGCGCACGGTGGCCGAGAGTCATTTCGACACCACCCGCACGGGCGTCCAACGAATGCTCCTCGCCCGGGACGTCCCGGTCGACCGCGTCTTCATGACCTACCTCGAGACGTCGGCGATGAACGACCCGTTCGAGGAAGCCGAGGCGGTCCTGCTCTTCGATCCGAAGAGTCCCCTCTTCTGATCCTCGCGAGAGCAAGCACTCTCGAGTTGCTCGAATGCGGTCGACGCGGGCCGCGACAGAGTGGTGGCCGGCGAGCGGCCCGGTACGCAGGGCGATCGTTGCGTCGCTATGGGTTGGTGGTGAGGTGATCGAGGCCGCGCAAGGTGTGTTCGCCTCGGGTGAGCGCGTTGCGAACTTGTTCGATCGCCAGGCTCCGCGATTGGTCCTTGCTTCGGCGTCCCGCTGCTTCCATGCGAGCGAGCATCGTCAAGGGATCGGCAACGAGTACCTCACTGCCGTTCACGTCGAGTGGGATGGCGTGCTGGACGAGGTCGTCGTAGGTGCCGCAGAGACGAGGGACGATGTCGATCATGCCGATTGTGGTCACGAACAAGTGATCAAGGTTGTCGATCGTTGCCGGTTGCGGGGACCAGGTGCGATGCCACTCCAGGGGTGGGCACGCTTTCCACTCGGGTCGGTGGGCAGGGATCGCGTCAACGTCGTTCAGCAGTTGCGCAACTGCCAGCAGATTGTTCTCGTCGAGCGCGGGAACGATGTCGATGTCGCCCGGGGTGAAGTCCGCGCCGTGCGCAACCAACACGAGTGATCCCGCCAGAACCCAACGCACGCGATGGCGCGTCAGCGCGTCGAGCGTCTCCGCCAGGTCTAGGCGGGGTTGGCTCGTCGGGTCGAGCACGGTGGCCACGGTACGGCAGTCGGCTGGGCGTGTGCGGTGCTAGCTTCGCAGTGGCCCGAGCGAGATGAAGATGTTTCGGACGGCCCGGCGCCTCGTGGTAGCGAACGACTGGAGCGACATGTCGACGAACAGAGCCCTCGATCTCCTCCAACGGGTCGCATCCGACTCCGACTTCCGCAACAAACTCGAGAGCGGATCGGCAGACGAACGTCGAACGATCCTCATCACCGAGGGGTACGAAGATGTGAAGCTGACGCACGTGAGTGAGGTCCTCCATCGTTCGGCCCACGGCGAGCTGACCGACGACGAGATGAACTCCGTCGCCGGCGGGGGCCACACCTCGACGGAGGCGTCGGTCTCGATTGGCGTCTGGGGGGCGGCCGCGGCCGTCGCCGGCGCGTTGTTCTAGTAGACGTTCCAAGCTCCACACCGCCGGACGTCCGCGCTGACCGGCGCCCGACGTCATGCCGCGCCGTGATGCCGCACCGGCCTCTGAGGCGATGCGCGTGATTCGTCGACCGTGCGACCGAGGTCCGTGGGCTATCCGACGCCGTCGAACGCAGGTGGGTAGACCACTGTTCCTGTCAGGGTCTGATCGCCTGAATCGAAGGCTGCTAGCCGCTTCACCTGGGCTGCTTCTGGCGGCGCCCAGTCGGGCAGATGGATCTCGATGCCGTGGACGGCGGCGTGCTCGAACCCGAAACGCGAGTAGTACGCAGGGTTCCCCTCCAGGATGACGAGCGGTTCGCCGCGCTCGTCCGCGACGGCGAGCACCGTTTCGACGAGAGCGGCACCGACGCCTTGGCGCTGGCGGTCGGGACGCACCGCGAGCGGCGAGAGCATGCTGATCGGGCGGTCTCCGTTGGAGTGGCGGAGCTGCGCGCCGCTCACCATCACATGTCCGACGGGTTCACCATCGACGTGGGCGACGAGGGCCATCTCGGCGACGTACTCCGGGGACGCTCGAATCCGATCGACGAGGTCGGCCTCGACGTCCGATTCGAACGCGGCCCTCACCAGACGACGGATCGCGTCGTAGTCCTTTGGCGCCTCGACGCGAATCGCAACGTCACAAGACTCTCGGCTCATCGATCAACGCTCCCACGGGGACCGACACCTGGCACAACGAGTTACGGCGGCGAGGGCGGCCAGGGTCTCGACAGCGAGCGCGCACAGGTCGCTCCGAAGAAGCACAACGGAGACGACCCCGGGTGCACCGCAGGGAGCTGATGGCTGTCTGCCGATCGTGTTCGACGATCGGTGCGCGTCAGTCCTCGCGAGCGCGCTTCTCAGCGAGTGCGAGCACCGCCTCGGTGAGAAACGCGATGGTTTCGCTCCACAGCGATTGCGGGTAGGTCTCGGGATCGCTCAATCGGAGGAGCGCGTACCCCTCGGAGAGGCCCAACATGATCTTGCCGGCGTCCTCGGGGGTGATCGGCATGTCGACGTCGAGCATGGCGTGATGAGATCGGGCGAGATGGGCGTGTTGGGCGAGGAGGCGATCGCTGAGTTGCTTCATGCGCGGACGCAACTCTGGATTCCGCGACGCGTACAGCACGTACTCGATGCCGATGGGCGTGCCCCGGTCGCCCAGAGTGACCGTCCACTCGAGCAGTCGCTGGAACATCTCGTCACCGTCGGTTGCTGCGTCGACGATCGCGTTCGTCTGCTCGATCGCGCGGTTCTGCTCGCGCTCGATGAGCCGTAGGACGAGCGAATCCTTGTCGTCAAAGTTCGAGTAGAACGCGCCACGCGAATAGCCGGCGGTCTCCGCGATCTCCTCGATCGACGTCTCGGCGATCCCGTTCTGATCGAACAGCTCCGCTGCGGCGTCGAGGAGGCGGGAGACGGTTTGTTCCCGCTGTTCGACTCGTGTGAGGCGTAGCCGTCCTGCGTCGGTCATCGATGGCGAGCATACAAAGCGACTTGAAAGACGACTCTGTATCTGAATACGTTAGTGTCTCTCGATGGCAACCAGCCGTCGTCGCATCGCAGGAGCAGCACGTGCAGTCAGAGCAGATCGTGATCCCGACGCTTCGTTTCCTCGCCAATCACCCACGGATCAGCCGCCAGGTGTTCCGGTTCTCAAAGGAGGGCAACCCGTTCGAGGCGTCGGCCAGCCGTGAGCCCTACTCGACGATCGACGAGATCCACACGAAGGGCCCGGTGTTCTTCTCGAAGCGCAACCAGGCCTGGGTTGTCATCGGATACGACGAGGCCCGCACGACCCTGGCGTCGCCGTCGGTGTCGGTCAGCAGCCAGGTCAACATCTTCCTCGCCGGCCCCTCACGTCGCCGACTGTCGCAACAGACCGTCGAGTTTCTGTCGAAGGTGCTGATCGTCGTCGACCCGCCGGAACACACCCGCCTGCGCCGTCTCGTGGCGTCTGCGTTCTCGCCCCAACATGTTCGGCGACTCGAACCCGTCGTTGCCGAACTCGTCGACTCCATGCTCGTCGCAACCCGAAGCGAGCGCACACCCGATCTCGTGCCTGCCATCATCTCGCCGTTGCCGATCACGATCATCAGCGAACTGCTCGGCATCCCGGCCGAACGGCGGACGTGGATCAGGAAGATCTCCGACGAGATCACCAAGCTCTTCAGCCCGTTCCAGCGAATGGACCCCGCACGAGTCGACGCGGCCATCGCCGATCTTCACTCGTACATCGGCGCCCTTGCAGATCAGCGACGCGCCGACCCGCGCGACGACCTCCTCACCGCACTCGTGCACGCCGAGGACGATGGCGCGCAGCTCGACCGCGACGAGCTCGTGACGATGGTCGGGATGCTGATGTTCGCCGGCCACGAAACGACCGACGGGCTGCTCGGCAACGCGGTCGTGGCGCTTGCAGCACATCCCGAACAGCGAGCTCTTCTGCGGCGCGACCCGTCGCTCTGGGACAACGCCATCGAAGAACTCATCCGCTACGACACATCCGTGCAGATCGCGCTGCGCAGAGCCGACGACGACATCGAGATCGCAAACGTCACGATCCCGGCGGGATCGAACATCTTCGTCGAGCTCGGTGCCGCCAACCGCGACCCGCGACGTTTCGACCATCCGACCGAGCTGCGCGTCCACCGCCCCGATCCGCGGCCCATCTCGTTCGGCCACGGCATTCACCACTGCCTCGGGGCGGCACTCGCCCGACTGGAACTTCGCGTCGCGCTCCCCGCGATCGTCGACGAGTTCGGCGACTACACCATCGATCGAGCGGATGTAACGTGGAAGCAGCTCTCCACGTTCCGCGGCCCCACGAGACTGCGCGTGACGCGCCACAGCGAGCTGGCTATCGGCTGAGCTGGTGCAACTGGCGACCCCGCCGTGCGACGCTGTGGCATGAACCGCGATGGCGTCGCACTCTTTGATCTCGGGCGCCTGTTCATCGATATCGATCGGGAGCGTCGACGTCGAGGTCTGAGCTGGGCCGCGCTTGCGCGTCACGTCGGCGTGTCGGCGTCCACGATCCGCAGGTTTGAATCGGCTGACGACGCTGAAGCAGATGGTGTCCTCACCCTGATCGCCTGGCTGGACGCCATTCCGGAGGACTACATCCCGAACAGTTGCGTGCGTGGGCGCAGGCTCCCCACGGTCGACGATGGCGTGGCTCGCGTGGACATGGAACGAGTCGCAACGACACGCGGCGACGTGAAGCGCGGACAACGAACGACGATCCAACGCCTCGCTGAAGTTGCGCAGAGATCTCGCCGGCCGATCGCGGAACTCTCCCGAGCCACGGTTTCATAGCGCGGGTTGTGGCTGACTCGTGGGGTGCTGTCGGGTGAGGAGGGCCCCTCGGTCCACGTGGAGGACGTCGCCAGTGGACTGCGTTTGACGCGATGGAGCCCGGCCCTCGCGCGTTTCCGAAGCGGAAGTAGCGTCGTGGGCATGGCGACGCTCGAGGTGGTCCGATCGGTCGAGGTCGACCGAGACGCAGAGGTGGTGCGCCGCCAGTTCGCCGACGTTGCGCACCACGCCGCGACGGCGGTGCATCGCAACGTCGTGTTCGAAGTGATCGAGGACGACGGCGTGCGCTGCCGCTATCGCCAGATCTCAAGAGTGGGCCCGCTCAGGTTGCGTCAGGAGATGGAGCTCGATCGCAACCGGAGTGGTCCGTTGGTCAACAAGATCGTGTCGGGCCAGTTCGCCGGCGGGTCGATCGCGTTCGACGTTGGTCCACGAGGCGCTGACCGATCGGTGGTCGAAGCTCGACTGACAGCACCACTCACTGGTGTTCAGCGAGTGGTGGCACCGATCCTTCGGGCGCAGGTCGGCAGGCAGCTTGCTGCAGCACTGCTCGAAGACAAGGCGGACCTCGAACACGGCGCGTACGCCCGGCGTCAGTGATCTGCCGCGCAACGTCACCCGGCTGTTGTTCGGCGTAGCGATCGTCGTGGACCCTTGCGTCGCGACCCATCGGCGTGAACGACGGTGGTGACGATGCACGAAGCACGAGGAGCACGCGCGGGTGCGCTCGTCCACGGGGCGTGGGTTGTTGTCGCGCGTACGGTGGCGCGGTGGGTATCGAGCGCGGGATCACGGAGTACCCCGGCCGCGGCCTCGCGCTCATCACTGATGCCACCGGGGTGCGTTGGTGGTTGTACTTCGTGACCGGTCGGAGCGCGTCGTCGCGGCGTCGACGTGTTCGAACGAGCAACGGCGGACTCGTTGTTGAGTCTGTCGATGCACTCGACCGGCACGATCCGCTCCGCCACTACACGTGTGCTCGTTACAGCGACAACGCCGTCGTCATCGGCAACGGCGACCACGTCGATGTGATCGTCGACGGGCTCAACAACGGTCAATCGATCGATCAGATCGTGGAGACGATTGAACCCGAACCCGACCCGCCGATCTGGACACCACGAATCGCGCTCGTAGTGTCCGCTGATGCGCAGATGATCAGCGTCCATCGGGCCGGGCAAGAGTCCGTCCGTCGAGTGCATCGCCCATCGCAGCTCGCCGGATCAGCTGCGGTATTGACGACCTACTCCGGGTCGGCCGACGCGGTCGTCGCGGATACGCCGTTCGTCGAGGTTGAGGAGTCACGGTCTGTGCATGAAGCAAGCGAGGCGTTGTTCTTCGAACACCTCGATCAACAGTTACGCGTCCTGCTGATAGCGGGCCGTGTCGAACGGTCCACTCCGCTGAGCGCTGAGTACTCCTACACGTAGCGGCCAGCACGAGCTGCCAGAACCCCACATTGGCCAGCGCTTCCCGAGCGCATCAACCCACACTGCCGATTCCGTACTGGGCCGGTGTGGTGGCGTGGAGTGCTTGGGCGATGTCAGGCGGATGCGACGGCGGCTCAGGTTCTTCGTGCGACTGAGGTGTAGGTGCGGTTGAGGATGTTGATGGGCTCGTCGAGGCCGACAGCTGCGAGTCGCTCGACGATCAAGCGCATTCGACCCGTCGTGGTTGCCAAGCCGGCGGAGAACCTCGCGAGCTGATCGACCGTCCACCGCTCTTCGATGGTGGTCATCTCCCACACAGAGGCAGCGAAGCACCCCGATGCCAACACTTCCCGCCGACCGTCCGCCAACGATCGCTCTAACGCGGCCGTGTCGCTTGCCAGATCTCGGCGAAGGTCTTCCAACGGCTCGATCCACGCTCGCTCGTTGAGCAGACGTTGAACGTCATTGTCTGCGGCGACCGGGAAGTTCCACAGCAACGCCAGCGATCCGCCGTCGTTGAGCTGACTTGCCACCCGCACGCACGCGGTGGCCGGATCGAGCCAGTGAAACGAGTTCGCAGCGACTACCCCCGCGACACGTTGGGTGGTGTCGAACTCCTCATACGACGCATTGACGACCTCGACACCGTCGTAGTCGCTTGCTCGCTGTTTCAGACGGGCCGCCATGGCCCGGCCTGGTTCGACCGCCGTGACGAGCATCCCACTGCGGGCCAGCGGGAGTGTCAGTTGCCCAGTGCCGGCGCCGATCTCGACGACATGGTCACCGGGCTTCCAACCCGACAGTTCGATGAGGCGGGCAACCGTTGAGCGAGCGAAGTCGCGTCGGCCGGCTGAGTACTCATCGGCGATTGAGTCGAATGCCAACCGAGACGCTCGATCAGTGTTGGCTCGCACAGGCCAACCGTAAGCCTCACCGGGGTCGACCCGAACAACGCCGAGCCGGTCGGATTGCCCAGTCCGTGCCGACATCGCACAGGTGGGTTGGTCAGGTGCGGGGTGTTCACATCGGGCTGCTTGACAAGGTCGGGGTTGCCAGGAAGCCTCGTGTCTGTGTCTGACGACGCCGCGACAGATGGCGACTCACAGTGGCAGCGGATTGCCGCAATCGACGATGAGCTCGCTTCGATCGATCGGGGCGACTTCAGCCGACGAGCGGCGCTCGCGGCTGAGCGCGAGAAGGCGGTGCAGGAGCTCCGCGACACGCACCAAGACGCTGAACAGTTGGCGTCGTGGGCGGAGCATGCACCGGTCGCAGATCTGGACCGGTCAACGCCATACATCCCGTCACGCTCGGAGGGCGGCGGCGCGCCGGCCTAGCCACCGCAGCGGGCCACTTCGGTGGCAACAGCGCTGGTTCCTGGCACAGTAAGCCGTTGTGGTGGTGTCGCACGCGCCAACGAACTACGACTGCCCGTTCTGCCGCAACATCGGGGACGGCACATCGAACTATCCCCTTGAGATCATCTACCGCGACGCTGAGGTGTTCGTGAAGATGAATCCCATGTGGTGGTCGAACAACCCCGGCAACGTGCTGGTCATCCCCAACGCGCACTACGAGAATCTCTTCGATCTGCCGGCCGCTGTTGTTCCAGCAATCCACCAGGCGGCGTGGGCGTCGGCTGTGGCCATGAAGCGTGCCTACGGGTGCGACGGCATCTCCACACGACAGCACAACGAGCCAGCTGGGAACCAGGATGTGTGGCACTTCCACCTCCATGTGTTCCCGCGATGGCACGGCGACGAGTTGTATCGCAGCGAGGGAAACCCAGCTCCCGCCGCTGGACTCCGTGACCGAGCAGCGCAGCTCCGCCGACACTGGCCAGACCCAACAGAAGCGCCCTGACGATCCGCACCACGACGCCGGCGAACGATGGTGACCAGCACCGACCAGCTCGCACGCCCGCTCAGAAGTACTTGTTGTGAGCGCGCCGGTTGAGCTCGCTGAGGAGGATCAGCTTGCTCTCGTTTCGCTGTAGTCGGTGACCCTCGACGTAGCGGAACTCGCCGTTGCCGGCCGTGCAACCATGTGCCGATGGGGAACACGATCGAGATCCGTATCCGAAGCGTCGTCTGGGCGGCAACGTCAGCTGTGCTTGGAGTTGTAGCCACGTTGATGGTCACGTTGGCGTGGTCCGCAGATGCTGCGCCCGGAGAGCTTGACTCGACGTTCGTGCCGACGCCGGGCTGCCGAGCGTTCGACTATCGACCCGCGCCCAACCAAGTTGGACCACGATCCACGCCGTTGGCCGCCGGCGAGGTGTACACCCAACAGATCACCGGTGGTGTCGGTGACTGCACCGGATCACTCGCCGTGCCGGCTGATGCCGTGGCGGTGGCGATGAACGTCACTGCCGTCAACCCGACCGCCCAAACCAATCTCCGGCTTTATCCGGCAAACCTCACCGATGTGCCGACCCTGTCGAACCTGAACGTGTCGGCCGGTCAGGCGCCGTTTCCAAACAAGGTCGATGTCGCACTGTCCCCCGGAGGCGCGATCAATATCTTCAACTTCAAGGGCGAAGTGTTCATCGTGGGTGACGTCGTGGGCTACTACACCAACTCGTCGCTCACCGACATCGACACCCGCCTGACCGCAGTCGAAGCGCTCGCCTCGTCCACCGCAGCGGTGACTGACGGCCTCGTCGCTGCCCAGCCCTTTGCCGACGAACAACGCCGGGCCGCGACCACCGTGACGGACCCCGAAGCGGTCGTAACCATGGAACTCGACCCTCCCGTAGATGGCCACTACACCCTCATTGCCACCACGTACGCCTTCGAAGCCACCGAAGCCGACGAAGTGCTCTGCTCAATCTCTACCCAGACCGACCCCGCCGCCTACGACACCAGCTACAACTGGAGGTGGAGGTCGTCTGGCTTGTTCTCCGGAAGCCTGGGGATCATCGCAGGGACCCGCGTGATCCCAGTCGCCCAAGGTGCGCCGATCACCGTCGGTTACGTGTGTGGCAGCACAAACGCCGGCGGTAGCGGCGTCAACAACACAACCCTGACGGCGATCTTCACTCCCACCCCGTAACGACCCGCACGCCGCGCACGGACGCCGACCAAGCGGTCGTTGTTCGGAGAACGTGTCGAGGCGGCCGATTCTCGGGGTCGTGGCTTGCGGAAGGCGCAACTGACGGCGCCGAGAAGGTGCAAGTCGGTCGCGCGACCGCTCGCGAAGCGGCACTGTGCGCACCCCGGCCGCTCGATGATCGCAGGTCGGGGATCCGGCCGGCCGCGCCGTCGGCTAGATCAGCGCTGCGTCGTGCGCTGCACGTGCAACATCGTCGAGGCCGCTCAGGCGCCGCAGCCGGTAGCGAGCACTTCGTTGAGTTCGCCGTCGTCGAACGCGAACACTGCAACGCCGGCGCCTTCGTAATACCAGGCGCTGACCGCCACCTCCATCCGTCCGTCGCCGTTGTAGTCGGCGACATCGAGGATGCGGTACTGCTCGAGGAACTCGATGGAGATCTCGGCGTCGGACGCCATGACGACCGATGACAGCGCCGTGGTCGACGCCCTCGACGCGGTGTCGACGAGGAGGACACCGGAGAAGTCGCCGGCCGACCCCAAGGTCGCCTCGGGAGTGCCTTGCTCGGCATCCTGCACCAGCTCGAAGACCACCAGTGCCTCGCTGTTGCCGTCGCCGTCGAGGTCGGCCACCACGAGCTGCTCGATCGTCCCTGCGGTCGCATCGACGTCCGCGGCGTCGAACGCGGCTTCGCCCAGCTCCTGGTATCCGGGGATCTCGTCGTCGAGTTCGGCGACGCGGCGTGGCTGCAGCGCCCATCCGGGCGGCGGCAGCGCGACCCCGTTGTACCCGGCCTCGGGCGGTACCGCCGGGCCGGCGTCGGGGGAGATGGTGGGTCCGATGCGCCCGTCGATGGGGCACGCTTCGGTAGAGCCGTCGACGGTCCCGTCGACTGCGCCGCTCAATCGGCTGACGGTGAACTCACGACCATCGTCCGGCAGTGGCTCGTCGTCGGTGGCTGCCGCCCAGTCGCCCCCGTCCCACGTGCCGAGGGGCGTCAGCGCGCCAGTTTCGTCGCCGAGATACAACGGGAACACGTCGCCCGTCGGGCCGGGTGGCAGCGTGCTCGCCGGGGCCGCTGTGGTCGGCGGCGAGGTGGTGGTTGTTGCCGCTGCGGTTGTGGTGGGCGCCTCGGTCGTTGTCGCGGCGATGGTAGTCGACGTCGTCGACGTGCTCGATGTGGCGATCGTGGACGTGAGGGTGGTGCCGGGCTCGGACTCTTGGGATGTCGCGCACGCGGCGAGCAGTGCGGCCGCGACGAGCGGTGCGATCGCTCGTCGGAGGGTCCGACGAATCGGCCGATGAATCAGCGCGGACACAACCGTCATGATGGCAACACTGCCACGCTCTCGCCCGGCGCGAGCGCATGGAGGCGATCACGGCGGTCGTGTTCGTCGAGAGCCAGCTCGAATGTGGACAACGGTCGTTCGAACCACCCTCCGGGCAGCCGCCGCGCATTCTCCGGCGCGTACGTGCCCCAGTGAATCGGCACGACGAGACGCGGCTCGATGCGTGCCGTGGCCGCAGCTGCGCCACTGGGATCGAGATGGCCAGGCCCGAGGGTGGGCCCCCAGCCCCAGATGGGGAGGAGCGCAACGTCGATGTGACCGAGGTCGCGCATCGCCTCGGTGAGGTCGGTGTCACCGGGGAAGTAGACCCGTGTGTCTTCCCCGGTGAGCACGAAGCCGAGCGGCTCGGCACGGACGCGCGTGTGCGGGCCACGGCCCTCGTGGTGCTCGGCCGGCACCGCGGTGACGGCAACGCCGCCGACGTTGGCGTGCCCGCCGACGACCAACTCGACCACATCGACGAAGCCAGCGCGTCGCAGCAGCGTGCCGGCACCACGCGGCGCGATCACCGTGGTCGACCTGGCAATCATCTTCAGCGAGGGCAGGTGCAGGTGGTCGAGGTGCAGATGGGAGATGAGCACGGCGTCGACGTCGGCGGTATCGGCTGCGGGCGCACCGACACGTCGACGCAGGTGCGCCACGCGTTTGGTCAGCAGCGGGTCGGTGAGGAAGCGCACGCCGTCGAGCTCGATCAGCGCGCTGGCGTGCCCGACCCAGGTGACACGCGCAGGTGCGGATGTCGTCACGGCGCACCCGTCCCGGTGATCGACGCGATGCTCGCCGGGCCCGACGGCGCAGTCGACTCGACCGTCGAGAATGGAGGAGCGCCCGTCGGGACGTCGGCCAGCCACTGCTTGAACAGGTGATGGATCGACGCCGCGCCGACGAGTTCCGACGTCGGTGCCGCGAACGTCGACGGGTACAGCACGAACGGTTCACCCTGTGCGCCGCCGAGCCCGCCGTGGAATCCGATGAGTTCCTCGAACGCGGCGCCTTCGTCGGCGTGGGGGTCGTAGAAGCTGTTGACCAAGATGTCGGGGCAGTTGGCGAACGAGTCGGTGCGCCGCAGGTGATCGGCGGTGTGCGGCCCGAACGTCGCCAAGGGGTCGTCGCCTTCGACCCGGTCGTCGTCGAGCATGCGGATGCCGTGCCCGCCCACCACGAGCGCGCCGAGTGACGCCGATCGAACCATCACGAAGCCGACACCTGGGTGCTCGGCGAGCCCTTGCAGCAAGCCGGGATGGCGCTGGGCGATCGCTTCCATCGTTGCCCGTCCCTCGATGTCGGTGAACGAGATCAATCCGAGGTTGCCCGACGCGAGCACCACGATGTCGCCGTCGGGAGATGATTCGTCCGTGTAGTCCGCGTCGTCGGTGGTGTGCTGCTCGTCGGCTTCGGCGCGCCACGCGGCATAGCTCGGACCCAGCACCACGTCGCCGTCGACCGTACGACGGCGGGTCGCCAGACGGATCGCCGCGCCGAGCCGGCTGTCCTCGTCACGGGCCGCCTCGGACAACGCTCCGTTGAGGTTGCCCCACCCCTCCGACGTCAGCTCCGGCACCTCGAGCTCGGTGCCGGGTTCCACCAGCGTGGTCACCAGCTCCTCGAGGGTGTGCCCGTAGCGCTGGCGGAACGTCGCCCCCTGCGTCTGGCCGTGATCGCTCAGGACCACGATGTGATACGGCCGGGGTGCATCGTCGAGCACCTTCTCGAGTCGGGCGATCTGGGTGTCGAGGCGCTGCAGGGTGTCGAGCGCGGTCGGCGCGGCGATACCGGAGTGATGCGCCACCTCGTCGTAGCCGACGAAGTCGGCGTACGCGACGGGCACGCCGCGGTACATGTCGCTGATCAAGGTGTACAGCGTGAGGTCGCGCAAGATCGTGGTGGTCGCCGCTCGTAGCAGCGGATACACACCGCCGCGGTGCATGCTCGGCTCCACGCCCCGGCGGCGGGCCCGTCGGGCGTCGCGTAGCTCGCGGGCGATGTCTGCCAGCGACAAGGCGACGAGGCGGCCAACGGCGTAGGGGTCCGACAGGATGTAGTTCGCCGTGTGGTCGCTTTGGCGTTCGCGATCGAGCAGCGTGGAGAACGTGAGGATCGAGTCGGTGCTGTCGCCGGAGAACACGTTGGAACGCGACGCCCCTCCGTCCGCGAGCAGCCCGTGGCCGTCGGACTGTCGTCGTTCGATCTCGGCTGCGTCGCGTGGCCGATTCGACGTCAGTACCTTGCCCGACTCCTTGTCGTACCAGCGGAACGCGGGCATGTTCTCGTTGTTGCCGTGGAGGATGCCCGCCTGGCTGGCGCCGGTTTGCGACGACAGGTCGCACTCCCAACCGACGATGCGATGCGTGCCCGTGCGCACCCAGCGCGCCAAGTTGGGTGCGTGCCCGTCGGCGATCGCCTGACGCAGGACTCCCTCGCCGAGCCCGTCGATCTGCAGGAACAGCACGCCGGGGACGTCGGTCGGTGTCGGTGGGTCGAGGCGTTGCACCATCCGACGCATCGTTTGCCGCCGCCACACGTCGTCGTCGTCGATCGACAGTGCGCTCCCGACGGCGATCGACACGATGGTGATGGCCAGCGACGCCAGTGCAGCCGTGAGCAGCGACTCGATCTCCACCCCGTCGATGAGCCACTCGGCGAGCAGCAGGATTGGCGCCGTTGAGTACGAGACCGAGCAGTCCCGCCGTCCACAAGATCGCCCGCGATGCGAGGCGGGCGATGACCGGCCACAGCGCGGCGTTGAGCACGGCGACGAGGGCTGCCGCGAGGAGCGCGTCGAGCGGATTGTCGATGGTGATCCCGGGGAGTACGGCGGCCACCAACCAGAAGCTGACGGCCGACACGGCGAACTCGACGGCGAAGTGATGCAGCGGCACGCCACCTCGTCCCACGGGTGTTCTCACGGCAAGCGACGCTACTGGGATGCGTCTGACCTCGGTCGCCGGTCAGGACCGGTGCTTCAGAGTTCCGGCCAGCGTCGCGCGCCCGACACGCGGCGGCGTCCGGCGCGACCGCGGCGGCGGCGATCGGCGAGCGCCCAGTCGCGCCGCCAGCCGGTGTACTCGGGCCCGGTCAGCGTCGGCGTGGGTACCGGCGGCGGCGCGTCGCCGCGCGGTCCAGAAGTCGGTGAGCGCCTCGTCGCCGAGGGTCGCGACGGCATCGTGAATGCGTGCGCCGAACCGGCGCGTGGACTCGCCGTCGGCGGGCCGCAGCGGTGCGCCGAACACCACCTGGGTGCGGCCGCGCTTGGGGCGCTTCATGCCCTTGCCGAAGATGGCGCCGGTGCCGTCGATGAACACCGGAACCACCGGGACCCCGGTGCGGCCGGAGAGATAGGCGGCGCCGCCCTTCCAATCCTGCCCCCAGCCATCTGGTGAGCGGCCACCTTCGGGGTAGATCACCAAGCTGTAGCCGTCCTCGAGAAGCTCCCGAGTGAGGTCGGCGGAACGGCGCCCGGTCGACCCGCGATCGATCGGCACCGCGTTGAGCGCCAGTGCCGACAGCGTCGCCTTCCATCGCGCGTCGAAGAAGTAGTCGGCCGCAGCAGCCACGACCAGCTTGTGCCGCCACTGGATCGGGATCGACTGGATCATCAAGCCGGTGTCGAGATGGCTGTGATGGTTCGGCGTGAAGATCAGCGGCGGTGGCTCGTCGAGCTGCTGGAGATCGGCCAGCCGGTCGGTACCGGCGACCTCGGGGTCGGTGAGCACCCGCGCCGCAAGACGCATCGGGCCTTCGACGATGGCGCCGCGCAACACGGTCGGGAGGGGATCGCGCGCCCACGACGTGTCGTAGTGGGCACCGAGACCCGACGCCTCCTCAGGAACCGTTACGCCGGACGGAACCGTCGGCGCGCGATATGGGAAGCCACGCCGCCGAATCGGCGCGGTGGCGCGCGACACCAGCTCCTCGGCGGCGCCAGCGGCGCGCTGCGCTTGCTGCAGTGCCTTGCGCTGGGCGGGGGAGCGGCGGTCGGCCATTTCAGGTCACCGTCACTTCACTTCACGTCGGCGATCAACAGTGGCGGGGTCTTCACGTGGGTGATCGTCGGGTGCCGGCCGACCACATCGGACGCGATCTCGAATGCATCGTTGAGCGACGAGGCCGGCACGAAACCGAGCTTGCGCACCGTCGTGGGGTCGCCGCCGACGATGATCACCCGGTCGGCGTGCTGCATGCCGTGGCCTCCCCCAGTACCACATGTAGAACGGGTGCACCCCGTGATAGGCGTAGCTCGTCTTGTACAGGTGGCGGTACCACTCGTCTTCGGCGTACTGCTGCTCCCACTTCTTCGACATCTCGTGGGGGTCGGTCGTGTCGGCCAACACCTCTTCGAAGAAGTCGATGTAGCTCGGGTGATGGACCGGGTGGAACTGGTTGGGAGTGGGGTGGGTCATGATCACCACGCCGCCCTCGCGCACCAGCGGCATGCCGCGGTACAGGTTGAAGAAGTAGCCGAGGCCCGTGCACATCACCAGGATCGGGTTCATGATCGAGTGCACGTTGTACGGGCAGATGTAGGGGATGCCCATCGTGATGATGTCGGTTTGTCCCTGCACCTCGACCAGCTGCTGGTCGTAGACGTTCTCGGTAGTCACCTTGTGCACCGCCTCGACCTCGCCGGCCTGGATGCTGGTGAGCTGGTGCGGCGCTTCGATGCCGTGGAGGATCTTGCGCGACATGCGGTCCGGCACCCGGTCGAGCGACTTCGACGATGCGAGGAACAGACCCCGGTCCTTGGCGTTCCACTCCCACTCGCGCTTCGACAAGAACTCGAACGGATCGGGGAACGTGTCGGTGTTCAGCGTCGTTTCGATCTGGAAGATCTTCGGTCCGTGCTCGCGCATGACCTTGCCCATCCGCCAGTTGCTCTTGTGCAACTCGGAACGGTGCTGGTCCATGAACGAATGCGACGCCTCCATCGTTTGCGGGTTGTGGTGGTGGCGCAGCGACCGGTACGAGGCGAGACCCGTGGCGGTCGACTTCCAGCCGCCGTCCATGGCGACGAGGTTGATGTTCACGTACACGAGCAGGTCGGACTCGGCGGCCCGCTTGTTGATCTCGATCTCCTCGCCCTCTGGCGTAGTGCCGAGGAACGCCAGGTTGTCGGGATCCTCGGCGTCGTGCTGGGTGAGCAAGCCGCGTGGCTCGAAGGCGTCGTAGATCCGGTCGCCGAGCGCGTGACGGAGTTCGAAGTCGTGCATCCGGCGGTGCAGCGCAAGGGCCGCGATGAGCTCGACGTCGTCGACGCCAGCGTCGGCGGCCATCGTGAGCACCTGCTCGATGATCCGCTGTCGGAGATCGGGTCGGCGCATCTTGGGCAACGGCAAGCTGACGTCGTCGAAGGCGATCGTCAGCTTCATCCCCGGGAACAGCTGCTCCGGAAGTGGGTCGGCGTCGATCGGGTTGAGCAGCGCATGGCGGATGGCGCCGTCGATGTCCTTGATCGCGTCGTGCGGTTCGGGGGCGTACACGATGCGGCTGCGGTCGGCGGGCAACTTCTCCAGCCGGTAGCCCTCGCCGTGCCAGAACAGCGTGGGCGGTGTCGACTTGTCGACGTCGAGTACGAATCCAGGACGAGGCATCAGATTCCTTCCCCTACCTCAAACGCGATTTTCGTCGTGCCGCGGCGGCCGGCGTTGGCGGCGTGGGCGATGGCGTCGACGTGGTCGGCGAGCGGATACGTGGCGCCGAGCATCTGCTCCACGCGCAGCTCGTTGGCGGTTTCGATCGCCAGGTCGAAGGTGCGGCGTGTCGATCCGTCCGGGAGGCGCTCGGTGCCGTAGGTGTAGGCGCCCTTGAGTTCGGTTTCTCGATGCCACAGTCCGGTGAGGTCGACGTTCACGTCGGCGGGCATGCCGAGCATCACCACCCGACCGCGCGGGCGGGTGATGTGCAGCGCCTCGGTCAACGTCGCCGAGGTGCCGACCGCGTCGATCGTCACGTGAGCACCCGACGACAGATAGTCGCCGATCACGTGGCATCCGGCGGCGCGGCGCACCGCGCGGGGGAGCGCGTCGGGCTCGACGACGACATCGGCGCCGAACTCTCTGGCCAGCCCCTTCTGGTGGGGATGGCGGGCGCCGACGATGATCCGCACGTCGGGCAGGTAGCGCCGCAGAGCAGCGACCGTGGTGAGCCCCATCGTGCCGGCACCGATCACGGCGACGATCGCCGGCCGACCATCGTCGGTTCGCTGCTGCACGGTGGGCGCGGCGAGGAGCGCGGCGTGCACACCACCGGCCACCGGCTCGACCAGCACGGCGCGTTCGTCGGGCATGTCGTCGGCGATGCGGTGGAGCTGGCTCTCGTGGGCGACGAACCACGGTGCCCAGCCGCCACCGGTGGAGCAACAGAACCCGGTTTGGATGCCCGGTTCGAGTGGGCCCGTCGCAAGATGGGCGTAGTCGTCGCCATCGCCAGGAGCGGCACCGTCGAATGGCGGGCGGAATCCGCGGGCCTCGTGCCCGAGCACCGGCTCGATGACCACCCGGGTGCCGTCGTCGAGCTGGCCGACCACCTCGTGGCCTGGCACGAACGGAAACGACACCCAGTCGTCGAAGTACGTCGACGCGTGGCCCTCGATCATCGACAGGTCGGAGCCACAGATCCCGGTGAGCCGGGTGTGCACCCGGTGCCAGCCCGGGCCATGCAGTTCAGGGTCGTCGATCTCGCCGTACTCGAGTGGGCCGATGCGCACAGCGGCACTCGCCGACCACCCAGCGGCGATGCGCGCCGCGCCCAGACGCGGCACCGAACGATCGATGTACAGGGCCTTCACAATCGTGCCTCGCTGCGCTCGGCCTCTCGTGGCGCCGGCCCATGGCCGTCGCCCGGCCTGGCGTGGGTGGACGCGGTCATGTGCGCGCCTCGCTCTGCGCGGTACGAACAGTTCGCTTGAATCTGCGTTCGCGCTCGGGGAGCAGGGGGCCGATCGGCAGGCGGGGGCGCGGGCCGCCGGGGGCCTTCTCCCACTGCTCGACCAACCACCCGCGCTTGCGGGCGATCGCCGCCAACCGTGTCTCGGGGTTGACCGCCACGGGGAAGCCGACGGCTTCGAACAGCGGCAGGTCTGATGACGAGTCGGCGTAGGCCACGCACTCGTCGAGGTCGAATCCCTCGGCGTCGCAATAGTCGGCGAGGATCTGTGCCCGTGCTTCGCCGGTGGGCGGCACGGTGATCATCTCACCCGAGTAGGTGCCGTTGGGCTTCACCGACATCTCGGCCGCGACGATTTCGTCGAACAGCGGGCGTAGTCCCTCGACGTTGAAGCTCAACGCACCGGTGATCAAGATCGTACGGTGGCCGAGGGCGCGATGGCGACGGACCCGTCGCAAGCCGGCCGGGAACGACTTGGTGAGGATGATGTGGGTCAGCATCTCCCGCGCATCGCGTTCGATCTGCTCCACCGGTGCGTTCTCGTACCGTCGGTAGAAGTAGCGCAAGAAGTCGGTGCGGTCGGTGCGGTCCAGCTTGAGCAGCCCCGGTGCTTCGGTGAGCGTCTTGAGCGCGTACCGCAGCCGATCCCGGCTGTCGAGGCGGCGGGTCGCCAGCCAGGAGTAGCTGTCGACCACGTTCGAGGCGATCAAGGTGTTCTCCAGGTCGAAGGCGACGACCTGGCGCTTCGGGTCGAGCACCTGCCGACGCATACGCGCCATCCGGTCGGTCGACGCCGACGCGCCGGGTGTCGTCTTCACCCGGGCGTGTTGGATGATCGACGGGAGGTGGATCTCGGTGATGTAGGTCGTCCAGTCGATCGAGCGTGGATCGAAGTTGAACGTTGCGCGGTCGTCGCCGTCGAGCGCTTCCCAGGCATCGATCAGGTTGTCGACCTGGTAGATCGCCTCGCACTCGGTGTACAGCCCGTACAGCTCCACGTACGTCTGCGCGCGTTCCACCTCGAGGCGGCGCGACTCGATCTGGGCGCTCCACTCGGCCTGGCGACCGCGCAGGGGCAGTGTTTGCAGCGCCTTCTCGGCGGTGGTCAACACCTTGCTCGCCCGGTTGAGCTGACCTTGGACCCGACCACGACCGGGAAAGCGCCACTCCGGCGCGATGATCGGTTGTCCCTTGCTGTCGTACACCGGGTGCTCGCGGAACCAGCCGCTGATGGTGTCGACGAGGAACCGGTACTTCACCGGGTTCGCTGATCCCGACGCGACCTGGGTGATCGGTGGTGCCTCGTCTGGACCGAGCGCGGCCACGGCGATGATCGCAGCGACGACGAGGTCGACGGGGATCACGTCGACCGTGCCCTCCGGAACGCCCGGGAACTCGCTGAGCAGCCCGCGGGCGTAGGAGATGATCACCGGCTCGGCCATGCGGAAGCCGCGGATCCAGCCGGGTCGTGGCTCGGCCCAGGCCGACTCGATGATCGACGGTCGCACGATCGACACCGGCACGTTGCCCTTCACGTCGGTGAGCGCCTGCTCGCCGAGGGCTTTGGTGAAGGCATACGCATCGGGCCAGCCGACCGAAGCGGCCCGCGCCCGCCCGGCGGTGACCAGTTCGTCCTTCACCCACTTCTCCCGCAGCGACTCTGTCTTGCTGGCGAGCGCCGGAGCGCCGGCGGCACCGAGCTCCTGACGGGCCTCGGCGCGGAACTCCTCGAGCCGTTCGGGCGTGCGGCTGGCAGCGTCGGTGTCGGAGCGCAGCCGGCGGCTCGCGGTGACCTCGCTGCGCCAATCGAGACCGATGTCGAATGGACCCTCCGACACCAGGGCCTCGGGGGCGTTGCCCCGCCGGTTGCCGGCGACGTAACACGTCGACACGGCGACGAGGTGCGGAGTGATGCCGAGTTCATGGCACAGCTCAGCGATGCGCACGGGGCCGAGCAGGTTGATCTCCACCGCGCTGTCGAGCGGTGAGTCGAACGACACTGCGGCGGCCGAGTGGATCACGGTGTCGCACGAGGCGAACACCTGTCGATCGGGATCGCTCAGCCCAAGTCCGTCGCGGGTGACGTCGCCGGCGATGGTGGTGATCCGGCTGGCAACGGCCTCGTCGAAGTCGTCGGGATGGTCGGCGCGCAGGCGGTCGAAGGCGTCGTTGCGCAGGATCTCGCGTTGGGTGCGCCGTGCAGCCTTGGTGCGTTGACCGTCGCGCACCAACAGCACCAGCTGGCAGTCGGGGATCGCCCGCAACAGCCGCTCGACCAGCGCGGTGCCGACGAACCCCGTCGCCCCGGTGATGGCGATGCGTTTCCCGCCGAGCGCAGCCACGATCGAACTCACGGTTGACCGTTCTACCACGCTCGTCTACCAATTGGTAGAGAGTGACTGGACAGCGCACCCCGACCCGCGAGCGGATCCTCGCCGCGGCGCTCGACATGTTCGGCGCGCGCGGATTCGACGGCGTGTCGCTCGACGACATCGCTCGCGCCGTCGGAGTGCGCAAGCAGACCGTGCTGTATTGGTTTCCCTCGAAGGACGACCTCGTCGATGCCGTGCTCGACACGGTCGCCGGCGAACTGGTGGCCGTGATCGATGCCGCCGTGCGTGCGGCCCCCGACGAGCCGCTGGCCCGCATCGACGCGGTGGTGCGGGCGGTGTTTCGCCCGGCGGTGCGTCGACCGGCGTTGCTCGGTGTGGTGCGCGAGGCCAGCCGACTCCCGCCCGACCGCGCCGATGCGGTCGTCGAGCGACTGGCGCCGCTGATTGAGCGGGCCGTCGGCTACCTCGACTCGGAGATGGCGGCGGGCCGACTCCGCAAGGGCGACCCCGGGCTCATCGCCGCGATGGGCTACGCCACCGTCACCGGTATTGCGACCGAACCCGCACTGCTGCGGGCGGTCGAGTGGCGCCCCGACGCGATCGGATTGCGTCGCCTACGCGACGAATTGCGCGCCTACCTGCGCGCCGCCCTCGCGCCGTGATCACCCCGAGCGGTGAGCGAGGCGGCCCACTGGGGGCCGTGTAACTCACCGGTGGCAGGAGTGGGGTGGTTCTGGTGAGGGAGGTGGCCCACTGGGGGCCGTGTGACTCACCGTTTGGTGTTGCGGCGGCGACGGCCGTGGCGCTCGAGGGCCAGTTCCACGAGACGGTCGATCAGGTCGGGGTAGGTCAACCCGGCTTCGATCCACAGTTTGGGGTACATCGAGATCGGCGTGAACCCCGGCATCGTGTTCACCTCGTTGCACAGGAAGCCGCGACCGCGTCCGACGCCGGGCGCTTCGTAGAAGAAGTCGACCCGGGCCAGTCCCTCGCAGCGCAGCGCAACGAACGCCTCGACGGCGAGCCGCCGGACCTCATCGGCGGCGTCGGCGTCGAGGGGCGCCGGCACCCGTAGTTCGGCACCGTCGGTGACGTACTTGTCCTCGTAGCTATAGAACTCCTCGCCCGGAACGATCTCGCCCGGCGGTGACGCCACAGGGTGGCGGTTGCCGAGTACGGCGACCTCGATCTCGCGGCCACCGATCGCTTCCTCGACGATCACCACCTCGTCGTAGGTCAGCGCATGATCGATCGCGGTGCGCAACTCGTCGTGCGACCGGGCCTTCGACACGCCGACCGAGCTGCCCATGTTGGCCGGCTTGACGAACGCCGGCAGTCCGAGCTCGTCGGCGAGTTCATGGCTGAGCCGATCGTTGTCGACGTGATCGAGTTCGGTGATCACCCGATGGTTCGCTTGGGCGATCCCAGCGACACGCAACATGTTCTTGGCCATCGCCTTGTCCATCGCCACGGCCGAGCCGAGCACGCCCGAACCAACGAAGGGCAAGCCGGCCAGCTCGAGCAGCCCTTGAACGGTGCCGTCTTCGCCCATGGGGCCGTGCAACAGCGGGAGCACCACGGTGCGCTCGCCCGCAGTGGTGGCATCGTCGAGCAGGGGCGTGGGTGAGGTCGTCGACCCGCTCGGGTCGAGCTGATCGGGCAGCGCGCCAGGGCCGGCGGCAAGCGCCGCCACGGCGTCGTCGGCGATCGCCCATTGACCGTCCCGGCCGATGCCCACCGGCGTGATCCGATAGCGCTCCGGGTCGACCGCGCGCAGCACATGGGCCGCGGTGGAGCACGACACATCGTGCTCGGCGGACTCGCCGCCGAACAGCACCACGAGGTGGATGCGTTCGCCGGGCGCTGGCCCGTCGGGCATCGAGTCGGAGGGCACCTCTGCACGGTACCGTTCGATCTCGTGAGGATCGCGGCATCCACAGCGGCCGAAGCGGTCAGGGGCCGGCTCATCGGCCCGGATGTCGAGTTCGACGGTGCCTCGTTCGATTCGCGCACGATCGAGCCCGGTCAGCTGTTCGTGCCACTCGTCGCCGAACGCGATGGGCACCTCTTCATCGGAGACGCGCGCGCCAACGGGGCGGTCGCCCACCTCTCGAGCCGACCCGACGACTTCCGGCGCAACGGCACCGCGATCGAAGTGGCCGACACAGGCACTGCGTTGGTGGCACTTGCGCAGTGGGCGCGTCAACAGCTCGACGCCGACGTGGTCGGCATCACGGGAAGTGTCGGGAAAACATCGACCAAAGACCTCGTCGCGGCCGCGGTCGGCGCGGGTCGGCGCACCACAGCAAACGAGCGGAGCTTCAACAACGAACAGGGCCTTCCGGTGACGATCCTGTCGGCACCCGACGACGTCGAGGTGCTCGTGCTGGAGATGGGTATGCGCGGTTTCGGCCAGATCAGTGCCCTGTGTGAGATCGGCCGGCCGACGGTCGGCGTGGTCACCGCGGTGGCCGAGGCGCACACCGAACTCGTCGGCGACATCGAAGGTGTTGCGCGCGCCAAGCGCGAGCTGGTGGAGGCGCTGCCCGCTGCGGGGACGGCGGTGCTCAACGCCGACGACCACCGCGTGCTCGCGATGGCCTCGGCCACGGGTGCATCGGTGCTCACCTACGGGCTCGCCGGCGACGTACGCATCGCCGGCCTCCAGCTCGACGAGCTGGCCCGCCCCCGGTTCCAGGTCGACACGCCGTGGGGCGTGGCCGACGTTCGGCTCGCCGTGAGCGGCGCGCACATGGCGTCGAACGCGGCCGCGGCGATCGCCGTCGCCGGCTCACTCGGTGTCGACCTCGCTGCTGCAGTGGCGGCGTTGGAGTCCGCCGAGTTGTCGGCGATGCGCATGGAACTCGTGAGCCACCCGAGCGGGGCGACGATCGTGAACGATGCGTACAACGCCAACCCGACGTCGATGCGGGCCGCGCTCGAAGCGGTGGCGGCGATGGACGGCGACCGCAAGATCGCCGTGCTGGGCCTGATGGCCGAACTCGAAGATCCCGTCGCCGGTCACCGTGAGGTGGCTGCCGCGGCGTCCGATCTCGGCATCGAGCTGGTCGCAGTGGGCACGACGGACTACGGCGTTGCACCCGCAGACGACCCGCTGACGGTGGTGGGCGAACTGCGCGCGGGCGATGTCGTGCTGGTGAAAGCGAGTCGCGCCGCCGGCCTCGAGCGAGTGGTGCAGTCGCTCGCTGCGCTTCCGGCCTGAGCCGGCGGGCGTCGCCCTCAGTCGTCGGAGGGCTTGAGATCGGTATCGAGGTTCTCGATCGCTCGAGTGATCGTCTCGACGTGTTCCTGCGAGTTGCGTTCGGTGGTCTGGGCGACTTGCAGCCCCACGATCCGCCCCACCAACCCGGCGAGCAAGATGATGCCGATGATCGCTTCGAGCGGGGCGAGGATGCGAATGAGGTCCGACGCAGGAGCGATGTCGCCGTATCCAAGGCTCGCCAGCGTGATGAAGCTGAAGTAGAAGAGGGTCGGTCTGGCCGTCGATCACGGGTTGCGGTGGCTCGAACGACTCCGGGCTCCAGCGGGCGACCAGCGTGTAGATCATGGCGAACAACACGCCGATCGCCAGGTACGCGGCGACCGCGCCGAACAGCGTGTCGCCGGTGACTCGTCGTTGACGCATCACCCACCCGCAAGATCAAGAACGTCGAGGCCGCGACGAGGTACGCCGCCACCACGCCGGCGGCGCGTTCGACGGCCACCTCGCCGGTGATCCATCCGGTGAGACCCAAGCCCAGCGCAGCGGCGGCGATCAACACGTGGACCCGAACCGTGCCGCGCCGAGCGGCGCCCGGCGTGCAGTGCCAGACCGATGACCGCAATCGCGATCAGCACGTCGAGGAGGGCGAATCGCCTCGCCGGGGAGGTTTCCGCTCTGCCGACTGATGTACATCATGATCAGCAGCGCCGACACGATCAGCAGCTCCCCAATGGCTGACGCGCAGCATCATCGGAATGCGCGGTGGCGAACCGTTGTCGGTCGCCTCCGGCTCGTGCGCGGATGGCATCGTCTGAACGTACTGCTCAGATGAGGCGCGACGCGTTGACCGGACGGAACGGCTCGCCGCCGTCCTCCTCGGGGAGGAACGCCGACTGGGGCATCCGTCGGAGGTCGACCCACCAGGCGAGGAACACGGCGAACGCCGCACCGAAGCCGAGGACCACGCGCGGTCCGACCCACTCGATCACCACGCCGAAGATCAAGTTGCCGATCGGCACCGTGCCGCCGAACACCATGAACCACAGCGGCATCACCTGCGCTCGCTCGGTGTTCTTCAGGTTGAGCTGCAACGTGGTGGTGATGGCCGTGGCGGTCATGAAGTAGCAGAACCCGAGCATGAAGCCGATGGGGAATGCCAGCTCAGCGCTGCGCAGCTGCGAGAAGATCGCCAGCATCACGGCGAAGCCGAGGAACCCGCGCACGATGAGCGCCTTGCGGTCGACCTTGGAGAACCAGGGTGCCGACGGCGATCGCGCCAAAGAATGCGCCAGCGCCCCACACGGCGTACAGCCAGCGGTAGGTGTTGCTGGTCGGGTCGATGTCGAGGTTGAGTCGGGCGACCGACGGAAAGAGGCCCGATGTACACCAGGCTGAACAGCGAGAACAGGAACATGCCGAGGAGCAATCGCGACAGCACCGCGCGTTCGCGGGCGATGCCGATGCCGGTGAGCAGCACCCGCCACCCCTTGGCCGTTTGCACCCCGCGTACCTCGGGCATCTTCACGTAGAGCAACGCGGCGACGAAGAACAGATAGGTCGTTGCGTTCACCAGGAGGAGCTGGGCGATCGACAGTCCGGCGGCGGCGAGGATGGCGGCCAGCACCGGTCCCATCACTCGGGTGCCGTTGATCATCGCCGAGTTCAGACTGATCGCCCCGGGGAGGTCCTGGCGGTGCACCAGCAACGGCATGGTCGCCGTGAACGCTGGTGCGTTCAGCGCGTTGGCGATGCCGATGCCGAGCTGCACCGCGAAGACCGTCCACAACGCAGCGTCGGTCGCCACGATCAGGGCGACGACCAACGTGAGCAGCGCCGAGATGATCTGCATCGACAGCTGCAGCTTCTGCTTCGACACGCGGTCGGCGAGCACGCCGCCGGGGATCGACAGCAGGAGCAGCGGCCCCAGCTGCATGAAGATCATCGCGCCGACGAGTGCGGGTCGACCGGTGCGATCGTCGACGTATGCCGGCAGCGTGAAGTTCTGCATCCAGGTGCCGATGTTCGACAACGCCAGGCCGATGAAGATGATGCGGAACGACCGGTACGACAGCGCCGCCCGCGCAGTGCCGGGCTGGTGGCCGTGCGCGGGAGCCTGATCGGGTGCGGCGTGGGCGGTCATGTGAGCAACTGGGGGTACGTGGGGGATCGGTAACTTGACCCGCTGGTCAAGTTACCGGGTGACGGCGCGGTGACGCTCAGCGGAGCGCGGCGGCGAACGCCCCGCAGGTCGGCAACGAACAAGTCGGGGACCTCCAGCGCGGCGAAGTGCCCGCCTCGTGGTTGCTCGTTCCAGTAGCAGATGTTCGTGAAGTCGTGCTCGAGCCACTCGCGTACCGGCGGCACGATCTCTTCCGGGTACACCGTGAACCCGGCGGGGACGTCGACACGTTGGCGGGGCGCCCTTGCCGTAGCTCTCCCAGTACAGGGCGCGCCGACGAGGTGGCCGTGGCCGTGACCCAGTAGATCATCACGTTGTCGAGCAGGTCATCGCGGTCGAGCACCCCGAGTGGGTCGCCGGGGTGGTCGGTCCACGACCAGAACTTCTCGAGGATCCACGCCGCCTGGCCAACGGGCGAGTCGGTCAGCCCGTAGCCCAGGGTTTGGGGGCGCGTCCGTTGTTGTTTGGCGTAGCCCGAGTCGAACTTGCCGTGGCGGATGCCGCGCTCGATCGCCCGCAGCGCGGTCCGCCGATGCTCGCCTACGTCGGCGGGTGGTGCGGTGCTGGCCAGGGTGGTTGTGGATGCCTGCACAGTGCGCAGGGTCGCTGGCGCCGATCGCGTGGGCGATCGCCGACCCCCAATCGCCGCCCTGCGCCAGATAGTGGTCGTAGCCCAGGCCGGCCATGAGCGTGGCGAAGGCATCGGCGATTCGCTCGACTGTCCAGCCGGGTGCGGTGGGTTTGCTGGAGAACCCGAAACCCGGCAACGACGGTGCGATCACGTGGAACGCATCGTCGGGCGCTCCCACCGTGCACCGTCGGGTTGGTCAGTGGCTCGATCACGTGATGGAACTCGACGAACGAGCCAGGCCAGCCGTGGCTGAGCAGGAGTGGGGTGGCGTCCGCGTGCGGGGAACGCTGATGCACGAAGTGCAGGTCGATCCCGTCGATCCGGGCGATGAACTGGTCGAGATGGTTGAGCGCCGCCTCGCGCTCGCGCCAGTCGTAGTGGCGCTGCCAGTACTCGCACACTCCTTGCAGCCAGGCCAGCGGCACGCCTTGCGACCAATCGTCGACCGTTTCGGCGTCTGGCCAACGGGTGGCGTCGAGCCGGGTGTGCAGATCTGCGAGCACGTCGTCGGGTACGCCGATGGTGAACGCCGCCGCGTCGAGGGTCATGCTGCGACGCTAGTGGTGGTCGTTGCCGTCGCTCCGCTCTGCGGGTCGATCGATCACCATCAACCGGCATGGTCCGTCGGGGTCGTCGAAGGTGCCGAACGAACGGAAGCCGGCCTTCTCCAGCGCCTTCCACGAGGCGGTGTTGGCGTCGAAGGGTGAGGCCGCCGCTTGTTGCCAATCGTGCGTCGCGAACCACCACGTCACGGACGAACGCGGCGATCATCGCCGCTCCCACGCCTTGTCCGCGTTGCCCGGGGTCGCCGACGAGGTAGTCGATGCCAGCCGCACTCTCTCCGAGGCCGAGCTGATGCCATGGGGCGACCTCGTCGGGTTCGTCGGTGGTGTCCCAGCACTGGATCCAGCCGATCGGCTCGTTGTCGATCATGGCGATGTAGTGCTCGGTGCGATCGTTGCGCAGTGCGCGCGCCTCGGGGGGCGTACGTGGCCAACACCCCAGCCCACGAGACGTCATCGCCTTCCCACCATTCGACCACTCCGGGTTCGTTCAGCCAGCGATGCATGCGCGGCAGATCGCGGGTCGCCGAGCGGGCGGAAGGAGATCACGCGGTCGGCGCCGGTCGGTGGAACCGTGTCGCTCACGTCGACGCAGCCGGACCGTCGGTGGGTGGTCCGGCGAACAGCTGGGCCTTCTCCATCCAGTCGCGCGCCGATGCGCCGGTGACCACGAGATCGGTGTCGTCGACGTGGCGGCGCTGCGTGGTGACGAGGCAGAAGTGCAACGCCGACCCCTCGATCGACTCCGGCGGCGGGTCGCTGTCGGCGTTGGGGCCGAACTCCCACAGCTCGCCAGTGGGCGATGTGAGCGCCACGCGCCACCGGCACGTCGGGAACGTCGAGCCCACGGTTGGCGTAGGTCCAGCCACGAGTGATGTAGCCGAGTTGGGCGATGTGCCGCAGCCGGCCGGTCGCTTCGCGATCGACCTCGACGCCCGCCCCGGCGAGCGCGTCGACGATGTCTTGGCCGTGGGCCCACGCCTCCATGAGCCGCGCCGTGAGGAACGACTTGGCGCCCATCGAAGGGCCGTACCACACCACACGGTCGTCGTCGGTCAGGCCAGCCGCCGCGTCGGCCAACGACTGACGACCGGCGCGCCACGCGGCGAGCAGGGGTTCGGCGTCCATCGCCCGGAACTCGCTGAGCGTGAAGGCATCGGGATCGTCGTCGCCGACGCTTCCCAGGAGTCGCTCGACCCCCTGCGTGAACTCGGCCGGATCGGTGATGGCCTGCGCGGCGGTGCGGTCGAAGTACGTGAGGTGGCCGATCTGGTCGGCGATCGTCCACCGCGGGCTCGGCGTCGTGAGGTGCCACTGTTCGGCGCGCAGCGGAGCGACGATGTCGTCGAGGGCCTGTTGTTCGGCCTGTAGGTCGCGGCGAACGTCGGTGATGTCCATCAGCTGCTCCGATCGGGTCGGCGGGATACGTGTGGTGTGGCGGCCGGCGGTTGTGGTTCTGGTGGCGACGGTCGTGGATCGAGTTGTAGCGAATGCACGATGAGATCGGCGATCTCGGCGGTGGCCGCTTCGCGGGTCACGTCGAGGTCGTCGAGGGACGTCGGACTCGAGGGCATACCAGCCCGCTCCCGGCGAACACGGCCGCAACGATCGCCGGCGACACCGGACGCAACTCCCCGGGCGAGAATGCCCTCGTCGACGAGCCGCTCGATCACCGACACCACATAACGAAAGTGCCGATCGAACAACCGTCGTGCGGCCGGATCGTCGGCGAGGTCGTCGGCAAACGCCGACGTGCGCCGCTGCAGTTCCACGGCGCCGACGAAGTACCGCCGGATCTGCTCGGTGTATGGCGCCTCGGAGTCGATGCCGTCGAGCGCGTTGCGGCCCACACGGTGCAAGAAGCGGTCGAGCACCACCAATACCAATTCGTGTTTCGACGGTGCCAGCTCGTACAGCGTGCGCCGCGAGCAGCCCACCGTGGCCGCCAACCCGGCCGACGGTGGCGTCGCGGAACCCGTCGACGAGAAAGGTGCGTTCGAGCGCATCGAGCACCTCTCGGTGGCGTGCGCTCAGTTGGCGCTCGGCGCGTTGGGAGAGCACCGGCTTCGGCGGTCGCACTGCGGTGGCCGCGCTCGCTGTGCCGACCACACCGGTAGAGGTACCAATTGACACCGTCTGGTACCGTACCACCGTCATGACGATCGGCACCGCACTCCGCAGCCGTCTCGACACCCGGTCCGACGACTACCACGCCAACGTCGCGGCGATGGAAGCGTTGTGGGCCGAGGTCGAGGGCGAGCTGGCCAAGGTCCCATCTATCGGCGGGCAGCGCTACGTCGACCGCCACCGTCGCCGCGGCAAGATGCTCGTGCGCGAGCGAGTGGAAGCGCTGGTCGACCCGCACTCGCCGTTCCTCGAGCTCAGTCCGCTCGCCGCCTGGGGTACCCAGGATCCGATCGGCGCCGGAATGATGTGCGGGATCGGTGTGGTCGAAGGTGTCGAGGTGGCGATCACCGGGTCGGACATGACCTATCGCGGTGGTGCGGCCAACCCGACCACGTGGGCCAAAGGCCACCGGTTCTACGAGATCGTCCGCGAGAACCGGCTGCCGCTGATCGTGCTCAACGAGTCGGCCGGCGCCGATCTGCCTCGCCAAGCCGACCTGTTCATCCGCGGCGGGCAGAGCTTCCGCGACCTGACGCAGATGTCGAAGCTGGGCATCCCGTCGATCACCGTGGCGTTCGGCCCGAACACCGCCGGTGGGGCGTACACGCCGGGCATGAGCGACTACACGGTGTTCGTGCGTGAGCGCGGGACGGCCTACCTCGGCGGTCCGCCGCTGGTGAAGATGGCCATCGACGAGATCGTCGACGAAGAGTCACTCGGTGGTGCCGAGATGCACTCGACCACGAGCGGATTGAGCGACTACCTCGCCGAGGACGAGATGGACGGTCTGCGTCATGTGCGGGCCATCGTTCGGCACCTGCGGTGGAACAAGCTCGGGCCGGGCCCGAGCGAGCCCGATGACCCACCGCTGTGCGACCCGGCCGAACTCATCGGGTGTGCCCAAGCCGACGTGCGCATTCCGTTCGAGATGCGCGAGGTGTACGCCCGCCTCCTCGACGGCAGCCGGTTCGAAGAGTTCAAGCCGCGTTACGGCGACAAGATGGTGTGCGGCTGGGGGTCGATCCATGGCTTCCCCGTCGGCATGCTCGGCAACAACGGGATCTTGTTCTCCGAAGAGGCGACCAAGGCGGCGCAGTTCATTCAGTTGTGCAACAAGCGCGACATCCCGCTGGTGTTCTGTCACAACATCACGGGGTTCATGGTCGGCTCGAAGGCCGAGCAGGGCGGCATCATCCGCAACGGCGCCAAGATGATCAACGCCGTGTCGAACTCGACGGTGCCGCACTTCAACCTGATGGTCGGCGCCAGCTACGGCGCCGGCAACTACGGCATGGCCGGCAAGGCGTACAACCCGCGGTTCATCTTCTCGTGGCCGAACCACCGCATCGCGGTGATGGGCCCGAAGCAGCTCGCCGGTGTGATGGACATCATCGCCCGCAACGCCGCCGCAGGCAGAGGCATCGAGGTCGACGAGGCGATGGAAGCCCAACTGCAGGAGCAGGCCGCGGCGCTCGAGGGGCAGATCGAAACCGAGTCGACGGCGCTGTTCTCCACCGGACGCTTGTGGGACGACGGCATCATCCACCCGGCTGACTCGCGCACCGTGTTGGGCATGGCCATCTCGGCGGCGCACAGCAACGTCGTCGAGGGCGCCACCGAGTACGGCGTCTGGCGCCACTGAGGGGACGACATGAGCGACATCAGCACACTCCTGATCGCCAACCGTGGGGAGATCGCCGTACGCATCGCCCGCACCGCGCGCCGCCTCGGCATCGGCACCGTCGGCGTGTATTCCGAGCCGGACGTGAACGCACTGCACGTCGACTCGGTCGACGTCGCCGTGGCACTCGGCGGATCGACACCGGCCGAGTCGTATCTGCGCGGCGAAGCGATCATCGCGGCTGCGCTGGCCAACGGCGCCGACGCCATCCATCCGGGCTACGGCTTCCTGTCCGAGAATGCCGGCTTTGCCCGCGACGTGGAGGCGGCGGGGTTGATCTGGGTCGGCCCTACGCCCGAGCAGATCGAGCTGCTCGGCGACAAGGTGGCGGCGAAGCGCACGGCCATCGACGCCGGGGTGCCAACTGCACCGCTGCTGGAGATCGAGGGTTCGTCGTTCAGCGGGACGCTGCCCGACGATCTCCCGCTGCCCGTATTGGTCAAGGCGGCTGCAGGCGGCGGCGGTCGGGGGATGCGCATCGTGCGCGATGTCGGCGAACTCCCGGAGGCGGTCGAGGCCGCGTCGCGCGAGGCCGCGGCGGCGTTCGGCGACGGCACGGTGTTCATCGAGCCCTACCTCGAGCGCGGTCGGCACGTGGAGGTGCAGGTCATCGGCGATGCCCACGGCAACGTGGTGCACCTCGGTGAGCGCGAGTGCTCGATTCAACGGCGCAATCAGAAGATCGTGGAGGAATCGCCCTCGGCCGGGATCTCTGCGGCGACGCGCGATGCGTTGTGCTCGGGAGCGCTCGCGCTCGCGGAGCGGGTGAGCTACCGAGGCGCTGGGACGATCGAGTTCCTCGTCGGCGAGGGCTCCGACGGCGGCGACGGAACGATCAACTTCTTGGAAGTGAACACCCGACTGCAGGTCGAGCATCCCGTGACCGAAGCCGTGACCGGACTCGACCTCGTCGAGTTGCAGCTGCGAGTGGCGGCCGGCGAGCCGCTCCCGATGACCCAGTCCGACATCGAGTTCGCCGGGCACGCCATCGAGGTGCGCGTCGTCGCCGAAGACCCTGCAGCGGGATGGTTGCCGTCGACGGGCACCGTCGGCCGTTTCGTGATCGGCGAGGCCGAGTCGTTCGAGGGTGCCGGCAACGGCGTGCGCGTCGACACCGGGTTCCGCGACGGCGCGATCGTCTCACCCGACTACGACTCGCTGCTCGCCAAGGTGATCGGCTACGGCGATACGCGCCGCGGCGCAGCGCTGTCGCTCGCCCGGTCGATGCGCAGCAGCCAGATCACCGGGTTGCACACCAACCTCGACACCCTCGCCGAGATCCTCGTCGAGCCCGACTTCCTGGCAGCGGCGACGCCAACCGCGTACCTCGATGAACATCCAGGAGTGGTCGCCGCACACGGCCCGACCGGCGACGACGAGGTCTCGTTGCTGATCGCTGCCGCGCTCGCCGACGAAGGGTGGGCACGGGCTGACGGTCCGGGATTCGGGTTCGCGCCGACCGGCTGGCGCAACCTGCGCACCGTTGGGCAACGGCAGGTGTGGACGTCGGCCAGGGGACTCACCCGCCATCTCGAGTTCCACGTGCGCAACGACCCCGAGCAGGCCGGGCGCGAAGGCGCCGACATCATCGACGTCGACGTGGCGGTCGGCCCATGGCCGGAACCACTCGACGACGGAACGTTGCCCGACGACGAACGCGAGCGAGTGGCCGTGCGCATCCTCGAACGCACACTCGGTGATCGAGCGGCGCAACTGGCGATCGAGGTCGACGGGCGACGGGTGCGTGTCGAAGCCGACCTGATCCCGCCGCCCGACGACGATCTCGACGTGCTTGTCGGCGGTCAGGTCGGTGGCCAGACCGTGCACGTCCGCTCGGCGATCGGCGCGATGACGTGGACGCTGGCGCCGCGCTTCGTGTCGCACGACGGCGACGCCGAGGGTGGTGGGCCGATCTGTCCGCTGCCCGGCACGGTGATCGCGGTGCATGTCGCCGCAGGTGACGCGGTCGCCGATGGCGACGTGTTGATGGTGGTCGAGGCGATGAAGATGGAGCACAAGATCACGGCGAGTTCCGATGCCGTGGTCGCCGAAGTGCGCTTCGCCGTCGGCGACCGAGTCGACACCGGTGATCTGCTGGTTGCCCTCGATCACCCCGACACCGACGACGGCGGGGGAGCGGACTAATGAGCACCGCACCAATTCGCATCGCCAACTGTTCGGGGTTCTTCGGCGATCGCCCATCGGGCGCCCAGGAGATGGTCGACGGTGGTCCGATCGACGTACTCACGGGCGACTGGCTGGCCGAGCTGACGATGTTGATCCTCAGCCGAATACGCGCCAAGCGGCCCAGCGGCGGATACGCCCGCACGTTCGTCACCCAGATGGAGCAGGTGATGGGCACCTGTCTCGATCGCAACATCAAGGTGGTGTCGAACGCCGGGGGCCTCGACCCGGACGGATGCGCCGACGCCGTGGCCGAGGTGGCCGACCGGCTCGGACTCCACCCGACCATCGCCTGGATCGACGGCGACGACCTGATGCCGCGCATCGAAGAACTCGCTGCATCGGGCGCGCTGCAGCCGTTCGACGATGCGCATGGTGGCTCGCTCGGCGATCCTGGCAAGTACCTCACGGCCAACGCGTACCTCGGGTGCTTCGGCATCGTCGAGGCGCTCGCGGGCGGTGCCGACATCGTGATCACCGGCCGGGTCACCGACGCTGCGGTCACTTGCGGACCGGCGGCGTGGCATCACGGCTGGCAGCGCGACGACTTCGACCAACTCGCTGGCGCGGTCGTTGCCGGCCACGTCATCGAGTGCAGCGCGCAGGCAACCGGCGGGAACTACAGCTTCTTCGAGGAGATCCCGGGCTACGACGAGGTCGGCGGACGGGCCCGGTTCGGGTTTCCGTGGGCTGAGATCGCGGCCGATGGGTCGTCGATCATCGGCAAGCACGACGGGACGGGTGGCGCGGTCTCGGTTGGCACCGTCACCTCCCAGCTCCTGTACGAGATCGGCGGCCCGCGCTATCTCGGCCCCGACGTGACGGCCCGCTTCGACACCATCG
The DNA here is from genome assembly GCA_965230015.1 of Ilumatobacteraceae bacterium. Classification (GTDB taxonomy): domain Bacteria; phylum Actinomycetota; class Acidimicrobiia; order Acidimicrobiales; family Ilumatobacteraceae; genus JABSQH01. The sequence continues at coordinate 617,437 of CBDDKF010000002.1, read as the reverse complement.
AGGTCGACCAGGTCGACGACGATCGAGTGCGTATCTCGGGTGTGCTCGGCGAGGCGCCGCCGTCGACCCTCAAGGTGGCGATGAACGAGCTCGGCGGATATCGCAACTCGTTCTCGGTGGCGCTGACCGGGCTCGACATCGAGGCCAAGGAACGGCTGGCCAAAGCGACGTTCTGGGACGCGTGCCCCTTGGGTCCCGACGACTTCGATGCCATCGACGACCGCACCGTACGCACCGAGCACGCCGATCCGGTCACGCAGGAGCACGCCACCGCGGTGTGGACCGTGACGGTGAAAGATGCCGACGAGCGCAAGGTCGGTCGCACCTTCGCCGACGCGATGGTGCACACGGCGCTCGCTGGGATTCCCGGGATGTACGGCCTCGGGGGCGGGCCGAGCGCAGCGTCGCCGTTCGGCGTGTACCGACCGGCGAGGGTGCCCAACGATCTCGTGCCGCAGTACATCCACGTGCGCGCCCCCGACGGCAAGGTCGCGACGACGCAGGTCGACTCGGTTGCGCCGACCGGTGGCCAACTGTCGATCGACGTGCCGCCACCCGTCGAGGTGCCGCCGGTCGATCTGGTGGCCACACCGATCGGTCGATTCGCCGGCACGCGCTCCGGCGACAAGGGCGGCGACGCCAACCTGGGGGTCTTCGCCCGGAGCGACGCCGCCTGGGCGTGGCTCGACAACGAACTGACCGTCGACCGACTGCGCGAGCTTCTTCCTGAGGCAGCCGACCTGCCGGTCGACCGCTATCGGTTCCCCAACCTGCGGTCGCTCAACTTCGTGATCCGTGGGCTGCTCGACGAGGGTGTCGCCGCGTCAACCCGCCAGGACGCGCAGGCCAAAGCCGTCGGTGAGTGGCTGCGGGCGCGTGTGGTCGAAGTGCCGCAATCCGTGCTCGGAGCCTGACGACGCTACGGCGCGGGCGTGAAGGTGGCGGTGAGGACGATGTCGTTGGCTGAACTCGTGTTGCCGACCAGGATGGAACAGATCAACCGGTAGGTCGCCTGCTCGCCGGCGTTGATGGGGAAGCGACGCAGTCCGGTCAGTTGCCCGCCGCGGAACAGGACATCAGGCGACGTCCAGTACTGCTCGTAGTTGGCGTCTTGTGTCGTTCCGTCCGTCAGACTGCACGACACGATCGTCCCAGCCGGACTCGAGGAGACCGTCAGGACCGAGTTGACCAGGACGAAGCCGTCGACCGGTGCCGTAACAGTGATCTCGGCGAGCGTGTCCACACCCGGCTCAGGGATCGAGCCGATGGGCTCCCGCTTCTGGAGGGTGAACGGCAGGCTGTCCTCCGCTGCGGCGAGGCGTTGTTCGAGCGACACCACCTGTTGCTGCAACGCGTTCACGTCGCCCGCGAGCTCGGTGAGCGACGAATTGGTGTAGTACCCAACGACGTCACCGACAACGAACACGCTGCCTTTGAAGTTCTCGACCTTGATCGCACCCGATGGCGACAGCTTCACGTCGACCTTGTTGGGTGTCGGTGATTGACCAGCGAGCCAGTTCAGATTCGAGACCAATGGTGACTCCACGTCGGCCGGGTACAGGCGCAGGTTCGACTGCGCCGTTGGCCCCACGATGGTGACGTTGAGCGCAACACCGACCGCCGTCGATGGCACGGCCGATGCGCCGGCACAGTTGCCGACGTTGCCGGTGATTTGCTGCGTATGGACTTCGCCTTCGCCGAGTGCGGTGTTGCGGTCGCCGACGTTGTCGGCGCCTGGGCGATAGTCGAAGGCGCGGCACGGCGCCACGGGGACGTACGTCGAGTCGAGGTCGCCCGGAGCGGCATCGACCGCGATGCTGCGATCCAGACCCACGATCGCGGTCGCTGCCAACAGCGCCCCGATGACGAGCCAAACCAGCGGATGGGTGCGATCGCTCAGTGTCATCTCGCCATCATGGCTGCTCTGCAGATCGTCGGAGTCGCTCATGTGCTGGCGCCAAACCCCTAGGGTTGCGCCTCGTGTCGGAGGTGGCGATCAGGCGCCCACCGTTTATCGAGCAGCTCCGACGGGCGCTGCACTTCGACCCGCTGCGCGTCGACGTCCGTCACGGCGTGCGGCTGGCCATCATCGTCGGCGCGCCGATCCTGATCGGTCTCTCGGTCGATCGAGTCGAGGTGGCCATGTACATCACGCTGGCCGCGCTCAACGTGGGAATCGCCGATCCGGGTGGGCCGTATCGCCGACGGCTCGTCGCTATGGTCGCCGCCTCGATCAGCATCACCGCAGCGATTGCGCTGGCGACGGTCGTCGTGGGCCATCCGGTGCTGGTGATCGTGTGCGTGATGCTGTGGACGCTGGCCAGCGCGCTCGCCGCCGACATCGGACCAGCGGCCAACGGGGTCGGGTTCGTTGCCGCAGTGATGTTCATCGTCGGGCTCGGCCTACCAGAAGGCGACCCCGACCTGGCGCTGCGCGTGTTGTACTTCGTGATCGGCTGCTCGTGGGCGTTGTTGGCAACGTTTGTGGTGTGGCCCATCAAGCCGGATGCGCCTGAGCACTCCGCGTTGAATGCGTTGTATGGGCGCGTCGCGCAGTTCCTTGCGGACATGCCCCACGACGAACATGCCCGCTCGGCGGCTCGGGATCAGATCGCCGCCGACCTCGTGGCCGCCCGCGACGCAGTGCTCGACGGACATCATCATGGCAAGCTCGGCATGCGCCGGGCCATCGACGCACTTGCCGCAGCAGAGACCGTCGAGCTGGGCCTCGGCGCGCTCGATCGAGCGATGGGCAATCTGGCGGAGCCCGCTCCGGAAGTCGTGGAGGCGATTGCCGAAGTCGAAGCGTGTTGCCGGGCGATCGCGGATTCGGTGCGGAGCGCCGAGGACTGGGAGACCGAGTCGCTCAGGAACGCACTGACCCGACTGATCGCCGCAGATCTCGACGGCAACGAGGCCATTGCTCGCGGCGCCATCCTGCGCATGGCGGGCGACCTGACCGAACCGCAGGCCGACTGGCCCGCCGAGTACGCCGATGGGCGATCTCGTCACGGGCTGGCCGTGCAGCTGCGCTCGTTGTTCGACCTGGAATCGCTGGTGTTCCGTCACGCCGTTCGGTTGGGGGTGGTCGTCACGGTCGCCGAGGTGTTGGCGCTGCTCGATCCGTTCGAACGGGGCTATTGGATTCCGTTGACCGTGGTGACGGTGCTCAAGCCCGACTTCGGCTCCACGCTCGATCGAGGGTTGCAACGCGTCGTCGGCACGGTGCTCGGTGTGCTCGTCGCGCTCGGGCTGGTGTTGTTGCTCGGCGACTACCCCTGGCTCCTTGCGGTGGCATTGATCGTCGCCACGTTTGCGCTGGGGACGGTGATCGAAGCGAACTACGCCGTCGGTGTGGTCGCGCTCACGCCGTCGGTCATCCTGTTGCTGGCGATCGCCGACGCCAACGCCGACGTGGTGTTCTTGCGCCTGTTCGACACCTTGATCGGTGGCGCGCTCGCCTTCTTGGGCGGACTCGTGCTGTGGCCGATGTGGGAACGAACGACGCTTGCGGGCACCCTCGGCGCCGCCGCGGCGGCAGCGGCCGCCTACCTGCGGGCTATCGCCGTCGGTGGCCCGGCGCGCGACGTCCATCGTGCCCATATGGCGGCCGAGCGCCGACGTTCGAACGCCGAGGCCTCGTTGCGCCGAATGCTCTCTGAGCCCCGATCGCGATGGGTCGCTCCGGCGGCGGTCCTCGCCTATTGCGGACGCACGCGTTCGGTGATCGAGAGCACCACAGCGGTGGCCATGTTGTCGCGCGCCCAAGGTGATGGGCCCGACGTCGTTGCCCCCGTCGTCGGTGATGCACCCGACGTGCTCGATGGCATCGATGCGCTCTTCACCACCGTGGAGAGCGATCCGTTCGGCGAACCCGACCGCGCCGAGGCCGAGGCCGCGCCGGGCACATCGGCAGCGCACGGAGCACGTTCGGCTGCGTCGCCCTCGGCGTCCGACGACGATCCGTTCGGGCGACTCGGGGTACGGATCCACACCGACGCCTCGGTGATGCACCGCAATGCACTCACCATCGCCCGCCACCTGCGGTGAGGCAGTGCGCTCCCTGTGGGCCGCTTCGCTCACCGGTCGCGGGTGGGTGCGCGTTGCGGTGAGGTAATGCGCTCCCTGTGGGCCGCTTCGCTCACCGGTCGCGGGTGGGTGCGCGTTGCGGTGAGGCAGTGCGCTTCCTGTGGGCCGGCCGCTTCGCTCACCGGTGGCGGGGCACCGGTGCTACAGCGTCCAACGGGTGAGCGTGGACACGATGTCGCTGTGCCGATCTGCGACCAGCAGGGCCGAGAAACCCACACCGACGATCGCGGCGGTGCCGCCGATCCACTGCATCGCCTGCCGGGGCGGCGACAGCGCGTGGAGGGCAAGACCGACGAGGGCAATCGGCGTCATTGCGCCGAGCATGTAGGCGGTCATTCCCGGCAGCGCCGAGCCCAATGAGTCGTTGGCGGCAGTGGACAGAATCGTTCCGAGCTCGTTGCCCACGCATGGCCGCCACCACAGCGCGGCGGTGAATGCCACGAGGCCCGCCAACAGGCCCTGCGTTGTCGGGTTGCGCATCCACGTTGGCCCGACCCGGAAGGTCGCCGCTGCGAGCACGCCGAGTGCGGCCGCGACGAGCACGCCGGTCAGTTGCAAGCGCAACCCGGACAGGAACACGACGTTGGCGGCGAACACCCAACCGCCCACAACGGCGCCGACCATCGTGGCCGCCAGCGGCGCCCAACGGCCACGAGTGAGCACCACCGCAGCGAGCGGTGGCAACACGAGCACGAGGGTGCACGGCTGCCACGTCGCTCTGAGTGCCTCGGCGAAGGCGGCGAGCACCGAATGCCCCGAGTCAGGCCGGTTCGGCGAGGAGCGCTTGCACCGCTTCGTCGATCTCGTCGTAGCGGCCTTCGCCGATGTGGTCGTAGCGGATGTTGCCGTCGCGGTCGAGGAGGTAGATGCGTGGCCAGTGGCCGGTCGGGCCCTCTTGCCAGTAGTGGAAGGTGCGCTTGTTGGTGTCGAGCACGATCGGCCAGGTCACGCCGAGCTCCTCGGCGGCATCCTCGATGTTGCCCACGTCGGCTTCCCAGTCGAACTCGGGCGCATGGATGCCGACGATCTCGAAATCGTCACCGCCGTAGTTCTCGTACAGCGCCTGCATGTGCGGCAGCGTGGCAGTGCAGTTGTGACAACCGAACGTCCAGAACTGCACGGCGACGACCTTGCCGCGCAGCTCCTCGAGCGAGGTCACGTCGCTCTGTAGCCAACCGTCGATTTCGCGGAACTCGGGGTGCACTCCGCGGTTGGGCAGGTCGATCGACGGCTCGGTCGTCGACGGGGAGGTCGACGGCGGCGCCGATGGAGTCGACGACAGGTCCGGCGCTGGATCGGGTGAGGGTGTGGTCACCTCGTCCATCTGAGGAGCGACGGTCGCGGCGGTTGCCGGAGCATCGTCGGCGCCGGAGTTGGTGGCAGTGAGGGCGGCCACGACGGCCACGCCCAACACGCCCGCCCCGATCCCGGCGAGCGCCCTGGAGGAGATCACAACCCGGCGTACCAGTCGTAGCTGCGTTCTGCCCAGTAGTCGGCGGGCCGCTCGTTGGTGTACCGAATGGTCCCGATTCGCTTGAGGCACTTGATGCCGTACTTGTTGGGCGTCGCCAGCCGAAGCGGCGCGCCGTGTGCGTCGTCGAGTGGTTCGGTGCCCTGCCGGAGCGCCAGCATCGTCTGGGGATGCAGCATGTTGTCGAGGTGCCAGCCGACGTAATACAGCTCGTCGGGCGTCAACATCTGCACGTAGGCCACGTCGCCGACCTCGGCGGCGAAGCGCTCGTGGAAGTCGCTGAACCGCGTGCCGCCCCAGTGCACGATGCTCGACCAGCCTTCGATGCACTTGTGTTCGATCACCATGTCGCGCTGGGGGAGCGCTTCGAAGTGACTGATCGGGAGCTCGTCGAGCGTGTCGCCGTTCGGGCCCTCGACGCGCACGGTGTAGCCGTCGAGCTCGACGGGCTCGCGGATGCCGATGCGGCCGTTGACCTGAATCGGTGTGGCCTTCGACACCGGGAACTCCGGCGCGTTGCGACTGTCCGACACCGTGCGCCACAGACTCTCGTTGGCTTCGAGGCCGTCACGCAACACCTGGGGGATGCCGTCCTCGGTCGGCTGGTCTTGCACCCAACGCCAGCCAGCCCACGCCGCCCCGATGCCGACCGCTCCGGTGAGGAACGAACGACGCGATCGCTTCTTGAAGTCGGCAACTTCGATGGTCGGAAGTGCCTCGACCTCGGCCCGCAGCTGCCGCGCTCGCTCGTCGAGCTGCTCCTCGTTGGTGTGGGCCTCGTCGGTTTTCTCGGGCGCGGCGGTCACGTCGTCCGTGTTGTTGTCGGGGGTCTGTTCGTCGCTCATGTGTTGGCCTTCTCACTGGGATGCCCGTCGGTGAGCGCGTCGCCGTCGTCGGGATCGCCGGCCTCGGGATCGCGCTCATCGGTGTCGGCTGCGCCGGGCCCGTCGGGACGTTCGATCGTGTAGCCGGTGATCATCGAGCGGAAGTTGTTCCATCCGCTGCGGGCCACCTGCAGCACGTGCACCACGAAGAACAAGAACAGCCCGATGGTCATCCAGAAGTGCACGAGTCGGGCGCCCTGGTAGCCGCCGAACAACAGCGGCAACGGGTACAGCTGGGTGGGCTTGTAGATGGCGAACCCGCTGACCACGATGATGATAGCCATCACCAGCACGGCGGTGTACGACCACCGTTGGGCGGCGTTGTACTTGCCCTGTGGTGGCGCCTTCTTGCGCAGGTGGAGATCATGGGCGATCACCTGTGTGGCCTCACGCGCCGACTTGCGGTCGGGCAGGATGCTGCGCCACTCGCCGCTGGCCGCGAGGTAGGTCAGGTAGATCGCTCCGTTGATCACGAAGAACCAGCCGAACGTGAAGTGGAACGCCATCCCCCGAGCCAGCCGGCGCTCGAGGCCGAGCCACTCGTAGAACCAGTCGGGGAAGAAGGCGAACCATTGCCACGAGCCGATGCCGAACGCGTACACGTCCTCGGCCCAATAGATCCGCAGGCCGCTCCAGATCATGATGAACAGCAGCGGGAAGTTGATCCAGTGCATCCAGCGGACCGCCCGAGTGTGTGTCAGACGGGCGATCCGCTGGTCGCTGGAGGACGGCTGCTCAGTGACCTGGCTCATTGGTTCCCTGGCTCACGTGACCTCATTCAATGCTCGGGGGTGACGGGCGTCGCCGATCAGGCCGGTTCCAGCACGGCGTCGATGATGTGAATCACGCCGTTCGTGCCGAACAAGTCGGTTTCGACGATTGTGGCACCGCCGATCGTGACCGTGTCGCCATCGACCGTCACCGGGAGTTCGGTTCCGGCGAGGGTGATGAACGGCGTGTCGGTCATGCTGGCCACCATCGACGAGTCGTCGGCCACAGCGACCACGTGGCCCTGCAGAAGAAGGGTGGTGCCAGCCGTGTCGGCCAGCACGTCGTCGGCGGTCAGGCCCATCTCGCCGAGGTAAGCCTCGAAGGCCGCATCGGTCGGGGCGAAGATCGTGAAGGGGCCGGCTTCCGCGAGCGCGGCGTCGAGGCCCGTTGCCTGCAGTGCCGCCACCAGGGTGGTCAGGTCGTCGCGGGCGACGGCCACGTCGACGACCGTCCCGTCGGCTTCCGCCATCTCGTCTTCTGACATGTCGGACATGTCGTCCTCTGACATGTCGTCCTCGGACATGTCGTCCTCGGACATGTCGTCCTCGGACATGTCATCTTCGGACATGTCGTCCTCGGACATGTCATCTTCGGACATGTCATCTTCGGACATGTCATCTTCGGACATGTCATCTTCGGACATGTCATCTTCGGACATGTCATCTTCGGACATGTCATCTTCGGACATGTCGTCCTCGGACATCTCGTCCTCCGACATCTCGTCGTCGGATGCGGCCTCGGTGGTGGCCACGGTGGTGTCGGTGCTGTCACCGTCGTCGTCGCCACAGGCGGCGAGGGTGAGGGCTCCAACGGCGACGAGGGCGGCGGGAAGACGCTTGCGCATGGGTGGGGTTCCTTTCGGATCGATGTTCACGAACGCCCCCGAACTCGAGGGGACGAAGGCGACCGTACGACCGGTTGGGAACCCCACCCATGCGCTTGGTTGTGTCTTCATCGACCGGCTTGCGGCCGTTGTGTGCGCGTTTCTAAATCCCTGGTGAACAGGCCTTTCTCGGGCTCGTCACCAATCTCTTCACACCAGTTCGGGGGTGCGCTCGTCGGCTGGCCGCTCGGCGTCGTCGCCGTCGTGTTCGGCCGCGTGCTCGTCGTCGCTGGCCGGCGGAGCCTCGCTGATACCGAACCGGTCGTGCACCCGACGGGCCCACGCCGGCGCCCACCAGTTCCATTCCCCGGCGAGCTTCATCAACGCGGGCACCAGTGTGGAGCGGACGATGAACGCATCGACAAGGATCGCCACGCCGAGGCCGAAGCCGAACAGCGTGATGAAGGTGATGTCGGAGGTGGCGAAGGCGAAGAAGGTGATCGACAGCACCAGCGCCGCAGCGGTGATGATGCCGCCGGTCTTGGCCAGGCCGGTGACCACGGCACGCTCGTTGTCGCCGGTGCGGTCGTACTCCTCCTTGATCCGGGAGAGCAGGAACACCTCGTAGTCCATCGAGAGGCCGAAGGCGACGCAGAACATCAGGATCGGCATCGACGTGTCGGTCAGTCCCGTGGCGGTGAAGTCGAGCAGCCCCGCACCGTTGCCCTCCTGGAAGATCCACACCATCGCACCGAACGTGGCGGTCAGGCTGAGCAGGTTGAGCACGATCGCCTTCAACGGCACCAAGAAGCTGCCGAACATGAGGAACAGCAGCACGAACGTCGCACCGGCGATCCACAGGCCGGCGAACGGCACGAGTCCGAAGATCGAAGCCTTCGAGTCGACGAGCGATGCCGTCTCGCCCGTGACCAACGTGTCGGTCGGTGCGGGGATCTCGCGAATCTCGGCGATGCGGTCCTCGCCGAGCGGGCTGATCGCTTCGAAGCCCGGCACCACGCTGAACCACGTATCGGTGCCGTTGCTGAATCCGCTACTCGACGGCGACGCTTCGGCCACGAGGACGCCGTCCGCGTAGCTGCCGGTGGCGGTGTCGACCCTGGTGATGTCGTCGACGTTCGACACGGCGATGGCGTACGCCTCGACGTCGGCGGGGTCGGACATCTCGGGGGCAACGATGGGGAACGCCGATGCCTCATCCGAGGCGAACTCCTCGTCGAGGGTCTCCACCAGTTGGCGTGTGGGGTCGTCGGCGGGCAGCACCCGCTCGTCGGCGGTGCCGAAGTTCACGTTGAGGAAGGGGGAGCCGACGAACAGCAGCAGGGCGATCACCGAGACGGCGACGATGCCGGGGCGGCGCATCACGGCGCGACCGACGCGTCCCCACGTGGGCGATTCGCTCGAGGTGCGGCCCTTGCCGAACGACCAGCTGTTCACCCTGTGGCCGAGTACGGCGAGCAGTGCGGGAAGGGCGACGATCGAGGCGAACATCGCCACGATCAGCACGCCGATGCCGCCGTAGGCGAACGAGCGGAGGAAGTACAGCGGGAACAGCAGGAGGGCGGCGAGCGACACGGCGACGGTCATCGCGCTGAAGGCGACGGTGCGTCCGGCGGTCTCGACGGTGCGGACGACGGCGCTCTCGACGTTCCCGTCCTTGGCGAGCTCCTCTCGGTAACGCGAGACGATCAGCAGGCTGTAGTCGATCGACAGTCCAAGGCCGAGGGCGGTGATCAGGTTGATGCTGAAGATCGACACGTCGGTCACGAGCGTCACGAGGAACAACACGAAGAATGCGCCGAGGATCGACGAGATGCCGACCGCGATCGGCATCAGCGCCGCGATCACGCCGCGGAACACGAAGATCAGCAACAACAGCGTCAATGGGATGGCGATCAACTCGGCGGTGACGAGATCGTTCTCGATCGTGGTGCCGATCGCATTGAAGATGGCGTTCTGGCCGGCGACGCCGACGTCGATCACCTCCCCATCGATCGTGAACTCGTCGATCACCTCGACGGCGATCTCTTCCTGTTGTGTCTCGTCGCCGACGGCCCGCCCGAGGATCAGGGCGGTCGCCCCGTCGGTCGAGGCGAGGGTGTCGGGCTGGCCGAGCGACCAGTACGAGACCACGTCGGTGACACCATCGGTGGCGGCGAGTTCCGCTTCGACCTCGGTGCCTGCGGCGACCACAGCGGCGTTGTTGACGTCGCCGGAGGCGGCCTCGACGACGAGGATCAAGTTGGCCTCGCCGGTGTCGAATTCGGTAGCCAAGAAGTCGTCACCGCGCGACGACTCGCTGTTGGGATCGTCGAACCCGCCGTCGGCGAGTTGGCCGAACACGCCGGTGCCGATCACGGCCGCGACCACGATCATCAGGACGGAGCTGAACAGAATCAGTTTGCGGCGCCTCACGGTGAGGTGCCCGAGTCGGGTGAACATGGTCGTGGCCTCCGTGTGTCTGTGTCGTGTCGGGTAGTCGTGACGGTGTCGACGGGGAGTACCGGCGACGTGATCGACGGTACGGATGGGCCTCGGCCGTGTCGTCGGGCCGCGGTGCCTTCCTCGACCCCGCTCGTGGCACCGGTGGCGGGCGGCGCCTCCTCCCGTGGGAGGAGACGGTGAGCATGCTGCAGGTGGGCGACGGGGTCGGCGGGCCTTCGTACACTCGTCGAATGACCTGGTGGCTCGACGACGACGTGGACCTCGCGGGCTTCGGCGCCGTGCTCGCCGCCGCGGCGGGCGTGCTGTCGCTCAGCGGCACCGAGGGTTCCTCGTGGGTCTGGCTGCTCGTCGCCACGTGCGTCGTTGTCGTCCGAGCGTGGTGGCGGACGATGCCGTCGGCCTTGCTGATCCTTGCGCCGACCGCGGCGATGATGGTCGCCGACGTCACCGGCGATGCCAAGAACGGATGGTTCGTCGTCTGCGTGGCCGTCGCGGTCGGTGTCGCCGGCGCAGTGTCCCGCTGGGTGTGGGCGTGGGTCGCGCTTGCCGCGCTCGGCCCGGCTGCGCTGTGGGCGTTCGACGTGGGCGACTACCGCATTCACGGCTTCTGGACCTGGTCGCTCGGGCTGTTGCTCTCCGCGACGTTCGGCGCGCTGTTGCGGCGACAGCGCGAGCTGATCACGCGACTCGAAACGACCCAGCAACAACTCGCCGACGCCGCCGCTGCGGAAGAGCGCAGCCGCATCGCCCACGAACTGCACGACGTGGTGGGGCACTCGTTCAGCGTGGTGCTGCTGCACCTGTCGGGCGCCCGCCGCAAACTCGACAGCGACCCCGAGCGAGCCCGCCAGGCGCTCGCCGAAGCCGAGTCGGTGGGCCGCCGCAGCATGGATGACCTGCGAGCTGCTCTCGTACTGCTGCGCGCCGACGACGACTACGCCCCGGTCGCCGGCGTCGACGCCTTGCCCGCACTCGTCGACGAGTTCCGGGCGGCTGGTCTCACGGTCGACTACGCCGTGAACGGCGACGTCGAGTCGCTCGACACGGCGTCTGGCGTGGTCCTGCACGGCGTCGCTCGCGAGGCGCTGAGCAACGCAGCAAAGCACGGCGATGGGCCGGTCACGGTGGAACTGAACGTGGTCGGGCGGCCGCAGCTCACGGTGCGTAACCAGGTGGCCCCCGACGTCGCCGTGCCGTCGCGTCGCAACGGATCCACGCAGGGTCTCGACGGAATGCGTCGCCGTGTGCAGGCGGTTGGCGGGCACTTCGATGTCGCGGTGGTCGACAGCGCGTGGCAGGTCGACGCCGAGCTCCCGGCGGTGGACCGCAACGGCGACGCCGTGCCGCAACCGGCCGACGACGATGCCGCGCGGACGTCCTCGATCGCGGCCGAATCGGGAGCGCACGGTTCGGCGTGAGCGATCTCATACGCGTGTTGCTCGTCGACGATCAACCGCTCATCCGCAAGGGCCTCGGATTGATCCTCGGACCGTCGGACGGGTTCGAGGTGGTCGCCGAGGCCGACGATGGCGAGCAGGCACTCGCTGCGGTCGACGACCACGAGATCGACCTCGTCGTGATGGACGTCCGCATGCCGGTACTCGACGGGATCGAAGCGACTCGTCGAGTGGTCGCCGTCGAGGGACCACCCGTGTTGATCCTCACCACCTTCGGTGAAGACGAGATCCTGTGGGATGCGATCGATGCCGGTGCGGCGGGGTTTGCGCTGAAGAACACCGACGGCGACGACTTGGTCGGGGCCGCGCGTGCCGTTGCGGGCGGTGGAGCATGGCTCGACGTGACGCTCCTCCCCAAGGTGCTCGACTCGTACCGTCAGGTGGTCATTCCGCAACAGCGCGGCGCCGAACGGCTCGACGAGTTGACGTCCCGCGAACACGACGTGCTGCGGTTGATGGCTCGCGGCGCGACCAACGCCGAGATCGCTGCGTCGTTGCACGTCGGCGAAACCACGGTGAAGAGCCACGTCGGCGCGATCTTCACCAAGCTCGCCGTCCGTGACCGCGCCGCGGCCATCGTCTACGCCTTCGACCACGGCGTCGTCACCGTTGGAGCCGACTGACCCGCCGCGGTTCGTTCCGGTGAGCGACACGGCCCACGGGGGGCGCCTTTCCTCACCGGTGGCGGTGGTTGTGCGCTGCGGTGAGCGAAACGGCCTACAGGTGGCGCCTTCCCTCACCGGTGGGGTGGGTTGGTGCGCTGCGGTGAGCGAAACGGCCCACGGGGGGCGCCTTTCCTCACCGGTGGCGGCGTAGACGTGCGGCTCGCTTGCTGCACGCGATCTCACGTGCTTCGCTACGGGAGGGCTGGCGGCCGCCAGCCGATCGAAGGGAGGGCCGTCATGGCTGGAGAAGCTGATCGATTCCGCACGATTGCGGCGGGGTTCACCGAGCGCGTCGAGAACGTGCCCGAGGGCGGATGGGAGATGGAGGCACCGTGCGAGGGCTGGGTGGCGCGCGACGTCGTTCGCCACCTCGCCGAGTGGGTGCCGTGGTTCATGCAGGAGGGGACCGGACGCGAGTTGGCGCCTGTGCCGTCGGTCGACGACGACCCCGTCGGTGCATGGGCGGGGTTGCGTGACCAGCTCCAGGAGCGGCTCGACGAGCCCGATGCTGGCGCGCAGATGTTCTCCAGCGAGATGTTCGGCGGCGACATCCCCTTCCCGGTGGCGGTCGAGCGCTTCGTCACCGGCGACGTGCTCGTGCACACCTGGGATCTGGCGCGGGCGTGCGGCCTCGACGAGACGATCGATGCCGAGTTCGCCCGCACGATGTACGAGGGCATGAAGCCGATGGAGGAGATGCTCGTGCAGAGCGGGCACTTCAAGCCGTCGGTCGACGTGCCCGCCGACGCCGACGATCAGACCCGCCTGATCGCGTTCACTGGCCGTCAGCCGTAGCGGGCTGCGGGAACAGAACTCGGTGAGCGACGTCGATCTGCGGCCGGCACGCGTCGACCGAGCCGACGGCGAGCGATTCGCGCGATACCTCGATCAGGCGGCCGACCGCACCTTCCGCGCGCTCCTCGGACCGCAGTCCGTGCGCATCATCGCCGAGGCGTTCCTCGCACCTGGTCACGACCTGTCGCACGAACACGTGACGTTCGCCGAAGTCGACGGCGGCGTGGTCGGCATGCTCTCGGGCTACTCGGGGGCACAACACGCAGCGTCGACCGATGAGCCGTTGGTTGAGGCTGCGGGCTTCCGCAAGTACCGCATGGCGGTGCTGCATCGACTCGGCGCGCGGATCTTCAACTTCATGGATCGGCTCCCCGCAGGCGATTGGTATGTCCAGGCCGTCGCCGTCGACGAGGCGGGGAGGGGCAAGGGCGTCGGTTCTGCGCTGCTCGCTCACGCGGAGCAGACGGCTCGTGCGGCCGGCTCGCAACGCCTCGCGCTGGATGTCGCAGTGAACAACGACGGCGCCCGGCGCCTGTACGAGCGACTCGGCTATGCCGTCGAGTCGAGTTCCAAGCCGATCCCGTTCGTCGCCAGCGCCGCCGTCCACCGCATGGCGAAGCCGTTGACATAGTGGTCAAGCCACTCACGTAACGGTCTCACCCCCTCGCGACCTCCCGAAACTCTGGGGAATCGGTGCGCTGGGCGCGCGATTTCGCCAGGAGAACGGTGGGGTTGCGGCCTATTCGTGCCAGTTGATGGTCGCGCGCATGGTCGCTTCGAAGTCTTCGAAGCTCATCGACGCCTTGGCGCCCGAGATCAGTTGCGCGTCGTTGCCGACGAACTGCCGAAACGGCGCATCGGGGTCGAGTGCGGCGCGCACGATGGCGTCGGCCACCTCCTGCGGGTCGGGCTCCGGCCCGTCACCGTCGAGCGCGGTGAGTGTGGCGCGAAAGCGTTCGGAGCGGCCCTGGTCGTCGGAGCCCTCCCATGCCGCCGGGTGGACCATCTTGTCGCCGAACCCTGTGTCGAACCGACCTGGCTCGATGAGTCGAACTCGGATGCCCTGTTGGCTGGTCTCAAAGTGCAGCGCTTCACTGAGCGCCTCGAGGGCGTGTTTCGACGCGGCGTACGCGCCGCCGTACGGGGTGCCGACGACACCTGCGACACTCGACACATTGACGATCGTTCCCGATCCACGCTCGATCCACGAAGGGAGCACCGCACGCACCAGCCGCACCGGGCCGAACACGTTGGTGTCGAACTGGCGCGACAGCAGATCGTCGTCGAGCATCGCCACCGACGACTGGACCTCGAAGCCAGCATTGTTGACGAGCACGTCGACTGTGTCGGCGTCGGCCATCGCGGCGGCGATCGAGGCTGCGTCGCCCACATCGAGCTGACGGATCTCGACCGAACCGCTGAGGCCCTCAGCCTGGGCGCGCAGATCGTCGCCCTTCCCGGTGTCGCGCATGGTGGCGATCACCTCGTGACCGTCCTTCGCCAGGGAGACTGCCGTGAGCAATCCGAACCCGCTGTTGCTGCCCGTGATCAGGATCCGTGCCATTGCCGCACGGTAGCTCGCGCCAAATTGGACCACGACGTGGACCTGTCCGTTGATGGTTGACTGGCGCGATGAGCTCCCATCCTGACCATCACGTTGCTCAGCTCAACATCGGTCGCTTGCGAGGTCCGGTCGACTCCGAGATCGTTGCGCCGTTCATGAATGCCCTCGACGAGATCAACGCGCTCGCCGACGGTTGGCCGGGATTCGTATGGCGCTTTCAGACCGAAGATGGCAACGCCACGGCCGAGCGCCCGTACGACGACGAGTCGATCCTTGTCAACTTCTCGACGTGGGAGTCGATCGAGGCGCTCGGCGACTACGTGTACCGATCGGACCACACAGCCTTCCTGCGCCGTCGTCGCGAGTGGTTCGAGAAGATGGACGAGATGGTCACGGTGCTGTGGTGGGTACCTGCGGGGCACCAGCCCGACGTGACCGAGGCGATCGAGCGGCTGGAGGCCTTGCGCCGCGACGGCGCCACTCCGTACGCCTTCACGTTCCGCCATCGCTTCGACCCCGATGGCCAGCCGGTCGCCGCGCGACGTCGCGACACGTGCCCCGGCTGACACCGACAGCAATCAGAGGATGAGGCTTCGGAGGCGAGCGATGCGCGGATCGTCGCCACCGAGGTAACGCACGAGCACCCCCGCAACGGCGTCGTGGTCGAGCGTCCCGGCATCACGCATCGCCTCGAGGTCGGCCCAGTCCTTGGTGCGATCGAAGAACGCCTTGAACACGGCCAGGTCGCGGCACGACAAGAACGGCAAGTCCACACCACCGAACGGCTCCCATCGCACCCGCGTCGCGGCTTGTTGGTGGAAGTCGGTGGTGTCGACGAACACGTCGATCGGCGTGGTGTCCCACCACAGGCGCGCCTGGCCATCGGCGGAGAGCTGAGCGATCGCCTCTGGGTCGCGTTCGACGCCACTCGGCAGCGCCTCCACCACGTCGGGCACGCGATCCATGCCGACGAATACGTTCACGTCGATGTCGATCGTGCCGCGGGCGCGCTCCGTGCACCAGGCGAGCGCAAGCGCGCCGCCAAACGCGTGGGGGAGCGATGCCACGGTGAGCGTCTGGTGGACCGCCCGAATTCGGGCGGGCAACCCTGCGGGATCGGTACTCACGTCGACGCGGCGAACGGCGGTGCGGTGAGTCGACGTTCGACGCGGGCCGGAAACATCGCGGCCAGCTCCAGGACCTCGATCAACTCCTGGCCGCGAGCCTCCCGGGCGTCGTGACTGCTGCCGATCCGCCGCTGCAACTGACTGTCGACAAAGAATCCAGCCGCCCGCAGGACCCGAGCGAACGTGTCGACGTTCGGCGACTTCCGCCCATTCTCGTAGGCGGCGATCGTCGAGTGGGACGTCCCGGCAAGTTGCGCGAGCTCGCGCAGTGTCAGCCCCGCGGCAGCCCGTGCGTTGGCGATCGCGGTACCTGCGTCCATGTGGTGGACGATACCACTCTGGTATCCGATTAGATACCAGAGTCGTCAGTGCCGGGAGCGTGCGATCTGTCCGGCGAGAGCGATCAGCGCGCGATCGGTGCCCGGTCCGCCCAGGAGCTGAACGCCGACGGGCTCGCCGTCGATGCTCCAGGGGACGCTCACCGAAGGGAGTCCGGCGAGATTGGCCGGCACGGTCCACCGCAACACCACCGACCGCAATGGCCGTTCCTGGCCATCGACGGTTGCGGTGTCGGGAGCGGCGACCGACGGAGGGCGGCAACCCGTGGTCGGCAGCACGACGACTCGTCGATCGAGTGTGCCGACCAGCGAACGCCGCAGCTGCGCCTGGGCGCGGTGGGCGCGTTCGATCACCTCGGACGTCCGTCCCTCGGCGGCTTCGAGCCGCGCCACGATTTCTGGCGCATAGCGATCGCGCTGTGCGGGCCACGTCTCCAGGAGATCGCGGTGGGCATGGAGTGCGGCTGCGCCCTGCACGACGGCGAACAAGTCGTCGACATCGGCGCCGAACAGTGAGGCGTTCGTGACCGGATCAGGCACCCGTGCGAGGCCAGCGTCCGATAGTGCAGCCACTGCCTCGTCGATCGCCTCGACGGCCAACTGATCGACACCGTCCGGGGTCACCACGTGGAAGGCATCGATGGCTGACGGCGGTGCGCCAAGGGCGGTCGCGCCGGCTTCGAGCACGGTCGCCGAACGAGCGATCAAGCCGGCGTGGTCGAGGCCTGGTGCCAGTGGAAGCACGCCATCGAGGGGGACGAGCCCGTCGCTGGCCTTCCAACCGAACACATCGCACCATGCGGCGGGGATGCGCGCTGAGCCAGCGGTGTCGGTGGCCACACCGAGGTCGATCGTGCACTGGGCAACGGCCGCAGCCGAGCCACCCGACGACCCGCCAGCGATGCGGTCGGGGAGCCACGGATGTGCCACGTTGCGTCCGCGGGCGTAGGTGGTGATCCCCCAGGCCAGCTCATGAGAGGTGGTCACCGCGACGACTCGTCCACCGGCGCCGCGCAGCGCGGCGACGAGCCATGCGTCGCCGCCTGGATCGGCGACGGCCGACGGGAGGTCGAGCGGCGTGTTGGCGCTCAGCCCGCGACCGTCGATCGCCACGATCTCCTTGACGCCGATGCGCACTCCGTCGAGCACGCCACTGCCGGTCGGCGCCAGATCGACGTCGACGACAACCCCCGATCGCATGCCGTCGTTCATGGGTGTGTTGGGCTCGAAGATCGGCTTTCCATCCGACCACGATGCCACCTACAGTGGGTATGCCAAACGATTTGCGTCGCGAGTTGTTCACCAGTCTGCAGCGGTGACCGGCAGTCGCCGTTGCAACCGAAGTCGAAGGAGCACACATGCCAACTGGTCGTCTCGGGGCGTTGTTTCCCGATCGCAAGCCGGTGATCGCCATGGCTCACGTGCCACCGTTGCCGGGGACTCCGCTGTACGACGCCGATGCCGGTGTGACGGGCCTCGCCGACGCGGTGGCCGCCGACCTCGAGCACCTGCTGGTCGACGGGATCGACGCCGTGATGTTCTGCAACGAGGGCGACCGTCCGTACCAGTTGGAGGTCGGTCCCGAGATCGTCGCCGCCATGGCCAACGTCGTCGGCCAGCTGCGTCCCACGGATCGGCCGTTCGGCGTCGACATCTTGTGGGACGCCCCCTCCGCAGTCGGTCTGGCGATCGGCACCGGGGCCGCCTTCGTGCGCGAAGTCGTGACCGGCGTGTACGAGAGCGACATGGGCCCCTGGGCTCCCGATCCGGCACCGCTGCTGCGGGCTCGCCGAGCGTGCGGCGCCGACGACCTGGCGATCCTGATGAACATCACCCCGGAGTTCGCCTCCCGGCTCGGCACGCGCACCGCAGCGCAGGTGGCCAAGAGCGTCGTGGTGTCGAGCCTGCCCGACGCATTGCTCGTGTCCGGTCCGATGGCTGGTGCCGAGCCCGACGTGGCGGCGGTCGCCGAGATCAAGGAAGCCGTCGGCGACGACGTGTGGGTGTTCGTCAACACCGGAGCGAAGTCGACGAACATCGCCGAATTCCTGCGATACGCCGACGGGTGCATCGTTGGCTCGGACCTGAAGCGCGACGGCGGTACGTGGAACCCGGTCGACCCCGACCGGGTGCAGCGATTCCTCGCCGCCGCCGACCCGGTGCGGTAAGCAGCGGCCACCGACACGCCCGATGAATCGCTACGTCCTCGCCGTCGACCTCGGCACCACCGCCACGAAGGCGATGCTGGTCGACTCCCACGGAGTTGTGGTTGCCGAGCGGGAAGACAACTCCGAGCTTCGGTCCCCGCATCCTGCCTGGGCCGAGATGGACGCCGAGCAGTGGTGGCGCCAGATCGGTGATCTCGTCCCGGCACTGCTCGCCGAGGCGCGCATCAGCGCCGACGAGGTTGCCGCTGTTGGCGTCTCGGGGATGGTGCCAACGTTGGTCGCCATCGATGCCGACGGCCGTTGTGTGCGCCCGTCGATCCAGCAGAACGACGCCCGCGCCACGGCCGAGATCGACGAACTACGCGCCGTGCTGCCCGACCCCGTGGCGCGCACCGGCTCGGCGGTGACGGCGCAGTCGATCGGCCCGAAGTGGCGATGGCTGCAGCGCCACGAACCCGATGTCGCCGAACGCACTGCGACGATGCTCGGCTCGTACGGCCTGATCGTGCACCGCCTCACCGGTGTGGCGGTGGCCGAGGCCAACTGGGCGTTGGAGAGTGGGCTGGCGAGCATCGACGGAGGGTGGGATGAACGGGTGCTCGCCGAGTGCCAGCTCGACCCCTCACTGCTGCCGCCGATTGCCGCACCTCACGAGATCGTCGGAACGGTCACCTCTGCTGCGGCCGAGCACACCGGGCTCGCCGCCGGGACGCCGGTCACCGCCGGCTGTGCCGACCACGTGTCGTCCGCCTACGCCGCCGGGCTGCGCGAGTCCGGCGATCTGTTGCTCAAGCTCGGCGGCGCCGGCGACATCCTCCTCGTCGTCGACCGTCCGGTGGTCGATGAGCGGCTGTTCCTCGATCATCATCCGATTGCGGGCCGGTGGCTGTCGAACGGCTGCATGGCCGCATCGGGATCGCTGCTGCGGTGGTTCGAGCGTGAGCTGGCCGACGGCACGCCGCTCGCGGCGCTCGACGTGGAAGCCGAGCGAGTCGGCCCGACCGCAGGAGGGTTGCTCGTACTGCCGTACTTCCTGGGCGAGAAGACGCCGCTCCAGGATCCGCTCGCTCGCGGCACCATTGCGGGTTTGCATCTCGGCCACACCCGCGCCGACCTCTTTCGCGCCACCCTCGAGTCGGTGGCGTTCGGGTTCGCCCACCATCTCGAGGTGTTCGCCGAGCTCGACCTCCCGATCGGCCGGGCTCGGGTGACCAACGGGGGCAGCCGGTCGACGCTGTGGAAGCAGGTGCTCGCCGATGTGACCGGGCTGACGTTGGAGGTGCCCGCCGTGGCGCACGGTTCGTCGTTCGGTACGGCGCTGGTCGCCGGCGGCGCCGTGGAGCTGTTCGATCCGACCGAGGTGCTCGCCGCAGCGACGAGCGACGTCACCACCATCCAACCCGACGCCGAGGCCCACGACGCGCTCGTGGCGCACTACCGCCGTTGGCGCGCGCTCGAGCCGGCCGTGCGCCCGATCAGCCATCAACTCGCCCAGGAACTGCAACGATGACGGAGCTTCAACGATGACCAACCTCGAACGCTCACTGGCCGCTTCGCACGTCCTGATCACGGGTGCTGGCGCCGGCATCGGTGCGGCAACCGCCGTCGAATTGGCGGCGCGTGGCGCAGCGGTTGCGGTGACCGACGTATCGCTCGATGCGGCAAAGGCGGTGGCGGCGTCGATCGACGCAAAGGGTGGGACGGCCACCGCGCACCGACTCGACGTGACCGACTCGGCGTCGATCGCTGCCGCCGCCGACGAGGCCGAGGCGGCCCACGGTGCGGTGACCCATTGGATCTCGAATGCCGGAGTGTCGAGCATGTATCCGTTCGTGGAGGTGCCCGAACACGAGTGGGACCTCAATATCGACGTGAACACGAAAGGGGTCTTCCTGTGCGGGCAGGAAGCCGCACGCCGCTTCGCCGGGCGCACCGGGGTGATCGTGAATACTGCCTCCATGGCCGGCAAGCAGGGTCGGGTGCCGTACCTCGCGCACTACGTGGCGTCGAAGTTCGCCGTGGTCGGCCTCACCCAGGCGATGGCCTTCGAACTCGCCCCGGCCGGCATACGCGTCAACTGTGTGTGCCCCGGCTTCGTCGCCACTGGAATGCAAGACCGCGAGCTCGAATGGGAGGCAGCGCTGCGTGGCGTCACCGCCGCCGACGTGCGCGAGGGCTGGATCGCCGACACGCCGATGGGCCGCATCCAAGAGGCCGACGACGTCGCCGTGGCGATCGCCTACCTGTGTTCCGACGATGCACGGTTCGTCACCGGCGAGGCGTTGGCCGTCAACGGCGGCGCGTTCATGGACTGAGGGCGATGATGGACGGGCTGCTAGCGAGCGCGTGTCGAGTTGCGAGCGACGAGCTCCACCGGCAGCACCACCTCGCCGAGGGGCTCACCGTCGAGCACGTGCGACAACAACATGCCCGCCGCCGCCGAACCGAGGTCGTGAATCCGTTGACGGATCGAGGTCAGCGACGGCGTCACCAGCGACGCCAAGTCGATGTCGTCGAAGCCACACACCGCGACGTCCCCCGGAACCAGGCGACCCGACTCGGCGAGTGCCTGCATCGCGCCGATCGCTTGGAGGTCGTCGGCGGCGAACACCGCATCGATGTCGGGGTCGTCATCGATCAGTTCGCGCATCGCGGCGGCACCGGCGTCCATCTGGTACTCCGTCCACCGCACGCGGTGCTCCGGCACGTCGAGACCATGCGTCTTCGCCGTGTCACGAAATCCGGCGATGCGTTCCTGTGCGGTCGGGAGGTCGTGCGGCCCGCCGATCGCCGCCAGGTGGCGACGGCCGGTGTCGATCAGGTGACCAGCGGCCAAGCTGCCACCGGCGTGGTTGTCGCTGTACACGCCGCCCTGCATGCCGGCGATGCGCTCGTCGCACACCACCACCGGCAATCGGTCGGCGACCTCCTCGCGCAGCCTGACCACGTGCGCGGTCTCGATCTGCGTCGAGCAGTACACCACACCGTCGACGCCGCCGGCCAGACAGCGTTCGACGTAGTCGGCCTCGCGGTCGGCGCGCAGTCGGGTGTTGCACAAGAAGATGCTCCAGCCGCGCTCGTGGGCGGCGTCCTCGACGCCGCGGGCGAGTTCGGCGAAGAACGGGTTGGCGATGTCGGGCACGATCAACGCCAATGCGCTCGACAGTCCCGTGCGCAGGCTGCTCGCGGCGGCGTTGGGCCGGTAGCCCAGCGCTTCGATCGCGTCGAGCACTCGCTGGCGCGTCGTTTCAGCCACGGCTCGTTTGCCCGACAGCGCGTGGCTGACCGTGGTGACCGACACACCCGCCCGGTCGGCGACTTCTCGGATGGTGGTGGCTCGCATCGTGTCGGCTGATTCGGTGGTGAGGCAGGCGGTGTCGTCGCTGGGACTCGACGACGTGTCGACCGACGTCGATGGCCTGCGAACGGTGTACCAGCAATGGTGCCGTCGCGTGCCGTTCGACAGCCTACGCAAGCGGGTGTTCCAAGCCGGGGGAGCGGTCGGCCAGGTGCCGGGGTGGACGGCGGAGGAGTTCCTCGCCGACTGGCTCGCCGACGGCACCGGCGGGTCGTGCTGGTCGACCAGTCTCGGGCTGCACGCGGTGTTGACCGAGCTGGGCTTCGACGCCCGGCTGGTCGAGGGCGTGATGCTCACCGATCCCGACACGTGCCCCAACCACGGCACGGTTGTGGTCACGATCGACGGTCAGGAGTGGTTGACCGACTCGTCGATGCTGTTCGACGAACCGCTGCGGTTACCGGCCTCGGGGGAGGCTGTCGAGGTGGCAGACGCCGTCCATCCGGTGTCCGCCGTCGGCCACTACGACTACTGGGTCGTCACCTGGCGTCCCGCCCACGCCGACGTCGCCGTCGGCTGCGAGATCGATCGAGCCGTCGCCGATCCGCAGAGCTGGGACGCCGCCCACGACCGCACCCGCGGCTACTCGCTGTTCAACCAGGCGCTGTACGCCCGGCGCAACACGACGGAGGGCATCGTCGCCTACGGCCGCGGCAACCTCGTCGAGCGCGGACCCGACGGCGCCCTCACCAAGCGGCCGGTGCCGGTGGACGAGGCGCGGGCGATGTTGATCGAGCGGTTCGGCTACTCCGAGCAGATCGTCGATGCGCTGCCCCCGGACGACGACGGGCCGGCGTTCCTGTGAGCGAGCCGAACCCTCCGCTCCGCCATCCGGTCGTGTTCGTCGAGATCGCGGTGCCCGACCTCGGCGCGGCCCGCGCGTTCTACGAGGCCGCGCTCGGGTGGGGGACGGTCGATGTTCCCGCTCCCGACGACGGACACGTGGTGATGATGCGCTGTCACACCGGTGCGAAGCCGAACGTCGGACTCGTCGAGGGGCGCGCGGGTGGATCCGGCACGAGCGCGTTCTTGCTCACCGACGACCTCGCCGTGTCGTGCGAGCGCTGGGTCGCGGCAGGCGGCACGGTCGGCGAACCGTCGCCGTTCGCCGGGCTCGGCACCCGGTGCCCGGCCACCGATCCCTGGGGCAACGCGGTGGTGCTCTGGCAATGGGCGTCCGGCCGCGGCTGGCGCCCCTGACGCACCGTCGACGCGGCTCGGTGCCCCTTCGGTGAGCGAAACGGTTGAGGGGGAGCCGATTCGCTCACCGCTCGGCGGTGTAGCCGGTCACCGGTGAGCGAAGCGGTCACGGGGGAGCCGGTTCGCTCACCGGCGGGCGATGAGACCCGTCAGATGATGAAGGTCGCGTTCCAGCGGTGGCGGTCGGAGTCGAGGAGGTGGATTCGTTTGCGGCGCATCCGCCAGCCGTCGGGAGTGACCACCCAGGCCTGCTCGACGCTGGCCACGAGCTGACGCGGCGCGTCGTCGCGCAGCTCGTGCACGACCTGCGTCGAGCGGGTCAGGCGCTCGCCGTCGGCGATGCCGTCGTCGCCCGAGCCCCACACCTCGACGTTGGTCACCTGGCGGATCGTGCGCGCCAGAGGCCGTTGGGCGTGCGACTTGCCGCCGAGGATCCAGTGGACGCGGTCCTCCAGCCGTCGGCGGTCGTCGAGCACGACCGACACCTCCTCCCGGGGGTCGCCGCCGTCGTGGTTGGCGGGGATCCAGTAGATGACGTCGTCGGTGCACAGCTCGAGCCAGTCGATCAGCCGGCGGTCGTCGAGCAGGCGGGCCTCGTAGAACAGCCAGCCGGCCGCCTCGGCGGCGTCGGCCGGGCCGAGGGCGACGCCGCGGGTGCGGAAGCGGTCGGCTTCGGTGGCGAGGTCGGCGAACAGGGTCATCGCGTCAGCAGTCCCTTCCACTCGGTGAGGTAGCCGCGCAGCGGCGTCTCCCAGCTGATCGGGATCGTCGCCACGCCGTCGGCGTCGCGCTCCTCGTCGGGTGGCAGCCCGGCGCCGCGCGATACGTCGAACCATTCGACCTCGCCGATCTCCAGGCCGCGCTGGGTGCGCTCCCACATCTCGATGTCGTCGGGTTCGCCGAAGTTCACGAAGTCCTCGGCGAAGCGCAGCCGCAGCTGGTTGACCTCGTCGGGCACCGCCGGGTACGTCGTGGCGTACTCCGTCATGTGCGTGCGCCCCGGGGCGACCGGCTCGCACGTGGCGACGAGGTTTCCGGAGATGAACAGGTTGGGGAAGATCGACACGTTCATCGCCGCGCCGGGCACGAGGTCGAGCCACCGCTTGACGTCGTCGGGGTCGTGGTTGGCCTCCAGCGAGGCGACGAGCTCCTCGCGGCCGGGGACGGGGCGGGCGTGGGCCCAGCGGTCGTCGGCGATCGACGGGCGCTGGTCGAGGAACTGGTGGCCGCGCCCGAAGTCGTAGGAGACCATCGGCAGCTTGTCGGGGTCCTTGTCGAAGTGCGACAGCGACTTGCCGTCGCCGTGGCGTTCGTTGGTCATCGACACCAGCGACTCGTGGACGAACGCCGCGTGGTAGCCGTCGGCGGCGTTGTCCCAGCACAGCTTCCAGTTGCCGGCGATGGCGATGCGCCGGGCGTTGGAGCGCACGTCGATGCGTCCGTCGGGGGCGCGCAGCCGCCACTCGCGCAGCACGTCGGCAGCCTTGCCGAGGTGTTGGCGCAGCGGTGGCACGTCGGGGTTGAGCGAGCCGAAGATCAAGCCCTCGCAGACGTCGACGCGGGGCATCGCGCCGAGGTCGTACTGGTCGCGCTGGAAGTCGCTGCCGTACGGGCCGGGGAACGGCACGCCGACGCAGCGCCCGTCGTTGGCATAGGTCCAGCCGTGGTAGGCGCAGGTGAACCGCTTGGCGTTGCCGGAGCGTTCGGTGCACAGCTCGACGCCGCGGTGCATGCAGCGGTTGAGCAGGCCGTGGTAGTTGCCGTCGGCGCCGTGGGTGACGATCACCGAGCGTCCGCCGATCGGCACGACGAGGTAGTCGTTGGGTTCGGGGATCTGGCTCTCGTGGGCCAGGAACACCCAGGTGCCGCCGAAGATGCGGTCCATCTCCAGGCGGAACACCTCGGGATCGGTGTAGGCGAGGCGGTGGATGCGCCGCCCGTCGAACAGCCGCGCCGGGTCGACGAGCGGCGCTGGGCTGATCGGGAGCTCGCGCTGGCCGTTGGATGTGCCGGTGGATGTGGTGGTCATCGTGGTCCTTCCACAGAGCGGTTCAGGTGATGCCCCGGACGAATGGCTTGCCGAGTGCGGCGGGCTGGCCGCGCAGCCGGCTGGCGAACACCAGCATCGCGGCGAATGCCAACAGGTAGGGCGACGCGGTGAGCAGTTGGCTGTTGAGCTCGACGCCGATGATCGGCAGGGCGATGCGCAGCGAGTCGGCCAGTCCGAACAGCGACACGCCCACGAGGGTGCCGCGGATCGTCCAGCCGCCGAAGATCACGGCGGCGATCGCCAGGAAGCCGCGGCCGGCGGTCATGTTGTTGGTGAACACGCCGATCTCGACGACGGACAGGTAGGCGCCGCCCAGTCCGGCGAGGGCGCCGCACAGCATGATCGCTTGACGCCGCCGCTTGAGCACGTCGATGCCGGTCACGTCGGCCTCCTGCGGTCCGTCGCCGATCGCCCGCAGCTCGAGCCCGAACCGTGAGCGGTACAGCAGCCACCACGTCGCCGGGATCAGCGCGAAGAAGGCGAGCACGGGCCAACGTTGCCCGAAGAACGGGTCGCCGATCAGCGGGATCGACGACAGCAGCGGCACGGAGAACTCGTCGATGCGCGGCGAGTCGAGGGTGACGACCTCGCGCAGGAAGCTGGTGACGCCGAGCGCCAAGATGTTCAAGGCGAGGCCGACGACGAACGGGTTGACGGTCAATCGGTGGCTGGCGTTGGCGTGGATCACGCCGACGAACGCGCCGGAGAGCATCCCGACGACGAGGCCGAGCGGGCCGTTGTCGAGCACCGTCGCACCCCACACTGCGCCGAACGCACCCGACAGCATCATCGCCTCGACGGAGATGTTGAGGGTGCCGGCGCGCTCGGCGATCAGCTCGCCGAGGGCGGCGAAGCCGATGATCACGGCGAAGCGCACCGCCGAGTCGAGGATGATCTCGAAATCGCTCATGCCGCCGCTCTCATGCCGCCGCCTGGGTTTCGGGTTTGGCCGCAGCGGCGCGTTCGGCGCGCTGCGCGGCAGCTTCGGCTTGGCGGCGGGCGCGCAGTTCGAGCACCACCGGAGGGAGCACGGTGGCGAGCACCACAAGCGCCTGCACCACTTCGACCGTCGACCGGGGGACGCCGGTCGCCGCGAGGAGGTTGCCGCCGGCTTCGATCGCGCCGAAGGCGAGGGCGACAGGGGCGACGACAAGCGGCCGGTCGCGGGCGACGAGGGCGACGAGCAGGCCGGTCCAGCCAACGTTGTTGGAGAAGCCCGGGTCGACGCGGAACACGGTGCCGGTGAGCATCACGGCGCCGGCAAGTCCGGCGGCACCGCCGGCGATGCCCAGGGCGATCGAGCCGGTGAGCCAGGGACGGATGCCGGCTCGCCTGGCGAGGAGGGGGCTGCGGCCGAGCAGATCGATCCGCCGACCCCATGTGGTGCGGGCGAACACGAAGCCGACGAGGGCGACGAGGGCGAGCATCAGGAGGATGCCGGAGTGCGCGGGGATGCCGGTGAACGGGTCGATCGACGGCAGTCGGGCGTCGAGGCCGAGCACACCTGACTGCGGCGGGAGCGCCGCGTCGAACACGGGCTTCAAGAGGTACTCGCGGTCGAGGGCGTAGTTCACGGCTTCGAACGCGACGAAGTTGAGCAGGAGGGTGGCGATCACCTCGTTGACCGAGAACCGGTACTTCGCCGCCGAGGCGATCGAGGCCCACAGCGCGCCACCGATGAACCCGGCGACAAGCGCGGCGATGAGCTTGACCGGGCCGGGGCCGGGGAATCCGATGCCGGCCCAGATGGCGAACGCCGCGCCCACTGCGAGCTGGCCCTCCTGCCCGATGTTGAACAGACCGGCGCGGTTGGCGACGACCGCGCCGATGGCGACGATGCCGAACGGGGCCGCCGACTCGAACGTGTTGGCAAAGGCGCCACGCGAGCCGAATGCGCCGTCCCACATCGCCCGGAACACTTCAGACGGGCTGCCGTCGGCGACGAGCACCAGTACCGCCGAGAGCGCCAGCGCGGCGAGAACGGCGATGAGGTACAAGGCGATCGCCAGCGCGGCCCCGGAGAGCGCGTTGGTGCGGCCGTCGGTGGAGTCGGCCGAATCGGCTGAGGGGGTGTTCATTCGCTGCCCCGCTGCGAGCCGCCGAGCAGTAGGCCGATCTGTTCCACGTCGACGTCGTCGCGGGCCATGTCGCCGACGATGTGGCCGCGCGAGATCACGGCGACGTGGTCTGCCAGACCGAGCACCTCGTCGAGTTCGGTGGAGATCAGCAGCACGGCGACGCCGCGGTCGGCCGCCGCGCGGAGCTGGTCGAGCATGAACTCGATCGCCCCGACGTCGAGGCCGCGCGTCGGTTGGGCGGCGACGAGCACCTGCGGGTTGCGGCTCATCTCGCGTGCGAGGACGACGCGCTGCTGGTTGCCGCCCGACAGCGCACCCATCGGCGTGTCGGGCGACGGACAGGTGATCGCGAACTGCTCGATCAGTTCCTCGGCGCGGCGCCGTGCCGCACCAGCGTCGAGCACCCCACGGGTCGACACGCGGTCGAGGTCGAACAGGTTCAGGTTCTGCTCCACAGAGAGGTCGAGGGCGCAGCCGTCGTGATGGCGATCTTCGGTGATCGTCGCAATGCCGGCTGCGGCGAGCGTCCCGGGATGGTCGGTGTCGATGGCCTTGCCGTCGACGAGCACCTCGCCGGCGTCGACGGGTTGGATCCCGGCGAGGATCGAGCCGAGTGTCAGCTGGCCGTTGCCCTCCACGCCGGCGAGCCCGAGGATCGTGCCGGGGTAGAGCTGCAGCGAGAGCCGGTCGAGGATCGGTTGGTCGCGGCCGGGGGCGCGCACGGTGACGTCGCGCAGCTCGAGCACTGGTTGGCCGGCCTCTTCGTGGTGTTGCTCGGCGTCGGCGTCGGCGCCGAGTTCGATCGCCGTCTCGGTGGCGCCGAGGGCGAGGCGTTCGTTGCCGAGGGCGACCGGCCGGCCGACCATGTGGCGCGCTAGCTCGGGCGGGTCGGTGTCGGCGGTGGCGCCGTGGTGGACCACCCGGCCGCGGCGCATCACGGTGACCACGTCGGTGGCTCGCTCGATCTCGTCGAGCTTGTGGCTGATCAACACCACCGCTCGCTGTTCCTCGGCGACCACGCGACGGAGCACGTCGAACAGCACCACGCTCTCGGCTTGGGTGAGCACGGAGGTCGGTTCGTCGAGCACGATGATGTGCGGGTCGGAGCGGAAGCACTTGACGATCTCCACCCGCTGGCGCTGGCCGGCGGTGAGGTCGCCGACCACGGCGTCGGGGTCGACGTTCAGCCCGTAATGGTCGCCGACCTCGGCGATCCGCCGTCGAGCGTCGCCGGGCCGTACCCGTCCTCGTTCGCCGAGGAGGAAGTTCTCCCACACGGTTAGACGGGGGATGAGGCTGAAGTGCTGGTGCACCATGGCGATGCCCAGGCGGGCGGCCTCGAGCGGGGAGCGGATGCGTACCGCATCGCCGCGCACCTGGATCTCGCCGGCGTCGGGCGGGTACAGCCCGGTGAGCACCTTCATGAGGGTGCTCTTGCCGGCGCCGTTCTCGCCGAGCAGGCCGTGGATCTGGCCGGGCTCGACGGTGAGGGACACGTCGTCACAGGCGACGACCGGGCCGAAGCGCTTGGTCACCCCGAGGAGTTGCAGCGTGGGGTGGGGCGCGTCCGGCCCGGCCGTCGTCATACCCGACGGCGTCGGAGGAGTTGACGCCGTTTCGGGAATCACGTGATCGGGTTCACTCCTGTTCGATCCGCAGGGCCTCGGGATCGATGTCGCCCGCCTGGATGCCGGCGTAGATCTCGTCGAGCGCAGCCTGCTGTTCCGGCGTCGGGTCGCAGAGGATGGCGCCGACCGGCTCCTGGCCGAGCTGGGCTTCGTAGATGATGCCCGACTCGAACTCGCCCGCCAGGAACTGCTCGAGCGATGTCCGGAAGTAGGCGCCGGGCTGGAAGCGGATCGAGGCGAACACGTCGATGCCGTCTTCGGCGCAACGATCGGCGGCGGTGGCGAACACCTCGACGCCTTCGGCGTTGGCTTCTTCGATCACCGCGTTCGAGCCGGCGCCGAGGAACGGATAGATCGCACCGACGCCTTGGGCGAATCATCTGCCGAGCCGCCTCGGTCGATGCGGCGACGTCGTCGGGGTTGGGGCCCGACGGTCGACACGACCAGTTCGAAGTCGGGGTTCACGTACTTGAGCCCGGCTTCCATGGCGTTGGTGGCGACGATGAACGGGTCGCTGCCGTCGAACCCGATGATGCCCGCAGTGGTCTCGCCGCGCTCTTCGAGCGCCAGGCCGGCGGACACGCCGGCGGAGAACGAGATGTCGTCGTTGTTGTCGGTCATCGAGGTGACGTTCGCATCGGGTGTCCGGTCTTGGGCGCCGGTGACCACGAAGGCCACATTCTCGTACTCCGGACGAGCGGCGACTTCACGCAGCTGCGGGTACAGCAGGTCGCCACCGCCGAGGGCGAAGATGTCGACGCCTTGGGCGAGCAGGTTCTCCATCTGCTGCACGGCGTCGGTCGCGGTCACGTTGTCGACGTTGATCACTTCCCAACCGTCGCCCTGTTCGGCAACGAAGGCCTCGGTCTCGTCGACGAGGCTCTGGAAGTAGCCGCCGTCGGTCGTGTCGCCGGCCGACAGCAGCCCGACGATGATCGTGCCGTCGCCGTTCACGTCGGGTTGCCCGACGATGATCCGAGCGCCGGAGGCGTCGCCGTCATCTGCATCGGCGGTGTCCTCGGACATCGCCTCGGTCGTGGCGGTGGTGTCGGCGTCGTCCTCGCTCATCGCGTCGGTCGTCGCGGTGGTCTCGGCGGCCGCTTCGGTGGTGTCGGAGGCGTCGTCATCGTCGTCGCCGCAGGCCGCGAGGACCAATGCGGCGGCGATCGAGGCCCCCAGTAGTGAACGGGTTCGTGTGCGGTTGGTCATGGTGTTCCCCCTGGTGAGTGCGTGGTGTCGGTGGTTCGAGACGGTTGGTCGGATGGGTCGAAACGGTGGGTGGCAACCGATCGCCGCCCCGTTGTTGGCGTATGCAAATCATTTTGCGTCAATGGCGACCGGAAGTAAACGCAGGATCGTGAATCAGTCGGTGAGCGCCTCCTGAAGCCAGTCGACGGTGCGCGTCACCTCGCGCTGTGCGGCCTCGTCGCCGAACAGGTCGAAGCTGTGGTCGAGGTGCGGGGCGATCGAGCCCTGGACAGCCACGCCGGCACGTGCCAGCGCGTCGATCATCGCCAGCGATTGCGGGAGCAGGTCGTCGTCAGCGCCGACGGTGACCAGCGTCGGTGGGAGTGCAGCAAGGTGCTCGGAGCGGGCCGGGCTGACCAGTGGGTCGGCCTGCCGATCGAGGAAGTGCGGGCCGAGGTAGGCGGCGTTGTAGAGGTGCTCGACGTAGCCGGCGTTGGCCCGCGTGTCGCCGTTGAGCAGCGGGAAGTCGAACACGCCGTACAGCAAGGCGAGGGCGCGAACCCGGGGGAGTGAGGGTGGGATGAGCAGTTCGTCGTCGAGGACCGAGCCGCGTTCGCCGGCCGCAGCGAGGGCAGCGGCGGCGACGAGGTTGGCTCCGGCCGATGTGCCGGCGAGTGCGACGCGATCTGCGTCGCCGCCGAGCTCGTCGATCGACTCGCCGATCCACGCCCAGGCGTCGAGCGTGTCGATCAGCGCCTGCGGAAACGGGTGCTCGGGAGCGAGCGAGTAGTCCAGGTTGACCACGACGTGGCCGGCCGCGGCGATCGTGGCGACGATGCCTCGGGCGCCGGCGGCGTTGCCGACGCACCAGGCGCCGCCGTGTAGCCACAGCACGACCGGATGCGGCCCGTCGCCGCGCGGGGTGACGACCTCGGCGGTCAGTCGCAGCGGGCCGTCGCGCAGCACCACGTCGGTGCGCCACGACGCGATCGCCGGATCGGTGGGCGGCGGTGCGGTCGGGTCGCCGTCGGCCAGCTTGCGCAGGGCCTCGACGTCGCCGATCGACGTCGGATTGGGCGGCGTGGCATCACCGAGCAACCGTTCCATCCACGGCGGTCGACGAGCCATGTGGGGGCAGCCTAGTGATGGTCTGACCATCAGTCCAGAACGATTTGCGCGCGGCCGCCGCGCTCGTCGTGTCGCTCGCCGCTGCCACAACCCCGATACGTCTCCGCCGCTGGATGAACAGGTCCGGCAACGGCTGATCGTTTTGCCCGACGTGCTGATATGGCTGGCAGAGTTGCGGTGTTCGTTGGGGCCATCGCTCTGACGTCTTGCCAAGCAGCGGGCGCGGAGTCGACCGACGGCAACCTCGTCGATGTCGTCGTCCACGACACGCCGTTTGCCGAGGCGGCGATGAGGGGCTTGTTCGATTGATCGGCGGCAAGGCCTCGGAAACGGTGGATTGACTCGCCGATCAGGCGACCGCTCGGCTGGGTGCGCTGACCGATGGCGGGGCGATCGGACTCGTCCCGATAAGGCCGGCGACGTTCGAAGGCACTCGGTGAACGAGTCGTTCTACAGTCTGAGCGTCGGCCGGATCTCGGCCAGTAGTGTCGTTGGGGGCGCCAGGTTCAATTGCCGCTGGCGCATCAGCGGCT
This sequence comes from Ilumatobacteraceae bacterium, assembly GCA_965230015.1. GTDB lineage: Bacteria > Actinomycetota > Acidimicrobiia > Acidimicrobiales > Ilumatobacteraceae > JABSQH01. Next base: position 585,659 of record CBDDKF010000002.1, on the reverse strand, counting down.
CCCGGTCGTTATGGTCCACCTCCTTATCGATTAGCCAACAGCTCGCGCCACACCGAGGAGGGGCTGTCGGTCGGCGACCGAGTCAAGAGAAGCGACTGACCAAACGACCCCTTCGGGTGAGTTGTCACTCGCGAGACTCTCGGTGCCGGTCTCTAGTGCGACAAACCGGGGAATGCCCGCTCAATGATTCGCTTCAGCTGCCTTGCGCCATCCTCGTCGAGCTGGATCACCTGGCTGACCTTCTCGGGCATCTTGCGGTCCCTTGAACCGTAGGTCTCGAGCTGGAGCACTCGACGTGCGCCCATTTCGACTGCTCTGTAGCCACACGTCACAGGTGCGTGCACCCTCGTTGGTTCGAGTGGTCGTTCTTCGAATCGCTGAACGAGCGCCATCTGTCGCTTCCTCCCTTGGTCGCTAGCCAGTTTCTACTTGAGCCCAGCAACGACTTGGGGTCAGATCGTGAGGTGGCCGCTGGCACGGCAATCCGTGCGTATGGTCGCCAAAGCGAGCCCACCGGCTCTTGTTCAACGGGTGAGTCCTGGGGGTTCTGTCAGGAGGGCATGCAGGTCGGCCGTTGGTTGTCCGGTCACTAGTCGGCTCGACACAGGTGAGATGCGTCGTGATCCTGCGTATAGCTGTGGTAGTGGTGACCGGTGGAACCGGAAGGAGCGCAGTGCGGCGGGATCTCACCCCATGGACGGCGGAGCAGTGGACCGACGCGCTCGCCGCGCGCTACTTCCCGCCGGCCTTCGATGGTGAACCTGTGACGTACTGCACGGATGCTGACGAGCTTGCTTCACTACGTGGTCTTCCCGCCTCCGAGGCAATCGCAGAGCTCTGCTCAGTGGTTCGTCGAGACGTGATGCCCGGCCACGACTACTTCGGGTTGTGGCGGCGCTGCCAACGATGGCAGGACGGCGGCTGCGAAGGTCCTCCACCGTCGCTCCCGCTCCTGGCGCTCAACGTCCTCGCGGCAAGCCGCATGAGCGCCGGCGGCGTCGGTGCTGCGAGCTTCTACAGGCCGTACCGGCAGCTCCTCGACCCAACTGACGATCAGCCGGGCATGCCCGGTGACTACGACGACTGCCTTCCGCGGATGTGGGAACAGCTCTCGTGGTGGCTGAACGACTACCTCGGCGGTGAACAAGGCATCTCGACGATCACCAGGCACAACCACTACGTCAACATCGGTTACGCCCGCCAGCAGGCGATCCTCCACGCCTCCGATAGGCGGCGGCTCCACCGTTTCCTCCAGTCGATCGGGTTCGAGCCTGGTGATGACGTCGTACCCGACGAGCTGCGCCGAGCGCTCAAGATCTGGGCACGTCGCCTCGGTCCGGTGGGCGAGCGGCTGGTGCGGCTCGCCACCGATCAGGCGCTGGAGCCGTATGCCAACGAGCTGCTGCGTCGGGTTGCGGAGCGATGGGACGGCCGGACGCGTGACCCACGCACCGGCGCCATCGCGCTCCCAATCCGGTTGCTCATCGAGGACCGACCGTTCGCGATCGGCCTCGCCTTGCTGCGCGACGACGATGATCCCACCGCCATCGACCTGGTGGACGATGGCAGCTCCACGCAGCTCACGTCCAGGGCAGCTTCTACTCACCGGTTCCCCTGCCGCTCGAGGTCGCAAAGTTGCTCGATTCCGGCATCGAGCTATCCGGCGGCGCCGCGTCGGTGACCTTACGATCCGGCGCCGATCCATCCGCTCGTCTACGACGACGATCTCGCTGGCTGGGTCTCGGCCAGCGGCATCTCCTTCGGGGACGTCCACTGCCTGCTAGTTCGCAAGGAGGCATGGGCTGGCGTGCAGACGTGGATGGCAGACGAAGGCCTCTCCGGCGGGATCGACACGACAGCAACGCAACACCTGCCGAACGGCTGGTTCCTGATCCGCCGGTTCCGGATCGACGCCCGACCTCAGCAACGTCCACCCGCGGAGATCGCCGACCTCCTCGGAAGCTCTGGCGGCGCGCGTACGCGTCTGGTCGGTGGGCTCACCGTCGCCGGGTTGCGGCGCGCCTATCTGGTGGGTGGCCTGCCATTCCTGGCTCTTCCATCAGATGATGACGTGGTTCCTGTCGAACTCGAGTTGAACGGTTCGCAAGCAGTCCAGCTCCGCGCCGAAGGAGGAGAACTCTCGCTCAACGGCATCAACCTGGGCCCTGGCGAGTACCGGTTGACGCATCCACGCGGGAGCCTCAGCTTCGACGTCTTCGACGGGATGTCGCGACAGCCCGGCCTCCGACGTCGGCAGCGTTCACCAGGCGGGTGTCGACGGGCGATCGGTCCATGGGCTCGTTGCGACGGTGCCAGGGCCGCGCCCGCCAGTCGTAGTGTCCCGTGCCCCACGAACGCACGTGCGTCGTGCTAGGTCCCCAGCGCGGTGACGTTGCGCTGGTCGAAACGCCACGTTGGCTAAGTGGTCCGCTCGGCGAGCTGAGTTGGCGAACCACGGACGTGTGGTGCGACTTCCAGCCGGTCTGGTTGGTGACGCTCGGCGATGGCTGCACGGCCCGACTGATTGAGGCACGTGAGCCGCAACCCGGTCCGGCCGGCTCCTCTTGGGAGGGCCTCGTGATGCGAGCAGAGCTGGCGTCGGGAGACCACGCGGCCGTCGAGCTGTGGCATCGGTACCGTGAGCTGGCGGGTGGTTCCCGGTGACGGTCGCGAACCACATCAAGCCGGGCGACATCATGCTGCGGTGGGCGTCGGAGCACGAGGCTGGCACGTGGATCCAGTTCCGTCAGGCGGCTGCGACATGTCTTGCTGCCTCTGACGAGGTCCCTCAAGGCATCGACGCTTGCATCGCGGATGAGCGCGCTTGGTCACCTCGACATCGATTGGGACGCCGGTCGGTGGAGCGTCGCCCCACCGGTGGTCGTGGTCGCTCGTGGCATGGGGATGTGCGCGTACTTGGCGGGTTGGAGGACATGCTGGCTCGAGTCGCGGTTCGAGCAGGCCACCGATGATCTCGACATCTTCCCGCTCGAGCACCCGCAAAATGGCGCTCCGGCGGCCTTGTTTCGCGAAATGCGGCAGCATCGAGGCGATTGAGGAGCTCGCTGCGGAGTTGCACGTCCGAGTGGTGTGGGATCCATCGGCGCAGCTCGCTGACCTCGTCTCGTTGCCGGCGGTCGGTGAGCTGTCGCTCAGCGCGACGCCCTTCGGCGAGGATGAGGTCGAGATGTTCGATCCGCTGACGGGGAGGTTCAACGAGGTGGCCACGACCGCAGCTGAGGGGTTGTACGTCTACGAGGTGCATGGACGGCCCGCGCATCGGCTCCACATCGATGGGGACTGGCGCATCGTCGATCGAGCGGAGGGCATGCTGCACGCACTACGGGGCCAGTCGCTCATGCGCTGGCACAAGCAATCCGCCGACCTCACCACCGCTCGAGCGGTGACCGTTCCCAGCTGGCTTGCGTTGCCGGCGATCGCCGAGCGATCGCTGGTCTCGGCGACTGGTCTGCTGCCGATGTACCAGGGCGAGCGTCGCGTGTTCCGCAACGTCACCCGCGATGTCGCGCAGCGGGTCGCCGATGCGTTGGGCCTCGCCCTCGACATCGCCGCCCATCCACTGCCGATCGCTCAGCAAGGAGCTGCCTGATGGCCAATCCGATCACGGTCTTCAACCGCGTGCGCGAGGAGCTGTTTCGCTACTACGGGACGCCGTTCCGGCTCGGCGATGCCCAAGTGGAGGCCGAGCGTCGGGCGATGCACGACCGCGAGGGCATGACCTGGCGCGAGCCGTGGGTGGAGCCGGTGTTGGAGTACCGCCTCACCGGGCAGGGCGTCCACGGTGCGCTCAGCGAGGCGGGTGCACCTGATGAGCTGGCCGACTTCGCGCTCCAAGGTCTGCTGGACCCCTCCTTCACCGACATCTTCACGCACCAGCGCGACGCCGTCCGGTCGGCGATGGATGGCCGCAACGTCGTCGTCACCGCCGGGACCGGATCCGGCAAGACCGAGGCCTTCTTGCTCCCTCTCGCTGCGTCGCTGCTCAACGAGTCGCAGGGTTGGACCGGGACGTCGCCGAGCGGCCCTCGCTGGTGGGAGGGCTCCGGGCAGTTCGTACCCCAACGCATCGGTGAGACCGGCCGCACGCCCGCCGTCCGAGCGCTGCTCCTGTACCCGATGAACGCGCTCGTCGAGGACCAGGTCGGACGACTCCGACGGGCGCTCGACTCACCACACGCGCGGGCCTGGCTCGACCAACATCGCAGCGGCCACCGCTTCTACTTCGGCCGCTACACCGGAGCGACGCCGGTGTCCGGACGACCCACGAACTCCGGGAAGCGACAGCTACTCAAGAGCACCTTGAAGGACTCCGCTGCTCGCTACGACCGATGGAAGAACGACCCGGAGCGCCGCTACTTCCTCGCGAGCCCTAACGGTGCCGAGATGAGAAGTCGCTGGGACCTCCCAAGCCCACCCGCCGGACATCTTGATCACGAACTACTCGATGCTCAACATCATGTTGCTACGCGACATCGAGAAGCCGATCTTCGAACAGACCCGCCAATGGCTCGCCGCCGATCCCAGCCACGTGTTCCATCTCATCGTCGACGAGCTGCACATGTACCGAGGCACGGCGGGGAGTGAGGTGGCGTACCTCGTTCGCAACCTGCTGCACCGACTTGGGTTGACGCCGAGCTCGCCCCAGGTGCGGTTCATCGCTACCTCGGCATCGTTCGGCGGCGACGATCGGTCAGCTCGCAAGTTCCTCGCCGAGTTCTTCGGTGCCGACGGTGACTCCTTCGATGAGCTGACTGGTGACATCGTCCGCCGCGATGACGCCCCACACGACCTCTCAGCGCACGTCGATGCGCTCGCGCAGCGCGATCTCACCCCGTCTGCTGCTGCCGAGCTGGTGACCGCGATCGACGCGAAGGTTGCCATGGTGGAGGCGGCGCTCGACATCGCTCCTGAGGGCGGGAGCACACTCGCGCTCTCCGAGCTGGACCAACGCCTGTTCCCCGGCTCCGGCGGATCGCCAGCAGCTGCGAGCGAACCGATGCAGAACCTTCTGCAGGCCATCGAGACAGCCGGCAAGGACAGCGGCTCACATGGTCTGCCGCGAATCAGGACGCATCTGTTCCTCCGCAACGTCCTCGGTGTCTGGGCGTGCAGCAACAAGGACTGCGATCGAGTCGACGACGAGTTCCGCTCGAACGATCGGGTGGCGGGAAAGCTCTACCCACGGCCTCGACACCGCTGCGACTGCGGCGCCCGCGTGCTGCGGCTGCTCTACTGCCAGGCGTGCGGCGAGCTCTACTTCGAAGGCTTCCTCGCGCCCGCGATCGAGCCCAGCTCACGCTTCGTCGATGACGTCAGGTTCGTCGTCGGCGAGCTCGGAGATCTCGACTCGATCCCCGACCAGGCCAGGGTCACCGAACATTCACTGAACTCGGTGCTCTACTGGCCCAAGGCTGCCGACCCCCGCGAGCATCCCGAACAGGTGGACGCGGTCGCTCGACGCCGGCGGCAGCCGCGACACGTACGAGTTCGAGTTCTTCCCGTCCGCCTACGACCCGTTGACCGGCTGCCTCGATCCTGCACGTGAGGACCGCCGCACGGGTTGGCGCTTCGAAGTGCGAACCAGCGCAGCCAACGACCAGCGTGAGCGCATCCCGGCGCTCCCCATCCAGTGCCCGCAATGCCATGCAGACTGGGAGCTGTTCACGTCAGGAAGGGGTGTGCTCCCGATCACGGATCGGTCCCGCACCCGATCGCCCATCCGTCGCATGGGTACCGGCTACGAGAAGATCGGCCAAGTCGTCGTCGACGCCCTGATCCGCGAGCTGCGCGAAGACTCCGAACCCGCCGAGGAGCGCCGGCGCCGCCTCGTGCTCTTCTCCGACAGCCGCCAGGACGCTGCCAAGCTCTCCGGCGGCCTCGAGAAGCGCCACTACCAGGACCTCGTCCGCGAACTCATCGTCACCGAGCTGCGGAACCGGACCACGAGCGATCTCGACCTCACCCGCCGCTACTTCCAAGGCGATCGCTCACCAGAGGTAGTTGCAGCCCGCCAGCGCCTCCGCGCCGCGCACCGCGACCTCCTCGACGCGCTCGACGGACGCCGCCAACGGCGACCAGAACGCGCAGGAGGAGGCCGATCGACTCGCCCGCCTGTACCTGAGCGGGCTGAGCATCACCCAGCTCCAGAGCTCGGTCGAGGTTGGCCTCGCGTCGCTCGGCATCAACCCCGGCGGTCCGGACCCGTCGCTCGCCAGCCGCTGGGTGAGTGGCGAACGGGTGGTCTGGCAGGACCTCTACTCATGGACCGGCGGAGCGGTCACGCGTCGAGCGGGACTGGTATCGCCGGCCGAGATCGAGCTGCGCCAGCGAATCGACGACGAATTGCTCAAGGAGTGCGAGCTCAACGTGTTCTCCGGCAACGGCCGTGACTTGGAATCGTTGGGTCTCGCCACCCCCAACGTCGTGCGCGACGAGACCATCCCACCGCCGGCCGGGGTAGACGCGGACGTCTTCGCTCAGCTGGTCCGCGCTTGCGTGCGCATCTTGGGTGACAACCGTCGTCTGCAGAACGTGAAGGGCCCGACCCAGGACCCACCGGCGCACCTCCGCAACTACGTGACCACGGTCGCCGATCGGATCGGGACCGATCCCCACGGGCTGCTGGCCGCAGTGATCGCTGCGTGGGGCGACAGCGTCCGCGAGAACCTGCTCCAGCCGAAGGGCCTCGTGCTGCAGGACGCATCCGATCAGATGTGGATCTGCGAGCGGTGCTCCCGCCGCCATCTCGATCGCGCCGCCGGGACGTGCACGACCTGCCTCGCCGAGTTCCCCGACGAGCCGGAGACCGTCAACGTCGAGGACGACTACTACGCCCACCGGGCGAGCCTGGCCGATCCGTTCCGACTCCACTGCGAAGAGCTCACCGGTCAGACCGACCGCGAGGAGGGGCCACGTCGCCAGGCCTACTTCCAGGACATCTTCCTCGACGATGAGCAGCCGAAGGTCAGCGGCATCGACCTGCTGAGCGTCACGACCACCATGGAAGCCGGCGTCGACATCGGCGCGCTCCGTGGCGTCGTCATGTCGAACATGCCGCCGCAGCGGTTCAACTACCAGCAGCGCGTCGGCCGAGCTGGTCGACGTCGCGACCCGTACTCGTTCGCGCTCACCTTGTGCCGAGACCGCACCCACGACGAGTTCTACTTCGAGCACCCGAAGCGGATCACCAACGAACGCCCACCGCAGCCGTACCTCGACATGGGCCGGCTGGAGATCATCCGGCGAACCGCAGCTTCCGAGGCGCTCCGCCTCGCGTTCGACCGCATCGGCAACGACGATCCCGACTTCGCGCCGGGTGACAACACCCACGGCCAGTTCGGTGCCGTCACCGACTGGGCCGACGTTCGCGACCAGGTCGCCAATGCGCTCACCGCACTGCGAACCGAGATCGCCGCCGGCGTCGACCAGCTGCTCCTCGAGGCGGCGCCGGCGCTCATTGCGCAGCGGGACGAGATCGTCGCGTTCCTCGTTGACGGCGACCTCGTGGCAGCGATCGACGAGATCGTCGACCAGCACCCGGCGAACCAGCCCGACCTGAGCCAGCACCTTGCCGAACGGGGGCTGCTCCCGATGTTCGGGTTCCCGACCCGCGTCCGCCACCTCCACCTCCGCCAACCGACACGCGGCTACGAGTGGCCGCCACGAGCGGTCGTCGACCGACAGCTCGACCTCGCGTCGCTCGAGTTCGCGCCTGGCTCCGAGACGGTGAAGGACAAGCGTCTCCATCGGGCGGTCGGCGTGGTCGGTTATCGACCCGCCGGCCAGGTCGTGCAGACGATCCCTGATCCGCTTGGACCATCGGCGCACACGATCTCGATGTGCCAGCGCTGCGGCACCGTCCGCGACGTAGAGCCGGGCGACTCGCGGATCGTGTGCAGCTCATGTGGAGCACCGGCGCCTGAGTATCGGGAGTTCGAGTTCTCCGAGCCTGCCGGGTTCTGTACCGACTACCGACCCACGGACTTCGAGGGCTCGTTCACCCGGTCGGCGCGCGGCACATCGCCGCGCATCGCCCCCGATGTCGCCGGGCTGGTCCGAGCCGAGCATGCCGGCACGCTCGCGTTCGCTGGCGCTGGCAACGTCTACGTCGTTAATGACAACGCCGGGCGAAGCTTCCGGTTCGCGCCCGTCACCTCCCAGGACGATCTTGAGGGAGCTTGGGTCTCGGTCGACCTACTCGATTCGCTGCGCCGTCAGGTCACCGTCGACCAGGCGCGCACCTGGACCGGTGCCATCGGCGTCGCCAAGCGAACCGACGCCATGCTGATGGGGCTGCGGCGTGAACGGACCGGGCTGGAGCTCCTCCCGTACACACCTGCGGTCCGTGCAGCCTGGTACTCGTTCGGGTTCCTCATCCGATCCGCTGCGAGCCGGCTGCTCGACATCGGGCTGTCGGAGCTCCAGGTCGGCTATTCGATCCGACAGCTCGGCCAAGACGACAGCTACCGCACGCAGACGGAGATCTTCCTCGCGGACGACCTCGACAACGGTGCCGGCTACGCCACCTGGCTCGGCTCGAACGCGCACCTGCGGCAGCTCATCGTGGAGGCCGAGGATCGCATCAAGGAGCTCGAGAAGCCAGAGCACAGCTGCGACAGCTCGTGCCCGGACTGCCTGCGCGACTTCACCAACCTCATCTACCACCCACTCCTCGATTGGCGCCTCGCACGCGATCTCATGCACCTGCACCTCGACGCCGAGCTCGACATCTCCGAGTGGAGCGAGTGGGAGGAACGCGTCGCCCAGGCGTTCGCCGTTGCCTTCGCCGGGCATCGGGTGCTGCTCAACGGGGACGTGCAGGGCATCACGTTCGACGACCGCATCCTGATCACCCACCACCCGCTCGAACGTGCCAGCACCGCTGACAACGTAGAGCTAACCGATCGGATCGAACAGGCGCTCGTCCACGCCGAGGGCCTCGTCGGTGGGCCGGAGCACATCCACTTCGCCTCCTCGTTCGATCTGGAACGACGCCCCGGATACGTCAAGGCCGACATGGACCGAGCCTGATGCTGCCCACCACCTCGGTCGCTCTCGAAGCGATCTCGCCAACGATGTGCGTTCGCCTCGCGTGCCCCGCCCGCGTTGCGTTCCGTCAAGGCGCCAGACGCCGGGCGAGCACATCATCAGATGCGGCCATCATCGGCTCGATCGCCCATCGAGCAATCGAACTGGCCATCAAGGGCCAATCGGTGGACAACGCCTGGTCGAATGCCGTCACCGAGTCGGTGGGCCGTGGCAAGCGACCCGACACGTTGCCTCGCCTCCGTCGGGCGCAACTCCGCTACCAGATGCGAGTCGCTGACGCCCTCGCGTTCACCGAAGGAGTCGATGAGTCCAACATCCACTGCGAGGAGACGCTGCACAACAGCGACGGGACGCTCGAGGGAACCCCGGATCTCGTGGTCGTCCGAGCAGACGGCTGCGACGTCGTCGACTTCAAGACCGGGCTCGTCATCGACCTCGACGAGGAGATGCCCAAGGCCGACTACGCCCGCCAGATCCGGATCTACGCCCACCTCGCCGCCGTCACATACGGCGCACCAGCGGCCCGTGGAGTGCTGCTCAGCTCCCGACAGGGCCGAGTCGACGTCGACGTCTCGGCCGGTCTCATCGACGAGGCGGTCCGCGAAGCACTCGATCGTCGCCAGTCGTTCAACCACCGTGCACCCGGGGCTCAGCCACCACGGGCTGGGGAGGCGACCTGCCAGTGGTGCGAGCACCAGGTGATCTGCGATGGATTCTGGGCGGCCGTTGACGACGCTTCGAGTGGGCTGGCAGGGGCGGCGTTGCGAGGAACGATCCGTTCTGCACCCGAGCGGTCGCAGAACGCACTGCTCGCCGTGCAGATCGAGGTGTCGCTCGGAGCCGACCCCGACACGGTGGCGACCATCGCGGAGATCCCGATCGGTGACGCCACCGACTGGGCCGTCGGGGATGAGATCAGCGTGACCTCGCTCCGACGCCGCTCGCTCGAACACGATGTGTACACCTGTACGCCGCGCTCGGCGACGCACCGGTGGTCGGCATGACCGAGGTGGTGTCTCACAGGTCTCGGGAGGCGTAGCGTGGACAGCGTGGTGCGTCCGACCTTCCTGAGTCTGTTCTCGGGCATCGGAGGGCTCGACCTCGGCTTAGAGGCTGCCGGATTTCGTCTCGTCGGGAGCGTCGAGAACGATGAGGTCGCACGCCGATCGTTGAAGGCCAACCGTGGCGATGAGTGGTACCAGATCGGTCCGCACGACATCTGCGAGCTGGCGGGGACGCTCGAACCGTCGGACCTGGACTTGGAGGTGGGCGAGCTCGATCTGATCGCTGGCGCGCCACCGTGCCAGCCCTTCTCCAAGGCGGCCCAGTGGTCGCGAACGAGCCGCGCCGGCCTCGACGATGACCGGGGGACACTGGTTGGCGACGTGCTCGAGCTCGTTGCCACGTTCCAACCCAAGCTGGTACTGCTCGAGAACGTCGCCGGCTTCGTGAGCGGACCGACGTCGGCGTTGTCGTTCATCGAGGACTCGCTGGAGGAGCTTCACGCAGCGACCGGGTACCAGTACGAGCTGGCCTGTGAGATCCTCGACGCGAACGCGTTCGGTGTCGCACAGTCGAGGAAGCGGGCGATCGTCGTGCTGAGCCGCATCGGCGAGATCAAATGGCCAGTCCCTGCACCCGACGACCTTCGGCCTGTTGCGTGGGACGCGATCGGCGGCCTCGACGACCCCGAAGCAGCAACGCTCGAGGCCGGTGGTCGATACGCGTCGCTGCTGCCATCGATTCCCGAGGGGCAGAACTATCAATGGCACACGGACCGAGGTGGCGGACTACCACTGTTCGGCTACCGCACTCGCTACTGGTCGTTCCTCCTGAAGCTCGCCAAGAAACAACCAGCCTGGACACTCGCTGCGCAGCCAGGCCCATCGACCGGGCCATTCCACTGGGAATCTCGACCGCTCACGGTTCGAGAAATGCTGCTCTTGCAGTCGTTTCCCGCCGAGTGGAGGGTCGAAGGGCATCGGCGCGAGCAGATCCGCCAGATCGGCAACGCCACACCGCCCGCGTTGGCGGAGCGAGTCGGCTTCCAGCTCTTAGCCGCACTCGGCCACGAGCCGCCGTCCACCTCGCTTGGTCACAAGCGCTCGGGGGGCATCCCGGCACCGCAACGTCGGCGGTCCGTCCCGTCTCGATACCACGACTTGCTGGGCGATCATCCGGCACACCCCGGGTCGGGCCTAGGCCCGTCGCCGCGAGCCTGAGACGCTTGCTTCTGAGTGTCAGCGGCGTGAGCCGTCGAGGCCCCCGCTAACCCTTGACGCCGTCGCTTCTTGCCCGCCTGTCGCCGCTTTCGGGGCAAGGCCTGTTCCGCATCGGGCATCGGTGACTCGGCAACACCGTCGACCTGAGTTGTCCCGGTCGGGCGGCGTGTGCCATCCGCCTCCTCACGATTGCGCTGTGACACCCCCTCGTCATGATGGAGGCATGGATCAGCCGACGGCGAAGAGCGAGCGGGACGTGCCTTCCGCCGGTGCCTTCGCCGGGCTGGTCGAGGAGTTGATGACGCTCGACGATGCAACGTTGACGGAGGAGTTCCGCTCGCTCGAACTCGAACGTCGGCGGATCGCTGCACGGATGGCGGCGATCGTGCGGGAGGCGGAGCGGCGATCGCTGCCGGCCGCCGACGGGCACCGCTCGACCAAGAGTTGGATCCGCGCCCACACCAACTGCGGCGGGGGCGAGGCCAACCGGCTGCGCAAGCTCGCCGATGCCACTGACACCGTGCCGGGCGTCGGCGAGGCGCTGCTCGGCGGACACATCGGCGGGGGACAGGCCGACGAGTTGGCCCGAGCCCGAGCGAACCCTCGATGTGGTGACCAGCTCCCGACCAGCGCCGAGATGCTGCTGGAGCACGCAGAACACCTCTCGTACGAGGAGTTCCGCACCGTGGTGAAGCGATGGGAGACCCTCGCCGACCTCGACGGTGCCCAACTCGACGACGACGCTTCGCACGAGCGTCGCACGGCATCGGTGCGCACGATGCCCGACGTTGCCGGTCGGGGCCTCGACATCACCGCCAAAGGCGGCAGCGGGCTCGTCGCTGCCGAGCTCGAAGCGATCTTCCGTAGCTACGTCGACCACGAATTCCAGCTCGACGTCGCCGCTCGAACCGCCGAACACGGTTCCGATGCGCCGGCATCGCTGCTGCCCCGCACCGACGCCCAACGCCGCTTCGACGCGCTCGTTCGGATCTTCCGGCGGGCAGCCGAGGAAGGCGTCGACGGGCCGGCGCCACCGTTGGCGACCGTCGTCAACGTCCTCGTCGATCAGCACACCTTGGAGCGGCTACTGGCCGGGCATCAACTGTGCCCGCCGCCCGACGACTTGGCACCGGTCGACGTGTTCCAACAGCGCATCGAGACCTCCACCGGCGCCGTGCTCGCACCCGACGACGTGCTCCTCGCGGCGCTCCGTGGCCACGTTCGCCGGATCGTCCTTGACTCCGCATCGGTCCCGATCGACGCAGGCCGCAAGCGGCGGCTGTTCACCGGCGTCGCTCGCGACGTGATCAAGCTGCTCCGACCCCGCTGCACCCACAACGGATGCTCCGTACAGGGTGAGCAGTGCGAGGTCGACCACCTCACCGAATGGATCCACGACGGACACACCGATAGTGGCAACGGTGGACCGAGGTGCGGCAGCCACAACCGCCACAAACACCGCGCCCGGTGGCGCACCGAACGCGATGCAAAGGGGCGCTTCGTCGACTACCGGCCAGACGGCACACCCGTGGTCGCAGCAGGCCGACGGGTCGCCCGCAGCGACACCAGCAATGGTGACGCCGACGACGACTCAAGCGAGCACCGCGACGACGACCACGATGACGATGCTGCGCCTGGCGATGCAGCCTGAACCGACCGTCGAGATGGCAGTCGGGGGCTGCGCGTCGCCCCATGGACTCGTTGACGCGCTCGCGACAACGAGTCCATGACGACGTTGCGTTGAATCAGCCGCCGGCGTTCTCGGCGGTGAGCACCTCGCCCTCGACCACGATGGTCTGGCCCGACGGATCGGTGCCGGCGAGGTACGCGGTGATCACGTCGACTGCCTGGTTGGCGATGCCCTGCCAGTCCTGACGCACGGTGACGATCCAGTTCTCGCCCTTGGCCACTTCCTCGCGGGCGAAGTCCTGGCCGTCGACGCCGGTGACGACCACTTCGGTGCGGCCGGCTTCCTGCGTCGCCTGGAAGGCGCCGAGTGCGGACGCGTCCCAGCCGGCCCAGATGCCGTCGAGTTCACCTTCGGGGTATTTGTTCAACCAGTCGAGCGAGGTGGTCTTGGCGAAGCCGGTCGAGTCGGCGGGATCACCTTGCACGTCTTCGACGACCGTGATGCCGGCCTCTTCGAACAGCGCACGGGCGGCGGCGCCGCGCAGGCGCACCGGCTCGAACGGGTCGAAGTGGATGATCGCCACAGTGCCGCCTTCGCCGACTGCGTCGATCATCGCCTGGGCCGACTCGCGGCCGAGGAAGTCGTTGTCGGAGGTGATGTTGGCGGTCACGCCGTCGACGGCTCCGGCATCGAGACCGAACACCGGGATGCCGGCCTCCACCGCAGCGTCGAGACCGGGCCCGAACTCGAGCGGGTCGCCCATGCCGAGCACGACGACGTCGGCGTTTTGCGACACGGCGGTTTCGATCTCGCCGTTCACGGCGGTGAGGTCGTTGTTCGTGTCGACGAGGCTCACCTCGTAGCCGTCGGCCTCGGCGCGCTCGGTGAACGCGTCGACGACCTCCTTCGTCGCCGGCTGGGCGGCGTAGTACGGCGACACGATGGCGATCGTGCCGCCCTCGGCGGCAGCGCCGTCGCCGGAGCCGGCGGCGTCGGTCGACGCGCTCTCGGTCGACTCGGTGTCGCCGCCGTCGCTCGAATCGTCGTCGTCACCGCAAGCGGCGGCGACGAGGCCGAGCGTGACGCTCAGCCCGACGGCGGTGAGCAGCCGACGGTTGCGCCGGGTGCGTGTGGTGTTGGTCATGTGGTTCTCCCCCTCATGATGTGGTTGGTTGTGATTGGTAGTGAGATCTCAGGTTGGCTCGCTGGCTGGGCCGTGGTCGATGTCGTCGTTTGCGGCGTTGCGCAGGTCGGCGAGACCCTCGGTGGTCAGGCGGAGCGCCGGACCGAGGGCATCGAACATCGCTGCGGCGCCGCGGTGGGCCCAGTGATGTAGCTGGTCGGGTTGAAACGAGCCGGTCGTGGGGCGTGGTGTCGGTTCCACGCCAGCAGCGATCGCTGCACCGAGCAGCGAGGCGTGTTCGTCGTCGGTGCGGTGCACGGTGCGGCCGGTCACGTCGGCGATCGCCTGACACCACGTGTCGGACCGACTGCCGCCACCGCACACGAGGAACTCGTCGCCGTCCGGTGCGACGAGTTCGGCGAGTTGGCGCAATGCGTGAGCCACGCTCTCCAAGATCGCCGCTGCGATGATCGCCCGGTCGGTCGAGCGGCCCATGCCGACGAGGGCGACTCGGGCGGTCGCGTCGGCGACCGGCAGCCGTTGTCCGTCGAGGTGCGGAAGGGCGAGCACCCCGGCCGTCGCCGCGCACACACCCTTGGCCAGCGCATCGAGTTCGTCGTGGTCGATGCCACCGAGCAGCACCTCGCGCGCCCAGTCGACCGTTGCGCCTGCGGCGATCAGCGGAGCGGCGACCACCCAGTGGTCGGCGTCGAGCCCCGGCAGCACGAAGCCATCGGTGTCGGGCAGCGCATCGGTCGCCGCAGCGACCCACCCAGAGGTGCCGAGGTAGGCGTACGCCCGGTCGAGCTCGGTGCCCACGATGCCCAGGGTCGTCGCGGCTGCGTCGCCGGGAGCGAGCACGGCAGTCGCCGTGGGCGGCAGCCCCAACTCTTCGGCCAGCGTCGGCAGGATTGGCCAGGGCCGGCGGTCGTCGAGTGGCGGGACCGGCAGGCCATCGATCTCGATGATTGGGGCCCACCAGGCGCGCGCCGAGAGTTCATACAACCCCGTTGTGGAGGCGGTGGTGTGGTCACACATCACCGCACCCGTGAGGCGTCGGACGACCTCGCCGCCAGCGCCGAACACCACATGGCGCGTCGCTGTGACCGTCTCGGGTTCGTTGTCGACCAGCCATCGCCACTTGGCGGCCACGGCGGTCGGGTCGGGTGGCCGGCCAACGGCGCCCGGCCAGTCGGGCAACGCGTTGAGCAACTCTCCGAGCTCGCGGTCGGCCCGCGTGTCGCCGTACAGGATCACCGGTCGTACCGGATGCCCGGTGCCGTCGATGCACAGCAGGTCTTGCATCTGCCCGGTCACGGCGACCACGTCGACGTCGCCGAGATCGGCGGGAGGAAGCGACGTGATTGCCTCGACGGTCGCCGCCCACCAGTCGTCGGCGTCCTGCTCGACCCACCCATCGGCGGGGGTCGAGGTGTCGAGCGGTGACGACGATGCGGCCGCGGTGATTGCTCCGCCGCGGACGACGCCGGCCTTGACCGCGGTGGTCCCGACGTCGAGCGCGAGCACGGTGAGGTCGGCGTTGCCCATGACGGTTCAGCGCGCTTGGCGCAGCCGGGCGAGTGCCGGCGGGATCACGGCGACGACGATCGCCAACCCAAGGATCACTTCCTGCAGGTAGTTGTTGATCGACGTGTAGTTCAGGCCGTTCTCGATCAGCCGCAGCAGGATCACACCGAGGATGGTCCCCGGCAGGTTGGGCCGGCCATCGCGGAACATCGCCATACCCAGGAACACCGCAGCGATCGACATCAACATCCAGTTGCCAGGCGCCGACGTGTTGGCGGTTTCGTTGTACGCCGACTGCATGATGCCGGCGATCGCCGCGCCGACGCCGGCGATGGCGAAGGCGATGAGCTTGATCCGCTTCACGTCGATGCCCGAGTAGCGGGCGGCCTCGATGTTGCCGCCGACGGCATACATCCGCCGGCCGAGCGAGGTGCGGTCGAGCAGGAACCAGATGAACGCGGCCACCGCCAACGCATAGAAGATGGTCTTCGGGATGCCGAACCACTCGCCCTGCACGAGGTCGACGTAGTTGTTCTCGACCAGCCCGTACACCGGCTGGCCGTCGACGCGGAACAGCGCCAGGTTCTCGTACACGAACGACATGCCGAGCGTGGCGATGAACGCGAGCACGCCGACGTAGGCGACCAGTGTTCCGTTGAGTAGGCCTCCGAGTAACCCGACGAGCAAGCCCAACAGCACCGCCCACAGCACCGGGCCCGGGTCGGTCGGCTCGCCGCCGACCGTTCGCGTGGCGATCAACGTGGCTGTCATCACCGACGCGAGTGCGGCGAGCCCGCTGACCGACAGGTCGAACTCGCCGACGACCATCACGACCGTCTGCACGCTGGCGACGATCGCCAGGAATGTCACCTGGCCGAGCACGTTGTTGACCAGGTTGGTCTTGGTGAGGAACGTGTCGGGATACAGCGCACCGAACAGCGCCACCAGCCCGATCATCACCAACGGGCCGAGGAAGGGGCGGATCCGTTCGAAGGTCGACACGCTCGGTGGCGCGGTGGCCGTCGTGGTCGTCGACGATCCGATCGGTTCGGGATCGTCGGGCCGGGCGGTCGGCTCGACGTCGGTGCCGCTCACCGTGTCCTCCCGTAACAGGCCTCGAGCAGCTCGTGCTCGTCGGTCGACGCCGCGTCGAACGTCGCGATTTGGTTCCCCTCGTGCATCACCGTGATCCGATCGCACCAACCGAGCAGCTCCGGGAGCTCCGACGACACGACGATCACCGCCGTACCGAGCTGCGCTTGGTCGCGGACGAGATGATAGATCTCGGACCTCGTTCCGACATCGACGCCACGGGTCGGCTCGTCGAGCAGCAACACCCGCGGTGACAGCGCGAGGAACTTGGCCAACACCACCTTCTGCTGGTTGCCGCCCGACAGCGTGAGGATCGGCTGCGACAGCGAGTGGTGGCGTACGGAGAGCAGCTCGGTGAGTCCACGTGCATGCGCCGTTGCCGCTGGCGGATACATCACCACCCGCGCCCGAGTGTGATGGTCGAGCGTGGTCACGTTGGCGTTGCGCTCGACCGAGTCGGGGATCACACCTTCGCCGCGTCGCTCCTGTGGCAGCAGCGCCACGCCGTTGCGCTGTCCGTGACGCACGCTGCGGTGCACCACCGACTTGCCATCGAGTTCGATCTCGCCGTCGCGCACCTTCTGCGCTCCGGCGAGCAGCCGCACGATCTCGCTGCGCCCCGAACCGGCGAGTCCAGCGATGCCGAACACCTCGCCCTCGTGCACCTCGAACGACACGTCGTGGGCCCGCCGACCCGACAGGCTGCGGGTCGCGAGCACGACGGTGCGCTGTTCGATCGGCTCGGGTCGCGGCGGGAACACCGCGTCAATCGAGCGGCCGACCATCGCGGCGATGATCCGATCGATCGTGGCGTCGTCGATCATCCCGCGGTCGACCTCGACCCCGTTGCGCAACACCGTGAACGAGTCGCAGATGTCCATTACCTCGTCGAGGCGGTGCGACACGTACAACACGGCGACCCCGCGCGCGGTCAACCGGCGGATGGTGGCGAAGAGCTGCTCGGTCTCTTGGTCGGTGAGCGCCGCGGTCGGCTCGTCGAGCACGAGCACTTTCGCGTCGAGCGACACCGCACGAGCGATGGCGGTCATCGTCTGTTCCACGGGGCTGAGCCGGGCGGCGTCACGACGGGGATCGATGCGCTGACCGAGCTCGTCGAGGATCGACGCGGCCTCGCGGTTGAGGTCGCGCCAGCGGACCACGCCGAACGTCGACGGCGGGCGCCGGCCGAGGAACACGTTCTCGGCGACGCTCAAGCCCGGCACCATCGACAGTTCCTGGTGGAGCGTGGCGATCCCGGCTTCGGTGGCGTCGTGTGGTGAGTGGATGTCGGCGCGGTGGCCGTCGATGTCGATGGTGCCATCGTCGGGACGAACCACGCCGGAGAGCACCTTGATCAGCGTCGACTTGCCGGCGCCGTTCTCGCCGAGCAGCGCATGCACCTTGCCCGGATACAGGTCGAGATCGACGTGATCGAGCACAACCACACCGCCATACGACTTCGTCAGCCCGCGCAGCACCGCCGTCGGCGGCGCCTGACCGTCGGGCGCGTCGGATCGAGGGGTCGTCGCCAGCACTGGTCAGACAGTCTTACCACTCGGCCGCATCCATTCACGACTCGAATTGTCGGGATTCGCCGACCGTCGTTCGATCGGTGCCGAGGCCGATCAGTACCGTGACGTGCATGTTCGTCGGCATCGACGTAGGCACACAGGGCTCGAAGGCGGGGATCTACACCCAGGACGGCATGCGCTGCGGCGAGGGCTACGCCGAGCACGCCTTCGACAACATCCGACCCGGTTGGGTCGAGATGGATCCCGATCAGATTGTCGACGCGGTGATCGACGCAGTGGCGCAGGCGGTGCGGGAGACGACCGACGAAGGTCGATCGATCGCCGACGTTCGGGCGATCGCCCTGTCGGGGATCCTGTGCGGGCCCGTGTTCGTCGACGACAACTGGCGTCCAGTGCGTCCACTGATTCCGTTCCTCGACGTGCGTGCGCAAGACGAGCTGGCGTGGCTGCGCAACGACGTCGAGCCGCGGTGGGTGACCGAGTCGGCGAACGCCAGTCTCGACACCTACGTGATGGCCACCACGTACGAATGGGTGCGGCGCAACGACCCCGATGCGCATGCGCGCATCGCCAAGATCCTGTCGCTCGCCCCGTACGTCGCCGGCGTACTCGCCGGGCTGCGCGCCCCCGATGCGTTCACCGACCCGTCGCACCTCTCCGGTTGGATCATCGGTTGGGATGCGGCGACCGGCACGGTCAGTGAAGCGCAGATGGACGACCTGCACATCCCGATGGCTCACACCCCGAAGGTGGTCGCGCCGTGGGACGAGATCGGTCGCCTGAGCGACGATCTCGCGGCACGGTGCGGGCTGCCCGCCGGCACGCCGATCGTCGCGGGTGCGGGTGATGTGATGCAGTCGAACTTGTCGACCGGGCTCACCGAGCCCGGGCAGGCCACCGACGTGGCGGGCACGGCATCGATCCTCACCGTCGGGGTGACCGGGCCCGATCCGGCGATCACCGCCGTGCCGGGGATGCTGTATTCGCTCGGCACGTTGCCGGGCCAGGCGTTGTACTGGGGGTACGTCAAGGCGGGCGGCTTGTCGCTGCGGTGGATGCGCGACGAGGTGTTGCGGCGTCCTGGCGACGATTTGTTGTACGTCGAACTCGACGAGCTCGCCGCCGGCGTTCCTGCCGGGTCGAGCGGCGTGCTGTTCGCGCCGTATCTGTCGGGCGGCGGACCGGACAATCCGGCAGCCGCCGGGACGTGGCTCGGTATGACCGAAGCGACCGACATCGCCACGATGTGGCGCTCGATCCTCGAGTCGCTGGCCTTTGAGTACGCCGACTTCCTGTCGGTATTCGCCGACAACGGCATCGCGGTCAGCGACGTGCTCGCCGTGGGTGGGGGAGCACGGGCCGCGATCTGGAACCAGATCAAGGCCGACGTGAACAACGTCCCGTGGCGAGTGCCGACGCGCCAAGACGGCGCGATCCTGGCCAACGCCGCGCTCGCCGCGCATGGCGTCGGCGCGGTCGACGACCTCGGCGCCACGGTGCGTGAGTGGGTCGCCGGCGGCGCCATCTCGACCCCCGACCCCGAGCGCGTGGCGACCTACGCTCGTGTACGCGACGTTCGCCGCGCCGTCTTCGACGGTCCGCTGCGTACGGTGTTCGAACAGATCGCCCCGCTGCGGACGTAGCGGGGAGCGGCCAAGCCGCCAACGAAGGGAGTGCCCCGATGTCCAAGCTGCTGGTGATGCCGGTCGATGATCCGGCCACGACGTTGGTGTCGACGACGGATCCGGCCGAGATCGCCGCCGACCTCGGCGCGGTCGGCGTCACGTTCGAGCAGTGGGAGGCGAGTACCCCGCTCGCCGACGACGCCGACCAAGACGCAGTGCTCGCTGCGTTCGCCGGCGACGTCGAGCGGATCAAGGCGATGGGCTACTCGACCGTCGATGTCGTTCGGCTGCACGGCGATCCCGACGATCCAGAGTTCATGAAGAAGGCCGCCGAGGCGCGCAACAAGTTCCTCGCCGAGCACTCCCACGCCGACGACGAGGTGCGGTTCTTCGTGGAGGGACGCGGCGCCTTCTACCTCAGGTTCGTGCGTCCCGACGGGGTCGAAGCGATCCACGTCGCGATCTGCGAACAGGGCGACTTCATCTCCGTGCCGAAGGACACCAAGCACTGGTTCGACATGGGCACTGCGCCGAGCTTCGCCGCAATTCGGTTCTTCCAAGTGGAAGAGGGCTGGGTAGGCAACTTCACCGGCGACCCCATCGCCGAGCGCTTCCCGACCTTCGACGAACTCGTCGTCGGCGTCGGCTGAGCACCGCACCTGACCATCGATCCCTCCGCCTGATGATTCGCGACGTCGTGCTCGATATCGAGGGCACCACGTCCTCGACCGGCTTCGTCCACGCCACGCTGTACCCGTACTCGCGCGAGCGGTTCGCCGGGTTCCTCAGCACGCGCGGCGACGATCCGCTGGTCGCTGCCCAGATCGAGGCCGTCCGTGAACTCGCCGGCGAGCCCGATGCAGATGTTGATCGGGTGGTGTGGTGGCTCAACCACTGGCTCGACGGCGACCAGAAGGTCACCCCACTCAAGGCGTTCCAGGGGTGGATCTGGGCCGATGGGTTCGCCGCCGGCGACCTGACGTCGCACTTCTTCCCCGATGCGATCCCGGCGATTCGCCGCTACCACGCCGACGGCAAACAGCTGTCGATCTTCTCTTCGGGCTCGGTCAGCGCACAGCACGCGTGGTTCGGCAACACGCCGGAGGGGTCACTGCTCGACTTGTTCGAGCATCACTTCGACACCGAGAACCTCGGGCCGAAGCGGATCCGTTCGAGCTACGACGAGATCGCCCAGCGTCTCGATACGCCGCCGGGTGAGATCGTGTTCTTCTCCGATCTCGTCGCCGAACTCGATGCCGCCCGCGAAGCTGGGTGGCACACCGTCGGCGTGCGACGTGAAGGCGACCAGTACTTCGACGACGGCGTCGGCGACCACCTGGCGATCTTCAGCTTCGACGAGATCGACCTCTCCGGAGCGGCTCCGCAGCGCGTCGAGCCGTCCGCGGCGTCATGATTCGCTCGTGACCTCCGCCGTCCTCGACCGCGACCGAGCTGCGCTCGACCGCCACTTCGACGTGGTCGTGATCGGTGGAGGGATCACCGGCGTGCACGTCGCTCGCGAGGCTGCGGGCCGCGGCCTCGCGGTGGCGCTGTTCGACAAGGGCGACTTCGGCTCGGGCACGAGTTCGGCGACCACGAAGTACCTGCACGGGGGCATTCGCTACCTCGAGCAGTACCAGTTCGGCGTGGTGCGCGAGAGCCTGCGCGAGCGACGCATTCTCGCTCTGGGCGCGCCCCACCTGGTGGAGCAGCGCCCGTTCCTGATGCCCGCGTGGAAGTGGTCGAAGCCGCCGACCGCGCTCATCGGGGCCGGCGTGGCGACCTACACGGCGATGGCCTTCGACCGCAATCGAGCCGCGCCCCCGTCGTTGAAGATCCCGATGCCGCGCTGGCTGTCGCGCAGTCGCGTGCTCGATCAGGTGCCCTGGCTCGACCCGGTCGAGTTGCAGGGCGGCTACGTGTATCACGACACGCTCAACGTGCATCCCGAGCGGCTACTGCTCGCATACGTGCGCGACTCGGTTCAGCTCGGCGCGGTGATGCGTAACTACACGTCGGTCGAGGGCTTTGCCGTGGATGATGGCAACGTCGTCGCAGTCGATGTGCGCGACGAGATGACAGGGGAGCGGCACACCGTGCGGACCCGTACCGTCGTGAATGCCGCTGGCCCGTGGGTGGACATCGTGCTGCGCCCGTTGGAGTCCGACGAGCGGCGCAGGATGGAGCGCCCGCTCGGGGTGAAGGTGCAGCGCTCGAAGGGGGTGCACCTGTTGACGCGACCCCTCGGCGGCGGCCCCACCGTGTTCTGTCGCGCCCGCTCGGGCAGTCACGTGATCGTGTCGCCGTGGCAGGGGCACAGCTTCATCGGGCCCACCGACACGCCGATCGATGTCGAGCCCGGTGCCGTGCGGGCCACGCGAGACGACGTCGATTCGATCTTGCACACGGTGAACTCCACGCTGGGTCCAGGCACCGAGCCACTGACGATCGACGACGTCGACGGCGCCACCGTCGGCATCCGTCCGCTGGTCGACAGCGGTCAGGACTCGTACACCGCGAGCCGGCGCCATGAGCTGTACGACCACGGGCCCGCTGGTGCCGCCGGGTTGTGGTCGATCGGCGGTGGCAAGTGGACCACCGGCCGAGCGACGGCGGTCGAGACACTGCGCACGTTGCTCGACGCACCGCAGCTGGAGGGTGTCGCAGATCGAGAGTTCGATTCCCGACGGCGCGCCACGTTCGGTGCGTTCGGCTGGGGTGCCGATGCGCAGCCGTTCTTCGACGCGGCACTCGAGGCTCGCGGCGACCTGGCTGTCGACCCGATCGCCCGCGCCCACCTGGCGCGGATGTACGGCACCGAGTACAACCGGGTGCTCGACCTCGTCGCCGACGATCCCTCACTCGGCGCCCGCATCTCGTCGAGACCAGAGATCGCCGACATCGGTGCGCAGGTCGTGGTCGCTATCCGCGACGAAGGCGCGCTCACGCTGGCCGACATCATCGATCGCCGGCTCGCGCTCGGCACGCTCGGGACGGTAGGGGCTGCCGAGATCGATCGGGTCGCCTCGATCGCCGGTCCGTTGTTCGGCTGGTCGACTGAGGAGTCGAGCCATCACGCCGCTGCCGAACTCGAACGTCGCACGGCGATCGAACAGGTATGGCACGGCGATTGCGAGCCGTCGTAGTCGGACGAGCCAGTCCTCGGATGGTCCCGCGGAGCCCGACCAAGTGCGGGCCTCGTCAGGCGTCAGAAGAGGCTGTTCTGCAGCGGGGGAGATGCCGAGTCGAGGTCGAGCTTGAAGAGCTCGTGGAGGTCGTCGATCGGTGCAGCACCGCGTCGAACCAACGCCGCGTTGCCGCCGGTCGCGCCGGTTCCGGTCCATGCAGCGACTGGAGCAAACTGCCGCTCCAACGCTTCAGTGGCTCCCGCCCAGGTGCCTCCCGAGCCCTCATCCGACGAGACGACGAGGGTCAGCCGTGAGAGCGCGTAGACGATCTTGTTGCGCCCCATGGCGTTGCCCGCACGGAAAGGCGCATCCGGGCCGTACGGGCTGGCGATGCACAGCGCGCCACCGTGGACGTGGCGGCGGATGTCGGCGTTGCGTGCCGCTCGGGTAATGCCTTCTGCCGGCACTCCGATCACGCTTCCGCCTGCGTCGAGCGCAGCGGACATGGCGTCCTGATCGATCCCGCGCGCGAGTCCGCTCACGACGGGCCAATCGTGCTGCGCCGCCAGCTGGGCCGACTCGCGGGCTGCCGCGAGGGTTTCGTCGCTGGCGTTTCGAGAGCCCACGACGCCCAGCCCCGGTCGGCCGAGCCAGTCGATCGGCCCGGCGACGAGCAGGAATGGCGGACACGCGGACCCGAGACGCTGCTGTAGTCCGCTTGGGAAGCGATCGTCGAGCGCCGACACGAGGGACACTCCGCCGTCGAGCAGGCGTTCCTCTTCGAAGCCGAGGGCGGTCGCTGCGTCGAGCAGCGTGCGGAAGCGGGCGGCCTCGTCTGGCTCGACCTCGGCCAGCTCCGCAATCGTCGCCGCGTCGTGGTGAATGAGGTCTCCCGGATCGACACGCCGAGCGAGCTTCCAGAATTCTCGGGCGGTGAGTGGTTTGGCATCGAGACGCACGAGTCGGTTGGTGAGCAGGAGCGCTGCTCGGGTGCTGTCTGGCGAGTACCGCATCAATCACGTCCAGCAGAGGAGGCCAAGGCCACAGGGTAGACGAGGGGCACTCCCGCGCTTCTGAGGATGCGACTGATCTCTGTCATGGTCCATGTCGAGTCGACGACGTCGTCGACGAGCAGTGCCGGTCCACGTGGCATGGGAGCTTCGACAGCGAATGCTCCCTCGACGTTGTGTTGTTGGTGGGCAGCGTTGTGCTGTTCCTTCTGCGGTGGCCGTTCCTCGATCCTCGTCACGACCCGCGCGTGCGGAAGCCGCAGCCGTCGCGCCAGGCGTTCGGCGAACTCGGGTACGAGCTCGGGGTGACGCCAGGAGGGGACCGAGGCGACCCAGTGTGGCGCAGGGTCGGGCGCCCACTGCTCGATCAGCTCTGCCAAGGCATCCACGAGGCGATCGTCGAACGACCCCTCGCGCAGCTTGCCGTCGCGAACGAGGTGGCCCCACCCGCTGTCGCCCCAGATCGAGAGGACGCGTCCTTCGGCAACCTGTTCGTCGTCGGGGATCTTGCGACGGCTTCCCCGCTCGGGGTCGAGGTACATCTTCCGAGTGGCCAGTGCGATCGGCCGGTTGCGCAGGAACGCCTCCGCTTCGGCGACGAGTTCGACCGGGAGCTCACGGCCGCTGCCGATGCCGGTGCAGTTGTCGCAGATGCCGCAATCGGCTGCCGACGGGTCGTCGAGCAGGTTGGCGATGAACCGCATACGGCACGTGTCGGTGTCGAAGTAGTCGATCATCGCCTGCTGCTCGGCTCGGCGTTCAGCGGTGACCTGTTGGATTCGGTTCGACGGGTACGTCCACGGCTGGAGTGTCCGTTCGTAGACGGTTCCGCCCAGGCGGTTGAGCACGCCGTCGACGTCGAGTTGTTTGACCACCAGTTCCAGCACGGAGATCTTGATGTTGATCTTGACCTGGATGTCGATGAGCGAGACAGGACCGTCGAAGGAATCGAAGGCTTGAACGACGTCGTTGACGAGGTGTTCAGCGGCGAATGCTCGCTCGATGAAGTGATCCTGGATCTGCTCGTCCTCGAGGCCACGCAGCAACACGCCCCGACTGGTGTCGAGCGCACGGCCGGCTCGTCCGACCTGCTGGTAGTACGCGACCGGGGATCCCGGCGATTGGAAGTGGATGACGAAGCTGAGGTCGGGCTTGTCGTAGCCCATGCCGAGCGCAGTGGTCGCCACCAGCGCCTTGATGTCGTTGTTGCGCAGCTTCGCTTCTGCGTCGAGCCGTCGCTGGCCGTCGAGTGAGCCGAAGTACGGCTCGACGGAGACGCCTCGGCTGTCGAGCCAGGCGGCGACGTTCTCGACGTCCCGGACGGTTAGGCAGTACACGATTCCCGAGCCGTCGAGCTCGGGGATGGTCTCGGCGAGCCAGGCTAGGCGTTCGGCTGGTCGGTCGAGGCGTACCGTGCTGAGCGCCAAGCCGTCGCGACGTAGCGGGCCGCGGAACGTCGTCAGTTCCGCTCCCAGTTGGTCGGCGACGTCGGTCACGACGCGGTCGTTTGCCGTCGCCGTGCACCCGAGGATCGGTACGGCCGAACCGGCGAGCCGGTCGACGATCCGGCCGATGCGTCGATAGTCGGGTCGGAAGTCGTGCCCCCAGTCGGAGATGCAGTGCACCTCGTCGATCACGATGAGCCCCGGCCGCCCGCCGACGATCGGCATGATCTTGTCGCCGAACTCGGGGTTGGCGAGCCGCTCGGGCGACACCAGCAGCAAGTCGACCTCGTCAGCGCGCAGCGACTGTTCGAGCTGCCGCACGGTTGTGTTCGACGCGCTGTTGATCGTCTCGCACTTCAGCCCGAGTTGTGTGGCGGCATCGATCTGATTGCGCATCAGTGCGAGCAACGGGGAGATCAGCAGCGTCGGCCCGAGACCCTGCTGCCGGAGGAGGTGCGTCGACAGGAAGTAGACGGCGCTCTTTCCCCAGCCGGTGCGTTGTACGACGAGCACACGAGCACGATCGTGGACCAATGCCTCGATGGCCTCGCGCTGGCCTTCACGAAACGTGGCGTCCGGTCGGCCCGTGAGCAGTTGGAGGGCGGTGACAAGGTCGTCGGGCTCGTCCATGACACGAGCCTGACATGAGGGTGTCACTCTCGGATCCGTTCCACCAGCACGACCGACCACCACACGCACACGCTGAGTACTGTCCGATCACGGTGCCGACGGCGCCAGGGCACGTGGAGTGAGAGGGAGACGGATGGGTTCGTACCAGCGAGTCGGCGGGGCGTTGCTGGCGTTGGGCGTCGGCGTGGTGGCGATGGGTGTGGTCGGTCATACCGCAGCCGACGCACCGCCAAAGCAGCCGGTGAGTGAGTTCGCAGTCGATGCGGAAGTGCCCTCCGACGCGTACCTGGTGGGGAACGTGACCGCGATCAACCTGTCACCGGCAGGCGGATTCGTGTCGGTGTTCGGTGACGACTTCAGCGGCACGTCCACCGTGAACACCAGCGGATCTGACGTTCTGCCGAACGCGTTCGTCGCCGATCCGGGCGCCGATGGCGAGCTCGGCGTACGCGTGGGCGGCACGAGTGCACGGCACGTGATCGTCGACTCGGTCGCCGAACTCAGGAAGAACCCGAACACCACGATCTTCGCCTCGCCGCAACGGGTCAAAGACACTCGCCGCGACGGCTCCGCCGTGACGCCCGGCGGCACGATCACCGTCGACATCGGTACCCGCTACGCCGGTCAATCTGCATTGATCAACCTCACCGTCGACCGCAACGACGGCTCGGGATTCCAGGCGACGTTCCCCTGCACCGAGGGCTACCAGGGCACCTCGTCGATCAACCTCAAGGGCGATGGCGGCGCGCAGGCCATTCTCAACCTGGTGAGGGTCGACGAGAACGGCCAGATCTGCATCCGGTCGCAACGCGCTGCCGTGGGCACGATCGTCGACTTCCTCGGTGTGATCGACTCCGATGCCGACTCGTTCGAGCGGATCATCGACACCCGGCGCGACGGCGGCACATTGCAACCCGGTCGGGAGGTCGCCGTGCGGGTCGGTCCGCCCAACAGCGTGTTCATCGGCACGATCGTGTCGACCAACCCGAGCAGTCGCGGGTGGGTGGCGGCCTACACCAATGCCGGCGGCTACAACGGCACCTCCACCGTGAACTCAGACGGCGTCAACTCTGTCGCCAACCTCGTGATCATGCAGACCGACGAAGACGGCAACATTCATCTGCAGTCGAAGCCGAACCCGTCCGGGCTGCGCACCGACGTGGTGATCGACGGCACGATCGTCAGCGAACTCAACCCGTATCTGAGGGCCGACGCCAAGCGCCTCCGCGATACGCGCAACGAAACCCCAGTGCGGCCGACGCCAACGGGCCCGATCACCGTGGCCGAGGCCACCATCATCGCCAACGAGTTCATCGCGGCCGCGAACGCCGGCGACGAAGCCACCATCGACGAACTGGTGACTCCGACCGCCTTCGACTTTGGCGTCAAGGACCTACTGTTCGATCGGGCACCCCACAGCCTCGACAGCTGCTTCCAGGTGGCTGGTGCAGTGAACTGCAACCTCAACGCAGCGACGATCTTCTTCTCGCTGGTGTTCGAACCGACCGGCAACAAGATCGGACTGGTCTCGTTCGCCTTCGATCTTGGGCTCTAGCCGACGCATGGACTGAGCGGAACCGACCGACTCGACGTTGTGACCGTTGGGCAACGTGCGGCCGCGTGAACTATCGAACGGGCGAGACCCGCTCCTCGACCGTCGTCAACCAGCCGTCAAAGTGCGGGCACGCCGCCCGTAGTCGAGGGAGACCGATCTGCTGGGCGATCACCGGCCCGTCGGTGCTCTTCAGGTAGCCCGGGATGTGTCGGGCGATCCGCTTCGACGGCGCGGTGAGCGGCCCGTCGTCGACGAGCTCCGGTCCGCCCGCAGCATTGCGTTCGGCCGTGAGCGTTGTTGCGATCTCGTTGTCGTCGAACCGGGCTCCCACGACCGTAGGGTCGACGTAGGCCAGTGTCTCGAACTCGTGGAGCATCAGATGGGGAATGAAGCCCTTACGATCGATGTCGTCGCTCAGTGCGGTCTCGATGTGCTGAACCCGCTCGTAAGGATCGTTGCTGGTGGCGGTGCCGACTCCAGGCGTCTCGACGGGCAGCCCGTAGAGATCGATCATCGTGGTCACCAGGCATCCTTGGTCGCTCGTCAATTCGAGCAGCTCCCGACGCAGCTGTTGATAGCTGCTGATCCCTCCCTTGTGGTTCTTTCCGGACGCCACCACCTTGGTGGTGAGAATCGACACCGACGCGCCGTGGAAACCGTGTGCGTAGAGGTGTGGCAGAAGGACGTCCTTGGCGAAGGTCTCCTCGGTCTGCCCCTCGACGAGGATGTGGCAGCGATGCATCGTTAGCGCGGGCGTCCGCCGAAGAAGCTCTTCTCCCACATTTCGCCGACGCTGTAGATCTCGAGCCATTGCTCGAGCCCTGCGAGTGAGGGTCGTTCCAGTACGGTTTGGCCGTCGCGATGTTCCGCGACAAGCACGTCGTCGATCGCCATCTGGTTGAGCAGCGTCACCGACTGTGTCGACAGGATGATCTGGCGGTCGCTCGAGCGCACCATGTCGGCCAGCTGATGAATCGCAAACGGATGCAGACCGAGCTCCGGCTCGTCCAACATGATGAGTGTCGGGGGGTGCGGCTGCAGCAACAGCGTGGTAATGCAGATGAAGCGGAGCGTGCCGTCGGACAACGCATCGGCTCCGAACGTGGAGGTGCTCGATCGCTGCGTCCATTCGAGTCGGATCAACGAGTCGTTCAGCGGATCTGGTCGCAGGTGGAAGTCGTCGAAGAACGGAGCGACAAGCCGCACGGCATCGACGATCCGGCGATAGTCCGGGTCATCCGATTCGCGCATTCTGAACAACACCGCCGCCAAGTTCCGGCCGTCGTCGTGCAGGCGATCGTTGTCGCCGATCTCGCCCTTCGCTTTCATGGGTGAGCGACGACTGGTGTCGTGGAAGTGGTACACGACCCAATTGCGCATGACCCTGTCTACCCACCCGGTGACGCCAGAGTGCCAGTCGCGCAACCGCGACTCGCGGTGCCCCGTGCCGAGTGATTCGGTGTACGGCCGGTCGTAGCCTGGCGCTCTGAACTTCGCCACTTCGTGGGAGAAGAACAGCTCGTCCTCGGCGGTTGGTTCGAGCACCACCTCGTAGGCGTTCGACTCGAATACCGCCTCGATTCGGACGCGGTCTGCCCTGGTCTCGCCTTGATGGAGCAGCGCACGCGCGCCGCCGGCGCGGGCCACGTAGCTCGCAAGTCCCTGGCGTTCGATCGCCCCAAGCAGCTCGAACACACCAATGAAGTTCGACTTGCCGGCGCCATTCGGGCCCACCAGGAGCGTCAGCCGACGGAGATCGATCTCCGCGTGGCTGAAGGATGTCAGTCCTTCGACGGTGATCCGATCGAGCACGTCACTGACAGTACTCGGCACTGGTTTGGCGGCATCTGTAGGCATCGCAGGCCTCCCATACACACTCGGTGATGCAGCTGCCGGGGCAGCGCGTGGCCTGCGGGGCGATCGACGGTTCACGGTACCGGGCTCCGCTGGAGTCCGCGGGTGTTGTCAACATCGCGCACGGATCGTCGCGATGCGTTGCGCCTGCTGTCACACGGCCCGGTTGACCGCCGTGCTCACGCGCAGCACGACGCGTTCCTCGATGCGCGAGGCATCGATGTCGACGGTTGCGAGGACTCGCCACTCGCCGCTGCGATCCGGATCGAGCAGCGTCTGCTCTACGGCGCCGGTCGCTGGGTCGAAGGCGAACAACGAGCCATGGCGCGCATCGGGGCTGGTGTCGATCGCATCGTGTTCCTCCCAATACGGCTCGAGCGCAGCGCGCAGCTCGTCATCGATGTCCGTCCCGACAGCGAGGCGGCGCACCACATCGAACGCGGCGTTGCGGACCATCACGCGGAAGGCGCGCTCGTCGTCGACGATCGATCGTTCGCCGCTCGACGGTCGTACTTCTGACTCGGCGAGGTCCTCGTCGTCCGGGTTGACCAGCCGTTCCCACTCGTCGATCAGGCTGGAGTCGACCTGGCGGACCACGGCTCCGAGCCATGCGGTGACGTCGTCGAGATCGTCGGTCCGAGCCTCGTCGGGCACGTTCTGCAACAGCCCCTTGTAGACGTCGGACAGGTATCTCAGGACCACGCCCTCCGACCGTTTGAGGCCATAGCTCTGCACGTACTCGCCGAAGGTCATCGAGCGTTCGAACAGCTCGCGGGCAATCGACTTCGGGCCAACGTTGTCCGACCCAACCCACGGGTGCCGCTGACGGAACCGGTCGAAGTCGTCGTAGATCCAGTCGCGGTTCGGCTTCGGGTACTCGACCTGCGACAGCCGTTCCATCCGCTCCTCGTACTCCACGCCGGCCGCTTTCATCTCGGCCATCAGCTCGTCCTTGGCTCGATCGAGCTGTGCGGCGAGGATCACGCCGGGGTTCTCTTGCACCGATTCGACGAGCGTGAGGATGTCGAGCGCGTCGATCAGTGGGTCGACCTCGACGTCGGCACCGTCTGACTCGTCGCTGTCGAGTGCGGTTGCGTGACGTCGCGCCTCGCGCACGCGGCCGATCGCTTCGACCGCCCACAGCGACAACGGTTGGTGCAGCGCAAACTCGTCCTGTAGGTCGAAGTTCACTCGCACGCTGCGTCCGAGGTCGTCGGGTGGGTCGGGGAACTCGAGCAGTTCGGCGGCCGTCAACGACCGATAGATCGAGATCGCCCTTCGAATGTGACCGCGGCGTTGTTTGCGGGTGTCGTGGTTGTCGGTGAGGATCCGCCGCACCGCCGCGCACCCGTCCTCGCCGTTGCTCATCGGCCGGTCGAGCAGGCTCATCACCATCTGATGGTTCACCCGGAACTGCGACTGCAGCGCTTCGGGCTGGCCGTCGACCATACGGCGGAACGTGTCTTCGTTCCAGTGGGCGTACCCGCGCTCGGGCGCCTTCTTCTTGACCACCTTCTTCTTGCCACTCGCTGCTGCCTTCTCCTGGAGCCGCAGGTTCTCGACGACGTGTTCGGGAGCCTGGACCCACACGTCGCCGCGATCGTCGAAGCCCTTGCGGCCCGCCCGCCCGGCGATCTGCGCGAACTCGCGATTCGTCAGCAGTCGGACACTGTTGCCGTCGTACTTGCACAGCTTGGTGAACAGCACCGAGCGGATCGGCACGTTGACCCCAACGCCGAGCGTGTCGGTGCCGCAGATGATCTTCAGGAGTCCGCGCTGCGCTAGTTGCTCGACGAGCAAGCGGTACTTGGGCAACAACCCAGCGTGATGCACGCCGATGCCCGCGGTGATGAAACGGCGGAGGTCCTTGCCGATGGGGGAGTCGAAGCGGAACCCGCCGAGCGCCTCCTTCACCGCAGCCTTCTCGTCCTTGGAAAGCGGATCGAGGGCGATGTAGTTCTGCGCTGCCTCGGTGGCCTCGCGCTGGGTGAAGTGCACGAGATACACCGGCGCCTTGCCGGCCTCGAGCAGCTGCTCGACGCTGCGGTGCGTCGTGGAATGGCGGTACTCGAAGTCGAGCGGCACCGGCCGCGTTGCGGAGCGCACGAGGCTGACCTCGCGGTCGGTGCGAGCGTGCAGATCGCGGCGGAAGAACTCGACGTTGCCCAACGTGGCCGACATCAGCACGAATTGGGTCAGCGGCAACTCGAGCAGCGGTACCTGCCATGCCCAGCCCCGCTGGGGGTCGCCGTAGAAGTGGAACTCGTCGATGATCGCCACGTCGACGTCGGCGCGCCGTCCGTCGATCAACGCGCGGTTGGCGAGGATCTCCTGGGTGCAACAGACGATCGGCGCGTCGGGGTTGACCGCTGCGTCGCCGGTGACCATGCCGACCTGCTCGGAG
This sequence comes from Ilumatobacteraceae bacterium, assembly GCA_965230015.1. GTDB lineage: Bacteria > Actinomycetota > Acidimicrobiia > Acidimicrobiales > Ilumatobacteraceae > JABSQH01. The sequence continues at coordinate 553,813 of CBDDKF010000002.1, read as the reverse complement.
CCGAACTCGCGGCACAGCGCGAAGAACTTCTCGCTCACCAACGCCTTGATCGGCGCGGTGTAGATGCTCCGCCGGCCGTCGGCGAGTGCGAGAAAGTGGGCCGCCGTGGCGACCAGCGACTTGCCCGACCCGGTCGGCGTGTTGACGATGACGTGGTTGCCGAGGGCGATCTCGAAGATCGCCTCCTCTTGCGCGGGATACGGCTCGATCCCCGCGCCGTCGAGGTAGCCCGTGAACGCGTCGAGCGCCTCGTCGGCGGGCACGTCCCGGGTGGGCAGTGCGTCGAGGAGGGGAGGCACTGCGTCGGACATCGTCCGGAGCGTAGAGGTAGCACTCGTCTCAGAGACGAGTGTTACATCGCTACCGTGAGCCCGGGCGCAGGGGAGGCTCGAATGGACATTCTCGTCGGACAACTCGCAGGCCAGGTGCTCGGCCCCGGGCTGGTGGTGCTGCCGGGTCAAGGCAACTCGTTGGCGATCAAGACCGACGCCGGGGTCGTCGTGCTCGACGCCAGCGGCGACCAGCACGCCTCAGGGATGCTCGCGGCCTTGCGCGAACACACCGATGCGCCCGTGCACGCCATCGTGTACAGCCACGGGCACCATGGGTACAACGCCGCGGTCGACGTGTGGCAGCGGCACAACGAGGAACGTGGCGACACACCGGCCCGGCTCGTCGCCCACCACAACGTGCTGGCCCGTTACGCCCGCTACCGAGAAACCGAGGGCCTGCAAACGCGGATGGCGTCGGTGCAGTTCCCGTCGAAGACACCGGTGCCGCTCGACATGCTGGCCGCGGGTTTGCGGCTGCACGACCCGACCGAGACGTTCCGCGACCGCATGACGCTCGTCGACGGAACGCGTCGCGTCGAGCTGATCTGGGCGCCCTCGGAAACCGACGATGCATTGGCGGTGTGGCTCCCCGACGACGGGTTGCTCTGCGGCGGCGCGGCGACTCCCGGCTTCACCATTCCCAACATCGGAACGCCGCTGCGCACGCAGCGATTCACGATCCGCTGGGCCGACACGCTCGACCGCCTGGCCTCACTCGGGCCGTTGCGTGTGATGACCGAGTTCGGGCCGATGGTCGAGGGCGACGATGTCGCCCGACAGCTCGCGGCGACGGCCGACGCGCTGCGCTGGCTGCGCGCTGAGGTCGTCCGGCGAATGAACGAGGGGATGGACGAGGGCGAGATCCTGAGCGACATCTCGTACCCCGACGAGCTGTTCGATCAACCGTGGATGCGGCCGACCTACGGTGCCCCCGACTACATCGTGCGCGACCTGTATCGCGAGGAGAACGGGTGGTGGGACCGCAACCCGTCCACGCTCCATCCGGCCTCGCCGGCCGACGCTGCCGCGGCGGTCCGGTCGGCGATCACCGATCCGGCCGCCGTGATCGACCGGGCGAGAGCGCTGGCCGCAGATGGTTCGACGCAGCTCGCGCTGCACGTCATCGATCTGCTGGCGCTGGACACCAGCGACGATCCGCTGGCGATCGAGGCACGGGCGTTCAAGGCCGAGCTGTGCCGGGCACGTGCCAAGGAGGTCGAGCCGTTCGTGTCGAAGTCGTGCTATCGGTCGAGTGCTGCGCTGCTCGATGGCGGGGACCCGAGCTGGACCAATCTGGCGTAGCGCCAGGCGGGCGCGGGTAACCGGCGGGGCTACGACAGCAGCTCGGCGAAGCCGTGGAGGGTCGAGGCGGGCCCGTTGAGCAGCACCTCGGTGATGCATGTGTCCTGCCACTTCGGCAGTTCCTCGCGGATCTTCTCGGGCGGTCCAACGAGGGCGACGTCTTCGACCATCTCCAAGGGGATCGTCGCAGCGGCTTCTTGCTTCTTGCCGTCGAGGTACAGCTCCTGCACCTTCGTGGCCACGTCTTCGTAGCCCATTCGGGCGAACACCTCGAAGTGGAAGTTGGCGCCCCGGGCGCCCATGCCGCCGGCGTACAACGCCAGGAACGGGCGCACGAAGTTGGCGCACTGCTCCACGTCGTCGCCGGGGATGACCATCACGTTCGACGACACCTCGAACCGCTCGGCCTTGCCCGGATCGCCAGCTGCCGCAAAGCCCCGCTCGAGGCAGTCGCGGTAGAACTTGTCTTCCTTCGGCGAGAAGAACAGCGGCAGCCATCCGTCGCAGATCTCGGCCGCAAGCGCCACGTTCTTCGGCCCCTCGGCGGCGAGGAAGATCGGAATGTCGGTGCGCAGCGGATGAAGTGTCGGCTTGAGCGCCTTGCCGAGTCCCGCCCCGCCCTGGAACGGCATGTCGTAGAAGTCGCCGTGGAACTCCACCGGCGCCTCGCGGGCAAAGATCGCCCGCATGATCTCGATGTACTCGCGTGTTCGCGCCAGCGGGCGGGGATAGGGCTGGCCGTACCAGCCTTCGACCACCTGCGGTCCCGACGCGCCGAGCCCGCAGATGAACCGGCCGCCCGACAGGTGATCCATGGTGAGCGAGGCCATCGCCGTCGCGGCAGGCGTCCGTGCCGACATCTGGAAGATCGCCGTGCCCAACTTGATCTTCTCGGTCTGCGCGCCCCACCAGGCGAGGGGCGAGAGAGCGTCCGAGCCGTAGGCCTCGGCGGTCCAGATCGAGTTGAACCCGAGCCGCTCGGCCTCGACAACCGCCTCGGCGGCGCCGTTGGGCGGGCCTGCCGACCAGTATCCGGTGTTGTAGCCGAGCTTGAACTTGGTCATGTCGGCCACCCTATGGCTGGCGCAGCGGCACAGGGGAGTTCGAGCCGAATGGCGATCTCACGGGTTGTCGACGGCGGCGAGGACGTCGTCGGGGTCTTCGTGACGGAGCACCGGACGGGCTTCGCTGCCCGCAGGGGTGTCGACGAGGGCGCACTCGGCATCGTCGCACTCGACCCATGCCACTGGCTGGAACGTCTCGGTCAGATCGAACACGTTGCGCGCTGCGGAGACCAGCAAGAACCGCCACAGTCCCGACGATTCGTCGACGCGCGCGACGTCGATGGCGTGATCGATCGAGCGATCGTCGACGGCGAACGTGGCCACGATGTCGGGCGGCCCTTCGGCCCCCGGTGCGCGGAACGCCAACGGCGCATCGAGCAAGCCCACCGACTGGGCCTCGGCCAGGTAGTCCTGCATCTCGAACGCGCTCAATGTGCCCGTCACCCACGCATCGTCCGACGCGGTGATCACGGTGCCGTCGCCGTACAACGTGAACACAGGGATGACGAGGCCCGACGACGACGAGCTGCTGACCTGGGCGACGACCGCCGACGAATCGGTGGCGAACGTGAACTGTGGCACGGGTGGCAACGTTTCGAAGCCGGGTGGTGTCGGGGATGTGGTCAACTCGATGGCGGTTCGCCCGGCCGTCGTCTCGATCGACGAGTCGTCGCCCGCAGTGCAGCCGACGGCGACGAGCGCAGCGACGCCCACCGCCAGCGACATGACCCGCGCCCGGCTCAGACGAGCACCTCGTCGAGGTCCACCGCGGTGGTGCCGAGCGCCTCGGCGACGGCCGAGTTCACGTGTGCGCCCTGGAACGTGTTCAATCCGGGCGCGATCGCCGGGTCGTGGCCAGCGGCGCCCACGGCGCCCAATCGCGCCACCTCGAGCACGTACGGCAGCGTGGCGTTGGTCAAGGCGTAGGTGCTGGTGTGCGGCACGGCGCCGGGCATGTTGCCGACGGCGTAGTGCACCACGCCATGCGCTTCGTAGACGGGGTCGTCGTGTGTCGTTTCGCGGGTCGTCTCGATGCACCCGCCTTGGTCGACCGCAACGTCGACGATCACCGCACGAGGCTTCATCGCCGCCACCAGATCGGCGTCGACCACGACCGGTGCACGTCCGCCTGCCACGAGGATCGCGCCAATCACGAGGTCGGCGTCGACCACCGACCGCTCGATTGCTCCACGGTTGGAGGCCAACGTGATGATCCGGCCTTTGTGGATCTGGTCGACCCACCGCAGCCGGTCGAGGTTCTTGTCGAGCAACACCACCTCGGCCTCCATGCCCGCGGCGATCCACGCCGCGTTCCACCCGACGTTGCCGGCGCCCAGAACCACGACCTTTGCCGGTCGCACGCCGGGTGCTCCACCCATCAACACCCCGCGGCCGCCGTTGTGTCGTTCGAGGAAGTGTGCGCCCTGCTGTGGCGCGAGCCGTCCGGCGACCTCGCTCATCGGGGCGAGCAGCGGCAGCGACCCGTCGACGAGCTGCACCGTCTCGTAGGCCACCCCAGTCGTCTTGGCCGCGATCAAGGCCTCGCCGACCTCGGGGTACGCGGCCAGGTGGAGATACGTGAACAGCGTGAGGTCGGGTCGGAGGAAGCCGAACTCGGACGCCATCGGCTCCTTGACCTTGACCACCATCGGTTGCGCCCAGGCGTCGGCGGCCGTCGGCACGATCGTGGCGCCGGCCGCAACGAAGTCGTCGTCGGTGATCGACGCCCCCTCGCCGGCGCCGGTCTCGATGAATACCGCTACGCCGTGACGGTCGAGCTCGCGTACGCCGTCGGGTGACATCGCCACTCGGTGCTCTGCGGTCTTGAGTTCACGCGGCACGCCGACGCCGCGGTTGGCCGGTGTGTTCATCACCTCATGGTGCCAGACGGCTACCGTGCCGTCGGATGTCTCGCCAGAACGCCCCACGCATCGTGGTCGGACCGGCCCATGCCCCGGAGTGGTTGCGTGCCGCTGTGGTCGACGGCGGGGGCGAACCGGTCGAAGCCGGCCCAGCAGACGCAATCGTGTGGGGCTCGGCGAGCGATGTCGACGGCCTCCTCGCCGCACTGGCCAACGCCCCCGATGCCCGCTGGGTCCAGTTGCCCTTCGCCGGCATCGAGAACTTCCTGCCCCACCTCGATCGTGGCCGCACCTGGACGTGCGGCAAAGGGGTATACGCCGAGCCGGTGGCCGAGATGGCGCTGGCGCTCGGGCTCGGCGGCCTCCGCCATGTGCCCGGCTACACCCGTGCCGACGAGTGGACGGGCCCACACGGTCGCAACCTGCTCGGCGGGCGGGTGACCATCTTCGGCGGCGGTGGCATTACGGAGTCGCTCGTGCGTTTGCTGCAGCCGTTCTCCTGCCACATCACCGTGGTGCGCAACAACGTGCAGGACATGGATGGAGTCGACTCGGTCGTCGACGCCGACCGGTACGCCGACGCCCTGCCCGGTGCGGATCTCGTGGTGCTGGCGCTGGCGCTCACCCCGGAGACCGAAGGGATCATCGCCGCCGATGAGCTGGCGATGATGGAATCGCACGCATGGTTGGTGAACGTGGCCCGCGGGCGTCATGTGGTGACCGCCGACTTGGTCGATGCGCTGCGCGCAGGCACCATCGGCGGTGCCGGCCTCGACGTGACCGACCCCGAGCCGCTGCCCGCCGATCATCCGCTGTGGTCGCTGCCCAACTGTGTGATCACGCCACACGTGGGCAACACCCCGGAGATGGCCGCGCCACTACTCGCCGAGCGAGTGCGCGCCAACGTTCGCCGATTCGCCGACGACCGGCCGCTGATCGGGCTCGTCGACATCGACGCCGGCTACTGAAACGTCACGACTGAACGCCTTTCGCAACGACAACCGGCGACGTCGGAGCACGGCCTGACGCTCGTAGCGTGGGTGCCCGAGTGACCACCCGAACCCACTACGCCGTGCTGGGTGTCCGCCCGGACGCTTCCGATCAAGAGGTGCGTGACGCGTTCCGGCGTTTGGCCCGCCAGCACCATCCCGATCGCTCGGCGGCCGAGCGCGCCGGAGCCGACCGGATGGCCGAGATCAACGAGGCGTATCGGGTGCTGTCCGACCCCGGTCGCCGGGCGTTGTACGACGCCCGGTTGCGCGGTGTGGCCACCGGGTCGACGGACGTGTCACCGACGGTCGACGCCGAGGAGCGCGTGTCGACGCGGCCTCCCAACCTCGAGCCGGCGCGCATTCCGTGGCGCATGCTGCTGTTTGTCGGCGTGATCGCGGTCGTCGGGATCGTGGTGCTGGCGCAGTTCACCGACCCAGGCGAGCCCGACGGCCCGGACGGCATCCTGCGGATCGGTGACTGTGTCGAGATCGAAATCGACAACGACGCCCGAGAAGTGGCGTGTACCGACGATCCGCTCGTCGACCTGGTGGTTCGGGCGTTCGTGCCGTTCGACGGTCGGTGCCCTGGGGGCACCTTGGCCCATCGCGACCGCCAGGGGATGGGCGTCGCCTGTGTGGCCACCGGCGATCGGTGACAGGTGGGCGAGGGTTGGGCGCTGTTGCCCGAACGTTCCTAGCCTCCTCGGTTGATGGCGGTATCTGAGCGCAACGACGTCGAGTCGGTGGATGTCGTACGCGACTCCCACGTGCAGGTGCTGTTCGCCGACGGGTTGTGTGCTCGCTACCGAGTCGAGGATCTGCGGCGCGCATGTCCGTGCGCCGAGTGCAACGCTCGTCGACAGCGCAACCAACCGGTGGCACCAGCACTCGATGGCGGTGGTGTGGTCACGGTGGCCACCGCCACGTTGACGGGGGCGTGGGGGTTGAACCTCGACTGGAGCGACGGACACACCACGGGGATCTACGCGTGGGCGCAGCTACGCGAGTGGGTCGACGATGGTGTGGTGGGGATGCCGGTCGCCGACGACGACACCCGCTGATAGCGTGACCGCTCCGTTACACACGGGCGATTAGCTCAGATGGAAGAGCGCCACGTTCACACCGTGGAGGTCGTGGGATCGAGACCCGCATCGCCCACCACAAACAAGCACCGTCGCGGCGCCTTCTCGGCGCCCACGGTTGCGGCTACCGCATCTCTCAGCGCCGAGAAGCGGCACAGCCTCTGCGTCAGCGCGATGCGCCGCCGGGCTCGGGCGTGGTGGGCTAGATCCCGTCGGGGACGGGGCCGTACTGGTTCGGTTGTTGGTCGCCTCGCGGCGCCGACGCCGAGGCTCGTGCGGTCGTGCTGCTGGGCGGCCTGGTCAACATTCGTCGCAGCGCTCTCGACCGAAAGTGTCGACGAAAGGGGCAAGCAGCGATCGAATGGCTCCGATGCGCGCACTGCCCGTGCGATATTGGCCGTATGACCATCGGTGTTGACACACGAGTCCGCTCATTGTTCGCCCTTGCGATCACCGCTGCGGTCGCCGTCGCCGTAACGCTGGCCGTCACCGCGACGTGGCAGGCCGACGCCGCACCCGGCGACGAGGACGCCACCTACTTCCCGACGGCGGGGTGCCGGCTCGCCGACACCCGCGGGCCCGACAACATCGGACCCAGGTCAACCCCGCTCGGTGCCGACGAGGTTTACGAGATACAGATCCACGGGGCGAACGGAGAGTGCACCGGTCCGCTGGCGATCCCTGCCGATGCGACTGGCATCTCCGCGAACGTCACCGCCGTCAACGCAACCACCTCATCGAACATCCGCCTGTACCCAGCCAACCTCACGGACGTGCCGTTGCTGTCCAACCTCAACGTCACCGCAGGAGGACCTGCGACCCCCAACAAGGTCGACGTGCAACTGTCACCCGACGGCAAGATCAAGGTCTACAACTTCCGTGGCTCAGTGGACATCGTCATCGACATCGTGGGCTTCTATTCCCCGAGCAGTCTCACCGAACTCGCCGCCAGCGCCGGCATACCCGGTCCACAGGGTCCAGTCGGCCCGGCCGGACCCGCGGGCGTCATCGAACTCAGCCACGGATACGGCGCCGACACCCCCTCGGCGGAGTCGCCGGCAAACGTCGAGCGACGGGTGACCGAGAATCGAGTCGGTGCCGGAGTCGGGCTGTTCACGCTCTACGCCCACTCGACGCTGACCGCTCCGGTATCGATGGCCGGACAGGACTATGCGCTCTCCACACTCAACTACTGCATCAGCGACCTGACGCTCGAGGGTTTCGTCGACGACGTCTCGGTGTACGTGAGCACGACTGGGCCAGGAACGACACTTCTCGTCAACGACTTCAACAATCGGACCTCGACCGGCTGCTACGACGTCGCCGTCAACGACACCGTCGCTCGCAAGTCGGTCACCGTCCAGTTCGGAGTCCGCGGAACCATCCCGAACCAGGCAGTCTCCTTCGTCAGTCTGACAGGGACGTGGGTGCCGCTGAACTGAGGTCGGAGCGCCATTCGTTGTTCGTGCGACGATCCTGGTCACATCCGCAGGCCGGGCGACGCTGTGCGTGACCGCAACGATCAACTTGGTGTCGTTGCGTAGCCAACTGGTACCGGCGCGAGGTGCGACTACCGTCCTGGCATGGCGGGTTGCCGAGGAGGTGTGGCTGCGTTGCTGGCGTGCGGGTTGCTGACCGCGGCCGCGTGCAGTTCAACCGACGGCGAGCCAGACACCGCACTGACGAGGGCGACATCGGCGACAGCTGCGACGACTGCACCGCCGGACGCGACCGCCGGGCCAACGACGCAGATCGATACGACGACGTCGACATCGTCGACGGCCGCGACAACGACGTCGGTCGCCGCACCGCAGGTACCGACTCCTGAGACCGTGTGTGCTGATCCTGATGACTGCCGTCTGTGGGAGGCCGGCGAGATCGCCGGGGTGCGTGTCGGGCTTGCCGGGTTCAGCTCGACGGGCGATCGCCAACGGGTGCAGCTCGCGGAGTCGAACATCGTCGAGAACCATGAGCTGTCGTGGAGGGTGATGCAACCCGCCCCCGGCGAGTTCCAGTTCGAAGGAGCCGACCAGCGCTACGAGTTCGCCCAGCAACACGGCTTGCACTCCAGCGGGTTCCACTTCGCGTGGGAACAGGACATTCTCGATGATCTCGCCGACTGGGTGCTGGATATCACTGACCCTGACGAGCTGCGTCGTGTGCTCACCGAACGGGCGACGGCGATCTTCGAGCGCTACCCCGAACTCGATCGGATCAACGTCATCAACGAACCGCTGCCCGTCCTTGGCGGCTCACCTGGACCGCACCCGAACCACTTCTTCGACGTGTTGGGCCCGGACTACATCGTCGAGCTGTTCCAGATCGTCGACTCGGTCGCCCCGCCGACGGTCGAACTCGTCCTCAATGAGAACTTCGTCGAGTACGTCCCGGACAAGGCCGCAGCACTCGTCGCGCTCGTTGCCGATCTTCTCGCCAAGGGAGCACCGATTGACTCGGTCGGATTCCAGACACACATCATGCTGACCGAACTCCTCGACCGCGAGCCGGACTGGGACCTGTACCAACGCACGATGGCCGAGGTCGCCGATCTCGGCGTCACGGTGTGGATCAGCGAACTCGATAATCCCGTCGATCCCGCACGCCCGGATCGACTCGAGTACCAGGCCGACAACTACCGCCGCGCAGTCGAAGCCTGTCTCTCGGTGGACGCGTGCACGGACATCATGGTGTGGGGCGTCGAGGACCAACCCCAGTTCTGGTTCGACTTGCCCTACGACGACCCCGCGCCGTTGCTGTTCGGCCAGGACTTCCAGCCGAAGCCGGCCTACTTCGCCGTACGCGACGCACTCCTCCGAGGAAGGCCGTAGCTGCCGTTTCGTCGCTGGTTCAGTGATGCGCCAACCACCGGAGGTGGTGAAGCCGATCGAGCCCCGACGCAGCCCTTGCAACCTCACGGCGCAACTGTGGAAGCGTCCCACGGTTGCGGTCACCGCATGTCTCAGCGCCGAGAAGCGGCGTAGCGGGATCGGTCGCTGAGGGGAGGGCCCCAGCAACCTGACTTCGTGCCACCTCGGACTCGCCAGCACTAGTGTCCCGACGTGCAAGCGGGCCCGCCGCTCGTGTGGCGGAGCGGGCGGCGAGAGGGGTGCAGGGGATGAGCACAATTCGGCGGTTACTCAGCGCCTACTGGGCCACCGTCAGCCTCGTCGTGCTGATCGTCGTGCTCAACGTGATCACCGGCGCGCTATGGAACGGGGCGGGAGAGGGCACCGAGATCTACGCAGACGTTGCGTACGGGTTGCCGGCGCTGCAGGACGGCCGCTGGTGGACCTTCCTCACCGGCCAGTTCTTCACGCAAACGCCGGTGTTGTACGTGCCCATCCTGGTGCTGTTGATCGTGGCTGCCTCGATCTACGAACGCCGAGTTGGACACGTCCGCACCATCGTGGTTGCCATCGGCGGTCAGTTTGCAGCGGCGATCGTGACCGCCCTGTTTCTGTGGTTGTTCGTCGACAGCAGCTGGGACTGGGCACGCAACCTCGGCACAGAACTCGACCTCGGGATCTCAGCGGGTGGGTTCGCCTTGCTTGGTGCGTTGACCGCGGCGATGCAGCCGATCTGGCGTCGGCGTGTGCGCGTCGGCGTGGCGGCGTACCTGCTCGCGATGGTGTTCAACTCCGGTTTGTTGTGGGATGTGGAGCACTTCCTCGGCTTCACCATGGGAGTGCTCGCCGGGCCGGCGCTGATTCCGCGGTCGCTTGCGCCACTTCAACTGCGCATGGAGCGCCGCACACAGCGGGCACTAGTTGCGTTGATCGTGGCGGTCGTCGCAGTGACGTCGATCGTCGAGGGCTTGTTCCCCGGCAACGGTGGCCCGCTTCACGTTGGTGGGGAGATCAAACAGGGCGCTGGCATCACGTTCGCGCTGGTGGTGAAGGCGATCGTCTTGCTCGTGCTCGCCGATGGTTTGCGTCGCGGTCGACGCCTCGCATGGACGGTGACGACCGGGCTGATGGTCGCTGCGTTGGTGTTGTTGCTCCGCGACAACCCGAGCGCCGAGCGCAGCGCGGACATGGTGCTGGTCATCATTCAGCTGACGTTGCTCGTCGTGACGTTCCGGGCGTTCGGCGCTCGAGCGGCGCGGCGATCGTTCTCCGGCTCGTTGCGCCGTCTCGCGTGGGTGCTCGCTGCGCTCGCGGTGTACACGGTCGTCGGGTTCGCGGTGCTCGCCGACGAGTTCGACCCGCCGGCGACGTGGGACGACATGGTCACCGAGTTCCTGGCGCGGCTGGTGTTCTTGACGACGGGCAACATCGAGCCGGCCACCACCGTGGCCCGCTGGTTCATCGGTTCCATCGGCGTGCTCTGGATCGTTGCGCTGGTCGTGACCGGTATCGGGCTGATCTACTCCAGTCGGCGACCACCCGAGCACGACGACGACTCCGACGAACTCCGGGCGCTACTCCGTCAGCATCCCTCGTCGAGCATCGAGTGGATGCTCACCTGGCGCGGGATCCGACTGTGGTTCACCGATGATCGAACAACAGCGATCGGCTTCAAGGTGGTCGGGTCGGTTGCGCTCTGTCTCGGCGATCCGGTCGGGCCCGATGAACAGCGACTCGACGCACTACGCGACTTCGATCAGTTCTGCTTCGACAACGGGTGGATTCCGTGCCTGTTTGCGGCAGGGGAGCGCACCGCTTCGATGGCGCCCGAACTCGGATGGAAGAGCGTCGAGGTCGCCGAAGACAGCGTGATGCCCCTCGACGATGTCGAGTTCAAGGGGAAGTCGTGGCAGAAGGTCCGCACGGCGTTGAATCGCGCCGGCAAGCAGCACGTCGAGCTCGTCACCACCACCTGGGGCGAGTCGACACCGGTCGTCACCGACCAGCTGCGCGCGATCAGTGGAGAGTGGGTTGGCGACAAGGCACTGCCGGAGATGGGCTTCACCTTGGGCACGCTGCGCGAAGCCGACGACCCTGAGGTTCGTCTTCATCTCGCGGTGGACGAGGACAGAACGATTGAAGGGTTCACGTCGTGGCTGCCAGTCGCCGAGCAGGGCGAGGTTGTTGGCTGGACCCTCGACCTGATGCGTCGACGCGATCACGGATTTCCGCCGGTCATGGACTTCCTCATCGGCGCCTCGGCGCGACAGTTCCACAGCGAAGGGTTCCGGTTCATGAGCCTGTCGGCGGCTCCGCTCGCCAAGGCTCCCGACTCGCTTGCCGGTAGCAGCGACCAACGGGTCCTCCAGCAGATTCTCAACCTGTTGAGCACGACCCTCGAGCCGTACTACGGCTTTCAGTCGCTGTTCCACTACAAGGAGAAGTTCCACCCCGAGCACCATCCGATGTTCCTCGTGTTTCCCGACGAGACCGCGCTGCTGGAGATCGGAATCGCGGTCGCCCGGGCCTACGTGCCGGACGCGAGCCTCACCGATTGGATCAAGATGGGCTGGGAGATGGTCGGGCCCGGCGACGAGGACCAGTGAGAGGGAGTGGCCGAGCCGATCGTGCTCAGTGTCGTGATCGCGCCTGTTGGTCGGCGCGCAGTTCGCGGTAGCGGCGCTGCCATGTCGCATCGATGTCCATTCCGAGGCGCGCCGCTTCTTCGGCCGATAGCTCTGCCGGGTAGCCGAGCGTGTCGGCCAGCTTGAACGCGAGGTCGCCGTCGAAGGCCTGCCCGTTGGCCGCGTCCCGACGGAGGTGTTCGACGCCGCGCCGCAGCGTGTTGGAGAACTTGTTCGCCTCGCGGGTCACCACCGCGAGCGCCGCGGTTCCAGCCTGATCGGGGTCGAGGTCGCGCCACCGTCGGCTGATGATCGCCAGGACCCGTTCACCCGCTGCGCTGATCGTTTCGGCGAGCGCCTCGTCGCTGCCACGCAGCAGCTCCGTCTGACGCACGGCACGTCGTACCAACTTGCGCAACACATACCCCTGGCGGGACGCCGACGGATGAATGCCAACCGCGGCGATCACGAGCGCAGCCCGTAGGTGATCAACGACAATCCGCAGTGATCGAAGTTCGTCGCCGTCGAGCGCAGCCGGGTCGACGCCGATCGCGTCGGCGACCTCGGCCAGCAGTGTTGACAACTCGTCGTTCTGCCACACCGAGTTGTGTCCGTTGAGGTACATCGCCAACCGCTCGAGGCCCATCCCCGTGTCGACGTTGTGCTGCTCCAGCATGTCCAACGTGCCGTCTTCGTGACGGTTGTACGTCATGAAGACGTTGTTCCAGATCTCGACGAACTCGGGCCGGTCGCCAAACGGCGGCGCATCACCGTCGCCGACGTACACGAAGATCTCGGTGTCCGGTCCGCACAGTCCAGCGCGTCCGTCCGACCACCAGTTGTCGTCCGTGCCGAGGGGGGTGATCCGACCGGTGGGATCGACACCAGCCTGGCGGAAGGTCTCGGCCCAGATGGTTGGGGCGTCGTTGTCGGCTGGCACTTCGTCGTCACCGGCAAACACCGTCACGTACAGCCGACTCGGGTCGATCCCGAACGGACCGGTCAGCAGCTCGAACGACTGGGGGATCGACGTTTCTTTGAAGTAATCGCCCAAGCTCCAGTTGCCGAGCATTTCGAACACGGTGAGGTGCGTGTTGTCACCAACCTCGTCGATGTCGGTCGTGCGGACGCACCGTTGCACGTCGGTCAGCCGCGTGCCTGCCGGGTGCACCTCGTCGCCGTGCAGGTAGGGCACGAGGGGGTGCATACCCGCCGTGGTGAAGAGCACGTCGTCGGTCGGGGAGCGCACCGAGTGCCCTTCGATGATCGCATGGCCGCGCTCGGCCATGAAGTCGAGAAACGTCGACTGAATCTGCTCGATCGTCCACTCCGGCGCGGTCATCGCTGGTGACACCCCCTGCTCGATCTGCGACGTGCTGGCGCTATCCACCATGCCATCGTTGTCAGCCTGCCACAGCGGCGGACTACTCGACAGGAGTTGACTCTCTCGCTGCGTCGGCCCGGTTGTGCCGACGAGTCGACGGACTCCCCGCGACGGCGTCGACGATCGCCCGGCGACGTGGCGCCACCCGCGCCTCGAGCCACTCCTGCCGACGGATGGCCCGCTGCATCTTCTCGCCCCGATAACGGCGCTGCGCCCACCGCGAGTCCGGCTTTGCCAACCGCCACGCACCCACGATTCCGAAGAGCGGAATGAACACGCCGGCGATCCCGGTGCGGTACTTGCCTTTGGCCACACAGACGACGAGTGCTACGAGGTGGACCACGATGTTCAACAGCGTCAACGCCAGGAGGACCGGCCGATCGCTGTCGATCAAGAACGGGTTGAACCCGATGAGCGCGAAACCGAGCACGGCGACCGCCAGCGCGACCACCTCGACCGACATTCGTCCCTCCTCGGCCCAGTACACGTCGTCGAGCCGCAGGATCAAGGCGAACTCATCGAGCACCAACGAGGTCCCGATCCCGACCAACACCCCCGACACCGCCGCCCAACCGTTCGAGTTCTGTGTCCCCACTGCCAAGAACGCGCCACCGACGAGCACGACGACGCCCGGAATCGCATGGTGCACATGAAGGCCGGAATCGGTAGCGGCGTCCTTGAAGGGTCCTCGGCCAGCGCGAATCAGACGGGTGATGGTACGAGTTGCCGCGAACGTCACCAGGAACGCGGCGAAGCACAGCATCAGTGGCAGGCGGCCGGACTCCACGATGTCCCGATCGAACCACCACACCGCCGCGATGGTACTGATCGGGCACCGTCGTCATCGCTGCGCAGATCCTTCGATTCGCCCCAACCCGCAGCGCATCGAGTGGCCGTGAGACTGAACGTCAGGGCGCGCGCGTCGAGCGGGCGGGGAACGTCGTCAACGGAACGGCGACGAGTGCAACCGTGATCACGGCGATCGTGGCGAAGGCACCGCGGACCCCGTCGACGATCGAACCGAGGTCCTTGTCGGCGATGGCTCTGGAGGCATCGCTGCCCGCGAAGGCATCGAACAGCCCGGCGGCGAGCGCAAACCCGATCGCTCCTCCGAGGAACGCCATCGCAGAGAGGAGCGCGCTCGCCGACGAAGCGATCTCCGTACGCACCGACGACATGGCAACCGTCGACGCCACGGCAACGGTCAACCCGGCCCCAGCGCCGACCGAGATCATTCCCGGAACGAGATCGGCGGGCCCATCGCCGATGTCGACCACGGCGAGCAACAAGGCGCCAGCTGCCATGGCGAGACATCCAAGGATGGCGACCCAGCGAACACCCAGCGGGCGCACGAGCCAGCCGCTGACCATGCCACACAGAAACAGCGGTGTGCCGAAGGCGAGCAGCACCCAGCCACCGAGCGTGGCCGACTCGCCGAATCCGTTCTGCAGCAGCAGCGGAAGCAAGAACAGCACCGCGGAGATCGGAGTGTTGGCCAGCGCGATCAGGCCGACCCCACCGAGATACGGCCGTGTGCCGAGCTCCGAAGGGACGATCGGGTCGTCGGATCGGCGCAGAGCCCACGGCAATGCACCGAGCAAGATGATCGCGCCTGCCACGAGCGCGAGGGTCCTGGTCGACGCCCAACCCCAGTCGGGCCCCTGTACGCCCACGATCGTGACGATCACCAGCGCCGCGCCCAGGAACGACGCACCCACAAGATCGAGCCGCCCCGACGATCCTTCGGCCGTCTCGTCCAAGCTCCGCGACAACACGGCAACGAGGAGCGCGAGCGGAGAGCAGATCCCAAAAATCGCCGGCCAACCGAGCGCGCTGTCGACGAGCGTGCCGCCGATCGGGACGCCGAGCGCCTGGCCGAAGCCGGTGGCCGCCGAGACGACACCGATCGCTTTGGCGCGGGCATCACCGGTGAAGCTGACGTCGGCGATGGCGAAGACGGCAACGCTGATGAGCACGCCGCCGATCCCCATGGCGACCAACGCCACCAGCAGCAGTTCGTAGTTCGGGGAAGCCGCCGCGGCGAGTGTCGCAACGGCGAAGATGCCAGCGCCGGCGGTCATCGACAGGCGGCGGCCGTACCGGTCGCTGAGCCGGCCGACGATCGGGACGAAGGCGGCGAACACCAACATGTAGATCGTCGGCAGCCAGGTGAGTTCCGACAGTGATGCGTCGAACTCGTCCTGCAGCTTGGGCAACGCGATCGCGACCGCACTCCCGGGGAACCAGATGACGGCGCCGCCGATGACCAGCGACAGGTAACCCCGGCGATCGCGTGCCGCCGTCGGCGGAAAGACGGACGACGCTGCCGACATCGCCACACGGTAACCATCGTGCGCGCTCCACCGCTCAGGCGCCGCGAGGCGCAGCTGACGCCGTGCGCAGCCCCGTGACGACTGCGGTGCAGCGGCGAGGGCTAGACGCGAGATCGGAAGCGGTCGGTCGCCGACACGAGTTCGTGGATGTGCCCTGGTTCGTCGATCGAGTGGCCGGCGTCCGGAACGATGCGGAGATCGGCCTCCGGCCACGCCTTGTGCAGCTCCCAGGCGCTCTTGATCGGGCAGACCATGTCGTAGCGGCCCTGCGAGATCACGCCGGGAATGTGGCGGATCCGGTCGACGTCGCGCAGGATCTGTCCGTCGACGTCGAAGAACCCGCCGTTGACGAAGTAGTGATTCTCGATCCGGGCGAACGCCAAGGCGAACTCGTCGACACTGCTGCGCGCCTCATGGTCCGGATCGGGCAGCAGATTGCTCGTGCCGCCTTCCCACAACGACCAGGCCTTCGCCGCCCTCATTCGTACCTCGGGGTCCTCGCTCGTCAACCGACGCTGATACGCGCTCATCAGGTCGCCGTGCTCGACCTCGGGGATGGCCGCAAGGTATCCCTCCCACTTGTCCGGGTACATCCAACTTGCGCCCTCTTGGTAGAACCACAACAGCTCAGCGCGCCGCAGCAGGAAGATTCCGCGCAGGACGAGCTCGGTCACCCGGTCCGGGTGTTGCTCCGCGTACGTGAGGGCGAGGGTGCTACCCCACGACCCGCCGAACACCTGCCACGCGTCGATGCCGAGATGGCTGCGGAGGCGCTCGATGTCGTCCACGAGTGCCCACGTGGTGTTGTCGACCAGGCTGGCGTGCGGAGTGCTCTTGCCGCATCCACGCTGATCGAAACAGACGATGCGGTACGCGTCGGGATCGAAGTAGCGGCGGTAGCGCGGTTGGCTGGCGCCCCCGGGTCCGCCGTGGAGGAAGACGACGGGTTTGCCGTTGGGGTTGCCGCTCTCTTCCCAGTACATCTCGTGTACGTCGGAGACCGTGAGCATGCCGCTCTGGTTCGGTTCGATCTCGGGGTACAGAGTGCGCCGCTCGGTCGACATGGGCCCACGATTGCAGGCCCGGGGGCAGCTGACCAGCGGCCGGCGGGCGCCGCTGTCGGCGCGGCGCGCCGGCCGAGTCCCGGTCGTGTTCTTGGGCGATTGGATGATCGCGCACAGCGAACTCACAGGTTGGGCGGCAATCGTCCGACCCATGAGAGCGCATCAACTTGCTGCTGTTGCCGGACTCGTCGTTGCCGTAGCAGCCTGCGGATCGGGTGACACCACCTTCGAGCCGGCGAACGCCGAGGTGATCGACGAGCCGGCGACGGCGGCCGAGCACGCCGAACGTCTGGAGCCGCCTGCGCTGACGTGCGACGAACAGGCTGCGCTGTTCACCACCGGTCCGTCGGTGAATCCCGATCTCGCCGATCCGGAGTCGAGTGCGGTGTGCGAGGGCGACAGCATCGTGATCACATCGAACGGGATTCCGGACTACACCTACATCGAGACGTCGCCCGGCTCCCCAAGGGCCGCCGACCTCGAGTTCACCATTCCTGCCGATCCCGAGGTGGCTGCGACGACGACTGCGGTTCCCGCACTCGGCACGGCCGCGGTGTCGCTCACCGGGATCCCGATCTACGGGCCGACCGAGGGAACCGGTGGCGACGTGCTGTCGCTCGTCGGCGGACTGAGCGAGTGTGGCAGCCACAACGGTCCCACCGGGTTCCACATTCACCTCTTCGGCACGAGTGACACGACCGACTGCCTCTTCACTCCTGAAGAAGCCGCTGCCGAACCGCAGTTGCTCGGCTACGCCCTGGACGGGTACCCGATCTACACCGGCAACGATCAGTACACCTCCTCGTGGGAGCTCACCGATGCGTCGCTCTTTGCCACCGACACCTGGGCCGCCCACTCGTACGTGGAGGGCCTGGGTGATCTCGACGAGTGCAACGGACTCGTCGATGAGCAGGGCAACTACGCCTACTACACGACCGACACCTTCCCGTACGTGCTCGGTTGCTACACCGGCGTGGTCGACCTCGACGCGGCCGGTGGCGGCGGCGGCGGCGGTGGTGGTGGCGGTGGCGGCGGAGGTCCCGGGGGCGGCGGTCCCGGCGGCGGAGCGCCGCAGGGTTGATCGTGATCCGTCGATCCGACCGGCCGCGGGTGGGCGCGGCGATGTCGCGTCGGGCCGCACTGCGGTCGGTGACCGCGGTCGCGGTGGTCGGTGCGACTGCTGGCGCGACGGCTGGTGCGGTGTTTGCTGTTGACCCGCAGTCCAACGACGCTGGCGCCAACGATGCCGATGCAGGGTTCTGCGCCGACATGGCGGCGCACCACGTTCAGGCGCTGGCCATGTGCCAGCGAGTGATCGGCCGTGACACCGGCGACCCGGTGCAGGCTGCCGCCGGCGAGGTCCTCCAGAACCAAGCCATCGAGGTCGGCATGATGCGCGCCTGGTTGACCGACTGGGCTCGATCGACCGCTACCCCCGACACGGTGATGGGCTGGATGGGCGCCAACGACGGCGCGGGTGTCCCCATCGAACAGATGCAGGGGTATGCCTCCGACGAGGCGATGGACACCCTGTCAGCGGCGGAGGGCGTTGAACGCGGGCGCATCTGGCTCGAGCTGATGCGCAGGCACCATGTCGGCGGCGTGGCGATGGCGACTGCCGCACTCGACCTGGTGGCGACCGAGAAGGTGCGCCGGCTTGCCGAGACGCAGATCATGGTGCAGACCTTCGAGATCGACCAATACGACTGGCTCATCGCTGGCGACTATGCGATTGACGGTTGGGTCCCGCCGTCGAGCCTCACTCAGACCGTCGTGTGGTACTGCGATCTCGGCGTCGCGGCACCGGGGGGTTGAGCGCGGCAACCGACCTGTCCGAGGCGCCGCGACTACGGTCGGTGTGGTGAGTGTGCAGCAGGCCCAAGATCTCGTACGCAGGGTCGGCGCCGACCCCGACTTCAAGGCTCGGCTGGAGTCTGCCGATCTCGCCGACCGCCGGGCCATTCTGGAAGCCGAGGGATTCGGCGACGTGCGCCTGAGTCATCTCGCCCACGCGTTGCCGGTGGCGAGTGGTGGCGAGTTGTCCGACGAGGAGTTCGCCGCAGTTGCCGGCGGCGACTCCTCGAGCGACTTCGATCCGACGACCGCAACGATCTCCATCGGTGTCGGTGTCGCCGCGATCTTCGTCGTCGGGGCCGTGTAGGCCCTCTCAGTCGCCCCGACTCGGGTACTGCCGCACCACGCCTGACGTGCGGGTGGATGCTCGTGATTGGCGGATTCATCGCCATGGTTCAGGCGGCGTTCAGGTGCGGTGTGGCTGGCTGGTGCCATGACGATCACCGACGAGCCGACCCGTGTGCAGAACGAAGGAACCGAGGTTGGACCCCAACGCGAGGGTCGACTGTGGCGGTGGCTGGCGTATGCCGGAGCGAGTGCTCTCGGCGGCAGCCCCGTGCCGACGATGATGCGTTACGACGACGTGGTTGATTCGGTTGCGGTAATCGGCAGCGAGGCGTAGTCGCCGCCAACGGCGCCGCCCCGCACTACATCCCCGTAGAGCGCGCGAGGTCGTCGCCGCGGGTGGTCAACGCCCACAGCACGGCGACGCCGAGCGCGATCATCACGATCGACCACACCGGGTAGTACGGCAACCAGGCGAAGTTGACGATCACGCTGAGCCCGGCCAGCACGATGGCGATCACCCGCGCCGCCATGTTTGCCGTGAACAAGCCGATCCCCGACAACAAGACGATCACACCGACGATGATGTGAATCCATCCCCATGCGGTGGTGTTCAGCTCGTAGACCCAGCCGTTGTCGACGATGAAGAACTCCTCGTCGGACACCAGCGCGGCGATACCGGCCATGGCGTGGAATAGGCCGGTGATGATCATCATGATCCCGGCGAACGCGGTCCATCCGACCGCCCAAGCGTTGACGTCGGTCGACGTCGGTTGTGTCTCCGTCATGAGAGCCCCCCTCGTGGCTGTGACTGTTCTTCTTGGCGTTCGTGTTGGCGTTGGCTACTTGTTCTTCTTGGTGCTGGCTTCTTCGTCGAGGAAGAACGCCGGGAGCGCCCACCCGGCGATCATGGTCCCGAGCCACACGATCACCGTGGCCAGGATCCACGTTCCGATGCCGGCGATCGACAGCCCGTCCGACACCAGATCGGTGACCAGCAGTGCAATGAACGTGGTGACGAGCGCGCCCGCGCCCTCGAGCGCCGGTGCGTTTTCTCTGGTCACCTTGCTGATCAGCGGCCGGGTGATGGCCACCGCCACCGTGAAGATGACCACCGCGATGATGAACGACACCACGTTGATCGACACGTTGCCGAGCACGATCGCCGCGATGAGCAGGCCGAGTGCGTTGCCGGCGAGCAGCAACACCAGTCGGAGCAGTCGTTGTCCCATGGCTGCATCATCGCCGATCGCGAACTGATCGCGAGGGACCCTGGCCGGCCGCTGGGTGTGGGCTGGGGGCGGCTCGGTGGGCGCCCTGGCTGGTGAGTCAGGAGTCGGGTTCGGTGGCAGCTGCTCGGCGCTCGCGTCCGTACAGCGACACGAGCCGCGCCACGAACGTCGCCAGGAAGACCTGCCCGATGATCGCCAGGATGACGGCGATGCGTGCCGAGAACGTTGCGGTCGGCACCTGGTTGCCGTACCCGACGGTGGTCAGCGTGATGAAGCTGAACTCGGGATAGGTCTCCGGCATGCTCGGATCGAGCGAC
The DNA here is from genome assembly GCA_965230015.1 of Ilumatobacteraceae bacterium. Taxonomy (GTDB): domain Bacteria; phylum Actinomycetota; class Acidimicrobiia; order Acidimicrobiales; family Ilumatobacteraceae; genus JABSQH01. Next base: position 533,240 of record CBDDKF010000002.1, on the reverse strand, counting down.
AACTGCGAGTCGTCGAGCGTGTCGATGCCGAGGAAGATCCACGAGAACGTCAAGCCGATCAGCACATATGCCGCCACAGCGCCGATGATCGTCTGCACGGTGACCACCTCGTGCCGCAGGATCGCCCGGAGCAGTGCAAGGATCACGAAGCACAACACGCCGGCCTGCAGGAACGAGGCCACCGCTTGCGACGTCGACTGCTCGTCGGCGATTGCCCGCACCACGACGGCGACGGCCGCGATAAGCGTCAGCCCGAAGAGCAATGGCCGACGCGGCAGTGCGCCGCGCAGGCCGGTGCTGCGGAATGCGGTCACCACGAGCACGCCGTTGAGAAGCGCAACTGCGGTCGAGGCCCACCGCGCGCTGAAGGCCGAAATGATGAAACTCAGTGTGACGATGACGAGCAGGCGGCCGAAGTGTTCGGATTCACCACCGGCGGTGTCCATCGCGGGCGACGTTAGCGGTCGTGGCCCATGCGCTGGAGCTATGGTCGGTGACGGGATGGGACGGCTGTGCGAGCGACCGGGATGTTCGGAAGCCGCATCGGTCGCGTATGGCATGCGCCCCGAGGACCTCGTGTTCTGGCTCGACCACCTCGGCGACGAAGGCGCCGAGCACGGCGTGCTGTGCCAACGACACGCCGACTCGATGATCGTGCCGCGCAACTGGACGCTCGACGATCTGCGCGACCCCGACCTGCACCTGTTCCGGCCTCCAGATCCATCGGCGATGCGTCGCCCGGGCGCGCGTCGTCCGCGACGCGCCCAGCGCAGCGGCCAGCTCAGCCTCGAGCCGCCCACCGGGGCGCCGATCGCCGACGCTGGCGGTGTTGCTCCCGGCAACACGACCGACGTCGCCGCGGCCGAGCCCGAGGAGGCCGGCGATGACATCGTCGGCGACGAGTCGCCACCACCGGCCGATCCGTGGCGCCCCGACTTCGATGTCACTGACGACCTCGATGGGTTGCTCGCCGCCGACTCGCCGCTGTTGGCACGCGCCTTTCGCGGCGCCGACCGCGATCGGTAGTCATGCACGTCGAGCACACTCTCGACGCTCCGGTTGCGTCCAGCCGGCTGTTCGACGAGGTCGCCGATCTGGCGCGCTACCGGCGCTGGATGCCCTTGGTGCACGACGTGGTCGCCCTGCCGCCCGACCCGGACGGGCCGGCCTGGGAAGTGGAGCTGCGTGCGGCGGTCGGCCCCCTGGCGCGGTCGAAGCGGCTGCGGATGGTGCGCACGACCCATGAGCCGACGACGCGTGCGGTCTTCAGCCGACGCGAGAACGACGACCGAGAGCATGCCCCGTGGGTGCTCACCACCCAGATCGACCCGGCGGGAGAGAGCAGCCGGTTGACGATGACGCTCGACTACGGCGGTCGACTGTGGACGGGGGCGGTGCTGCAGGGCGTGCTCGATCGCGCCGTCCGTGATGGCAGCACCGCGCTGTTGGAGCTGGTCACCGAGGAGCCGGAGCGGTAGCAGCACAACGGCGTGCAGCTCAGGAAACCATCAAGATCGGCCGCCAACACGCCGACAACATGAGGTGCCCCGGAATCCGTCCGCGGGGTTGCCTGCCGGTACCTCGCCCGAACGAGGAAGTAGCCTCTCGCCGCGTATGTCCAGCTCAGCGGCGCCCTCCGCGCGCCCCTTCGTGCGTCGCGGCGTCGGCGGAGCGCTTGCGGGCGTCCTCGCTGCGGTGTCGCTGGTCGTCGTGGTGCCGATGGTCGCTGGCGCGCAGACCACCGAGGATGATGCCGCTCGTGCCGCCCGCGAAATCCAAGATGCGCGCGACCGGGCGAACGCCGCTGCCGACGCGTTCTTCGAGGCGCAATCGGCGCTCGACCTGCTCGAGGACGATGTCGATCGTCTGGAGCTCGAAGCCGAGCAGCTGGCCGAACGCGTGGAGAGTCTCCGGCGCGATGTCGAGGCGATCGCGCTGGCGCGCTACGTCAACAGCGGCACCCTCGGCATCCCATTGCTCACGGGGCTCCAGGATCCCAAGGATCAGGTGCAGGCCGAGGTGTACGTCGACGTGATGACCAACACCGGCAATAGCACGCTCGACCGATACGACGCCGCCGAGTCCGACCTTTCCGACAAGCGCGATGAACTGCGCGAACGTCGTCGTGAGATCGAAGAGCAGAAGGCGGAGTTCACCCGGCTGCAGGACGAGGCCGAGGCCGAGGTCGAGCGACTGCGCGAGATCGAAGACGCGCGGCTACAGGACGAGGCGGTACGTCGGGCGCTCGAGGCACAGCAGGCCGCCGAACGCGAGCGGCTGGTGGAGCAGGCCCGCCAAGAGGCCGAGGCACGTGCCCGGGCCAAACCGAACCCCGGCATCGTCGCCCAAACCGAGATCGCTGCTGCCGCGGAAGCGGCCGCCAATCCGACGACCACCGTGACCGACGGCTCGGTGCCGGACGGTTCGGTACCCGACGACGCGGCATCCGACGACGCTGCCAGCGACGGCGCCGACGACGGGGCCACGACCGGCACGACCACGCCGGCCGGACCTGTGGCCACGGTCGAAACCGTGCCGACCAACGAAGGAGCGTCGGGCGGCACCAGTGGTGGGCGCACCGGAACCGGTGGATCGGGAAGTAGGCCGCTCGGCGGATTCGTCGGTGGAGGCGCGATCGGTGTCGCCGGCGGCGGAGGGACCTACATCGACGCCATGGTCTGCCCGATGCTCGGATCAGCCTACGGCGACACGTGGGGTGCGCCCCGCTCGGGCGGCCGGCGGCACCAAGGCGTCGACATGCTGGCGCCAACGGGCGTACCGATCGTTGCGGTGGTCAGCGGTGTCGTCACGTTCAAACAGAACCGCCTTGGTGGAAACGCAGTGTCGCTCGTCGGCGACAACGGCAACCGTTACTACTACGCCCACCTGTCGCGCTACGAGGGTACGAGCCGGCGCGTGCAGCAGGGCGAGGTGATCGGGTACAACGGCGACACCGGCAACGCCACGGGCGTGCCGCACCTGCACTTCGAGATCCGCCCCGGCGGCGGCGTGCCGGTCAATCCCACCCCGTCGGTGCGCGCCGCCGGCTGCTGATCGTCGATGTAACAATCGTCTCTGAGACGATCGTTACATCGGGGGTCGGGCAGGATGGTGGGGTATGGAGCTGGGGGACATGCTGGCGCAGCGGTTGGGGGTGGCGATCACCGGACTGACCCAGCTGTCGGGAGGCGCATCGCGCGAAACATGGCGCTTCACAGCGGGCGACGACGACCTGATCGTGCAACGCCAGCGCGCGGGCGACACACGCGACATGTTGATCGAGGCCGAAGCGGTGAGCGCCGCAGGTGCAGCCGGTGTGCCGGTTCCTGAGTTGCTCGACTCCGGACGCGGCGACGACGGAGTGGCGTTCATGATCCTGCGGGCGGTCGACGGCGAGACGATCCCGCGCAAGATCCTCCGCGACGATGCCTACGCCGCCGCACGTCACGAACTGGTTGGACAGCTCGGACGAGCCGCGGCAGCCGTCCACTCGATCGATCCCGCCGAGGTTCCCGGACTGGTGGCGCCCGACCAGATCGCCGACTACACGGCGGTGATCGACGATCTCGGCGAGCCGCACCCGGTGCTCGAGCTGGTGCGGCGGTGGCTGCTCGATCGCCCTCGTCCACCAGCGGCGCCCGCAGTGGTTCACGGTGACTTCCGGCTGGGCAACGTGATCGTCGGTACCGACGGACTGCGCGCGGTCATCGACTGGGAGCTCGCCCACCTCGGCGATCCGATGGAAGACCTCGGCTGGCTGGCGGTGCGCGCCTGGCGCTTCGGCGGCGCGGGGGAGGTCGCTGGTCTCGGGTCGGTCGAGGAATTGGCCGTCGCCTACGAAGCGGCCGGTGGGGCACCGGTCGATCCGGTGGCGGTGCATTGGTGGCAGGTGCTGGGCACGTGGAAGTGGGCGGTGATGTGCATCGGGCAGGCCAACGTGCACCTGTCGGGCGTCGCTCGCAGTCATGAGCTGGCGGCGATCGGGCGGCGGGTGTGCGAGAACGAATTCGACCTCCTGCAGCTCCTGGATCGAACACCGTGAGCGCGCCACACGATCGACCGACGTCGCTCGAACTCGTCGAGGCGGTGCGCGAGTGGCTGGTGCGCGACGTGCAGTCGGCGACCGATGGCCGTCTTCGCTATCACGCCCGCGTGGCGGCCAACGTGCTGGCGATGGTCGAGCGTGAGCTGACCCTTGGTTCCGAGCATGCAGACCGTCATGCTGCGCGGTTGGCCGAGCTCGGGATGGCCGACGACGCCGAGCTCGCTGCCGCGATCCGGGGCGGCAACCTCGACGTCGCCGATGCCGCGCTACGCAACGCCTTGCTGGCGGCGACGCTCGACAAGCTCGCCGTGGCGAACCCGACCTACGTCGAGCCCGCCGACTGACCGTTGCCCGACTGACCGTTCCCCATCGTCACTCGGACGGGTTGTCCAGCGGCGAGTTGGCCACAGGCGGCGTCGATGTCGGTGCCGCGGTTGCGTCGAACGGTCACGCTCACCCGTCGGCGTTCAAGTGCGGCGCGGAACCGCTCCACGCCAGCCGGCGGGGTGCCACGCGTGGCGTACCCCGGCGTGGGGTTGAGCGGGATCAGGTTGACGTGGCCGCGCGGTCGAAGGCGGTGGCACAGTTCGGCGAGCTCGTCGGCGTCGCGGTCGCGGTCGTTCACGCCGTCGATCAGTGCCCACTCGAAGCTCACCCTGCGCCCGGTTGCATCGAGGTAGTCGGCGCAGGCCTCGAGCAGGTCGTCGATCGGGTAGCGCCGATTGATCGGCACGAGCGCATCGCGCTCGTCATCGTTGGCAGCGTGCAGCGACACGGCCAGATTCACCGGGAGTGGCCGCTCGGCGAGGGCGCGGATGCCGGGGATCAGGCCGACCGTGGAGATCGTGATGTGTCGCGCCGACAAACCGAGATCGCCGTGGATCCGCTCGACGGCGGCCCAGACGGCGTCGAGGTTGGCCATCGGCTCACCCATCCCCATGAACACGACGTTGCTGACGCGCACGTTCGACTGCCGCGCCCGCCGCGCGGCGACGACGACCTGTTCGACGATCTCGCCGGTGGTGAGGTGACGGGTGAAGCCGGCCTGCCCGGTGGCACAGAACCCGCACGCCATTGCGCATCCTGCCTGGCTGCTCACGCACACCGTTGCCCAATCGCGGTACACCATCAACACGGTCTCGACGCGTGCGCCGCCGGCGATCTCCCACAGAAACTTCACCGTGTCGCCGCCGTCGCTGACCGACTCGGTGACCGCCGTGAGCTCGGTGGGGAGCGCGTCTGCCAGGTCGGTGCGCATCGCCGCCGGCAGCGTGCTGATGTCGTCGATCGGTCGGAGTTGCTCGTACAGCCCGGTCCACAACTGATCGATGCGGTAACGCGGCGCGTCGGTGAGCATGTCAGCGAGGTCGGCGCGGGTCGCGCCGTACCTGGTGAGCGGCCGGTCGGTCGTCATCGCCAGAGCGAGGGCGCTAGCAGGGTCCGAGTTGATCGGGGATTGGCACGTCGTTGGCCTGGACATCGGCTTCGAATGCTGCGTTCGTCGAGTGGACACCGAACCCGAGACGCTCGTACATCGCCACTGCACCTTCGTTGTCGGCGTCGACGTACAACAATCCGGTGCTGATGCCACGACCGTGGAGGTGTTCGAGTCCGGCCAGGGTGAGCTGGGCGCCGAGCCCGCGTCCGTGAAACGCCGGGTCGACGGCGATCACGTAGATCTCACCCAGCTCGGGGTCGACCTCGGTTGCCGCGTGCACCTTGGTCCAGCAGAACCCAGCCATCTCGCCGTCGACGTCGAGGATGCGGAAGCCCTCAGGGTCGAACCACGGCTCGCCCTGGCGTTGACAGAACGTGTCGAGCGTCCACCCGCCCTGCTCGCGGTGGTCGGCGAAGGCCCGGTTGTTGACCCGCAACCACGCCTCGTCGTCGTCGCCGGGGACGAAGGCGCGGGTAGTGATGGTGACCGGACGGTCGGCTGGCAGCGGTCGACGCATCTGGTACAGGGTGCGAGCCGGGGCGAGTCCGGCGTCGGCGGCCAGCTTCTCGTGCATCGTGGTCGGTTCGAAGACCCACCAGTTCACGTCGCCACCACCGTCGGAACCCACCACGGTCAGCGCCAGGTCGATCAGCTCCGGCCCGATCGTGGCCATCTCGTACCGGTGATGCGGGTGAACCACCAGTTCGAACACGTGGTTGTCGTTGCCGCGTGACACCTGTGCGTAGGCCACCGGGTGGGCGTGGCCGGGCTCCCAAGCGACGAATGCGGCGAATCCCTTTTGCCGTCCGTGGACCAGGTCGAGATACAGATGATCGGACAACGGGCGGCGCCCATCGGCGCGTGCAGCGGCGTCGAGCAGCTCGTTGACGGTGGCGATTTCGTCGGTGCCGAGCTGCCGTTTGATCTCCAGACACCGCATATCTGGAGGGTAGCCGCACCGGGATTGTCGTCCCTGACGGTCGGTGTATAGTCAGCTCCAACCAGGTTCCCGCCACCTGGTTTGACGCGACGGCAGGGATTCCGCCTCCCGCGCCTCGCGCTGTGCGACGGCCCCTCCCACCAGGGGCCGTCGCCGCGTCTCCTCAACTCACCGAGGGTGTTCGCGCCGCTACTGAGCGGCCGAACGCGCGGCGCGCTGCAGCGTTCGCACCGCGCTCCGCAGTTGCCGTTCGGCCTCGCGGATCGCCACGGCCAGATCCTCACGTTCGGTGCCCTCGAACGGCTCGGCCAGGTCGCCGACCCGGGTGCGGTAGTCGTCGACGTGGTCGGCGATCGTCGCCAGTTGGGTCGCCGTCGAATCCGACGGGGGAGCGGGACGCGGCAGAGCCATGCGCGGCACTGTAACGGTGGTGTCTGTCACCGTGTTGCGGACAGGCCGTAACACGGTGACAGACACCGGCGTGACAGATACCGGTCGGGTGCGCGTCGGGGGGTCTCGGTAGGCTCCGCACACGTGATTCCGGTACGCGACGACCTGCGTGCGCTCGAGGGCTATCACTCGGCGCAGGTCGACGTGCGCGTGCGGCTGAACACCAACGAGTCGCCCTACCCGCCACCTCCTGGCTTCGCCGACGCGCTCGCCGCCGAGCTCAGCCGACTCGACTGGAACCGGTACCCAGATCGCCCTGCCATGGAGCTGCGGTCGGCGATCGGCGAGCTCCACCACGTGGGCCCCGAGCAGGTGTTCGCCGCCAACGGTTCCAACGAAGTGCTGCAGTCGATTCTGCTGGCCTATGCCGGGCCCGGGCGTGCGGTGGCCACCTTCGAGCCGACCTACCAGATGCATGGTCAGATCGCCCGAGTGGTGGGCTCCACCGTGGTCGAAGGCGAACGCGCTCCCGACTACTCGCTCGAACCGGCCGAGGTCGATCGCGTGATGGCCGAACACCGGCCGCACGTGACGTTCCTCACCTCGCCCAACAACCCGACCGGGTTGGTCGAGCCGTCCAGCAATGTCGACCACCTCCTCGACGTTGCGCCAGGGCTGGTGGTGGTCGACGAGGCCTACGCCCAGTTCGCGCAGTGGTCGGCGCTCGACCTCGTCGACGAGGCCCGACCGCTCGTCGTCACCCGCACGTTCTCCAAGACCTGGTCGATGGCCGCCGCGCGTCTCGGCTACCTCGTCGGGCCGTCATGGCTCGTCGCCGAACTCGAGAAGGTGGTGCTGCCGTACCACCTCGACGCCCTCAAGCAAGTGGCGGGCCGCGTTGCGCTCCGCTTCGTCGACGACATGAACGAGCGGGTTGCGCTGCTGGTCGGCGAACGTGACCGACTCGATCAGGCGCTGCGCGCCTTGCCGCTCGACGTCACGCCCAGCGGGGCGAACTTCATCCTGTTCCGCCCCCGAGACGTGCCCGGCGGGCTCGTGTGGAAGCGCCTCGTCGAGCGGTCGGTCCTCGTACGTGACTGCTCCAGCTGGCCACGTCTCGACAACTGCCTACGCGTCACGATCGGCACACCCGACGAAAACGACGCATTCCTCACCGCGCTCGAGGAGGCGCTGCGATGACCACCTCACCCGCCGTATCGGATGCGACGAACCGGCGCACCGCACACCATTCGCGGACCACGAAGGAGACGTCGATCGAGATCTCGATCGACCTCGACGGCACTGGCGCCACCGACATCAGCACCGGCATCCCGTTCTACGACCACATGCTCGATCAGATCGGCCGCCACGGCGGGTTCGATCTGACCATCGCAGCCACCGGCGATCTGCACATCGACACGCACCACACCGTCGAAGACGTCGCCCTCGCTCTGGGCGAGACGTTCGCCGAGGCGCTCGGCGACAAGGCCGGCGTCCGGCGCTTCGCCAGCGGGCGTTACCCGCTCGACGAGGCGCTCATCGACGTGGCGCTCGACTTGTCGGGGCGACCGTTCGTCGAGTGGCACGTCGAGATGCCCGAGTGTCTTCCGCTCGGCGACCCGCCGTTCGACCCGCAACTGGCCGAGCACGCCGTGGCGTCGTTCGCCACCGCAGCCGGCATCACGCTGCACGTCGAGTTGGTGCGCGGCCGCAACGTGCACCACATCATCGAAGCCACGTTCAAGGGGCTCGCCCGATGTTTGCGTGATGCCGTGCGCATCGACGACGGCGGCGGCGTGCCCTCGACCAAGGGTGTGCTGTAACCACAGTGACGGCAGCGACCCCCCTCATCGCCGTCCTCGACTACGGCATCGGAAACTTGCACTCGGCGCAGAAGGCTCTCGCACGGCAGGGCGCCGATGCCCGATTGACCGCCGACCACGGACTGATCGCCGACGCCGACGGCGTCGTGTTGCCCGGTGTAGGTGCATTCGGAGCATGCATGGATGCGCTCGGGGCAGCCGGGCTCGACGACGCTGCGCACGCGGCAGTTGCATCAGGTCGTCCGTTCCTCGGCATCTGCGTGGGGATGCAGATGCTGTTCACCGCATCGGAGGAAGGCGGCGGGGCGAAAGGGCTGGGGATCATCCCGGGGTCGGTGGAGTGGATCCCGCCAGGCCCCAAGATTCCGCAGATGCAGTGGAACCGACTCGAGCTGCTGCATCCCGACGACCCGATGTTCGACGGATTGGTCGACGATCCCGCCGACCCGATCTGGGTGTACTTCGTGCACTCGCTGCACGGCGTGCCCGACGACGACGGCGTCGTGGCTGCCACCGTCGAGTACGGCACCAGCGTGAACGCAGCGTTCCGCCACCACAACGTGTTCGCCACCCAGTTCCACCCCGAGAAGTCGAGCCGCCCCGGGCTGCGCCTACTCGGCAACTTCGTTCAGGTCTGCGCACGCTCATGACGATCGACCTGTATCCCGCGATCGATTTGCTCGGTGGCCGCGTGGTGCGCCTGCAACGCGGCGACTACGACCAACAGACCGTGTACGGCGACGATCCGGTCGACGTTGCCCGCCGCTTCGCTGACGAGGGCGCGCGTTGGATTCACGTCGTCGATCTCGACGCAGCCCGGTCGGGCGACGCCGTCAATCGACCGGTGGTGGCAGCAATTGCCGAGGCGGTGCGCGATCGCTGCGCCATCCAGACCGGCGGCGGCGTGCGTTCGGCCGACGACGTGCGCGAGCTCGCCGAGCGCGGTGCTGCCCGGATGGTGATGGGCTCGGCCGCACTGCGAGCGCCAGCGTTGGTCGCCGAGGTCGCCGCGATCGCCCCGATCGCGGTGGGCCTCGACCACCGTGGTGGGGCCTTGTCGATTCACGGCTGGACCGAAACGGCAGACCTCCGTCTCGACGAGGCGTACCAACAGTTCCCTGACGCCGCCGCGTTCGTCGTCACCGACATCGAGCGCGATGGGATGCTCGCCGGCCCCGACGTGGACGGCCTGCGCGCCGCCGCTGAGGTGGCCGCCGCTCCCGTCATCGCCAGCGGCGGCGTGGCCACGCTCGACGACGTGCGCCGGCTGGCCGACATCAATGGACTGGGCGGTGTGATCACCGGCAAGGCGCTGTACGAGGGCCGGTTCACCGTGGCCGAGGCGCTCGCAGTGCTCAACGAGGAACGGGCATCGTGAGGGTCGCCCGGGTGATCCCCTGTCTCGATGTCACCGACGGACGAGTGGTCAAGGGCACGAACTTCGTCGACCTCGTCGACGCCGGCGACCCGGTCGAGCTCGGGCGCCGCTACGACGCCGAGGGTGCCGACGAGCTGGTGTTTCTCGACATCACCGCGTCGAGCGACGATCGGGCGACCACGGTCGAGATGGTGCGCAACGTCGCCGATCACGTGTACATCCCCTTCACCGTGGGCGGCGGGATCCGCACACTCGAGGACGCACGCACCATGTTGCGTGCCGGTGCCGACAAGGTCAGCGTGAACACCGCTGCCGTGCAGCGTCCGGAGCTGATTGCTGAGATCGCCGCCGAGTTCGGTTCGCAGTGCGTCGTATGTGCGATCGACGCCAAACGGCGGATCGACGAACAGCGCGGTCCTGGTTGGGACGGCACATGGGAGGTGTTCCTGCACGGCGGGCGCACCCCGACCGGCATCAACGCCGTCGAGTGGGCCGAGCGAGCCGTGGCCCTGGGCGCCGGGGAGATCTTGCTCACGTCGATGGACCGCGACGGCACGCGCGCCGGGTTCGACGTGGAGCTGACGGCGGCGATCACCACTGCCGTCGATGTACCTGTGATCGCCAGCGGCGGGGTGGGGACGCTCGATCACCTGGTGGAGGGCGTGGTCGAGGGCGGCGCCGACGCGGTGCTGGCGGCGTCGATCTTCCACTTCGGCGAACACCGCGTCGCCGATGCCAAGGCAGCGATGGCTGCGGCGGGCGTCACAGTGCGCCCTGCCGACTGATCGCAGGCGCAGGCCGCGGCCTAGCGTCGCGGGCATGACGGACTCCGCTGTACGAATCGAACGCCGCGGCGACGTGGTGGTGTGCCACCTCGACGACGGCAAGGCCAACGCGCTGACCACCTCGATCATCGCCACGCTGATCGAGGCCGTCCGTGAGGCCGAGGGCGACGACAGCGTCGCCGCCGTCGTGATTCACGGCCGCGAAGGCAAGCTCTCGGGGGGCTTCGACCTGTCGGTGATGATGGGCGACGACATGAACGCCACTATCAACCTCGTCGCCGACGGCGGCGAGCTGGTGCGCACGTTCTACGGCTCGGGCGTTCCCGTGGTGGCGGCCTGCACCGGGCATGCGGTGGCCGCCGGGGCGCTGATGCTGCTTGGCTGCGATGTGCGCATCGGTGCCGACATTGACTGCAAGATCGGGCTGAACGAGGTGGCGATCAAGATGACGTTGCCCGACTGGGCGATGACGATGGCGAAGGAGCGGCTCAGCCGACGTCATCTGCAGCGATCGGTGGCCAACGCCCGGCTCACCGCGGCGAGCGAGGCCGTCGATGCCGGTTTTCTCGACGAGGTGGTGCCCGTCGACCAGGTGCTCGACGTGGCCGTCGCCCGAGCCGCCGAGATGGCCGCACTCGATCGCGCGGCCTACCGCAACACGCTCACCAAACTGCGTGGCGACGTGTTGGCCACGGTCGACGCCCAGATCGCCGCCGACCGCGCCTCCACCACCTCACCGGTGTAGCTCCTTCGCTCCAGCAGCGCGCACAGCGCTGCCGTGTCGGTATGGTCGCCGCATGGCTGCACCGAAGGTGAACGAGAAGATGGAATACCGCCGGCTGGGCAACAGCGGGCTCAAGGTGAGCGTGTTGTCGTTCGGGAGTTGGGTCACCTTCGACACACAGCTCGACGACTCGCTTGCCGTCGACTGCATGGCGGCCGCGGGCGAGGCCGGGTGCAACTTCTTCGACAACGCCGAGGCCTATGCCGGCGGAAAGAGCGAAGAGATCATGGGGCGCGCCCTGCGCGAACTCGGCTGGCCGCGGTGGTCGTACGTGGTGACCACCAAGGTCTATTGGGGTCTGCACCGCGGCGTACCGAACATGGAGTTCACGCTCAATCGCAAATACCTGATGCAGGCGATCGAAACGTCGCTCGAGCGGTTCGGGCTCGAGTTCGTCGACGTGCTGTATTGCCACCGCGCCGACCCCGACACGCCGATCGAGGAGACGGTGTGGGCGATGCACGACATCATCACCTCGGGCAAGGCGTTGTACTGGGGCACCAGCGAGTGGACCGCCGACGAGATCCGGGCGGCGATCGACATCGCCGATCGGCACCACCTGCACAAGCCGGTCACCGAGCAGAGTCAGTACAACCTGCTCGAACGGTCGAAAGTCGAGATCGAATACGCCCGCATCAACGCCGAGTTCAACTACGGCAACACCATCTGGAGCCCACTGGCGTCGGGCCTGCTCACCGGGAAGTACCGCGACGGCATCCCTGAGGACTCGCGCGGTGCGCTCGAGGGCTACGAGTGGCTGGCCAAGCGGCTGTCGAACGATGACGCCATCGCCCAGGTGGAAAAGCTCCGCCCGATCGCCGACCGGCTCGGCTGCACGATGGCCCAGCTGGCGATCGCCTGGTGCACCAAACACCCGCACGTGTCGAGCGTGATCACGGGCGCATCGAAGGTGTCGCAGGTCGAGCAGAACTTCGGCGCCGTCGACGTGATCCCGCTGCTCACCGACGAGATCAAAGAAGAAATGGAAGCCGCCCTCGCCTGACCAAAATCCTGGGGATTCCGCGCGCCGCGCGCGCGATTTCTACAGGAGAACCGATCGACCCTGACCGAAATCCTGGGGATTCCGCGCGCCACGCGCGCGATTTCTACAGGAGAACTGAGTGGCTCAGACCGGGAGCCAATGGATCACCTGATCGACGGTTGCAGCGATTTGGCCCGCCATGAAGTGATCGGTCATCGGGATGGTGATCAACTCGACGTTCGACTGCACGTCGGCGGGCCAGGAGGCGACAGCCTGCGCCGCCGCGTCGGGGTCGCAGAACTGATCGTGTTGCGGGACAGCGATCAGCGTCGGGATCGATGCGGCCAGCTCCACCGGGCGGACCGTCAGCGGGGGAGCGACGAGCGCCAACGCGTCAGGCGGAGCAATCGCTCCCGTGGCAATGGCCTCGAGCGTGGCGAGCGCGCCGTAGCTGTAGCCAACGATCACGAGTGGGTATGCCGACTCGGAGCGCAGCGCGCCGATCGCTGCGGCGACGTCGGCCGCTGCGGCGTCGAGCCCTGCTGTCAGGTCGTCGGACGGCTGGCGCAGTGCATCGCGGAAGTCGAAGCGCAGCGTGCGTACTCGACGCTCGGGGAGCGCCGTGAAGAACGCGTCGATCACCGTGTTGAAGCGGTCGCCTCCATAGGCCGGATGCGGATGGCAGAGCACTGCATTGGCGACTGCGTCGGGCGGCCCGGCCACATCGGCGGCGAGCGTCACCCCGTCGGCGGTGTCGATCGCGATCGTCTGGGAAGCACTCACGACCAGCGACGGTACCCTCCTCCGCCATGGCCGATGCCGACCAGCTCGACAAGCTGCCGATCAAGATGCTCAACGACCGGGTGTTGGTGAGGATCGCCGATCGTGCGGGCGAACGGACGTCGACCGGGGGCATCGTCATCCCGGCGACCGCGCAGGTTGCCAAGCGCCTCGTCTGGGCGACCGTCGTCGCCCAAGGCCAGAACGTGCGCGCCTGTGAGATCGGCGACAAGGTCTTGTTCAGCCCCGAAGACCGCTACGAGGTCGAGGTCCAGGGCGAGGACTACGTGATGCTGCGCGAACGAGAGCTGCATGCCGTTGCTGCAGAACGTATCGAGGCCTCTACGGGTCTCTATCTCTAGGCTGACTTCATGCCCGAGACGATCTCTATCGATGCCACCAGCGAGCAACTCGACGCGGTGCGCTTCGATCATGCTGGCTTGGTTCCGGCGATCGCTCAGGACGTCGAAAACGGCGACGTGTTGATGATGGCCTGGATGAACGCCGAGTCGCTGGCGATGACCTTGGCCGAGGGGAAGATGGTCTATTGGTCGCGCAGCCGCCAGGAGTTGTGGCGCAAGGGCGACACGAGCGGCGACCTGCAGTACGTGCGTGAGGCCTACTACGACTGCGACGGTGACACGCTGCTGTTCAAGGTCGAGCAGGTCGGCGGTGGCGCCTGCCATACCGGCGCGCGTACCTGCTTCTTCCGCGCCTTCGGCTGATGCGCGCCCAACCCACTCGAGAGGAGTTTCGGCAGCAAGCTGCCGCGCACGGTGTGGTGCCGGTGTGGGTGGAGATGCTCGCCGACCTGGAGACACCGGTCGCTGCGTTCGCCAAACTCGTCGGCGACGATGAGGGATTCTTGCTCGAGTCGGTCGAGGGAGCGGAACGGTGGGCGCGGTTCTCGTTCGTTGGATGGAACGCCACGGCCACGCTGACGCTGCGCGACGGGACGGTCGACATCGACGGCGCACTCCCTCCGGTGCCGACCGACCAGGGCATCTTGGCGGCGCTCGATGCGCTGCTCGATCAGATCAGCAGTCCAAACGTCGACGCGTTGCCCCCGCTGCACGGAGGGCTCGTCGGATTCCTCGGCTACGACGTGATCCGTGAAGTTGAACGTCTGCCCGACGTGCCAACCGACGACCGCGATTTGCCCGATGCGGTGATGTCGGTGATCGGGTCGCTGGCCGCCTTCGACCACTGGCGTCAGCGCGTCTTCTTGATCGAGAGCGTGCCGACGGCGGGACTCGATGCGAACGAGGTCGACGCCGCCTACGACGCGGCCGTCGAGCGCGCCCGAGCGAGCGCACAGCGTTTGGCGCAGCCGTTGCCGTATGCGCCGGTCGAGCCGCCGTTGCCAGGGGAGGACGCCCCCGCGGTTCGATCGACGATGCCGTCGGGCGACTATCAGCGAGCGGTCGAGGTGGCCAAGGACCACGTGGTCGCCGGCGACGTGTTCCAGGTGGTGCTGGCGCAACGATTCGACCTCGAGCTCGGCGCCGACCCGTTCGACGTGTATCGAGTGCTGCGCCAGGTGAATCCGTCGCCCTACATGTACTTCGTTCGCCACCCCGAACTGACCATCGTCGGGTCGTCGCCGGAGCCGATGGTGCAGCTCCTGGGGCGCACCGTGGTGTCGCGGCCGATCGCCGGTACCCGGCGCCGCGGGCGCACCGACGAGCACGATCGCAAGATGGCTGCGGAGTTGCTCGAGCACCCCAAGGAACGGGCCGAGCACGTGATGCTCGTGGATCTCGCCCGCAACGACGTCGGGCGGGTGGCCGAGTTCGGAACGGTCGAGGTCGAAGAGCTGATGACCCTCGAGCGGTACAGCCATGTGATGCACATGACCTCGCAGGTGTCGGGCCGTCTCCGTGACGGGTTGGGGCCGATCGACGTGCTGCGGGCCACGCTGCCCGCGGGGACGGTGAGCGGCGCACCAAAGGTGCGGGCGATGGAGATCATCGACGATCTCGAACCGGTCAAGCGCGGCCCGTATGCGGGCGTGGTCGGCTACGTCGACTGGTCGGGCAACCTCGACACGGCCATCGCCATCCGCACGATGTTCGTCGCCGCCGACGGCACGACCGCCAGCGTGCAGGCGGGTGCGGGCATCGTTGCCGACTCGGTACCCGACGACGAAGACCTCGAGTGCCAGAACAAGGCCGCAGCCCTCCTGGCGGCGATTCCCGCAGCGCGCCGGATGACTGCAGCGCGCCGCGACTCGGGCACGTCCGCTTGAACGTTGTAACGGTCGTCTCTGAGACGAGCGTTACAACAGGGCGCCGTCAGCCGATGGCCAGGGCGATCAGGAAGATCAACGCCAGGCCGCCGAACACGATGGTGATGGCGGTCGACATCAACAGCAGGAGCGGGAACGTGGTGATCGCCCGCATCGCGGCGGCGAGCGCACGGAACTGTTGCGAACGGCCTGCGAGGTGGCCCTGCATGTTGCCGAACGTGCGCGACATCACCACGGCGCTCTGCTCTTGCACGCCGTCGCTGGTTTCGATGGTTTCGATGATTACCTGCGACGAGCGAGTATCGCCCGAGATCAGCTCGCGCAGTTCGAGCAGCATCTCGTTGCTACGCGCTCGTAGACGGACCAGCCGGTAGATCGCGACGACCACGGATCCGATCGCCACGATGGCGAAGAAGCCGCCCAAGATGATCCACACGGTGCGCACGCCGCCGTCGAGCGCAGCCAGACCCAAGGCGAAGCTGGCCAGGCAGACCACGGTGACGATCATCAAGGCGCCACCCGCGAGTGCGGTGCCGCGCCGTACGAGCAGCAGCACCGTGTCGACGGCGCGCTGGGCAAGCGCCGCTGGCCGCGGTTCGGTGTCGCTGACGTCGTCGGGTTCGATCGGGTCGTCGCTCATCGGAACGGCAGTGTGCCAGGCAAACTGGTGCAATGGACACAGTGCCCTTCGATCCCGACTCGGTTCTCGACGCCGACGCCCGCGATGTGGTGGTCGTCGAAGGACCCGATGCCCGCTCGTACCTGCACTCACAACTGTCGCAGGACATCGAGATGCTCCAGGTCGGCGCTCATGCCTGGTCGCTCGTGCTCGCCCCGAACGGCAAGGTCGAGGGCCTGCTACGCGTGGCCCGCACCGCCGACGACCGGTTCGAGTTGGCAACCGACGCCGGGTTCGGCGAGGCGCTCGTGGCGCGCCTCGAGCGGTTCAAGATTCGCGTCGACGCCGAGCTGACGTTGCAGCCCGCCGCAGTTGCCGATCCGTCGCCGTCGGCGGAGCAGCAGCGTGTCGCGGCAGGTTGGCCGCGCCTCGGCGCGGAGATCGTGCCGGGCGAGACGATCCCGGCGGTCATCGGCGTGGTGCCGATGGTGGTCAGCTTCACCAAAGGTTGCTACCCGGGCCAAGAGCTCGTGGAGCGCATGGACAGCCGTGGAGCCGACGCACCCCGCACGCTGCGGGTGTTCGACGATCTCGCTGATGCCGCGCCCGGCGACGACGTGGTCGATGGGGATGGCGCCGTGGTCGGCACGGTCACCTCGGTGGCAGGTGGCGTCGCACTGGGTTACGTGAAGCGCGGTGCGGAGTTGGGTCGCGACCCGCAGCTGGTCGATCAGCCGAAGGCGTAGGCCCCGCGCACCGAGACGCGCACGTCGATGCGGCTCGACGAGTTGGTCGCGCCGCCGATGCCGTCGAGGCCGAGCCACCCGATCAACGCGTCTTGATGGCTTGGCCGGAGACGCGCACACCCCTTGCTCTGCGGGCTCGTCGGCACGTTGTTGGCGCCGTGGATCGCCTGGCCGCGATCGAAGTAGAGCGGACGGTACATGTTGCCGTTGAGCGGGTTGTCGGCGTCGACGGGGTAGGTCGAGGAGTTGTGCCAGCCGCCGTTGTGATTGGCGGGGTCGTAGCGGAAGGCCCGCGTCCGCTCCTGGACTCGGGTTTCGTGGCCGGCCTCGCCCGTGGAAGTGGGAAACACGAACACCAGCCGGTCGCCCTCGCCGGCGAACATCACCTGGCAGGTGCGGTCGATCACGATCCACCGTCCGTCGGCTGCAGTGAACGGCGGCACCGGGAGCTCCTCGGTTTCGAACAGCCGCTGCTCGTCGGGGCTGCCCGCCTCCATGTCGCTGCGGTTGACCTCCATCCCGAGCGCCGTGCGCGCCGCACACAGGCCCCGGCGGGTGACGGGACCAGAGATGCCGTCGACGGGCATTTCGGGGAAGCCGAGCGGCGTGAGCAGCGCGTTCAGCCGATGCTGCTGACCGCCGACCGACGCGAAGTTCTCTTGCGCCACGATGGCCGCGTTGCGTTCGAGGCGCTGTGCGCCACTGATGTCGTCGAGTCCGTTGTCGACGCACACGTCGAGCAGCTCGCCGGGGTGAATCGTGTTGTCGGGCCGGCCGTTCTCGGCACGGAGCGCGGCGGGCGTGGCCAACTCGTCTTCGCGGCTCGACGCGATCGCGCCGAGCGAGTCGCCGAACTGAACCTCGACCACACACTCGGGATCGAACACGTCGAGGGGTTCGGTGGTCGAGGTGGTCGGCGCGGCCGTGGTGGTCGACTCGTCGACGGCGTCGGTTGTGGCGGGCGCCTCGGCCAACGCGTCGTCGACGTTCGCGGTGGGTTCGGGACCCGACGCGCCATCGGCTGCACCGGTGCGGATCTCGGTGGCGTCGTCACTCCCGCTCGGGACCGTCTGCGTACAGGCACCGAGCAGCAGCGCACCGCACACGACCTTGGCCGCAATCAGGCTGCTCCGTCGACCCCGCACCGCTGTAACGCTACTGTCACATTGGATGCGCCGGGCATCGCGACCCATGATTTGACGTGGCGCTGACGAGACCGCTGACCAGGGGGTTTAGCGAATCGTAATCGTGCGTGCGTCGCTGCCACCGGGTCCGGTAACCACGAGCGAGGCGGCCTGGCCCGGTGATGCGCACAGGTTGTGCCCGTCGTTGGGTCCCTTCGCACGGTCGACGCCGCCGAGGGTCAACGTGGCCGCATCCGCATGCTCGGAGGCCCACACCAGCCGTACCGGGCTCCCGACCGAGCACAACACACCGGCCGGCGGTGCTGCCTGGCCGAAGCGGAGGATGTTCGGTCGCTCTGGTGGCGGCGGGGGAGGAGGTGGCGGGGGAGGTGGCTCCGTCGTGGTGGTCGTCGTGGTCGTGGGCGCCGGTGTTGGCGGAGGCGGAGGTGCCGTGGTGGTCGTCGTGGTGGCCGGAGCGCTTGGGGGCTGGGCCACCGGCGGTGCCGGCGTGGCGGGCGGTGCGGCGGGCGGGGGCGCCGGCTGCTGAACGCCCGGGTCGTCTGGTGCGGGAGGCGCTGCGGCGGGTGGGGGCTCCGCCGGGGGCGCTATCTCGGCCACGGTGGTCGGTGCGAGCGTCGATGTGGTCGTCGACGAGCTGGTGGTGGTCGACGACGTGCTGCTGCTGGTGGTGGTCGAGGTGTCGGCAGCGGCCAGTGCCTCTTCCTCGGCGTCGTCGTCGGGGGCGTCGGTCGAAATCGGTTCGGTGGGGCCGCCGTCGGCCGCAGCCAGGACCCCCTCGGTCGTCGCCGTGTCGTCGCCAGCGACGAGGATCAACCCACCGATGCCGAGCAGCACGATGACTGCGGCGGCTGCCGCGACGAAGGCACCCCGGCGGCGGCGCCAGAGCGGGATCGCCCCGTCGGAGGAACCATCGCCGCCCTCGTCACCATTGTTGCCGTCGTCATCGTCGTCGCCTGATCCGTCGCCTCCGCCCGAGCGTGTGGCAGAAATGAGCGCTGCATCGCCGTCGGCGCCGGGTGGCGGGAAGCTGGTCGTATCGACACCGTCGGCGATCGTGGGGTCGGGCGGGTCGGTTGCCGTCAATTCAGCGGTCGGCGTTTCGCTCGCTGCGGCCTCATGCGTTGCGCCGTCGGCCGATCCGTCGGCGCCCTCGAGCGACTCGGTCGGGGTGCCGACGTCGCCCACGTCGATGCCCGCGGCGCGCAGGCCGTCGGCGACGCGCGAGCGCAGCAGGATCGGGACCGCGACGACCGGCATTGCCGAGAACAGGGTGTGCGGAGCGACCATCGCCGTGCGCCGGTTGGAGCACTCGTCGCACTGCTTGCGGTGCCGCTCGATGGTGCGCAGCAGCTTGGCGTCGAACCCGCCGCCCTCCGGGAGCACGGCGGCGAGGCCGCGACACTCGGGATTGCCGCGATGCCACAGCAACAATGCGCCGATGGCATTGCCGAGACGGTCGCGCATGCGGAACAACTGCTGATGAGCGGTGTTCGGCTCGATGCCCATCTCGTCGGCGATCTCCGCCGGGGTCAACCCATGCCGGAGGTGCAGATCGAGCAGGCTGGCGTCACGCTCGCCGAGCGCCACTGCGGCGGCACCGACGAGTTCATCGCGTTCGAGATCGCCGACCGCAACGCTCGGGTCGGCTCCTGCCGCGCGAGCGTCAGCGCGGCCGAGCACCGCGTCGGGCGAGCCGGCGTCGTGCATGCCGGTCACCACGTCGTCGCCCTCGGGTCGGGCTCGACTGCTCTTGCGGAGCTGGTCGAGGGCGCGGTTGCGGGAAATGCGGAGGATCCAGCCGCCGAAGGCCTCGGGATTGTCGAGCTTGCCGAGCCGTTCCCATGCCGCGATGAACACGTCTTGGGACACGTCGGCCGCGGTGTCGTCGTTGCGCACCACGTTGCGGGCAACGTCGAACACACGGTCGAACCAGCGCTCGAAGAGCTCGCCGAACGCGCCGGAGTCGCCATCGCGGGCATCGATGACGAGTTGCGCGTCGGAGCGCGCCGTGGCCGGCATGGACTCCACGTTGTCACAGCGAGCCATGTCCTCGGTAGCGCGTAGTTGCAGCGATCATCACCCGTCCTGACGGACGAGCAGGTCAGGCCTTACGCGCGACGCGTAACCGGAGCTACAAGATCTGTGAGAGGAACAGCTTGGTGCGGTCTTCTTGGGGGTTGGTGAAGAAGTGCTCGGGGGTGCCGACCTCGACGATCTGGCCGTCGGCCATGAACACGACGCGATCGGCGACCTCGCGAGCGAAGCCCATCTCGTGGGTCACCACGATCATCGTCATTCCCTCGCGGGCGAGGTCCTTCATCGTGTCGAGGACCTCGTTGATCATCTCCGGATCGAGCGCCGAGGTCGGCTCGTCGAACAGCATCACCTTGGGCTTCATCGCCAACGACCGGGCGATGGCCACCCGCTGCTGCTGGCCGCCCGACAGCTGACCCGGGTACTTGCGGGCCTGCTCGGGGATCTTCACCCGCTCGAGTAGCTCGAGCCCGAGTGCCTCGGCCTCGGCCTTGGGCATCTTGCGCACCTTGCGCGGTGCCAGCGTGATGTTGTCGAGCACCGACAGATGGGGAAACAGGTTGAAGCTCTGAAACACCATCCCGGTTTCGCGACGGATCTCCTGGATGTTGCGGATGTCGGTGCTCAGCTCGGTGCCATCGACCACGATCGAACCGTTGTCGTGCTCTTCGAGCCGGTTGATGCAACGGATCATCGTCGACTTGCCAGATCCCGACGGGCCGATGACGACGACCACCTCACGCTCGGCGACGTTCAGGTTGATGTCCTTCAGCGCTTGGAAGTCATCGAAGAACTTGTCGACCGCATCGAGGCGGATCATCACCTCGCCGGTTGTCGTCTCGGTGGCATCACTGAACACCGTCATCGGGTACCCACTCCTAGTCGCTTCTCGAGCCGCTGGCTCTCCCGGCTCATGGTGTACGAGACCGCCCAGAACATCAACGCGGCGAACGTCAGCGTCTCGGCGATCAGTCCCTGCCCACGGAACTGCTCTTGCGCCGGGATCGACTCCGACACATTGAGCAACTCGAACAGTCCCATGGCGATCCCGGCCAGCGTCGTGTCCTTGAACAGCGAGATGAGCTGCCCGATCTGGGCCGGAATCACGTTGCGCAACGCCTGCGGAAGGACGATGTAGCCCATCTGTCGTGCTGGCGAGAGGCCGACGGCCTTGGCGGCCTCGACCTGGCCGCGCGGTACCGACTGCAGGCCGCCGCGGATGATCTCGGCCATGTACGCCGCGGTGAACAGCGTGAACACGACGATCGCTCGGGTCGACGTCGACGGGGTGAGGTTCTCGGGAAGGAAGAATCCGAGCGCCACGTTGGCCAGGAGCAACAGCACGAACAGCGGTGCGCCGCGGGCGAGCTCGATGTACGCGGTCGCCACGATCTTGATCAGCGGCAACTGCGACCGCCGGCCGAGCGCGAGCAACACCCCGAGCGGGAAGCACAACACGATGGCGCACACCGCCAAGAAGATGTTGAGCATGAAGCCGCCCCAGTCGTCGAAGCCGACTGCGGTGACCACGTAGAAGTACAGGCCGACCGGCACGGCGCCGAGCGCAACGACCAAGGCGATGCTCCCCGCCGGGCCCGGGCGCAGACGACCGATGAACGGTCCGATCAGGCGACCGACTACGGCTGCGACCAGCGCCAGCACTGCCGTGATCCACGGACCGCTGGTGGAGGTGAGCAACAGCACGAGCAGGATCACCACGGCGGGTAACCAGAACCGCTCGGCGAGGTCGCGCACCCCGAGCAGCGCTCCACTTGGTGGCATCGGGGTCGACTCGGCCGGCGCGCACCTGTCGGGCGCGGATGATGCCGGCGAGCACACCCGCCCAGCCAGCGAGCGCGATGATCGCCACCGACAGGCGCAGCACGTGCACCTCGGGGAACCGGCCGAGCATCAACAGACGCAGGTTGGTGCGGATGATCTCCCACCGGCCGGTGACGAAGATGTAGTTGAGCGTGCGGTAGAGCAGCCAGATGGCGATCGCGCCGAACACCACGGTCAACACGCCGTCGACCCAGCTACGGAACAGATTGCGCCGCAGCCACGTGGCGGTGGCACTCCGTTGTGGACGTTGTGCTGAACTCATCGGTTGCTCCGAACTCATCGTTCGTTTCGATGTCGAACTCATCGTTCGACCAACGTGAATCGACGGTTGGCCACATTGACGATCGCCGAGGTGGTCAACGAGATGACGATGTAGATGGCCATCGTGAGCGTGAACACCGGCACGGCGGGCGAGCCGTTACCGACCGTGGTCTGGGCCACGAGTGTGAGGTCGTAGTACCCGATCGCTGCGCCGAGCGACGAGTTCTTGATCAGGTTGAGGTACTGGTTACCGATCGGCGGGATCGCGATGCGGAACGCCTGCGGCAAGATGATGTGCCACATCCGTTGGAAGCCGCTCAAGGCAACGGCGTGGGCCGCCTCTCCCTGGCCTTTGGGCACCGCCCTGGATGGATCCGCGGACGATCTCGGCGATGTGGCTCGCCGTGTAGATCACGAGTGCGAAGAACAATGCGAAGAATGAGGGATCGACACGGATGCCGCCCACGGTCTGGCGGCCGTCGATGTCGGGTGTCGTCACCCCGAAGCCGACGCCGAACCACACGGCGCCGACGATCACGAGAAAGGCTGCGCCGCCCCACAGGCCCGAGTGTGAAGGGACCCCGGTGCGGTCGGCGACCGAGTTGCGCCAACGGGCGACGCCCCACCAGGCAATGATGCCGACGAGCATTGCGCCCAAGAGCAGCCATCCGGCACCGTCGTCGTACCACGGCACCGCGATGCCGCGGTTGGACACGATCGCCAGCCCTGCGATGTCCCACGCGTCGGTAATCGGCGGAAATACACCGAGCACCACGACGAGCAGGCCAAAGATCAGGAACAGGGCCAACGGGATGTTGCGTACGGCCTCGACGTACACGGCGGCGAGGCGGTTGACGATCCAGTTCTTACTGAGTCGCGCAATGCCGATCAGCGTGCCGAGCAGCGTGGCGGCGATGATGCCGGCGATCGACACCCGCAAGGTGTTCAAGAAACCCTGGTACAGCGCATCGCGCACCGGGGCGTTCTGCGACAACGAGTTGCCGGTGATCTCGAACGCGGTCGGGTTATCGAGAAAGTCGAAGTTGGTGGGGATGTTGAGGCGCGATGCGTTCTCGGTGTAGTTGCCGTACAGCCAGGCGATTGCCGCGGCAACCACCGCGACAATCGCCAGCTGTCCAGCCCATCTGAGAACCCGGACGTCGCGCCACAGCGGCACCCGGGTGGTGCTCATTTGGTCAGCGGTATGGCGGGGCGTAGAGCAAACCGCCGTCGGTCCACTGCGCGTTCAGACCGCGCTCCAGACCGAGTGGGGTGAGGTTCGCCTCGAAGATCTCGCCGTAGTTGCCGACCTGGCTGACGATCTGCGCCGCGAAGTCGGTGGGCAGACCAAGGCCTGGGTCAAGCACCGCAGCGCCGTCGTCACCTTCGACCTCGAGGCCGAGGAACCGCTGGATCGAGACGTTGTCGGTCGACGAGAACTCGTCGATGTTCTCCGACGTGATGCCGAACTCCTCGGCCTGGATCGTGGCGAACATGATCCAATCGATGGCCTGCGCCCACTGGCTGTCGCCGTCGGCGACGCCCGGAGCGAGCGGCTCCTTGGAGAACACCTCGGGCAGGATGCGCAGTGCATCGGGGCCGTCGGGGAACTCGGTGCGCAGTCCGGTCAGCGCGCTCGAGTCGGCCGACCAACCGTCGCACTGTCCGGCGATGAAGGCTTCCTGGATCAGGTCCGGGTTCTCGAAGGCGCGGATCTCCCAGTCGACGCCCAGCGCAGCAGCCTCGGTGGCGGCGTTGCCCTCGGTGGTGGTGCCCTGCGTGACGCAGACGATCACGCCGTCCATGTCGGCGATCGACGTGAACTCGCTGTCGGCGGACACCATCATGCCCTGGCCGTCGTAGTAGTTCGGCTGAAGGAACGTGACGCCCTCGGCACCGTCGCGGGTGGCGGTCCAAGTGGTGTTGCGGACGAGCACGTCGATCTCACCGGACTGCAGCGCAGTGAAGCGATCGGCGGTCTCGAGGTCGACGAAGTCGACGGCGGTGGCATCGCCGAGCACACCAGCAGCGATCGCTCGGCAGAAGTCGGAGTCGAACCCGACGCGGTTGCCGTCATCGTCGAGCGCCGCAAAGCCAGGCAGGTCGTCGCGGGTGCCGCAGCGAACGACGCCGGCGTCCTGCACCGCTTCGAGGATCGAACCGTCGGACTGCACCTCTTCGACGGTGTCGTCGGTGGCATCGGTGCTGTCCGGTGCGTCGGTCGCATCCGTTGCCTCAGTCGTGTCGGTGTCGTCGGTCGCCTCTGTCGTTGCGGTGTCGTCGCCGGCAGCGGTCGTGTCGGACGAGTCGTCGTCGTCACTCGTACACGAAGCTGCCAGCACCGCGACGGCGATCACAGCGGCGAACGCACGGGTCGTGCGCTTGGTCATGGTGGTTTCCCCTTTCGGCGAGCGCCCAATGATCCCCAGCCCGCCATGTGTTCACGTTGCGGCAACCGGACGGCTACCTGGCTGGTGAAGCTAGACGCACGGCTCGGCGGGAGCAAGGTCCTCGATCGTGGCGGCCGTCGTGAGGAGTGCATCGAGTTCCTCCGCCGACGTGGCGTACGACACTCCCGCTGCCGGCCGCCGAAGGGTGATGATGCCCACGAGCCGGCCGCGCTCGTCGATCAGTGCCGACCCGCTGTCGCCAGGTTGCACGTCGATATCGAGCTTTGCGGAGCGGCGTTCGTCGATACGCGCGTCGCCGCGGTTGTCGACCCGCAACGTGACGACGTCGACGATCTCTGCCGCGGCGGGTGCGAAAGGTGTGAGTACGGTCGCCGGCCCCGGCTCGGGCGATCGCAGTGTCGCTCGGAGGGACCCTTCGCGGGGAGGGACAAGTGCCAGCACTGCGAGGTCGGCGTCGGTGTCGATCGCGGCGACCCGCGCTGGGAGTCCGCCCACCTCCAGGGTGCGCAGTTTTCCCTCCACGAGATGCGCGGCGGTCGCCGCGACGTCGGGCGCGACGACCACTGCCGCACCGTCTCTGGGCTGCGGCCGCGCGCACGCCTGGGCGCGCAGGGTGAGTACCAGGGGAGCACTCACTTGACGGTTCGCTTCCGATTCGGTGGGAGCTGGACTGCCACACGCCGTGAGCGCGCCGAGTGTCAACAGCAGCGCAGCGAGCCGCATGGCCGCGGATCAGCCTTCGACCGGCGATGGCAGGTCGAGCATGCGCCGCAAGGCGACCACCTCGGGGTCGTGGCGCAGCCCGGCGAATTCGGGGCTCGAATCGATCACCGAGGCGACCCCGCCGGCCGGCGAGCGTTCCTCGACGGCCGTGCGCAGCCAGCCGACCGCCGTGGTTCGATCGCCGAGCGCCGCTGCGGCACGTGCGACTGCTGCGGCGATCAGCGCATGCGGATGGCGGTGGTAGCTGTCGGCGGCGTAGTGCGCGGCGTCTTCGTAGCGGCCGGCGGCGATGAGCACGTTGGCCAAGATGTACTCGTTCCAGGGGTTGCCCGATGGGAACGGCTCGGGAACCACTTCCAGCACCGCCCTGGCCTCGTCGGGTGTCAGGTCGAAGCGTGGTGGCTGGCCAGCGCCCGCCGGTTGGGTGAGCGCCCCGACCAGTACCCGCTGGGCCTTGCGCGGCTTGTCGGCGGCGATGGCGTTGAACGCCGTGCGCCACGGCGATACCGGCTCGCGGTTGGCGCCGAGCATCTGGAGCTGCATCACCAACACGAACCCGACCACGAGGGCAAAGCCGCGGTACTCGTCGGAGATGATCACGACGGTTGCCGTAGCCCCTGTGATGGCGATCGACATCCAGAGCACGATCCGTTCGGCGCGACCGGGAAGGATCCGGTCGAGGCCATTCGTGACGATGTGCCCGCCATCGAGCGGCAGGATCGGGAGGAGATTGAACACGCCGATCACCGGGCCGGCCCACCAGATCGCCAACGATGCGGCAGAGGTGTCGAACGACTCGCGATCGAGTGGGTTGACGCCCATCGCCAGGAGGATCGCCACACTGGTGACGATCTGGATCGCTGGTCCGGCGAACGAGATCCAGGCCTGCTCGGCGCGCGACAGCGGGCGACTCGGTACATACGACGCGTAGCCGGCGAGAAAGTTGAGGGAGATCTCGGCGTTGGCACCCGCGCGGCGGGCGGCGAGGGCGTGGCCGAGTTCGTGCAACAGGGTGAACGCGGCGAGCGATCCAGCGAGCCACAACCCGTAGTCGCCGCCGATCAGCACCACGATCAGCAGCATGAACATGATGAAGCCCGGTCGCACGTGGACGTTGAATCCGAGCAGGCGGAACATCGCTCTTCAGGCTACGGCGCTGCGCCCATGAGCACTGTGCACGTGCACGGGCAGGGTGTTGCGCTGGTGACGTAGACTCCGCCGCCGATGCCCTACGTCTACGCGTTCGATCACAAGCACCGCCGTCCCCCGATGGAGTACAAGGACCTGCTCGGCGGGAAGGGGGCCAACCTCGCCGAGATGACCAGCGTGCTGCAGCTGCCGGTCCCGCCTGGATTCACGATCTCCACCAAGGCGTGTCGCGACTACATGTACGACGGCTGGCCCGACGGCCTCGACGAGGAAATCGCCAAGCACGTCTTCAAGCTGGAGAAGGCGATGGGGCGCAAGCTCGGCGACCCGTTCGATCCGCTCCTCGTGTCGGTGCGTTCGGGCGCCAAGTTCTCGATGCCGGGGATGATGGACACCGTGCTCAACCTCGGGCTCAACGACCAGAGCGTCGAGGGCCTGGCGGCGGTGACCGAAGATGCGCGATTCGCCTACGACTCCTACCGGCGGTTTATCTCGATGTATGCCCGGATCGTGATGGATGTCGAGGGCGATCCGTTCGAGGAGTTGCTCGAGAAGGCCAAGGAGCGCGCCGGAACCACCTCCGACAACCTGGTGCCGGCCGACGCGCTGAAGGAGCTGTGCGACGAGTACAAGGCGCTGGTCAAATCAGAGACCGGTAAGCCGTTCCCGCAGAAGCCGCGCGACCAGCTCGACGGAGCGATCGAGGCGGTGTTCAAGAGCTGGAACGGTGCGCGGGCGATCGCCTACCGCGTGCGCGAGAAGATCAGCCACGACCTCGGCACGGCGGTGAACGTGCAGGCGATGGTGTTCGGCAACCGCGACGACGAGTCGGGCACCGGCGTGGGGTTCACCCGCAACGCGGCGACCGGCGAGGCCAAGCCGTACGGCGACTTCCTGATCAACG
This sequence comes from Ilumatobacteraceae bacterium, assembly GCA_965230015.1. GTDB lineage: Bacteria > Actinomycetota > Acidimicrobiia > Acidimicrobiales > Ilumatobacteraceae > JABSQH01. Next base: position 505,813 of record CBDDKF010000002.1, on the reverse strand, counting down.
CGCAGGGCGAAGACGTCGTCGCCGGGATCCGCAACACCGAGGATCTCGACGCGATGAAGGGGCACTTCCCCGAGATCCACGCCGATCTGCTCAAGATCTTCACCCGGCTCGAGCGGCACTACGCCGACATGTGCGACACCGAGTTCACGATCGAGCAGGGCAAGCTCTGGATGCTGCAGACGCGTGTCGGCAAGCGCACCGGAGCCGCTGCGCTGAAGATGGCGGTCGACATGACCAAGGGCACCGGCCGTGGGGCCGATCGCTGGAAGATCACTCGGGAAGAAGCGGTCAGTCGGGTCAGCGCCGATCACCTCGACTCGGTGCTCCACCCGCAATTCAAGGATTCGGCGACGGCGCTCACCAAGGGGCTTGCCGCCTCGCCGGGCGCGGCTGTCGGTGCGGTGTACTTCACCGCCGACGACGCAGAAGAGGCCGCCGAACGAGGCGAAGACGTGATCCTCGTGCGCAACGAGACCAGTCCCGACGACGTGCACGGGATGATGGCCTCGAAGGGCATCCTCACGGCGCGCGGGGGCCTGGTGAGCCACGCCGCCGTGGTTGCTCGCGGATGGGGGACGCCGGCGATCGTCGGCGCCGACGCCATTCGCATCGACGGCGACTCGTTCAGTGTCGGCGACACCACGGTGAAGGCCGGCTCGGTGATCTCGATCGACGGCACCTCTGGCGAGGTCATCGTCGGGGCGATGGAACTCGCCTCCGCCGAGCCACCCGCCGAGTTCTACACCGTCCTCAAGTGGGCCGACACGATTCGTAAGGGCAAGATGGCGGTGCGGGCCAACGCCGACACCGGCGAAGACGCAGCCAATGCGCGCGGCCTCGGGGCGGAGGGCATCGGCCTGTGTCGCACCGAGCACATGTTCTTGGCGCCGGACCGCTTGCCGATCGTGCGTGAGATGATCCTCGCCAACGACCCGAAGAGCGAGGAAGCGGCGCTCGAGAAACTGCGCGCCGCGCAGGAAGCCGACTTCTTGGAGATCCTCGACGCGATGGACGGGCTGCCGGTCACCGTGCGCCTGCTCGATCCGCCGCTGCACGAGTTCCTGCCGTCGGTGCAGGAGCTCAAGGTGAAAGAAGCATCCGGCGGGTTGTCGGCCCACGACGTCGAGCTGCTCGAAGCGGCCGAAGCATGGGCCGAGCACAACCCGATGATCGGTACCCGCGGTGTCCGCCTCGGGGTGATCAAGCCGGGTCTGTACGCCATGCAGGTGCGTGCGTTGTTGGCCGCGGCGGCCACGTTGCGCGAACAGGGCAAGAAGCCGATCGTCGAGGTGATGATCCCGCTCACCGTCACGCGTGAAGAGATGGCGCTGGCGCGCAGCTGGGTGCAGGCCGAGATCGACGAGGCGCTGAAGGGTGTCCGTCGCAAGCCGAAGATCACGATCGGCACCATGGTCGAAACACCGCGCGCTGCGCTGTGTGCCGACGAGATCGCCGAGGTGTCCGACTTCTTCAGCTTCGGCACCAACGACCTGACGCAGCTCACCTTCGGGTTCAGCCGCGACGACGTCGAAAGCCGCATGATGCCCGCCTACCTCGAGCAGGGCCTGCTCAAGCGCAACCCGTTCGACACGATCGACCCCGACGGCGTCGGCGATCTGGTACGGCTGGGAGCCAAGCGCGGCCGCGGCGCCAAGCCCGATCTGAAGCTGGGCGTGTGCGGCGAGCACGGGGGCGACCCCGAGTCGATCTCGCTGTTCTACGACGTCGGCCTCGACTACGTGAGCTGCTCGCCGTTCCGCGTGCCCATCGCGCGCTTGTCGGCGGCGCAGGCCGTCATCAACGCCTCGTAGCGACCTGTAACGGGGTGTCTGGAGGCCGCGCGGTTAGGTGACCATCCACCGGTTGGAGGTCGGGCTCGGTTTTGATTCCGAGTGCTGTCCACAACCCAACCGGGGAGGTCTCCACCATGATGCGCGCACTCGATGAAGAAGTCCACGACGCGGTCTTCGCCGCGATCCAAGGACTACTTCCTGAGCCGCCGGAGCATCCGTTGGGATGTCACCGACCAAGGATCTCTGACCGGGTCTGTTTCGAAGGCATCTTGATGCGCATCGTGCTCGGCGCCTCATGGACGGCGATTGAGCACTTCATGGGCAAACGCGTCTCCGATACGACCTTGCGCACCCGTCGCGACGAGTGGATCCACGCTGGCGTGTTCGACCAACTGGTGACCGAAGCACGCGCCGCCTATGACCGCATCGTCGGGTTGGACACCACCGATGTGACCATCGACGGCAGCGACCACTTCGCCCCCGGTGGCGGACCCGGCACTGCTGCGGGCCCCAAACAACACGGCCGCAAAGGCTGGAAGTGGTGCATGGGCGTCGACGCCAACGGCATCCCGTTGGGATGGGTGATCGACGGCGCCAACCGCCAGGACTACAAACTCCTCGAACCGACACTCGATGAGATCACCGCCAACCCAGCCACCGCCCACATCGGCACCTTGCACCTCGACCGCGGGTTCGGCTACCCGTCACTGCCCGACCGAGTCGCTGGCTACGACATCGACAACTTGAACGTCATCTGGCGCAAGATGCCCGGCCACGGCCGCGTTCCACTGGTCGGGTTCGGGAAACGATGGATCGGTGAACGAACCCACTCATGGCTCACCAACTACGGGCAACTCGCCCGCAACACCGACCGCAAACCCAAACACCGACACGCCGCACTATGCCTCGCAGTGGTCTTCCTCATCACCGCCAAACTCATCGACCACCGCAACACCCACTACCGCCCTATCCGCTAACCCTCCAGACACCCCGTTACAGGCCAGCCGTAACACGGTGTCAGACACCCTGTTACAACCACATTGGCCGTACGATTGACGCGGTCATGGGGATCGTCGACGACGACATCGATCGGGTGCGCTCCACGGTGTCGATCGTCGACACCGTGCAGGAGTACGTCACGCTGCGACGCGTGGGGCGCAACTGGGTGGGACTGTGCCCGTTCCACGCAGAAAAGACCGGTTCGTTCAACGTGCGCGAGGAAACCGGCCGCTACAAGTGCTTCGGGTGCCAGGCCGCAGGCGACGTGTTCACGTTCATCCAGGAGATCGAGCATCTCGACTTCCCCAGCGCGGTCGAGCACTTGGCTGGCAAGGCCGGGATTCAACTGCGCTACACCACCGCCGGTCAATCCAAAGAGCGGGCCCGGCGCAAACGGCTCGTGGAGACGATGGACGGCGCCGTCGAGTGGTATCACCAACGGCTCCTGAACGACCCCGCCGCGCGCCCTGCCCGCGACTATCTGCGCAAGCGGGGCCTGGCCGGGGAAGTGGCTCGGCAGTTCAAGTTGGGTTGGGCGCCCGACGACTGGGATGCGCTGTCGCGCGAGCTGGGCGTGTCGGCCGACCTGCTGCAAGATCTCGGGCTGGCGTTCCGCAACCGACGCAACAAGATGCAGGACTCGTTTCGCGCCAGGGTGATGTTCCCGATCTTCACCGACTCGGGCGAGGCCGTCGCCTTCGGCGGCCGGATTCTCCCGGGTTCGGATGATCCCGCGAAGTACAAGAACTCGAGCGAGACACCGATCTACACCAAGTCGAAGACGCTCTACGGGCTCAACTGGGCCAAGGCCGACATCGCCAAACACGACCAGGTCGTCGTGTGCGAGGGCTACACCGACGTGATCGGCTTCCATCGCGCCGGTGTGCCTCGCGCGGTGGCCACGTGCGGCACGGCGCTAACCGAGGAACACGTGCGCCTCCTGAAGCGGTACGCATCGAGAGTGGTGCTGGCCTTCGATGCCGACGCTGCGGGGCAGGGCGCAGCCGAACGGTTCTACGAGTGGGAGCAAAGCCACCAGGTGGAGGTGTTCGTCGCCCGTCTTCCTCAGGGCAAGGATCCCGGTGATCTCGCCGACCAGAACCCCGACGCCCTCCGACAGGCGGTGGACGACCCCGAGCCCTTCCTCGGGTTCCGCGTGCAACGCACACTCGGCGCGCGATCGCTCGACTCACCGGAACAGCGGGCGCGGATGGCTGAGGAAGCAATGGCGGTGGTCAACGAGCACCCCAACGCCAACGTGCGCAAGCTGTATGCCGGCGAGGTGGCCAACCGCGTCGGCCTTCCGGTGGCCGATCTGGTGAAGCTGGCCGAACGCGGTGTGCGACGTCCGGCGATCAACGTCGCCCCCAAGGCGGCGCGGGGGCCGATGGAGAACGCCGAGTTCGCTGCCCTCGTGTTGTTGGTGCAGGCCTGGGACTCGATCGCACCATGGCTGGTCGAGGCTCTGTTCGACGACGACGCCCACCGAATGGCCTTCGTCGCGCTCGCCGACGCCGACGGCGATCTCGGCGCGGCACTCGACGGCGCACCGCCAGATGCTCGGGAAGTGATCGAACGGGCGGCCGTGGCCGACCTCGATCTCGACGCCGACATCGAGGCGCGGCAGTTGATCGCGGCGGCCGCTCGGCGCGAGTTGCAGCAGCGCACGCGGGTCGTCGACGAGGGGTCGATGGCCGAAGACCGCGAGGCGCGCCTGGATCTGCACCGTCTGACCGGGGACGATGCAACCGACGCTCTCGCGGCCGCAGAGTCGTTGCTAGGTTGGCTGCATCGTCGGACCGAAGAGCGCACCGGTGGAGTCGTCTGAGTCGGCGGGGGACCCGTCGACCAACGGGCCCGCGTCCGCAGTGCCGGTGACCACGGCGGAGTCGGCGCCGTTTCCCGGTGTCGATGCCGGCGAGTGGAACGATCTCGTCGATGGCGGTCGCGACTCCGGCGAGGTTCACGCCGAAGCCGTGGCGCACGTGCTGCGGCACATCGAGCTGTCGGGCGACGTGCTCAACCAGGTGTCTGAGCTACTCGGGGCCCAGGGCATCACGATCGACGACGCCGTCGACGCGCAGGAACAGGAGGATCAGCCCGACGAGGCGGCCGTTCGTCGCGAGTTGATCATCGACAGCGCCCGCCTCGACGACGCCGATGTCGAGCGCTTGCTCAGCCGCCGGCGAACCCGGCGTACTCGGCGATCATCGCCCAAGGCCGAGGGCGGTACGTCCGACGCGGTCCGCATGTACCTGCGCGAGATCGGTCAGGTCGATCTGCTGACGGTGGACGACGAGCGTCGGCTCGCGCAGCTGATCGAAGAGGGCACGATGGCCGCCGAGCGGATCGACGAGGCGGCCGAGCGAGGCGAAGAGCTCGACGCAGTCGAGTCGCGCATGCTCACGCGGGCGATCAATCGCGGCGAGCGCGCCAAGAGCGAACTCACGCAGGCCAACCTCCGGCTCGTGGTGAGCATCGCCAAGCGGTACTCGGGCCGCGGCATGCAGCTGCTCGACTTGATCCAGGAGGGCAACCTCGGCTTGATGCGGGCGGTCGACAAGTTCGACTACACCAAGGGCTTCAAGTTCTCCACGTACGCCACGTGGTGGATTCGTCAGGCGATCACGCGGGCGATCGCCGACCAGGCGCGCACCATTCGCATTCCGGTGCACATGGTCGAGCACATGAATCGCGTCACCCGGGCCAAGCGCCAGATGCATCAGGAGCTCGAACGCGAACCGACCGTCGACGAACTCGCCGCCCGCGTACAACTCGAGCCCGATCGGGTGCGCGAGCTGTTGCGCTACTCGCAAGATCCGTTGTCGCTCGACTCGCCGGTCGGCGAGGAGGACGAGTCGAACCTCGGCGACTTCATCGAGGACGACTCGGTCGACAGCCCGGCCGACGCGGCCACCAAGGCGATGCTGTCGGACGCCGTTGGCGAGGTGCTCGGCGAGCTCTCCGAACGCGAGCAGGAGATCGTTCGGCTGCGGTTCGGGCTCGACGGGGGACAGGCCAAGACCCTCGAAGAGGTGGGCAAGGAGTTCGGCGTGACCCGCGAGCGGATCCGCCAGATCGAAGCGAAGACACTGGCCAAGCTGCGTCACCCGCAACGGTCGCAACGCTTGCGCGAGTTCCTCGAAGTCGAGTAGCTGCCCGCGGGCTGCGCGGCGCAGTTCGATCGGGCTGCGGCGTGTGATGGTCGACAACCTGGCGATAGGGTCTCGACTCGCCAATCCGGGGTAGCTCAGCTGGCAGAGCGACGGACTGTTAATCCGTTTGTCGTGGGTTCGAGCCCCACCCCCGGAGCCAATCTCGCCGAGCGGGGCGGTAGCTCAGTCGGTTAGAGCAGCGGACTCATAATCCGTCGGTCGTGGGTTCGATCCCCACCCGCCCCACAACGGCGGTCGCCGATGATCGGCCGTACCGTCGTCGGCCGACCGGTCACTACAGGCGCTTCCCCCAGGCGCTCAGATGGCCTCCCGGTCAGCGATCCACGCGGCAACTGCGTCGAGTGCGGCCGGATCGGCGAGTGAGTCGCGAGAGGCCACCTGCGCTGCGGGTTCGCCCTTGAGCATGCGCTTGATGGGGACCTCGAGCTTCTTGCCCGACAACGTCCGTGGAATCGCGGGAACCTCCGCCAACACGTCAGGTACGTGGCGCGGCGACAGCTGTTGGCGCAGTTGCCGGGCGATCTCGGAGCGGAGACCATCGTCGAGCTCAACACCATCGGTGCAGCACACGAGCAGCACCAGTTCGCCCATGGCGTCGGTGTCGTCGGCATCGGGCTCGAGATGCACGACCACGCTGTCGTCGATGCCGTCGATCGACTCGACGACCGCGTAGAAGTCGCTCGTACCGAGGCGTACGCCGCCCCGGTTGAGTGTGGCGTCGCTGCGTCCGGAGATCACGCAGGCGCCGTCTTGGGTGAACATGATCCAGTCGCCGTGACGCCATACACCCGGGTAGGTCGCGAAGTACGACTCGGCGTAGCGCGACCCGTCGGCGTCGTCCCAGAATCCGACCGGCATCGATGGCAGCGGCGACGTGACGACGAGTTCGCCGGTCACGCCCGACGGGCACTCGGTGCCGTCGGGCGCGAACGCCTTGACGTCACAGCCGAGCATGCGAGCGGCGATCTCACCGGCACGGATGTCGAGAGAAGGCGCCGCTCCCACCCAAGCCGACGCAATGTCGGTGCCGCCGCTCATCGATCCCAATTGCACGTGTGCGCCGACCGCATCGCGCACCCAGGTGAAACCCGCCGCCGGGAGCGGCGCGCCGGTCGAGCCGAGGTGCCGAAGTGCGCGCAGATCGTTCGTCGAACCCGGGGTCAGGCCTGCTTTGCGGCAGGTCATGATGAATGGCGCGCTCGTGCCGAACACGTTGAGACGCTCGTCCGCAGCCAGTGTCCACATCGCCTCGGCGCCAGGACTCATCGGGTCGCCGTCGAACAGCACGGTGGTCGCTCCGCTCATCAGCCCTGGCGACGAGGTTCCACATCACCCACCCGGTCGTGGTGAACCAAGTGAAGCGCTCATCGGGTCGGAGGTCGTAGTGCAGCCGGAGCACCTTGAGGTGCTCGAGCACGATCCCGCCGTGCCCGTGCACAATCGGCTTCGGCAAACCGGTGGTCCCGGAGGAGAACAGCACGTACAGCGGGTGATCGAACGGAACCGATGCAAAATGCAGCTCGGCGGGCACGGCGAGCAGCGGCGTCCAGTCGTCGGGACCCTCGGGGTCGAGGTACGGGATGCGTACGACGTGCTCGATCGAGGGAAGCGCCGACGTGATCTGCGCAACGTGCTCGTTGCGGTCGATGCGCCGCGATCCGTACATGTAGCCGTCGATGGTCAACAGCACCTTCGGCTCGACCTGCGTCCATCGATCGACCACGGCGCGCACTCCGAACTCGGGAGCACACGAGGTCCAAATCGCGCCGAGGCTGGCGGTGGCCAGAAATGCGATCATCGTCTCGTCGATGTTCGGGCTGAACGCAGCGACGCGATCGCCGTGGCCGACACCGAGCCGTTCCAGTCCGGCGCGGCACCGGGCGACTTGATCGACGAGTTCGCCACCGCTGACGACCCGGCGGGGTCGGGTCTGGCTCACCGAGACGAGCGACTCGGCCATCGGCCGATCGACCCACCCGGCGATGGCCTGCTCGGCGAAGTTCAGTGTGGAGCCCTGGAACCAGGTGGCTCCGGGCATCGAATCGTTGGCGAGGGCCGTTGCGGCGCGGTCGTGCCAATGAATCTCCGCCCAATCGGCGAAGGTGCTCCAGAATGCGTCCAAGTCACCGAGCGACCACTCCAACAGATCGGTGTAGTTCGCACAGTGGACGTCGCGCTCAACTGCGACGTGCCCGGCGAACGCTGCCATTTGACTTCGGTCCCACGCGCCCTCGGGGGCGCTCCACACGAGCTCGCCTCGTTCCATCCGCGGGCAACCTACCGGTCGTGGCCGCCAGGAGTCGCCACGCGCAGTAGGTTGTGCGCGCCACGAACCACGACTCGCAAGGCGGCACCATGAGCGTCGATCAAGCACGCGACTTCTTCCAGCGATACATGACCGACGAGGACTTCAGGGCCCGTCTCGACGCAGCGGGGTCGCCAGCGGATCGACGGGTGATCCTCAACGAGGAAGGGTTCCCGGACATGCGGCTCAGCCACGTCGCCGAGGTGCTCCCCCAGTCCGTCGGCGGCGAACTCAGCGACGAGGAATTCGCTAACGTCGCTGGTGGCAGCATGGGGACCAACACCTTCGTCACGCTCACCATGGGCGGAGGCGGCGGAGTGATCACGGTCGTCACCGGCATCTGTGCCGCGATTGCGCCGTAGCGGCTAGTCGGTTGGCTCGACACGAGGAGCAGGCGAGCCAACGCCGCGCGCTACACCGCCGACGGCCGCTCGAACCAGCCGATGATCTGCCAACCGGTATCGGGGAAGCCTGATGCACGCGCAACGTGTGCCGATGCCACGTTGTCGTGCGCGTGCAAATAGGTCACCGCCATTCCCTCGGCCAGAACCTGCCGAGCGGCTTGCGCCACCAACCGACGAGCGATCCCCCGGCCTTGTGCGGCCTCGGCGGTGACGACGGCGATTTCACGGCCGAGGTCGTCGTGGTGCTTCAAGCCCACGCCTCCCACGTACTGCCCGTCGTCGTCCAACGCCACGAGAACATCGCCACCGAACGGGGCGAGCCACGAGTCGACACGAGCGTCGTCGGGGTCGTCGGCGAGAGTGGCCGGCAACCAGACGCCCACGTCGGGGAGTTCGTCGGGGCCGGGAACGTTCACTGCCCAGCGCAGCGCGCCGAGCCCGAGCACTCCCGATCGGCCAATCGCTGCGGGTACGGCAGCACGCAGCTCGACGACGGTGTCGATGGGGTCGACAAGTTCGTCCGCGACCGACGGTGGAACGCCGATCACGGCGTTTCCGTCGGGGTCGACCGCACCGGTCGCCCATCGCGGTTTCCCGTCCCACCCGGGGGCCGCACCACCCGGTGACGCCACCACGTTCACCGGCTGCTCCGGCGGCCAGCCACCGATCCAAGCGGCAAGATGACGTTGCACCGTCGGTGGAGGAGACGAGGCAGCCGAGGGCATCGGGGGAGCGTACGGTGCATGCCCGGCGTCACGTGCATGCACCGTTTGGATCGGCCCGCAGGCACTGACCAAGCTCAGAAGGGTGACGACGTCTCCGCTGCCATCCGGCCTGCCTACGCAGCTAGATCGTGGTGAACGCGCACTCGTGATGGGCGTGCTCAACGTGACGCCCGACAGCTTTTCCGATGGTGGCCGGTACGAGGACGAATCGGCCGCGGTCGGCCATGGGCTGTCGCTGGCAGCCGGCGGCGCCGACATCGTCGATGTGGGCGGCGAGTCAACCCGCCCAGGCGCCGCACGTACCCCGGCCGACGTCGAGCAGGAGCGCGTGCTGGCTGTTGTGGTTGCACTGGTCAGCGCAGGCGTGCCGGTGAGTATCGACACCGTGAACGCGTCGACGGCAGCGATGGCGGTCGATGCCGGCGCACTCATCGTGAACGACGTGAGCGGCGGACGTGCCGACCCGCAGATGCTCCCCACGGTTGCCGAGCTTGGCTGCACGTACGTGTGCATGCACTGGCGCGCGTTCAGCGACCGCATGGACGATCATGCGGTGTACGACGATGTCGTCGTCGAGGTGCGGAATGAACTTGCCGCTCGTCTCGACGCATGTGTGGCCGCCGGCATCGATCTGGATCGCGTCATCGTCGATCCAGGCTTGGGGTTTGCGAAGACGCCCGAACACAACTGGGCGCTGCTGCGTGGCCTCGACGAGTTGTCGGCGCTCGGCCGGCCGATCTTGCTCGGTGCCTCGCGCAAGCGATTCCTTGGCGAGCTGCTGGCAGACGCGTCGTCATTCGAGCCGCGCCCGGCAGCGGAGCGCGATGTGGCGACGGCAACGCTGAGCGCCATGGCGTCGTTGCGCGGCGTGTGGGCGGTGCGGGTTCACGACGCCCAAGCCAGTCTCGACGCAATCCGGACCGCCCATTCATGGGAGCAACGCTCGACGCTCGCTTCGCGACAGTCCGGCGCACCATCGACGTCTGACTCGTGATCAAGGGTGTTAGGTCCGCGTCGATCCGACGCGACTCGGTGACGTGATCGACTGTTTCCGGTCGGTCGACTCGAAGCATGGCGACGCTGCCCAACACCGGCGGCGGACGTGTCGACGGCGGCATCGCGCTCGTGGCAGCGCTGACGCTGCTGTTCGGCGCAACGGCGGTGATCGTGTCTCGACGCCGGCCCGCCTGAGGCGAGCCCCGAACGGGCGCTCAGCCGGACAGTTTCTCGAGCATCGCCTTCATCTGGGCGTGCACGAGGTTGATCGCCTGGAGCGGGCGGATCATCACCTTGAACTCGGTGATCATGCCGTCGTCGTCGCAGGTGATGATGTCGACGCCATTGACGTACTTGCCGTGCATCTTGGTTTCGAACTCGAGCATCGCGTGATGCCCCTGGACGATCGTTTTGACGTAACCGAAGCTGCCGCCGACCTCGTTCGTCTCGTCGGATGCGTCGTGCGCGTCGGCAGGCTCGTCGCCGCCCAGCGTGCCGCCCGCCGCAGTGAGGTACAGCTTGGTGATCTCACGGCCTTCTTGTGGCGTGAACACGATCGGCGAGAGAAACACGCAGTCTTCGTGCAGCAGCGCATCCAGCCCGCCCGGTAGCTCGCCGCGCAGGTGGCGATACCACCGCTCCATCACACCGTGGATCGGGTCGCGATCGTCGGCGTCGGTGGTTGGTTCGATGGCTTCGTCGATACTCATGTCGGTCCTTCGTCGGTCGTCTCGAGGTTCGGTTGCTCGATGGCGTCGAGGAACGCGTTGACGTCGGCCTCGTCGCCTCCAACCATCCAGATTGCCACCTCGTCGCGCTCGCCATCGGGCCAGGGAAGCACGCCGTCGACGAAGTATCGATCGACGGTGATGTCGTCTGCGCTCTCATCCACCGGGGCGATCACGGCGAGTTCCACCTCGGCATCGGCGGGTTGGTCGCTCAAGATGTCGATCAGTTCGCGTACGCGCATCGTTCCGACTCCAATCAGTAGTCGCCGAGCCAGGCGGGCGCCCGGTCGAGGAGGTAGAGGCTGACGTGTTTGCACCGTTCGAGCGCAGCGATCACCGCATCGTCCACGTTCATGTACACGTCGGCGAGGTCGATCGTCATCTTGGCAACCATCGACAAGCTGCGTTCGGGAGCGTCGGTGACGGTGGGAAACGAGTCGATCGCCGACACTTCGACCGGGAGGTCGATCCCGCCGATGCCAGCGAGATCGGTGGCCAGCACGAGCAGATCGGGGGGTTCGGGAAGCGGTGGCAATGTCCACGTGAACAGCAGCGGAAACGTGTAGCCGTGGGGCGGCGTGTCTTCGAGATCCTCGAGTTTCATCACCTCGTCTTCGAATCCGAGCATCGCCCGTGGGTCGACGTCGAGGCTGAGGTGCAGGTCGATCGGGCCGGCGCAGGCCTCTTCGGGGTGGAGGTCGACCTCCCACAGCTGACGCAGCGAGTAGGTCTCGACGAAGTGTCGTTCGTCGTGGACGTGGAAGCCGTGGTCGATCGCTTGCGACTTGATGTCGGCGACGAAGCCGGCGACGTCGATGACAGCCATCGCAGCGGACACTACCGTCCCGGGAGGTGGAGCTCCCCAATGTCGTCTGACGCCGTTGTCGACCTGTTTGCCTCGATCAGCGACCGGTGCGCCCAGATCGTTGCTGCCAACGACGATTGGGCACAGACCAACAACGGCCGGGGGCAGTATCGAGTGGATCTCGACGTCGATGCCGCATGTGTACCGCCGCTGCTCGCCGCAGGGTTCGCCGTGCTCTCCGAAGAGACTGGGCTGCAGTGGCCCGACGGTGTCGAGCCGGGCGATCCGGCGGCGGCGTCGGTCGTGGTGGTCGATCCACTCGACGGATCGACCAACGCCAGCCTGGGCCTGCCGTGGTGTGCCACCGCACTGTGCTTGGTGGAGCGCGGGGTGCCGTCGGTTGCCATGGTCACCAACCTGGTCACTGCGCGGCGCTACCACGCGGTGCGTGACGCTGGAGCGTGGCGCGACGGGGTTCCCCTCGCCGTGGCCCCGGTGGCGTTGCCCGATGCCGTGGTCGCCGTGTCGGGGTTGCCGCACACCCACTACGGATGGCGACAGTTCCGAGCGCTCGGTGCATCGGCGCTCGACATCTCGCTGGTCGCCGACGGGAGTCTCGCAGGGTTCGTCGACACCAACGACCGAGCCCACGGTGTGTGGGACTACCTCGCGGCCATGTTGATCGTTGAAGAAGCTGGCGGATCGGTGGCTGATGCGCTCGGCGACGATCTCGTGGTGTTCGACCACGATGCCCGTCGTACTCCCGTCGCCGCAGCGTCGGAAGAACTGCTTGGCGAGTTGCTGCGGGCCCGGGCGACGACGCGCACAGGGGCCGAACCCGGCACGTGAACCAACCGGATTCGACCCCTGTGGTGAAGACGTCGTGGAGGCGACGCCGTTGGGGGAGAGTGTGTTGTCGCTACGTCGTTACGGCAGGTCGATTGGGCGGAGCACCCGGTCGACCGTCTGGATCACGCCGTTGCTGGCGACGAGGTCTGACGGGCTCACGATGCGGGCGTCGCGATCGTTGAAGTCGGCATCGATGACGATGTTGAAGAACAACCGCACCGAGGCGCCGTCGAGCAGCGTCTGTACCGGACGCAGGAAGTTCAGTTCCTGCACCGTCTGACCACCCGGAGCAACGTGGTAGAGGAGCACGTTGCTCAGCAACGTGGCGTCGGTGATGTTGCCGTCGCCGTCGCGCGTTGTGGTGGCGGCGAGGATCGCTTCGAGGGCGCCCGCCTCGGTGCCGGTCTCGTCGCCGAGGTCGGCACCGAGCTTGATGAACGCGTCGTCGGTCGGCGCAAACACCGTCACGTCAGCTTCGGGGTCGGCCACGGCTGCGTCGAGCCCGGTAGCGACCAGCGCGGTGCGGAGGATGTCGTAGTCGCTCCCGTTGTCGTCGAGGCCTTCGGACCCCGAGACCGCAAGCACGATGTCGACGATGGTGTCCTCAGGCGGTGGTGGGGCGTCGATGTTGCTCGGACGGAGCACGCGGTCGACGGTGTGGATGATGCCGTTGTCGGCGCGCAGGTTGCGCGGGCGACGGATACGCGCATCACGATCGTCGGGATCCTGGTCGCGCACACGGTTGAAGAACACGTCGACGGTCTTGTCGTCGCCGGCGAGCGTCGGGATGTCGCCGGCGAACCGCAGGCGGAACACCGAACGGGCGTCGGGCGCCACGTGGTAGAGGAGGATCTCGGTGAGGAGCTCGCCCGGAACGTTGGTCGCAATGAAGTTGAACGCCTCCTCCTCGGTTCCACCTGGGAAGCCAAGGTCCTCGGCCAACTTGATGAACGCGTGGTCGGTGGGCGCGAACACGGTGATGTCATCGGTTGTGGCGACCGCTCCGGCCAAGTTGGCGGCGATCAGCGCTTCGCGCAGTAGGTCGTAGTCGCGGCTGTTGTCGTCGAAGCCTTCGGCCCCGGACACGTCGAGCACGACGTCGACGATCGAGTTGGTGTCGTCCTGTGCGCTGGCGGCGGCGGGCACGAGGGCGACGCCGAGGGCGCCTGCGGTGAGCGCGGCGAGGGTTCGTTTCATCGGAGGGACTTCCTTCGGGTTGCGTGGCGGATGCGAAGTGTTCGTCGCCAACGCTCACGCGGATGACATGCGGGGTGACGATGTGGGTGAACTTCCGATGAACCGGCGGGGGTACCGCGGAGAAGTCGACCGGGAATTCAGGCTGTGGCCGGGCGACCGCTCGGCTCGCCGGCATCCCAGAACAGGCCGGTCATCATCACCAGGCCCTCGCGCATCAGCGGTTCGAGCACATGCTCGTTCGGTGCGTGTTGGCTGCACGCGGCATAGGAGTGCGGCACCCACACCGTCGGCACGCCGATCACGTTGGCGAACACGTCGTTCGGCAACGATCCACCAAGGTTGGGCACCACCATCGGCGGTCGGCCGAGTGCCGACTCGATCGACGCAGCGGCCCACTGCACCCACGGATGGTCGGGCAGCAGGCGCGTCGCCGCCATGATGAAGTCGCCGTCGGTCTGCTCGACCACCACGTCGGTGTAGCCGTGTTGGTCGAGGTGTTCGCGGATCGCCGGCAGGAACGTGCGTGGATCGCGATCCACGGTGAACCGGATCTGGCACCACGCACGAGCCGTCGGCGGAATTGCGTTGACCACCTTCGCCGGGTTGCCCGTCACGAACGACAACACCTCCAGTGTGTTCCAGGCGAATACGCGCTCCACCGGCGTGAGACCGGGTTCGCCCCACCACTCGTCGATGTCGGGGCCATCGGGGCCGCCGTCGACGCGCACGGTGGCCAAGGCGGCGCGAACCGACTCGGGGATCGACTCCGGCTTCAGTGCATCGACGCGGATCTCGCCGGCCGGCCCGACCAACGAGGCCAGGGCATTCGCAAGACGGGTACCGGCGTTGGCGATCAACCCGCCCCAGTTGCCCGAGTGGTGTCCTCCCGTGCGCAGGTCGACCGACAGTTCGAAGTTGATCGCCCCGCGTGTGCCGAGGAACACCGTTGGCTCCTCCGGAACCAACCGTGGGCCGTCCGACCCGATGAGCACATCGGCGGTAAGGAGCGCCGTGTGCTGTTCGGCGAACTCGCGCAGACCAGGCGAGCCGATCTCTTCGGACATGTCGATGAACACCGTCGAGTTGAAACCGAGTCGACCGCGGACCTCGATCACCGTCGCCAACGCGGCGAGGTTGATGCTGTGCTGGCTCTTGTTGTCGGCCGTGCCGCGGCCGTACCAGCGGTCGCCGTCGACCGTCAGCGTCCACGGGTCGCGTTCGTTCTGCCACTGCCCTTCGAGGCCGCGCACCACGTCGCCGTGTCCGTAGGTCAACACGGTCGGCAGGTCGTCGCCTTCGTGTCGCCGCCCAACGAGGATTGGTCCGCGGCCCTCGACCGGATTCTCGAACACCTCGACCACGTAGCCCAGCGCGTCGAGCGTCGGCCCGATCTCGTCGTTGAGGTAGGCGTACAGCGCAGGGCGGTGCTCGGGTTCCTGGGCGGTCGAGGGAATCGCGACCCGCCGTGCGAGGTCGTCGAAGAACCGACCGGAGTCGACGAGTTCCCCTGCTGCTGCCAGTGCCTGTTGCCGTGTCATCGCAGAGTGGACCGTACCGTCGCCGCTCAGCCTGAGGCCGACGCGGCCGGTGCAGCGTCGTCGCCCGGGCTGGTGGGCGGGTCGACGGACGGGCTGGTGGGCGGGTCGACGGACGGCCTGGTGGGCGGGCCGACGGACGGCCTAGTGGGCGGGTCGACGGACGGACTGGCGGATGCGGCCGGCAGCGTCACGACGAAGGTCGCTCCGGCCTCGCCGCCCTGTTCGAGTCGGACCTCACCGCCGTGCGCTTCGACCACTCCGGAAACGATCGAGAGCCCGAGCCCGCTGCCGCCTTCGCCGACCTTGCGCGACTTGTCGGCTCGAAAGAACCGATCGAACACGTGACGTCGAGCCTCCTCAGGAATCCCCGGGCCCTCATCGGCCACGATCAACTCGACGCGGTCGTCAAGGGTGCGCGCCGCGACGCGAATGGCCGTCCCGGGCGGCGTGTGCACGCGGGCGTTGGTGGCCAGGTTGGCCACGACCTGGCGAAGCTGTTGTTCGTCGCCCAGCACGGTGGCGGGGGCCGGGGCATCGACGGTGACGGTTCGCTCGGGAGCGATCGCCTGCAGATCGTGTGCTGCGTCGACCGCGAGTGCGGCGAGGTCGACGCGGGATCGTTCGCCGGTGCGCTGTTGGTCGAGACGGGCCAACACCAGGAGATCCTCCACGAGTTGCCCCATCCGCGCGCTCTCGGACTCGATGCGACCGATCGCTCGGTCGAGCGCCTCGCCACTCGGGATGCCGCCGTGTCGATACAACTCCGCGTAGCCGTGAATCGCCGCGATCGGCGTACGCAGCTCGTGCGAGGCGTCGGCGGCGAATCGCCGCAGTCGTTGCTCGCTCTCGGCGCGTTCGGCGAAGGCATCGTCGAGCTGGTCGATCATGTCGTCGAGCGCACCCGCCAACCGACCGAGCTCCGTTGTGTGTTCGGGGTGATCGATCCGTTGCGAGAGGTCGCCGGCGGCGATGTCGCCGGCGGTGTCGATCATGCGGTCGATCGGGCGGAACGCGCGGCCGATCACGAACCACACGGCCACCGCCGCAACGAGCACCACGGCGATCGAGCTGATCACGACGTTGCGCTGCAGCTGTGCCAGGGCGTCGTCTTCGTCCTGTAGCGACTCGGCGGTGACCACGATCGTGTCGCCGGGTCGGCTGATTGCCACGGCCCGGTAATCGAACGTGCCGTCCGCTGATGGGACGGTCGTCGGGTTGCCGAGAAGGTCGTCGAGTTCGACCTCGCTCAGGTCGGGGAGTGGCTCCGTGTCGTCGGCGAATCCCGATGCTGTCTCGCGGACGATCGAGCCGTCGGCATCAAAGGCGATGGTGGCGAATGCGCGATACACCTCGATGGAGTCCTCGACGTCGGACGGTCCTGCCGGGGCTGCGGGCCCGGGACCTCCCGGTGGGTTCGCGGGGTTGGACGCCACGTCGATCAGTCGAGCGTCGATCTGATCGAGTTGTGTCGTGCGTACCGAGCGCACCACGACCACCCCGAGCGCCAGAGCGGCGACGATCAGCACGACCGCGACGCCGATCGTGATCTTGGCCCTGGTGGTCAGTCGATCGATCATCACTCGGGCGGACGAAGCGTGTATCCGACGCCGCGGATCGTGTGGATCTGTGTGCTCCGGTCGCCGAGCTTGCGTCGCAGATAGCTGACGTAGGTTTCGACCACCGACGCGTCGCCGCCGAAGTCGTAGTGCCACACGTGATCGAGGATCTGTGCTTTCGACAGCGCCTGTCCCTGGTTGGTCAATAGGTAGTGCAACAGCCGATACTCGGTGGGGGAGAGGTCGAGTTCGGCCTCGCCCGCCCATACGCGGTGCTGTTCGTCGTCCATCACCACGTCGCCGCTGCGCAGGGGAGCGCGTGTCGACCTGCTCGTCAGCCGTCGGCGAAGAATCGCCTGCATGCGCATGTTCAACTCGTCGAGGCTGAATGGCTTGGTGAGGTAGTCGTCGCCGCCGCGAGTGAAGCCCGTGCGGAGGTCGTCGGAGGTGTCTCGTGCGGTCAGAAAGATCACCGGAACGTCGTCGCCTTCGGCGCGGAGACGACGACACACCTCGAATCCGTCGAGGTCGGGCAGGTTGACGTCGAGGATCACCAGATCGGGGTGGTGTGTGCCTGCCGCGCGCAATGCGTCGAACCCGTTCGCCGCGGTGGAGACGTCGTACTCGGCGAAGCGCAACGCGTCGCGCAGCAGATCGAGCAGCACCTCTTCGTCATCGACCACCAGAATCCGCGGCGCCCCGCCGTCGGCGCGTCGTGGAGTGGGCAACTCGTCGGCGGAAGGCACAACGACGACGGTACGACACCAACCTGGGAGTTTGCTGTGAACCGGCTGGGTGGTCGCTCGGCGTACTCGCGGGAACCTCCACGGCGGCTCTCAGCGGTCTCCCAGCTTGGGTGCCGACGATGCCCACATGACCCCGATACGACACCTCCCAGTGATGCTGGCGGCGAGCCTGAGCATCGGGCTCGCCGCCTGTGGAACCGACAACGACACCGCCGACGACACCACCCTTGACGACCCCACCCTTGACGACACGGCGGCGGCGGTCGCCGATGACGACGGGACGACCGACGCCAGCGCCGCGGCAAGTGAGCCGACGGTTGTGGAGTCGGCAGCGGACACCGGTGACGATGTGTCCGACGCCGACCTGAGCGACGACCATGATGACGCCGACCACTCCCACGACGACGCCGACCACTCGCACGACGACGCCGCAGCGAGCGACGACAGCGTCGGCGCCGTCGGCTACCTCGATGAGTACACGCTGGTCGACGACAACTTCGGCACCATCACCACGGTCACGATCGACGGCGACACGCGCCTGATCGAGGCGAACGCGTTGCCCAACCACGACACCGGTGAGTTCCCCAACCCCGGAAACCCGAACGCCATCAGCGAACAGGACGCGAGCTACAGCTACCCGCTCGAAGCCACGTGGAGCGGCGAACCGACCGCGGTGCGCACGATCGGGGTAGCGGTGAACGGCGTGAAGTTCGAGCCGGGAACCGCCGAGACCGTCACATGTGAGAGCGGCGAGGTGTACCGCGTCGAAGCGCTACAAGACACCTACGACCTCGGGCTCGACTTCAACAACGCCCACGTCCAGCCCGACGGCGAGTACCACTACCACGGTCTCTCGGAACTCCTCGTGGACGTCGCCGGCTCAGGGGACGACCTCGTCCACGTCGGATTCGCCGCAGACGGGTACCTGATCTACGCCTCGGCGTCCGGCGCCTACACGTCGAGCTACCAGTTGGTCGACGAGGCCCGCACCGGGGCCGGCTGCGTGGCCAGCGGTCCAGCAGGCGGCGACAGCGTCGACATCGACGGCACGACCCCCGACGGCACGTACACCTCCGACTGGGAGTACGTGGAGGGGAGTGGCGACCTCGACGAGTGCAACGGTGTGGAGATCGATGGTGAGTACGCCTACGTGATCACCGACGAGTATCCCTACATCACGCGCTGCCTCATGGGCGAGGTCGCCGGTGACGGCCCCGGTGGTGGTGCGCCGCCAGACGGTGCTCCAGAGGGTGGAGGCGGCGCACCGCCGGCCGGCGCCCCCGATGGCGCGGCTGGGCCTCCGCCGGGCGGTCGGGAGGGCTCGCCGGCCGACGCTGCACCTCCGACCAACGGCTAGCAGCAGCTCATCGCGCGCGGTGACCTCTGCCCCTATTCGGACGCACCGCCGAGGAGAACGATCGGTCCGGAGGTGCCCATGTCCCAAATGGCGATCAAGACGCCGGGAACGCCGAAGGCGTGGATGAACACGGCGGTCGCGGCAGGTCTGAGGGCACCCGGTCTTCGCCGGCTGCTCGGCCGAAGCATCGCACTGATCACCGTGACTGGAGCGGTCACGGGCACTCGGTACACGACCCCGATCCAGTTCCAGCGTGAGGGTGATGAATTGGTGTTCACTTCGCTGCGGGAGCGGCGCTGGTGGAAGAACGTCGAGCGTCGACCCGACGTCGAACTGCTGGTCGCCGGAGAGTTGCAGCACCGCGTCGCGCAGATCACGACCGACCGCGAGGCGCCCGCGCTGCTCGACCGGATGCTGCGTCGGGATCCGCGGCTCGCCAGGTCCTACGGCATCTCGCTCAGCGATGCCGGTGCGCCGGACCCTGACGGCCTCGCCGCGCTTGCCGATCTCGTGGTGGTGATCACGGTCCGCTGAGTGGTCGTGACCACCTCGAACGGCGGCGAATCGACCTCAGTTCAGACGCCCGGTCTCGTGCGCCCACATCGCGATCTCGACGCGATTGCGTGCTCCGAGCTTGGTCATCAGGCTGGCGAGGTGCGTCTTCACCGTGCTCAAGCTGATGAACAGCTCGCTGGCGATCTCGGCGTTGGTGCGGCCCTTGGCCACCGTGAGCAGCACTTGCTCCTCGCGTTCGGTGAGCGGTTCGAGCGGCTGCGGTGGCGCGGTGCGGCCGTTTCCGGCGAACTCTTCGAGCAGCCGGGCGGTCACACTCGGCGCAATCAACGCATCGCCCGCGGCGGCCGCATGGATCGCCTGCGTGAGGAGCTCCGGGCCGGCGTCCTTCAGCAAGAACCCTCGTGCCCCGGCCTTCAATGCGCCGTGCACGTACTCGTCGAGGTCGAAGGTGGTGATCACCACGACCGCCAGCGGATCGTCGACGTCGGGACCGGCGAGACGACGAGTGGCTTCGATCCCGTCGATCTCGGGCATGCGGATGTCGAGCAGGCTGACGTCGGGCCGCAGATGCTCGGCGCGTTCGACCGCTTCACGGCCGTTCGTGACTTCGGCGACCACGTCGATGTCGGGTTGCGCATCGAGGATCATGGCGAGGCCTCGACGAACGAGCTCTTGATCGTCGGCGATGAGCACCCGAATGGTCATGCCCGTGCTCCCTCGCGCGGCAGCACGACCTCCACCGTCCACCCGTTGGTGCGATCGATGCCGGCGCGGAACGATCCGCCGAGCAACTTGGCTCGCTCGGCCATACCGATCAGGCCGTGTCCGGCCGGTCCGCTGGCGCCGCTGGTGTCGCCATCGTCGGACACCGTGAGTCGCAGGCAGTCGGGCTCGCCGTTCACGACGACCTCGACCGTGGACGCGTTCTTGGCGTGTCGGCGGGCGTTGGTGATCGACTCTTGGGCGAGACGGTAGAGGGCCGAGTTCACCGCCGGGCGTAGGTCGTCGAGATCACCACGCAGATCGATCCGCACCGGGAGCGACCCGGGGGTTGTCGTCACGAGCCCCTCGATGTCGGTGACGCCGGCGGTGGGTGCGAGTGCCACCTGGTCGTCGTCGCTACGCAGCGCAGCGACCATCTCGCGCATCTCGGCGAGCGTGCGCGAGGCCTCCTCTTCGATCACCGCCAACGTGTCGACGGCCATGAGCGGGTCGTTCGCCGCGACCGCGCGGCCAGCCTGTGCCTGGACGGCGATCGCCGACACGTGGTGGGCGACCGTGTCGTGCAGATCGCGGGCGATCTCCTCGCGCTGCTCGGTTCGTGCGTCGTCGACGCGTCGGCGCATGAGGTCGAACTCATAGCGAACCACCGCACCCAACGACGCTGAGAGCAGCATGATCGCGGCTGCGCCGAACGCGTTGCCAACCGGGTTGGGCTGCGCGATGGACCCCAGAATCGTCGGCGCGAGCAGTACCAACAGCGACAACGCTCCGTCGCGACCCGAACCCCACCGAAACACTGCGTATGGGAGTGTGAGCACGAACGCCATCGCATAGTGGCCGTCCCACACCACACCGGCTACCAAGGCGGCGACATCGACCGCTGCAACAGCGCCAAAAGCAATCGTCAGGGCAGTGAGCGGATGGGTACGACGAAACAGCACCGTCGGGCCGACCGCTAGGGCGACGATGAGGGACGGTATGCGCCAGACCGTGTCGGTGCGCAGCGCGGTTTCGAGCACTGCCGTCACGTACACCGCGCCGAGCAGCACCCAGTCACGCCACACACGGCGCGGCGCATCGGCGATCGCCGGCTGCGAGAACATCGAGCGCAGGACGCCCCTCACGACCCCGAGGCTACGACGCCGTCGCGGGTTGCAGATCAGCCAAAAGGCTGATGCTCGCCTCGCACCATCGGCCGGCCGTCAACCGCCCGTCGAGCCGATGTGTGCGGGTTCGGCGATCGAGACGATGGAGCACGCCCGACGTCGGTCGGGTTCCGCCCCCAGAAGGAGAGTGCTCATGTCTGCGTTGTTGTATCGCCTCGGCCGATTCTCGGCAGGTCGCCCGTGGGTGGTGATCGGCGGGTGGGTCGTTGTCGCTGTCGCCGTCGTGGCCGCGTCGTCGACACTCGGGCGCGACCTCGAAGACTCGTTCGAGGTTCCCGGCCTCGACAGCCAGCGAGCCACAGAGCTGCTCGAGTCGGCGTCGTCGGATCGTGCCGGATTGACCGCGCAGGTGGTGATGGCCACGGGCGAGGGAGAGTCGTTCTACGACTCGGCTTCCTCGCAGGCTGCGCTCGCCGAGGTCCAGCAGGAGATCGCCGCGCTGCCGAAGGTGGTGGCCACTACGGATCCTGCTGGCGCTGCGGCGAGCGGTGACCCGACGGTTGCCGCTGGCACGATCTCGCCCGACGGGGATGTCGCCTTGCTCATGGTGCAGTACCCCGTGCTCGAAGACCTCGACGTGGGTGACCTCGAGAACCTCGAGGCCGCACTCGAAGAGCTCGGCGCAACGTCGCCCCTGCAGATCGAAGCGGGCGGCGATCTCTACAGCTCCTTCGACGCCGGCGAGACCGGCACCGCCGAACTCATCGGTATCGCCGCCGCGGTCGTCATTCTGTTGCTGGCCTTCGGATCGGTGATCGCCATGGGCCTCCCGATCGGCATGGCGATCTTCGGACTGCTGCTCGGGATCAGCGCAATGGCGCTCGTGGCGTATGTCGTCGACGTGCCGAGCTGGGCGCCGCAGATGGCCACCATGATCGGCCTCGGCGTGGGCATCGACTATGCGCTGTTCCTCGTCACCCGTCACCGCGAGTACCTGGCCGACGGACACCCCGTCGCCGAGGCGGCCGGGCGGGCGGTGGCCACCGCAGGGCAAGCGGTCGTGTTCGCCGGCGGCACAGTGGTGATCGCCATCCTCGGGCTCGGCGTTGCCGGCGTGCCGTTCATGACTGCGGCAGGCATCGCCACCTCGATGATCGTCGCGATCATGGTGGTCGCCTCGATCACGCTGTTGCCAGCCTTCCTCGGTCTCGCTGGGGACTGGATCAATCGCATCGGTATCCATCGACGTCACTCGACGGGAACCGTCGGTGCTCGCTGGGAGCGCTGGGGCCGGCACGTGTCGCGTCACGCATGGCCGTACGCGATCGGTGTCACGGTGCTCCTGCTCGCACTTACTGCTCCCGTGCTCGCCCTGCAGCTCGGGTTCCCCGACGCCGGCACGAGCCCCGAGTCGATGACGCAGCGGCGGGCCTACGACCTGGTGGCCGAGGGCTTTGGGCCGGGGACGAACGGTCCGCTGGTGATCGCCGTCGACGTGTCGGCCGATCCGCAGGCGGGCGAGTTGGTCGACGACCTGTCGGCGGCGATCGCCGCCGACCCGGGCATTGCCCAAGTGGCCCCGGCGGAGTTCGACGCCGAAGCTGGCGTGGCCAGCATCGTGGCGACCCCCACGAGCGCGCCACAGGACGCGGCCACGTTCGACACGGTGCAGCGGTTGCGCGGTGACGTGTTTGCCGAGGTGCTCGACGGCACCGAGGCGACCGCCCACGTGGGCGGGGCCACCGCCAACTTCGGCGACGTGGCCGGTCGGATCAGCGACCGTCTGCCGATCTTCATCGCTGCGGTCGTTGGCCTGTCGTTTCTCCTACTCACCGCCGTGTTCCGGTCGGTGGTCGTGGCCGCCAAGGCCGCGCTGCTCAACCTGCTGAGCATCGGCGCCGCCTACGGCGTGCTGGTGATGGTGTTCCAGTGGGGTTGGGCCAAGGGACTGATTGGGCTTGAGTCGACCGTGCCGATCGTGTCGTTCATCCCGATGTTCATGTTCGCCGTGCTGTTCGGCCTGTCGATGGACTACGAGGTGTTTCTGCTGTCGAGGGTGCGCGAGGAGTACCTGCGCAGCGGCGACAACGACCGAGCGGTCATCACCGGCTTGGCGACCACCGCTCGGGTGATCACCTCGGCGGCGCTGATCATGATCGCCGTCTTTGCCGGCTTCGTGCTCGGCGACGACCCGATCATCAAGATGATGGGCCTCGGCTTGGCCACGGCGATCCTCGTCGATGCGACCATCGTGCGCATCGTGTTGGTGCCGGCGATGATGAAGCTGATGGGCGACGCCAACTGGTGGTTGCCCGGCTGGCTCGATCGCCTGTTGCCGAACATCGACATCGACGCCGAGCCCGATGTGGGGGACCCAGCCGATGACAGTGACGGCAACGCCGGGATCGACGCCGAGTTCGACGATGAGCCCGGCGACGGGTTCGACGACGGCCGCGGCAACCGCGAGCTCGTCGGCGCCCCCTGACGAGCCCACCGCTCACCGAAAGACCGGGGATTTCGTGCGCCTTGCGCATGAAACCGCGAACAGTTCGGCTGGCAACTGCGGGGATGACGGGTCACGTGCCCGTCATCCCCGCGTCGGCGCGGGCATGCGCAGTGCGTGTTCAGCGCTGTGGCAGTGTCGGCGTCGCCGCTGGCACTCGGCCGGGCAGAACGAGAGGTTGCATGATGGACGGGACGATTCGGATTCGTTCGGTGGTGTGGTTCGCCACCGCCGTGGCGCTCGGCGTGGTCAGCACACTGTTGATCACCGCCGCCTGGTCGGCCGACGCGGCGCCGGGCGACGAGGACGCCACGTTCGTGCCGACCGCCGGTTGTCGCGTCACCGATACCCGCCCGCCTCCGCAGAACGTGGGACCGCGCAGCACCCCGCTGGGCGAGGACGAGACGTTCACGGTGGCCATCCACGGTGACAATGGCGAGTGCACCGGATCGTTGGCGATTCCGTCCGACGCCGTTGGCGTGGCGCTCAACGTGACGGCGACGAATGCCACGACGTCGTCCAACATCCGCGTGTTTCCAGCGAACCTGACCGAGGTGCCCTTGCTGTCGAACCTCAATGTGTCGGCGGGTGCGCCGCCGACGCCGAACAAGGTCGACGTGCAGTTGTCGCCAGCCGGCTCGATCGCGGTGTACAACTTCAAGGGGTCGGTCGACATCGTGATTGACATCGTCGGCTACTACACGAGTGCCTCGCTCGAGGAGCTCGCGCGCGACGTCGCCCGGCTCGAGCCGATGTGGATCGTGAAGTCCACAGACGCCCCAGATGTCGCCGGACGCGTGTCGGCGCCCGAATTCGGCTTCGTCCGCAACGGAACCGGCAACTACCGAGCGGACTTCGGTGACATCAACGTCGGCAACTGCTCGTGGTCGGCCACACTCAGCGTCTCCAGCGGGCTGCCCGATGCCGCGCGGGTGTTGACCGCGCTCGACGTCACCGACTCGTCGCGCATCGTTGTCTTCACCACGACCACCGTCGGGACGCCAATCGATTCGGGCTGGCAACTCCAACTGTTCTGCTGATCGGCCGCACGTATCCGTGGAAGAGTTGCGTTCACGCGCGAGTACGTCGGGCGGATCACCCTGGGGAGGGAACGAGATGAGCGGAACCATTCGAGTTCGTACCGTCATGTGGGGCGCGACCGCCGTTGTCCTTGCACTGGTGTGTGGTGCGTTGGCGATGAGTGCGTGGTCGGCCGATGCGGCGCCCGGCGACGAGGACGCCACGTTCGTGCCGACCGCCGGTTGTCGCGTCACCGATACTCGCCCGCCCGCGCAGAACGTGGGACCGCGCAGCACCCCGCTGGGCGAGGACGAGACGTTCACCGTCGCGATTCACGGAGCGAACGGCGAGTGCACGGGGCCGTTGGCGATCCCGACGGATGCGGTGGGCGTGGCGTTGAACGTGACGGCGGTGAACGCCACGACGTCGTCCAACATCCGCCTGTTCCCGGCCGATCTCGCAGAGGAGCCGCTGCTGTCGAACCTCAACGTGACCGCAGGTGCGCCACCGACGCCGAACAAGGTCGACGTCAAGCTGTCGCCCGATGGCGCGATCAAGGTGTACAACTTCAAAGGATCCGTCGACATCGTGATCGACATCGTCGGCTACTACACGAACGCCTCGCTCAAGGAGCTTGTCGCCGAGCTGGCGATGAAGGCGAACGCCGCCGACGTGTACACGAAGAACGAAGTCGATGCGGCGCTGAACGCAGCCGCCCCGATGTGGGTCGTGAAGTCGAACAACGGTGCGAACGCTGATGGCCGAACATCGTCGCCGAACTTCAGCATCGCCAGAATTGGTACGGGCTCGTATGCCGCTGCGTTCGGCCGGGTCGACATCACCAATTGCACGTGGTCGGCGACGGTGAGCAGGGAGCCATCGGGTTCTCCCAACGCGCGCGAGGTCCGGACCGAGCGCACCTTCGACAACAACACCCTGATCGTCAGCACGTTCAACTCCAGCGGCACCGGTGTCGATTCGGGGTGGCATCTGCAGGTGTTCTGCTGATCCGTAACGCCGCTTTGGCGACTCCGCACGCCGACTCCAGACGTCGGCCGTGCGGAGTCGCCAGGACGCTGAAGGGGGGGCGACGTCAGGTCATGCCGCCGTCGACGACCAGCTCGGTGCCGGTGACGAAGCTGGCATCCTCAGAGAGGAGGAAGGCCGCCGCAGCGGCGATCTCTTCGGGTGCTCCGAAGCGGCCCAGCGGGACCTGCGCCAGAATCTGCTGCGCGAACCCCTGGATCTCCTCTTCGCTGAGTCCGGTGGCGGCGAAGAAGCCGGTGTCGATCGGTCCCGGGCTGACCGCGTTGACGCGAATCGACCGGCCGGCGAGCTCGGTCGAGAACACCAGCATCGCCGACCGGACCGCGCCCTTGGTCGCCGCGTAGATGCCCGCGTTGGGCATCCCGAGATCGTTGACCACGCTGGTGTTGAACAGCACTGCGCCGCCGTCGACGAGTGCGGACTCGAGTGCCGACAGTTGCAGCATCGGACCGCGCAAGTTGATGTCGAACTGGCGGGCGAACTCGTTGGGCTCGATCGCCGCAATGGGCTGGAACGCGCCGATGCCGGCGTTGAGGAACAATGCGTCAACGCGGCCACCGAGGTGCTCGTCGACCGCAGCGCGCAGTGCAGCACCTGCGTCGGCAGCGGATGCATCGTTCTCGATCGCGGTGACGCGGTCGATCTTGTTGGCCACGTCGAGCCGGTCGCGGTCACGTCCGGTGACGAGCACCTTGCCACCTTCGTCGCTGACGCGTTGGGCAGTGGCCAGTCCGATGCCATTCGAGCCGCCGGTGATGACGACGTTGCGGTTGGTGAAGCGGTTCATTGGTGGGGTCCTTTCGGTTGGTGCTTGTTGGGGAGATCGTTGGTTGTTTGGAAGCGTTCGTTTCCAAATTGTTCGCTGGATCGGCGAGTCGCATGGTCGTCATGGTGCGGGTCAGCGAAGCGCGTCGAGCGTGAGCAGCAGGGTCG
This sequence comes from Ilumatobacteraceae bacterium, assembly GCA_965230015.1. Classification (GTDB taxonomy): domain Bacteria; phylum Actinomycetota; class Acidimicrobiia; order Acidimicrobiales; family Ilumatobacteraceae; genus JABSQH01. Next base: position 478,791 of record CBDDKF010000002.1, on the reverse strand, counting down.
ACCGTGCATCGTCGAACGACACGCCCTTGCGCGCCTCGACTTGGATGCCGTTGACCGCGGTGAACAGCAGGCGCGCCCCCAAATGCGGGTCGCAGTGTGTTTGCCCGGTCGCATTGGCGGCGCGCAGGGCGTCGGCGAGGACCGCCCGGATGCGGTCGTCGTGCTGGCGAAGGCGATCACGGACTGCTGCGTCGGTGGCCGCCAGCTCGGTGGCGCACGTGACGGCGTAGCAGCCACGTTGGGGTGAGTCGGACGACGCTTGTTCGGCGTTCCACTCGAGCCACGTGGTGAGCCCGTCGATCGGTGTTGCGCCCGAGGTGAGCGCCTCGGTCGTGGCCGCGATCGCGTGATCGAGGTAGCCGTCCAGCGTCCGCTCTTGGAGGCCGGCTTTGCTGCCGAACGCCTTGTACAGGCTTCCGACGGAGACGCCGGTGGCGTCGCTCAACTGGGCGATGCCCGTCGCCGCGATGCCGTGCGCCCAGAACTCGTCGCGGGCCGCCTCGATGGCGTCGGCTTCGTTGAACTCTCGTGGTCGGCCCACGACGAGGACACTAGCACCATTTGGAAACGATCACTCCACAATCGTCGAATCCGTCGGAAATCCAGGGGATTTCATGCGCCTCGCGCCAGAAATCGCGAACAGTTCGGCTGGGCGGTGGCCGGCTAGCGATCGAAGGGGCCGCTCGGCGGGCGGTCGTCGCGCCGATCCGCATCGTCGGGGGGTGTGCCGAAGGGATTCGGTCGGCGGCGCCGACCCCACCGAAGTGGGTCCCAGCGAGAGCCGGCGCCCCAGTCGGGCAGGCGTTTGACGATTGCGGTCAAAACGAGCGCCGAGGCGATCGTCAACCCAACGACGATGAGCACGGGGCCGATCCCGGAGTCGCCCTGGGACGTTGTCGGCGCGCTGGCGATGAGAGCGAACATCGGCATTTGACCCTAACGGCGCGGGATGCGGTCTGATCGTCGTGTCCACGCCGTCGTTGTTCGCCGTGCGACTTCTCGGCGCCGGTGACGTCGGAATCCGCCAGTGTTGACGCCGAGAAACGACGCTCCGCGCGGCCGGTTCGTGTGTGCTGGCTGAATTGACTAACGTTGGTTAGGAAATAGGGGACAGGCCGCCTTTGGGGGGCGGCCGTAACAAGGGGGGTACTGATGACTGGACCATCGAGGTCGGCCGCGAGCCGACGTCCACGTCGCCGCGTGGTCGGCGCCATCGCCGTCACCGTGGCATTGGTTGCCGCGGCGTGTGGCGACGACGATTCCGAGAGCAGCGACACGGAGGCGGCGGCAACCACCGGTGCGACGGAAGCGACAGACGCACCTGAGGCCACGGACGCGCCAGAGGTCACCGATGCGCCAGAGGCCACGGACGCGCCAGAGGCCACGGACGCGCCAGAGGCCACCGATGCGCCCGACACGACCGACGGCGACGATGGTGATGACGGCGACGGCTCGGGCGATCTTGCGGCCACTGCCGTCTTCCCCACACTTGGGCCACCGACCGGCGAGGCGATGAAGATCGGACTGGTCAACACCGAGGGCACGCCCGGTCTCGACTTCCCCGACATTCGGATCAACGTCGGTGCCACGTTCGACTACCTCAACGAACACGGCGGGTACGGGGACCGGCCGCTCGAACTCGTGAACTGCACCGTCGACGGCTCGCCCGAGGCATCCCAAGCGTGCGCCCAGGAGCTGGTTGGCGAAGGTGTCGAGCTCGTGCTCCTCGGCCTTGATCTGTTCCCCGACTACGCCACGTACACGGCGTCGGCGCTCCCGGTGATCGGGCTGCTGCCGATCCTGCCCGGCGACTACACCGCCGATGCCCTCTTCTACACCGGGGGGAACGCGACGACGTTCGGTGCCGCAGCCGCGGTCGCCGATCAGTTCTTCGAGGCCCGCAGCGTCGGCATCGTCAGCGCCGACAACGCTGGCGCGAACGCCAGCGAAGCGACGCTCACCGCCGCACTCGACATCGCAGGCATCGAACACACCACCGTGAAGGGCGGCGACAACGAAACCGACGCGGGATACCAGGGCCTGATGCGTCAGGCAGCCGAAGGGAACCCCGACGTGTTGGTGTCGCTATACTCCGACGCCGGCTGCATCGGCACGATGCGCGGCCGCGCATCACTCGGCATCGACATCCCCGTGATCACCACCGGGATCTGCGGTGAGGCCGGCGTGATCGACGAGGTCGGCGACGACGCCCTCGGCTGGTACTTCGTCGGCATCGAGACCGACGACCCCACCCCCGAGCAGGCCATCCTGCAGGAAATCCTGTCGCCGGTGTTCGGTGTGCCGCCAGAAGAGGTGTCGGCAGAGGGTCTCGGGGCGCTCGCTCTGAACATGGCGATGTCGTTGGCGGTGTACTCCAACCAGCTCGTCGCCGAGGGCAGCGACCTCACGGGGACGTCGCTGTACGACTTCTTCGAGACCGCACCCGGCCTGCAGCAGTGGCCCGATGGTTCGCCCATCGAGTGCGGCCGCAACGAGGCCTATCCCACAGTGTGTGCGTTCACCTTCCCCGTCGCCGAGTATCAGAGCGGTGGCGAGGTGGTCACCGTGCCCGGCCTCGAGGCAGTCGATGCCTTCGCCTACATGCCGTGACCGCCGTCGGCCACTTCGGATCGACATGCTGATCGCGCGGTAACGGCCAGCCGATGACCGACTACGCGTTCTATCTGCTGCTCGGAACCGGAGCGGGCGCGATCATCGCGGCGCTGGGCCTCGGGTTGGTGATCACCTTCCAGGGGTCCGGCGTCGTCAACTTCGGCTACGGCGCGATGACCATGTGGGTGGTCTACGTGTATGCCGACCTGCGCGAAGGCGCGTACGTGTTCCCGATTCCGGGTCTGCCGGCGCGGTACAACTTCGGCGACGACGTGGGGTTCGTGTGGGCGCTGTTGTTGTCGTTGCTCACCGCGGCGCTGATGGGGTTACTCGTCTACTTACTCATCTTCAGACCGTTGGCGAAGGCGCCGGCGCTGGCCAACATCGTGGCCAGCGTGGGTCTGATCGTGATGTTCACGGCGTTGATCGACATCCGCTTCGAGGACAAGCAGAACATCCGAGTGGGCGGCATCCTGCCGCGCGAGCCGGTCACCTTCGTCGAGGGCGTCACTGTGCCGCGCGACGGGTTATGGCTGTCGTTGATCGTGATCGTGGTCGCGGCGGCGCTGTGGGGGTACTCGCGGTTCACCAAGCTGGGCCTGGTGGTGCGCGCCGCTGCCGAGAACGAGAAGGGTGCCGTACTGCTCGGCTACTCGCCGAGTTTCCTCGCCGGCTTCAGCTTCGTGCTGGCCAGCGTGGTGGGTGGGTTCATCGCCATCCTCGCCGCGCCGATGATCCAGCTGACCTCGACGGTGTTCACCTTCGGGTACCTCATCCCCGCGTTGGGGGCGGCGCTGATCGGGAGCTTCCGTTACATCGTGCCGACGGTGGTGACCGGGTTCGCCATCGGGATGGTGCAGTCGACGTTCACCAAGCTGCAGGTCGACTGGAGCTGGTTCCCCGAGTACGGGGCGCGCGAGGGCTTGCCATTCCTGATCATCATCGTGGCGATGGTGTTCTTCGGTGAGCGATTGCCCGAACGGGGGAGCGTCGACGACCTGAAGCTGCCCGCCGTGCCGCCGGCCAAGGTCACCTTGCTCTCCGCTGCGGTCCCGGTGACGCTGGCGGTGATCGGGCTGGTGTTCTTCGGGCCACTGTGGCGTGGGGCGATCATGACGAGCGTGATCGCCGCGGTGATCGCGCTGTCGTTTGTGGTCGTCACCGGATTCGCTGGCCAGACCTCGTTGGCCCAGATGGCCTTCGCCGGGATCGCCGGGTTCGGGTTGTCGAAGATGGCGACCGACTGGGGGATCCCGTTCCCGCTCGCTCCGGTGCTGGCGGCATTGGTTGCCGCAGTGGTCGGCCTGATCCTCGGGCTGCCAGCGTTGCGATTGCGCGGCACCAACCTGGCCATCGTCACCCTTGCGGGTGGGGTAGCGATCTCCGAGTTCATCTTCAAGAACCCCAACTTCGTCGGCGACATCACCACCGGTGGCGCGCAGATCCCGGATCCGGAGCTGGGCAACTGGAACATGGCGTTGGTTCTCGGAACCAACTCGTCGCGGCCGATCTTCGGGATCTTCCTCGTGGTCGTGGCGGTGCTGATCGCGCTGCTCGTGGCCAACGTGCGGCGCAGCCCAACCGGCAGGCGAACGCTCGCCGTGCGCTCCAACGAGCGTGCCGCCAGTGCAGCCGGCATCAACGTGGCTTCGACCAAGCTGTTCGCGTTCGCGTTGTCGGCGTTCATCGCCGGCGTCGCCGGAACCCTCATCGGCTACCGCTTCGGCAGCGTGTCGGACGCGTCGTTTGGCGTCGTGGCGTCGTTGACCGCGCTGGCCGTCGCCTACCTGGGCGGTATCACCAGCGTCAGCGGCGCCGTGACCGCCGGCGTCGTCACGACGTCGGGCGTGGTGTTCTTCGCGACAGGCGAGGTGTTCGAGGCGTTCGGCACCTGGGAAGTGTTCGTCGGCGGCCTGTTGCTGATCCTGACGGCGATTCTCAATCCTGAGGGGATCGCCGGGGGCATCCGCAAGTCGGTGGCTGAGGCGCGAGCGAAGAAGGCGGTGAAGGAGCAGGCCGAGGAGGCGACGCCCGACAAAGAGCTTGTCGGCGCCTCGGCCGGGTCATGACTCGGGCCCCTGTCGGGCGAGCAGCGGCGTGCCGAGCGGGACGTCGTCGTGGGGCGTTGTCGAAAAGGGTGTGATCTGACGTGAGCGAACCGTTGAACGAGAGTTGGGCAACGATCTGGGAGGCGCTCGCCGACGCCCAGCCCGACCACATCGCGGTGGTGATCGGCGACACGGAGATCAGTTGGCGCGAGTACGACCAACGCGCGGCGCAACTGGCCACCGGGTTTGCCGTCCGGGGCGTGTCGACCGGTACCCGCGTGGCCCAGCTGATGTTCAACTGTCCCGAGTACATGGAGTCGGTGTACGCGGCGTTCAAGCAACGGGCCACGCCGGTCAACGTGAACTACCGCTACAAGGCGCCCGAGATCGCCCACGTGTGCAACGACGCCGGGGCCACCGCATTGGTGTTTCACGGCTCGCTCGGCGACCGCGTGACCGAGGCGTTGCCGTCGATGCCCACGGTGACGGCGCTGCTCCAGGTCGACGACGGCGCGCCGCTCGCGCCGGGCGCGGAGTGGTATCACGATGTCGTCGCCGAGTCCGCTCCTGCCGCGCGCATCGAACGCTCGGGCGACGACGTGTTGATGCTGTACACCGGCGGCACCACCGGCAATCCAAAAGGTGTGGTGTGGCGGCACGAGGATCTGTTCGGCGCACTCGCCTTCTCCGCGTACATGACCGCCGGGCTCGACGTGCCGACGACGGTGGAAGCCGTCGGGGCAACCGCCGCCCAAGTGCACGCTGCGGGGACGAGTCCCGTCATGTTGTGCGCGCCGCCACTGATGCATGGCACGGCGCTGTTCTTGGCCATCGCCTCGTTCGTGATGGGCGGGACCGTCGTGCTGCTGGGCGGTCGTCGATTCGATACCGAGGAGCTGTGGGACCTCGTGGCTCGTCACCGGGTGACACAGATCTCGTTGGTCGGCGATGCGTTTGCTCGTCCGATGACCGCAGCACTCGACGCTGCCGCGAGCGATGGCCGTCCGCCGGATCTGTCGTCGTTGCAGCGCATCGTGTCGACCGGCGCAACGCTGTCGGCCGACCAGAAGCGGGCGTTCCAGCGCTACGCGCCGCAGATCGCGATCCTCGATCTCATCGGAGCGTCCGAAGGTGGCCCGTTCGCCGTGTCGATGACGCTGCCAGGCGAGGAGCCGCCGGACACGGCGGTGTTCACCGCTCCGCCCGGCGTAGTCACCATCGACCCCAGCACCGGGGCCGTATTGCCGCGCGGCAGCGACACTCCGGGCATGCTCGCCGCGACGGGATCGATGCCCAGCGGGTACTACCAAGACGCCGCCAAGACCGCCGAGACGTTCCGAGAGATCGATGGCGTGCGTTACACGGTGCCTGGAGACTTCGCCACGATCGCCGACGACGGCACGGTCACGTTGCTCGGACGCGGGTCGGTGTGCATCAACTCCGGCGGCGAGAAGATCTATCCAGAGGAGGTCGAGGTCGCGGCGCGCGAGCATCCGACCGTGGTCGACGCCACCGTGGTCGGCGTCCCCGACGATCGTTTCGGCGAGGCGGTCACGCTCGTGTGTTCGGTGTCGGCGCCAACCGACGGTGCCGATGTACTTGCGACGATCGCGGCGCAGCTGGCCGACTACAAGGTGCCGCGCCTCGTCGTCTTCGTCGACGAGCTCTACCGAGCACCGAACGGCAAAGCCGACTACCGCTGGGCCCGCGACACGGCGGTGGCGCAGCTGTAACGCTGGTGTCTGACACCGTGTTACGGCTGGCCTGTAACGGGGTGTCTGGAGGGTTAGCGGATAGGGCGGTAGTGGGTGTTGCGGTGGTCGATGAGTTTGGCGGTGATGAGGAAGACCACTGCGAGGCATAGTGCGGCGTGTCGGTGTTTGGGTTTGCGGTCGGTGTTGCGGGCGAGTTGCCCGTAGTTGGTGAGCCATGAGTGGGTTCGTTCACCGATCCATCGTTTCCCGAACCCGACCAGTGGAACGCGGCCGTGGCCGGGCATCTTGCGCCAGATGACGTTCAAGTTGTCGATGTCGTAGCCAGCGACTCGGTCGGGCAGTGACGGGTAGCCGAACCCGCGGTCGAGGTGCAAGGTGCCGATGTGGGCGGTGGCTGGGTTGGCGGTGATCTCATCGAGTGTCGGTTCGAGGAGTTTGTAGTCCTGGCGGTTGGCGCCGTCGATCACCCATCCCAACGGGATGCCGTTGGCGTCGACGCCCATGCACCACTTCCAGCCTTTGCGGCCGTGTTGTTTGGGGCCCGCAGCAGTGCCGGGTCCGCCACCGGGGGCGAAGTGGTCGCTGCCGTCGATGGTCACATCGGTGGTGTCCAACCCGACGATGCGGTCATAGGCGGCGCGTGCTTCGGTCACCAGTTGGTCGAACACGCCAGCGTGGATCCACTCGTCGCGACGGGTGCGCAAGGTCGTATCGGAGACGCGTTTGCCCATGAAGTGCTCAATCGCCGTCCATGAGGCGCCGAGCACGATGCGCATCAAGATGCCTTCGAAACAGACCCGGTCAGAGATCCTTGGTCGGTGACATCCCAACGGATGCTCCGGCGGCTCAGGAAGTAGTCCTTGGATCGCGGCGAAGACCGCGTCGTGGACTTCTTCATCGAGTGCGCGCATCATGGTGGAGACCTCCCCGGTTGGGTTGTGGACAGCACTCGGAATCAAAACCGAGCCCGACCTCCAACCGGTGGATGGTCACCTAACCGCGCGGCCTCCAGACACCAGCGTTACAGGTCGCTTAGCTGGGCCGGAGGCCGGCGAGGAGTGCGTCGATCACATCGTCGGCCACGGTGTCGGCGACCGGTGGGGCCATCGTCGCCACCGTGGCGACGCCGTGCATCGCCGCCCAGAGCGTGAGCCCGAGCGTGTCGACGTCGCGGTCGACCAGGTCGCCGTCGGCGATCGCTTGGCGCACGTCGTCGACTGCCGCGTCGAACACGCCAGTCGCCGCAGGGAGTTCGTTATCGGCTTCGATCGCGACCGCCCGGGGCCGGAACATGAACATCACGCGGAACAGCTCGGGGCGGTCGCGGGCAAAGGTCACGTAGGCGAGGGCGCGATCGCGCACACGGTCGATGGCTCGCTCACCGTCGACCTCGTAGGCCGCCTCGAGCGCTTCGTAGCCGAGCGCAGCCACCGCCTGGAGCAGGTCGTCTTTCGACCTCGCGTGGTCGTAGAGCGCGGGAGCGGTCACGTCGAGCGCACTGGCGAGGGCGCGCAGCGACAGCTGCTCGTGACCGTCGGCTTCGATGATCTGCCGCGCTTGGTCGACGATGCGGGCGCGTGTCAGTAACGCCACGAGGTACCGACTGAGGCGTGGGCGACGGGCCGGATCGGCGGAACGTTCAGTCGGCGACCCAGCTGCCGTGGAATCCGGTGGGGATCCGTCGTGGGAGGTGCACCTCGGCAACGGCGTCGGCGGACATGTTCGAGGCGTCGAGGATCGTCAGATGCGACGTGTCGGTCGTCTCGTCGTGCACGTAGGTCATCAGGTAGCCGTCGTCTTCGTTGGTCGCGCCCTCGGCGGGCACGAACACCGGCTCGCCCGGAACCTGGCCCTTCTTGAACACATGTGACGTGCGCGACCCACCGTTGGCCATGTCGTACTTGAAGATCTCGCCAACCGTGCCGTCGAGGAACGACGTCGACATCGTGTAGCCGTAGCGGTTCTGTTGCCCGACCACCGAGTCGGGCACCCGCGGGAACTCCGATGAGCGATCGTCGAGTTGCCGTTCGGTGTAGTTGCCGGTGGCCCGATTGAAGCGCCACTCCCACATGTGCGGCATCTGCTCTTCGGGTGCGGCCACATCGGGGTCGCCGATGTCGGAGCTGGTGCGCCAGATCTCCTGCAGGCGGCACCCGTGCACCACCACCTCGTCGCCGTCGTCGTAGGCGTTGAGGGTATGGAACACGTAACACGGGTCGACGTCGAACCACTGCACGTCGGCGTCGGTGCCCTCGCGGGGCATCACCCCGAAGCGGGCCGGGTAGTCGTCGCTCCAGCGAATGGGCATGCCGCCCTGCATCGCCAGCTCCATGTCGAAGATGGCGGGCAGGTCCATGAACACCGTGTGGTTCCGCGACACGACGAAGTCGTGCATCATCGTCGGGCCGGTCACCGAGATCTCTTCGGACTGGACGAGCTCGCCAGCGGCGTTGACCCGGTGGTACACGAGGTACGGCGGCAACGAGCTGTAGCCGAAGAACAGGAGGTCGCCGGTGTCGGGGCAGATCTTCGGGTGGGCCGTCATCGCCGTGGCCAGCTTGCCGCCGTAGTCGTTGGGCCCGACCGTGTCGAGGTCGTTGGTCAACACGTACGGGAACGAACCCTCTTCGAGCGCCAGGATCTGGCCGCCGTGGCCGATCACGTGGGTGTTGGCGACGCCGACGGTGTAGTCGAACTTCAGCGTCTCGGTGTTGAGGTACATGTCCATCCGCTCGACGCCGGGGTTGGCGTAACACGGGGTGCGCACGTAGCGGTTCTTGTACCAGTTGGCGCCACCCTCGCCGAGCTCGATGCCGTGGATCATGCCGTCGCCGACGAACCAGTGATCGGACTGGCCGGTCTGCGGGTTGGCGCCGTTGCGCACGTAACGCCCCTGCAGCTCGGGCGGAATCGACCCCTTCACCTCGAGGTCGGTCAGCGTGACCTCGTCGAACACCGGCGCGCGGTTGTCGCGCAGATGCCACGGCAGTTGCTCGGTGGTGGTGTCCGGTGTCGATTCGGTTGCGGTCATGGGCGCTCCTTGGGTCGAGATGGGCGGCTGCGTGCACGAACGCACGAATCCCCCGCTGAACAGTGTTCAGCAACGGCGGCTCGGGGTCAAGGAACTTCTTGAACGTGCGTTAAATTTGTCGCTACGAGTCACTCGTCCGATGGCGAGCTGGACGCACCGGGGGTGTGATGACGAGAGAGCGATTGGTATCGACGGCCCGCCGGGCGCTCGCGCACCGCGCCGCCGGCACCCAGGACCAGGCGCCCGGCGTCGTGCCGGTGCCGGCCAGCCACTACACCGATCCGGCGCGATGGTCGACCGAGATGGATCGAGTCTTCGGCCGCCTCCCGCTGGTGGTCGCCGCGTCGAGCGAACTGTCCGAACCTGGCAGCTACGTGTCGGGCGAGACGCACCGCACGCCGTACCTCATCAGCCGGGGAGCCGACGGCGCGCTCCGGGCGTTCCACAACGTCTGCAGCCATCGCGGCGCGATCGTCACGCCGCCCGGCAGCGGCGTCGCTCGCCGCCACACCTGCCGGTACCACGCCTGGACCTACGACGATCGCGGGCAACTCGTCGGCGTGCTCGATGCCGACGACTTCGGCGACGTCGACCGGACATGCATGGGACTGACGCCGTTGCCGTGCGCCGAGCGCGCCGGGCTGGTGTGGATCATGCCCAGCGATACGACGATCGACATCGACACCTTCCTGTGCGGCTACGGCGAGATGCTCGAGCACCTCGAACTCGCCGACTGCCACCCGGTGGGTCGGCAGAGCATCGCCGGTCCGAACTGGAAGATCGCCTACGACGGGTATCTCGACTTCTACCACCTGCCGATCCTCCATCGTGACTCGTTCGGGCCCGACATGTCGACCAAGGCGCTCTACGACGCGTGGGGTCCGCACCAACGGGCGACGTCTCCAGACCAGGGCTTCGAGCGGCTGGTCGACCTGCCGGAGGCCGAGTGGTCGTCGCGTCACCTGAACGGCGGCGTGTGGACGATCTTTCCCCACGTATCGATCGCCACGATGGACGCCGCGGGTCGCATGTACATGGTGTCGATCTTGTCGCCGGGGCCCGATCCCACATCGTCGACGACGACGCAACTCTTCCTGCATACGCGCGAGCTCGACGAGTCGCGTCAGGCAATTGCCGCCGAGGTGATGGCGTTCTTCGAGCGGGTGGTGCGTGAGGAGGACTATGCGATGGGGGCGGGGGTGTATCGAGGATTGCGCTCCGGCGCGAAGCAGTCGGTCCTGTTCGGCCGCAATGAAGGTGGCGGCCAGCGGTTCCATGCCTTCCTCGACCGACTCCTCGACACCGATGATGGCGACGTGTCGCAGCTGTTCATCGACGCCGCGGCGGAGTCGGAGAGATCGTCGCCGTGAGCCGCCCCGGGTCGATCGACGAGGTCGATGTCTTTGCCGCCGAGACGATCGAGGACTGGTACCCGACCTACGACCTCCTGCGACAGGAGTGTCCGGTGTACCGCGTCCCTGGCACCGACACGTACTTCGTGACCCGGTACGACGACATCATCACCGTGCTGCGCCAGACCGACGTGTACCGGCGCGGCGATGGTGGAACCCGACCGCTGCTGCGCGACCCGCAGGCTGCGGCCTACTACGCGGAACACGGATGGCCGAAGCGCCTCCCGTTGGGTATCGATCCACCCAAACACCGGCGCTATCGGGAGATGGTCGACCCGTTCTTCAACGTCGCCGGCGCCGAGGCACAGCGCCCGTTGATCGGGGCGATCGTCGACCGGCTGATCGACGACATGGCGCTCGCTGCGGGAACGGGCCGCCCGGTCGACTTTCTCGACGTGTTCGCCGTGCCGCTGCCGGTCGAGGTGATCACCACGATGATCGGCTTCCCGCTCGCCGACATCGACCAGCTCAAACGGTGGAGCGAGGCCTGGGTGGCGCCGTTCTCGCTGCAGCTCGATGCCGACGAGGAGCGCGAGGTCGCCCGGTTGAACGTCGAGTTCCAGCACTACATCGCCGAACACATCGCACAACGACGGGTGGCGCCGACCGACGACGTCATCAGTCATCTGGTGACGACACCGGTGCGACTGGCCAATGGCGACCGCCCGCTGCGCGACGACGAGATCATCAACATGATCGATCACCTCTACATCGGGGGCAACGAGACGACCACGTTCGCCCTCGCCTCGGGCATGTGGTTGCTCATCGAGCACCCGCAGATACAGGCCACATTGCGTGCCGACCCGACGAAGATCCCGGCGTGGGTCGACGAGGTCCTCCGCCTCGAGTCGCCGACGCAAGGCATGGACCGACACACCGCCGTCGACGCCGAGCTCGGCGGCGTGACGATCCCAGAGGGGTCGCACGTGCACATCCGCTACGCCGCAGCGAACCGCGACGCCGATCAGTTCGAGTGCCCGGCCGACGTCGACCTCGATCGATCGAACGGGTCGCGCCACCTGGCGTTCTCACTCGGCGAAACGCACTGCCCGGGCGCCGGCTTGTCGCGCCTCGAGCAGGTGATCGCCACCACCGCGCTCCTCGACCGGTTCGACAACCTCTCATTCGCCGATGGCGCGAACGACTTTCACCACGCCGTGAACTTCACCCTGCGCGCCTTCGACGCGCTGCACATCACATTCGACGACCGTCGGCCGCCGCCCACCACGCCTCGAAGTGGGGGAGCAGCGCCCGATCGACCAACTCCACGATGAGCCCGCTCGGCGGCTGCACGTAGCTGAAGAAGCCGTACCCATCGTCCGGAGGTTGGTACGCGGCGACCAGCCGCCAGCCGAGGGCGATCAGGCGCTCGGTTTCGGCCGCCACGTCATCGACCCACACCCCGGTGTGGTGCGCACCCGGTTGGTCGTGCCCGTCCCAGAAGGTGCCGGGCGCGCCGTCGAGCAGCTCGACGTGTTGTGGCCCTTCGGCCGAGTAGGTGTAGCGCAGCCGAACTTCCTGGGCGCCCGCCGACGGCGTCCAGATCGGCTGACTATCGGATGCTCGCGGCTCGGCCCACGTGATCCCGAGCGCATCGCCCAGGTCGCGCGTCGCCGTGTCGAGGTCGGCGACGCGCACGCCGAGGTGGAACGTGTCCCGCAGATCGATCATCGTCGCTCTGGGTCAGCCCAGCGGTTGGTCGAGATCGGCGGGCCGTTGCAGGAGCTGCGCCACGGTGCGTGTGAACTCGGCGGCGAGCGCACCGTCGAACACGCGGTGGTCCCAGGTGAGCGACAGCGTGAGTTGGGCGACGGTCCCGACACTCCCGTCGCGGACGACGACCTCGTCGCGTACGCGCCCCACGCCGAGGATGGCGGCGTTCGGCGGGTTGATCACCGGCGTGAAGCCATCGACTCCGTACACCCCGAGCGTGGTCACGGCAAAGGTGCCGCCCTCGAAGTCGGTGAAGCCGAGCACGCCCGACCGGGCACCCTCGGCGAGTCGCGACGATTCAGCGGCGAGATCGACGAGATCGCGTTGCACCGTGTTGCGGATCACCGGCACGACGAGTCCATCGTCGACGGCCACCGCAAGCCCCATGTGCACCTCCGGGAGTAACGCGATGCCGTCGTCGGTGACCTGACTGTTAACTCGGCCGTGCTGGGTGAGTGCCCGAGCCGCTGCGGCGACGACGTAGTCGGTGTAGGTCGGTACAACGCCGCCGGCTTCCTTCCGCTGGGTACGGTCGGCGGTGATCGCATCAGCATCGGCGTCCATGAACAGCGACAGCTGGGCCATCTGCTGCAGCGAGGCATGCATCCGGCTGGCGATCGCTCCGCGCATTCCGGTGAAGGCGATGACCTCGGTCGGTTCCTGGGTCGGAGGCGGAAGGGTGGGCGCCGATGCGGCCGGTTCGGTCGAGGCGGCAAGGAGTGTGCGCACGTGACGGGCGACCGCCTCACGTGTGACCCGTCCGTCCGCCGGGTCGACGTCGACGGTGGCGAGGTCGAGTCCGAGGAGATCGGCGAGTTGCCGGGCCGCGGCTGTCGCCGGCGCCGAGCCGCCGGACGGCGGTACGGACGAGCGTGGTTCGGGTGCCCTGCGGCGTTCGTTCGGTGACGTCGGATTTGCCGGCTGCGGGGCCGGGATGTCGATGCCGACGAGATCCTCCGACACGATCCGCCCACCCGGTCCCGAGCCCGTGACGGCGGTCAGGTCGATGCCCCGCTCGGCAGCCACGCGGCGGGCGTTCGGCGACGCCAACAGCCGGCCGCCGGCCGGGGCCGAGGCGGGCGCAGCAGGCGCCCCGGTGGGTGTTGCGGCGTTCGCTGTCATTGCCGAGTCCGGTGTCGACGCCGCCGGCTCGGCCGCTGGCGCCGACGCTCCGCCTGGTGTCGACTCCCCATCGTCGAGGAACCAGCCGATCAACTCGCCGCACGCGTACGTTTCACCGACTGCGCCGATCAGCTGCAGCCGGCCGGACGCCGACGCTTCGATGTCGGTCTCCGTCTTGTCGGTCTCGATCCGCAGCACGACCGAGCCGGCGGCCACGTCGGCGTCGTGATCGACGAGCCACTCGGTGATCGTGCCCTCCTCCATCGTGAGCCCCAGCTTGGGCATCAAGAACTCAGTGGCCATCGGGGACCTCCTCGAGATCGAACAAGCGCTGCGCCGCAGCAATCGACAGCGTGCGCCCAACGTCGATCAGCCGCGGCCCGCTCGCTTCGATCGACGCTGTGATCGTGGCGTCAACGGGCGCGGGCGTGGTGCGTTCCCCGTCATAGGCGATCATGCCGCCGCCCTCGAGCGCCACCGGTGTTGACGGTGGGAGGGGAGTGACGGCAGCGACCTGCACGGTGGTGAACGTCCCTGGAGCGAGGGGAACACGCACTCGACGTCCCCCGTCGCCGAGTCGGATCAGCACTCCACCCGGCTCGGTCCGTTCGGTCGGGGCGATACGCCCCGCGATTGCGGCGAGCCCGGTGCTGGCCGGATCGGCGATCGCCGCGATGACCCATTTGATCGACCGTGGGTCGGTGACCGCCCGCGCGCCGGCGAACGCCGCGTCGATCAACGCCACGTCGACCAGCGCGGATTCGTCGACCGCGGTGTCGGTGCCGGGCGTGTCGATCTGCACGTTGATCCGCTGGGCGTGGTGGGCGACGAGTTCGAGTGGTACTCGTCCGCTGGCGACCAGACCGGCGGCGACGCCGGCGCTGGTGCCGTCGAGGTCCGCTGGAAACACGTTGTTGGTGCCAGTCGACAGCGCAATCAACGGGGCATCGGGCCAGCCCGACACCACGTCGCGGCACGTCCCATCGCCACCGAGCACCACCAGCGCGTCGGTGTCGGCTTTCCATGCGTTGCGCGCCGCCGCAATCGTGTCGAGATGCGCGCCGGTGTGGGGGCCGTCGAGTAGCTCGATGGGTGCGTCGAGCCCGTGTGCGGCACGTTCGGCAAGTCCCGCATGATCGGCGCCGAGCACGATGCGCGTCGCGCCGGACTCGGCGGCGGCGGCGATCACGCGGCGAACGATGGCGATCTTGGTGGCGTCGGAAACCGGACTCGCGCCGGATACGAGGCGACGGACGTCCTTGCCCGCATGCGGGTTGACGATGACGCCGACCGTGGCCACGGCGTCACGCTCCAGGACGGGCAAGTGCCGACTGGATCCCGGCCACGATCCGGTCCACGTCGGGCAGGTAGTGCTGCTCGAGCGCCGGGCTGAACGGCACCGGCGAGAACGGCGCAGCGATTCGTTCGACGGGCGCGTCGAGATAGTCGAAGGCATGTTCTTGCACCTGCGCGGCGACCTCGGCGCCGAGCCCCCCGAAGCGAACCGCTTCGTGAACCACGACGACGCGGTTGGTCTTGCGCGCCGACTCGGTGATCGTGTCGGTGTCGAGCGGCTGCAACGTCCGCGGGTCGATCACCTCGACCGAGATGCCGTCGGCCTCGAGACGATCCGCGGCATCGGCGGCTTCGTTGGCCATCCGTCCCCACGCCACCACGGTGACGTCGCTGCCCTCGCGCAGCACGTTCGCACTGCCGAGCGGTATGACGTACGGGTCTTCGGGCACCTCACCCTTCATGCCGAGCAGGCGCTTGTGCTTGATCATCACCGTGGGGTTGTCCTCGCGAATGCATGCGGTCATCAACCCCTTCATGTCGTAGGGGTTCGAGGGATGCACCACCTTGAGGCCGGGGATGTGACACAGCAGCGCCTCGAGCGACTGGCTGTGTTGGCCGGCTGCCGAGAGACCGCCGCCACCACCCGTGGTGATCGTGAGCGGCACGGTGGCCGCCCCGCCGAACATGTACTTGATCTTGGCTGCCTGGTTCACGATCTGATCGAAGGCGACGCAGATGAAGTCCATGAACATGATGTCGACGATCGGTCGCAGCCCGCTCACCGCGGCCCCGACACCGAGGCCGATGATCGCCTGCTCGCTGATCGGGGTGTCGACCACGCGCTCGACACCGAACTCTTTCTGCAACCCGCCGAACGTGCCGAACACACCGCCGAACGCCCCGATGTCTTCGCCGGCACAGAACACGTCGGGATCGGCCGCCATCTCCTGGCGTACCGCCTCGTTGAACGCCTGCACGTAGGCCAGCCGACGGCTCACGGCGTCGCTCCATTGGTGGTCGATGCGGTGTACACGTCGACGAGGAGTTGGTCGGCGTCGGGGAGCGGACTCGATTCGGCGAACTCGATCGCCGCAGCGATGTCGGCGCGGAGCTCGGCCCATATCGCATCGAGCTCGTCGCGAGTTGCAGTGCCGGCCTCGACCAGACGGTCTTCGAACGTGAAGATGGGGTCGCGCTGTTTCCACTGTTCGACCTCGTCGTCGGTGCGGTACTTGAGGCCGAGGTTCTGGATGCCGTGATGGTTGTAGAAGCGGTACGTCTTGGCTTCGATCAGCGACGGTCCGTCGCCGCGTCGGGCGCGATCGACGGCCTCGACCGCTGCCTCGTGAACTGCCACCACGTCCATGCCGTCGACGATCACGCCCGGAATCCCGTAGCCAGCGGCGCGATCGACGATGTCGGTGATCGCCATCGTTTGGTCGCGCGGGGTGAACTCGCCGTACTCGTTGTTCTCGCAGATGAACACCGTCGGCAACTGCAGCGCGGCGGCCATGTTGGCTGCCTCGTGGAGGGCTCCGATGTTGCTGGCGCCATCACCGAAGAAGGTGGCCGACACGGCGCCGTTGCCGCGGTACTTGTTGGCGAAACCGGCGCCGACAGCGATCGTCGAGCCGGCGCCCACGATGCCGTTGGCCCCGAGCATGCCGACGTCGAGCGAGCTGATGTGCATCGAGCCACCCTTGCCTTTGCAATACCCCGTCGACTTGCCCATCAGCTCGGCCATCATCTGGTCGAACTGGCCACCCTTGGCCACGAGGTGTCCGTGGCCACGGTGGTTCGAGGTGATCTGGTCGTGGTCGGTCAGCGCCGCGCACACTCCGGAGGCAACGGCCTCCTGGCCGACGTACAGATGGAGGAAGCCGGGCAGCTTGGCCGCCTCGGCGAGTTGACCGGCTGCTTCCTCGAACAGGCGGATGCGCACCATCCGACGGTGCAGGTCAAGTTGCACGTCGCGATCGAGCGCAGTCATCGGATGAGAGTGTTGGTCGTGTCGGCCGTCATGTCGTCCCTCATGTCGTTCCCGGCAATCCTGAACAAGCGTTAGGAAACCAAGGTAGCCGACGCTGGCAGCCAGGCGGCTGTCGTCGCTCAGGCGTAACGCTCGGCGAGCCAGCCCTCGATCAGCGTGGTCATCTCCGCTTCGAGGTCGGCCGGGGCGACCTCGACGGCACGCACGCTCTCGAGGTTCGTCGCTCCGAGAATCAAGAGGTAGAACATCTTGATCTGGCTGAGGTTCATCCCCGCCGCCTCTTGGAAGCGGACGGAGTTCTCGAGCAGCCATTCGTCGAGGAGTTCGGCCACCTCGGGGTGGCGGACCGCGGCGCGGTGGAGTTCGCCAACGAGGATGCGCGTGTCGGCGAAGTCGGGTCCGAGCCACTGGCGAGCGATCGTGCGCAGTCCGAGATTGGCCGGCAGTCTGCTACCGCCGATCGCCGCGAGCTCGCGCTTGCTGGCCTCGATGAGCAACTCGGCTTTGCCCTCGAAGTGGCTGTACACCGCGGGCGTCGATACGTCGGCGCGGCGGGCGATCTCCGACAGCGTCACGCCTTCGTAGCCGAACTCGACGCAGACCTCGATGGCTGCGTTGAGCAGCCGTTCGCGGGTTGGCGTGCCGTGCTCGTCGACCTTCGGTGGCCGACCGATCCGTCGTGTCGTGGCGGGCGCCGAGCCCCGGTCGGATGACTCGTCGGCCGCGCTCATGCGGTCGCTCCTCGAGACCACCGCAACGATCGTCGCAGCAGCTCGAAGTAGGCGGGTTGCTCCCACGACCCGCGTTCGATCACCGGGTAGTAGTCGACGACGGGGGCCATGTCGTAGTGACCGCGGCAATGGCCGAGTGTGTTGTACAACACGGCGCCGCTGCCAAGTTTGCGGAGGTACATCACGAGGTGCCGTTCCGGGCCATCGGTCCAGTCGGATTCCACGAAGCCCTTGGCGATGCCCCGCCAGTCGGTGTGCAGGAGCGGCACGAGCGCATCGCGGTCGGCGTGCTCACACAGATACAGCTCGTCGTCGGTGTCGAACGGCTCGATGCCGGCGACGAGCCAATGCGTGTCGTCGCTGACGTCGACCCGGTACGGCGCGATCGGTGGGTGGGCGATGAACTGCGAACCGAGGGTGTCCGCCCACAGCGGGAACACACGCGGCGAGTCGACGCCCTTCGGTGTGCCGAGGTCGAGCGCCGAGTTGGTGCCGTGGAGCGCCACCCATCGGCCACCGCCATCGACCCAGTCGCGGATGGTCTGCTGGGCGCGCTCGGAGGGGCGAACGTTGCAGGTGTAGCTGACCAGGATCGATCCGGCGGCGATGGCATCGGCATCTTCGTAGTCGGGTTGCACGCGGACCCGGAAGTCGTCGTGCTCATTCAGTAGTTCGAGTAGTCGCAGTCGAGCGAAATCGACGTCGTGATACATGCCGCCCGCGACGAGCGTGACGTCGATGCGGGAGCCGTGGTCGGCAGTCATCGGTACACGCTCATCGATACGGGCGCCTCAGTAGTTGACGCGCTTCAAGAATCCGCCGTCGACGGTGAGGTTGACGCCGTTGATGTGACTGGCCGCGTCGCCGGCGAGGAAGGCAACGGCGTTGGCCACGTCTTGGGCCGTGCCGAGGTCGCCTTGCGGGTGGACCTTCTTGGTCGACTCGTAGAAGTCGGCCATGTGGTTTTTGATCATGTCCCAGTCGCCGCCTTCGATGAAGATCGGGCCGGGGGACACGACGTTGCAGCGAATCCCCTGAGCGCCCAGCACCTGTGCTTGACCGAGTGTCCAGTTGGTCACCGCGGCCTTGAGTGCGCTGTAGCTGCCAGCGCCGGTGGCGAAGTGCTCGGCCGTGGCCGTGGTGCCGATACTGATCAACGAACCGCCACCATCGGCGAGCGCCTCGGTTGCCGCCTCGGCGCCGACGAGCAGGGCGATGAGGTCGATGTTGAAGTTGTTGATCCAGTCGGCGACCTTGCGCTGCGGCTTGGCCGAGGTGTTGTGCACGTAGATGTCGATACCGCCGAGCGCTGCCGCCGACTCGGCGACCCAGCCGGCGATCGCATCACTGTCGGCAGCGTCGACCGCCGATCCCACGACGGTTCCCGCCGCCGACATCTCCTCGACCGCAGCAGCGACGTCGTCGCCCGTACGAGCACAGATGGCCACCGAGGCGCCCTCGGCGAGCAGCGTCTCGGCGACCGCGCGGCCGATGCCCTTCGTCGCGCCTGTGACCAGCGCCTTCTTCCCCGACAGTCCCAGATCCATGCCCGCGAACAATAACCGACTGACCCTTTAGTTATTGCACTGCTCGCTGTAACGGTGGTGTCTGACACGCTGTTGCACCGGGCGTGTGACACGGTGTCCGAGTGTCATCGTTGAGTGGCCGGCGCCTTCATCCAGAGGGTTACGGTCCGGTTCCTGCACCCGGCGTTGACTGAACAGTTTGGTGGCGTTGTGCCTGTTGTCTGACGTGTCGTGTCGGGTGTGGGACCGGCAGGTGCGCTCCTGTCTTGAAGGGAGCCTGTCTGACTTGACTCGGATCTGACGAAGCGCTCCTGCCGTTCCCGGACCTACCGGCAACGACGAAGTAACCAGCAGGAGTGCCCATGATGACATCACCAGTTGCGGGAATCGACCCGCACCAAGACACCTACACGATCGGCATCGTCGACGTAGTCGGTGTTGAGCTCACCCACGCATCGTTCCCCACGAGTACGGCGGGTTATCTCGACGGGATCGAGTTGTTGACCACGCATGGTGTTGACCAGGTCGGCATCGAAGGCTCGGCCGGCTGGGGTGCGCACGCGGCGATCGCGTTCGTGGCGGCCGGGTTCGACTGCCGGGAGGTCCCCGCGCAACGGTGCGCGGCGCAGCGACGATCGCGACGGTTGGACAAGACTGACGCGGTCGACGCAGTCGCTGCAGCACGTGCGCTGCTTGCCGAGCCGACCCTGGGTCCGGTGCAGACCCTGGAGGTGTATGACCCGCTGGTCGCCAAGATCGAGGCCGTTGTGGAGCACCGTCGCATGCTGGTCACCGTCCGCACGCTGGTACTGCACCATGTTCAGGATCAGTTGTCGAAGTTGCCGGTGGAGGTCCGTGACCAGCTCGCCACGACCGGCAAGATCGACAGCCGGCTCCGTCAACTCGAACGTATCGACCTCTCGACGGTGTCGACCCTGGCTGGCGAGTACCGCCTGTCATGGCTGGTCCCGCTGATTGATCAGGATCGGGCGATGCGTCGTCAGATCCGTCGGCTCGAGCGCGACATCGACGCGTTGTTGGACGAGCACGGCACCACGTTGCGTGACGAACCCGGCATCGGGCCGATCGCCGCAGCAACGCTCGTCGTCGAGGTTGGTGACCCGTTCCGGTTCGCCCGCGAGTCCAAGTTCGCTCGCTGGTCAGGCACCGGAGCAGTCGCTCTCACCTCCGGTGAAGGCAACGGCATCCCGGTCAAGCACCGACTCGACTTCCGCGGCAACCGGCGAATCAACAGCGTGCTCTACATGGCCAGCGTCACCCAACAACGAGATCTCGCCGAAGCCCGCACATTCATCGACCGCAAACTCAGCGAGGGCAAAACCCGACGCGAAGCCCGCCGAGCTCACAAACGCCACCTCGCCAACCGAGTCATCCGCCGCATGTGGAAAGACGAAACACGACGCCAACAACAACCCGCCACCACCGCCGCTTGACAAGGGAGCGTCAGACACCACCGTTACAGGTTGCCGGTCCAGGTGATCGCGTTGGCGAGAGCGGTGCGGAACGATGGGTCGGCGTAGGTCGTTGGGCCGTCGCCGAACTGCAGGTACACCAGTCGGCTCCGATCGACATCGCGCGTCCAGGCCACGAGGTCGCTGCCGGGCGGGTGGGTCCATCCGGCGTTGTCGTTGAGTCGCCCGCGGATCGCCCGGTCGGCGGAGTAGAACTGCGAGGCGTCGGACGTGTCGAAGGTCGTGCGCATCAGCGGCGTGACCCGCTCGGTGAGGACGGGGAAGCAGTACAGCTCGTCGGTGACGTCGAAGGATCGGCTCAGGCCAGCGCACACGGGATGATCGGTGTCGAGCACCTCGACGGAGTGGGTCACGTCGAAGCGGTACCCCGAGTCGGGATAGTCGGTGCCGTCGAGTTGCGCCGGCTCGTAGTGGAACCGAGCGCCGACGAGCTCGGCGAAGCCGTGCCACGCCGGCCAGCTGGCGACGGCGTGATGGAGGAACACCAGGCCGGTGCCGTCTCCGCACAGATCGGCGAACACCTGGCGCTGTTCGGGCGACGGTGCAACGGTGTCGAGCGGCGGGTCGCCGCCGGTGAAGCGAAGGCCCGGCATGTCGTAGAAGACCACGACGTCGTGGCCGCGCTCCGGCGCCTCGCCGGCGGTCCACAACATGTTGAGCGCCGTGCCGGCCAACTCATCGAAGATGGCGAAGAACGGCTCGGGTTCGAATGGGTGCCCGCCAGTGACCACGAGCACATCGAGCGGCCCGCTGGCGGCCATGGTTACTCCGGCTGACTCGTCCGGTAGCTGCCGATCTGGGGGCCGCCGACCCACCCGCACAGCTGCGGATCGCACTCGCGCACCTCGCCAGAGATCCACCGACCCTTGGTGGTGAAGGTGCCGGTGCGTTCGCCATCGGTGACCAGCACGTTGCCCTCGCCGTCCTGTTCGTACAGCGCGCCCGTGAACGGGTGCACGATGCCTTTCATGCCCCGACCACCGTTGCCATCATCACATCACGCCTTTCCGCCTCGCTCATGACGGGTCGTCCTCCTCGACCCACTTGGTGAACAGGTCGTGGAGCCAGCGGATCTTCGCCTCTTGGTAGTTCGACAGCGTGATCCCCGGCTTGCGGGTGGCTTCGAGGCCGGTTTGCACCTTGGCCATGTTGAACACGTCTTGCTCGAACACCTTGGCCAGCATGCCGAGCTCCGGCGCGTCGGTCCACGGGTCGTCGACGCCGAGTGCGCGTTCCTTCGCCGGCGGCGGCCGTTCGCCGCTGAAAGGAGCGAGGAAGAAGCATTCCATGATGCAGCTGCGGTGATCGTCACCGTTCGGTCGGAATCGGTACACGATGCGGTTGAAGGCTCCCCACGGATGCAGGTTGGGGAACACCGTGTAGTCGATCGAGTCGACCATCTCGGCGTCGCTCATGGTGTCGACTCGGTCGCCCGCTGCGCCGCGCCAGCGCTCGCGGGTGAGCGCGGCGAGCGTCGCCCGGGCCGTGCCGCCCTCCGGGACGCTGTAGGGCGCGTCTTGATCGACGCGCACGTCGAGCGTCGCCCGGAACATGTCCTGCTCGGTCGGCATGTGGGGGAGTAGTGGGCTCGGTGTCGCCGTGGCGGTGATCACGCGAGCGAAGCGATCCCACACGTCGACCTGCGAGTTCGTGTCGCCGAGATAGGTGAGGATCTGAGGGTGAGTGGCGTTGACGTGGAACGCCTCAGAAAACGCCTCTTGGGCCACCTTCCAATTCGCTTCGATCCGCCGCGACACGTGCGCCTCGACGTAGCGGTCTTCGAGGTTCCACACCTCGAAGTGATCGATCAGCTCGCCGAGGTGCTCCTGGAGCGACTCACAATTCGGATCGGGGTTGATGAACACGAACCCGGCCCACGTGTCGACGGCGCATTCGGGTAGCCGGAAGTCGTCGGGGCGCTGATCGATGTGCGGGAAGTCCCACGCGGCAGGAACGTCGGCGAGTTCGCCTTCGAGCGTCCAGGCGAACCCGTGAAAGGCGCAACGGATCTCGGAGCAGTGACCCTCGTGGTCCTTCAGTTGGCGCCCCCGGTGGAGGCACGCGTTGGGGTACGCCTTGATCGACCCGTCGGTGGTGCGCATCACGAGATACGACAGACCCGCGATCTCGTACACGATGTGGTCGCCGGGCTCGGGGATGTGCTCTTCGCGGCAGGCGAATTGCCATACCCGCTTCCACAGGCGCTCGCGTTCGAGCTCGTGCCACTCGCGCGACGTGTAGCGCTCGATGGAGATGTCGTCGGAGCCGAGGTACCGCGGCGACTGCAGGCGCAGTACGTCGGGCACCGGGTGGGTGTCGGCGTCGAGCAGGTCTTGGAAGGTCAGACCGGGGGAGCGGGCGGCACCCGGATCGGTCGACTCAGCGGTGGGATCGGTGGTGGTCATGTCAGTGGAAGTGTTCCGTCACTCAAAGTGTCCCGTCAGTCGAAGTGTCCTGAGGGGGTGAAGGTGGCGTCGTACACCGGGGCGGTGGCGTCGACTCGGTGCTTTCGGCTTTCCGCCGACACCAGACCACCGGCGGCGATCAGATCGCGCATGGCGAAGTAGTTGGGGTGGTCGAAGTGTTTGTGGAGGGCGTCTTCCGACTCCCACAACTCGAACACCTGAATCGTGTTGGCGTGCACCGGGTCGGCGGCGAAGCAGTACACCAGGCAGCCGTCCTCGTCGTCGCGTGTCGCCTGCTGGGTGGACGTGATCGACGCCACGACGTCGTCGCGTTTCGCCTCGTCGACCACGATCGTGGCCTCCACGACGACCAAGCTCATCGGGTCCGCTCAGGTTTGTGAACGCGCATACAGTAAGTATGGCAAGCATGCACGCCGCACTGATCACCGGCAAGGAGACCGTCGAGCTCCGGGAGTTCCCCGATCCGACGCCCGCGCCCGCAGGAGTGGTGGTCGACATCTCCTACTGCGGTATCTGTGGCACCGACGTCCACGCCTATCAATCGGGCGCTCCCTACAACCCGGCGATCTGCGGCCACGAGTGGGCGGGCACGGTGTCGGCGGTGGGTGCTGACGTGCGGTCGGTCGACGAAGGCGATCGTGTCGTCGTGGCGGCAGCCCCGGCGTGTGGCCGGTGTGCAGCGTGTCGGGCCGGACAGGCCGACCGCTGCCGTACCGCGTTCAAGTCGGCGATTGGCGTCGATGCGCTCACCCCGCCGCATGGTGGCTTTGCGCCACGCATCGCGGTGGCCGAGACGCGCGTCGTGCGCACCCATCCTTCGCTCAACGACGTGCAAGCCGCGCAGGTCGAGCCGACCACGGTGGCGTTCCACGCGGTGCGAACGAGCGAACTGCGCCTGGGTGATGTTGCCGTGGTCCAAGGGGCCGGGCCGATCGGGCTCGGAACGCTGCAATGGGTACGGGCGGCTGGCGCGGGTGAGGTGATCGTGATCGAGCCGAGCGAGGCGCGGCGCGCGCTGGCGACGCAACTCGGCGCACACGTGGTGGTGGCGCCCGGGGCGGAGGCCGACGAGATCGTTCGCCAGCACACGCACGGTCTCGGCGCCGACATCGTCTATGAGTGTGTTGGTCGGCCGTTCGCCATTCAGAGCGCGGTCGACCTCGCCCGCCGAGGGGGCGCGGTCTGCCTGATCGGGTTGTCGGACACCGACGCATCGATCACACCAGCGTCGTGGTTGGTGAAGGAGATCCGACTCACCGCCGCATTGGCCTACTTCCACGAGGAGTTCGAGATGGCGATGGGGATGATGGCCGACGGTCGAGTGGTGGTCGACTCGTTGCATACCGCCACCGTCGGGCTCGATGGCTTCGAGTCGGCGATCGCCGATCTGGCCACCGGACAGAGCGCGGAGATCAAAGTGCTTGTCGACCCCAATGCGGTGAGCTGATCGACGATGGCCACGTTGCTTGCCCACATCACCGTTCGTCCGGGAACCGAAGCGCGTTTCGAGCAGATCGCCTGCGAGTTGTGGACGCGCACCCACGCCGACGAGCCCGCCGCGCAGCACTACGAGTACTGGCGGGGGAGCGAGCCGCGCACGTACTACACGCTGGTGTCGTATCCCGACCACCGCACGTTCATCGAGCACCAAGCGAGTGACCACCACGAAGCGGCGGTGCCGAAGCTCGGTGACATCGTGGAGCGGATCCGGCTCGAATGGCTCGACCCCGTCGCCGGCGCCAGCGATCTCCCGCCAACGGTGATGCAGCCGGCGCCGCCCGGCGCCGACGACTTTTTCCGCAGCCACACCGATCGATACGCCGCCGACATCGCCGCATGGTGGCCGGCCCGTCCCGAGTAGCGGTGAGGCAAACGGCCCACGGGAGGCCGTTTCGCTCACCGGTGGTGGGGTGTCGGTGGTTGTGGTGAGGGAAGTGGCCCACGTGGGGCCGTGTCGCTCACCGGTGGGGGCGTGCGATCCCGGGCGGTGAGGTAGTGCGCGCCGTGTCGGCGCGTTCGCTCACTGCTGGTCGGGGGCGGGGGTGACGGCGACGGGAATCGCGCTCTGCACGAGCATGCCGGTGACGGGGTCGAACTCGCCGTCGGCCGACACCAAACGGTTCGTGGGTGAGCCGATGTCGCGCACCTTCTCGTCTGTCACCGAGGCGCCACCCCATGAGTGGGCCATCGAGATCACGCCACGCTTGATGTCGGCGGCCGCCTCGACGACGGCGAGGAGTGATGCTCGCTCCGAAGCGATCTCGATGATGTCGCCCGGCTCGACACCGAGGTCGGCGGCGTCGTCGGGGTGCATGTAGGCATGGTTCGTCGTGCCTTTGCGGGCCAGACCGGGGAGCTCGGTGCCGAGCGAGTTGAGTCGGTGCTTCAGGCGCCTACTGACCAAGCGGAACGGGTAGTCGTCGGACCCGTCCGTACCGTTGGCCAATACGTCGGCGAGTTCGGCCATCAGGTCGTCGGGAGCGGGGGTGAACCGAGCGTTCGCATCGTCGGCCGCGGGCGCCACTGTGACCGCGCGCTCCGGCTGCAGCTGCCGACGTTGTGTGCGCATTTCGTCCAGGGGCATCCGCGCGCCCGCATAGGCGAGGTCGATGATCTCATCGTCGGTGGGGCGCTCGGTCATGCTCGGCGACCCGCCTGGCAGCGGCAGCTCAACCCCGAGGCGTACTGCCAGTTCCCAGAACACTTCCCACTCGTTGAGCACGTCGCCGTCACGTTCGACGACGGCCTCGGTGTAGTTGCTGTACGGCTCGCGGAACCAGCGGTCCATCAGGTGGGGCACGTCAGCGCGCTCGAGCGACAACGTGGGAGCGAGTACGTAGTCGGCGAACTCGGCGGTGGCGGTCATCCGGTGATCAATCACCACCAACAGCTCGAGATCCTCGAGTGCTTCGAGCGTGCGGTGCTGATCGGGAAACGCCACGGCCGGATTACCTCCGCTGACGATGAGGGCGCGCACGCGTCCCTCGCCGGGAGTGAGGATCTCGTCGGGAAGCGCGTTGGTCGGCATCTCGCCGCCGTAGCCGCGGAGGTCACGGACGCGTGACGGTGCGCCGGTGGCCGGCTCGCGGGCGGCGACGACCTGGGCGCGACGCGGCATGTCCGGGTACAGCAGCCAGCCGCTCTCGATCTCTTCGCCCTCCCGCAGCACGCGCCCGCACAACACGTTCAACACGCCGGCGAAGTGTTCGGTGAGGCTCGGTTTCGGCGCCATGTTCGGCCCCGTGCCGGTGCCGGCGGTGCCGCGTGGGCCCGCTGCGAACATGTGTGTCGCGGTGACGATGTCGTCGGCGTCGAGTTCGCAGCGATCGGCGACAAGGTCGAGGGTGAACGGCTCGACCGCCGCCGCGAGCTGGTCGAGTTGATCGACCCAGCGGTCGCAGAACTCGCGGTCGATCAGCTCCTCGGCGAGCAGCAAGCGGATCATGCCGGCGAGCAGTGTTGGGTCTTCGCCAGGACGAATCTGCAGGTGCACGTCGGCCTGTGTGGCCAGCTCGGTGCGCCGCGGGTCGACCACGATGAGCTTCATGCCGTCGGCCTTGCGGCGCCGCAACACGGTGAACGGGTTCGTGCCCTGTAGCCCACCGACCGGACCGAAGCTGGAGACCATCGGGTTGTAGCCGATGGCCAGCATTACGTCGGCGTCGCGGAAGTTGTCGAATCCGGCCTCCCACATGCCGAGTCGGAGCGGCGCCGTGACCTTGGCCGGTTGGTCGATGGTTACCGACGTGTAGAACGAACGCGACTTGATCGCTTTGTGGAACGCCCGCGCTGTGGGCACTGCGACCGAGTTCTGGTAGCCGCCGGTGCCCGTGTAACTGGCGACGGCGCGTGGCCCGTAGGTATCGATGATCCGCTTGAGTTCGCTGGCGATCTCGTCGAGCGCGGTGGCGCTGGCAACCTCCTCGTACGTGCCGTCGGCGCGTCTGCGGAGCGCGGCGCGGAGCCGATTCGGGTCGGCCATCTGATCGGGGAGCTGGCGACCCTTGATGCACGTGTACCCCTCGAACAGCGGATCGTCGTCGATCCCGCGCACGGCGACCACCCGATCGTCGACGATGTCGACTTCGAGGGGACAGCTGGCATGACAGACGCGGCAGAACGTGGTGTCGGTGCGCGACTCGCGGGCATCTCGATCCGTTGCTTCGGGCGCGGCGCTGGTCATGATCGCTGCCTCCTGGTTCGATGCACCGAGTACTTTCCGTATGAGCATAAACTAAGTCGATGGCTTCCGACCGGGCCCGAGCACGATGACGATCCGTCCGTTCCGTTTTGGGCTCCAGAGCTACAGCGCGTCGTCGCCCGACGACTGGCGTGAGCAGGCACAACGCGCCGAGGCGCACGGATTCTCCACCTTCAGTGTGGCCGACCACGTGATCGGACCCGGACCGGCCCTCGCTGCGACCAACCATCCCGTGCAAGACGTCGCGGCTGTTCCCGCGATGGCGGTTGCGGCTGAGGCCACCGAGTCGATTCGCATCGGCTCGCGGGTGTTCTGCTGCGACTACCGCCAGCCCGTGATGTTCGTCAAGGAGCTGGCCACGCTCGCCTACTTCTCCGGCGGGCGGCTCGAGATCGGGCTCGGTGCCGGCTGGTTGGCAGGCGAGTACGACGCCATAGGCGTGCCCTTCGAGTCGGCCGGTACGCGCATCGATCGGCTGGAAGAGACGATCGCGCTGGTGCGCGCCCACATGGGTGAGGGCGAGATCGCCATCGATGGCGACCATGTGCACGCCGTCGGATTCGAAGGAGTTCCCAAGCCGCCCGGCGGGGTGCCGCCGATCATGATCGGTGGCGGGTCGCCGAGGGTGTTGCGCCTCGCTGGGCGCGAGGCCGACATCGTCAGCCTCAACTTCGACAACCGCTCCGGGGTGATCGGCGCAGAGGGCATGGGCTCGAGCACCGCCGATCTGACCGACGCCAAGATCGGGTGGATCCGCGAGGGGGCCGGCGACCGTTTCGCTGATCTCGAGCTGGAGATCGGGGCGTACTTCACGATCGTCACCGACGATCGCGACGCCACGCTGGCCAAGATGGCGCCGATGTTCGGGCTCGACCCCGCAGCGTTCGGCGAACACCCCCACGCGCTCGTCGGTTCGGTCGATGCGATCTGCGACGAGTTGATCGCTCGGCGCGAGCGCTACGGCATCAGCTACGTCACCTTCGGCGCACCGCTGCTCGACGCGGTCGCGCCCATCGTCGAACGACTGGCCGGGTCGTGACGATCCTCTTCGTGCGCTGCGTGCGTCCAGGTATTGCCCCACGTTCCCTGAAAGGACACTCTCGATGACCGCCGATCTCGACACGTTCAACCCGTTCGACCCCGAGACGCTGCAGTGCCCGTTCCCGCACTATGCGCAAATGCGCGACGAGCGCCCGGTGATGTTCATCGAGTCGCTGCAGCTGTACTTGGTGACGCGCCACGACCTCGTGCTCGGGATCCTGCGCAACCCCGAGCGCTACTCGTCGCAGTTCGGCGGCACCGGGATGCCGATGCCGCGCGAGGAGCGCGAGGCGATCTCGGCGGTGTTCGCCGAGGGGTACCCGCGGGTGTCGACGATGCTCACCGCCGACATGCCCGAGCACACGCGGTACCGCCGACTGGTGTCGAAGGCGTTCACGCCGAAGGTGGTCGCCGCGCTCGAGCCGGAGATTCGGGCGATCACCACCCGACTCATCGACTCGTGGATCAACGACGGGCGGATCGAGTTCGTCACTCAGTTCGGCGTGCCGCTGCCGGTCGAGGTGATCGCCAAGGCGCTCAACGTGCCGGACTCGCGGTTGGCCGACTTCAAGCGGTGGTCCGACGACTCGATCGCTGGCATCGGCACGCAGATCTCGCTCGACGACCGGATCCAAGCCGAGCGTGGCGTCAACGAATTCCAGCACTACTTCGCGGAACAACTCGAGCGACGCAGAACCGATCCGCAGGACGACCTGCTGACTGGATTGGTCAACGCGCGGATCGACGAGGACGACGCCGACATCGACGACAAGCGTCCGCTCGACATGCCCGAGATGCTGAGCATCGTGCAGCAGCTCCTGGTGGCGGGCAACGAGACGACGACGAAGTTGCTGACGGAGTTGATGCGGCTGCTCGCCGAGCACCCCGACGAATGGAACAAGTTGCGTGCCGACCCCGGGCGTGCGCCAGCCGTGGTCGAGGAGGGGCTGCGGCTCTCGACGCCGACGCAGGGCATGTTCCGCATCGCCACCGAGGATCACGAGCTCGAAGGTGTGCAGATCCCGAAGGGCGCGCGGCTCGTGATCGTGTTTGCATCGGCGAACCGCGACGCCGCGCTGTACGACGATGGCGACGGCTTCCAGCCCGACCGCGAGAACTTGCGCGATCACCTCGCCTTCGGCAAGGGCATTCACTTCTGTCTCGGGGCGAACCTGTCGCGGCTCGAGAGCAAGGTGGCGATGGAGGAACTGTCGCGACGGATCGAGTCGTTCACGCTCCCCGATACGAACGAGTACGGCTACTTCCCGAGCTTCATGTTGCGCGGGTTGACGCGTCTCGACGTCGACTTCGTGCCCGCTGCCGGCGCCTGACGTGGGGGCACTCGACGGACGGATCACCGTCGTCACCGGCGCGTCCCGCGGGATCGGGCGGGGCACGGCGATCGCGCTCGGCGAGCAGGGGGCGACCGTGTACGTCACCGGTCGGACGACCGGCGATGGCGAGCTGACGATCGACACGACGGCCCGGCTCGTCGACGAGGCCGGCGGCGTGGGCATCGCTGTCGAGACCGACCACGGCGACGATGAACAGATCGCTGCGCTGTTCGACCGGGTGCGTGTCGACCACGATCGTCTCGATGTGCTCGTGAACAACGTGTACAAGATTCCCGATCCGCCGGCGTGGGGTGGCGGGTTCTGGGAGCACCCGGTGTCGATCTGGGACGACCAGGTCGGGATCGGCCTGCGCGCCCACTATGTGGCGTCGTGGCACGCCGCGCCGCTGTTGTTTGCTGCCGGGCCAGGTGGCTTGATCTGCAACGTCTCGTCGCCGGGCGGGCAGAGCTATCACTTCAGCTCGTCGTACGGGGCGGGCAAGGCCGGTCTCGACCGGCTGAGCGCTGATATGGCCGTCGAGCTCCAGCCGCAGGGGATTGCCTGCTTGGCGCTGTACCCCGGGACGGTGTCGACCGAGTTCATCGTCGAGGCGATGCGCACGCCTGCAACGGAGATGGCCGATGCACAGACGCCGCTGGCGGTCGGGCGCACCGTGGCGGCGCTGGCCTCGGCGCCCGATCTCATGGAGCGGTCTGGCACGATCCAGTGGGTCGAGGATCTCGCCGCCGAGTTCGACATCGTCGACGAATACGACCGCCGCCCAGCCCCGTACCCCCGCCGGGTTCGCTAGCCGGGCTATCCCTTCTCGGCGCCGAGCGTTGCGCGATCCGCAACCACGGACGCCGAGAACCCGCGCCGCCCCGCCGCCTGTTCGTTCTCGGCGTCGCGCGCTGCGGATCCCGCATCCCGCGGCGCCGAGAAGGGCGCATGGTCTCCGGAGGCGTGCTCGTTCTCGGGGTCGTACATGGCGGTATCCGCAAGCGGCAGCGCCGAGAACCCGCACCAGCGTGTCGCCGGGCGCTGAGGAGCGTCCCCTTGCGTTGGCCTGCTGCTTCTCGGCGTCGGCCGTCGCGGAAACCGCAACGGTGGGCGCCGAGAATGCGGGAACGTTCGTGCACCGGA
The DNA here is from genome assembly GCA_965230015.1 of Ilumatobacteraceae bacterium. Taxonomy (GTDB): domain Bacteria; phylum Actinomycetota; class Acidimicrobiia; order Acidimicrobiales; family Ilumatobacteraceae; genus JABSQH01. The sequence goes on along the minus strand of CBDDKF010000002.1, from coordinate 447,956 downwards.
GCGACGTGTGCGGTTCGATCTAACGTGGCCGGGTGGGATCGAGGGCATTGCTGATGGTGCACAGCCCGCTCGTTGGGCCGTCGACGATGACCCGCTTCGCCCGCCAGGCTGAGCACGCAGGACCCCAGGTGGTGCTGCCGGACCTCACGTCGATCGCCGCGGCGCAACAGCCACACGGTCACCTCGTCGAACGTGCCGTCGCCGCCGCTGGCGACCTCACCGGACCGGTCACGGTGGTCGGCCACTCGGGTGCGGGCGTCTTCTTGCCGGTCATCGGTGCACACCTCGGCGACGACGTCGAGTTGGTGTTCGTCGACGCGGTCGTACCGCCGCGCACCGGCGTCTATCAGGCGCCGGATGCGATGTGCTCGCTGCTCGATGCGCAGGCAGTCGACGGGTTGCTGCGACCGTGGCTGCAATGGTGGCCCGATGAGGTGGTCGACCATCTCCTGCCGGAGGCGGACGATCGAGCACAGCTGGAGGCCGACATGCCGCAGATGCCGCGCTCGTTCTACGACGCAGACGTCGATGTGCCCGCCGGGTGGTCACAACGGAGCTGCGCCTACCTTCGTCTCAGTCCTGCATACGACGACGACTACGTCGAGGCCGCGTCGCGGGGCTGGCCCACGGCGTCGATCGACTCGACGCACCTTGGCCTGTTCACCGATGCAGTGCACGTCTTCACTGCGACGATGACCCTTGTTGACGAGCTGCGCTAGCCCGCTCGGTAGCACCGCTACGTTGCGAGACGTGCGAATTCACAACTTCTCTGCCGATGGCGGTCGCTCAGTGCACGCGTTCGGTAGTGACTTCACGCAGGTGCTGCTCGCCACGGCGGATGAGGGAGCGATGGCGTCGGCGATGTTCCTCGAACCCGGTGGACTCATCGGGCGACACGAGGCAACCACCGGCCAACTCTTGTGCGTGGTCGCCGGCGCGGGCTTCGTGTCGGGCTCCGACGGCGTCGAGGTCGCCATCGAACCCTTGCAGGCGGCGTTCTGGGAGGCCGGTGAGCTGCATGAAACGCGGACGGACACCGGAATGGCCGTCATTGCGATCGAAGGTGTCGACATCCGTGCGCACGCGCCGAGTAACTAGACGTGGATCTGTATCACTTCAGTGAGGATCCCGGAATCGACCGGTTCGTGCCGCACGTGCCGGCAACCAACCCGACGCAGCCGCCGTCGGTGTGGGCGATCGACGAGTTCCATGCGCCGCTGTACTGGTTTCCGCGCGAGTGCCCGCGGGTAACCGCGTGGCCGCGAGACGACATCGAGCGCACCGCCTTCGCTGAGGCGTTCGTCACGGACGCAACGCGGGTGCACTCCATCGAGCTCGGATGGCTGCCGACCATGACGACCACCACGATTTACCGGTATCGCTTCGCCGACGACGTGTTCCAGCCGTGGGTGGAAGCCAGCGGCCAATGGATCAGCAGCGAGCCGGTCGAGCCGCTGGGTGTGGTGCCGTTCGACGACCTGCTGGCACTGCACGTGGCCGCGGGGATCGAGCTGCGGGCGGTGCCCAACCTGTGGCCGATCCGTGATCTGGCGGTGTCGGATCGCTGGGACTTCAGCATCGTTCGCTTCCAGGGTGCGACACCGCGCGCTCCCAGCGACGCGCGACCGTGAAGGCCGAGCGCTTCTCGGGGCCGACGCTTGCGGAAGACGCAACCACCGACGCCGAGAAAGACGCGCCCAAGAGAGTGGCTAGTGCTTCTCGGTGTCGCCGGTTGCGGCAACCGTCATCACCGACGCCGAGAAGCCACAGCCCAGTGTCGAGCGCTTCTCGGGGCCCACGCTTGCGGCAACCGCAATCAGGGACACCGAGAAGCCACAGCTCCGACGCCGAGAAGCCGCACGGCGCGGGTGGCGAGTGCTTCTCGGCGCTGACGGCCACGGAACCCGCCACCACCGGCGCCGAGAAACGACAGCCCACGGCGCCGCACGTGTTAGCGCGCGAAGTGGGCGCCGCGGCCGGCGACGAGCGGGAGATCGAGGAAGGTGGTCACGCCGGGTTCGGCGTCGAGCAAGTAGGGGATCGCGTTGATCGCGTGCGCGCCGGTCGACCCGAGCACGTTGCTGTTCCAACCATGATCGAGGGACACGCGCATGCGCGGCGAGCCCTCGATCGACACCGACCAGTCGCCGCGCGGCCAGTCGGGTGCCGCGTCGTCGTGCATCCGCCACACGGTCTCTTGGCGCACCACTTCGCGACCATCGATCAACGCCGCCCACTCGTAGTGCTGACCGGCAACCGTCCCAGCGGCGACCGGACCGGCCGCCGTGGTGAGGTCGTCGGTGGCGATCCATGCCTCGAAGCTCGACGTGGTCTCCTCGGTCGGCACGCCCAGCCCGTTGGCCACCATGTGCACCGCTTCGGTGAACAGCCCATCGAGCCAACTCCGTTGGCGTTCGCTGGCGACGTCGAATGCAGCCAGCGGCTTCCCGAAGTTCATCATGTCGAACATGATCTCGGGCGACGGATAGTCGACGAAGCAGCTGATCTCCTGAACCACGACTCGATCGACACGCAGCGACAACCCGGTCATCAACAACGGCAGAAGATCGCCGAACCATCCGGGATTGGCGCCGGTGCCGTGGAACACGGCCCCGCCTCGCCGGCATGCATCGGTGAGCGGCCCCATCACCTCATCGCCGTACACCTGCGGATACATGTAGCCCACGGTGGTGACGACGTGCTTCCCGGCGCCGAGGAGACGGGTGAAGTTGGCCAGATCGGCACCTGGATCGTCGCCGTAGACGAGCGACGGCAGTGGCATGTGCAACACCACGTCGGCGTCGAGGGCGATGATCTCGTCGAGGTCGTTGGTGGCGGAGACACCGATCGGATCGAGCCCGGCGAGCTCACCAGCGTCGACCCCGACCTTGTCGGGGTTGGTCACCATCACGGCGACCAGCTCGAGGTCGGGGCGAGCAACGATGTTGCGGATCGCCATCCGGCCGACGTTGCCGGTGCCCCATTGGACGACCTTGATCGGCACGGCTGCTCCCGTTCGCAGTGCGTCAGTCGGCGTGACCGGCGGCGATTGCTTCGTTGGTGAACTGCTGGAACTTGTGGGCGTCGAAGCCGACGACGAGCTGCACGTCGGTCTCGATGATCACCCGATGCGGTGAGTCGAGAAACTTGCGGAACGCCTGCCGGTACGTGTCGTCGGGCCGGGCGTCGGCGCCCGACAGCGTCGAATAGAACCACTGCTTGAGGTCGTCCCAGCCCTCGTCGCCGTTGGCGTGGACCGTCGAGTCGCCCTTATACGTGGCCGTCTTCCCGCCGCGGTTGATGACGATCGCCGACTGCGGCCGGGCACGCAGCGCAGGCACCCGCTTCCGACGCTCGGCACACGTGGTGAAGAACTTGCCGTCGTGGAACACGTAGGCCACGACGACGCCGACCGGGTAGCCGTCCTTGGTCGTCCAGTTGAAGATGCACTCACCGCCGCCGCCGACGAGCTCCGCGAGTTCGTCGTCGGTGAGTTGCATGCCGGTGAGGTCTTCGTAGTCGACCTGCTCGTCGGTCATCGTTCGCTCCGTTCGCCTTCGCCGTCTCGATTGCCGCGCTCAGTCGGTGTAGAGCTCGCGCGCCGACGGGTAGTCGGCCTTGCCGGTCATCGTGCGCGGGACCTGCTCGACGATGGTGATCGACTTCGGAAGCTTGTAGGAGGCCAGGCGTCCCTTGCTGGCTGCGACCAGATCCTCGCCTGACGCGCTTGCACCGTCTTCGAGCGACGCGACGGCCGCGACGCGCTGGCCGAACCGCTCGTCGTCGACGCCGAACACGAGGCAGTCGAACACGGCTGGGTGTTCCTTCAGCACCTCCTCGACCTCTTCGGGATACACCTTCTCGCCGCCGGTGTTGATGCACTGCGAGCTGCGGCCCAGCAACCGGATCGTGCCGTCGGCGTCGACGGTCGCCAGGTCGCCGGGGAACGAGTACCGCGTCCCGTCGATGGTGCGGAACGTGCGCGCTGACTTCTCTGGATCCTTGAAGTAGCCGACCGGCACCGTGCCGCCATTGGCCACCATGCCGATGTCGCCCGATCCGGGCTCGACCTCCACATCGTTCTCGTCGAACACCTTCGTGGTCGGTTGCGCCGAGAACTTGGCGGTCTCGGCGGGCATGCCCTTCATGGTCATCGTGGTGCCCATCGCACCCTCGGTCGATCCGAGGGCATCGAGGATCACCGTCGACGGCATGAACTCGAGGAGCCCTTCTTTGATCTCGGTGGAGAACATCGCCCCCGACGACATGATCAATCCAAGCGAGCTCAGGTCGGGCACGTCGTCGGTCTCGGCCATCTCTTCCAGGCGTCGCAGCATGGGTCGGCCGAACGCGTCGCCGACGATGATCAAGAGTCGGACACCGTTGCGTTCGATCGTCTTCAACACGTCGTCGGGATCGAAGCTCCGGCTGGTCGACAACACGGCGGTGGCCCCGTACAGATGTGGCGCCATCAGGCCGAGCCACACGCCGGTGCCGTGCATCAGCGGCGGACCCGACATCGACACCATTGGATTGCCCGCTTCGACCAATGCAGTTGCCGCGGCGGGGATGTCGGCGGGGTCCTCGATGGCGTCGAGGCCAAGCAGCATCGGCATCGACAAGAGGAACTGCTCGCAGAAGTTGCCGATCTCGTACATCACGCCCTTCGGCATGCCGGTGGTGCCACCGGTGTAGAGCATGTAGATGTCGGTGGGGTCGCGTTCGATGCGCGGCGCCGGCTCGTGCGCAGCGAGGACCTCTTCGTATTCGGGGAATCCGTCGCGGCGCTCGTCATCGAGTACTTGAATCGCCAACTTAAGTTTCGGGAGGCGGTCGCGGACACGCTCGATGCGGTCGCCGAGGCTGGCGTGAAACACGATCGCCTCGGCGTCGGCGTTGTCGAGCAGGTACAGCAACTCGTCGTCGAGATAGCGGTAGTTGACGTTCACCGGAACGGCCCGGATCTTCAACGCCGCGAACTGTGTCTCGGCGTACTCCGGGCAGTTGTACATGAACATACCGACCTTCGAATCGGGACCGAGGCCAGCGTCGAGGAACGCCTGGGCGAGCCGCGCTGACCGGTCTTCGTAGTCGCGCCACGACACGTGGCGGTCGCCATGGACGACTGCGTCGTGGTCGGGGACCGCATCGGCGATCGACTCCCAGATGGTGGCGAAGTGCGTCTCCATTGTCGGCAAAGTAGTCGAGTTCAACGCTATTGGTGAACGCTCATTTAGAAATGCTCGATCGGTCGTCGGACAGCGTCACGACGGCATCGCGAAGCCGTCGATGATCACGGCCCGACCGTTCGTGGTGGCGCCATGACGGATGCCGACCACCGCCTGGTACTCCGCGGAGTTGTACGCGGCCTCGGCAGCCTCGCGGGTGGGGTACTCGATCACGACGGTTTGGTGCCCCGGTTGGCCTTCCGCCGCCGTCGAGTTCGGATCGAGCGCCAAGAGCTTGGCCCCGCCAGCCAGCAGCGGCGCCGCCTTGCCCTGGTAGTCGAGGTAGGCGTCGGCGTCGGTGATGTCGTAGTTGGCCACGAGATACGCAGTCATGGTTGGATCCCTTCGGGTCGATGGTCGATAGTCAGGTCGCGGTGTGAGATGAGCCGCCCCACGCATTGAGAAATGGGGCCGACAAGTCGGGTGCTCCGGCGTAGTGCATCACCAGGCGGCGGGCGGCGAAGCGCAATCGGTCGTCGGTGCGGACGTAGCGGTCGTCGTAGTGGGCGAGGAGCATGCCGCGCCCACCGTCGGCGCGTGCCCAGTGTTCGATCACGTACCACCGGCCGAACCCGGTGCCGGCGCGATCGTCGAGTTCGTAGGTGCCGTTCATCACGTTCTGCACCACGGCGACGAACCCATCCATGGCCGCATTCCATGTGTCGACGATCGCTTGTCGACCCGTCACCTCGTGGCCGGCAAGATCCCACGACGCGTCGGCAGCCCACGTATCGGCCCACGCAGCTTCATCGCGGTGGACCACCGCATCGGCGTAGCGGTGGACGAGATCTTCGATTGGCGGGCGCGTCACCACAACCCGCTGGTGATGGTTGTGATCGCGAACATCTCCAAGCCCCCCGACTTGCCGAACGTGCATTAGGTTACGCGCTGGGATGGCTCAGGCAGGAACGAAGCGCGTCGCGGTGCGGCCGGCCGAGGGAACGCCGCGCGACAAAGCCCCCGACCCAGAACTGTCGTCGTCGCCGATCACCGGTGATCGCTACTGGTCGCCGGAGTTCGCCGCCCGAGAGTTCGACGCGTTGTGGCCGCGGGTATGGCAGGTGGCCGGGCGCGTCGAGCAGATCCCACAGCCCGGCGATTACGTCACCTACGAGATCGGTCGCGAGTCGGTAGTCGCTGTGCGCGGCGCCGACCAGGTCGTGCGCGTCTTCTACAACGTGTGCCAACACCGCGGCAACCGGCTGCTGCACGACGAGTCCGGTTCGCTCGCCGGCGGCACCTTCCAATGCGCGTACCACGGCTGGCGGTACACCGATGCCGGCCGCCTCGACTGGGTGCACGACGAAGCCGACTTCTCGCAGGGCAGCCCGTGCGGCGTGCGCAACCTCGTCGAGCTCGCCTCCGACACGTGGGCGGGCTTCATCTGGTTCAACATGGATCCCGATGCGCGGCCGCTGCGCAAGTGGCTCGAACCGGTCGCTGACCATCTCGACGTGTATCGCATGGACGCGATGCATCGCACCCACTGGGTCACGCTGCACGGCGAGTTCAACTGGAAGTGCGTGCAGGACAACTTCAACGAGAGCTACCACCTGCCGTTCGTCCACCCGCAGACGCTGCCGGCGATGAACGAACACCACTCGGGGTGCCAGTTCGACATGTACCCGTCGGGCCATGCCCGGATGCTGATGCCGGGTGGGGCGCCGGGCGCGCACTACGCCGGACGCCCCGAGCGAGTCTTCGCCGCGTTGCGCGCCGACCTCGAGTTCTGGGGCGTCGACCCCGAGCCGTACCGCAACGACCTCCTCGGCCTACGAAGTGCACTGCAGCAGGCCAAACGCTCGCTCGGCGCGTCGAAGGGGTACGACTTCTCCGCCTACTCCGACGAGCAACTGACCGACCACTACCACTACACCGTGTTCCCCAACATCTCGTTCAGCATGAAGCCCGACGGCTGCATCTGGTTGCGGGCGACGCCGCACGCCACCGATCCGGCCAAGTGCGTGTTCGACATGTGGTATCTCACGCTGTTTCCCGAGGGCGACAACGAGTACTGGTCGAACTCGATGGGCGATTGGGTGTCGCTCGATCACGAGGTGGAACACGAGATCGGTGTGGTCGGTGAGGTGTCATGCGGCCCGGGAATCGACCAAGACGTCGCCATCTGGACCAGCCAGCAACAAGGCCTGGCATCGCGCGGCTATCGGGGTGACTACATGCCCGACCAAGAGCGGCGGATTCGCTTCTTTCACGACAACATCGATCGGCTGCTGGCCCTCGGGCCGTTGCCGTGATCGGTACTAGGTTCGCCGCGATGAGGGGATTGATGGGATGGTCGGCTGCGCGGAGTGAGCACCGATGAGTGGCCGGCTCGACGGCGCCGTCGCAGTGGTCACCGGCGCGGCGAGTGGCATCGGTGAGGGCACGGCACGCCGCTTCGTCGAGGAGGGCGCACGCGTCGTCGTCGCCGACCTGCAAGAGGAGCCGGGCATGGCGCTCGCCGACGAGCTGGGCGACGTGGCGTTGTTCGTGCGCACCGATGTGACGAGCGAAGACGACATTGCCGCTGCAGTCGATGCTGCCGTCGACGAGTTCGGCCGGCTCGACGTGATGTTCAACAACGCCGGCGTCGTCGGTGTGGTCGGGCCGATCGCCGACACCACAGCCGAGTCGTGGGATCACACCGTCTCGATCCTGTTGCGCGGTGTGTTCCTCGGCACCAAGCACGCCGCACGGGTGATGGTGCCGCAGGAGTCGGGTGTGATCATCTCGACGGCGAGCACCGCAGGTGTCGTCGGCGGTCTCGGTCCGCACGCCTACACCGCGGCGAAACACGGGGTGATCGGGTTGACCAAGTCGGTGGCCAACGAGCTGGCTCCACACGGCATCCGCGTCAATGCGATTGCGCCTGGCAACACGGCGACGGCGATGACCGCGTCGGTGTTCTCCAGCGATCTCGATGTAGAGGCCACAGCCAAGGGCATCGCGCGCATGTCGCCGCTCGGCTATGCCGGCTTCCCCGCTGACATCGCAGCCGCCGCGGTGTACCTGGCGAGTGATGACGGGCGATACGTGTCGGGGCACACCCTCGTGGTCGATGCAGGTCAGACGAGCTCGGGGATGTCGCGCAGCCCGATGCACGTCGGGGAGAGTCGCCAGATCCACGAGGCAGGCCGTGTCACCTGATGTCGTTCGACGCCGAGGTGCAGCGGATCGTCGACGAACGGTCGATCGTCGACGTGGCCGTTCGCTACTGCTGGGTGCTCGACACGCGCAACTGGGACGACTTGCGCAGCGTCTTCCTCGACGACGCGCGGGCGACGCTGGGCGAGGCTCGCGATCTGGTCGGGGTGGAGGCGATCGCTGCGCGCTGCCGCGAAGCACTCGCGCCGCTCGACGCCAGCCAACACATCGTTGCCACCCACCAGGTGACCGTCGACGGCGATCAGGCAACACACCGCTGCTACGTGCACGCCCAACACCATCGGCGCGGCGCCCGCGACGGCAAGAACTACGTGGTCGGCGGGCGGTACGACGACCGCCTGGTGCGCACCGCCGACGGGTGGCGTATCGCCGAACGCACATTGACCGTGCTGTGGACCGACGGCAACCGCGGCGTGCTGGTGGCGTAGCCACCTGCGACGTGATAGTGGCGTAGCCGCAGCGGCGTACGCGTTGATATTCCGAATGCTCGTTCAGTAACGTCGGCGCATGCCGCCGACCGCCGCCGCTCCGACCACCGACGGCCCGCCAATGGTCGATCCCGACATCACCGTCGACGACTTCGTGGCTGAGGCGGAAGCCTGGCTCGATGCCAACTCGACGCGCCGTACAGACCGCATGGTCGAGCAGCAGTGGGGCGAGGGCGACTTCGACGTCGCGGTGTTTCACGACGTGTCGTTCGACGAGGAACGCGAACTCCTCGCCGGCATCGTCGGCTGGTTGCAAGCGAAAGCAGAGCGCGGTTACCACGCCGTGTCATGGCCGGTCGAGCACGGCGGACTCGGACTGAGTCGACGCCACGCCCGCGCCTACCGCCGCCTCGAGCGGCAGTACGAGTCGCATGGTCGCCACGAGCTGATCGGAGTGACCACGAACCTGATCTCCAACACGGTCCGCGTGTTCGGCACCGACGAACAGCAGGCGCGCTTCATCGGTCCGCTCTTGCGCGGCGACATGCTCGCCTGCCAGCTGTTCAGCGAACCGGGCGCCGGGTCCGACCTGGCCGGGCTGGCGTGTCGCGCCGTGCGCGACGGCGACGAATGGGTCATCAACGGCCAGAAGGTGTGGAGCTCCGGCGCGCAGTTCAGCCAGTTCGGTGAGCTGATCGCCCGCACCGACGCCGACGAGGTGAAGCACAAAGGCATGACCGCGTTCATGCTGCCGATGGATGCTGAGGGCGTCGAGGTACGCCCGATCCGTCAGATGAGCGGTGGGTCGTCGTTCTGTGAAGTGTTCTTCAGCGACGTGCGAGTGTCCGACGAACTGCGCCTCGGCCCGGTGGGCGAAGGCTGGAAGGTGGCGCTGACCACGCTCGGATTCGAGCGCGATCACTCCGACTCCGGCGCCGACGGCGGTGGGTCGGGCGGATCGTTCAAGCAGTTACTCGGCACTGCGGTGAACGCCGGTGTCGCCGACGATCCGCTCATCCGCGATCGCCTCACCGAGATGTACATCCGGCATCGCGTCGAGTCGTTGACCAATCGTCGCGCCGCCGATCTCGCCCGCTCGGGCACGCCAGGGCCCGAGGGTTCACTTGGCAAGATCATGTGGACCGAGAACATGCGCGCCATGTCCGACGTGGTGTCGCAGGTGCTCGGCCCGAAGCTGATCGCCGACACGGGGGAGTGGGGCACCTACGAATGGGGCGAGCACGTGTTGGGTGCGCCGGGCTACCGCATCGCCGGGGGATCCGACGAGGTGCAGCGGAACATCCTCGGCGAGCGCGTCCTTGGGCTCCCCAAGGAGCCGCGCACCGACGCCGGCCTCTGGAAAGACGTGCCCCGCTAACGCTGTAACGCTGGTCTCTGAGGTGTTTGTTGCACCGCCGTGTAACAAACATCTCAGAGACCGCCGTTACAGCTACTCGTCGAGTTCGTCGCTGCCGAGGTAGCTGGCGAGGAGCAGTTCTTTGTTCTCCTTCAGCTCGGCGGCGGTGCCCTGCATGGCGAGTTGGCCGCGGTTGAGCACGTAGGCCCGGTCGGCGACCTCGAGGGCCATGTGCACGTGTTGTTCCACGATCAGCACGCCGGCGCCGGTGTTGGCGGCCACGTCACGCACGATCGGCAAGAGCCGCTCGACGATGATCGGCGCCAATCCGAGGCTCATCTCGTCGACGAGGAGGAGCTTCGGGCGAGCGGCGAGCGCACGGGCCATCGCCAACATCTGTTGCTCGCCGCCCGACAGCAGCCCAGCGCGGCGGGTCAGTAACGGCTTCAGCGCCGGGAGCAGATCGAGCGCATCGTCGAGCGCCGCTTTGCGGTCGCCGCCCTCAGCGCGCAGACCGAGCTTCAAGTTCTCCTCGACGCTGAGCTGGAAGAACAGCGACCGGTCTTCGGCGACGTGCGCCAGGCCGCGCCGGGCGTTCTTGTGTGGAGAGCGGGTGTCGACCGGTTCGCCGAGAACGAACACCGCACCGTCGAGCGGTTTGAGCATGCCCGAGATGGTCAGCAGCGTGGTGGTCTTGCCGGCACCGTTCGGCCCGAGCAACGCCACGACCTCGCCGGGTTGCACGTACAGATCGAGGTTGCGCACGACCGCCACGCCGCCATACCCGGACGACATGTTCTCCACGCTCAGACCGTCGGCCGCTGCCGCGTCGCGGCCACCCGGGGCTGTCGACACCGAGGTCATGACGTGCCCTCCTCGACGGTGCGCGCTTCGTGTGCGCCCGCCTCTTGCAGGTCGGTTGCCTGCTCACCGAGATACGCCTCGATCACGGCTGGATGGGCGCGGATCTCGTCGGGTGTCCCCGAGGCGATGATCTTGCCGAAGTCGAGCACGTAGATGTAGTCGCACACGTTGAGCACCAGGCCCATGTCGTGATCGATGAGGAACACAGTGATGTCGTGGTCGAGGAACGACCGCAGCCGGCCGCCGAGCACGTGGCTCTCGGTGGTGTCGAGCCCAGCGGCCGGTTCGTCGAGCAGTACGAGTCGCGGTTGCGCGGCGAGTGCGCGAGCAACGCCGACGAGCTTGCGCTGGCCGTGCGAAAGGTCGCCTGGGTTGGCGTGGCGGAACTCGCCGAGGTCGAGCACATCGAGTGCCCAGGCGACCCGATCGTCGACACCGGTCGACCGTCCGGGGTTCACGAAGTCTTGGAGGAAGCGATACCAGGGAAGTCGCTCGGCGGCGACGAGCAGGTTGTCTTCCACCGTGAGATCGTCGAACAACTCGAGCGACTGGAAGGTGCGGGCGAGGCCGGCGCGGGCGCGCTGATGGGGCTTCATCTCCAGCAAGTCGTGACCGTTGAACGTGGCGAGGCCGAACGACGCTGGCACGAACCCCGTCAACACATCGATGAAGGTGGTCTTGCCCGCGCCGTTCGGGCCGATGAGTCCGACGAACGAGCCCTCCTCGACCTGCAGGTTGACGCGATCGTTGGCGTTCAACCCGCCGAACGTGACCGTGAGGTCGCGGGTCTCTAGCAATGCCATCGGGGGACTCCTCGACCGGTTGGGTCCGAGTGTGTGGGTGATGAGTTGCGCACCATGTCGCCCGGCTAGATCTGCCGGCCCGAGCCTTCCCAATACGGCGCACGCAGCGTTCGCTTCTGGATCTTCCCGGTTCCGGTCCGGGGGAGGGCGACCGCGAAGTCGAACGAGCGCGGGCACTTGTACCCGGCGAGTTCCTCGCGGCAGAACGCCGCGAGGATCGAGCGCAGCTCGTCGTCGGCTTCGACGCCGTCGTTGGGGACGACCACCGCCTTGACCTCTTCCCCGAATTCCTCGTTGGGCACGCCGATCACCGCCACGTCGGCGACCAGGTCGTGGCCACCGAGCACCCCTTCGATTTCGGCCGGGTAGATGTTGACGCCGCCCGAGATGATCATGTCGATCTTGCGATCGCTGAGCCACAAGAAGCCGTCGTCGTCGACGTAGCCGACGTCGCCGGTGGTGAACACGCCGGGTTCGAGGTGCGCCTCGGCGGTCTTCTCCGGGGCGTTGTGGTACTCGAAGTCCATGCCCATCTTGTTGCGGAAGTAGAGGGTGCCCTCTTCGTTCGGCCCGAGATGGTTGCCCTGGTCGTCGACAACCATGATCTCCATGGTGTCCATCGGCGGGCCGACGCTGCCGCCCTTGGCCAGCCACTGCTCGGCGTCGATCAGCGTGATCACCGAGCCCTCGGTGGAGCCGTAGTACTCGGTGATCTTCGGGCCCCACCATTCGATGAGCGAACGCTTCACCGCTGGCGGGCACGGCGCCGCGCCATGGAGGACGAGTTCCAGCGATGATCCGTCGTAGCTGGCCTTCACGTCGTCGGGGAGGTCGATCAGCCGCTTCATCTGCGTGGGCACGAGATGCACGTTGGTCGCCTTGTGGGTGTCGATCAGCTCGAGCAATCCAGCGCTGTCGTACTTGTGCTGCATGACCGTTGCCGAGCCGGCCATCATCGGCAGGAACGAGAACGCCCACTGCGCCGAGTGGTAGACGGGCCCGCACAAGGCCGTAACCCCCGGCACCGTCATCATCTGCGAGAAGCCGCCACCGATCAGATGCCACACCTCGGGAGTGGTGCCCGGTTCCATCGACGACAGCGAGCTGCGCACGCCCTTCGGATTGCCGGTGGTACCCGACGTGTAGAACATCGGCCCGCCGAACGATTGGTCGTCGGGCTCGTCGGCAGCGCCAGAGGCGAGGAACTCCTCGTAGTTGCGGAACCGACCTTGCGCCGGTGCGCCAGCGACGATCGCCAGCTCGACGCCGGCGGAACGTTCGTCGGCGAGCGCACGCTCGACCTCGGCGACGAAGCGGTGCCCGGCGACGACCGCCTTCGATCCGGAGTCGGAGAGGATGTGGGCGATCTCCGGTCCGACGAGATGCCAGTTGACCGGGACGAAGGTGATGCCGGCGTTGGAGCAGGCGAGCGCAGTTTCGAACCACTCGTTGCGGTTCCCGCTGACGATCGAGATCGTGTCGCCCGCCCCGATTCCCGCGGCGCGGAACGCGTTGATCAAGCGGTTCACCCGTTCGTCGAGCTCCGCCCAGGTCTCCGACTTGTCGTCGTCGACCAGCGCGATCTCGTCGCCGCGTTGCTCCGCGAACCCCTTCGTGAGTACCGCCATCTCGTCCCCCTCGACGCGTTGTTGATGCGGCGCGCCCCATGCGCGTTCATCGCACCCTAGTCGTTCCGCGGGTGGCTTTCTTAATGCTCGTTCACCTACTATCGCGGCGCGCTGACGCCGGAACCGGCCAGGCGCGATGAGTGGAGGGGCATGAAGTTCGGACTGGCATTCGCAAGCAGCATTGCGATCGAACACGACGACGCACTGGAGATCTGTCGCCGTGCGGAAGCGGCGGGTTTCGAGTCGCTGTGGGGCGGCGAGCATGTGATCCTGCCGTCGACCATCGAGTCGAGGTACCCGTACACCGCCGACGGCAAGATCCCCGCCGAGCCCGACACGCCGATTCCCGATCCACTGATCTGGTTGGCCTTCGCCGCGGCTGCGGCGCCCACGATGCGCCTCGGCACGTGCATCCTGATCGTGCCGCAACGCAACCCGCTCGTGCTGGCCAAGGAGCTGGCCACGCTCGACCGCCTCTCGGGCGGCCGGGTCGAGTTGGGCCTCGGGGTTGGCTGGCTGCGCGAGGAGTTCGAGGCGCTCGGCGTGCCGTGGGAGCGCCGTGGCAAGCGCAACGATGAGTACATCGAGGCGATGCGCGCCCTGTGGGCCGGGCCGCACGCCGAGTTCCACGGCGACTTCGTCGACTTCGAACCGGTCACCTGCAGCCCACGACCGATCCAAGAACGCATTCCGATTCTCGTCGGGGGCGACAGCGACGCTGCGATCAATCGCGCCGTGCGGTTGGCCAACGGGTATTTCCCCGGCGAGGGCGATGCCGAGCAACTCGGCGCGTTGCTCGGTCGCCTGCGCGCTGCAGCCGAAGCGGCGGGCCGCGACCCCGACAGCATCGAGATCAACGCAATGTTCAGCAACCACATCAGCAACCCGCAAGCCGGGGTCGAGCAGCTGCGCGAGCTCGGGGTCGGCCGGGCGATGGTGCCGGCCTTCTTCTTCGCTGGTCCGGGCGGACTCGACCGACTCGATGCGTTCGCCGAACAGGCCATCGGTCAGCCGGCCTGACCGGCATCGACGACGAGCATGTTGCGCTGAATGAAGGAGCAGTAATGGATGCATTCGACTTGACCGGGCGCGTCGCCGTGGTGACTGGCGGTGGACAGGGCATCGGAGAGGGCATCGCCAAGAACTTCGCCGAGGCCGGCGCAGCCGTGGTGGTGGCGGCGCGATCCGTCGACCGGATTCGGCGGGTGGCCGACGAGATCACGGCCTCGGGCGGTCGCGCGATCGCGGTGCCGACCGACGTGACCGATCGCGCTGCGCTGGTCGCCCTGGCCGAGGCGGCGCTGTCCGAGTTCGGCGGGCTGCACGTGTGGGTCAACAACGCCGGCGGTTCTCCTGTGCAGTCACCGCTCGCCGACCTCTCCGACGACGACTGGGACGCGTGCCTCAGTCTCAACCTCACTGCGGTGTGGAAGGCATCGATGATCGCCGCCGAGCGGATGGGCGACGGGGGAGCGATCATCAACATTTCATCGCCGGCGGGCGACCGCGGTGTGCCGGGCAGTGGTCACTACGCCGCCGCCAAGGCGGGGGTGAACTCGCTGACCAAGACGCTGTCGCTGGAACTTGCGCCGTCGATCCGGGTCAACGGCATCTCGCCGGGATTCGTGCCGACCGAGGTGATGATGACGGCGCTCAACACCGACGAGGAGGCGTTGGAGAAGATGGCCCAGAAGCGGATTCCGCTGCGCCGTCTCGGCACGCCCGACGACATGGGGTCAACGGCGGTGTATCTGGCGAGCGACGCGGGCAGCTGGGTGACCGGTCAGACGATCATCGTCGCCGGCGGCCTGTAGCCGCGACTCGGTGAGCCAGAACGCGCCCTCACGGCGCGTTCCCTCACCGGCGCGGGTGTGATCGAGCGGTCGGTGAGTGTGTGCGCGCCCTAACGGCGCGTTCGCTCACCGACGGGTGGATCTAGCCGGGCAATGGCACCCACGGGTCGTGGTCGCCGGGCACGGTGGGGAACCGCTGGTTGGTCCAGTCGCTCTTCGCTTGTTCGATGCGCTCGCGATCGCTGTGCACGAAGTTCCACCAGATGAATCGCTTTCCGACCGGCTCGCCGCCGAGCAGCATCGCCCGCCCGCGTCCAGTGAGCGAGGGAGTGGTGCCAGCTTCCAGCACGGCGAGTTGCCCCGGTGCGAGCGTTGTGCCGCCGAGCGTCAGCTCGCCCTCCAGCGCGAGGACGCCGCGCTCCGGGTGGGTGGCGTCGATGCGGAGCGGTCGACCGGGCTCGATGCGCAGCTCGGCGAGGACGAGCGGCGACGACACACCGACGGGCGATTCCGATCCCCACCCGGTGCCGGCGACGACGCGCACCGCTCCGTCGCGCAGCGGCTCGAACTGGTCGGCTGGCGTGTGCTCGAACGTCGGCGCGGTGTTCTCTGTGTCGTTGGGAAGTGCCACCCACAGCTGCAGCCCGAACATCTCGCGATCGCGTGAGCGGTCTTCGTCGGGGCTGCGTTCGGTGTGTGTGACGCCATTGCCGGCGGTCATCCAGTTGACGGCGCCGGGTTCGATCGTCGACACCGCACCGGTCGAGTCGCGGTGCACCATCCGTCCGGCGAGCAAGTAGCTCAACGTCGATAGCCCGATGTGTGGATGCGCATCGACATCGGTCCCGGTGCCTGCCGGCATCGTTTCCGGTCCGATGAGGTCGGCGAAAATGAATGGGCCGACCATCCGCCGCTGACGGAAGGGAAGGACCCGCTGAACAGTGCCGCTGCCGACCTTGGCGGTGCGCGGGTCGATGATCATCTCGATCGCGGTCATGCGGTCAATGGTCGCGTGCGTTGCACGATGATGAGTCATCGCACAAGGTTGGACAGCCCATCGTTCGTTGCGCTCCGCCACACAGGAGGTGCAGCCCAACGCCCGGTAGCATCGGGCGGTCCCATTCGGGCGCATAGCTCAGTTGGCTAGAGCGCTTCCCTTACAAGGAAGATGTCGGGGGTTCAAGTCCCTCTGCGCCCACCCTTCTACCAGGATAGATGCACCGAATCTGGGGAGCCGGCCGATCTCAAGGTGGCTCTATGAAGTGCCGACTCGGCCCAACGCTGAACGCGATCCGGGCCGGTGTCGATGTCCGGGGACTAGCGTCGAGCGCGTATCGCACGAGCTGGGCTGGGATGGAGCGGGATGGCGCACGACTCGAAGACGAAGTCTGTCGAAAACGATGACGACGAGTTCCTCAGGAACGACGACAAGTGGTGGACGTCGTGGCAGCTGTGGGTCGGAGTCGCGCTTGGCGTGGTCGCGGTCGTGGTCGCCGCAATGGTCATCCTGAGTACCTCGGACGACGATCCGCTCACTGACCGGGAGAGCCTCCTCTTCACTGTGGTTGTCGCGGTGTTCACCGTCCTAGCGTCGATGCTGATCTCGTCGTACTTCTCTCGGCGTCAGGCGCGGTCCGAGTATCAATCCTTGGCGCGACCGGCTTGGCGGCGTGTGGCCCAGCTGAACCAGTCGGTGTCAAGACTGATGGAGACCATTGCTGTGCGCGAGCAACGCGCCGAGAAGTTGGACACGGTCGGCTCAGAAACGGTCGTCGAGTGGCTAGAGAGCATCCGGCTACTTGTTCGAGAGCACTCAGGACAGCTTGAGGACGCGATCTCGGACTGGGACGAGTTGCTTCCAGCAGACTCAAGGACGTACCAGGAGCTGCTTCTGCTTCGTGACGAGCGAGATCAGCGGTCACGAGAGCTGAGAGCCGTCAGGGCGACGTCCGAGGATGCCAGTCAGCAGATCGACAAGCTTCGTGCTGAAGTCGACCGCCTCGACTCTCAGATGCGAACGAAAGGCCTGTCGCTCGGTGGACTGACCATTGGCAGCAACAGCGTGACGAGTTACACGCCGACGATCGATTGGGCCAATGCGAACTTGTCATCGATCGACCTATCTGACCTCAACGCAATGTCGAGCGACCGGTTGATCATCAATGATGACGGAAGTGTCCACTTGCGTGCACCGTCTGATGGCCAAGACACATCCAACGCACGAATCGTAGATGCGCTCACTGCCGAGGCTTCCGAGAACGACGGCGAAGACTGAGGGACGGCAGGACGGACCCACGCCGCGATCTACCGTGTCGCCCGTGAGCGCACTAACTACCGATGGCGTGCCGACGCAGTTCGAGCTGATGTGGCCCACTGTGGAGGCGCTACGCGATCTCGGCGGATTCGCGACGATTGGTGAGATCAGCGATGAAGTAGTCCGACGAGAAGGCGGTTTGGAGCCAGCGATGGTGCCGGCGGCCGGCCCCTAGTCCGACGCGCTGTCTGGTCGAGAGCGCGCTACGTGTACCCCTCCTCGTCCGGAAAGGCGTACACCATGGGATCGATGGGGAAGAGGGTTGGTCGGAAGACGGCTTGCCAATCGCCCTGGAAGATCACGTCTTCGAACATGACCGCCCTGTTCCTCAGCAGCATGTTCAACCGATTCGCTACGGCCGCTACGTGGTCTATCGCTGCGTGGATCTCGCCATAGGTCACGGACTGCCTCGCTCCGCGAGGGTCCCGATGCGCAACGTGGCGGTCAGCGAATTCGATGACCGCCTCGAGCTGAGACAACAACTGTCGCTGCATGCTCTCGAGCGCCTCGTCCGACGGAAGCTCCCCGTCGCCAAAGTGCTCAGTAAACACGCGGTTGGCGTCGTTGGCGAAGAACGGATCGTCAGGATGCTGCTCGCGGACTAGGTCCGTTAGCGCTTGACGACTGGCGAGGTTGGGGTTATTCCTGGTTCGTTCGATGAGCCACCAGAGCGATTGGGGCTTGTCACGGCTGTTGTCTGCGAGCCTTCGAATCATCATGATCTGCCCGCGGGCGTACAGGTATGAGTACGAGTTGAGGAACGTTGCGTCCGTGCCCGGCCGCCGGGCGACGATCTCATCTCGTAAAGCGCAGTACACCTGCTTGTGTACCTGAGCGTGCATGATCTCGTGCTCGATCTCGTCGAGCATTGCAAGCAGCTTCGAACGGAGCTCAGCGAGGTCGCCGGGTGGGGCCGTCAAGCACCTCGACCATAGCTTGCCTGGTCGCGGCCGCCCTCAAGTGCGGGAAGGATCAACCCGCCGGAGGTATGCGGACGAAGGCTTCCTCAACCGCGTAGGCGCGCCACGACGGATCCCACTCGCTCTCCGGCGGTCCCTCGAAACACACACTTCCGGAAGACTCTGATGTTGACGTAAGTGAGAGCGGCGTCAAGCGGGATGCACCTTCGTTCCCCTCTCCGCGCTCCACCGGTCCGGGGGATCGGTGCGAATACGTCTTCGTCTCCGACGGCAGTCTCGATTCCCCTGATGTGCACGCCGCCAACCGCCGACTCGAGGATGGCGCGGTCATCGGGCGGCAGGGTCCCTTCCCACGCCAGCGTTAGACACACGATGACTCGATCGGGATCGATATCCGGGACTTCTCTGTGCGGGTTGGTGCCGTCGGGGTCGAGTCGCCAACCGGGCTGACCGACACACCGGCACGACTGCGCAAGCCGGGCGAAGCGCCTGGTGGATGGTCTATCGCGCCTAGTCAGAGAACTGCTGGAGTTCGCTTGCAAGGAAGATGTCGGGGGTTCGAGCCCGTCTGCGCCCACATTCTGGAGCCCAACGCTCGGAGAGCGATCCGATGGCAGGTCGTCTCCAGTAGGTGGCTTCTCTTCGTGAGCCCGGCATGACAGCCTGCGGCCATCATGGCGGTCGTGGTCGAACTGCTGCCGCTGACTCCTTCCGGCAACGTGTTTGCCGTGTCCGATGTCGCCGTCGACGGCTTGACGATCGACATCGCGGGGGAGGGGCGGCCAGCCGTCTCGCCTGATCGCGACTTCATCTCGCCGGGGCACCGGTGCCTTGTTGCGATCCTCGCCGGTCCGGCGACGGTGGTGCTGCGTGCGCACGGCGAGGTCGTCGCGACCGGAGTGTTCGAGGCTCCGCCGTTGCGGTCGCGCGCCCGAGCTGACCGGTCACGGCGGTACGGCTCGCCCTGGTGACGGCGCCCACGAAGGTCGCCCTCGGGATGATCGGCAGTGCTGGTCGTCCTGATCCTCGCCGCGGGCGGTGATCGGTCTCGGCGAGCGCTCGGGTCGCGCACAAGCGACGTTCAGGTCGGGGTGCGTACACCAGGCACATGGAGCACCGCCCGTCGACGCACGTCGCTGAATCGGTGCTCTGCCCAATCCATCCCGCTACCGACGTGCTCGGTACCGAACGCAGAGCAGGTTCTTCATGAGCGTCATCGACGACGCCGCTCCATCGATGCACGTTCCCGCCGAGATGGCGGCGAACGACTCGGCACCGATCGAACTCAGCCATCCGATCGTCCCGCTCGGCGCACGGCTCACCGCCGAAGCGGTCGGCAGTGCGTTCCTCGTGATGGCCATCGTCGGCGCCGGGATCATGGCCGAGACGCTGTCGCCCAACGATGTTGGGTTGCAGCTGCTGCAGAACGCCGCCGCGGTCGCTGCCGCGCTGATCGGGTTGATCATCATGTTTGCGAGCGTCTCGGGCGCGCACTTCAACCCTGCCGTGACGCTCGTGGACCGTTTGATGGGCGATATGACGACCCGGGAGGCGGCGTGGTACGTCGTGGCCCAGGTCGGCGGCGGATTCGTCGGGGTGATGGCCGCCAACATCATGTTCTGGGACGAGACCGGCGGCGGCCTGATCACGATGTCTGAGCAACAGCGCAGCGGAGGTCCGCTGCTGTTCTCGGAAGTCATCGCCACGATCGGTCTGCTGCTGGTGATCCACGGCGCCGTGCGCTACGGCAAGGCCTACGTCGTGGCCGTCGCCGTGGGCGTCTGGATCGGCGGGGCGATCTTCTTCACCTCGTCGACGAGCTTCGCCAACCCGATGGTCACGATCAACCGGATGTTCTCCGACACCTTCACGGGCATCGCGCCCGGATCGGTGGCTGCATTCGTGATCATGCAGCTGATCGGGGCGCTGGTCGCGTTCGGGCTGATCCGCGTGTTGTTCAGTTCGGACGCGCCGCCGTCCGGCGACTCCTGACATGCGTTTGCATCGAGGTCAGATTCCCTCCTGAGGGTGTCGGCGGCCCGAGCGCAGAGGGGCCTATACGAGTGTGGCCCCGCCCGATAACGATCGCCGCTCGTCGGCGCCTCAGTCGAGCGGGGCTGGGGGCGGCCCGAGGATGGTGATGCCGTGACGGCTGCCGGCCTCGGCGACCGCGGCGGGATCGATCTCGATCGGTGCTGGGAGGTCGGTGCCGTCGATCTCTTCACCGAGTTCGGCGACGAAGCTGCCGAACGCCGGAGTACCCACGAGCCGGGCGGCGATCGTGGTGAACCGAGCCGATTCCGACAACACCTGGAACGTGTGCGGCACCCCGTGCGGTAGGTACACGGTCGAGCCCGCCTGGCCGACGCGCTCGTCGTCACCGGAGCGGAAGGCGATCTCGCCGTCGAGGACCACCATCACCTCGTCCTCGTGGTCGTGGACATGGAGTGGTGGACCGAAGCCACGCGGCGCCTCGAACTCGACGACGGTCATCGATCCCTCGTCACCGGGATCGACCTTGGTCGTCGCGAGGTGGTTCAGGAAGTGGCGGTGCTCGCCCTCGCCCGAGAGGAGGACGTAGGGAGCGGTCGTGCTGGGCAATGTCGTCGAGGTCATGTGCCTATGGAGCCACGGCCCGCTTTCGGAACCCTTTCGATCGGCCCGCGACCTACGATCGCGTCCGTGTCTGACGTCCCGCCGATTGAGTTCGCGGAAGCTCGCGGCGGGGTCCGGATCGCCTACCAGCAGTGGGGCGACGGTCCGAATGTGGTGGCCGTGCCGCCTGCGGCGCAGAACATCGAGATCGCGTGGGAGTGGCCCGGGATACGGGCGATGTTCGAGCGCTTCGGCTCGTTCAGTCGATTCCTCCACTACGACAAGCGCGGCACGGGCAGCTCCGATCGGACTGTGCGCGTGTCGCACGTCGACGACCGCGTCGACGAGATCCGGGCGGTGATGGACGCCGCCGGGGTCGAGCGCGCGCACCTCTACGCCCAGTCGGAGGGCGGCATCGCCACGCTGCTCTTCGCGGCTGCGTATCCGCACCGCGTGGCCAGCCTCATCTTCGTCGGATCGGCAGCATGTCTCTTCGCTCCCGAAGACTTGACGCCCGAGGTCAGGGCACAACAAGTCGCGGCGCGCACCGACTTCGCCCGCAAGTGGGGCACGCCAGAGTCGCGTTCGATCGAGATCTTCGCTCCGTCGCAGATCGAGGACGACGAATTCCGGGCCTGGTGGCCTCGTTATGAGCGGCTCGCCGCGAGCTACGACTCGCTGCGCGACCTGATGATCCAGATGATCGACATGGACGCCACCGACGTCGTGGGCGAGATCGAGGCGCCCATGCTGGTGATGCACCGCACCGGCGATGTCGCGATGCCGATCCGGCTCGGCCGCGAACTCGCTGCGCTCGCGAAGGACGCGACGTTCGTCGAACTGGCCGGGTCCGACCACTACTCATTCCTCGGCGACGTCGAGTCGTGGATGGAGCCGATGGAGCGCTGGGTCACCGGCACCGTGCAGGCGCGGTCGAGGCCCGACGCGGCGCCGTCGGGCGTCCGGCACGTCACGACGCTCGGACGGTTCGCCGTGACTGTCGACGGACGCGAGGTGGAGACCGGCGAGTGGGGGTCGCGCCGGGCCCGTACGTTGCTCAAGCGATTGGTGGAGGCGCGTGGATGGCCGGTGACTCGAGACGAACTGTTCGACATCCTCTGGCCCGACGAGCTCGACCGAGCCCGACTCGGCGCACGACTGTCGGTGCAGCTCTCGCACGTGCGGCGCGTGCTCGGCGGCGGCGTGATCGCCGATCGCGACACGATCGCCCTCGACCGGTCGCTGGTGACGAGCGACCTCGACGAGCTACTGAGCACCGACGACGCCCAGCGCATCATCGAACTCGACACCGGCGAGTTCCTCCCGGAGGACCGCTACGACGATTGGACGGCCCCGACGCGCGAACGGGTTCGCTCGACCGTCGCCGCAGCGATCCGTCGCCACCTGGCGGAGATCGAAGCCCACGGTCATGTCGACTCGGCCGAGGCCATCCGGCTCGCCGCCCGCCACGACGAACTCGCCACCAACTGGTGACGGGCTCCGTCATTGCGGCCTACGGCGGTGCCATCGGGCGTGCCGGGCGGGCCCAACTGCGCTCCGTCCCGGTCAGGTGTCGTTCCAGTTTGGGTCGGTATGGAGTTCGACGTTGACCCAGAGCAGGCGGCCCGGTGCCCTGAGGCGATTGATCAGTTCGCGCCGGACGATGTCGGCGACACCGATATCCCAGTGACCGGCTTCGACGACGAAGTCGAGGTCGATGTAGAGCTTGCGCCCGAGTTTGCTGATCCGCAGGGTCGGCTCCGGGAGCCCCTGCTCGGTGCGCACCTGGGCCACGGCGTCGACGATCGGCTGGGCGACGACGGGGTCCGGGGCGGCCTCGAGCAGCTCGAGCATCGCGCTGCGGATCATGCCCAGCGGTGTGACGACGAGCAGGCACGACGCGATCAAGACGAGCACGGGGTCGATGTAGGCCACCGCGCCCTCGGCGTCAGAGTCGTCCAGGACGGTCGCGACGCCGAAACCGATGGCCAAGACGCCGGATAACACGGCGCCAGCGGTCCACTGCGCCGCCTCGGCGCCGACGAGTTCAGAGGTACTCGCAACGCGCCGCAGGTAGATCAGCAGCCCGATCGACCAGAGCAGTGACACGAGCGCATAGATCAGCGCCGAACCGACCGCGGTGTCGCCGCCGCCGGCTCGGATCGTGAGCACGGCGTCGAGGCTCGCGTAGAGGAGCGTTCCCAGCAGGACGAGGCCCTGGACGCCGACCATCAACGGCCCCAACGCCTCTCGGCCGAACGGATACCGAGGCGTCGGCCCGGCGTTGACCAGCTGTGCTGCTCGCAGCGTTGCCACCGTGAGACCGGTGCCGATCACGGCGTATGCCCCATCGAGGAGCACCGCCTGCGCTTCCGCCGCCAGACCCCAGACCACCCCGACCACGCCGAGCAGTGCGGAGGCGATCGCCGACGACCGCAAACTGCGCCGCTCGCGCCGAGCCTCGATCCCGCCATCGGATTGATCCACCGATGCGACGATGTTCACGCCGCTCGTCATCGGGGCCCTCACGAGCTGCGCGGCTCAGCGACCTGGGCTGTGTTCGGCACGTTGCGTGCGCCTGGGATACGTTCGCCGAGTGACCGAGCCTGAACTGCCGTCATCGGCAGACGATCCCGCCGGGGGTGAGGGAGGCGGGACGGCGCCGGCCGGGTCAAAGAAGGTGTACCTCACCGTCGGTTCACTGGCGATGATCAACGTCGCCGCCGTGATGTCGCTGCGGAACTTCCCGGCGATGGCCCTGTACGGCTGGGCGTCGGTCACCTGGTACGTGATCGGCGCTGTGGTGTTCCTGGTCCCTGTTGCGCTGATCGGCGCCGAACTGGCAACCGGGCCGTGGCGACAAGAGGGCGGCATGTACTCCTGGGTGCGCGCCGGTCTCGGCGAACGTTCGGGACTCCTGGCGGTATGGCAGGAATGGACCGAGAACATCGTCTGGTTCCCGACGATCCTGTCGTTCATCGCCGCCACGCTGGCGTACGCACTCAATCCCGACCTGGCGAACAACGGCTTCTACATGTTGACCGTGATGCTGACGGTGTTCTGGGTAGTCACCGCGGTCTGTTTCTTCGGCAGCAACGCGCTCAGCAAGTTGACCAACATCGGCACGATCATCGGGACGCTCGTGCCCGGCGGGCTGTTGATCGTGCTCATGGTCGTGTATCTCGTGCAGGGCAACAGCTCGCAGGTGCCACTCTCGGCCAGCGCCTTCTCCATCGATGTCACGTCGATCACTGCGCTGGCCTTCGCGTCGTCGGTGGTGCTGATCTTCGCCGGCGTCGAGGTCGCCGGCTTCAGCGCGACCGACACCAAGGACCCCCAACGAGACTTCCCCAAGGCGATGTTCTTGTCGGCGGGAATCATCTTCGGCGTCACGGTGCTGGGCACGCTGGCGATCGTCGTGGTGGTCGACGCCAGCGACATCAACCTGACCGCCGGCCTGATGCAGGCGTTCGAGGGCTTCTTCTCGGCGCTGAACATCGAGTGGATGACGCCAGTGGTGGCCGTGCTGATCGTCGCCGGGAGCGTCGCCGGAGTGGGGGCGTGGGCGCTCGGCCCGGCCCGCGGTCTCGGTGTGGCTCGCGGCGGCGATCTTCCGCCGCTGTTCCGACGCCACAATCGACACGGTTCACCGGTCGGGGTGTTGCTGCTGCAAGCGGTGCTGAGTTCGGTGCTGGCGCTGCTGTTCGTGGTGCTCCCAAGTGTCAGCGCGGCCTATTGGGTGCTCTCGGCACTGACGACCGGTCTCACCTGCATCATGTACACGCTCATGTTCGGGTCGGCGCTGCGCATGAGGAAGCTCAAGCCGCTCGACAAGTACCCGCGCGGCTACACGGTGAGCACACCCTGGCTGTACTACACGCTGTGCATCGCAGGACTCGGCGCGGTGCTGTTCTGTCTGGTGTTCACGCTGCTGCCGACCGACCAGACCGACATGAGCACCGGTGCCTACATCTTGACGATGTTCATCGGAACGTTCGTGTTGGCATTCTTCCCGTTCGTGTTCGTGCCGTTCCGTAAAGCGTCGTGGAAGTCGGACACGCCTGCGCCGGGGGTCGAGCCTGGAATGTCGGGTGACCAAGGGGTGTCGACGTGAACCGCCGACTTGCGGTTGCCGTTGCGTCGATGGTCGCCCTCGCCGCCGCGTGCGGCGCCGATGACACCGACAGCTTCAACGCCGACGTCTCGGTCGACGAC
The DNA here is from genome assembly GCA_965230015.1 of Ilumatobacteraceae bacterium. Lineage (GTDB taxonomy): Bacteria > Actinomycetota > Acidimicrobiia > Acidimicrobiales > Ilumatobacteraceae > JABSQH01. The sequence goes on along the minus strand of CBDDKF010000002.1, from coordinate 422,646 downwards.
GTCGAGGCGGCCCTGCTGGTCGCCGGCCTGCCGGTGTGTGACGCAGAGGAGATCGACTGGGACACCGGCGGGTTCGTGCGCGGGAGCGCCTTCAACATCTCCGAGAACTGCGATGGCGACGAGTCGAACCTCGTCGTCGTGTCGGAGTGGGAGAGCGAGTCGGCGCGCAACGCCGCGCAGCGCAATGCCACCACGTTCGTCCGGCACAACGGCCACGCCCACACGACCGTCCTGAGCTACGGGCCGTACCTCATCACCGTCGACGCCGCGTCGGACGCTGCTGGCGACGTCATCGAGGTGGTGCGAGACCTCGGCGCCGTGTAGGTGCACACCGTGCGTCGAACATCGCCAGCGAAAGCGAGACACCAATGATCGAACGAACCAACGTCGTCCTCCGTCGCCATGTGCTGATCGTCGACGACTGCGTGACCGACCGCGACGCCCACGGCCGCGCCGTCAAAGACCTGATCGACGAGTTCGCTCGACGCGGCGTCGATGTCACCACCTCGGTCTCCGCCGACGATGGACGGTCGATCGTTGCATCCGACGCCGGGCTGTCGGCGATTTTGGTCGATTGGGGGCTCGGCGACGATGACGGCCCATCGCGCGCCGCAACCGAGCTGCTTCGTGCGATCCGGGCGCGCAACAGCTCGATCCCTGTGGTGTTGCTCGCCGAACGCGGCGCGGCGGCGACGATCACCGTCGACGCGATGGAGCACGTCGACGAGCTGGTGTGGGTGCTGGAAGACACCGCCGACTTCATCGTCGGCAGAATCCTGGCGGCGATCGAGCGCTACGTGGATTCGATCCTGCCGCCGTTCTTCAGTGCCCTCCTCGACTACAACCACGACGAGGAGTACGCCTGGGCAGTACCGGGGCACCAGGGCGGCGTCGGCTTCCTCAAGTCGCCGGTCGGTCGGATGTTCCACGACTTCTACGGGGAGAACCTGTTCCGCACCGACCTCGGCATCGAGCGGGTCGCCCTCGGGTCGCTACTCGATCACACCGGGCCGGTTGCCGACAGCGAGGCGTTCACCGCCCAGGTGTTCGGCGCGGAACGTTCGTACACGGTGCTCGTCGGCACGTCGGGCTCGAACCGCACGGTGATGTCCGGTGTGCTCACCGCCGACTCGGTTGCGGTGGTCGATCGCAACTGCCACAAGTCGGTGATGCAGGGCCTGCAGATCACCGGCGCCACCCCGGTGTACCTCCTGCCGTCACGCAACCGGTACGGGATCATCGGTCCGATCCACTCCGATCAGATGGGGCCCGACGCGATTGCGTCGAAGATCGAAGCGAGCCCGTTGATCGACGGCGAGCCCGAGCCCGCGTACTCGATCGTGACGAACTGCACCTACGACGGCATGTGTTACGACGCCCGCGACGCGCAGTCGCTGCTGGCGCAGAGCACCGACATCGTGCACTTCGACGAGGCCTGGTACGGCTACGCCCGATTCGATCCGCTGTACCGCGATCGCTACGCAATGCGCGGCGATCCATCGGATCACCCCAAAGACGGGCCCACGGTGTTCGCCACCCAATCGACGCACAAGCTGCTGGCCTCGCTGAGCCAAGGCTCGTTCATCCACCTGCGCGAGGGCCGCCGGAAGGTGCCGCACGGTCGCTTCAACGAGGCGTACATGATGCACGCCACGACGTCGCCGTTGTACACGATCATCGCGTCGAACGACGTGACGACGGCGATGATGCAGGGCGCAGGTGGGGGAGCGCTGGTGCGCGAGACGATCGACGAAGCAGTTGCGTTTCGTCAGGCGCTGGCGCGCGCCCATCGTCAGTTCTCCGACCAAGGCGACTGGTTCTTTGAGCCGTGGAACGCGCCCGAGGTCGTACTTCCCGAGTCCGGAGAACGAGTTCCATTCGCCGACGCGCCTGCGGAAGTGCTCAGCACCGATCCGAACTGTTGGGTGCTGCACCCCGACGACACGTGGCACGGTTTCGCCGATCTGAAAGACGGGTGGTGCATGCTCGACCCGACGAAGGCCGGCATCCTCGCCCCGGGCGTGCTCCCCAATGGCGAACTCGCCGAAACCGGCGTCCCGGCGACGTTGCTGACCGCCTTCTTCAGCGAGCACGGCATCGTCCCGTCGCGAACCACCGACCACATCGTGTTGTGCCTCTTCGCGGTCGGGGTCACCCGCGGCAAGTGGGGCACGCTGATCAGCACGCTCTTGGCGTTCAAGCGCAGCTGGGACGCCAACGAACCACTCGCCGCCGTGCTCCCCGACGTCCACGCCACCGATCCCGTTCGCTACGGCGGACTGGGGCTGCGCGATCTCGGCGAGCAGATGTGGGATCACATGCGCGAGGCGCGGCCGGGCGCGGCATTGGAGGCGGCGTTCGCCGAACTCCCCGTACAGCGCCACTCGCCGCGTTCGGCCTACGAACACCTCGTGCGCGACGAAGTCGAACTCGTCGCGTTCGACGACATGGCCGGCCGCACTCTCGCCGTCGGCCTACAGCCGTACCCTCCTGGTATCCCGATCTTGCTTCCCGGAGAGGATGCCGGACCAGCCGACGGGCCGTTCTTGTCGTATCTCCGCATGCTGCAGGAATGGGACGCTGCGTTCCCCGGATTCGAGCACGATGTCGAGGGCTCCGAACAACTCGACAACGGCGCGTACGCCGCCTATTGCTTGCTGGAGTGACGGCGGCGCAAGCGGCACGACGCGCGTCAGTGATGTGAATCCGTCATGAGGAGCGAACACGCGAAGTCGGTGTACGTCGGGCAACCGTGGCTCGTCGTGCTGCGCGACTTGGGATTGGACGAGCGCGCCGTCCTCCGTCGAGCGCAACAGCCGCCCGGCCTCTTCCATGGCGACGGGGCATGGATCTCGGTCGAGGACTTCTACGCACTCTTCGACGCGGTCGATGCCGAGGCGGGTGATCCCGCAGTTGCCGTGCGCGGCGGGCAGATCGTGTCGGCCGAGCTGTTCGACCCCGCCTACTTCGCGGCCATCTGCTCGCACGATCTCAACGCTGCGCTCTGTCGGCTCGGCGAGCACATGCGTCTCGTGGGACCCTTCGCGCTCGACGTCGAGGTGGGCGACCGCGAGACGACCGTCCGCTATCGCTGCAAGCATCGGCCCGACATGGCTCGGGGGGCAGGCCTGTCCCAGCTCGCCTTCCTCGTCGCGTTGGCGCGACGGGCGACGCGCCATCACGTCGTTCCCGCGCGTGTCGCGGTCGCTGCGTCGGCCGCAGATCTCGGCGGGTGCGAGTCGTTCTTCGGGTGCCCGATCGTCGAAGACGAGTCGTGGACCGTCGTGTTCGATCCGATCGACGCGCAGCGCCCGTTCCTGACGCACAACGAAGAGATGTGGCAGGCGTTCGAGCCCGGGCTGCGACGACGCATGGCCGAAGCCGGCGCGCAGCGGTCGACCACGGAAGAAGTGGAAGAGGCCTTACTCGAGCTGTTGCCCAGCGGACGGAGCGGGATGGCCGACCTGTCGAGGGAACTCGGCATCGGTGGTCGCACCCTGCAGCGGCGGTTGGCGTCAGAGGGCACGAGCTGGGTCGAGGTGCTCAACAACACCCGTGAGCGGCTCGCGCGGCACTACTTCGGGTCGACCGACCTGAGCGCCACCGACGTCGGCTTCCTGCTCGGCTTCAACGATCCGAACTCTCTGTATCGCGCCTTTCAACGATGGACGGGGACGACGCCCGAGTTGTGGCGGGCCGGCGCCCGCGCCTCGCGATAGCGCACAACGGCAACGGCGGGCGATGGGCCCGATCGGGAACTGACGCATCCGGCAAGCAGGTTGACGCCTCCGGCGAGTGACAGTGCGCCTCCTGCTGCCGAGACTGAGTGCACCGGGGTGACCACCGAACCCGCATCGCTGCAGCACCTCTGCAGCCACATCCCTCCACGCAACATCCCCCACCGCACCATCCCCCACGCAACATCGAGGTATCACCATGACCAAGACCATCCTGATCACCGGCGCCAGCTCGGGAATCGGCAAGGCGACCACCACCCTGTTCGCCGACAAGGGATGGAACGTTGTCGCCACGATGCGCAACCCCGCCGACGGCGGTGACATCGCAGATCGAGACAACGTGCTGGTCGCCCCGCTCGACCTGCTCGACAGCGAGTCGATCACATCAGCCGTCGGCGCGGGCGTAGAGCACTTCGGCACCATCGACGTGCTCGTGAACAACGCCGGCTACGGCGCCTACGGGCCGTTGGAGGCCACCCCGATCGACACCGTCCGACGGCAGTTCGACGTGAACGTGTTCGGACTCATCGAGACGATGCAGGCCGTGCTGCCCATCATGCGGTCGCAGCGCAGCGGAGTGATCATCAACATCTCCTCGATCGGCGGCCGGATGGCGTACCCGCTCGGCGCGCTCTATCACGGGTCGAAGTGGGCCGTCGAAGGGCTGTCCGAGGCGGCGCACTTCGAGCTCGCGGTGCTTGGCGTTCGGCTGAAGCTCGTCGAGCCGGGCGGGGTCAATACCGACTTCGGTGGACGCTCCTTCGTCTTCACCCAGGATCCCGACCTCACCGAGTATCAACCGCTCGTCGACGCGGCCGTCGCGGCGCTGGAGAGCCCAGACCGAAGCGGCAATCAGGAACCCGGTGACGTCGCCGAGGTCATCTACGCCGCAGCGACGGACGGCACCGCCCAACTCCGCTACGTCTCCGGGGACGGCGCCGAAGCGCTACTGGTCAGCCGCTTCTCGGCTGACCAGGACGAACAGTTCGTCGCCGCCATGCGCGCGCAGTTCGGCATGTGAGCCCCCACCCCTACCGCGTTTCCGCACCGCTACATCTCCACGAAAGGACATCACCGTGTCATCACCACTCCGCCGCATGTTGGGGCTTGCGCCCACGCCTGAGCCCCACGGTCCCGGCTTCATCCCGTCGCGACTCGGCCTTCGATTCGGCGTTGCCAAGACGACCGACTTCGCGCGGGTCGACTTCGGCGACCGCTACGAAGGGCCCGCCAAAGTGCTGGTGTTGTGCACCGAAGAACGCCACTTCGAGATGACCAACGGCGCACTGTTCTCCACCGGCCACAACGTGACCGAGACGGCGCTCCCGCTGATGCATCTTGCCGCCGCCGGTTTCGACTTCGACGTCGTCACCCCGAGCGGCGCCCCCGCCGTGCTGGAGGACTGGTCGGCGCCAGCGGACGACCGCACGGTGATGAACTTCATCGCCCAGCACCGCAGTCGTTTCGATGCGCCTCGGTCGCTCGCCGAGCTGATCGCCGACGACCTGAGTGACGACTCGCCGTACGTGGCGGTGTTCCTGCCGGGCGGCCACGGCGCCATGGTCAGCCTGCCCGAGGACCCCAATGTCGGTCGCCTGGTCCGCTGGATCGCCGAGACCGACCGACACCTCATCGCCGTCTGCCATGGCCCGGCGGCGATGCTGGCGACCCAAGTAGACGACGATCGTGCCCACCCCTACGCGGGGTACGAGATGTGTGCGTTTCCCGACAAGCTCGACCGACGGTCGCCCTCGCTGGGGTACCTGCCGGGCCCGCTTCCGTGGTTTCAGGTCGAAGAGTTGGAACGACTCGGCATCAGCGTGATCAACGACGGTACGAAGGGCGAGACCCACGTCGACCGGAAGCTGTACACGGGTGACAGCCCCAATGCTTGTGACACGCTGGGTCGTCTCGCCGCCGAGGCACTGCTCGACGAACTCGTGCGCAACGCCTCGACCGACCAGCGGGGCGTGGCCTGACGGCTCCCAGCCGCTAACTCGACGCCGCCGGGGCATCGGCATTGCCCCGCGTGGCGATCGCATACGAGATGATGCCGATGCACGTGAGCGCGGTCGCGACGGCGGAGGCGATGGTCACGTCGAGCCGCGGGTCGAACAACTCGAGGACGTAGGTCGCGACAGGGGAGAGGTTGCCCAGCACGAGCACGGTGAGCACGGCCACGCGGGAGATCGCGAACTGCACGAAGTACAGCGGCAGCGTGATCCCCACGAGCACCACCGCGATGAACGCGCCCACCCCCACGGGGTCGATGTCGCCGAGTGGCTCGCCGATCGAGAGTGCGATCGAGACCACGACGAGCAGCCCGAACCGGTAGCGGAGGATCTCGAGGTTGCTCCATCCCGACTGGCTCAGTCGCTTCAAGACGACCACCAGTCCGGCCGACGCAACACCCGCCGCCGCGGCGAGGGTCACGCCCAGGACGCTGTTGCCGTCCATGTCATCGGGCAACGCCGAGCGGCCGGTGACTGCCGTGAGCGCGGTCAACGCCAGGCCGGCCGCAATGAAGACGACAGGGATCCACTGCTTGCCGGACAGCGTCGTTGCCGCGATCCCGAGCGCGCCTGCGATGACCACGGCGAGCGGCGCGGCCCCACTCAGGATCGCGTCGGCGAGTGAGGGTTCGAGGTGCGCGAGCGCGAAGAAGAGCGCCAAGAATTCGATGCACGTCAAGACGTTCGCGGCGATCACCAGACGCACGGTCTCGTGTGTCCACGCCGGTCGCCGATGCGCACTGCGGATCGCCCAGAGCACGATGATCGACACGGAGAAACCGGCCGCCGATACCAGCGTTGCGGGCTGATCGGCGGCGATGCTGCCGATGATCACCGACGACCCAGACGAGAGCACGGCCGCCGCGGCGAGCCCGGAAACCGCTGCCTTGTCGTAGCTCGCACTGGACACTCTCCGCCCACACTCGCAGCTCGACCATCATGTGTTGGGTCTTACGGCAATCGGCAGCGTCTCCCGCGAACGCACCGGTCGTTGCGCACATGTGAAAGTGGTCCGATGCGTGCGATCGCTGCGTTCTGTGTCATCGCGCTGATCGCAGCGTGCTCGTCGGCGGAAGATCCGAGTGCCGAGCCGGCAACGACGCTCTCGGATACGACCGTTGCGACGACCACGCCGATCGGCACGACCCCTGTTTCGACCAGTGCAGCGTCGTCGCCGCCGACCACCGCATCGCCGGCCTCCACCGCGCCGACGACCATCGACACGCCACCTGCCGCCGCGGCCGAGTGGTGCGCGCGAACGGACACCGAATCGATCGGCGCCATCGTGAACGACGAGATCGTCGAGGCGTCTGGCCTTGTGGCCAGTCGGAGTCACCCGGGTGTGTTCTGGACGCACAACGACGGGCCGGACACACGGGTGTTTGCGGTCGGTGAAGACGGCAGCGATCTCGCCGTATTCGATGTCGGCGCCTCGGGGTTGTCGGCGCGCGACATCGAAGATGTCGCCATGATCCACCGCGATGGTGCCGCCGAACTGCTGATCGCCGACATCGGCGACAATCGGCTGGAGCGGGAGTCGATTCAGCTGCTCCGGTTGCCAGAACCCGACCCGGCGTCGCCGGAGCAGATCGGAGAGGTGCAGGTCCACGAGTTCGTCTACCCCGACGGGCCGCACAATGCGGAGACACTGCTGGTCGATGACGATGCCGGGCTGTTCTTCATCGTCACGAAGGATCAGGAGGAAGCGTCCGGCCCACGCGAAGGACTGGGAGCAACCCTGCCGGCGGTGGTCTACGAGGGGCCGCTCGATGCTCCGTCAGGTGGCGAACCGACTGAGCTCGTCGCTCGTGCGACGCTGGACATGCCGGCGCTGAGCGATGGGTCGACCCGCTCTCCAGCGCACCCGTTCGCCCTGCTGAACGCCGCTGGCGTGGTGACCGGCGGCGACACGGCAGGAGACGGATCGCTGATCGCGTTGCGCACGTACGAGACCGTGTGGTTGTGGGACCGCCCGCCAGGGACGAGTATCCCCGAGGCGCTACAGAACACGCCGTGCGAGGTAACCGCCGCGTTCGAACCGCAGGGCGAAGCGATCGCGTTCGCAGGAGAGCGGCTCGTCACCGTCGGGGAAGGTGACAACCCTCCGATCAACGTGCTGGCTCGTTGACGGGTTCGGTCCGCGCAGCGGCCCGGCCGTGTGGCAGGCTTCGAGCGTGTCGTCCGCGACCGCCGAGCTCCCACGTCATCCGTGGAACGAGTCGTTCACCTGGCGGGTGGGCGAACCGCCGTTTCAGCAGCTCAGCGAGGCGCAGGTCGAGCAGTTCGACCGCGACGGCTTCGTGGTGGTCCCCGATGCGTTCGATGTCGACCGACTCGCGCGGGTGATCGCCGAGATCGACGAGGCCATTGCCACGGTCGATGCGCTCCTCGAGCAGCGCGAGGACGGGCGGCTCTCCATCGCCGAATCGGGCGCGATCACCTTTGCTCCGCACCTCGTCGCGGGTTCGTCGCCGTTGCGCAGGTTCGCCGTGGACCCGTTCTTCACCGGAGCGTGTCGCGATCTGATCGGGCCCGACGTCAACCTCTATTGGGACCAAGCCGTCTACAAGAAGCACCAGAAGCCCCGCCGTTTCCCGTGGCATCAGGACAACGGCTACTCGTACGTGGAACCCCAGCAGTACCTGACCTGCTGGTTGGCCCTCACCGATGCCACCGCCGACAACGGCTGCCCGAGAGTGTGGCCCGGCGTGCACCGACTGGGCACCCTCGCGCACACCTACGTCGACCCGCTCGGCTTCGAGCTGGAGCAGACACCCGACCCCGACGACGTGGTCGTTGCTGAGGTGCCGGCCGGAGGAGTCGTGCTGTTCTCGAGCCTGACGCCGCATCTCACGGGGCCCAACCACACCGATGAGGTGCGCAAGGCGTACATCCTGCAGTACGCGCCCGCCGGCGCGGAGGTGCTCGTGGGACAGCCTCCGGAGCCGCCGACGTCGGGTCAACCGGCCGATGCGCCGGACCGTCAGTTCCCCGTTTTGCGCAACGGCCAACCGGTGGTCACCGGGTAGGCCGTGCTCACGTCGGCGTCAACGCGCCGAGGAGGTCGTTCCAGAGGTCGTCGACGTGTTCGAGGCCCACGCTGAAGCGAAGCAATCCAGCAGGAAGGTGTTCTTGCCCACGTATCGCTGCGCGTCGTTCCATCGTGGACTCGACTGCGCCGAAGCTGGTGGCGTGGCGGATCAGCTGCACGCGTCGACACACCGCGTCTGCTGCGCCGCCGCCGCCGGCAACATCGAACGAGATCACGCTGCCGAAACTGCTGAGATGCCGTGCCGCGACCTCGTGACTCGGGTGTGACATCAAGCCGGGATAGCGCACGGCCTCGACTCGGTCGTGCGCCTCAAGTCGAGCGGCGATCTCATGGGCAGTGGCGGCAGCGGTGGTGGCGCGCAACGGGTAGGTCCTGATGCCGCGCGTGGCGAGAAAGGCCTCGAGTGCGCCCGGCGTGGCTCCATGGAGCTCTCGATGAGTGCGCAATCGGGCGAGGAGGTCGGGGTCGCGAGTGGTTGCCACTCCACACAGCAGATCGGAGTGACCGCCGAGGTGTTTCGTTGCCGACTGCACGACAACATCGGCTCCGAACTCCAGCGGTTGCTGGGCGATCGGCCCGGCGAGCGTGTTGTCGACCGCCAACAGCGACCCCTCCGGCCGAGGCGTCTCAGCGATTCGCTGGAGGTCGGCCACCTGGAGCAGCGGGTTCGATGGCGATTCGAGCCAGATCAGATCTGCGGTGGCGACGGCAGCGCACCACGCGTCGGCGTCCTCGACCGGAAGACGAGTCGACGTCCATCGGCCGGCGCGTTCACCCTCGGCGATGAGTGCTCCGACGCCTTGGTAGCAGTCGTCCGGCCACACGATGTGCGCACCGGTGGACAACTGGTCGAGCACGGCGGCGACGCTGGCCATTCCGGAGCTGAACGACACGGCGTCGGCCTCCTCCAATGCGCCCACGACCTGTTCGAGGGCTTTCCACGTCGGTGTGCCTTCGTTGCGGGAGTACGCATCGTCGCCGCCGAGCACATAGGTCGACGCCGCAACCAACGGTGCGTTGAGCGGTGCACCCGCAGACGAGGGGCGACCCGCCGCGACTGCCCGGGTCGTGATGTGGTGTTCGGCCATCCCGGCCAGGTTGCCCGGCGCGCCCGCGTGGGCGCAAAGGAGCCAGCCGGGGTGGGTGCGGGTTCTGGGGGAGCGGTCAGGCCGCGAGCAGTCCGTCGAGTTCCGATGCGAGCATGCCGAACGCGCGAGCACGGGCGACATCGGGAGCGTCGCGGTTGACGACGACGTCCGTGAGTACGCGGTTCATCGGCAACCGTTGCAACGATCGGGCGAGGTCGACGACCTCATGGTCGACGGACTCGACGCCGGCCTCGTCGATGGCGCGGGCGAGGTGATCCATGTCGGCGAGGATGGTCGACCGCTGGAGGATGGTCGACCGCTGACGGTGTCGCGCCGGGGCGTGAGTGAGTTCGGCGGTGTCATCGTCGGCAGTCGTTGGGGTTGTGGGCACGTCGTCATCGTGCGCCGTTGAACGTGAGCGTCACCTGTGCGCGGCACTGCGATTCGTTCAGGAAGCTGGGTCCGCGATGCCGGTCACGCGAGGTGGGGATGCAAGGCGTGGGTTCTGGAGGTCTGCAAGAAACGCGTGAGCTCGGCTCCGATACAGGTGTCGATCGCCACCTCGAGGTCCTCATCGCGCTCGAACGCCGACACGAGTGTTGGTGTCGGCCAGCTCAGCGTGCGGATGGGATCTGACGGGTCACCGTGACGGGAGCCCGGAAGTCAGTGCCTCTCTTCATCAGTGCCGAGACACCCAGTAACCGTCCGTTGCCGAGCGTGTCCACCTCGTCGCCGTCGATGTCTACACTGACCCGGCCGTCGACGATGACGGTCAGCGCCTCGACACCTTCCCCCTGGGCGACGAACACCGTGCCGGCCGGAGCATCGCTCCAGGTGCCCATGCGGAAGAGCTTGAGCGCCTGGCGTGCCGGGAGCCGCCCGAAGGTGCTCGCATACAGCTTTGCCTCTTCGTCGGTGAACTGGACGGGGCGTCGTTCGGCGAGCAGCTTGACGATCCAATACAGGTTGATCACCAGGAAGACGACGTTCCACCCGATCGGCCCCCATAGCGGCGGGTCTTGGAAGTAGTAGTACGGCAAGAGCAACGTCAGCCCGAGCACCGTGGCGATGCGCAACCACAAGATGTCGCGCACCGAATACGAGATCAGATAGATGATGTTGGCGACGGCCAGGAGTACGTCGAGTCCACTCACCGGTGCATCATGACTCGGTCCGGTGGGACTGGCGAACACGAACTGCGCACGCACGCCGGACTTCCGTGCCGTGCCAACACTGTTTTGGGCGACCACAGGTCGCCCACAGGGACATCGTGGTCGGATGGTGTCATCGACTCGCCGACCCGAAAGGACACCACGATCAACCATCAACTCGCTCTGCCCGTCGCCGCGGGCGCAGTGATCGGTGTCTTCGTCGCCACCGTTGCGCTGCTGCTTGCGTTCGCCCTCAACCAATGGACGCCGACAACATCGGCGCCGGCCACGCTCGCGCCCGCCGCCGACGTCGGCCAGGCTCAGCCGCCAATGCTCTCCGCCAACGAGGAACCGACGTTCCTGCTGCTGTGACGCGGCTCGATCTGCCCGCTCAATCGATCGGGCCACTGCTGCATCGTGCGTGTCGACCAGACCGTTCTGTCCAGCGTCACGGCGGCGCTCGCTCGCCGGTCAGCCGAGGCCATATCGCTCCACCTACGATGCGAGCGATGCTCGGACTCGACCAGTCGCGGGGACAGCTGGAGGCGGAGCCGCGGAAGCGGCCGAAGCAGGCTCGGTCGGTTGCCCTCGTCGAGCGGGTGCTCGACGAGGCGGCCCGCTTGTTCGAGTCGGAGGGCTACCACGCAACGACGACCAACCATGTCGCTGAAGCGGCCGGCGTGTCGGTGGGCTCGCTGTATCAGTACTTTCCGAACAAGGATGCGCTGCTGGTCGGTCTTGCGGAGCGGCACCTCGACGAGGCCGTTCCTGCGATGTTGGGGCTTGCAGAACAGGTACGTGAGTCGGAGCCCGACGTGGACGAGTTCGCCGTGCTGGTGGTTGGCGCGGTGTTGGACCTCAACCGCTCCGATCAACTCCATCACCTGTTGTGGAGCGCGCCACGCACCGCGGCGCTCGAAGAGCGGTTGGCGGCGATGGAGGAGGTGCTCGTCGCCGAACTCACCTGGCACATGGAGCGGTTCGGCCACGGTTCGGACGTGGCAGCGGTGCGGGCGCGGTTGCTCAGCACCGTGATCGATGCGGCGGTGCACAACGTCGTGTCGACCCACGACCGCGGCACGCAGGAACACGAGTTGCAGCGGCTTGTCGCTCTCTATCTCGCGTCGCCCTAGCCGTCACGTACTACGTCGACACAAATGCGAGTATTGCTCGCATATACTCGTCGAATGCGCACCCTCTCGGTCACCACCGTTCTCGATGCTCCCGCCGATGTGGTGTGGCCAGCGGTCCAGACGCCACAGGCCTTCGTCCACGTGGCCCGCGGCTTGGTTCGGTACCCCGCGGCCGAGCGCATCGACGGCCCGTGGGAGGAGGGCATGGAGATCACGGGCTGGACCTTTCTGTTCGGAGTCGTGCCCTTCTCGATCCACACCCTGCGGGTTGCATCGATCGACCACGACGGGCAGGTGTTGATCTCCGACGAGCACGGCGGCGTCATCCGTACGTGGCACCACCAGCTCATCGCCACTCCACTCGACGCCACCCGGTGCCGTTACGAAGATCGCATCGACATCGACGCTGGTGTGCTGACGCCCATCGTGTACGCCTATGCCTGGCTCTTTTACAGGGGCCGTCAGCGCCGTTGGCGGGCACTCGCTCCGACGCTCGCAGCTGCGGCGCACGCCGAGCGACGAGGCGATCTCGTCACGCGCGAACTCGGCCGGTCGAGACAGGTGCTCGACCGGCCGAGTTGACGAACCGCCACGGCTGATGCCGACGGTTGATGCCGAAGACTGATGCGGTGTCAGTCGTCGTCGTTGTCGTCGTCGTTGTCCGACTCTGCGGGGCCGGCGGGTGTCTCGGGAGTGTCCGGGTCGGCCGACGGTGCTGGCGGAGCAGCGGGCGCGGCATCCGGCGGGCTCGCCGGAGAATCCGGTTCGGGAGCCGCCGGCGGAGTGGCGGGCGAGTCGGGCTCGGGTGCGGCCGGCGGGGTGGCGGGCGAGTCCGGCGAGTCGGGCTCGGGTGCGGCCGGCGGGCTGACCGGCGAGTCCGGCGAGTCGTCAACAGACGTCGCTGGCGGGCCCGCAGGGGAGTCTGGCGAGTCGTCAACGGACGTCGCGGGTGGGCCGGCTGGCGAGTTCGGCGAGTCGAGATCGACGACTGCCCGCGGGCTCTTGGGCGAGTTCGGCGAGTCCGGGTCGGCGGCGATCGCCGAGTCGGGGGCGACCGGCGAAGGTGCCGATACCTGCAACGGCGACGTCGCGGTGCGCACGGAGGCCGCCGAGGCGAGCTGAGCGGCCGTGGTGGGCACGACCACCGGTGCCGAGAGACGCGGCACGCTGCCATCGATGTCGTCCAGCAGAATGCTGTCGGGAGTTGCGCCGTCGCTGTCGGGCGCAGCCATTACGAAGCCGCCGATGGCGACGCCGCCGATCGCGCCAATGGTGGCGGCGACCTTCCAGTTCAACTTGTTGCGTGGTGTGGGGTTCATTGCGGGCTCCTCTCGTTGCGGTGATCCGGTTCGTTCCGGGATGTGCTTCATGTTCGGGGTGCCGGGTGATGGGCTGATGAGTCGACGCTGAGACTTCTCTCATCCAGCGGTGGTGCTGGCCATCGCGTCGAGGTGGGCTTCGGCCAGGGCGAGCACCGCGGTCGTGGTGCCGCGCCACCCGGGTTGCTGCACTCGAAACGGTCCGGTTGCCAGCCCGATAAGCACCGCCGCGATGCGCAGATCGATTGTTGCCGGCTCGTGTTCGCCGGCGACTGATGCCCGCACCTCGTGGTAGTAGGAATCGATCCAGGCTTCGTCGGACGTCAAGGCGCGGAACCGCAGGTGGGCGAGAAAGGTTCCGATGTCGTCGAGGGGATTTCCTTGGCCGGCATCATCGATGTCGATCAGGCCCGTGACCTCGTTGTCGTCGACGATGAGCTGCGCTTCGTGAAGGTCGCCGTGCACGGTGGCGTCGCCAGTGGGAGCGCACTCGGTTGCGAGGCGGTCGACGATGTCGTCCAGCTGTGGGGTCTTCTCCGGCACGACCGTGGCCAGCATCGCGGCGTGATGGCGAGCGTCGTTGATTCGCGAGCGAACCGCGGCAGCGCCGGGGATCGTCACATGGGCGAGTGCCTCGAGGAGTGCGCGGTACTGGTCACCCGTCGGCAACGCACGGTCGCCCGACTTCAGGCGGTCGCGCAACGTGGTCCCATGGAGCGCTTCGAGGGCGATCCAGCCATCACCCGCTTCGAGCACCGATGGCACCGGGACCCCGCCGGCCGCGAGATGCTCGTGCCGGTCGACCAGGGCCGTCGTGGTCGACGGGGGGACAACTTTCACGTAGACCTCGCGCTCGGGGCCGCGGGCGCGCACCACGGCGCGTTCTGCCGGTCGATAGGCGACCACCTCGAGTTCGGGCAGTCCGCCGAGCAGGGTCCGCAGCGGCGCTTCTGCCAGCGATGGTGTGACCATGGTCGACAGGTCGGTCAGCACCGGATCGAACGGCCACCGCCACACTCCCACGCGCAGGTTCGAACCGTCTGCAGCGACCGCCTCGACAGGAACGGTTCCGGGGAGTGCGCCGTTCGTGGTCGTGGCGGCCAGCAGCGTGTCGGACGCAATCCGATCGTTGCGCCGCACGCTGCAGCGATACCGCACCACGAGATCGGATCCGGGCCGGTACTGCACGCCGGTCGCTGCGCACTCGACGAGTTCGGCGCCTGCTCGTTGCACCACCGGCGCGAGCACGGCGTGTGCGTCGGGCCCAACGAGATGAGCCGCTGCCGGGAGACAGGCGTCGTCCACGATCACATGGCAATCGTGTTGGTTGCAGATGGGGAGGTGATGAGGAGTTGATGAGAAGGCTCTCATCAAGTCGTCATGCCGACATGCGGTACCCCATCCCACGCACCGTCTCGATCGCCCCTTCGCCCAGCTTTCGCCGGAGGTACCGCACGTACACGTCGACCACGTTCGATCCCGGGTCGAAGTCGTAGCCCCACACATGCGACAGCAGTTGTTCGCGTGTGAGGACCTGGCCGGCGTGGCGCATGAAGGTCTCGAGGAGCGCGAACTCACGTGCGGTCAGTTCGACCGTTCGGTCGCCCCACGAGGCCCGCCGCGACCGCAGATCGAGCTGCACCTCACCGACGTTCAGCACCGTCGTTTCCGACGAGCGGTCGTCGGGGCGAATCCGCAGGCGAATCCGCGCCAGCAGTTCTTCGAAGCGGAATGGTTTGGTGACGTAGTCGTCGGCGCCTTGCTCCAGACTGCCCACCACGTCGTCGACGCCGTCGCGTGCCGTGAGGATGAGGATTGGCAGCTCTTCGCCGCGTGCGCGCACCGCGCGGAGCACGTCGCGGCCGTCGTGTCCGGGGAGCCCGAGATCCAGGATGACCAGGTCGAACGAGTCGTCGCGGGCGAGCGCCATTGCGCTGTCGCCGTCGTTGACGGCAACCGTCGAGTAGCCGTTCGCCCGCAAGCCCTTCTCGAGGAACGAAACGATGCGCTCCTCGTCTTCGACGATCAGGATGCGGGTCATGGAACGTCCTCCGTCTCGGTCTCGATCGGGAGCTCGATCGTGAATCGGGCACCTCCGTCGGGTTCGTTGGCGGCGATGGCTCGGCCGCCATGGCCGCGGGCGATGGCGTCGACGATCGACAATCCGATGCCCATGCCTTCGGACCGGCGGGCTCGGCTGGCTGCGCTCCGAAAGCGTCGGGTGAAGAGCTGGTCGATCGTGTCGGGGTCGAGGCCTGGGCCGGTGTCGCGCACCCACAGTTGCGCCATGGAATCTCCAGGTTCGGCGGCGACGCCAATGCCGATCTGATCGCCGTCGGCGGTGTGTTGCACGGCGTTGGTGGCCAGGTTGAGCATCGCCTGGAGGAGCCGATCGCGGTCGCCAAGGAAGGCCACGGTGCCGGTCTGCGGCGCCGCGTCGAGCACCCAGTCGCGTACTCCGAGCGGCCGAACACGCTGGTCGACGATCTCGGCGAGTTCGCCGAGATCCACCGGGGCAAAGCGAAGGAACTGCCCACTCTCGGCCTTCGCCAAGAGCAACAGGTCGTCGACGTAGCGGTTCATGCGATCGAGTTCGTCGGTGATCGTGGCGACGCTGTCGGCGCGCTCGTCTGGATCGTCGCCCAAGACGTCGACGTGGCCTTGCACGATCGTGATCGGGGTGCGCAGCTCGTGGGCGACGTCGTCGAGAAATTCCCGCTGATGGGCGAAGCCGTCCTCGAGCCGGTCGACCATCTCGTTGAAGGTTGCGCCCAGCTTGGCGATCTCGTCGTTGCCGGTCACCTCGATCCGTTTCGTGAGATCGGTATCGGAGATCTGGTGTGCAGTCGTGGTGAGGTCGCGCACAGGGCGAAGTACCCGACCGGCGATCGACCATGCGAGGGCTGCGGTCGCCACCAGTACGACCAAGCCTGCGGCGATCAACACTCGCACGACGAAGGCGATGTCGTCGCGGTCGTTGTCGAGGAAGTTGACCACGACGAACACGCCGCTCACCGTGTCGCCAGTGAGCAGCGGTACGGCGAGGTAGCGCACCTCGCCGAGGGAACTCGTCGTCGTCACCGTGGTCGGGGTGGTCACGGCGGCCCAGTCGGCAACGAAACCATCGTCCTCCCACAACTCTTGGGGGGCGTCGAAGCTCGACAGATATCGCTCGCCATCCACCAGCGTGTAGAACGCCTCGTTGGTAATCGGGATGTTGCCCCTGAGGAACGTGTCGAAGATCGTGGCAGTGTCGTCACCGAATGGCTCACCGGTCGCCGGGTCGTCGCCGGTGGCGACGTTGCGCATCTCTTCCACTTCCTGGGTGAGCGACCGGTCGACTTCGCGATCGAGCCGGCCGACGAGCACCTGGCGTGTGACCAGAATGGAGATGGCCAGGGCTGCGGCGAGCAGCAGCACGTAGCCGGTCACGATGCGCCACCGGAGCGACGACCACCACCGCGTCCGTGGCTGCGGATCACCCGCGGTCATCATTGCCGTCGAGTTCGCAGCACCGCTGTGGTCGCCGGCTGTCGTCCCGCAGCGCGGTCCTGGTCATACGGCGCATGGTGATGCGCATGTGGGAAAGGCCGATGAGATCTCCATGAGAAGCCTCTCATCATTGTGCGCGGCCTTCAGCCGGGAAGGTACGTCATGCGCGCCGTTGTCGATCGCGTCTCGCGCCGTTCGGTTTCAGGTTGATTTCAGGTTGGCCACGGGGACCGCTCATGTGATCTCTCGGACAATGCCGGAGTCCTGAGCCGTGCCCCGACCGCCGGAGCAGGTCCTCTGCCACAACCACAGTCCGGAGACAACTGAATGCCCCCCACCTCGTCGCGCCGCATGGCGCGCAGTCGCGTACGCGCGATCGCCGTTGGCGTCGCCGCAACCCTGGTCGCCACCGCCGTGCCGGCGACCGTCAATGCAGCGATGCCGGCACTTCCTGAGCTGTTCGCCGAACCGAACACCTGGGAGCTGCCACCGCTGGAGACCAGCGGGAACCAGTCGAGTTGGCTGCAGACCGACCACGACATCGCACTCTGCGACTCGGGACCAGACAGCGGGATGTGTGTGCTGCGCACGACGACGCCGATCGTTTCTGCCGCGTCGGTCGAGCCTCATCCCGACCTGGGCTACGAGTACGTCGTATGGGACCTGTCGGCGGACAATGCGCAGGGCGCAACGAGCGGCGCCACGTGGGACACCGAGTGGCAGGTGCCCGCAGGGATTCTCCAGCAGGGTCAGACGTATGTGGCCACCGTGTCGCCGGCGAGTGAGCCCGGTGCGGAGCAGCCGCCAGCGGACGAGAACAATCTCGTGCAGCTGTTCCAGGTCGACCTGACTGGCGTCGGTACGCAGGAGCTGCACGGCGATCTTGGCTTCGGAGTTGCCCCCTTCACCGGGGAACTGGTCGTTGCCGGCAACATCGCCGGTAGCGATGTCTCGCTTCCGGTCGACGTGTCGTGGTCGTCGGTCAGCCTCTCCCAGGACGTCGTTGGTCCCATGAGCGACCCGCTCCCTGGCGCCTGGACGATCGACGTGGGTGTGCCGGTGCAGCGGTACCTCATCGAGGCCTTTCCGGCTGCGGGCGCGCTCGAGATGTGGAGCATGAACGGGACGCGCCAGCGGTACTACGACAACGGCGACGGCACCTATCGCCTGGCGCTCGACGTCGTCGAAGAGAACGACGGCACGGCCTCGCTGACCCGCGACAACACCTACGGCGGTTGGCGCTACCTCGACGAGTTCGGCAACGAGTACATCTTCGACTTCCGCGGACAACTGCGTACCTACACCACCGGATTCGAAGACGGCTACGGCGCGATGTCGTACGACTTCGAGTGGGCCACGCCCGACCTGCTCGGCAGCGTGACCGACCCGGTCACCGGCCGCAGCGTGGAGTTTCACTATGCAGGCGTCTCCGAGATGTGCGCAACCGCACCCGCCGGGTTCGACCGCGCGCCACTCAACTCGCTCTGCGCCGTCTCGGTGCACGATGACCCCGCCGATCCGAGCGCCACACGCCTGACCACGCTCGGCTGGTCCGACGGTCAAGTTGCTGCTTTCTTGACCCCCGACGGAACCCGGATCGACCTGCGCTACGACCAGGGCGGCAACATCGTCGGGCTGCGCAACCCGGTGCACGCTGTTCCGGCCGCGATGGGTGCGGTCGACGCACAGTCGACCGACCTCGAGACGACCTTCGCCTACGACAGCGAAGGTCGAGTCACCGACGTCACCTATCCGGTCCAAGAACTCGGCGGCGATCGAGGCGCGGTCGACTTCACCTACGGTGCCGGCGAGTCGCGGATCGAGATGTCGATGATCGATTCGTCGTCGAACTCGTGGGTGACTCGCACGTTTGATCCCGAGACGTGGGTGGTCGAGACGACGGAGTTCAGCAACGGCATGTTCTCCGAGATGCTCTTCGACGATGACGGGGCTCCGATCGGGGCCATCTCCAACACCACGCAGACCTACGTCGAGACGCACGACTCGCCATCGATCGAGCAGACCACGTGGGGCCCGGCTCCCACCTACATGTTCGACCCCGTTACCCGCGCACCGCTGCCTGAGCACCGCGATGCGATGCCGCGCGCGACCGAGTTGTACGACTCGACGCCCGACGCCAACGGTTGGCTCGTCACATGGTGGGACGACGCAGCGCGCGACAGTGCGTCGGTCGCCGTGGCGTTCGAGCAAGATGCCGACATCACGGCTGCGCCCGACGGCGTCGGCGCCGGATGGTCCGCAGAGTTCTTGGGCTTCGTCCCTGCGGTAGTCGACGGTGAGTACTCCGTCGAGGTCACGGGCGCCGAGCTCGAGTCGTTCTCGGTGGAAGGCGTTGAGGGTGATCCCACAGCGATCATGCAGGCTCCCTCGCTCGCCGGGAAAGTCGTCGTGGAAGCCATGGTCACCGGCGACGCTCCGCCGTCGCCCGACCAGCCGTTGTCGCTCGTTGTCACCGCCGACGACGGCACGGAGATCACCACGTTCGGCATCGATCAGACGACGGCTGGGTTGCAGCTGTTGACCGAGAAGTACGAGTACGACTTCTTGACCACCGACGGTCCCGCCGTGGAGCGGCGCACGCTCAACCACTACGAGGACCCGTTCGTGGGGCTCGTGAGCGATTCCGTGAGCTACATCGACGGCGTCGAGGACCTCACCCAGTCGTACACGTACGAGGGATTCTCCACCGATTTCGACGAACTGCACCGTCCGCTGAGCACCACCGAGGGTTCCGGTTTCGAAGTGGTGGCGGCGTACTGGGGTGCCGCAGAACGCGCGGTCGCGCCAGGCGCGTCGACCGCCGCGCTGCAAGGTGGCCTGGAGCGGTCGGGCACCGATCCGCATCCGACCGACCCGCAACTGCCGGGACGCACGGTGTCGCGGTGGTGGACGGCCCATGGCATGCAAGCGGCTGTTCACGACGACTCGACCGACACGACCACGACCTTCGACTACGACGATCGCCTGCGCGAAACGCGCATGCATACGTCGGCGGGATTCCAGCCCGGCGGTGGCGGCGCCATGTCGCCCGAGCGCAATCTGGAGATCGAATACCTCGTGACCGCCGAGGGGTATCCGGCGACGGTCACGACCTCGACCGTCGACGGCGAGGTGTTGACGGCGACTGCGGTGTCGAACCTCGGCGGCGCGCACATCATCAGCGTGGACTACTACGGGGCGCAGACCCACACCACGTACGGCACCGACGCGGTCACCCGAGTGACCTATCTCGACACGCCGCTCGGCGGCCTGGTGGAAGTCAGCTCGACGACCGAGATCGACCCGCGAACCGGTCAGATCATCGCCGAGCGGGCTACAACGCTCACCGGTGAGGAGATCTACGCCGAACTGACCTACAACCCCGACGAGCCCGCGCAACTCACTCGCGTCGACTACTGGAACGGCTTCAGCGTGGCGTTCGACTACGACGACTACTCCTACCAAGTCGGCCGTACCTGGACCGATGCTGCAGGTACGAGCTGGTCCGACGACGTCACACTGACTGCGAGCGGCCGTATGGCCGACCGAGTCCAGGCCACAAACGGCGACGTGTCGACGTACGACTATGCGTTCCATCCCAATGGCACCGCCGCAGAAGTGGTGCTGACGTCGGCTGAGGGAGTCACCACGTGGAACCTCGGCTTCGACGAGCTGCCCGCCGAACTTGCGGGCAGCAACCCCAGCGCCGTGCTGGCGCGTACCCCATCGACGATCGACACGACGTGGGCCGACGGTTCACGCGACGAGATCACCGTTGGATACGACCGGGCGAACGCCCCGCAGGTGGTCACCCGCAACGGCGCACCGGTCGAGGTCGTCGTCGATCGCACCGACGTGGTCGTGTACGACGAGACCACGATGCTGTACGACCAGACTCACGCGCTGATCTCGGTGATGAGCGGTGAGACGGGCCGGACGTTCGAGTACGACGCCGCCGGTACGGTCACGCGGACGACGAACGTCCATCCCGACCGAACGTTGACGACCGAACGGGCCGGAGGCGGCCTCACGCTCGTGGACGGCGAGGTCGTCAACCAGACGATCGGGTTCTCGGGCGGGCTGATCCTCGACATCGACGCTCGCGGTGATCACCTGCGAATTGGTGACTTCTTCGACAACACCTGGGCAGAGTTGGCCCCCGGCGTCGACAGCCTGGGCGAGGTCGAGCCGTTGCGCTTCTTGCCCTACGGTCAGCCGATTCCTGGCGGTACCGCCGCCAAGACCGAGACCGTCGTCGAGAACGAAGCTGCCGTCGACAACGAGCCGGTCGTCGACAACGAGAACGAGGAACCGGTCGACGTCTCGGCCGACCCCGGCTACGGCTGGCTCGGACTCAGCGTGCACGACGGCGCCAACCTCGTCACGTTTGCGGGTGCCCGCCTCGTGATCAACGAGATCGGATCGTTCGCTCAGGTCGACCCACTACGCGTCGGGGCGTCGGACTACTCCTACACCGACGGCAACCCGTTCGATCAGCACGACCGATCGGGCAACCAGCCGACGCAACACCAGATGGAGGTGCTGTTCGGGGCGCTCGGTGTTGGCCTCGTGCTGTTCTCCATCGTCATGCCCGTCAGTCACTGGCTCAAGTTGGTGTTGTGGCACGTCGTCGAAACGGCAGTCGAGGCCGCCCTGCTATGGGCCATGCTCGAGGCCGGCTTCATCGATAAGGATCAGTTCGTCGCACTGGTCATCACGCTCTCCGTCCTCAACGTGCTCAGCCTCACCTCGAAGTTCTTCGACTCGAGAGCTGCGGCCACGAAGCTGAAGATGAACGTGAAGCGGACCTACGCCAAGTGGAAGGGCACCGGATCGGAGCAGCCGTCGGTCGGCGAGTACGTGTCGGGCAGCCCCCTCATGGGCAACAACATGAGCATCGACTTCAACAACGCAGGCACGATGAGAGTGCGTACCCAGTCGAATGAGTTCCTGTCGCAGTACCGCACGGGACAGTCGCAGGGCACGCGCCTCGCCGGCGTTCCCGAGTCGCAGATGATCCCCGAGTCGAATCCCGGCTTGCATCAGATGGCGACACACCAGTTCACGCGGCCCGATACGTCGGTCGGTCTCTACTCCGCGCCGCGATCGCGAACCTCGTCGCTCTCCTCGAGCTTCAACTCGGTCGAAGCCGGGATGTACCCGCTCGAGACCCGGTACACCGGACGGTTCAGGTTCAACCAACGGAGCATCGACCTCCACGACGCGCTGCTGGCGCGGTCGGGTTATCCAGACGGCATCGCCCAGGGAACCCAGAACTACACCGAGGTGCACACTCGGCGCACCTCGATCGGCTGGATCACCGAGACACTTGATCCCGACGGGTTCTACCAGCACACGTATGTGCCGGGGCCCGATCAGCTCGGTGGCACGTGGGTGAGCCGACCGTCGGACGGGCCCCCGGTCTGAGTCCCACGCAGCTCAGCCGCCTACTTCGACTGGATCAGGTAACAACGTGAAGACATCCCCTGCCTTTGCCGACCCCGCAGCCAATGGTGCGCTCGCTCGCCAACACGTCTGGAGACGGCACCTCGCACTGATGGTCACCGCAGCGGTGGCGATCACCAGTGCGCTGGTGGCCGCCGTCGCCGACAGCGCCAGCGCGTCGATACCGGTCGGCGTGCCTCAGCTGGCGTTCGACGGTGCGCCGACGGATCCGCGTAACTACGTCGTGACGCGGGCCGACGACGAACGAGTGGTGATCGAGGAGTCGGGTTGGGGCTTCGACGAAGAATGGACCCCCACCGCCGAGCTGCTCGAACCCGGACAGGCGTACGCAGCAACGATCCTCGTGTCGCTCGAGCAGCTGCCACCGACCTACCGGCTGCCGACCGTGTCGAGCGAGCCGTTCGGGCCCGATGCACTGATCGGGAAGGACCCGGTGGTCACCGAATGGGACGTGCACTACGGACCTGAGCTGTTCGAAGTGCCATCGGCACAGCTCGGTGCGTTGAACAGTGGCTCGTTGAACGGGCTGCGCATGCACCTGTTCCCGAGCTTCTCGCCGACGGGGACGAACGACGACTTCGACGATCGCGGCTTCTCGCCGGACCCAGAAGCGTTCGTGATGCAGGACCCCTGGTACGAGATCGCGTCCACCGAGTCGGTCTCGGGCTACAGCTACATGCACATGGCCCGACTGCCGGACATGAACCGGCGTGCGTTCAACGGCTTCGGCCAGGAACACGAGTGGGCCGACATCTTCATCAGCACGATCATCAACAGCTTCGAAGCACTCGGCTGGTTGATCTCGTATCCGGTCGACGAGATCGTGTCGGGCGCCTGCTGGGTGGCGCACGGTTGGCAGAAGGTGTTCCGCCCGTCGAAGGCGTCGAAGACCCGCCACGACTGCATGAAAGGCACCGGCAAGACCCGCGACATCGAGATGACGGTGACCGCCGACGTCGGCTACACCGACACCGGTGACCACTCGCTGATGAACACGAGCGGTGCCGTACCGTCATCGATCGAGACCTTCGTCGGCAGCCAGCAGATGGGCGAGACCGCCGAGGGCGTGCCCGGGCTCGAACTGGATCTCAGCGAGTCGAACGTGGGCCTGTTCCCCTTCACCACGGGCTACAGCGCGAAGGGGCTCGGATACCTGGAAATCGATCCTGCCGACGTCGTGGTCGACGCCGACGGGAAGGTCGAGCTGACCTTCGGCGTGAAGGGCCCAGCAGGTGCCCAGGCGTGGCTCGACGGCGTGGACCGTACCGACACGCTTCCCGGCTACCGGGTTCAGCTCGGGCCCGACGACGGGCTGGCGGTGGCCTACAGCGGCGAGACCACGGTCGGCTCGTGGAACTTCAACATGGACGACTTCGACCACCACAAGCCCGAAGAGGCCGAGGCGCTGTTTATGGCCGCCCAAGAGGACATGGCCGACGACATCAACGCCAAGCTCGGTGACCTCGTCGTGGAGGTACTTCAGGATCAACCGCCGAGCGAAGTGCAGGTCGGTGAGCCCATTCGACTGGAGCCGGGTGTGCGCTATCCGCTCACGCTGCTCGGCTGGGCGGGGCACTCCGCCGGCACGCTCGGGCTGTACATGCTCGACGACGACCAGGCTGCGACGCCGGTGCCGATGCGGTGGATCACCCCGGCCGCCGAGGGCACCCGCGGGTTCAACGACCCGGTGTATCCCGACAACGAGTGGGAACCGGCGAGCGACTCGTACTCGATGATGATGTCGGCCGACGGGTCACGACTCGCCGAGCTGACCGAAGACGGATTGACGACGTCGTCGGCCCACTGGGACGGGACGTGGCTCCCCGCCGAGCCGTTCACCTTCGACCGGCCGCTCACCACCATGACGGTCGACGACATCGCCGGCGAGAACGAGACAGCGCTGCTCAGCTTGGACAATCGCGTCGCCATGAACGGCGACGGCACGGTCGTGGCGGCTGCTCTCGACCAAGGGATGGCACCCGACGAGGTGCTCGTCGTCGACGCCGAGCAGTCGACCGTACGGGTCCAGTTCCCGTACGACCCCGGCCAGGACCGGCCCGCTGTGATGGTCCCCGTCGACGACGTCGACGTCGCATGGTTCGTCGACGAAAACGGTGCACCGCTGCCGACGAGCTTCACGGCCGAGTCGGTGCACGAGGACCACGGGTTCACCATGATCCAGACCGTCGACGTCACCGACCTCGAGTTCGAGGTCAAGGCGGACAACACCATCGGACACATTCGTGTTGCCGGCACGGCGCGCTCACACGACGTCGGCAACAACTCGACTCGGACGTCGGACATCGGTTTCGTGTCCGGTCACGTCGACGGCGAGCTGATCCACCTCGACCTCTACGGCTCAGAAGGTGGCACCCTGCACGCACAGCTGGTGATCGGACCCGACGTACATCACGAGTCGCGGTGGACTAGCGGCGAAGTGATGATCGCCGAGTCGTCGTCGCCGTGGTTGCCGCTGGACGACACGAACGCCTCGGTGACGTATCTCAGCCGAGTGCTGGAGCAGGCCGGGGCCGAGTCGTTCCGCGGGCAGGACGGCACGCTGTTCGCCCGTACGTTGGCGATCGACGCCGACGGCGAGAACCTGGCCGTGAGTGAGGTCTGGGTCGAGGATCCGGCGGCGAGCAGTGTCGACTCGACCGCTTCGTCTCGGCTGATGGTGTTCAACAAGGTCGGGAACCAATGGCGGCTGTCGGCGGACACCGAGCGCAACTCGGCGACCGCACTCGACGGCGAACTACGCGCCGTCGTGCAAGACGGTGGCCATGCGTGGATCGCCGCAGGGACGCCCTCGGTGATCCACCAGATCGACGTGGCCACGATGCAGACCGTGGCCACGGTCGACACGGGTATCAACGTGACGGCCGCAGCGGTGAACGCCGATCATCTCATCGCGTTGGGCGCCGACGGGACGGTGATGCTGATCGGCGTCGACACGATGCAGATCGAGTCGACGACGCGGTACGAAGAACTGGTCAACCCGACGCAGGCGATCGCGTTGAACGACGACCTGTTCGTCGCCAACGGTGGCGACGTCAGTCGGCCCGCACACGTCGGCGTGCATCTCGATCTCGCGCAGCAGGCCGTCGTGTCGACCTACGGTGAACTCGGGGTGCACACGATCTTCTCGCACGCCGAAGGGGGCGGACCGACAACCTCGACCGTCACCCAATCGTCGGATCGGCACGTGTGGTTCACGACCCCCGCGTCGACCACGATCGTCCGAGTCGACCTCGACGATCTCAACACCACCGAGTTCGACATGTCGGGCGAGGGTGTCTGGGGCGTGGCCGGCGTGTCGTTCACCCGCTCGCAGGCCTGGCTGTTCCCGCACAACCCCGTGGGCAGCATCAAGTTGCACGATCCCGGCGCAGCGCAGGAGATCTGGGAGACGCGCATCGCCTTCGAGTTCGATCCGTTCTCGGGCGCGTACGTGTACGACGAGGGCGGAGCCGACGTCAGCTCGCGCGACGTCGTGCTGTACGACACGCCGATCAGTCACCCCGCGCAGCGCACGGCCGACATCGGATCCGACGCCGTGTTCTCCCTCGAGTGGAGCGATGGAACACCGACAGTGGTGATCTCCTTCGACGACGTCAACACGCACGTGTACGACCACCAGCTCGACATGGAGGGCTACGAGTCGGGCGGCCCGACCGGCGTCGGCGAAACAGCGCTGCGTTATCCCGTGGCCCCGCAGTTGCCAGACCGCGAGTGGGTCAGCGCCGAGATGTGGGTGGTGCAGGGTTATGTGTTGGTCGCCGTGTCGGACGGCGACGACACCTACGTCGTGTCGCTCACGCCGACCGCCTATGGCTTCAACGATGGCGAGACCCCCGAACACCTCGGCGCCAACGTCGACGTGTTCGGCGGCTCGATCGACATCGCTCGCGACGGTGACGGCGTAGTCCGTCTGGTGACCACCACGCCGTACGGCGTGGCCGTGTACCGCAACGACAACGGCACGCTGCACGGTGAAGCCGCGACCTACACCTCGTCACGGCGGTACATCACCCACACCAATGCGGTCGCCTTCTCCGACGATGGGCGCACGCTGTTCACCAGCGACCCGAACTACACCGCGGCCGACGAGCGAGAGGTCGCCGGCGCGCTGCGGATCTATCAGCTCGGTCAGGACGGGTGGGACCTCTCCGCCGAGTTCGGTGCGCCGTTCGATTCCACGAGTTCGGCCGGACAGGCATTCGGCGGCAAGGTGGTGGCCAACGGTCGGTTCCTGATGGTCGGTGGCGTCACCGACCCGATCGAGTACGACCCGCAGTGGATGTTCCGAGACGTGTGGGGTGGCTGGAGCGAGTTCCGCGTGCGGAACTACATCGCGCCTCCGGAGGGTGCGCCGCCGGCGCCGGGCTCCGGGTCATTCGCGCCCACGGTCGGCGGATATCAGTGGTTCATGCCGACTGCGCTGATCGGTCACCGTCCCTACGACATCAAGCACTCGTCCGGGCTGTACAACCAGACGGCATCGCTGCCGTTCGACGTGCTCAGGGAGTACCGACAGTTCCCGATCGCTGATCTGGGCGACTGAGCAAGCCCCACACAGGTGGCGCCTGCCGAAGGTCGGGAGGCGCCACCTCGTCATGAGGCCGATTGGATGCGCTCGGCCGTTCGCATCACGACCTCGTCCGGGCCGTCGGGTGCGGTGTCGTGTGGCGCGCGGCCGGGGCGTACACCGCCGGTGAGATTGCGGCGGACCACGCGGCTCAGCTGATCGACCACGATCGCGAGCAGCAACATGGCGAGGATCGTGCCGGTCAGCGCGTCGAAGTCGCGGGCAGCGAGGTGATCACGCAGTAGCTGCCCCAAGCCACCCGCGCCGACGACACCGACCACGATGGTCTCCCGCACGATGACCTCCCAGCGGTACATCACGATGGCGATGATGCGCCCGGCCGTGTCGGGCAGACGCACGGCGACGAACGCTGCCGAACGGGAGGCGCCGGACGCGAGAGCGAGATCGTGCGCCTCGGTCGGCCGTTCCTCGAACGCTTCGCCAACGAGACGGCCGATCACCCCGATGTTGTAGACGCCGAGCGCGATCGCGCCGGGCAGCGGGCCCGGGAACACGACCAGGACGACCACGAACGCCCACACAGGAGCGGGTACCGCCCGGAGGAGTAGGAGCACCGCGCCGGTGAGCCAACGCACGGTGCGGCGGAGCGGACCCGCGGCCTCGAGTTCGCCGGTCGGCCGAGCGACCGTCGCGCCTGCGACCACACCGACCATGGCGGCCAACACGACGGCGATGATCGACATCGCTGCGGTGTCGAGCGTTGCGTCGATCAATTCGCCCCAACCGTCGGGCCCGAGGGCCGGCGGCCACAACGCCTCCACCAGCTCCACGGCGCGGCGCCGCGTGCGCTCACTCCACAGTGCCGACAGCTGCAGGTCGACCCGATTCCACGACCACACGAGCAGGACTGCGCCAGCGAGCACCGACCATCTGCGGATCCGCCGCCCGTACGCCCCCGTGGACCGCCTGACCACCGTCGACCACCGGTCGGCGAGGCCCGACACCAGCACGAGTGCGGCGATGATCGTCCAGATCTCGGAGTAGTTCAGTGTTTCGAAGCTGAGGTCGAGCTGGAAGCCGAGGCCGCCGACGCCGATGATGCCGACGACCGCGGCTGAGCGGACTGCGCATTCAAGTCGATAGAACGCATACGAGATCAGTTCGCCACGGATGCTCGGCACCACCGCATACAGGAGTGCTGCACTCCGCCCGGCACCGGTGGTGCGAGCGAGGTCGTATGGCCGGAGATCGGCTTCGTCGATCGTCTCGGCATACACCTTGGCGGTCACGGCGCCGAACGGAACCCCGATGGCGATGATCGCGACCCACGGGTCGAAGCCGAACACCTGGAGGAGCAACAACGCCCACACGATCTCGTGAACCGCCCTGGGGACCACGAACGCGGCGGTGGCCAACCGGCGGAGTACTGACCCCGCACGGGTCGGCCACAACCGTTCGGCGAGCAGGGGTGCGCCGGCGATGCCGATGATCAACGACACCGCAGTACCGAGCACGGCAAAGGCAACGGTGACCGCTGCGGCGTCGAGCGTGAGGCGGAGGAACGTTGCGCTGGTGTCCGGATCGAAGATGCCGGCCCAGAAGCTGCCGAAGGCGCTCCAGCCGCCCGAGTTCAGATTGTCGCCGTCGAACATCCCTACGCGCTGGGCCGACCAGACCAATGCCAGCGCGGCAACGATGAGCACCCGTCGGCGCGGAGTGAGCGCCGGTGCCGCGGTCATGCGTTCACGCGGTACGGCTCGCGGGGCCCGATGCGTACAGCTCGTGCAGCATGTCGGCCGAGACCGTTGCCGGCGGCGCGTCGAACACGATGTGGCCTGCTCGCAGACCGATCAGTCGTGTGGCATGCCGCCGAGCCAGCTCGGGATCGTGTACGGACACCACCACCGTGCGGTCGGTACCCGAATCGGCGAGCGCCCCGAGCACCGTGTCGGCCAGAGTCGGATCGACCGACGACGTGGGCTCGTCTGCGAGCACAAGCGTTGGAGCCTGGCGGAGGACGCGGGCCACGCTGACCCGCTGGCGCTCGCCGCCGGACAGGTCACCCGTGATCGCATCGATGCGATCGGCCATGGCGACCCGACTCAACACCTCGTGCACCGTCGCACGTCCGGACGGCCGAACGAGCGACCATGCCGCAGCCCACGTCGACCAGCTGCCGAGCAGGCCGGCGTTGACGTTGTGAATCACCCGCAGCGACAGCACCAGATCGCCGTGCTGGCGAACGGTCCCGACCTGGCGTCCGAACGCTCGGCGGCGACTGCGCGACCGGAGCGCAGCGAAGGGCTCGGCACCGAGCACGCGGACCGAGCCCTGGGTGGGTGCGATCCGACCGCCGAGCACATCGAGCAGCGATGTCTTGCCCGAGCCACTCGATCCGAGCAGCGCCACACGCTCGCCGGACTCGACGGTGAGTGACACCTCGTCGAGTGCAGTGACGGACCGGCCGTCGGGATCGGCGTGAGTGAGGCCGACCCCGACCAGCTCGATCAGAGGTTGGTGGTCACTCGCGGATGAGCCCGACATCGCGGGCCACCGCCTCGATGGCGTCGTAGTTGGCATCCTCGGTGAGGATGAACCCTTCCGCGCTGAACAACTCGAGAATCGCTGCGTCGTCGGGATCGCTCGGATCGAGCGCGAGCAACGCGTCGAGCACGGTGGTGGTGAAGCCGTCGCCGAAACGTTGGTCGAGATCCGGCTGTCCCACCCAGTGGTAGTTGAAGTAGGCAGGCGTTCTGAACACCTCGACGATCTCGGTGGTGTCGACCACGCCCTCCGCGACGCGCGAATCCCACACTTCTGAACTGACTGCGCCGGCCTCGAACGTGCCGGCGCTGACCAACTCGATCGTTGCGTCGTGCGATCCGGAGAAACCGGGCTCGCCGGCGAAGTCGGCGTCGACGTCGATCCCTGCTTGGTTGAGGAACGACTGCGGCATCAGTCGGCCTGACGTGGACGACTCCGACCCGAACGTGAAGCTGCGGCCTTCCAGCTGGGCGAGGCCGTCGACGGAGTCGACCGGCTCGATGCCCGAGTCGGCGCGGGCGATGAACACCGAGGTGAACGTCTCGTCGATATCACGCTGGGCGAGGGCTGCACTGCCGTCGACCTCGTTGCGCGCCTGTACACCGGTGAGCGCACCGAACCATGCGAGGTCGAGGTCGCCGACCGCGAAGCCGGTCACGGCGGCGGAGTACTCGGTGACGGGGACGTACTCCACTTCGACACCGTCGAGCTCGGCCTCGAGATAGTCGGAGAGGAGGTCGTACGTGCGTTGGAGCCGCTCGGGCTCCTGGTCCGGAATCGCTCCGATTCGGAGGACCGTCTCCGGTTCGCCGGATTCACCGGCCTCGTCGGAGCTCGAATCGCTGCCGCACGCCGCAGCGAAGATGGTGAAGGCGGCCACCATTGCCGTCAGCGTGAATCGGGCGCTGCTCCCTGTCGTCGTCCGTCGACCGACGGACCTCGCTCGGCGAGTCATGCTCGCCCTCCTCGATGGATCACGTGGAACTCCTCACGTTGGGTTGTCGTTGGGGGAGCGGACCAGCGGTCCGCCCGGCGCACCCTAGGAGCCGGTGGACGCACAGAAGAAGCGCAGGGTTGTCTGCGAGACTGTGGCGATGACCCCTCCGCAAGCGTTGAGCCCAACGTACGCCGATGCACGCACGGCCTTCTTGGCGTCAGCTGAGTCCGCCGGCGCCACGTTGACGAGCTACGCGCACCCCGAACGAGGGCGCGAGGACGAGGAGCTGGCAATCGACGTTGCTGAACTCGGTCCATCCGACGCCGCCCGATGCGTGGTGGTGGTGTCGGCCACACACGGAGTCGAGGG
Organism: Ilumatobacteraceae bacterium; assembly: GCA_965230015.1. Lineage (GTDB taxonomy): Bacteria > Actinomycetota > Acidimicrobiia > Acidimicrobiales > Ilumatobacteraceae > JABSQH01. Next base: position 391,797 of record CBDDKF010000002.1, on the reverse strand, counting down.
CTACTGCGGATCGGCGTTGCAGCGGCACTGGCTCGACCACTGCGCGGGAGATCGTCCGGGGAACACCCGCGTGCTGATGGTGCACGCCTTCAATCCGTACGGATTCTCCTGGGTGCGGCGCGTCAACGAGGACAATGTCGACCTGAACCGGAACTTCATCGACTGGTCGACCGAGGTTCCTGCCAACGACGACTACGCCGCGGTGGCCGACCTCCTCGTCCCCGGCGACTGGTCCGACGCAACCGTGGAGGGGACCACGACCGAGCTGCTCGAGCACGCCGGTCGGTGGGGGATGGACCGGTTTCAGGCCGTTGTGAGCGGTGGGCAGTACGACCACCCGACGGGGTTGTTCTACGGGGGCGTCGAGCCGACGTGGAGCCATCGCTGGCTGCGCAACTGGGCGCCGGAGGCGCTCGCCGCGGCCTCCGAAGTGATCATCATCGACCTGCACACCGGGCTCGGGCCGTGGGGATTCGGCGAGCTGATCTCCTCGGCGCCGACCACCGACCCGCAGTATCTGCGGGCGCACGCCCTGTGGGGTGACGACGTGAAGTCGATGGTGGACGGCGACAGCGTCTCGGCAACGCTCGCGGGCGACTGGTTGGCGATCAGCGATGAGCTCGCGCCACACGCTGAGGTGACGTCGATCGCCATCGAGTACGGCACCGTCGACTTGGTGATCGTGCTACAGGCGCTGCGCGCCGACGCCGTGCTGCACGCCGCGGGTGATCCCACCCACCCGGAGGCGGCAGTGATTCGCGACCTCGTGCGCAACGCGTTTGCCGACGACGATCCGGCATGGATCGAGGCGTGCTGGCCCCGGTTCCACTCCGTGATGAGCCGGGCCGTCGCCCTTCCGTGAGGCGACGTTGAATCGATGATGAGGTGCTGGTGAGGTGACGGACGCCAGGTTCTTTCCGTACCGCTTCGAGAGGCGTTTCGCGCCGATGTGGCTTCCCTTCGGCGCTCGCCCCGGGCGCGACGGCGTCACCCTCACCGCAGACCGATTCCGGGCGACCTTCGGAGTTCTCAAGGTCGACACACCGCTTGAGAACGTCGCAGGTGGTCACGTCACACAGGATTACCGCTGGTACACCGCAGTTGGCGCTCGTTTGTCGTTCGCCGACGACGGGCTGACGTTCGGCACGAACTCAGCGCGCGGCGTGTGCGTTCACTTCGGCACGCCGGTGCCGCGCGTGATCGGGCTCAGGCCGCACTCGGCACTCACCGTGACCGTCGCCGACTGCGATGCGCTCGTCGACGCGATTGGAGCCGTCAGTACGGCCTGAAGCGAACCGGTGCGGTTATCGGCGTGGGGGCCGCTCGGTTCTCATCCTGGATTATAGGTTGCCGACCACACCTCGAGTTGTCGTGATACGCACGCGGGCGTGACCACCGACGTGGTTCTCGAGGAGGATTCCACCGACGCCTCCGAGCACCGAGCGCCCCCACAATGGCATGCGGCTGGACTCGCGCGGTGGCTGCTGCACCCGATTGTGGCGATCGTCCTGACGTGGCCGGCGGTGGCGCGTATTGGATCTGCAATTCCGGCCGGCACCGAGTCAGTGTCGACGGTGCCGCTGTTCAATCTGTGGACGCTCGGGTGGAACGTCGACCGCGTCGGCCACCTCTGGTCGGGGTACTGGAACGCCCCGATCTTCGAACCCGACCCGGGCTCGTTCGCTCGTTCCGACCCCCAGCCGCTCACGGGGATCGTCGCGTGGTCAAACTCGTGGCTCCCCGGTGGAACCTCAACTGCCTACGTGCTGGTGCTGTTGCTGGCACTGACGCTGAACGGCGTGGTGACGGCTCGAGTCGCCAAGCGGCTCGGCGCGTCGGCGGCCGGCGCCGCCGTGGCGGGGGTCGCCGTTCAGGCGTCGCCATTTGTCACCACGGAGCTGGGCGTGCTCCAGCTGACGATGTTGTTCGGTGGGATCCTTGCGCTCGACGGCGTGGTTGGCCTGGCGATCGACGGACCACATCGCCGATTCGGTCTGCTCACCGGTGGCGGACTGGCGGTCGCCGCGCTCACCAACGGGTATCTGGCGCTGGCGCTGGCAACGATTCTCGGTCCGATCGTGATCGTGCTGCTCGCGTCGACGAAGCGGCCGCGGGACACCGCCGCGTTCGTGTTCGCTGCGCTGTTGCCGATCGTGGTCGCCGCACCGTTTGTGCTCGGCCAGCAGGCACAGACAGACGACCTCGGATGGTCGGCCGCGACCGTGGAGGCGAACAGCGCCCAGCTGGTCGATCTCGTACAACTCGACGAACAGATCGAAGGGGGACGAGTGCTGCCGTGGGCCGACAACACGTCGGGCACGGCTGAACGCCTCTGGCCCGGGGCGCTGCGGGTTGGCCTCGGGTTACTCGGGCTGGACGAGGCTCGACGCAATGCGGCAACCCGCCGGGCCGCCGCGGTGCTGGCGGCAGTGGCGGCCTTTGGCGTCGTCGGAAGCCTGGGCCTCCGGCTGAACATCGCCGGTCTCCAGCCTTATTCGCTACTGCGCGATTTCGTACCAGGCTGGGATCGATTGCGCAGCCCGTTCCGCCTCGTGGTGCTGGTGACGATCGCCCTGGGCCCGCTCGTGGGGCTGGGTTTCGACCGGCTGCGACACAGCCTGCAGCAGATGTTGCGTCCTCGCCTCGGCACGACCGTGCTCGCCGGCATCCTCCTCGTGGGCGTCTGGGAGGTGTGGCCGCGAGAACGGCCGGTCGTCGAGGTGCCCAACGTGGCCACCACCGACTGGGTCGTGTTCCTCGGTGCCACCGACGATCGCGACCCGATCGCCCACGTCCCGGGCGCTGATCCGCGTGGCCGTGTCGCCGACTTCGAGGGGACGGTGGTCGACATGCTCGCCACGCTGGAGCACGGTCATCCGATGATCTCCGGCTACACCGGCCTCTTTCCAGAGGACCGGCGGACCGTGCGCTCCGCGTTACAGCCGCCCATCGACGTCGACACCGTCGACTTGCTCTGCGCCCGGGGCGTCGGGTGGCTGGTGATCGAGAACGATCTCGACGTCGCCGAGCCGCGCCTCGCCATCGAGTTCGTCGGATTGGATCGCGACGTCTACCGGGTCGCCTGCGCCTAAGCAGTACTCCGACACCGCGACCGATCCGCCAGCACTGCGGGCCACGGCGGGCGCCGGTCGGCTTCTACGCCGTCACGCTGCGGGCTTCGACGGTTCCGTCGTCGCGCCCGATGACCAGCGTGGCGCCATCCTGTGTCCATTCGACGTGCGCGACGCCGGCGTCCGAATCCACCATGGCGCGGGGACGCAGCGTTGCCCCTTGGCGGCGGGGTCCGGGCCACAGGATCAGGCGTCCATCGGCGCCGCCCGTCACGAGTTGGTCACCGGCCGGCTCCCATGCCAACGACTCGATGGGCTTGTCGTGCGCTGCGCCCGTCGCCGGGGTCGACCCGCCCGGACCGCGACCGGGGAACTCCCACACGGCCAGCTTCTCGAGGCAGGCGGTCGCCATCCAGCGGCCATCGTGACGAAAGCCGATGTGCTCGACCTTCGCGGGATACCCGGCCATCGACAGCTCGTCACCCGACCAGAGCCGCCAGATGTGGATGCTCCGGTCTTGCGAGCCTGCGCCCGCCCACCGTCCGGTGGGGGAGAGGGCGAGGCTCAAGAGTGAACCCTTCCAGGCCGAGAACCGAAGCGGGTCGACGCGATCGTCGGCCGGGTCGTACCACGCAACGCCGCCGTAGGCCGCCACACCGACGCGCTTTCCATTCGGTGACCAGGTGACGGCGGTAACCGTCGACGCAACCTGATTGTGAGACCGGACGACCGCGGCGTCGGCATCGACGAGCTGCATTCTCCGACCAGCACCCACGGCGAGGAGATCGTCGGTCGGCGACCACGCAAGCTTGCTCGCCCATCCGTCAACGGCAAGGTCACCTCGGGTCGTGCCGGCCGCGTCGTAGAGGCGGACCTTGCAGTCATGCCCGCCGATGGCAACGGTTGTCGAGTCACGAGACCATGCGGCCGCCGCAACGCCGAATGGGTGTTCGTCGAGCTTGGCGATGGTCGAGCCATCAGCAACCGCGATCAGTGCAGCATCTCCTGCGAGCGAGCCGACTGCTGCGGTCTGGCCGTCGGGGGACACGGCAACGGCCGAGACGTAGTCGCCGAGGCCGAGCTGCCAGCTCACCGCACCGATCGTGCTCATCAACCAACCAAGCATTCGCGGAAGCTGCGTTCCAGCTCCTCGCGATCGAGGTTGCGACCGATGAACACCAACTTGTTCGTTCGCTCTTCGCCGTCTCGCCACGCACGGTCGGGTTGCCCATCGAGCAGCATGTGGACGCCCTGGAACACGTACCGCTCGTCGGCTCCCTCGATCGCCAAGATGCCCTTCGAGCGGAAGATGTCGACGCCCTTCTCGCGCAGGAGCGTGCCCAGCCAGGCGTCGAGTCGGCCGCTGTCGACGGTGCCGGCCGCTTCGATGCCGACCGATGTAACGGTCAGGTCATGCTGGTGTTCAGCGTCTGGATCGAGGAACTCGGGATCGTCGGCGAGCACCCGATCGAGATCGAATGCGCCCACGTCGAGGATCGCCTCGAGGTCGACTTTGCCATGGCTCGTCCGCACGATCGGGACGTGCGGATTGATCTCGCGCACGCGGCGCTCGACCTCCCCCAGGGCGTGTTCGGAGTCGGCCAGGTCGACCTTGTTCAGCACGACGCGATCGGCGAAGGCCAACTGTTCGACCGCTTCGTTCTCGACGCCTTCGGGCTTTTCGTCGTCGAGGTGTTCCACGAGGTGTTTGGCGTCGACCACCGTGACGATCGCGTCGAGCTCGAGCTTGGCGGCGATCTCGTCGTCGACGAAGAAGGTCTGGGCGACAGGTGCGGGGTCGGCGAGCCCAGTCGTCTCGATGACGATTTGGTCGAACCGGTCGCGGCGCCGCATCAGGTTGCCGAGAATGCGAATGAGGTCGCCACGCACGGTGCAGCAGATGCACCCGTTGTTCATCTCGAAGATCTCTTCTTCGGCGTCGAGCACGAGCGCATCGTCGATGCCGATCTCGCCGAACTCGTTCTCGATGACTGCGATGCGCATCCCGTGCTGCTCGGTGAGGATGTGATTGAGCAGCGTGGTCTTTCCAGCGCCGAGGAAGCCCGTGAGCACAGTGACAGGGACCCTGCCGGGCGTGGGGGCGAGCGAGTCGGTGGTCATCCGATGATGATAATGATTCTCATTTCCCGGGCAACGATCGATGTATGGACCCGGCGCGCAGCTACCGTCGAAGCGTGGACGTCGATGCAGCGAAAGCCGTGGTGCGAGCCGAGATCGAGCGGCTCACGCCGGCGTTGCTCGATCTGTCACACTCGATTCACGCTCACCCGGAACTGAACTTCGAGGAGCATCACGCGCACGAAGCGCTGACCGGTGTGCTCGACGACAACGGCATCGACGTGGTGCGGGGTGCTTACGACATGCCAACTGCGTTCGACGCGCGCGTCGGCGCGGCCGACGGCCCAACCGTGGCGGTGCTTTGCGAGTACGACGCGTTGCCCGAGATCGGCCACGCGTGCGGCCACAACATCATTGGATCGGCGGGGCTCGGTGCCGGAATCGCCGTTGCCAAGGTCGCCGAGGCGCTCGGTGGTCGAGTGGCAATACTCGGCACCCCGGCTGAAGAAGGCGGCGGCGGCAAGGAGTTCATGATCCGCCGAGGCGCATTCGACGACATCGACCTCGCCATGATGGTGCACCCCGCCGATCGTGACCTGCGCACCATGCACACGATCGCCGTCCAACAGCTCCACGTGACCTACGACGGCAAAGCCGCCCACGCCGCCGCAGCACCACATCAAGGCCGCAACGCGCTCGACGCCGCCGTACTCGGCTACAACGCGGTCGCCGCGCTGCGCCAACACATTCGACCCGACGAGCGGATCCACGGCATCTTCACCGAGGCCGGAGTGAAGCCCAACATCGTTCCATCGCGTGCGGCGGCCGAGTGGTACGTCCGCAGCGGCAAGCTGTCGAGCCTCGAGACGCTCAAGGAGCGTGTGCACCGGTGTCTCCAGGGCGGGGCCGACGCATCGGGCTGTGAGATGCACTCTCAGTGGGTCGATCCGCCGTTCTACGACATGGTCGACAATCACCCGTTGCTCGACGTGTACGTGAAGAACGCAATGGATGTCGGTCGGCACCCGATGCCCGAGGCCGAGGGGGCGATGGTCGTCGGCTCGACCGACATGGGCAACGTCAGCTATGCGATCCCGTCGATCCACCCGATGATCAAAGCCGCTCCGGACGGCACGGCGATTCACACCGCAGAGTTCGAGGTGTTCGCCGGCGGCGAGGAAGGCGACCGGGCCGTCGTCGATGGCGCGCTCAGCATGGCGCTCACGATGGTCGACTGTCTGGCCAGCGCCGACACGCGCGAAGAGATCCGGGCGGCGTTCACGCCCGGCGGGCACGCACACGCGTAACTCGGTCTCGCGCCCAGCTCGACTCCATGCGTGGGTGGACGCGGCGGTGCGCCTCGCTGCGACAGTCGCCTGCAACAGAATGAGAATCGTTCTCGTTCTGTGGGTAACATGACCGAGTGGATGGTCCTCCCATGTCGTACGCCGATTGGAAGCGCTGTATCGAGGTCGACTGCTCGATCCCGCTGACGGCTGCGTTCTGCGAAAAGCGCATCAAGGCGCTGAACAACGCGCGCGATCCGCACACGGCGGCGTTCAGAAAGCAGTGGGGCGACGACCACTTGGCCCGCGTGGTCGGCTGGTTCGAGCAGGCGCTCGAGTCCGACGCCCGTGCCGACTGAGGTCGGCGCCAACCGGCGCGGAGGCAGCCATGCGAACAGAGGACCTTGGCCCTTGGCAGTGTCGAGCGGCTTATCATCTACTGATAGGTGTGCTTACCAAGTCTGCAATGATGGGTTCGGATGACCACGATCGATGATGAGCTGACGACGGCGGCAGCCAGCGGTGAGGCCGCCGATGATGTGCCGGCGGCGCAGCAGGAGCCCGGCCTCTGGACGGTCATTGCGCCGGTCAACCGCGAGATCTACAGCGGTATGGCGATCTCGGTATTGAGCCTCGTGGCATGGCTCGGCTCGATCATGCTGTTCTTGCCGATCGCCCGCGAGATCACCTCCAGCGATCCCGACTCGGGTCGGATATGGACGTTGCTCGCGATCAGCGTGGGCCTTGTGATTGTGTCGTTTGTGTGTCGCGTCGCGTCGTTTCACATCTCCCATCTGGGCGCGTTTCGACTCGAACAGATCCTGCGGACCGACCTCACGACTCGGCTGGCCAAGGTCCCGCTCGGGTACGTCGTCGCCGCCGGCTCGGGCGCGCTGAAGAAGGTGGTGCTCGACGACGTCCGGGCGCTGCACGCCTTCGTTGCCGACAGCACGCCGCTGTTCGCCAAGACCTTCTCGGCGCCGATCCTCGGTGTGGTCTTGATGTTCGTGCTCGACTGGCGACTGGCGTTGTTGTCGCTCGTGTTGCTCCCGGTCGGTTTGATCGGCATGTTCCTCGCCTTCCGCGACTACGACGTGGCACGCAAGAAGGTCGACGAGGCCAACGAGCGCATCAACGGGGTGATCAACGAGTACGTGCAGGGCATGCACATCGTCCGCACGTTCGACGACGGCTCGGGTTCGTTCGAGCGATACCGGGCGGCGCTGAACGACGCCACCACCACGCTGCGTGAGTGGACCGAACGGTCGCAGTCGGGTGCGTACATCGCACGGACGCTGTTCGCCGCGCTGCCGACCGTGTTGGTGCTGCTCGCCGTCGGCATCCCAATGGTGCGCAACGGCTCGCTCGAGTTGCCGATCTTGATGATGTTCTTGCTCTTGGCGCCGACGGTCACCGAGTCGATCGTGCCGATCGTGTGGTTGCAGCAGCTGATCACCAACGCGGCCGCATCGGTGAAACGAATCGGCCGGCTGCGAGCTGTGCAGCTGATGCCCGAGCCCGAGACGGGCACGCCGCCAGCCGACGCGTCGGTCGAACTGCGCAACGTGACGTTCCGGTATGACGGTCGCACCGACAACGCGTTGACCGACGTGAACATCTCGATGCCGGCGGGCACGGTCACCGCGCTCGTCGGGCCGTCCGGTGCCGGCAAGAGCACGGTGGCCCAGTTGATTCCTCGCTTCTGGGATGTTGCTGACGGTCAAGTACTCGTCGGCGGCGTCGATGTGCGTGACATGACCGCCGACCAGCTGATGCGCTCGGTGGCGTTCGTGTTCCAGTCGCCGTTTCTCTTCGGCGACACGATTCGCACCAACATCCGCCTCGGACGCACCGACGCCACCGACGAAGAGGTCGAGCAGGCGGCACGCGCTGCACAGGCCCACGACTTCATCGTCAACGAGTTGCCCGACGGGTACGACACGGTGGTGAGCGAACGCGGATCAAGCCTCTCGGGTGGGCAGCGGCAACGCATCACGATCGCCCGGGCAATCCTGCAAGACAGCCCGATCATCGTGCTCGACGAGGCGACGGCGTTTGCCGACCCCGACAACGAGGCGAAGATCCATCGAGCGCTGGCGGAACTCGCCCGTGGCAAGACGCTGATCGTGGTTGCCCACCGGTTGTCGACGATCAGCGACGCCCACCAGATCGTCGTGCTCGACGCCGGACGAGTGAGCGAGCGGGGGACGCACGAGGAACTCGTTGCGTCCGATGGCCGCTACGGCCGCCTCTGGGCGCACTTCAATCAAGCCCAAGGCTGGGGGCTGCGCAGCGGCGACGCCGAGTCGGCGCTCGTACCCGACCGCACCGACGCTGTGGTGCGCTGAGGAGTCGCCATGATCACCACATTCCGCAACATGATCGACGCCTGCGGCTCGAAAGCGCCGCTGATGAAGCGTGCGCTGACGTTCTCGATCTTGGCATCGGTCGCCCAGGGTCTTGCGTACGCCCTCCTGTTCCCATTGTTCTCGGCGCTCGTCGACGGTTCCGACGACGTGTGGACCTACTTCGCGGCGATCGCTGGCTTGATCGTTATCGACGCCCTCCTGCGTCTGGCCGGCACCCGTGCCGAGTGGCGGATCTACATCGAGGTCTCCGACGAAACCAGATCCAACCTCGGCGAACAGCTCAAGCGAATGCCGTTGCAGCAACTGGCGCGTCGCCAAACCGGTGACCTCAACAGCGTGCTCACCGGCAACGTCAACGATGTCGTGTCGATCGCCGGCGGGTTGTTCGGCGTGGTGATCAACACGATCGTCGCACCCGCCGTGACCATCGTTGCCATGCTGTTTATCGACTGGCGGCTGGCGCTTGCCATGCTCGTGTTGTTCCCGCTGGCGATTCCGTTCTATCGCATCATGCGCGCCCAGGGCGCACGTGAGAACCGGATCTCGATGGCGGCGCATGCCGACACTGCATCGCACTTGGTCGAGTACACCCAGGGCCTTCCGGTACTTCGGGCGACCCGTCAGGTCGGCCCCGAGTCGGAGCGACTGCAAGCCTCGATCGCCCGGTTGCGCGAGGCACAGACGAAGGGCTTGCAGCTGGGCGCAATGCCGTCGATCGTGATGTCGGCGGTGGTGCAACTGGGCATCCTGGCGATCACGGCGTTGGCGGTGTCATTCGCACTCGACGACGTCGCCGCAGTACCAGTTGTACTCGCCGTCATCGTGGTCACCGTCCGATTCAGCGAGCCGCTCGCACTGTTCGCCAACCTCTCGCAGATGTTCGACTTCATGGAGGCGGCCATCGATCGGATCGGCGAACTCATGGCGGTGCCGCCTCTGCCAACGAGCGACACGCCGTCGCGTCCTGAGGGCGCCCGGGTCGTATTCGACGACGTGACATTCACCTACGACCAAGGCGACGAGGAGGTACTGCGGGGCGTGTCGTTCGAAGTGCCCGAGCGCAGCCTCACCGCACTGGTCGGCACGTCGGGAAGTGGCAAAACGACCGTCACCCGCCTGTTGACCCGCTTCGCCGATCCACAACAGGGCACGATCACGATCGGCGGCGCAGATGTGCGCGGAATGAACCAGCCCGAGCTGATGGCGAACTTCTCGGTGGTGTTCCAAGACGTGTACCTGTTCGACGACTCGATCCGCGAGAACATCCGCATCGCCAAGGCCGATGCGACCGACGACGAGATCATCGCTGCCGCCCGAGCCGCCAACTGCCACGAGTTCATCGCTGCGTTGCCGAACGGCTACGACACCGGCGTCGGTGAGATCGGCGGGGCCCTTTCTGGCGGCGAACGTCAGCGGATCTCGATCGCCAGAGCCATTCTGAAAGACGCGCCCATCGTGATCCTCGACGAGCCGACCTCTGCCCTCGACACCGAGAGCGAAGTCGCCGTGCAGCGAGCAATCGACACGCTCGTCGAGGACAAGACCGTGATCGTGATCGCTCACCGGCTGTCGACCGTCGTCGCTGCCGACAACATCATCGTGCTCGACGCTGGCCAGATCGTCGAACACGGTGATCACCAGGCCCTTCTTGGGCACGACGGCCGGTACACCGAGATGTGGTCGGCGCAGCGCGCCGAGCGCCACTGGCAGATCGTGACCGCCTAGACCCAACTCGCTCGCACTCGTACCCCTGTAAGTCTCTACTGGGAACGGCTCTCGTTCTCGCCCGTGAACACGACAAGGATCACTATGCACCGACGCAATTTCCTCCGCACCGGCTCGGCAGTGGCGGCGCTACTCGCCACCGGCACGCTCGCCGCATGCGGCGACGACGACGACACGGCGAGCGACTCCGGCACGGCGCCCGAGCCAGATGGCACGGAACCGTCGGACACCACGGGCGATACGACGGAGGCGACAACCGAGACCAGCCCCGACGCCACTGCGGCAGCACCCGAGGGCGGCACCGTGCGCGTCGGATTGCTTGCCTCTCCCGCCGACAACCTCAACCCGGCCAACACCACCGGCCTCATGGAGTACGCCACGCTGTTCGCCATCCACGACTCGCTGGTGCTGCTCAAGGGCGACATCTTCGAGTTGCAGCTCGCCGAGTCGATCGAGCCCAACGCCGATGGCAGCGAGTGGACGATCGTGCTGCGCGACGGGCCGATGTTCTCCGATGGCACGCCCGTCACTGCCGCCGACGTGGTGTACAGCATCAACTTCTACGGTGCATCGCCGACGTACGGGCAGTTCTTTGCGCTCATCGACATGCCCAACGTCACTGCAGTCGACGACAAAACCGTGCTGGTGCCCATGTTGACGCCCCGGGCCGATCTCATCGAGACCGTCTTCGGTCAGCTGTCGATGATCGTGCCGGACGGGTTCACCGACTGGGGCAACAACATCGGATCGGGCCCGTTCATTCTCGAGCAGTTCGAACAAGGTGTCGGCGCAACCGTTGTCCGCAACCCCGACTACTGGGACGGTGCACCCTCACTCGAGCGGGTCGAGTTCACGGCGATCACCGAGGCGTCGACGAGAGCGCGTGCGCTCGAGAGCGACGAGATCGAGTACGCCGGTTCGCTCGATGCCGCGGCCGCCGAGACGTTGGACGAGACCGACGGTGTGAGCGTGGTGCGCGGTGGCGAAGTCAACTCGACGATCCGCTGCTTTGCGTTCAACCAGACGCAGGCGCCCTTCGACGATCCGAACGTGATCGAAGCATGCAAGCTGGCCACCGATCGTCAGCAGCTGATCGACGTGATCGCCTTCGGCAACGCCGAGCTCGGCAACGACATGCCCAGCAGGGGCTTCGAGGGGTACCCCACCGACGTCCCGCAGCGCGAGCGAGACGTCGAGCGGGCGACCCAACTGTTCGCCGAGGCCGGCGTCACCGAGTTCAGCATCAGCGCGGCCGACTTCGTGCCCGGAGTGGTCGCCTCAGCCGAGCTGTACGCCCAGCAGCTCGCCGAGTGCGGCGTGACCGCCACCATCGACGTGGGGGACCCGACGACCTACTTCAACGACTTCGCCCAGGTGCTTTCCACGCCGTGCCAAGCCTTCTACTTCATCAATCGACCACCCGAGACGATGCTGTCGAGCTACACGGGGTCGATGGCAGCCTTCAACGTCTTCGGATCGGGCGACCCCGAGTACGACGCTGCGCTCAACGAGGCGTTGTCGACGCTCGATCGCGACTCGCGGCGCGAGCAGATCACCTCGCTCCTCGAGACGGTGCGCGACGAAGAGGGATGGTTGATCTGGGGCTTCGAGGAGCAGATCGACGGCCTCGCCGACAATCTGTCGGGTGTCGATGTGACCCAGTCGGTGCCGATCTTTGGTAAGGCCACGCTGACCTGACGATGTCGCTCGGTCGGTTCATCGCCGGACGGTTCGTTGCGATGCTCGGTGTCGCGTTCGCCGTCAGCATCGTGCTCTTCGCCGCCGTCGAGTGGTTGCCAGGCGATGCGGCGACGCGCATTCTGGGGCAGAACGCCACGCCGGAACGCGTCGAGGCGCTGCGCGCACAACTCCGCCTCGACGAGGGACCGATCGAGCGGTACTTCACGTGGCTGTGGGGCGTCCTGCAGGGCGACTTCGGCACGTCCGTGGTCACTCAGCAGCCTGTGTGGTCCGTGATCTCGACGCCGTTGCGCAATTCGCTCGCGCTCGGCGCGGTGGCCTTCGTGGTGATGTCGGTGATCGCGGTGGGGTTGGGGGTTCTCGCAGGCCGTCGTCCGGGCGGGAGGACCGATCGTCTCACCTCGGCGATCACCTCGGCGATCGCGTCGGTCCCGGACTTCGTGCTCGGCGGAGTACTCATCGCCGTGTTCGCCTCGTGGCTCGGTCTGCTCCCCGCAGTGTCGCTCGTTCCCGTTGGTTCGTCTCCGTGGAGCGATCCCACCGTGTTGATCCTGCCCGCCGCCACGCTCGGGGTGTTCGGTGGAGCGTTCGGCGCACGTCTCATCCGTGCGGTGGTCGCAGATGCCGCGTCGTCGCCACACGTGGAGGCGGCGGTGCTCGCTGGCTTGCCCGAGCGGCGCGTGGTCACCCGGCACCTGTTGCCGTCGATCGTTGCTCCCACTGCGCAGGTGTTGGCTTCGGTGGTGCCATACGTGGTGGGCGGGGCGATCGTGATCGAGGAGTTGTTCGGCTACCCCGGCATCGGAGCTGCGCTGATCGGCAACCTCGGGGCGCGCGATGTGACCGTGGTGGAGGCGATCGGCATGCTGCTGACGATCGTGGTGCTCGCAGCGCTGTTCGCTGCCGATGTGATCGGCGCCGTCGCCGACCCCCGGCGGCGCGGCGCATCGGCGCGGCCCGCCAGCGAGCGCCCGTTCGGCGGCTCGGTCGCAATGGAGCCGCAGTGAGCACCACGCGCACCGCCGGTACCGAGGGTGCCGCCGCTGACGAAGCCGACGCCCCGACCAGCGATACCCCGGACCGCCGCGATGGCGCCGAGCGGGCGGTGGCGCCACCGCGTTGGCTCGACGCGTGGGCCGTTGTGGCGATACTGCTGCTTGGCACGACACTCGTGCTCGCCCTGTTCGGGCCGTGGATCGCGCCCGAGCCTGTCGGCCAGACCATCGGCCGGCCGTTCGACCCGGACACGGGCGGATGGCTCGGCACCGGCGAACTCGGGCGCGACGTGTGGTCGGAGCTCCTGCACGGCGGTCGACGGATCGTGCTCGCACCTGTCGTCATCACCGTGTTGGCCACGCTCGTCGGCACTGCGCTGGGTGCGTTGATGGCAGCCTCGCAGCTGGCAAGCCGAGTCCTGCGCGTGCTCGACATCATCGCGGTGCTGCCGGCGCTGGTCGTGCTGTTACTGATGTTGTATCGCTTCGGCGACAGCTTGGTCGTGGTCGGGCTGTCGGTGGTGTTGGTCAGCGCGCCCTTCATCGCCAGGTACATGCGGTCGGTCGCCGAACCGGTGTTGGCCTCCGACTACGTGCTGCAGGCTCGCTTGGTAGGAGAGCCGCGCGGCGTCATCCTGTGGCGCCACGTCCTGCCCAATCTGACCGGCCCGGTGCTCGCCGACGCTGCACTGCGCGTCGCCGGCACGGTGTACGTGGTCGCTGCGGCGAGTTTCCTCGGATTCGGGCCGCCGCCGCCAGCGACCGACTGGGCCTCGATGATCAGCGAGAACGCCGCCGGCGTCACGTTGAACGCCGCCGCTGTCGTGGCGCCAGCAGTGGCCATCGCCATGTTCACGGTGTCGCTGAACCTGCTCGGCGATCGACTCGCCGCGCGCTGGCGGTCGGTATGAGCGCCGCATCGTTGCCCGGTTCGGCCTCCGGTGTTGGTGTCGCGGCACCAGCTGCGCTGCACGTTCGTCAGTTCGGGGTGACGGCGACGCGCTCGGGTCTCACCATTCTCGATGGGCTCGATCTGACGGTCGCTCCAGGATCGGTGATGGGTGTGGTCGGCGAGTCGGGGTCGGGCAAGACGACCTTGTTGCGCAGCTTCCTCGGAACGGTGGCTGACGGGCTGGAGGCGACTGGCACCGTCGAGCTGGTCGACGGCGATGTCGCGACCCCGTTGCTCGGCGCATCACCTCGACGTCTGCGTGCAGTGCGGTCACAGCGCATGGCCTACCTGGCTCAAGACCCAGCCCGCGGTCTGACGCCGACAATGCGCATTGGTGCGGCGATCGCCGAACGGCTCGCTCCCGACCTCGACCGGGCCACTCGTCGCACGGCGGTTCGTGACCTCTTGGCATCGGTCGGGCTGCCGAACGACGATGAGTTCGTCAGGCGCTACCCGTTTGCGCTGTCGGGTGGTCAGGCCCAACGCGTTGCGCTGGCCCGTGCACTGGCGGCAACGCCCGACGTGCTGTTGCTCGACGAACCGACCACCGGTCTCGACGTCGTCACCCAGGCCGAGTTGCTCGACGAGCTCCGCCGACAGCATCAGCACACTCAGCGCACGACCGTGATGGTGTCGCACGACCTCGCCGTGGTCGCCCGGTTGGCCGACACGATTGTCGTTCTCCGTCAAGGTGAGATCGTCGAGGCGGGAGACTGTCGAGACACGTTGCGCCATCCTCAGCATCCGTACACCCGACAGCTGGTCGACGCCTGTCCCGACCCGTTGCACCATGTGGCTGGTTGCGTTGTGGATGGTTACGTCGCGGATGTTCGCGTTGTGGATGGTCACGTGGCCGCCGAGGACCCCCAACGCGATCAACGCAGCACTGCCGTTGACACCCTGCGCGTGCGCGCGCTGGGGGCCACCCATCGTCGTCCGCGCCAACCTCCGGTCGTAGCGGCCAACGATCTCGACCTCGACCTGCGCGCTGGTCAATGCGTGGCGCTCGTCGGGGCGTCGGGTTCTGGGAAGTCCACGATCGCCCGCAGCATCGTTGGCGCGCACATTCCCGATGGTGGATCGATCGAACTCGACGGCCGAGCGTTGCCGGCCAGTCTCGACGACCGAGTCCCGGCCGATCGCTGGCGCGTGCAGTTGATCCCCCAGGATCCGACTAGCTCGCTCAATCCGCGGCGGGCAGTCGGTCGTGCCGTTGGCGATGTCGTGCGACGATGCCGGGCTGCGTCATCCGACGGGTCGAATCGCAACGACGTCGACGCCACCGTTGCGCACTTGTTCCGCGAGGTCGGGCTCGACCCGGCGCTCGCGGTGCGCCGGCCTGGCGCACTCAGCGGCGGCGAGCGACAGCGCGTGGCAATCGCCCGTGCGCTTGCGGCCTCGCCGTCGGTCCTGATCTGTGACGAAGTCACGTCCGCGCTCGACGTGTCGGTGCAGGCCGGCGTGGTGCGACTCCTGCGCACGCTGGTCGACGATCACGGTGTAGCTATGCTGTTCATCACGCACGATCTCGGGCTGGTGCACGCCATCGCCGATGAGGTAGCGGTGCTCCACGACGGGGAGGTGTGTGAGGTGGGATCGGTCGACGCCGTGGTCCGCGCGCCGCAACACGCCGCGACGCGCACGCTGATGGCCGCCTCGCCATCCCTGTCGGCCGAGCTGGCAGCGAGTTGACCGCCGTCCACCCCTCGTTTGTGTGCAGGTTTGCGACGACGGGTCGTCGCAAACCTGCACGCAAACGGCATTGGTGGTGCGAGGATGCGGGATGACTTCGAGCGACGAGTTTCCGCGTGAGGCGGTACGTGCCCTGCCCAAGGCGGAGCTGCACGTGCACTTGGAGGGAACGGTCGATGCCGCCACGCTGCTCGAGCTCGCCGAGCGGCACGGCGTGCGACCACCTGCCGACGACGTCGACGGAGTGAATGCCTGGTACCGGTTCGATGGCTTTCCGATGTTCCTCGAGCGCTACCTCGAAGTGGTCGGTCTCCTGCGGAACCCCGACGACTTCGCGTTGGTTGCGCAGCGGTACCTCTCCACTGCGCACCAGCAGGGCGTTGTGCACGTCGAATTCCATGTGTCGGCGACTGCTCACATCGTCGAGAACGGCAGCCGGTGGGCGCCGATTCACGACGGCATTGCCGACGGGTGCGCCCGGGCAGCTGCAGAAACCGGTATCAGTTGGGGGCTCATCCCCGACGTGTCGCCACATCTCTCCGCCGACGCGTGTGGGCGTGCGATGGATGAGGTCTTTGCGCACGAGCTCGACCACATCGTGGCGATCGGAATGGGCGGACCTTCCGATACGTGGCACACCGACGACTATTCGCCGATTTACGACCGGGCGCGCGCCCTCGGGATTCCGGCCGTGGTGCACGCGGCTGAGCACGGCGACGCCAGCGAGGTGCGCTTCGCAGTCGAGGAGTTCCAGGCGGTGCGCATCCAGCACGGGATCCGCGCAATGGACGACCCAACCGTGGTGGCCCTGTTGGTGGAGCGGGGCGTCCCGTGCGATGTGTGCCCCGGGTCGAACCTTGCGTTGCACGCGGTGGAAAGTGCTGCCGCTCACCCGTTGCCAGCGATGCTCGATGCCGGTGTCACGGTCACGCTGGGAAGCGACGACCCCCCGATGTTCCAGACGAAGCTGCTCGACGAGTACGAACGTGCGTGGGCGTGGGCCAGTCTCGATCTCGACGGGATCTCGCAGCTGGCTCAGAACTCGCTCGATGCGGCGTTGGTCGACGGTTTGTGATTCGACCGTCGCGGCCGTGCTCACCGTCGGCGTAGGCCGAGCAAGAGGATGTCGGCCAGCTCGTTCGCCAGGTGCGCCCGCCCCTCGTCGCTGGTGACGTCGAAGCCGTAGATCGCCTCCAGCGCATGTCCCGCGTCGGCGATTGCCCCGACCCCGATCGTGATCAACGCAAACAGCGCGTTGGGGTCGACCGGACGGATCGCGCCGGTCTGTTGGAGTTGACGGAGTTCGGCGGCGGGCTCGGCGAGCATCATGGTGAAGCTGTTGGCGAGGTAGGCCATGCGCTCGGCGCTGCCCTCGTCGGTGTCGGTCAGCAGCGCAGCGATCAGGCCCGGTCGACCGGCCTGCTCCTCGAGAAGCGTGGCGATCGAGGCGGTGAGATCGGCGCGATCGTCGCGGCGGCGTCGCTCGATCTCCTCGATGGTGAGCCGGTCGATCGCTGCACGCCACAGGATGTCCTTGGTGGGGTAGTGGTGCTGTACCGACGACAGCGACACGCCCAGTGTTCGAGCCACGCCGCGCATCGAAAGTGCGCGGTATCCGCCCTTTGCGAGCGCGTCGACGGCGGCGGTGACGATGTCGGCGGGATCGACCTTGCCGGTGCCTTTCGGTCGGCCTCGTCCTCGTCGAGGCGTGTCGTTCATGGACCGATCGTACTATTTAATAGGTCACTTGACTGAGAAAATCGTGCTCGTCATGATTGGGCGAGATCCGGCGCATCGGCGCCGTCGTACCGAGCGCGGAGGAGTCTCATGCAGGTCGTCAACGAAACCGCAGTCAGCAGCCCAGAGCAGATCGAAGCGATGCTGCAGCCCGGGCCGGAGGGGCCGATCTACATGGTCAATCTGCTGAAGTTCAAAGAGCGTGCCGAGTACGAAGACGGTCGAGAGACCGATCTGTCCGGTCGCCAGGCCTACGCCCTCTACGGCGCAGCGGTCGTCGACCTGATCACCGAGTACGGCGGCGAGGTGTACTTCGCGGGCGACGTCACGCATCTCACCTTGGGCCAGGTGGAAGAGCTGTGGGACGAAGTGGCGATCGCCAAGTACCCGAACCGCGCCGCGCTCGTGGCGATGTCCTCGTCGGAAGCGTGGCAGGCGGCCAACGTCCATCGAAGCGCCGGCCTCGCCGGGCAACTCAACATCGAAACGGTCGCCCGGGTCACGGTGTGATCGCCGACGTTCTCGCCGATTGCCGACGTCACATCGACACACCGCACCTGCTCACATGACTGATCGAACTCCAATCCTGCCGCCCGACGTCAGCGCAACCGACGCCGAGATCCTGTCGACCGCTGCCGGCCGTCCCTATGTCCGCACGCCGGACGCACAGTTCGTCGATCTGCCGGACTACCCCTGGCAACCTCGGTACGCCGAGGTCGACGGGTTGCGGATGCACTACGTCGAAGCAGGGGATCCCGACGGCGCTGTCGTGTTGTGCCTTCATGGCCAGCCCGATTGGAGCTACCTGTATCGCTTCATGATCCCGGTCCTCGCCGATGCCGGACTGCGGGTGATCGCTCCCGATCACATCGGCTTTGGTCGCTCGGACAAGCCCGTGCAGCTCGACGACTACACCTTTCTGCAGCACGTCGCCTGGATGGAGGAGTTCATCGACACGCTCGACCTGCGCGACATCACCCCGATCGTGCAGGACTGGGGTTCGCTCATCGGGCTGCGATGCGTTGGCAATCGCCCCGAGCGGTTCGCCCGCGTGGTGGTCGCCAATGGCAACCTTCCTGCATTCCCCGAGGGATTCGAGCCGGTGCAGCTTCCCGACTCGCTCGAGCCCCAGGACCTCGACTGGCCCTTCACGCCGGAGGCCGTCGCTGCCGTTGGCGGCAATGGGAACGCGTTGTTCGAGCTCTGGGTGCACTACGCGTTGGTCGGACGCAGCTTCATGCCCTCGGTCGCCATGGCGAACGGGCTCCAGCGTGACATCGGCGCCGCTGAACTCGCCGCCTACGACGCGCCGTTTCCGTCGCGGATCTACATGGCCGGTGTGCGCAAGTTCCCGTCGCTGGTCAACACGCTGGGCCATGCGCCAACCAACGAAGCGGCGCGCGCCGCGCTCGACGCGTTCGATCGACCCGTGCTGGGCATGTTCGGTCTGCTCGACATCATGTTCGGCGACCAGGCGACGCGCGACGCCACGCGTGTGCAGATCACCGGGGCCGCTGGTCAGCCGCACAAGGACTATCCGACCGCGGGGCACTTCATCCAAGAAGACGCTGGCGCGGAGCTCGCAGCCGACATCGTCGAGTGGATCCGGGCTACATAGCAGCGTCGGTCGTGCGCAGGGCCGCCCGGCCATCGGGGTGGATGCCGTAGCGAGTGCGCACCTCGGCGAGCGGTTGGTCGAGCATCGTCTCTCACCGCTCGGCCTGGATGTTGTCGACGGTGCGTCCGAGTTGCCATCCATCGGTGATTGCATCCATCAACGGCACGATCGAGTGCGGACGAAGGAACGTCATCTGTGCGGTGACGATCGAGATCCACATCCCGAAATAGGGAAACTGCATCTGGGCGAGACAGAACGCCTGCACTGCGATCTCCCCGAGCCCGGACGAGTCGTAGCCCGTCACGACGTGCTGAAAGTCGTGGCTCTGGAAGCCGCGCAGTATCGCGTGCTGCATCGGCTCGGGCATGTTCGCCAGCTGGCCGTTGTCGACGAGATGCTCGTGGAACCTGCGGTAGTCCAGCGCGATCTGGGCCGCGAGGTCGTTGTCGACGATCCAGCCATGGAACGTCCGGCCCAGCGTTCCCTCGGGGTGGCCGGCGAGCTCGTCGAGCGACATCGGCGGCGCGTAGTGCTCGCCACTCACGAGGTCGGCGAAGCGTTCGTCGTTCACGATGCCCTCGACGTACGCCGCCCGTACCTCGTCGGGGGCGTGCGACCACCACTGGTTGAACAGGAAGTGCGTGGGGTTCTTCGTTTGGTCGTTGATCGATGCGGTGAACAGCTCGGCGAACTCGTCGGTGATCATGGCCGGACCCTCCCCGTAGTCGACTCCATCAGAGCACGCGCTCGTCGCCGGCGCCGGGTTCGAGCGTCCGGGGTCTCGTTGATCCGAGCTGTGAGCTCGGCGTCGTCCAACGCGCTGGGTGCCAGCTACCCCCCGAGGTCGTCGGGAGGGTCGGGCAGAATCCCGTCGATCGCAGCGACCCACGCGCGCTGTGTTTGCGAAGCGGTGCGCCCATGTGTGTGTCGGAACTGGTGCCACGTCTCCACCGATGTGAGGGCGGCGATGGTGGTCACGATGTCGTCGCGCCGGGCCCGACCGAGCGTGCGCATCTCGATGTCGAAGTGACGCTCGACCTGCTCGGCCATGGCGCAGCGGGTGGCGTCGACATGGGCTTGCGCGCTGGAGTCGTGATGACCCGTCGAACACGACAGCAGCTCCAATGGGTGCAGCGTTTCGTGGAGCGCCAGCCGCGACTTGGCAAACGATGTGATGCGTTGCTCGCGTGGGCCGGCGCCGATCGTCGAGATCACAAAAAGGTCGCGATAGCGCTCGGCGATACGCGCAACAGCATCGTTGCGCAACTCGTCGAGATCGGTGAAGTAGCGATACAGCGACGCAATCGACACGTCGGCACGTTCGGCAACCTCCTCGGGTCGCGGGTGCGCACCACGTTCGAGCACGAGGTCGATGAAGGCATCGAGGGCGCGTGTGCGCCGTTCCGATGGCGGCGGTCGGCGCGTCGTCGGCGGTGCTGTGTCGGCGTGGTCGGTCATCTGGTCGCGGGCGTGCCGATCACTGATCGAGGGGGACGAGGTAGAACCACATCGGGTGTGGCGCCTCCTGGCGCTCCATCTCCGCGCGTGCGGCCATCAGGACTTTGCCCGTCTCGGTGGCGTCGAGGAACCAGCGCACTCCGGCCCATGCGGGCGGCGCATGGTCGACCATGGCCAGGGCAGCGGTCTCGTAGTACCCCCTGATGTCCTGGCTGACTCGCATCGGCATGCCAGGGATCCCGGCATCGGCCCAGGGTGTGCCATCGGCGATGCGGATGAACGCCTCGATCGCCGCAGGGATGTCGTCGGCGGCGACCACACGGCCCGCAGCGATCCGACCATTGGATAGCTCGACGCCGCGGTCGTAGGCCGCCCGCAGACCGCGCGCCTCGTCGATCGCGGGATGGGCGTCGGGGTCGTGGCGCGGCGGTAGCGGGCAGGCGAGCATCTCCTCGCCGTCGTCGGGAATCGACTCGGCGAACTGCTCGAACACCGGCTCGGGCGAGTCGAGGAGAGAGAATGCGGACGCGAGCACTCGATGCTGGAACTCAGGATCGCCTGGCTTGCCCAGCGGGCGGCCGAGCGGGAAGTCGCACCACAGGCCGCGCGGGGGAGCGGTGCTCTCGATCTGCTTGCGGATCGAGCCGAGCGCCACCGTGGCCATGCCGGCGGCTTCAAAAACGTGGGCGAGCGTACTCACGGTACGCGTGCACAGTGGTCAAACGGGGGTGAGCAGGACGATGTCGACGCCCTGTTCGCGGAGCCACTTCGCGCCGGCCGGCCCGGTGTCCATCTTGATGGTGGCCAGGTCGAACTGGTTGCCTGCATACGCCATGTGCTGGTTGGCCACTCGTCCGATCACGCCACGCTCGGCGAGTTCGTCGAGGCGGTCGAGCGGCATCACCGTGTTCATGTCGTAGGCGAAACCGGTGTCGTCGAAGTTGGGGCTCCAGTGCCCCATCACGTAGTCGCGGCGGGAGCCGTCGAGCACGCGATAACTCGTGTCGCCAGCATCGAAGTCGTCCTGGTCGGGATGATGCAGCGACGCCGTGGTCACGATCGCCACGGTGGCCTCCGACAGCGGTGGGGGTGTGGTGAACGCGGTGTGTTCGAAGTCGGGCGCCGGCAGGTTTTCGGTCATTGCCTTGATGTCGGAGTCGGCCATAAGAGTGAGAGTATCACTCTCACCACTCCCCACAGCGAGCTGGACGATCGGGCAGGGTGGGTTCGCCCATTGACGGCCGCCGACGCTGTCGGGCAGCCTGGCGCCGTGGAGCGCACCCCGATTCCTGTGGCCTGCACCCTTGGTGTCAACGATGCGGCGCGGCAGATCGACGAGTGGGCCGCACTCCGCACACGGGCCATTTCAGCGGAGGCGCTCCCAACGGGTGCACGTCTCGTGTTGCCTGCCGAGCTCGCGGCCGACGCACGGGATCTGGCGCAGCGTGAAGCAGCGTGCTGTGCATTCCTCACGCTCGAGACCACGGTCGTCAGCGGACGCGTCGTGGTCGACATCACGACTGACGAACCGGATGGGCGAGCAGTGGTTGCTCTCCTTGCCGGAACGCCATTGGCACGCGGTTAACCCGGCAGCGTGGCGAGCACACCCTCCGCGACCAGATCGGGCTGATCCACGGTTGCCCAGTGGCTTGCGCCGTCGAGCTGAGTGGCCGCGATCTTGTTGCGGCGTAGCCAGTCCACAGACTCGGCGGGGATGTTGTCGGGATTGAAGAGGTACCGCACGTGCGGTGCGCACTGCGTCAGCACCGCGCCGGGGTCGTGCGCGCGAGACCAGGTCGCGACGTCGCAGCCCAGCTCCCAGATCGACTGCGGATCAGCGGTTGCGACTTGCTCGCGGTACCGCGCGACGACGTCGTTGCCGTCGGCCATCGCATCCAGTCGCGAGAGGAACTCGGAGTGGAACTCTGTCGCTACGGCGTAGTCGGCGGCGCTGCCGGAGAAGTAGGCGTCGGCGGGCGTGAGGTTCCCCTCGAGCGAGATCACCGCAGTGACTCGTGTGCCGAGCCGACGGGCAGCGAGGCTGGCCACGATCGACCCCACCGAGTGGCCGACGATAATCGATGCGTTCGCCTCGCGGATCTCTGCCGCAACGAGTGCTGCCGCACGATCGAGCGTGAGCGGCGCAGTGTCCGGCGGCGAGTGGCCAGTGCCGGGGAGATCGACGCCCACGACGGCGAAGTGC
The DNA here is from genome assembly GCA_965230015.1 of Ilumatobacteraceae bacterium. Taxonomy (GTDB): domain Bacteria; phylum Actinomycetota; class Acidimicrobiia; order Acidimicrobiales; family Ilumatobacteraceae; genus JABSQH01. The sequence continues at coordinate 368,911 of CBDDKF010000002.1, read as the reverse complement.
TCGTCCAGGAGCGTTGCGCCGAGCGCTTCGAACATGCCGCCGTGATCGCCGAATCCAGCGACGCAGACGATCGGCGGGCCGGCTGCGTTGCCGAAGCGCCGAGTGTGCAATCGCATCGGGCCAGCGTACGAGTCTCGTGCGCTGCCCTCGCCACGTGCACGCCTGGACGAACATCTCAGGGGCTGAGAGGCTGTGACCGTGACGGCTCGAGCATCGACATCGCTGTTCGACCGGTGGTCACAGACCTACGACAGTCCGACGCTGCAGCGGCTGACCTACCGCCCGGTCCACGACGCAGTGTTGCGGCGGTTGCGGCTCCGTCGACCCGCAACGTTGCTCGATCTCGGGTGTGGCACTGGTCAACTCACGGAGCGGCTGGCGCGTGAACTGTCACCGACACGCGTCGTTGGGCTCGACCTGTCGGCCGGGATGCTGCGGTCGGCCACCGACCGGCTCGCCCCTCTCGACAACGTGTCGCTGACTCGTGCGGACGCGATGCACCTCCCCTTTCCCACGGGCGCCTTCGACGCGGTGGTGTGCACCGAGTCGTTCCACTGGTACCCGGATCAGCGGCAGGTTGTCGCTGGACTGGTCGACGTCGTGCGGCCGGGTGGCCACGTGATCATCGTGTCGGTTGCTGCGGTCACCGACACCGGCGACCGTGTGATCCGTGCCGCGACCAGCGCAGGGGGCAACACGATCCGGGCGCTCCCGCCACGTCGTCTCCGCAACGTGCTCGCCCACGCCGGGTTCGAGATCATCGCCCAGCGGCGGATCCCGCGGGTCGGGCTGGTGCCGTGGCCCGTGCTCACCGAGGCGCACCTTCCCGGCTAGTCGAGGGGTTCCCAAGTCGGTGCACCGCGGCTGCGTTGCGGTCAACTGATGTTCCGTTCGCCAGCCAACACTCCGACTCCAAGTAGTGCCGCTATGACTGGCAGAATGTACTCGGGGAGATCAAGGAGCGATCATGAAGATCACTACTGAACGGCACGGCGACGTTGCCCTCATCACCATGGATGACGGCAAGAAGAACGCCATGACCCCCGACGCACTCGCCCGGCTCTCTTCGGCCCTCGACGAAGCAGAGGCCGGGTCGGGTGCTGTCGTTCTCGCGGGACGCCCGGGATCATTCTGCGCCGGGTTCGACCTGTCGATCATGACCGGTGGCGACACCGACGCGATTCGTGCCGTCAGCAAGGGTGGCGGATCGCTCGCCGTCCGCTTGTGGTCGTTCCCCAAGCCCCTCGTGGCGGCGTGTACCGGTCATGCCTTCACCATCGGTGCGATCTGGCTGTGCGCGTGCGATACCCGAATCGGCGAGGACGGTGCCTTCAAGATCGGTATGACCGAGACGAAGATGGGCATGACGCTCACGCCCTGGGCGCTCGAGCCGTTGTCGCATCGCATCGAACAGCGCTACTGGATCCCGACGATCGTGCAGGCGCGTGTGTACGACCCGAAGGGCGCATGCGAGGCTGGATTCCTCGACGAGGTCGTCGCCGAGGGCGAGGCGGTCGACCGGGCGCTCGCCGTGGCAACGGAACTCGCCGCACTGCCGGGCAAGGCGTACGCCGGCAACAAGTTGATGTCGCGCCAGTCGTCGATCGACGTCGCACGCGCCGACCTGGAACGACAGTGAACGTCCGCAGTGTGAAGGAGCAGCAGCCGCGATGAGTGACACAGAGCCCATGCTGGTCGGCTTCCACTTCGATGTGATGTGCCCCTGGGCCTACCAGACGTCGAAGTGGATTCGTGAGGTGCGCCAGACGGTGCCGCTCGAGATCGACTGGCGATTCTTCTCCCTCGAGGAGATCAATCGCGAAGAGGGAAAGAAGCACCCGTGGGAGCGGGAGTGGTCGTACGGATGGGGGATGATGCGCGTGGCGGCGATGCTGCGCCGCGACTCGATGGATGCCTGTGATCGGTTCTACGAAGCGGCAGGACGGGCGCTCCACGAGGAGTCACGCAAACCGCATCAGCCCGAGGTCGCCGAGGCGATCTGTGAGGATCTCGGCCTCGACCCGTCGGTGGTGCGCGCTGCCATCGACGACCCGACGACCCACGACGAGGTGCACGCCGATCACGCCGCTGTCGTCGCCCAGGGCGGGTTCGGTGTGCCGACCCTCGTGTTCGACATGCGCCATGTGTATGGGCCCGTCGTTGCGCCGGCCCCGACCGGCCAGGACGCCCTCGACCTGTGGGACCTCACCGTGGCCTACAGCAAGGTGCCCCACCTCTACGAGTTCAAGACGCCGAAGACCGATGACGACCTCGCGCACATCGGCAAGGTGTTCCAGCCGTACTTCGAAGCCCGCGATTGGGAGAGCAGAGAGAAGCCCGCACGATGACCACCCGCACGATGACCGACTACCTGAGCGCGCACACGTCGCTGTACGACACCTACAACTCGTGGTGTGCTGGCTTCACCGGCGACGATCTGGCGGCGGCGTCGCTGTGTCCCGGATGGACCGTCCGCGACGTGATTGCCCACACGATCGGGGTCGAATCCGTGCTCGACGGTTGGCAACCGTCGACCGAGTCGCCGCCACCGTTCAACAAGATGAGCGAGTTCGCGGCGCAGATCGCCGATCTCGACGCGCCAGAGGTGGCGAGCGCGGTCGCTGCGTTGACGGCGTCGCGTCTGGCAGGCCTCGAATCGATGGGTGCCGATGCCGCCGACTCGGCGTCGATCACGCCGACTGGAGTGAAGACGTACGGCGACTTTCTGCGCATCCGCGTGTTCGACATGTGGGTGCATGCGCACGACATCGCCGTGCCGCTCGGCCTGTCGCTCGATGCCGGCGGGATCGCGGGGGAGATCGCACTCGACGAGGTGGTCGGCGCGCTGGGATACATCGTCGGCAGGAAGGTCGGTCTGCCCGACGGCATGTCGGCGGCGATCCAGGTGACGGGCGATGTCGAGCGCGATCTCGCCGTCGCCGTCGACGGCAAGGCGCGCGTGGTCGAGTCGATCGCCAACCCCGACGTTGCCACTCACCGCCGACCTCGAGACGTTCATGCTGCTCGCCGCTGGACGGATCGACCCGCAGGAGCGCATCGCCGCCGGGCGCGTCGGCTGGTCGGGCGACGCCGAATGGGGCGAGAGGATGGCGCGCACCCTCGCCTACACGATGTAGCAGCGACCTCGGCAGCACCGCCGACCGGGTCGCACCGGGTCGTACCCGCAGGTGCCGGTCAGCTGGTCATGCCCTCGAGGCCGACGAGCGCCCGCGCATGTTCGATCTCGCCCATGTGGCGCAAGCCGTGTTGGTACCACCAGCACTCCATCGCGTCGAGCCTGGTGATGCCGTCGGCGCCACCGACCCTCGCTGAGTAGGTGCTGGCCACCTGCGGCGGGTACGGCTTCGGCACGAGGAGATCGGTCAACGTCGACGGATCGAGGTCGGCGATGAACTGCTCGGTGCGCGCCCACACGGCGTTCATGTACTCGATCATCCCGTCGTAGTTGCCGATCCGTTGCGCGACCATCTCCTCGGGCGTCTTCTCCTTGCCGTGGTCGGGAATGGCGATGCCGGTCTTCTCCGCCCAGTCGGGGTTCCACAGGGCTGGCTGCCCGCCCGAGATGAAGATGTAGGCGGAGTCCTCCATGTTCACGTAGTGGAACAGCGAGAAGGCGATCGGCAGCACGGAGTCGCGCTCCACGTGGTTCACCTGGTCGACGGTCATCGTTGCGCAGGCGTCCTCGTACAGCGAGTGCATGGCGCGCATCCGTCGTCGCAGGGAATCGAGGATCAGTTCGTTGCTCATGGAGATGCAGTTCCGTTCGTGCGTGGTAGTCGTAGGAGGGTTTCGGCGGCCGTGGTGGTCAAGAGCGGCGCAGCTCGTTCCACGGGGTGGCGCGGCGCTCGGCTTCGTCGGGCTCGCGGGGGAGTCCGAGCACGCGCTCGCCGATCGAATTGCGCAGCACCTCGTCGGTACCGCCAGCGATCGACGACGCAGGCGTGAACATCGCGTAGCGGTGGAACAGGCCGCCGTCGGGAGCATCGTCGCCCCACAACATGCCCTCTGCGCCGAGCGCCTCGAGCCCCAGATCGCGCGTCTGCCGGCCGGTCTCCGACCCCAAGATCTTGAGGGTTGCGACCTCGGGTCCCGGCTGACGTCCGGCTTTCATCGAAGCCGTCGCACGCCGGGCCGACCAGCCGATCGCAGCGCGCTCGGCCGCCAGCTTGGCGCGTCGATCGCGCATCACCGGGCCCTCGCTCGCCGACCCGTGATCCAACGCGCCCTGGAACACCTCTCCGGCACGGCCACTCATGGCAATCGAGAATCCGTCGGCCGCAGCCGCTTCGGCGCGGGCGTGTTCGCCCACGGGGACGTCGAGATCGGCCTGGTAGAACGCGGCCGTATCGCCGAGGCCGGCATTGCTCGGATCGCGCTCGAACGACAGCGTGGTCATCGCAATCCGCCAGCCGTCGCCGACACCGCCGACCCGATCGTCGTCGTGCACCCGCGCCTCGGTGAAGAACACCTCGTTGAATGCCGCATCGCCGGTCATCTCGCGCAGCGGCCGTACGTCGACGCCGGGCTGATCCATGTCGATCAAGAAGTACGTGACTCCCTTGTGTTTCGGCAGCTCCGGGTCGGACCGGGCGATGAGGATCCCGTACCGCGCGTAGTGCGCGCCGGAGTTCCACACCTTCTGACCGTCGACGCGCCACTCGTCGCCGTCGCGCACCGCTCTGGTGCCGAGCGAGGCCATGTCGGAACCGGCGCTGGGCTCCGAGAACAGCTGACACCATGGCGTCGTGCCATCGATGATGCCCGGGAGGTAGCGCTGCTGCTGCTCGGGTGAGCCCATCGTGAGCAGGGTGGGGGCGACGAGAAAGGTGGCGACCCCGTTGGGTGGACCGTAGGCGCCCGCCGCGCGCCGAGCCTGGAGCACCGCTTTGGCCTCGGCGCGGCTGCACCCGCGCCCGCCCAACCCTTCGGGCCACTGTGGGAAGGCGAAGCCGGAAGCGGCCAGGTCGCGCCACCACTCGCCCAGCGGGCGATTCGGATCCCAGTGCTGGGCGAACCACTCGGTCGCTTCGCGCTCGATCGTGGACGTGTCGCTCATCGTGTGCTCCCGGCGGTCGGATCGGTCATCGCTACAACATCGCCTCGATCAAGTGTGGGCCGGGTTCGGCGTACGCCCGATCGAGTTGTTCGGTCAGCTCGTCTGCGGTGGTTGCCCGGGTCGCCGGGACGCCCTGTGCCTTCGCCAGCAAGCAGAAGTCGAGGTCGGGCCGTCCGAGGTCGAACATGCTCTTGGCGACGGGCCCGCTGGCGTCGGCGCCGACACGTTCGAACTCCATCGCCAAGATGGCGTACGCGCCGTTGTTGCAGATCACCGTGGTGACGTCGAGTGACTCGCGGGCCTGGGTCCACAGCGACTGAATCGTGTACATCGCGCTGCCGTCGGCCTGGATGTTCAGCACCGGGCGGCCGGGACAGGCCACCGCCGCCCCGGTGGCCACCGGCATGCCCTGTCCGATGGCCCCGCCGGTGAGGTTGAGCCAGTCGTGTTCGGGGGCACCGACGGTGGCGCCCTGCATGAAGATCCCCGAGGTTGCCGCCTCGTCGGACACGATCGCTCCTTCGGGAAGTGTCGCCGCGATGGCGGCTGCGGCGGTGAACGCATTGAGTTCGCCCGATGGCCGCTCGCGTTCGGCGATCGCGGGTGCCGTCGCTTCGGTGTTCGGTGCCAGACGGGCCGTCAATTCGACGAGCGCGGGCATGCATGCGTCGGTCGGCCGAGCGAGCAGGTGGATCGCGCTGGTGGGCGGCGCCAGGCGACCGGGCTTGTCGGGGTAGCCGAAGAACGCAACCGGCTCGACCGCGCCGAGCAACACGAGATGTTCTACGTCGGCAAGCTGTGCCGCAGCCATCTCGCCGAGGTACTGGATGCGTTCGGGTTCGAATCGACCAGCCCCACGCGTCATGCGCGCAGGGAACGTCTCCTGGAGCACCTTTGCTCCGGTCGCCCGACTGATCCGCTCGAGCATTTCGACGCCGGCAGGGTGGAGTACGGGGCTGCCGACGATCAAGGCTGTCGTTGGGCCCGCCTGGGCGAGGAGTGTGGCCACCGCAGCGATCTGCGACTCGTCCACCTCGGCGCGTTCGGGCACGGCGACCGGGGGCGCAGGTGAGGCTCCGGGAGTCCACGCGATGTCGGCCGGCAAGATGATCGTGGTCGCCCCGATGCCCGAACGTGTGGCGGCGACTGCCTCGGCGGCGTCGGTTGGGAGGTCGTCGATCGTCGGGCTACGCCGAACCCACGTCGACAAGGTGTTGGCGACCGAGTCGATATCGGACTCCAACGGTGCGTCGAGCGCCTTGTGATCGAGGGCGTGGTCGCCGACCACATTGACGATCGGCGTGCGCGCTCGGCGTGCGTTGTGCAGGTTGGCCAAGCCGTTGCCAAGCCCTGGACCGAGATGCAAGAGGGTGGCCGCGGGTTTGCCGGCCATGCGGCCGTACCCATCGGCTGCCCCTGTGACTACGCCTTCGAAGAGGCCCAGCACGCCGCGCATCTGCGGCACGTCGTCGAGCGCCGCGACGAAGTGCATCTCGGAGGTCCCCGGGTTGGCGAAGCACACGTCGACATCGGAGTCGACCAATGTGCGTAGGAGTGCCTGTGCGCCGTTCATGTCGCACCGTTCATGTGAAGGTTCATACCGTTCATGTCATCACACCTCCATGTCATTCACACCCTGCGGGGCATGTCTGTCGGTCGACGACCAACCGCGATTCACCACCTCGACTATAGAAGTGCCAGTTGGTCTGGCAAGAGGTGTCGCCCACGAGAGTGAGAGTACAACTCTCACCGCACGCGGCCAGAGCCGGACGGGCGGGCGGCCGACCGCATGGCGCGCCGGTTGACGGTTCAGCCTCCGTCGAGCAGCCTGAGCCGATGATTCCGCTGGATGAGACCTTCGACGGGACGTTCCCGTTTGCCCCGCACACGTTCGATGGACACGGTTTCGTGCAGCACTTCGTCGACGAGGGCCCCCGTGACGGCGAGGTGGTCGTGTGCCTCCACGGCGAGCCGACGTGGGCGTACCTGTACCGCAACATCATCCCGCGCCTGGCCGAGCGCTACCGCGTGGTCGTTCCCGACCACATGGGCTTCGGCAAATCGGAAACGCCGCAAGACCGCGCCTACACGCTGCCGGCCCATACGGAGAACCTCGCCGCACTCATCGACCACCTCGAACTCTCCGATATCACGTTCTTCGGGCAGGACTGGGGTGGGCCGATCGCCACCGCCTACACGGTGCGTCACGCCGAGCGGGTCAAGCGGATCTTCTTCGCCAACACGCTCGCCGGCTACGGCCAGGTGGACGATCCTGCCGTGCCACAGATCGCTGAGTCGCGGTGGTTCAAATGGATCGGCGAGGGAATGGAGACGGGACGCACCGAAGCGGTGCTCCGCAATGCTGGTTCGACGGTGCTGTCCGTCATGAAGATCATCGGCTTCGAGAACTCCGCCGCCGTCGACGACACCTGGATCCGGGCCTACTCAGCGCCGTTCCCCACACCCGAGTCGGCAATCGGCGTCTACGAGTTCCCGATCGATGCGTACACCGGACGGATCGTCGAGTACGTGCTCGAGGGTGTCGCAGGGGTCCCGGACCTGCAATCGAAACCGGCAATGCTCGTGGAGGGGCTGGCCGATCACGCCATCCCGCCAGAGCGGGCGATCGCCGATTTCGCAGCCTTGTGGCCCAACGCCCCGATCGTGACGCTCCCCGGTGTCGGCCACTTCTGTCAGGAGGACGTGCCGGAACTCCTCGCCGCAACAGTCGACGCGTTCATCCAATCGAACCCCTAGTCCGGGTGCGTCCGCCACTCGCTACGGGGTGAGCGATCGCTCGAGGGCCTGTGCGGTATCGACGAGCCCAGGGCGTGCCTCCTCGCTGGCAACAGCGAGCATGCACACGCAAGCGGAGTACAACGCCGTGGCGCGGAACTCGTCGGGATCGAGCGTGCCGCGCGCCCAGGCGATGGCGGCTCGGTGGAACCCTTCGTACGACTGTGTCGCCAGGAGCTGTGCGCTGAGTTCGGCGCGTAGCAGGCCGTCGTCCATCGCTGCCTGCATCGCCGCCCGCTGGCGTTCGATGGCCATGGGGCCTGTCCTCCGTGCGCCGCCGCGACCTCGCTCCTGGGCGAGGAGTGCCGGTCGCGTCGTCGGCTCGCGATCGAGTACATGGTCAACGCTCTTGTCGATGAGCGCGAGCACACGTTCGACGGGACCGCGGAGGGCAGCGTCGTCGGCGACGACCCGGTCGAGATCGGTGAAGAACCCGCCACACATCGCTGCGCGGATCTCGTCCTTCGAGCCGAACAGGTTGTACAGCGTCGGCACCGACACGTCGGCCGCCTCGGCCACTTTGCGCATGGACCAGCTGTCCACCCCGTCGCGTGCGATGAGCTCGCGCGTCGCGGTGAGGATCTGCTGCCGACGTCGTTCGGTGTTGTCCTCGCGGAGACCCATTTGCACAGTGTACAAAATCTTGTACGGTGTTAAAGACAAGGGTCGGCCAACGTCAGGGGATTTCCGATGCCGAACGCACTTGCTCTCAGCGATCAGCTCCACGCATACGTCGTCGAACACGGCACGCCGCCCGACGACGTGCTGCAACGATTGGCCGCACGCACTCGGGAGGAGGCGGGGCCGTGGGCGCGGATGCAGATCGCTCCCGAGCAAGGTGCCCTCCTCACCTGGCTGACGCGGGTGTTGAACGCTCGACACGCCCTCGAGATCGGCACGTTCACGGGCTACTCGGCGATCAGCATCGCCCGAGGATTACCCGACGATGGCCGGCTGATCTGCCTCGACATCTCCGAGGAGTGGACGTCGATCGGACGGGCCGCCTGGGCTGAGGCCGGTCTGGCCGATCGGATCGAGCTACGGCTGGGCGCCGCAGCCGACAGCCTGGCCAACATCGATCCGGAGGAGCACTTCGATCTGGTGTTCATCGACGCCGACAAGACCGGCTACGAGCAGTACCTCGAGCTCGTGCACGAACGCCTGCGTCCTGGGGGAGTCGTTCTCGTCGACAACGTGTTCCGCAATGGTCGAGTCATCGACAACGACGCCGACGACGCCGACACCGTTGCGATCCGGGCCTTCAACCGCGCCCGCACGCGCGACGATCGGTGGGACACGGTGATGCTGCCGATCGCCGACGGTCTCACGATGTTGCGCAAGCGCTGAGGTGTCGTCCCATCCGGGCCGAGGTCGGCGATGAACGTCGACGTCGGTGCCCTCCGCCGACGCACGTTTGCGTCGCTTCGGTTTCGCAACTACCGGCTGTACTTCGCCAGCCAGATCATCTCGTTCAGTGGCACCTGGATGCAGTCGCTCGCTCTGGCATGGTTGGTGCTCGAGTTGACCGGCAGTGGAACCGCACTCGGGGTGGTCATGGCGACCCGCTTCGTGCCGACGTTGTTCCTCGCCCCGATCGGCGGGGTGATCGCCGATCGCTTCGACAAGCGACATCTGATCATCCTCACGCAGTCGGTCGGGGGCGTACTGGCGCTGGCACTTGGCATCTTGACGCTCGCGGGAGTCGTCGAGTTGTGGATGGTCTATGCGATCTCGGCGGCGTTCGGGGCGGTGACCGCCCTCGACAACCCGAGTCGCCAGACGTTCGTGATGGAGATGGTCGGCGCAGAGCATCTGAGCAACGCCGTCACGCTGAACAGCGTCGTGGTCAACGGCGCCCGAGTGGTCGGCCCCGCCGTCGGCGGTGTGATCATTGCCACCCTTGGGGTCGGCGAGTGTTTCGTCATCAATGCGGCGAGCTACGTCCCCGTGGTGTTGGCGATGCTGTTGATTCGCATCAGCGAACTGCACCCAACGCCACGAGCGAAACGGGCGCCACGCCAGCTGCGCGCTGGCTTTCGTTACGTGGCGGGCGAACCGACCTTGCGAACCACGCTGGTGATGTTGGCGATCATCGGCACGCTGACGTTCGAATTCACCACCACTCTGCCGATGCTCGCCGAGTTCACGTTCGGCGCCGGTCCCACCGGTTTGGCCGTGATGACATCGTTGATGGGTGTGGGGGCAGTGATTGGCGGTCTGGCCGTTGCGGCGACGGGCCCGCCGACACCACAGCGGCTGGTTGCGGTGGCGGCCGGGTGCGGGCTGGCAGTGGCGCTGCTGTCGGCCATGCCGTCGATTGGCCTGGTCTATGCGGTGATGCCGCTCGTGGGCGTGGCCAGCATCGCCACGATCTCGCTGTCGAATGCCACACTGCAGCTCAACTCGGATCCCACCTACCGCGGCCGAGTGATGGCGTTGTTCTCGGTCGCCATGATGGGCTCTACGCCGATCGGTGGACCGATCGTGGGGTGGATCGGGGAGCATGTTGGACCACGCATCGCCTTGGTTGTCGGCGCTGCAGGAGCGTTGTGCGCCGCGGGGTACGGCTGGTCGCAGTTGCGGGTCCACCGGGCGCCCGCAGCAGTTTCCACTTCCACGGTCGCGGCCCAGCGGTGAGCGCGTCGTTGCCGTGGCGATCGGACGCAGTGAGCGGTCCGATTGCCACGGCGGCGATGTCGTAGCGTCCGTGCGGTGCAGCAGGGTCGATCGGTCGGTGACGCGATGAGCGCCACTCAGCCCAACCTCTTGTTCGTCTACGCCGATCAGCACCGCGCCGACGTGCTCGGCTGCGCCGGCAACGAGGTTGTCGCCACGCCGAATCTCGATCGTCTGGCCGCCGACGGAGTGCGCTTCGAAAGCGCGTGGACCGAGAGTCCGATCTGTCAACCGGCGCGCGCCTCGCTACTCACCGGTCGATACCCGTCCAACCATGGTGTGCTCGGCAACTTCGCCGGCGACTGCCGACCGGAGTGGGACACCTTCCCGCGCCGATTGCAAGAAGCGGGCTATACCACCGCCTCGGTCGGAAAGACGCACTACTCGGCATGGCCAGTCGGCGCGGAGCCCGATGCCCAGCCGCCCAGCGACGAGTGGATCGGCAGCTTCGGCTTCGATCACGTGGTCGAGGAGTTCGATCGTTACGTGCATGTCGGCGACGGCTGGGAGACGCCCTACATGGCGTTCTTGCGCGCACACGGCGCCCTCGCGCCGTACCAAGACGCGATCCGCGCCAACTTCCGGGGCACGGATCGACACTGGAACGGCGTCACGTCGCCGCTGCCGCAAGCGCTCGATCTGACCTGCTTCCTGGCCGACGAGGCACAACGTTGGATCGGTGCACAGCGCGGCGACCGGCCATGGTTCCTCCAGCTCTCGTTCGTGCAACCGCACGTGCCGTTGATGGGTGACCCGGAGTGGGCGGCGTACTACGCCGACGCAGCGATCGACCGCACTGCGCCCGCCGTGCCGCAGCACACGACCGAAGCGTGGGCAGACCACCTCGGACTTCTGCGCGGCCATTCACACGCCGACCTCCTGACCGACGACTTCGTGCTCGCTGGAGCTCGCCAGTACTACGCGATGGTGTCGTTGATCGATCAACGAGTGGGCGACCTGCTCGGTCAGCTGGACAGCGACGGCGTTCTCGACAACACGTGGATCGTCTACTCGTCCGATCACGGCGAGATGCTCGGTGATCACGGCTTGATGGCGAAGATGAACTTCTACCGATCGTCGGTGCGCGTGCCGCTGATCGTGCGGCCACCTGGCGGCGTCGACGGCCGTGTCGAGCGCACTCCCGTGCAGGGGTTCGACGTTGCCGCCACAGTGCTCGACGTTGCCGGTGCCGATGCGCTCGCGGACGCGCCCGCCCGATCGCTCGCGCCGTTCGTCGTTGGCAAGGATGCCGAAGAGCGCTCGCACGTCGTGAGCATGATCCGCATGCGGCCGGGTCTGCCGACTTGGCAGGCGGTCACCGACGGTCAATGGCGGGCGACGTTCAACGCTGATACCGGCGAAGCGAGCGAGTTGTTCGATCTGACCGCTGACCCCGACGAGGCGGTCAACCGCATCGTCGACGGGAATGCTGGCGACGATGCCACCGACGCCCTCGCCCACCTCGCCGACGGACTGGCCGAGACGGTCGGTGAATCGTGAATGCACGGAGTTGTCGTTCGCGCCAAGATGGGCGTCGATGAGCGATCAGCCGTCGAAGAGCCCGTGGTCGACCGATACGTGGCGAACGAGTGGTGGGGCTGCGTGGAGTGCCAACGCACACCGCCTCGAAGCGATGCTCGAGCCGGTGCTCGAACCGTTGTTCGCCGACGCCGACCTGCAGGGCGGCGAGCGCATTCTCGACGTCGGATGCGGGCGGGCGGCCACCACGTACGCCGCCGCGAGGATCGTCGGTGCAGACGGCGCCGTCACCGCAGTCGATGTGTCCGCCGAGCTGATCGCAGACGCGCAGGCCGGCGCCGCGCTCGGACGTGATGCCGCACCGATCGACTGGATGGTGGCGGATGCGCAAGACGCCGATCTCGGAGCGGACGCGTTCGACGCTGTGATCTCACGCTTCGGGGTGATGTTCTTCAACGACCCGGTGGCCGCATTCGCCAACCTACGGAGAGCTGCACGCGCCGACGGTCGACTCGCGATGGCGACCTGGCAACCGCGCGATGCCTGCGACTTCCAGTCGGTCGGCTGGGATGCGATCGCCAACGCGCTTGCCGCCGACGGCTACGAGATCGAGATGCCCGCGCCGGCAGCCGGCCCCTATTCGTTCGGACTCGATGACCACGTGCGCTCGGTGTTGGCCGACGCTGGATGGCGCGACGTGCGCGTGCGGCCCGTCGACTTGCCGCTGTACTACGGCGGCCCAGGGCTGTCGCCGGCCGATGCGGTCGACACGGCCATGGCGATGCCCGGGATGCAGACGTTTCTCGGCGCCTACGACGAACGTGCCGCCGAGCTGGCAGCGTCGGCGCTGCTCGACGCGTACACCCCGCGCCACGACGGCACCGGCGTACGACTCGACGCGTCGATCCTCATCACCACTGCACACGCCTGAGTTCGCCGGCGACGCTCAGAGCACTCCCGCCAACCACTCTCGGGCGTCGATCATCATTTCGATGGTTTGGCTGTGGGCCATGTCGTAGGCGTGGTGGCGCACGTTCCATCCGCCGTTCTCCAGCGCGCCGATGGCTTCCTTCGGGCGGTCGGGCCCGATGAACAGGTCGCGGGTGCCCCATTGGAAGAGGGCGGGCCGACCGTCGCCGTGCCCGAGATCGATGGTCAGCCCTGGCGCCTCAGGCAGGCCACAACACATCGCCCACACTCCCGCGTAGCGCGGTGCGTCGGGCTTGCCAGCGAGGGCCAACGAGAGGAAGCCGCCCTGGCTGAATCCGCCGACCACGCAGCGTTCGAGCGGGACGCCGGCCTTGTCGGCCTCGTCAGCGATGAACGACTCGAGCGTCGTCAACGACGGCACGAACTGCGACAGGTCGGACTGGAACGTGTCGAGGTCGATCGACCACCAGCCTGCGCCGTCGCCGTCGGGCATGTCGATCGGTCCCCTCGGGGCGATCGCCGTGAAGCGCTCGTCGGGGTCCACGAGCGGCACATAGGACGCGAGGTGGTGCTGCTCGGCGGTGTAGCCGTGCATGAGAAACAGCAGACGGTCTGCGCCGTCGCGATCGATCCGGTACTGGGTGAGCGGCATCCGTCGAGTCTCGCAGGGGATCGACCTCGACGGCGAACGTCGGCCGCGAACGGGCCGTGCGGTAGGCCTAGGGCTCGTAGGGGAGCGACGAGTGGTGCAGCACGATGCGCAGCGTGCCCTCGGCGTCTTTCTTGTAGCCCCAACTCTTGTCGACCTTGGTGACGCCGCCGTCCTTGTCGGTGAGGATCACCCAACCCATCCACATCGCGACCTCGCCTTCGATGAAGCTGGCTGCGGTTTCCGAGCGGCACTCGCGCCAACCCTTGAGACCGAAGCCGCCGTCGAGGGGGAAGTCGGGGTCGTGGCCGACGAAGTACGACAACGCACCCTTCTTCGTCGGGCGGAACGTCTTCTCGCCGCTGGCCAGGGTCGGCTTGAACAGGACCGGCCCGAGGTTGTAGCCGTAGGCGGCGTCCAGCACGCCATCCGCGACCGATCGAGCACCGTCGATCCCGTCGGCCTCGTATGCCTTCGACACCGCGATGAGGGCCTCGCCCCACGCAACGCGGGCGGCTTCCAACTCGGACTCTGTAATCGACATGGCGTTGTTGCTCTCCTCGTCCGTGAACACTTCGGGCGTCCGCCGGACGGGTTCCCGTTCGGCGGGCACTGCGCCGGCAGAGTAGTCACGGCGAGCAAAAACCGCCCTCGGGTACGGCCGGCCGACAGGCCGCATTGGTACGGCCGGCCGACAGGCCGCATTGGTACGGCCGGCCGACAGGCCGCGTTGGTACGGCCGGCCGACAGGCCGCGTTGGTACGGCCGGCCGACAGGCCGCGTTGACACGGCCGGCTAGCGGGCCATCCGCTTCACGAGGGCCTCGTAGGCTCCGTCGCCGAGCCACTTGCGTACGAACAGGGCCGGGCGGGCGCCGTACCCCTTGACGTAACGTCGCTTCGGCTTCTTTGCGGTGGCGGCCTCGACGAACACGGCGCCGAGCACCTCCGGCTCGGTCAGGCGGTCGAGCATGGCGTTGTCCTGGCCCATCATGTCGATGAACGGCTTCATCTGAGCGTCGTAGGCGCTGCGGCCGTAGTACTTCTCGAGCTGGCGGCCAACGACGTCGGCGAACTCGGTCTTCACGCCACCCGGCTCGATCACCACCACCTGGATACCGAAGGGTGCGGTTTCGATGCGCAGGCAGTCGGACCAGCCTTCGAGTGCGTGTTTGGTGGCGTGGTACCACGCTCCGAGCGGGGTGAAGATCTTGCCGCCCATCGACGAGGTGTTGATGATTCTCCCGGACTGTTGGGCGCGCATGTGTGGCAGCACCCGCTGGGTGAGGTCAGCCAGCCCGAACAGGTTCACCTCGAACTGGTAGCGGGCGTCGTCGATCGGTACGTCCTCAACAGGTCCGTACAAGCCGAACCCGGCGTTGTTGATCAACACGTCGATTCGACCCTCGGCTTCGATGATCTGATCGACCACGCGCTGGTTGTCGTCGGCCTTGGTGACGTCGACCGAGACTGGGACGGTGCCCTTCGGAGCGAGTTCCTGTTGCATCGAGTCGATGCGCCGTGCTGCGGCGTACACCGTGTGGCCCTGAGCGGCGAACTGCAGTGCCGCCTCTTTGCCCATGCCGGATGAGGCGCCGGTGATGAGGACGACCTTGGATGTCATGCGTGGCTCCTTGCGTGTGCTGTCGACCGTCGGATGTGGATCGACCGTCGAACGTACGGGTCGGCTCGCAGGCCGACAATGACGGATCACGCCAACTCAGTCACGATCGGTGCCAATGCGGCCGGCGATACGAATGGCGTGATCGGCGAACGGCTTGGCGTGATCCACCAGCACGTGGTCGCAGCGCCACGCCTACGATCAGGTTGTGCCGTCCGACAAGTACGCACTCGACCCCCAAACGCAGATTCTGTTGGCCGACCTGGGCGTCAACCACGAGAACGTGCTGCGGCGGGCCGGCTTGCCCGGCGACCTCCTCAATCGATCGAGCGTGGCGCTCCGCAGCGAGGAGTACCACGGCTTCTGGTCGGCGCTGGAAGCGGAGGCTGGCGATCCAGCCTTGCCGCTGCTGCTGATGAATGCGATCACGGTCGAGGCGTTCAACCCGGTTCTGTTCGCCGTCCTCTGCAGCGCCGACCTGCGTCAGGCCGCGCAACGACTGCAGACCTACAAGTCGTTGATCGGGCCGATGCGCCTCGATATCGACTCTGGTACGAACACGACGACGATCGCCTGTCGTTGGCTCGACGATCAACCGCCGTCGTCGCTGGCGATCACCGAGCTGCTGTTCTGGGTGGCGATGGCGCGGATCGGTACGCGCGCCGACGTTCAGCCGGTCGGGATCGTTACGGCGGCGCCACCACCAGACCAGGGCCCGTATCTCGATGCGTTCGGCCTCGAGATCGAGGCCGGCTCGCGGCACGAGATCACGTTCGCTGCCGTCGACGCCGCTCGCCCGTTCCTCACCGTGAACGACGCAATGTGGGAACAGTTCGAGCCGTCGCTGCGCACGCGGCTGGCCGAGGTCGACGCCGACGCATCGACCACGGAGCGAGTGCGTGCGGCGCTGCTGGAGCTGTTGCCGGCAGGGCGTACGGGGATGCGCGACGTCGGTCGCTCGCTGGCGATGAGCACGCGCACGCTGCAGCGTCGGCTGGCCGCAGAGGGCACAACGTTTCAAGCGGTGCTGGCCTCGACGCGCGAAGCGTTGGCCCGTCACTACCTCGCCGACGATGCGATCTCGACCACCGAGATCTCGTTCCTGCTCGGGTACGCCGACCCCAGTTCGTTCTATCGGGCGTTCCACGACTGGACGGGCCTTACGCCCGAGCGTGCGCGCATCGGCGCTGCCTGATTACGTCGTGGTCCTCGCGGCGCACGCTTTCAGCGCAGCGCTCGCTTGCGTTCATTGGAGTTCGATGAGAGGCGACGCAACCACCGCCGCGAACACCGCTCTACGCTGCCGGCCGTGAACGTCAGCCGTCGGGCGGTGCTACGCGCTGGAGCGCTGGGCGCGGCCGGGTGGTGGTTGGCATCGTGTTCGCGGGACGACGCCGACGACGGCAGTAGCGGCGAGCTGACCGGTCGCGGTACCGGAAGCATCGAGGAGGGAACCGTGGCGACGTCGAGGTGGATGCCGGCCGAGGACGCGCCACATGCGGCGACGTGGATGTGCTTCCCCGGTAGGCGCGATGTCTGGGGTCGCGATCTCCCCGACGTGCAAACGTCGATCGCCAGCCTCGGTCTGGTGATCGCCGAGTTCGAGCCGCTGCGCATGTTGGTGGCGCCGTCCGACATGTCGATGGCGCGTGACCTCGTCGGCTCCGATGTGGAGTTGCTCGATGCACCGGTCGACGACCTGTGGGCCAGAGACACGCTTCCGCTGTTTCTCGTCGATGATCAGCGCGAACTCTCCGCTGGTCGCGTCGAGTTCAACGGGTGGGGCGACAAACAGGTGCACGATGGCGATGCGACCCTCGCTGCAGTCGTCGCCGACATCCTCGACATCGAACTGATCGACGCCGGGATCGTCGGCGAGGGCGGTGGGGTAGAGACCGACGGGCAGGGCACGCTGCTCGCTGCGCGGAGCAGCTGGGTCAACTCGAATCGGAACCCGGGGATGAGCGACGACGAGATCGCTGATCGGCTCGTTGGATTGCTCGGCGCCGAGCGTTTGCTGTGGGTGAATGGTGTCGCCGGTGAAGACATCACGGACGGCCACATCGACACCCTCGCCCGATTCATCGACCCCTCCACGATCATCCACGAGTTCCCGTCATACGTCGAGCCGGGGGAGACGTGGTACGACCTGGCCGTCGATACTGTCGACGAACTGCGACGCATGACCACGCTCGACGGCGAGCCCTACGAACTCGTGCGGCTCGATCAGCCCGCCACCACGCGACGAGGTGACCGCGACTTCCTTGCCAGCTACGTCAACTACTACGTGTGCAACGACGCCGTGATCATCGCCGAGTTCGGCGATGATCGAGCCGACGGCACCGCCGCCGATGTCATTGGCGAGCTGCATCCCGGGCGCACGGTCGTAGCGGTCGACATCGACCCGGTGGCCGCAGGTGGCGGAGGCGTGCACTGCGCCACACAGCAACAACCGGCGGTGTAGTGCGCCTTCTCGGCGTGGTGGGTTGCGGGTTCCGCAACTGTGCGCGCCGAGAAGCGGGTGGGCCTCGACTGTGGTGCGGTGTCGTGCCTTCTCGGTGTCGTGGGTTGCGGGTTCCGCAACTGTGGGCGCCGAGAAGCGGATGAGCCTCGACCGTGGTGTGACGCGCCTTCTCGGTGTCGTGAGTTGCGGGTTCCGCAACTGTGGGCGCCGAGAAGCGGGTGGGCCTCGACTGTGGTGCGGTGTGGTGCCTTCTCGGCGTCGAGAGTTGCGGCTACCGCAGCTGTCGGCGCCGAGAAGCGGGAGGGCCGCGGTGGCCCGCTCAGCCGCCGACGAGGTCGAAGGTCATGCCGGCTCGTTCGACCAGTCGGGGGATCAGCGGTTCACCGAGCGCAGCGGCGGGTGTCCACACGCCGCCGGCCACGTCCGGACGATCTTCGATCAGGCACAGCGCCGCTTCGGCGATGATCTTCGACGTCGAGCCGTATCCCGGGTCCTTGTCGCCGGTCACCCGTGCGCGTACCTCGCCGCCGTCGGCGTGCGTGCCGATGATCAGCATTTCGTAGCCGCCGGCATCGCGCTCTTCTTTCGACGGCCCTTCTCCCGGCTTCGGCCCGTCGTCGCCACCACCGTCGCCCATCCCG
Organism: Ilumatobacteraceae bacterium; assembly: GCA_965230015.1. Classification (GTDB taxonomy): domain Bacteria; phylum Actinomycetota; class Acidimicrobiia; order Acidimicrobiales; family Ilumatobacteraceae; genus JABSQH01. The sequence continues at coordinate 350,579 of CBDDKF010000002.1, read as the reverse complement.
CGGGCCATCGCCGCCATCAGGTCGGCCATTTGGCGCCCGCCGTCACCTGGACCGGCATAGAACATCTCGTCGTACTCGAAGCCTTCGCCGTAGCGGTGGCCCATCAACGTGTTCGAGCGGTGGATGTTCTTGGTGTTGATCGGCGCCATGAAGAACGGCGCCACCCATCCGCCCATGAACTCCTCTTCGACGACCTGGTCGCCATCGGGCTGCGGGGGGCCTTCGAAGCCTGCACACAACGAGAACGGGTCGACGAGCGGCGCGAGCAGGCTCGGATCCGCCTGCACCGCCTCCATCGTCGCCCTTCCGCTGGCCGCCGTGCCGCCCGAGAGCGTGCCGCGCACGTCGGTGACACGCGTCCGCACTCGTTGACACGCGCTGCCGAACCGCTCCTCGGCAGCAGCCTGGAGAAACAACACGCCGTGGTCGAACGGGATCGAGTCGAACCCGGTCGAGTGCACGATCCGCGCGCCGCTTTCCGCCGCTTGATCGTGGTACCGGTCGATCATGTCGCGCATCCACAACACCTCGCCGCACAGGTCGACGTAGTCGGTGCCGGTGGCCACGCACGCCGCGAGCAACTCCTCGCCGTACCAGGTGTAGGGGCCCACCGTGGTGAGCACGCAGCGGGTTCGCTCGGCGAGCGCGCGCAGCGACGCACCGTCGTCGCTGTCGGCCACCACGAGCGGAGTGTCGTCGGGAGCGCCGATCTCGGCGCGCACCGCGGTGAGCTTGTCGAGGCTGCGGCCGGCCATCGCCCACCGCACGTCGCCGCCGACGCCGTAGCGCTCGGCGAGATACTCCGCAACGAGTCGGCCGGTGAAGCCGGTCGCGCCGAACACGATCACATCGAACTCGCGGGTGGTACTCATGGGATGTCCTCCAGTGGTGAATCGAGTGAGAGCGGCCCGCCGACGAACGCTGACGTGCGCCGCCGCGGTCGACTTAGGCCTTCGTGCGTCGCGCCGACCAGTGCGCGGTTGCCCCGGCCGCCTGGAAGCGGGCGGGACGATCGTCGGGGCCGAGGATCTCGGTCGCCAGCCACAGTCGCTTCAACCAGCGAACCCGGCCTGCCTCGGCGTCGTCGACGTACGGCTTGCGGCCGTGCAACACGTGGTAGTTGTTCACGAACTGCATGTCGCCGGGTTCGAAGGTCATCGCCACCCAGTGATCGGGGTCGTCGACCAGCGCCGAATAGGCCTTCATCGCAGCGCGTTGGGCGTCGGTCAGTCGGGGCGCATCGTCGTGTCGCTGCGACGCCAAGATGTACTGCGGGATGTAGCGGATGAACAGCCGATCGTCGTGCCGGCTGAACGCCGGCACGTGGTAGTACGGCTTGTCGCCCGACGCCTGCTCGCCACGGAAGTCGTATGGCAAGCCCGCGTACAGCTCGCCGGCGAGATCGGGATCGGACTCGGCCAGCAGGTTGTGGCACAGCAGCGCGTTGGAGATCAGGCTGTCACCGCCCGATGCGCCGGGGTCGAGACACAGCAGGCCAACGAGATCGGAGCCGTCGGAGTGGAAGCCGAGGCCCGAACCGCCGATTTCGTTGCCGCGGGCGGTGGGGTCGTCGAGTCCCTTGCCCTGGTCCTTCACGTCGCCGAGCAGATGGCCCTTGACGTTCTGTGGCCATGGCACCCCGAGGTGCAGGCCGATTCCCCAGTAGATCCACGAGGAATCGTCGGCACCCAAGCGGTCGACGGGGAGACCCGAGATCCGTTGGAAGCCTCGACCGTTGATGAGCTCATCGGCGATCGCGGCGAGCACCGGAACGAGGGCGTCGAGCGGGAAGTGTTCCTTGTCGACATCGAGCACGTCATCGGCGGCGGAACGGGCCACCGCCAACGCCGACTCCAACTCGGCGATCTCGGCTGCGGTCAGTCGATGCGTCCACTCCTCGGGGTCGGCAACGTCGGTGGCCCGCCACTCGGCATGGCGTTCGAGGGGCTGGACGTCGGTGTGGTGCAGTGCAGTCGCCATCGTCAGGCTCCCATCGGCTCCGGCTGCGCGCCGCGGATCAGGCGGCCTGGCAAGTCCCCAGTCGCCTCGCCTTCGGCGTAGGTCTCGACACCTGCGACGAATGTGTGGGCGTACCCGTCGGCGCGCTGCACGATGCGCCGCCCACCTGCTGGCAGGTCGTAGCGCAACTCGGGTTGGCGGACGCGTAGGCGGTCGTAGTCGATCACGTTGATGTCGGCCCGGTAGCCCGGTGCCAGCACCCCGCGATCGTCGAGACCGACGAGGCGGGCGGTGTCGCGACACTGGCGCTGCACGAGGAACTCGACATCGATGCGCTCGCCGTCGCGGTCGCGTCCCCAGTGCTGCAGCAGCGTGGTCGGAAACGAGCCGTCGCAGATCGTGCCGACGTGCGCGCCACCGTCGGACAATGCCGGCACGGTGTACGGGTGGGTCAGCAACTCGCGAGTGCCGTCGAGGTTGCCCTGGCCATAGTTGGAGAACGGCACCCACATCATTGCGGTGCCGTCGTGGCCCAACATCGCGTCGAGGGCGACCTCAGCTGGTGGGCGGCCCTCGCGTGCGGCGATGGCGGCGATCGAGTGCGCCGCTGGTGGCTCGTAGTCGGGCGTGTCGCCGAGTGGGAACATGATGTCGTACCGCTCGATCAGGCGGCCGCCCACGGCCTGGGTCTCGGTGCCCCCGGCGGCCTCGAGGAGCCGTGCACGGAAGCTCGGGTCGTGCAGGGCCGAGGTCCGTTCCTCCGTCGACAACTCGGTGAGCTCACGAAACACCGGGTTGAGGAGGAAGGGGTTCAGCGTGCATTCGAATCCGAGCAGTACGCCGATCGGCCGGACCGCTGTTTGACCCGTCACGGTGAGCCCATCGGCCCGGGCGGATTCGATGTGGGCGAGGATCGCCCGGTGATAGTCGTACCCCCGCGGTGACTCGACGAGCGTGAAGCTGATCGGGCGTCCCGATCGTTCGGTCATCGCCCGCACGAGGGCGAACTCGCCATCGATGTCGAAGAAGTCCGACACCAACTGGAGTACACCCTTGCCGGTCGCGCCGATCGCCTCGGCGATGCCGACGAGCTCGTCGCGGGCGGCGGTGAGCGTCGGCGTGGGTTCGCCGAGCGACGTCTTGTGGTTGACGGTGCGGCTCGTGGTGAAGCCGAGAAACCCGGCTCGAATCCCCTCGGCCGCGAGGTGGCCCATCTCGGCGATGTCGTCGGTCGTGGCGTCCTCGCCGAGCGCTCCTCGTTCGCCCATCACGTGGAGACGCAGCGCGGCGTGCGGCACCTGCGCAGCGATGTCCATGTCCTTCGGGCCATCGAGGGCGCCGAGGTACTCGGTCAGGGTGTTCCAGTTCCAGGCCAGACCCTCGTGGAGCGCAGTGCCCGGGATGTCTTCGACACCTTCCATCAGTTGCACCAGACGGTCGTGGTCGTCGTCGTGGACCGGCGCAAATCCCACACCGCAGTTGCCGAACACCGTGGTCGTCACTCCGTGCCACGACGACGGTTGCATCGTCGATTCCCATGTGGCCTGGCCGTCGTAGTGCGTGTGCACGTCGACGAACCCGGGGGCAACGATGGCGCCATCGGCGTCGATCTCGCGCGTGGCGGTGCCGTCGACCTCGCCGACGGCGGTGACCACGCCGCCCGACACGGCGACATCGGCGGTACGCCGCGGGCGGCCGGTGCCGTCGATCACCGTGCCGCTGCGGATGATCAGTTCATGGTCGGCCATGGCGTCATTGTCGCAAAGCGGAGGCGTCGACATACCGTCGTAGCGCCTCGGGGCGTTCTTGCGTCTGTGTCGGCGACTATCGGTGACGCAGCCCTGTGTGCTGACACAGATCGTTTGTGGCGCCGATGCCGTGCCTCACGGCTGGTCGTTGGGGAGGGCGCCGAGCTCGACGAGGGCGGCGCGCGCGATCTCCTGGCGCACTTGGGGATCGATCTGGCTGTCGAGGGCTGCGTCGTCGCTCGGGCCGAGGTCGAGGTTCAGGGCGAAGACCCACGCGTCGCCGTCGTACTCCGCGATGCCCACGAGCCAGCCCAGTGCTTGCTCGGCGGCGAGCGCAGTTCCGGTCTTGTGCGACCACGTCCACCCATCGCCGCGCTCGCGCACGATGATGTCGCGCACCGCCGCAAGGTGCTCATCGGCAAACGGCAGGTCGCCGCGGTACAGCTGCTCGAGGAAGTCGAGTTGCTCCTGTGGTGAGATGCGCATGTCGCCGCGCAGCCAGAAGTCGTCGACACTCGGCCCGACGCGGGCGTTGCCGTAGCCGACGGCGTCGATCAGCTCCTGCATCCGCTCGAGGCCGACCTCGCGGGCGAGCTGTTGGTACAACCACACGGCGCTGACCTCGATCCCACTCCTCAGGCTGTGGTCTTGGTTCCACGAGTCGATCTCTCGTTCGACGCCATCCCACGGCACCGTCGTGTCCACGGAGTCGAGCACGCCCGACTCGAGGATCACGAGCGAATTGAGGATCTTGAACGTCGAAGCGGGCAGACGCGGGATCGCCGCCCGTTCGGGGTTGGCCACCACCGATTCGCCGGAGTCGACGTTGCGGGCAACGAAGGTGCCCTCCACGCCTGCGTCGGCGAACAGTTGCTCAATCGCCGGCGACCGTTCAGGGTCCGGCACTGTCGACGTGCCGGCCGTTTCGTCGCCGCTGCTACACGCCGCAAGAACGAGACCCGCGACAAGGGCGACCCGCACACGCTGCATCGGCCGCAGAACGTACTGCTTCGGCCTGATTCATCGGTTTGTGTCAGCGACTATCGGTGACGCAGTGCTGTGTGCTTACACAGACCAGTGCGCGGGCCGAAATCGTCGGCTCATCGCAGCTGGGCGATGAAGTCGACGATCGCGTTGGCGACGGCATCGGGCTGCTCGTTGAGCACGGCGTGGCCTGCGTTGGGCACGTCGACCAACGCGACGCGGTCGGGCCATCGAGCTTGCAGTCGACGGCCGTTCTCGGGTGGCGCGATGCGGTCGTCGGCTCCTTGAACGACGAGCATCGGTGCGTCACCTCCAGCGATCCACGAGTCGGAGGACTCTGCGCGCGTCGCCGACGCTTGGGCTCGAGCGGCGGTCGTCGTGCGTCCAGTGTCGATGAAGCTGGCGGCGACCGTGTTGCCAGGGGAGAACAGTGCCCGCTGCGCAGCGGCGAGCCGATCGGCCTCGCTCAACGACTCGTCGAAGAACTCGCCGAGCGCGGCTGCCGCGTCGGGCTCGGGTGGGACCTCACCGCCCGCGCAGATCAACACGACCCCAGCGACGAGTTCGGGCCGTGTGGTCGCCAGGTAACGAGCAACGCGATTGCCAAAGGCGTTGCCGATCACCCAGGCCGGCCGACCGAGGTGGTCGATGACCTTGGCGACGTCGTCGGCGAGATCGCGCATTCGCAGATTGTCGAGCGGTCCGGTGCTCGCGCCCGCACCCCGCGGATTGATCGCCACGGGCTGCAGGCCGGCGTCGCTCAGTCGCGTTCCGAGCTGGGCGAAGCGGCGGATGCCGCCGCCAAGCCCGGGCAGCATGCACACGAGCTCGCCGGAGTTGGCGTACCGATGCGCCTCGAGGGACACGTCGTCGAACTCGAGCTGCAGCGTTTGCACGTGGCCGGACCGTAGCGGCGGGCGTTCCCTGCGGCCACCGGGGTGCGACACTCGGAGCGATGAGCGCAGTCGGTCGCTACTACGACGAGCTCGCAACGGCGCCGTTCGACCACGTCACAAGGCTCGGAGCGGAGAGCATCTTCGCTCAATCGCAGGACCGGCTGCGATCGCGCTCAGCTGCGGATCGAGCCACGGTTCGATCGATCGCCGTGCAGCACCGCGCAGAACGGGCCGGTTACGGGAGCGAGCACATCGGGTCGGTCGAGCCCGCTGACACCGTCGCTACGCCACCGACCGAGTGAGATCGAGCACCATCTCGAGATGGTCGATCTGCTCCGACGGCGTGCGGCCGACGGGTGCCACACGTAGCGCATCGACGCCGCTCGTCGCGATCGCCGCGAGGCGTTCGCGAACCATCGATTCGGTGCCGATCGGATAGGCGGCGAGGAGGAGCTCGTCGGGAACCGCAGCGATCGCCGCTGGCTTGTCGCCGTCGACCCACAGCGCTTGTACGCGGGTCGCGACATCAGCCCACCCAGCGCGCGAGAAGGCGTCGTTGTAGAAGTTGGTGGTCGGCGAACCCATGCCGCCGAGGGTGAAGGCCATCGCTGGGCGGGCCCGGTCGAGCAGCGCGTCGACGTCGTCGCCGATGGCGATCGGGCTGTTGACCTGAATGTCGATGTCGTCGAGGCTGCGTCCGGCCTGCTCGGCACCGCGCCGGATCGGGTCGAGGAACACCTCGGCGTGCTCGGCGATGAACGACGTGCCCAGCCAGCCGTCGGCCAGCTCGCCGGTGAGGTGCAGCGAGCGCGGCCCCAGCGTTGCGAGGTAGATCGGAAGATCGGGCTTCGGCGGAATCGACGACTTCAGTGCCTTGCCTTCCCCGCCAGGGCGGGGGAGTTGGTAATGCCTGCCGTCGTACACGATCCGTTCGCCGCGCAACGCCATGCGGACGATCTCGATGTACTCGCGGAGTCGGCCGAGCGGGTTGGCGAAGGCCACGCCGTGCAGGCCCTCGACCACCTGGGGTCCGCTCACGCCGAGGCCCAGCGCACAGCGATCGCTCGACATCTGAGCGATCGACATCGCCGTGAACGCCGTCGTCGCTGGTGTGCGCGCCGAGATCTGCATGATGCCGGTGCCGAGCGTGACGCGCTCGGTGACTGCCGCCAGGAATCCGAGCGACGCCACTGCATCCATGCCCCACGCCTCGGCCGACCACACTGCGTCGGCCCCGAGCCGATCGGCCGCCTTGACGTACTCGACCACGTCGGCCCAGCGTTCGCCGTTGTCGTACGCACTGCCCACCGACACGGTCACTCGCATGGGCCGTCGAGCGTAGCCATCGCCGTCGCCACGAATTCGACGAACTCGCACTTGTAAACGTATGCGAATCTATGCATAATTGATGCCGGTGGAACCCGAACACGACCCGATCGCACGCGGCGCCGAGTTGCTCAAGGTGTTGGGCAGTCCGGTGCGGATCAAGCTGATCCTGGCGCTCGACGAGCACGGCGAACGGTGCGTGCACGAGCTCACCGACCTGCTCGACGTGAACCAGCCGCTCGTGTCGCAACACTTGCGTGTGCTGCGGTCTGCGAACTTGATCGTCGGTCGGCGCGACGGCAAAGAGGTCCGGTACTCGATCGCCGACCACCACGTATCCCACATCGTCCGCGATGCCATCACTCACGCCCAGGAGGCAACCCCATGAGTCAGACCCACACCATTCACGCCGATCACGATCACCAGCACGGCCCCGACTGCGGTCACGCGTCGGTGGTGCACGGCGATCACGTCGACTACTTCCACGACGGCCACGTTCACCGTGAGCACGACGGCCACTGGGACGAGTGCGAGGGGACGCACGCCGCGCACGCCGACCACGGCGACCACGAGCACGGCCCGGGGTGCGGCCACGAGGCGATTCCTCACGGAGACCACGTCGACTATCTGCACGACGGCCACCGCCATGCGAAGCATGGCGACCACTGGGACGAGCACTAATCGTTCCCCCGGTGCGTCGCGCGTACGCTGCGGCCCACCGTGAACTACAAGCGCAGTTGGTTCGAGCCGCTCATCGACGACACCGAGTTCCTCGAAGCGGACTTCGTCGACTTCCGCTATCCGCGCCACGTGCACGAGACCTTTGCCATCGGCGTCATCGAGCGCGGTGCGCAGCGTTTCGCCAGCAAGTCCGGTGAGACGCTGATGCCGTCGCACACCTTGTGTGTCGTCGACCCCGACGTGGTGCACTGGGGCTGGCCGGCCACCGAGGTGGGCTGGCGGTATCGCATGATCTACCCCTCGGTCGAGGTCGTCGAGGCCGCGCTCGATGGGCCGCGACTCGCCGACCGATTCGGTTTCGGTGAAGCGGTGATCGACGACCCCGATCTCTTCGCCCGCTTCGAGTGCCTGCACCGCCACGCCTCGACCGGCAACCGTCTGGGGCTCGACGACGAGGTCACGGCGTTTCTCACCGATCTCTGCACACGTCACGGGCGCGGCGTGCGGGTGCAGTCCCCAGCGGGTTGCCCACACGTCGCCGCGACCGCCCGTGAGTACCTCCATGCGCACGTGTTCGCCGACGTGCGGCTCGCCGATCTGGCTGCCGCGACGGGTGTCTCCGAGGCACACGTGTCCCGCTCGTTCCGACGAGCGTTCGGCATGGCGCCCTACGCGTACCTGCTGGCAGTGCGAATCGAGCGATCGAAGAAGATGCTCGTGTCGGGCCAAGCCATTGCCGACGTCGCTGCGACGTGCGGGTTTCACGATCAATCGCATTTCCACCGCACGTTCCGGCGCCTCATCGGTGTCACACCTGGCAGGTTCGTGCGACACACCTGACTCCCGCCAGCTCGCGCGGTCTGCACTTCGGCCAGCATCCAGACCGGAATCGAGGTCAGGATCGTGCAAGACCGGGATCGGCGGCGTGCGTTTGATGTCAGCGATGACACTGGACCAGGCGGTGCGCCCCGCATTGCTCGACGGCGCCCGATCGGCGGTGCCGCTGGCGGCGGCGATCGTCCCCTTCGGCCTGGTGTACGGGGTCGCCGTGGCCGACAGCTCGGTCGACGCATGGCTCGCTCTCGGCGCCTCGTGGATCGTGCTCGCCGGTGCTGCTCAGCTGACCCTGCTCAGCTTGATCGACGACGGTGCCACCTGGGCGGTCGTAATCGGCACGGCGCTGTTGATCAACGCTCGCTTTGCGCTGTACAGCGCAGCGTTGGCACCTGCATTTCGCCGCTTCCCGATGTCGTGGCGCCTCGGACTGTCCTACCTGGTGACCGACCAGGCGGCGTCGCTCGCAGTCGTCGAATTCCAGGTCGACCATGACCCGATTCGCCGTCGATGGTGGTTCTTTGCTGCGGGGATGCTCATCGCCTGCGGATGGTGGGTGGGATCGGTCGTCGGCTACGTCCTCGACGGAGCGCTGCCGCAACAGCTCGACATCGACGTCATCGTGCCGGTGATGTTCGTGGCGCTGCTGGTGCCCACCGTGGTCGGCCGAGAAGCGGTGGTCGCCGCAGGCGTGGCTGGCGTCGTCGCCATCGTGGGTGCTCGCCTGCCGAGCGGCCTCGGCATCGTGATCGGTGCGGTGCTCGGCATCGCCATCGCTCGATCGACTCGTGGGCGTTCGTCGTCGTGAGCGTCGGACTGCAGATCGTGCTGGTCGGCGTCGGCACCTACTTGATCCGCGTGTCGGCGATCGTCGCGATCGGTCGGTTCGGTGAGCCATCGCCATCGGCGGTGGACACGATGCGATTGATCGCGCCGGCCGTGCTCGCCGCGATCGTGGCCGACCGGTTGGTCCTCGACGATGGCGCGTTGGTGTTCCGCTGGACGTGGTGGATCGGTGCCGGTCTGGCCGGGCTGGCGGCGTACCGGTGGCGCTCGGCGGGGCTGACCATGGTGATCGGCATCGGCAGCGTGTGGGCGCTCGACGCGATCGCCACCTGAGGCAGAACGCAGCGTCGACCGAACACCGCGCGCATGGTGCGGGGCGGGGCCAACGGACGGGTTTGGGTGCGGCTGGCCCCACCCCTCACGCCGTCGACCTCGTGGGGCGAGGTGTTGTTGACGGCGCTGCCCCAACAGTACGCCACGCCGGGCGATCGAGCACGCCGCGCGCCGTGCCGACCGCTGGTGCCGCCGCTGCGAGTCGGGTTGCGGTGGTGCGCCAAGCTGGAGGTGATGACGTCGACCGATGCGCCGGGGCCGCTCGCGGGGATCCGCGTGGTGGAGTTCGCCCAAGCCTTGGCCACGCCGTCGTGCGGCGCATTGCTGTCTGACATGGGCGCCGATGTCATCAAGGTCGAGCCGCCCCGAGGCGACTCGTACCGTTTGCTGAGCCGCACACACGTGGCGGGCGAGGGGCGCGACTTCGCCATCGCCAATCGCGGCAAGCGCAGTATCTGCATCGATCTGGCCCACCCCGAGGCGGCGCTCGTCGTCGACCCACTCGTCGCCTCCGCCGACGTCGTGCTGGTGTCGATGAAGGCTCCCGACGCCCCGCGTTACGGCCTCGACTTCGAGCGGTTGCGCACGCTGCGCAGCGACCTCATCTACTTGCAGAACACCCCGTACGGCGTGGAAGGACCCTATGCCGACGACGGCGGCTACGACGTCGTGGCGATGGGGCTCGGGGGGATGACCACCGTGCTCGCCATGCAAGAGGGCGATCATCCCCAGTACGTGCGACCAGCGCTCGCCGATGTGGTGACCGGCATCGTGTCGACGCTCGGCGTGGTGGCCGCGCTCCGCCACCGTGATCTCACGGGCGAGGGGCAGTGGGTGCGCACGTCGCTGCTGCACACGACGCTCGCCCTGATCGCGCACTACGCGTTCCACTACGACGATCTCGACGGCGAACGTTTCGCCGCAGTTGCCGCCGCCATCGACCAGATCCGTGCAGACGGGGGCGACTTCGCCGCACAGCAAGCGGCCTACGGCGAGCAGTTCGATGCGCGCCCCGCCGGCAACGTCTACTTCCGTCACTATCGAACTGCCGATGGATTCATCTCGGTCGGTTGTTTGTCGCCGCGCCTCAACGAGCGTTTCCGACAGGCCACCGGCCTGGTCGATCCCCGGCGCACGGGCATGTTCGAACGGGGGAGCGACGCCGAGCGTGCGGCACTCGACCTTTTTGTGGCGGAAGCCGAAGCGCTGCTCGGCGAGCGGACCACCGAGCAGTGGCGCGAGACCTTCTCGGCCCACGGTGTGCCGAGTGCGCGGGTCAACTTCCCGCACGAGATCTACGACGACCCCCAAGCCCTGGCCAACGGCTACGTCGCCGAACTCGATCATCGCGACCTCGGGCGCTACCGCACGCCCACGGCGCCGCTGCAGATGGAGCGCAGCCCGGTGCGTACCGCAGGGCACTCCCCGCGCCGCGGCGAACACACTGCCGCGATTCTCGACGAGTTGGGGTTCGACGATGATCGTTGCGCCGATCTCATCGAGCGAGGTATCGCCGGCCCGCACCGTCCCGATCGTTCGTGAGCTGAACCCGCCAGCCAAGACCACCGCCCAAGGAGCGCCACATGACGTACGCACCCGCCACCCGCTCGTACTACGACGCCGACAGCCACATCATGGAGTTGCCGGACTTCTTGAAGCGCTACGCCGACCCCGACCTGCGCGACGAGCTGCCCGAGGTGGACTACACCGCATCGATCGTCACCGACGACGAGGTGGCCGAGATCGTGGCGCAGGGCAATCGCCACAGCGACGAGCACCGTGCCGCCCAAATCTCGCTCGGCGACCAGCTCATCGCCAAGTCGAAGGAGATCCAGGCACTCGGCGCGTTCGACAAGGCCGATCGCACGGTCGCCCTCGACATGCTCGGGTTCAAGAAGCAGCTGGTGTTCGCCACCCACAGCGTGGTCACGGCGTTCCATCCGAGCTCGTCGGTGCCGTCGCGGATCCGCTACGGCGGGGCGCGCGCCCACAACCGTCACATGGCCGACTTCTGCGCCGACGACGATCGATTGATCGGCGTGGGCGTGTGCGCGCTCGACGACCCGGATGCAGCCATGATCGAGCTCGATGCGGCGCTCGAACTCGGTCTGCAGGCGATCTGGGTGCCGCATCGGGCGCCGATCGGGCATTCGCCGGGCCACGTCGACCTCGAGCCGTTCTGGGCGCGCCTCGCCGAGGCTGGCGTGCCGTTCGTGATTCACGTCGGTGGCTCGCCGTTGCATCAGGCCAAGGCGTGGAGCAACAACGGGCGCGGCGCCACGAAGGACTTCTTCGGCGGTGGCGAGAACGTGCGCACCAAAGACGCGCTGCTGCTGCATCATCCGCCCGAAGCGTTCGTCAGCATGCTGGTTGCCGATGGCGTGTTCGAACGTCATCCGAATCTGCGTGGTGCTGCAGTAGAGCTCGGCGCCGGATGGGTACCCGAGATGTTGCGTCGCCTCGACATGATCACCGGCATCTACTCCCGCGTGGACGCATCCGTGAAGTTCGATCGACCTCCGTCCGAGCAGATCACCGCGCAGATGGCGTTCACCCCGTTGCCCAGCGAAGACGTCGCTCGACTCGTCGACGACTCCAACGACGAGCTGTATCTGTTCTCCAGCGACTATCCGCACATCGAGGGCGGGCGCGACCCGATCGGCAAGTTCGAGCGCGCGGTCGAACGGCTCGACGAGAAGGCGCAGACGCGGTTCTTCAGCGAGAACTTCCTGCGTCTGTGGCCAGCTGCTCGCGTGTAGCGGGGGAGCGGCTCCACGCTCACACGCTGACGGCCGCGAGCCCGACCGTCATCCGTTTGTTGGCAACTTTGCGCGCACCAGTGCGCCGCAGAGTTGCCAACAAACGACAGCGGACGGTGGTCAGGTGGCGTGGCGTTCGAGCCAGCGGATCACATCGACGTGTGGCTCGCCGCCGCCGAGGGCGGCCATCTGCCGAATCCCGGTCGGGCTCGTCACGTTGACCTCGGTGAGATGCCCATCGACCACGTCGAGCCCGACGAAGAAGAGTCCATCGGCGCGCAGCGACGGTGCAAGGCGCTCGATGATGCGCCGATCGTCGTCGTCGAGCTCGGTCGCCATCGTCGTGCCGCCGACACAGATGTTGGCCCGGAAGTCGGCACGGGTGGGGATCCGCAGGATCGCGCCGAGCGGGTCGCCGTCGAGGAGCAGAATTCGCTTGTCGCCGGCGGTGACGTTCTCGAGAAACCGCTGTGCCACGACCGGCACGCGTCCGCGCGTGGTGAGCGTGTCGATGATCGACGGCGCGTTGTCGTCGTCGGGCCGCACCGCCATCACCCCGCGGCCACCGTGGCCACCGATCGGCTTCAGCACCGCGGCGCCGTGTGCTCGTGCAAAGTCCAGCAATCGTTCGGCATCGGCCGACACGATCGTGGGCGGTGTGAGATCGGGAAAGCGACAGGCGTACAGCTTTTCGTTGGCGTCGCGCAGCCCCCGAGGCGAGTTGACCACGAGGGTGCTTCCAGCGAGCAGGTCGAGCAGCAGCGTGAGATGGAGGTAGGCGTCGTCGAACGGCGGATCGGTGCGAATCAGCACCGCATTAACCGAGCCGAGGTCGATGCGCTCGCGTTCGCCGAGCTGCAACGGAGGAGTCGCCTGCTCGTCGGCCACCGCCGGGCGAGCGGCGGCCCAGACACGGCCGTCGAATTCGACGTCGCCCGCGCCGCAATGCCACACCCGGTGTCCACGCGCCTGTGCGCCGAGGATCAGCGCCAACGACGTGTCGCTGTCGGCGACCACCGTCTCGGGCCCGTCCATCACCACGACGATGTCCATCGTTGCGCTCCTAACGGTGCTGCTTGCGGCGGTACGCCGTGAATCGACCGACGAACTCGTCGGTCTGATCCTGCGACCACTCGACGGCGGGCCAGCCCGGCAACGCGCGGCACCGCTCGGCGTAGGCGGCCCACGCCGGTGGGACGTCCTGTGTCAGCCCGAGCTGTTGCAGCCCGGTCATCCGCACGTTGATCGGCATGGCCACCGCATCGGCGAGCGACACGTCGGACCCGGCAAGCCACCCCGACTTCGCCGCCCAGCTCCCCATCTGGGCGAGCGCCTCGGTCAGCGCGGTGGCGGCGCGGTCGATGCGCTCAGGCTCGGTGCCGTAGTAGATCCCGATCATGGGCCGGAAAGCGTGGCGGTCGATCCACGCGATCCGCTCGCGCACCAGCTGTTGCGCAGCAGGGTCGGCGGGGAGGAGCGGCGCGGTGGTGATCTCCTCCTCGAGCCACTCGAGGATCGGGATCGAGTCGGCCAGGTAGCGCTCGTCGATACGCACCATCGGGATCTCGCGCTGCGGGCTGTGCTCGATGAACTCGGCCGGTAGCTCGAAGTCGGATGGCCGGACCCCTGACGGTGGCAGATCGACGAGATCGTAGGGGATCGCCCGCTGCTCCAACGCGAATTGCACCCGGGTGGCGTACGGGCAGATCCAGTGGCCGTACAGAGCGACGTCCGGGCTCACTCGAACAGCACCCCGCAGCCCGTTCCCGCGAGCACGCCGTCGACCCGCGACCGATCGTCGGGCGACAGCGCGGCGTAGTCGGCCCGGAGCCATTCGAGGCACTTGCCCTGGTACTTGAACGGGGCTTGCCGGTACGTGCCACCCTCGATGTCGCAGACCACCTCGGACGCGCCCTCGGCGAGTGCAGCTGCATTGGCCACCATGAACGGGGCATACGTTGCGCCGATCTCGCGCAGCAGCCCAGTGGTTGCGCTCGGTAGCTCGTCGAGTGCCGCCCAACCGCGGTCGGCGTTGACCGACCACCACGACAGATCGTCGACGCGGTCGACCCAGTTGATCACTTTGGGGGCACGGGTCGCGGCGACCGCCATGGGTGTCGGGTCCCACTTCACGAGTTGGCTGAGTTGACCGAAGATGCCGAAGTCGCCGCGGCCCGGCCGGTCGCCGAGCAGGAACTCATGCCCGCTCAGCAGTTCGGTGAGCAGGTCGAGCAACCGCTCGTACGAGCCCTCGATCAGCGGTGCGTTCTCGTCGGTTGAGCCGACCAGCGCACGGCGACCGATCTGGCGGGTCGAGATGAACTCGTACGTCTGCTGCGCCTGGTCGCTCGTCATCTGCAGGTTCTGGGCGAGCGGAAGGAGCCGGGCGGCCTTGTCGATGTCGGCGGCGTAGGCCCAGCGGTAGTGGTACATCATCTTGGTCACCCACTCGTCGCCGTAGTCCTCGATCAGTGCGTCGAGGAAGGCGACAGCGGGATCGGTCGGGACGATGCTGCGATCGGCGAACTCGGTTTCGAGCCGCGTGATCTGCGGCGACGAGTCGACCGTTGCCTCGGTGTACGCGCCGTCGGCGTCCGGGTACACGATCACGGGGATGATCGCCACCGGCGGTGCGGGGAGGTCATCCCACCGCGAGCCGCGCAACACCCATCGGAACGCGATGTGGCGATAGCGCAGCACAGCGCGCATCTTCAACGTGTACGGCGACCCGTAGGCACCAGCGAGCACCAGCGGGCGGTCGGTGGTCATGCGGTCTGCTCCCCAAGCATGAATGCGACAGTAGCGACCGTACGAGAGATATGCCAGTGTGGTGCGCACAAGATACGCTCAACGCAATGGCCGAGTGGCGCGGCGCTCTGGCGCGATCGTGATCGCTACCGTTGATTCCGATGACCGACGTGGACGACGCTGACACCGCCACCGACGGCCGCGTCGCGCGGCGACAGCGCAACATCGACGCGGTACTCGACGTCGTGTTGGAGCTGTTCGCCGAAGATGCGATGTTTCCGACGATCGAACAGGTCGCCAACCGCGCCGGGTTGTCGCTGCGTTCGCTCTATCGCTACTTCGCCGATCCCGGCGAGCTCCTCGAAGCGGCGATCAGGCGAGGTGCGCAGCAGTCGCGCGAAGCGTCGCGGGTGCATGGCTTCGGCACGGGTTCACTCGACTCGCGCATCGACGAGTTCGTGGCGATGCGGTTGCGTCTGTACGAAGCGCGCGGTGCGGTGTTGCGGGCCACCTTGGCCAATGCGGCGCGGCACGCACGGGTCCGCCAGGAGTTGGCGGCGCGTCGCAACGACATGCGCGTGCAGTTCGAGCAGCAATTCGATCGCGAACTGTCGGCGATGAAGGGCCGCGACCGCGATGCGGTTGCGGCGGCCGGTGATCTCCTGACGCAATTGGAGTCCGTCGACTTCCTGCGCCGGCATCGGCAGCTGACGGCGGAAGAGACCAGAGCGTCGATCGGCGCTGCGTTGCGGGCGTTGTTCGCATGACGGCGGCCCTCGCTCGCATCGGCGAGTGACCCCGGCCGTGTCCGGCCGCCTCAGTTGTTGCCGGGCTCACTGCCGGAAGTATTGCCAGTCTGACCCGCAATAGTTACGATGATCCCATGCCGAGATATGGGGATGTCGACACGGCGTACGCATCGAGGCTGGCCACGACGCCACCCGATGAAGACGGGCCGGTCTGGATGGTCAACCTGATGAGGTACCGCGAGCAGGCGGACTACGAGGACGGCAGGGAGACCTCACGGACTGGCCGCGAGGCCGACGACGAGTACGCCCCGGTCGGTCCGCTCGCCGCAGTCGGCGCAGAGATGGCGTTCGTTGGTGATGTCGCCGATCAGTTCATCGGTGAGAGTCCGAAGTGGGACCGCGTTGCGGTCGTTCGATACCCCACGCGCCGGGCATTCATCGAGATGCAACAACGCAAGGACTTCCAAGAGCAGCACGTCCACAAAGAGGCAGGCATGGCGGAAACGATCGTCATCGGCGGTCAGCCGCTCGAGGTGCCCCAGATCACGAACGGCCCCGACTGGGCCGATGTGCCACACCCGCCGACCGACGACGACGGCGCGTACACGATGGTCCACGTGATCCGATTCCACGACGAGGCCGGAGCGACCGTCACGCCGGACCACATGACGGCCTACCAGGACGTCGCTGGTTCGGTTGCCGTCCCCAATGGGGTACGTATCGATGGATGGTTCTCGGCCGAGGGGACGATCCTCGGCGATGGCCGTTCGTGGCATCAGGTCCGGTTCAACACGTTCCCCAGCAAGGCCGCGTTCATGGCGGTTGCCCTTGATCCCGATCGGCTTGCCGCACAGGGCGACCACCGTGAGACCGCGATCGCCGACACGTACACCCTGGGAGTCCGCGGCTACATCAATCGGCTCGCCGACTCGGTCACTACCGACGCATGAGTCGCATACGCGGCCCACGGACCACGTCGTGACCTACACGCTGTACGGCGCTCCGGCGTCGCTCTACACCGGCAAGGCCCGGTCGTATCTGCGGAAGCAAGGCATCGACTTCGTCGAGGTTGCCCCCGGCGCCGATCGCTACCTCAACGACATCGTGCCAGCGGTGGGTCGCTGGATCATCCCTGTGATGGAGACCCCACAGGGCGAGATCATCCAAGACGGTGCCGACATCATCGATCACTTCGAGAAGGGTCCCGGCCAGTCGTTGCGACGTTACGCGGTCTACCCCGATTCGCCCACGTTGCTGGCGATCTCCCATGTGTTCGAGTTGTTCGGCGGCGAGGGGTTGCTGCGGCCGGCGATGCACTACCGGTGGAACTTCGACGACGAGAACCTCGATTACCTCGCCGCAGAGTTCGCGCTCCTCGCTCCACCGGTCGACGACGAAACTGCGCGCCGCTACTTCGACCGCAGCAGCGGTCGAATGCGCAACGCGGCGGTCGGGTTCGGCGTCACCCCGGACAGCGCGCCGGCGATCGAGGCTGCCTTCGAGGAGTGGCTCGACCTGTTCTCGGCGCACCTGGCGGAGCATCCGTATCTGCTGGGCGGCCAACCGACGATCGGCGACTTCGGGCTGATCGCGGCGATGTGGGCTCATCTGTACCGCGACCCGAAGCCGACAATGCTGATCAAACAGCGTGCTCCGCGCGTCGGGCGATGGGTCGAGCGCATGACCACGAGCGAGCCGTACCTGCACGGCTACAGCAGTCAGGAACCGTGGTTGATCGATCCTGCGGCGGTGCCCGACACGCTCCTGGCGATGATGCGCTTCGTCGCCATCGAGTACCTGCCCGAACTCGCCGCGCACGTCGAGGTCGCCAACGAGTGGCTGGCCGCCCATCCCGACATCGAGCCCGGCACCAACGGACTCGAGAATCCCGCCGACCGCAGCCTGGCGGGCGCACGCGGTTCACAAGGCGGCGGGCTGGCGAGCTTCGAGTGGCGCGGTCAACGACTGACGACCGGCGTGCAGCCGTATCGCTTCTGGCTGATGCAGCGCCTGCACGACGATCTCGCGCTCGCGGACACCGATGGGCAAGCCGCTGTTCGCGAGGTGTTTGGCGCGGTCGATCTGGAACCGCTGCTCGATCTGCGCACGCTGCGCCGCGTGGAACGCCACGGTCATCTCGAGGTGTGGGGACCGGCGGAGCAGTGAGCGTGAGGCGCGATCGATGAGCAACCCCGTCAACTCGATGTGGCAGCGGCTGTCGGGCAAGAACCGGCGAGCCATCATGGCCGCGACGGCTCGACCGCACGACCCCGCCGACTATCTGCTCCCTGAACTCGACGGGACGGGTCCCGCGGCAGTCGACATCCCACTCGACAGCACCAAGCCCGACGCATCGTGGGACGTCTGGCCGTCGAGAACCCTCGACGGCTGCCACGAACCGCTCGTCCCCGGCGCCCCTGATCTGCGTGGCGTGTGGGAGGTGTACGACGGGTTCATGACCGGCCACGTCGAGCGGATCGAGCAGGCCGGCAACCGCATCGTGATCACCACGGGCGGACTGGTGCACGACATGTTCTGCGACGGCACCCTCGACAACGGCGTCGACGACACCGCCGGCATCGGCGGCCGGCGTATTCGCGTGGCCGCGACCTTCGAGGGCGGCGTGCACAAACTCCGCCCATTCGACAAGGGCGTGGTCGCAGTCACCCGCCGTCTCGACGGCGACGAGATGCGTTGGCGCTACGGGCCGTGGCGCAACCGCCTGCGCCGCCTCACCGAACCGCCACTCGACCATCCGGCGACTCGTGCCGCAGCGCAGGCCGCGGGCACGCTCTCGGAGTAACGCGGTACAACGCACCGCAACGCACGAAAGGCACCGATGGACATCATCTTGACCGGGACCGGATCGCCGCTTCCCGATGCCAACCGCGCCGGGCCATCGACGCTCGTCAAGGCCGGAAACACGCAGTTGCTCGTCGATGCCGGTCGCGGCACGGTGATGCGGATGGCTGGCGCCGGTTCGATGCCGCCGTTGTTGAGCGCCGTGCTGATCACCCACCTGCACAGCGATCATGTGTGCGCCCTGAACGACGTGATCACCACCCACTGGGTGATGACCCAGGGCAATGCCGCACTGGCGATCTACGGTCCGCCCGGGGTTGCCCAGTTCGTCGAACGGCAGATGGCGGCACTCGAGCCCGACACCGGCTATCGCATCGCCCACCACGAAGAGCTCACCGGCCCACCCAAGGTCGAGGTCACCGAACTCGAGCCCGACACCACGTTCATCGTGAACGACGTACAGATCACCACCGCCGCTACCGAACATGCGCCCGTCCGGCCAACGATCGGATACCGCATCGAACACGAGAGCGTGGTGGCGGCGCTGGTGGGCGACACGATCGCCTGCGACGGCGTCGACGAACTCGCACGCAATTCCGACGCCTACGTCCAGACCGTGATCCGCGACGACCTCGTGAAGTTGATCCCGAACGAGATGATCCAAGACATTCTCGACTACCACTCGAGCGTCGTCGACGCCGCACAGACCGCCAGCCGAGTCGGCGCACGTCGGCTGGTGTTGACGCACATGGTCCCACCGCCCACCCCCGAGCAGTATCCGGAGTGGACTGCGCAGGCAGCCGAACACTTCGACGGTGAGGTCATCATCGGTGACGACCTCACCACCGTCACCATCAACGCAGAAAGCGAGCAGTCGTGAGCGAATTCCAAGGAACCATCGGGAGGACCCTCGCCGATTCGGAGCCCCACTGGGCCGAGCCGCCGCATCCGGGCAGCGACGCGCCCAACGTGGTGATCGTGCTGCTCGACGACACCGGCTTCGCCCAGCTCGGCTGCTATGGCTCCGAGATCGACACGCCCAACATCGATGCACTCGCCGCAGGTGGCGTGCAGTTCACCAACTTCCATGTCACCCCGTTGTGTTCGCCGACCCGTGCGGCGCTGCTCACCGGCAGGTCGCAGCACGCTGTCGGGATGCGCGGCGTGTCGAACTGGAAGACCGGCTTCCCGCACCAGCTGGGTCACATTTCGAACTCGGCGGCGACGATCGCCGAAGTGCTCCATGCCGAGGGGTATGCCACGTTCTGCGCCGGCAAGTGGCACCTTGCCCCCACCACCGACATCTCGGCGGCCGGACCCTACGACCAGTGGCCGTTGGCCCGCGGCTTCGATCGCTTCTACGGCTTTCTCGAGGGCGAGACCGATCAGTTCCACCCCGAGCTGGTGCGCGACAACACCCATATCGATCCGCCGGCGTCCCCCGAGGAGGGCTACCACCTCTCTGAGGACCTGGTGGAGCAACTGCTGCTGATGATCAACGACAGCAAGGGGATCCGACCCGATCGGCCGTTCTTCGCCTATCTGCCGTTTGGTGCGACGCACGCCCCCCATCAGGCGCCGCAGGCGTATCTCGACAAGTACCGCGGCGGTTCGACGAAGGGTGGGACGTGGTCCGCGAACGGTGGTATCAGCGCCAACGCGAGCTCGGCGTGATCCCGGAGAACGCGGTGCTCGCGCCGCGCAACCCGGGCGTCGAAGCGTGGGACGACCTGCCGGACAACCAGCAGCGCTTGGCGTGCCGACTGCAGGAGGCATTTGCCGCGTTCCTCGATCACACCGACGACCAGATCGGTCGACTCGTCGACGGTCTACGGCACATGGGCGAACTCGACAACACGGTCTTCGTCGTGTTGGCCGACAACGGGGCATCACAGGAGGGCGGGCCGTTCGGTGTGATGCACGAGATGAAGTTCTTCAACGGCATCCTCGAGTCGCCCGACGAGGCGATCGCCCGCATCGACGACATCGGCGGCCCGAACAGCCACACCAACTATCCATGGGGATGGGCGCAGTGCGGCAATTCGCCGTTCCGTTGGTACAAGCAGAACACCCACGAAGGTGGGGTCCACGTGCCGATGATCATGCACTGGCCCGAGCGACTCGGCCCCGGCGTCGCGGGTACCAAGCGCGCCCAGTTCGTCAGCGTGTCCGACGTGACCCCCACGATCTACGAACTCCTCGGTGTGACCGCGCCAGCCGTGTATCGCGGCATCGAGCAAATGCCGATTACCGGCCACTCGTTCGCCGCCGCGCTCGAGGATCCGACCGCCGCCGCAGCGAACACACTGCAGTACTTCGAGAACGCCGGCAGTCGGGCGCTGATCGCCGAGCTGGACGGCACGTGGTGGAAGGCCGTGACCAAGCACAACCAGGGCGACGACTACGACACCGAACCGTGGGAGCTGTACGACCTCAGCGCCGACCCGTCGGAGTGCAACGACCTCGCGGGCGCCGATCCCGAGCGACTCTCCCAACTCGTCGATCTCTGGTGGAGCGAAGCCGAGCGCCACGGCGTGCTCCCACTCGACGATCGAACGATCGAGCTGTTCGCACCACACCTCAGCGATCAGTCGCCACACCGCACCGACCGTCGCTATGCGTACCGTCCGCCGATGTCGCCGATCCCGTCGCAGCCGTCACCCCCGCTCGGTGGATTCGCCTTCGACCTCGTCGCCGACGTTACGTATGCCACCGGCGATGAAGGTGTGCTGTGGGCCACCGGCAACCAGAACTCGGGATGCACCGTGTTCGTGCAGGACGGTCGCCTCGTGGTCGACTACAACGCGTTCGACGATCACACCGTTGTCGAGTCGACGAGCGAGGTCCCCGACGGTGATCACACCCTGGGCTTCCGCTTGCAGCGCGACAGCCGTAGTACGGGATGGGTCGAGTTGTCGATCGACGGCGAGCCGGCAGGCCGAGCGAGCATCCCGTACTACATGCGCATGGTGTCGTCGGTCGGGTCGAGCGTCGGCCTCGACCACGGCTCGTCGGTGTCGGCCCGGTACGCCGCCCCGTTCGCCTTCACCGGTGCGCTGCACGACGTAAGGATCGCCGTGCCGTCACGTAGCAGTGTGCTGGAGGCCGAAGCCGCAGCGGCGAGCGAGATGTCGCGCCAATAGCTCGATCTGCGACCGCGCGCAGTTTCTCGGGGTGCATGGTTGCGGAAGTCGCGGCTGAGCCCGCCGAGAACCGGACTGACGCCGGGCGGCGACGGGATCAGTTCCGCCGCCAAGGGCGGTCCGGATCGAACAGGTGCATGTCGAAGCTCTCCGAGAGTGCCTCGAACACGCGCAACCCGCGCACGCTGTGGCCGTACTCGTCGAGGCGGGGTGAGAACACGGCGAGCCCGCCGGCTCCCGGCAGCATGCCGATGATGCCGCCGCCGACGCCGCTCTTGGCCGGCACACCGACCGAGAACGCCCACTCGCCGGCGTAGTCGTACATGCCGCACGTCAACGCCACGGTCATCATGTCGCGCGCGACCGCCGGCGACACCACCTGCTCGCCGGTCTCCGGGTGCGTGCCGTGGGCGGCGATCGTCGCCGCGATCGTGGCCAGATCGTCGGCGGTGACCAACACCGAGCACTGGGCGAAGTACAGGTCGAGCGTGGTCTCGACGCGGTCGTCGATGATCCCGCGGTCGAGCATCAGGTAGGCGATCGCTCGATTCCGGTTGCCGGTCCGCCGTTCCGACGCCCACACCTTCTCGTCGACGTCGGGCTGTCGTCCCAGGTACCGAGCGAACATCGAGCGCACTGCGTCCACGCGTTCGTCGACGGTGTCGCCCGCGACGAGGTCGGTGATGGCGATCGCTCCCGCATTGACCATCGGGTTGGGCGCACGGTTGTGTTCGTCGTCGAGGACGATGGCGTTGAACCGTTCCCCGGTTGGCGCCACCCCGACGCGCGTGAGCACGTGCTCGCGGCCGTGGGTCTCCAATGCCAGTCCGTACAGCATCAGCTTCGAGATCGACTGGATCGTGAACTCATGGGCGGTGTCGCCCACTCCGAGATGAACGCCATCGAGCGTGACCGCCGAGATCGCGAACTGGTCGGGATCCACGGTCGCCAACTCGGGGATGTACGCAGCGGGCGTGCCGTCGTCGAGCGACGCACACCCGGCGGTGCAGCTGTTCGATCGCCGACCCGAACCACGCACGGCGGGCGACGCGATCGTCGGTCTCGGACATGGGGCGCACCGTAGCGGTGCACCGGTGCCTCGGCGTCGGGTGCGCACGTGGAGTGCGTCGTTCACCGTTTCCGATCTCGTAATGAGTATCTGGAATGGTCGGCCGCGCACGAGTGGTTCCTTCTGCCGTGACCGACTTACTGACACCAACGCCCGCCGGCCAGGACGCCGGCGATGACGCATCTCCTGACTCATTCATTCGCACTCTGATCAGCCGCATCACCCGCTTCGAGTACATCGTGGGCGCGCTGATCGCCGCCGTGATGCTCGCCCTTGTGGTGATCGAGCCCAACATCCTCGAGGCGCCGTTCGAGAACGAGCGCACCATCCTGTTCACGGTCGGCGGCACCGTGCTCGCCGCAGTCGCCTTCGCCGCAATGCTGTGGCTGCGAGTGCCGGCCCTCGTTCGGGTGGTCGTCCTCGTGGTCCCGTTCGTAATCGTGAACTGGTGGTTGATCTCGCCGTACTTCATCGACGACGTGGTCGACGAGGAGTTCTCCACGTCGATCTCGGCGCAGTTGGCGGCGCCCGATCAGGTCACCGAAGCGCCCGGTGCTCCCGTCACCCCAGAGCCCGTGAGCGAGCCGGCAACCGAAACCGCCCCGATCGAATCGCCCGCTGCCGAGGCACCAGTCGCCGACGGCTCGGCCGAGCCTGCCGCCGAGCAGCCCGCCGATGCTGCGCCTGCGCAGGAGCAGCCGCCGGCGGCTGAGGCGCCCGCCGAGAGTGAGGCCCCGGCGCAGGCCGAGGAGCCTGCGCCCGCACCGCCCACTGGTCCGGTGCTCCTGGGCGCTGGCCAGTTCGTCGGCCTCGCTGGACACGAAGGCACGGGCGACGCCGGCATCTTCCAGAACCCCGACGGCACGCTGACGCTGCGCTTCGAGAACTTCGACATCGAGAATGGTCCCGACCTCGAGGTGTACCTGGTGCCAGGCGCCGACCAAGTGTCGCTGCCCGATGGCTCGATCCACCTCGGAGCGCTGAAGGGCAACATCGGCGATCAGAACTACGAGCTGCCGCCCGGTACCCAACTCGCCCCGGGTGCCTACACGGCGCTGGTGTGGTGCGAAGCCTTCAGCGTCGAGTTCGTGGGCGCCACGATCATCGTCTGACGCCGGCCCAACTCTCAGTCCACCTCGTCACTCTCGTCTCCTTCTTCTTCTCCTCCTTCCCCCGCCTTCTCGGCGTCGGCAGTTGCGGAATCCGCAGCAACCGGCGCCGAGAAGTCGCGTCGAGGGGCCGCTACGTTCGCCGCGATGCGTGTCGCACATCCCCTCCTGGTCGTGCTGTCACTCATCCTCGTCGCGTGCAACCAGGTCGAGTCGAGCGACGAGCCGTCGACCACGTCCGCAGTAGTGGCGACCACCGCGGAACCCTCCGCCGACGTCGGCGAGAACCTGCGACCCGTGATTGGCGTCTTCGCGCAAGCAACCAACACGATCACCAACGCCGACTCGATCGATCCGACCGTCCAATCGGAGCTGTCGGCGTACCGGTGGATGATCCCGGCGAGCTACGTGACCTGGATCGGCCAGGCTGGAGGGCGGGTGCTGCCGATCCTTCCCGATCAGCCGCCTGAGTACTACGACGAGCTGTTCCCCAAGATCAGCGGGCTCTTCTTCGCTGGGGGAAACCAGGGCATCGAGCCCGACGACATCTACACCGAAGACGGCGAACAGATGTGGGAGCTGGCCAAGGCGGCCAACGACGACGGCATCTTCTTCCCGATTTGGGGCACCTGCCTCGGCTTCGAGGAATTGGCGGTACTCGAAACCGGTGACGGATCGGTGATCAGCACCGACGTGGTGGCGACCAATCTGCCGTTGCCGCTCGACCTCACCGCCGACGCTGCCGACAGTCGGTTGTTCTCCGGGATGCCGACGCAGGTGGTCGAGGCGCTCCAGACCGAAGCGATCGCTTTCAACTCCCACGACCACGGCCTCTTGGTGAGCGAGTTCGAGAGCAATCCTGCGCTGAACGACTTCTTCGACCTGCTGTCGATCAACGAGACGCCCGCAGGGCAGGTGTTCGTCAGCACGATGGAGGCCAAGGACTATCCGTTCTACGGCACACAGTGGCACCCCGAGAAGAACAACTTCGAGTGGAGTCAGAACGACGACTACTCGAACATCGATCACTCACCATCGGCGATCGCCGCGTCGCAGGCCACGGCGAACTTCTTCATTAGCGAGGCGCGACGCTCACCTCACGTGTTCCCCGAGAACGAACGCGACGCGCTCATCTACTCGGCCGAGTTGTTGTACACCGGCGTCAACGACTGGGTCTACGAGCAGGTGTACGTGTTCGACGGACCATCCGAGTAAGCGCCCCACGGTTCGTCCAGTGCGAGTGGCCGATGACTAGTGTTTCGCTAGTGACTGGCGCAAGAACCGCTGCATTGAGGGAGCATCGCGATGACCGCTGACACCGTCGAACCCGTCTGGAAGAAGACGACCTGCATCCTGTGCGAGTCGAACTGCGGCGTGGAGGTGCGCGTCGAAGACGGGCAGTTCACCCGCATTCGCGGCAACAAGGCGCACGTCGGCTCGAAGGGCTACACCTGTGAGAAGGCGCTGCGGCTGAACCACTACCAGAACCACACCGGCCGCCTCGACACCCCGATGCGTCGTAACGACGACGGCACGTACGAGCCTGTCGACTGGGACACGGCGATCGCCGAGGTTGCCGCTCGCCTGGTCGCCGTGCGTGACACCCACGGCGGCGACAAGATCTTCTACTACGGGGGTGGCGGGCAGGGGAACCACTTGGGCGGCGCCTACGGCCGAGGGCTGCAGTCAGCGCTCGGTGTGGCCTACCGGTCGAACGCGCTGGCGCAGGAGAAGACCGGCGAGGCCTTCGTCGAGGCACGCCTCTACTACGCCCACACCCGTGGCGATGTGGAGCACACCGAGGTGGCGGTGTTCCTCGGCAAGAACCCATGGATGAGCCACGGATTCCCCGAAGCCCGTCGGGTGATGAAAGAGATCGCCAACGACCCCGATCGGGCGATGGTGATCATCGATCCGGTCCGTACCAAGTCGGCGGAGCTCGCCGACTACCACCTGGCCGTTCGTCCGGGGACCGACGCGTTCTGCATCGCCGCGATCTTGGCGATCATGGTGCGCGACGACCTGCTCGACCACGAATTCATCGACGAGCACGTCGACGACGCCGAGCCGGTCCTCGACGCCATCCGCGAGATCCCCATCGACGAGTTCGCCGACCGCTGCGGGATTCCCGTCGCCGATCTCGAGGCCGTCGCCGCACGTATCGGATCTGCAGCGACGTGCACGATCTTCGAGGATCTGGGCATCGAGCAGGCGCCGCATTCCACTCTGGTGTCGTACCTGCAGCGGTTGATCTGGATCTTCCGCGGCTCGTGGGCCAAGCCGGGCGGCATGTATCCGCACACCAATCTCACGCAGATCGTCGGCGGTGGCGGCGGGGCCCGTCGCGAAAAGCTCACGCCGGTGACCGGGAAGCGCATCATCTCCGGGCTGATCCCATGCAATTCGATCGCCAACGAGATCCTCACCGATCACCCCGACCGGTTCCGCGCAATGATCGTCGAGAGCTCGAACCCCGTGCACTCGCTGGCCGAGTCGAACACGTTCCGGCAGGCGATGCGCTCGCTCGAGTTCTCGGTGGTCATCGACGTCGCGATGACCGAGACCGCGCGCCAAGCCGACTACGTGCTGCCCGCTTCGAGCCAATACGAGAAGCCCGAGTCGGTGTTCTTCACTCACGAGTTCCCCGACAACGTGTACACGCTGCGCAAGCCGGTAGTGCCGCCCCTCGACGGGACGCTGTCCGAACCCGAGATTCACACGCGACTGCTCGAAGCGATGAACGTCTGGACCGACGAGCAGCTCGAGCCGCTGCGCGCAGCGGCCGCAGAGGGTCGTTCGGCCTTCGCTGCCGCGTTCATGCAGGCTGCCGCCGACTACCCGCATCTCACCAGCGTTGGTGCATCAATTCTGTACCGCACGCTCGGACCGACCCTGCCCGATGGCATGGCAGAAGCAGCCGCCGTGTGGTTCCTCGCGCAGACCACGGCGATGAACTACCCCGAGGCCGTCGAACGCGCCGGGTTCGTCGCCGGCGACGACGGCAACGCCGGCGATGCGCTGTTCGACGCGATCGTCGAGAGTGACGACGGGGTGATTTTCACCAGCCACCTGTGGGAGCAAGCGTGGGACTTGCTCGGGGTGTCGGACGACCGACGGATGCGGGTGCACATCCCGCAGTTACTCGACCTTCTCCGCGAGCTTCCCGACGCGCCCCGGTCGTACACCACCGAGGCGTACCCGCTGGTCCTGTCGGCGGGGGAGCGGCGGTCGTTCACCGCCAACACGATCTTCCGCGACCCCGACTGGCGCAAGACGGGCCGTGAGGGCGCATTGCGTATGAGTCCGGCCGACGCCGGCGCTCACGGCGTCGCCGACGGCGATCGGGTGCGGCTGGTGACGCGCGGCGGCGAGACCGAAACGACGGTGGAGATCGACGATGCAATGCAGGCCGGGCACATGAGTATCCCCAACGGTTACGGCGTGGACCATCCCGACGAAGTCGGCGAGCACACCCGAGTCGGCGTAGCGCCCAACGAGCTGACCGAGACAGGATGGGAAGACGAAATCGCCGGCACGCCGTGGCACAAGCACGTGCCGGCGCGGATCGAGAAGGTCGGCTGATACCCGTCACCGAGGGGTGCCGGTAGCGTCCGTGACATGCGTCGAGACAAGATCGCCGAGCAGTCGTGCTCGATCGCTCGGTCGTCGGCGATCATCGGCGACGCGTGGGTGCTATTGATCCTGCGCGAGGCGTTCTTCGGCAACCGACGGTTCGGCGACTTCGTCGAGTTCACCGGCGCACAACCGAGCGTGGTGTCCGATCGCCTGAAGCGCCTGGTCGATGCCGGCGTGCTCGAACAGCGGCGCTACCAGGAGCATCCGCCGCGCGACGAGTATCGCCTCACGCCGATGGGCCGCGACTTGCAACCGGTGCTGATGACGCTCGCCAAGTGGGGCGACACCTACCTCGACGAGGGCCGTGGCGCGCCCCTCGTGAACATCCATACCGACTGCGGACACCCTGCCGACCCGACCATCGTGTGCGGTCACTGCGCTGCTCCGCTCGCCCCGGGCACGATTCGTTCAGTCGCCGGCCCCGGTGCCGACGAGGCCGACATCGCTCGCCGCCGCTGAGCGCGGACGACTAGTCAGCGAGGGGCAAGCCGAGTTGCCCGCAGATGTCGGTGAACACCTCGTTCGGCGACGGCGTGGCGTCGATCCGTACGACGTTTTCCTTGCGCTCGAAGATGGCGATCACCGGCTCGGTCTTCGAGTCGTAGTCGCGTAGCCGGGCGGCGAGCGCCTCGGGCGTGTCGTCGTCGCGACCGACCAGCGCGCCCCCGCACACATCGCACTTGCCTTCCACCTCGGGCCGATGCGCCATCAGGTTGTAGTCGAGCCCGCAGTTGGAGCACAGCTTGCGGGCGAGCACGCGCCGATGGACCTCCTCGCGCGGCAATTCCAGGATGATCACGGCGTCGATGTCGTAGCTCTCGAGGAAGAACTCGGCCTGCGGCGCGTTGCGCGGAAACCCATCGATGACGAAGCCGTAGTTCCAGTCGTGCTGAGCCAGACGATCCTGCACCACCGCCTCGACGACATCGTCGCCAACGAGCTCGCCCGCATCGATCGCCCGCCGCACTTGGGCGCCGAGCTTGGTGTGTTGCTGCACGTTCCAGCGGAACATGTCGCCGACACCGATGTGCACCAGATCGAACCGATCGCACATCAACTGGGCCTGGGTGCCCTTGCCGCTGCCCTGCACCCCCATGATCACGTACTTGCGCACGACCGCATGTTGCCATGTCGTGACGACCGCCGCGACCGGTGAGGCAGGTGGCCCGCTGGGGGCCGGTTCGCTCACCGATGGGCTGCGTCGGGACGATCGGTGAGGCAGGTGGCCCGCTGTGGGCCGGTTCGCTCACCGGTGGGCTGCCGATTCGACACGCCGTCGGAGCGCTTCGTTCATCGAGGTGAACCCGGCGACAGTGGTCGTGTCGAGACTCGCCCGCATGACGCGGACCAGGAGTCCGCTGAATTGCTCGCTGTGGACCAGACGCGTACCGCCGTCCGGGGTGGGATGCAGTTCGAAGCGATGACGGCCGTCGAACAGTCCCGGCACGACCAGTCGGCCGAGCCACTCGAACGTGCGCGCCGGCTCGACCTCGGTGACGGTCGGTTTGAACGTCATGGCCCGTCCGCCCGGCGGTTGCAGCCGGTTCACGAGTCGCTCGCCCACGGCGACGTGTCCGCGCGCCGAGACGATGAACGGGTTCCACTCGCTGTAGCGCTCGAGGTCGGTGAGGGTGCGCCACACGATGGCGGGTGGCGCGTCGATGGTGATCTCGGTGTGAATGGCGTGGTGCATGATGGCTCCGGTCGATAACGCAACAACTGATGCGTTAGATGCTGCTCGATCCAAGCTGCAAAAGCAACCATTGATGCGATAAGGTCGCGGGATGCCCGCACCGAGCTCACCGCGCGTCGGCGATCAGCGCCCGGGCGGACGCGCCGCCCGCGTGCGGGCGGCCGTGTTGGCCGCGACCACCGAGTTGCTCGACGAACACGGTTACGACGGGTTCACCTACGACGACGTGGCCGCCCGGGCGGGCGTGCACAAGACCACCGTGTACCGCCGATGGCCGGTCAAGCCGGAACTCGTCGCCGACGCGCTCGACCTGTACTCAGAAGCGCACGTCCCGATTCCCGACACGGGGTCGCTCCATGAGGATCTCGTCGAGCTGGGTGCATCGGTGGCCGCCAGTATCTTCTCGGCCAGCGGCGCCCGCCGATCTGTCTCGATCGTTGCTGCGGCAGCGGACTCCGACGAGGTAGCCGGCGCGGTGCACTCGTTCATGCAGCGACGCATCGCGCTCGCCGAGCCGATCGTCGATCGAGCCATCGCCCGTGGCGAACTCCCCGGTGGTGTCGACGCACGGCTGGTGATCGAGTCGGTCGTGGGCCCGCTCTGGTTTCGCTTGCTGCTCACGGGCGACGCCAGCGACGGCGACGTCGCCGCCGCCGTCGCCGACCTGATCGCACGGGGTGCAACTGCGCTGCGTTCGCCACCTGCAACGTTCGTCGACGCGCCGCCACCGGTGTCGTTGCCGGTCGCAACCTCAAACGAGCGGTTCCCGGTGCATCGAGTGTTCTGTGTGGGCCGGAACTACGCCGACCACGCAGTCGAGATGGGTCACGATCCAGAACGCGAGCCGCCGTTCTTCTTCGAGAAGTCGCCAGCATGCGTCCTCCGGCCGGGCGAGGCCTTCGCGTACCCACCGCGAACTGCCGAGGTGCACCACGAGATCGAACTGGTCGTGGCGATCGGCACCGGTGGCGCGTCGATCCGGCCCGAGGCAGCGCTCGAGCACGTCGCCGGCTACGCCGTCGGGCTCGACATGACGCGTCGCGACCTGCAATCGGCGGCGAAGGACGCCGGACGGCCATGGTCGGTGGGCAAGTCGTTCGACGGCGCCGCGCCGATGTCGCCCGTGGTCCCCGCCGACCACGGAGGACATCCAACCTCGGGAGCGATCGCGCTCGATGTGAACGGACGCCCCCGCCAGCGTGGCGATCTCGATCAGATGATCTGGAGCCCCGCGGAGATCGTCGCCGAGCTCTCTTCGTACGTGCGGCTCGCGCCCGGCGACCTGATCATGACCGGCACGCCAGCCGGCGTCGGACCGGTCGAGCCCGGTGATCGGCTGCACGGCTGGATCGACGGCGTCGCCGACGTCGACATCGCCGTGACCGCGCCGACGCCACTAGGCGATACGTACTGAGACAACCTGGTTGCCCGATCCCTCGACGAACACGTCGTTCGACGCACCGAGCTTCTACGGGTACTCCGGCGACGAGTTCAGCGCATCGCGGGCCGCATCGGCCGCCGCCGGCTCGGCACTGACCGATACGCATCCGACCTGACCGAATTGAACCCGCTGGGTCACTACTCCAGCCACGGTGGCGCAGAAGTTTGGCTTTGTCTCAGGTGGGACACATGCGGCCCTCAGGCGCGCTGCCGCAATGTGGGAGATGCCCACCCAGCCCGACTCAACACCACCCGAGGAGCACGATCATGAAGAACATCCGCCGAGTTGCCATCGCCACCGCCGCCGCAGGCGCCCTGATGATTCCCGCAGCTGGCGCTGCGTCCGCGATCTACATTCCGGCGACGAGGGGTCGATCGACCAGCCCGCCGACGGCGAGATGGCCATCACCGTGATGCCGCTTGCCGCGCCGGAAGCCGACGGCGACCTCGTGGCCGTTCCGGCCGATCTCGAGGCGGTGCCAGCCGTGACGAGCTTCGATGATCAGGTGCGTCAAACGCTGCAGTCGTTCCCCTGGCTGAGTAACTGATCCGGGCCGCGTCTACTCGTCGAGCGGCGGCGCACGCGTCGCCCGTGAGCTGGCTGCCTCCTCGGTGGCCAGCTCGCCCTTGCTGGGCAGCCAGCGCCAGCACAACACGAGCACGATTGCGGCGAGCGTCGCCGCCAGGCCGATGGCCAACTGAATGCCGCGACGGAAGTCGAGTTCTGCCGCGTCGGCCACCTCGTCGGCGGTCGACGTACTCGATTCGTCGATCTGGTTCTGCGGCACGATCGACGCCGAATACGCACGGGGATTGGCCGAGTCGATGATCTCCTCGGTCGCCATTTCGCGTTCTTGCGCATCGGGAATCGCGGTAGTGAGGCTGTCGTCGAGCGTGGCTCCGAGCCAGCTGGCCAACACCGTGCCCAGCACCGCATAGCCGGCCATCGAGCCGATTGCGCGCTGCGAGCTCATGATGCCCGAGGCCATCCCGGCGCGATCCTCGGACACGCTGCTCATGGCCATCGCCGTGGTGGGGGTCATCGCGAACGCCAAACCCAGCCCGACGATGCTCGCGCCGACGACCACCACCCCGTGGCTGAGCCCGATGCCGAGCACGGCGATGACGAGTCCCGCGACGACGCTGCTCAGCCCGAACAACACGAGCGGACGACTCCCGACCTGGGCGACCCAGCCGCCGACACGTGGTCCGAGGAAGATTTGCCACAGCGAGAACGGCAAGATCAGTAGACCGGTGATGAGTACCGAGAACCCGACGACGTTCTGCCAATACTGCGTGAGCATCAGCAGCATCCCGTAGGCGCTGAAGAGACACACGAAGATCGTGCCGATCGCCAGGCTGTAGGTGCGGTTGGCGAACAGACGGACGTCCATCATCGGTTCGCGAGTTCGTAGCTCCCACATGACGAAGGCGATGAGCCCGACCACGAAGATCACCGCGCACGCGATGATCTCGGGGCTCGCCCAGCCGCTCTGCGGACCCTGGATGATCGCCCACGCGAACGCTCCGATGGCTACGACGTACAGGAGCTGGCCTGTCCGGTCGGCGCCCTGCTCGCCTGGATCCTTCGACTCGGCGACGTAGCGGCGCGACAGCACCAGTGCCGCGATGCCGACGGGGACATTGACGAAGAACACGCTGCGCCAGCCAACGAACTCGGTGAGCACCCCGCCGACCGTTGGCCCGAGTGCCAGGCCACAGGCGGCGATCGCGGTCCACACGCCGATCGCCTTTGCCTTGCGATCGGCGTCCTGGAACGCCGCGCTGACCAATGCCAGCGAGGCCACGTTGACGGCTGCGGCGGAGAGCCCTTGCACGCCGCGCGACACGTTGAGCGCCATGATCGACGGGGCGAGGCCGCAGCTCGCGGACGCGACGACGAACACGGCGATCGACACCTCGTACAGCCGTCGTCGGCCCCAACGGTCGGCGATGGTTGCCGCCGACATCATCAGCACCGCCATGCCGATCGCGTAGGTGGTGACGACCCATTGGATGCCCGACTCGCCGACGTCGAACTCCTCTTGGATGTCGGGCAGGGCGACGTTCACGATGAGCGCGTCGAGGAAGATCATGAACAGGCCGAGACCTGTGGCGACGAGGGTTCCCCTCTGGATCCGATTCACTCCGGTGCGCTCCCCAGTTGCCGAGCATGGCACACGAGACATCCGCGACTCTCGGGTTCTTGTCGCAAAATCCGGCGCGAGGCGCAGGAAATCCCCGGGATTTCGGAGGTGGGCCGGGCCGAATTGTGGGGGTGGAGTTGATAGTAGTTCTTGACTACCCACTGCTGGTGAGCGACGATGGAGACATGGGTGACACCGCGAAGGGGAGCTTCAGTTGCTTGATCCAGGCGGAGGGCAACGCGGCGTCGTCGCGTGACGAGCTGGCGAGTCGGCTACAGACGCTGCACGCCGCGCACTATCCCGGCGAACCGGCCGACGTGTCGTGGCGCCTGGTGCCGGAGGGCTACATGTTCACCGAAGGTCGCCAGAGCACCTCGTCGGTGATCGCCTGCGCGCTCGACCACTCGCCCACGCTGAGCGAACGCGAGGCGTACATGCGTGGGGTGTGCGACGTGTGGACCGAAGTGACCGGCTGCACCGACCACGAGATCGTCGTTGCGGTGACGCCGGCCGCGTCAACTGGCAGCTGACCGAAGCCCCCAGCCGTGGCCACCACCATGCGTCCGCCCGACTCATCCGTCGCCCGAACTGCCAGCCCAACCGCCAACCCGACGATCATCCGAGACTCCAGGGAGCCCTGATGCCGCTGTACCGAGCCCTTGTCCGTCCAGAGTTGCTCGACCTCGAGCAGCGCCAGGCGTTCGCCAACGACGTCGTCGACGTCCATTGCGGCGTCACCGGTGCGCCGCCGTCGTTCGTGCACGTGGTGTACGCCGTCGACAACCAGGGACAACTGGCCGAGGGTCAGAACGCGATGGTCTTCGGCACGATTCGCCACGGGCGCGACGACGCGCAGAAGAACGAGATCACGTCGCGACTCAGCGCCGCGCTCGCCGGCCATGCCGGTGTGGCCGCCGACACGGTGACGACGACGCTTGCCGACATCGATGCGTCGTACACGATGGAGGGCGGCGTCGTGTTGCCGGAACCCGGCTCGCCCGAAGAGGCTGAATGGAAGGCGATGGGCGCACCGACCTGAGCGCCTCGGCGCTTACGGACGGGGATTGATGCGCGGTGCGGTGTTGTCGCGCGTGATCGGCTCGTTGCAGTGGCCGCACGACAGCTGCGGATCGACGTCGTGGCCACAGGGCTCGTGGACGAAGTCGATCATGAAGTATTTGTCGTCGTCGGCCCAACGGCGGCCCCACTCACCGAGCACGAGGAGCGCGTCCGACAGGTCGAGTCCTTTGGCGGTCAGCACGTAGCGGTCGCGCGGCGGACTCGTCGAGTACTGCTCGCGGCGCATGATGCCGGCATCGACCAGCTTGTTGAGCCGGGCCGACACGACGGTCTTTTGGGCGTTGGTGTACTTGACGAACTCAGAAAACGTCGCCCGGCCGTAGAACGCCTCGCGCAAGATGAGAAAGCTCCAGGCATCGCCGATGTCGGACAGCGCGGCGGCGATCGGACAGGCTTGTTCGCCGATGTCGCGCAGCTTGGTCACGGCGAAACGGTAGCCGGTAGCGCAGCACTACTCGGCGCGTTGATGGTCGTCGTGTTCATGATCTCTGCCCGCCGCTTCTCGGCGTCGTCGTGGGCGGAGTCCGCAACTGACGCCGCCGAGAACGTCGCTCGTGGTCTCAGGTCGACTTGGGGAACGGATAGTCGACGCCGGTCATGTCCTCGGACACTGCCCACAACCGCTCTTGCAGGTCGGCGTCGTTGGACCGGCCGCTCGACTCGACCACCACGGGATGTCCGCGCACTTCCATGAAGCCGTCGGGTCCGTAGTACTGGCCGCCGGTTGCAGCCGGATCGGTCGCCGCGCGCAGCTGCGGGAGCGCTCCCATCGCGGCGCTCTGGGCCAGCTTGCCGAACGCAGGTGCGAGGAAGCCTGCGCCGGGCACATGCCGAACGAGGTCGGTATCGGAGCCGCCAGGATGGGCGGCGAGGGCGATGGTCGATGCATTGGCCTCGTCGAGCCGGCGTTGCAACTCATACGTGAACAGCAGGTTGGCCAGCTTCGAGCGGCCGTACGCAGAGATCCGGTTGTAGCCCTTGGTGGCGTTGATGTCGTCGAAGTCGATCGACGACAGGATCCGGTGGCCGACGCTGCTCACCGTGACGATGCGCGAACCCTCGGTGGCCAGCAACTGGTCGAGCACCTGGCCGGTGAACGCGAAGTGCCCAAGATGATTCGTGCCGAACTGCATCTCGAAGCCATCGGCGGTTTCTTGCCGAGGGGTGTACATCACCCCGGCGTTGTTGATCAGTAGGTCGACGCGCTCGGTCTGTGCGTCGAGCTGTTCGGCCGCCGCGCGAATCGAATCGAGCGATGCCAGATCGAGTTCGAGGACATCGAGCTCCGCGTCAGGCACATCGGCACGGATGTCGTCGATCGCGGTTGCACCCTTGTCGACGTTGCGCACTGCGAGTACGACCGACGCCCCGGCGGCAGCGAGAGCACGAGCGGTCTCGAGTCCGAGGCCGGTGTTGGCGCCGGTGATCACGGCGACCCGGCCGGTCTGGTCGCCGATGTCGTCGGTGGTCCACTTGTCGCTCATGTCGTCTCCGTTCCAGCCCGCAGGCATCGTCGTGGTCTCTAGTCTGGCGCAGTGACGCGGGACCACCATCTCGATCGCCGATGAGTGTGCGTCGACGATTCAACCAGGTGTTCCAGCTGTCGGGCGCCGAGTGGGCAGCGGTGCGCCCCTTGCTGTTGGTCGGCTACTTCGAGAGCTACGACAGCTCGCTGCTGTCGATCGGCGCCAGCACGATCTCGGTCGGGCTGGGGGTGACAGCGTCGGCGTTCGCCGTGGCGACCTCGGTGATCCGCTTCATGGGGCTCGGCAGCATTCCGGTGGCCCGGTTGGCCGACCGGATCGGACGCAAGCGGCTGCTCGTGATCTCGATGGTGGGATTCACGCTGGCTACGGGCCTCACCGCTGCATCGTGGGGACTGTACGTGTTCGTCGTCTTCAGTTCGGCGGTGCGCGTGTTCGTCGGCACCGAGACCGCCGTCGCCACGGTGGTGATCTCCGAACAGGTCGACGCTCGGCGGCGCGGCAACGCGCTGGCGGTGCTGGGTGCACTGTCGGGGCTCGGCGCCGGCACCCTCGCATTCCTGTTGCCGCTGGCCGATGCCAGCAGTCTCGGGTGGCGCGTGCTGTACATCTGGCCGCTCGTGCTGATGCCATTGGTGGTGTGGTTACGGCGGTCGTTGCACGAGACCGGAGCGTTCGAGCGGGCCGAGGCCGATGATCGGCTGCAGCGTTCGTTCTGGCCCACGATCGCTCCGGAGTATCGACCGTGGATCGTCAGAATGGCGGCCATCCAGTTCGCCTACGGTGCCGTCGAGACGTCGGCGTTGTTCTATGCCTCGCACGTGGCGACGGTCGACTACGACTGGATCGGCTTGTACTCGCTCGTGCTGATTCTCGGTGCACCGTTTGGGATCGTCGGCTTCCTCGTTGGCGGCCGCTTGAGCGACCGGTGGGGCCGCCGGCCGGCGATCGCTGCGTCACTCGTTGCGCTCGCCGCAGGGGTGCTCATCATCTTCCCGTTCGGTGCGCCGACGACGTTCGCTCTCGGCTACTGGTTGATCGTCTTCGCCAACTCGGCGATTTGGCCAGCCGGCGGGGCGTACATGGCCGAACTGTTCGCCACTGAGGTGCGGGCGACGTTCCAGTCGTTCCTCGTGTCGTTCCAAGTGCTGGGGAGCTCGATCGGCCTCCTTGTGGTCGGCCTGGTGTCGACACGGCGTGAGGTCGATGAGTTGATGGTGGTGGCGGCCGTGCTGGTGGTTGGCGCAGCGTGGTTGCTCCGGCGGATGCCCGAAACCGTTGGTCCGGCGCGCGATCTGCAGTTCGCCGAGTGACGCACGCAGCGAGGCCGGCTCAGCGCCAGGAGAGCACGGCTGCGGTGTCGGGCGGAAAGGCGCCTGCCGCAGCGCGCTGATACGCATTGACGACGGCGTCGACACCGGTCGTCTCCTCGATGTGCAGCCGATCGCCGATCCACGGCGCGAAGTCGCCCCATGCCGAGGCGAAACGAGTGTGATACCCGCCGCCCTCATCGGCTGCGCCCTGCTCGGCGACGTCGGGGATGAAGAAGAAGCGCGGTGTTGGTCCGACCAGCGCTGAGCCGTCGCCGCCTGCGCCGCGATGTGTTGCGCCGAGCGTGACCGAGTCGACGAGACGGTCCCCGAGCGCCGCATGGACGCGACCGGTCACGCCTGGGTTGCCGGCGGTGTCGACGTAGGCGGCAGGGCCGGCGACGTCACCCAGCGCCAGGCTCTCGTAGGTTGCGGTGATGTCGTAGGCGCCCGTTCCCTCGACGAACTGTGCGTTGCCCGACGACGTCAGTCCGACGATCGTGAGGTCGGACGCCGCATGGCGTAGCGACCACGCCAACGCCAGGGAGGTCTTGCTCGACGCGCTCGACACGACGACGGTCGCGACGTTGCCGGCGAGCTGATCGGCCAGCGCCCAGCCGGTTATGAACAGGGCCCACATCACCGTCTGCAGCGACTCGCTCGCTGGGGTGTACAGCGGATCGCTGCTGCAGCGATACAGCCTCGTGTACCACGGATGCAGGTCGCGGCGGTGCTCGATGGCGTCCTGCATCGACAGCGCGGTGACGTCGCGTGGTGCCACCACCAGTTGTGAGGCCATCGGGAGGTAGCCGAAGAGTCGCTCGCCGACCGCGACGTCGTCGTGGGTCGACTCGACCACGTCGGCGAACCCCCACACGGGCACGCAGCCGCGGTCGCCGGCCGGGAAGTGCGCCCAGTACCCGAGCGCATCACCGAACACGGCGTAGGTCACGTTGTTCGTCGTCAGGCCAAACCGCGCGATGTCGAGGCGAACCTGTCCTGCGTTCAGGTCGGGGCCGTCGATCTGCTCGGCGGCCACATCGCTCACGTCCGCACGATTGACGGTGATCAGCCACATGTTGTTCCCCCTCCGTCGAGGCCGCCAACGTCACGGCCAACTACACCACGGCCGCCAACGTCACGGCCAACTACACCACGGCCACCTACGTCACGGCCAAGATCTCGAGCTGGACGCTACCCATCGCGACCAGCCCCGTTTGTGTCGAACTTCGCGGGCGGCAGGTGCGCGCAATGTTGCACACAAACGGGGTTGGGCCTCACCGATCTTTCATCAACGGATCGGCACGGTGGCGGTATGCCGATCGACGCGACCCCTCGCAACGCCGCCCACCTCTGGCGTCGGGCAGCGTTCGGGGCGACTCCTGCACAGATCGACCAGACCGCGCGCGACGGCATCGAAGCGACGGTCGAGTCGATGTTCGACCATCGACGAGCAACCGACGCCGGAAGCCCGATGCGCTTCGCCGGTGAACCGGCCTACGACACCGAGCATCTAAACCTGTGGTTCATCCGCCTCGCCGCGACGTCGCCGACGCCGGCCATCGAGAAGCTCACCTGGTTCTGGCACGGGCACTTCGCCACCAACGTCGACAAGTTCGAGAACCCCGAGCTGCTGCACGCCCAGTTGCTCACGTTCCGCCGCTACGGCCTGGGACGCTTCGACGATCTGCTCAAGCTGATGGCCCGCGATCCGGCGATGGTGATCTGGCTCGACCTCGACCAGTCGATCGTCGGTCGGCCCAACGAGAACTACGCCCGCGAACTGATGGAGCTGTTCTCGTTGGGCGTCGATGGCGGCTACCACCAGTTCGACGTCGTCAACGCGGGGCGTGCGTTCACCGGCTACACGCTCGGTGGTGACTATCCGCCGACGGTGTCGCTGAATGCAGGACTACACGACGACGGGGTCAAGACGATCTTGGGCAACACGGGGAGCTTCGACGGTGACGACGTGGTCGACCTCATCGTCGCCCGGCCGGAATGCCACCGGTTCATCGCCTCGCGGGTGTGGATGCGCTACGCCGGGACGGCACCGCCGCCCGAGGTGCTCGACTTCCTCGCTGCCGCGTTTGCGTCCCGTCTGCGCATCGCCGACCTGTTGTCCGCGATGTTCACCCACCCGGCGTTCTACGCCGACGATGTCCATGCCGGTCTGGTGAGCCAGCCGATCGAAACGATGGTCGCCCTGGTGCGCGGGTTGGCCCTCGACCTCGTCGACGTCAGGACGACGGCAGTCGGTGACGGCAGTGACGACGATGATGCCGAGGAGAGCGAGATCGCCAGCGGTGCTCCACTGCCGTGGTTCGTGGTGATCGCCATGCTCGAAGAGATGGGTCAGTTCATTGGCCATCCACCGAACGTCGGCGGGTGGCCGCACAACGAACCCTGGCTCGACGCCACGCGGTCGGCCGGTCGGCTGAACGCGGCCATCGCCTTCGCTGAGTCGATCGAGATCGACGATGTGCAGACCGCACCGCTCCAACGCATCCGTGACGCCGTCGGGCGGAGCCCGAACGCCGCTGTTGCGGCCATCTTCGCGGCGCTCGGCGTCGTGGAGTGGAGCGCCGACACCGAGTCGGCGATCGTCGCCGCACTCTCCGCACCCGACGGCGACGTCGGCGCCCTGGCTACCGCGCTCGCCGTGGCCATCACATCCCCCGAGGTGATCCTGATATGAGCAATGAAACCCCACCGTCGTCACGTCCTGCGGCTCGGCGCCCCCGTCCGACGCGACGCCAATTCCTGACCATCGCCGGTTGCGGCGCCCTCGGTGCCGCTGGGGCTTCCCTCGTGGCGCCCCGGATGGTCGATCGGCTGATCGCAGCGGAGTCGACCACTCAGAACTACGGGCCGACCGCCGGTGGGCGCACACGTGGCAGCGGGGGAGCCGACCCCGGGCTGGTGTTGGTCTCGGTGCAGCTCAGTGGTGGCGTCGACTTCCTCAATGCTGTGGTGCCGCTGAACGACCGTCGCTACGGCCTGGTCCGCGGCGCGGGCACGCTCGACATCGATCGAGCCGATGCACCGGTGACGCCGATCGACGACGGCTTCGCCCTTCACGCCATGCCGTATCTCGCCGAGCGATGGGCGGCCGGCGAGCTGGCCATCGTGCACGGCGTCGGCTGGGAGGGCTCGAGCTTGAGTCACTTCGACGCCACCGACATGTGGGAGAAGGGTTCGCCGGACTTTGGCACGCGCACCGGATGGATCGGCCGGGCGCTCGGCGACCTCGCCGGCGCGGAGCCCGACCCGCTCCTCGGGCTGAGCATGGGCGGCATCAGTCCAACGATGTACGCCGATGGCTGGAGTCCCGTCGGACTCGAACCTGGTCGGCGCGTCCCCTGGTCGGCCGAGTTCGTCGACGAGTACGTGGCGCTCGATGCTGCGCTGCGCAACCAACCGGCTGCTGCGGGGTCCGACCTGGTCGCACTCGCTCGCAACAGCCAGCTCGACTTGCGCGGGCTCGGGGCCCGCCTCGGTCCGATCGTCGATCGTCCTGGTGAACGCGATGCCGAGTTCGGCGAAGCGTTCGATGACGCCGACGATGTCGACGAGGGCGAGCTCGGTCCACAGCTCGCCCTCGTGGCCGACCTGATCAACGGCGGGATTCCGACCCGCGCATTCCACGTGTCGCTTGACGGGTTCGACACGCACGCCAACCAGGCCGTCGACCTGCCGCAGCTCCTCGGCGAACTCGACTCCGGAGTTCGTCGATTCCACCAACGATTGGGGCCGGCGGCAGAACGGGTGGTGGTCGCCACCTGGACCGAGTTCGGGCGACGTCCCGACTGGAACGGCGACGGCACCGAGCACGGCACCGCCGGTGTTCAGTTCGTCGTCGGACCGCGGGTAAGCGGCGGACACCACGGTGAACCGCCGCCGCTCGATCGGTTCGACGCCGACGACAACTTCATCGTCACGACCGACTTCCGCGACTACGTGGCAGGGCTTGCGCTCGGCACCGTTGGCGCCGACCCTGCCGTCGTCGGGGCGGGTCCACGCGGGCCCCTCGCACTGATCGAGGCATGACGATGGCCGCGCATCGCTGCTTCTTCTTGCCGATGTGTGCTGTCGCTGCACTGGCCACGGCGTGCACAACCAGCGCACCCGACGCCGCGGCAACGCCGTCGTCGACATCCGTGGCCGGCGCTGGATCGATGCTGTCGACATCGAACGCCGATGTCTCGTCGTCCGAGGTCACCGAACCGACGGCCAGCTCCACAGCCGCGACGATCGCGGCATCCGATTCGGCCGCCGTCGACGCGTCGGCAGGAGTGCGTCAGCGTTGTCTCGATGCCGTATCGGCGCTCGACCGGCGCATCGACGAAGAGAACTTCGAGTTCCCCGACGAAGGGCCTGAACTGAGCGAGGAGGAACTCGAGCGCACGTTGCTGCCCGCAGTGGAGTACGTCGACGGTGTCGCCGGGCCCGGTCAGCGCCCGGCGCTCGACCCGATGCCCGAGTTCGACGAGGAGACCATCCCGATCCTCGATTTGGATCTGCTCGTGGGCAACTGTTTCGAGTTCGGAATCCTGGTGGACGACGACGACTGAGGAATCCTCAATGCGAACTCCGGTTCTGTTCGCGATATCCGGCGAGTGGCGCCTGAAATCACCGGGACTTTGGGGTGACGTGTTCGAGGACGCGCTTGGGGTGCATGCCGCGGGCAAAGCCCATGAACGGTGGGTGGATCGAGTAGCCGAGCAGGCGCTGCATGTGTTCGCTCGACGCCGCGACGCGGGAGCGATCGACCGACAGCAAGAAGCTCTCTTGTGGTCGACAGAACGGCGCGCAGTACTGCGCGGTCACGCACATGCGTGAACGGTCGGTGTGGTTGGCGCCGCCGCCGTGCCACGTCGTCCCGAGAAAGAACAGCATCGAGCCGGCGGGCATCACCGCAGGAACCGAGGTCGCCCGCTCGGCGGGGGTGGGGGAGTGGTCGTCCCACGTGTGTGAGCCGGGGATCACCACCGTGGCGCCGTTGTCGGCGGTGAACTCGTCGATCGCCACGATCGTCGCTGCGCCGAGCGGGGGTCGAGGTCGTGGCCACGGGTAGAAGGCATCGTCGGGGTGGAGCGCTTGTGCGGCCTCGCCGGGGGCGATGTCGATCACCTGCAGCTGGCTCAGCAGGTAGTTGGGGTCGAAGATCTGGTCGAGCAGCGCAAGCGCGATCAGATGCTCGGCGACCTGGTCGAGCACCCATGTGTCGTCGAGAGGGGAGTAGAGGCGTCGGGTCTGGAACCCCTCGAACGCGTTGCGCCCGCTGTCGTGCACGAACAGCGGCTCGACCTCGGAGCGAATGTGTTCGACCGTCGATGCATCGAACACGTTTTCGACGATCGTGTAACCGTCGCGTTCGAGGTCGTCGAGGCAGCGAGTGCGCAGCTCCTCGTCGATCGACGCTTGTGAACCGGCCGTCGAGCGGTACTTCTTGGCGTGGTCGCTGTGGGAGTAGTCGTCGGCGTAGGCCACGCCGGCGCGGTTGGCGGGCACGTCGGGCAGAACGTTCATCGTTGGTCCTCTCGGTTGGCGTGCGTCGACGCTGCTGACGACCGAGTGAGGGCGCCGGCCGGCCACGTCTCGATGATCGGGCGGGCCATCTCTCGATACGTGACGGTGCCCAGCAGATCGACCACGAGCGTCGTTGCCGACTCGGTGTCGCCCCCGACGAGCTCGATCATGCGGGTGACCGGTTCGCTCAGCGCCCATCGGCCGTCGTGTTCGGGCAGCCGGAGCAAGCCGTAGGCCATGATCCGCACGTCGTCGGAGTGCGCGGTGGCCCACGCCTGCAGTTCCGTGCCCAGCGCGCTCGGTGGATCGGTCGACGCCAAGGTTCGGTCGACAGCGGCGGCGAGGTGCGTGTTGATCCTGTCGAGGCACGCGGCGTACAGCCCGTCTTTGGAGCCGAAGTGATGCAGCACGTTGGCTTTCGACGCCCCCGCCGCAGTGGCGATATCGGAGATCGACACCCCGTCGATGCCCCTGCGGGCGAACAGTTCGGTCGCCGTGTCGATCAGTTGATCACGCACGGCTGACAACCGTACTGACCGACCGATCGGTCA
This sequence comes from Ilumatobacteraceae bacterium, assembly GCA_965230015.1. Taxonomy (GTDB): domain Bacteria; phylum Actinomycetota; class Acidimicrobiia; order Acidimicrobiales; family Ilumatobacteraceae; genus JABSQH01. The sequence continues at coordinate 307,780 of CBDDKF010000002.1, read as the reverse complement.
GTCAACCGTCTGTGTCGCTGTCGCTCTGTGTTCGTAGTGCGCGGGTGGTCAAGCCGCGCGGCGTCATGGCGCGCGGCGTCATGGCGCAAGGGGTGATGGCGCGAGTGGTCAGGGCGCAAGGGGTTGCCGGCCTGTCTCGCGCATCGTCCACGCCAATCCGGCACCGAGCAGACCGAACACGGCGCAGCCGGCCGCCGGCGCCAGGGCGCTGCCCGAACTCTCGATGAGCACGGTGGCGACGAGCGGGGTGAAGCCGCCGAACACCGCAGTGGCCACGTTGTAGCCGAGCGCCAGCCCGCTGAACCGGATGTGTCCGGGCAGCTGCTCGGGTATCGCCGCCGCGGCGACGGCGCTCCACCCGCCTGCAGTGACAGCGAGCGCGCTGGCGACGACGACGGCGGTGAGTGCATCGTCGCCGAGTTGCGCGTACAGCGGCACCGTCGTGATCGCGATGGCCAGTCCGACCCCGGCGAGCGCAGCTCGTCGGCCGACTCGGTCGGAGAGGAGGCCGAATGCGGGCGTGGCGACGAGCATCACCGCGGTGGCGATGGTCGACCACCGCAGCGCCGCCGACGCCGTCACACCCTCATACGATCCGAGGTACGTCGGTACGAAGACGATGTTGAGGTAGTAGCTCAGCGACCCAACAGCGGAGAGGGCGAACGCCAGCAGCACGACACCCCGCGCCGACTGCAGCGCATCGCGCAGTGGCCGTGCGCTCGTTTGTTCGGCGTCGGCCATCGCCGCGAACGCGTCGGTTTCGCCCAGCTGACGGCGCAGCGCCAACACCGCACACGCCAGACCTGCGCCCACGAACAGCGGGATCCGCCAGCCCCACGAGTCGAGCGCGGCCTCGCTCATCGATGTGCTGACGAGTGCGCTGATCGCAACGGCGAGCAGACTGCCGACCCCGGCGGTGGCCGGCGACCACGAGGCGACGAAGCCACGGCGCCGGTCTTCGGCGATCTCGGTGAGGTAGACCAGGATCCCCGAGTACTCGCCGCCCACTGCAAAGCCCATGGCGAGGCGCGTCACCGTCAGCAATACCGCAGCCGCGACGCCGATGCTCGCCTCGGATGGCAGCAGGCCGTTGATCAACAACGCCGCCGCCATGATCGAGGCCGAGGCCGTCAGGCTGAGTTTTCGCCCGACACGGTCGCCGAGGCTGCCGAAGAACGCTGCCCCGAGCGGGCGCGCCAGGTAGGCGACGCCGAACACTGCAAAGGTGGCGATCAGCCCGCTGCTGTCGTCGCCGTCGGCACCGAAGAAGACTCGGGCATACACCGGGGCCAGGTACACGTAGAGGCTGAAGTCGTACCACTCGACGATCGTCCCGAAGGCGCCGATCAACTCCGACCGCCGGCGTCGGCGAGGGTCGGTCCCCTGGCCGCTCACGGGCGGGACCATAGATCGATCTGGGCACGTGCATGCACTTCGGCGGTGGCAGCTCGCGAACGCGTCGGATGCCAATGCGTGAACGACGAAGCAGCTCCGGTCGCGTCGTACAGTGCCCGCATGACCCATCCGGGCGAGCCAACCATCGCCGCCGAGTTGCCGACGCCCGCATTGATCGTCGACGCTGCCGTCTTCGATCGGAACTGCGCAGCGATGGATGCGGTGCGGCCCGGAACCCAGCTGCGCCCCCACGTGAAGGCGTTCAAGTCGACTGCGCTGGCCGCTCGGCTCGCCGCCGATGGGCACACGGCATTCTGCGCCGCCACCCCCAGAGAGATCGAAGGGATGGCCCGGGCAGAGCTCGCCGACGATCTGCTGTTGGCCAACGAGTCGCTCGACGTCGCACGACTCGGCGCCCTCGACGCAGAGGTGACCGTCGCCGTCGACTCCGACCCCGTGCTCGACGCAGCGATCGCCGGCGGTATCCGGCGAGTGCTCATCGACATCGATGTCGGTTTGCCGCGTTGTGGGTGCGACGTGGACACGGGAGCACGGCTGGCCGATCGGGCTCGGGCCGCCGGCCTCGAGGTGCGCGGAGTGATGGGCTACGAGGGCCACTTGATGATGGTCCACGACCGCACCGAGCGCATCGGCAAAGTCGAGCGGGCGATGGCCACCCTGACCGACGCGCACGGGCGCATCGGCGGCGACATCGTGTCCGGCGGCGGGACCGGCACGTTCGACACCAACACCTGGTGCACCGAAGTCCAAGCCGGCAGCTACTGCCTGATGGACACCCAGTACGCCGAGTTGGACCTTCCGTTCGAACAGGCACTCGCGGTGGTGGCGACGGTGGTTTCGATCAGCTCGAAGGGGTGGATCATCGCCGACGCCGGTCTCAAAGCATTTGGGATGGACCACGGCAACCCCACGTGGATCGGGCCCGGTGAGGTCTTCTTCTGCTCCGACGAGCACATCACGCTGCTGCCCGAGGAACTCGGCGACTGGACCGTCGGCGACCGCGTGCTGCTGCACCCCGGACATGTCGACCCGACCGTGGCGCGACACGAGCAGATGTGGCTGATCGACGGCGATCCGCTCGACAGCGGACGAGTGGTCGATCGCTGGCCCGTCGACCTGACGTACTGGTAGGTCCGGCGGGTCGGCGAGCATGCCTTCGTCGCAGCGCGGGTCGGCAGCGTCAGGGTGTGCTTCGGTCGACCACGAACGCGAACTGTCGACCCCAGCCGCCGGCGAAGGCAAGGTGGATCCACAAGGCGGCGTGTGCCTCGACGAGGCCGATCGACTCGCGACCGCCGAGATCGGCGACGTCGAACCCAAGGCCTTCGGCGAGCTCGACCGCGAGCGCACGTGCTGCTTCGTCGCCGGCCACGGGGAGGAACGCGGATCCGCTTGCGGTGCGTCCATCTGCGAGGTGCTCGGCGCCGATCGTGTTGAACGCCTTGGCCACGGCAACACCGGTGGGCACGGTTGCAGCCACGAACTCACCGAGCGAGGCGTGTCCGTCGGGGACCGACGTACGCACCGCGTTTGTTGCGTCGATCACTACCTGCGTGCGGGACAGCGCGAGCGCGTCGATCGTGTCGGCGAGGGCCGCGGCGGGTACCGCCAGCACGACCACGTCGGCATCGCGTGCCGCAGCCTCGATGGTTGTCACCTCGACCGTCGTGCGCAGTGCGGCGTAGCGCTCGTCGGTCGGGGAGCGAACGCCGACCTGGACCCGGTGTCCGAGCCGGTCGAGCCCGGTCGCCAGTGCACTTCCGACGTTGCCGCCGCCGATGATGCCAACGGTGTGTGTGGTCGCTTCGTTCATGTGGCGCTCCAAGTCTTGTCGCAGTGTGAAGTCGTTGCCTCGATATCAATAACAATACCGTAGTGTATCGTAAACCCTGACGTGTGTGCAGGCCGTCTCTGCGGTCGCGGCGTCCGGCGCCTACGGTCGGCGATGAGGGGGAGTTCACCATGACCACGCCGACCACCACCGATGTGTTCCACGACCCGACGCGCTACGGGAACCTGGACAGTTGGCGCCGCGAGATCCTCGATCTGCATGCGGCCGGACCAGTGCATCGCATCGAGGTCGATGGGATCCGGCCGTTCTGGGCGGTCATCGGCCACCCCGAGGTGATGGACATCGAGCGGCAGAGCCAGCTGTTCAAGACCGAGCCCGAAGCGATCCTCATCTCCGAGGAGATGATCCGTCAGCGCGATGCCTCGGGCATCAACATCCGCACCATCGTCCACATGGACGATCCCGACCACGGCAAGTACCGCCGGCTCACCAGCGATTGGTTCAAGCCGGCCAACATCGGTCGACTGCGCGCCCGGTGCGACGAGCTGAGCGCCGAGGCGCTCGCCAAGATGCGCGCCGCCGGTGGCGAACTCGACTTCAACCGAGACGTTGCGATGGTCTATCCGCTGCAGGTGATTCTGGCGATCCTCGGTCTCCCCGAGAGCGACTACCCGCGCATGCTCACGCTGACCCAAGAGATGTTCGGTTCGACCGACCCCGACCTGGCGCGCGACGCCCCCACCGGCGAAGAGGCGACGCTCGCGCTGATGGACTTCTACCAGTACTTCACCGAGCTCACCGCTGCGCGCCGGGCAACTCCCACCGACGACCTCGCATCGCTGATCGCTAACGGGACCATCGACGGCGCGCCGCTGCCCGATCTGGAATCGATGAGCTACTACGTGATCATCGCCTCGGCAGGTCACGACACCACGTCGGCGTCGATGGCCGAAGGGATGCGCCGTCTCGCCGAGAACCCTGGACAGCTGAAGTTGCTCCAAGAGCGTCCGGACCTGATCGGCAACGCCGTCGAGGAGATGACCCGTGTCTCGAGTCCGGTGAAGCACTTCATGCGCGAGGCCGCCGACGACACCGAGATCGCCGGCGTGCCGATCGCCAAGGGTGACTGGCTGATGGTCAACTTCGCCGCCGCCAACCTCGACCCGCGGCTGTTCGACGATCCGCTGCGCTTCGACGTCGAGCGGGCCAACGCCGACAAGCAAATCGCGTTCGGGTTCGGCATGCACTTCTGTCTCGGGGCCCAGTTGGCGCGAATGGAGATGCGGTCGCTCTTCGAGCACCTCGTGCCCGAGCTGGAACATGTCGAGGTGGCGGGCACACCGACCACGGTCCAGGCTGTGTTCGTCAGCGGGCACAAACAGTTGCCCATCCGGTACCGCCTGCGGACCAGCTGACTCGGGGGGCCTACTGGCCCCGGCGCTCGGGGTCGACGCCGGCCATCCGCAGCAGGTCGGTGGTGCGGAATCCGGTGGTTGCGTCGTCGACGGGCCACGTCGGCTGCCAGTCGTCGGCGTGGAGGTACGACGTCGGGTCGAGCTCGAGGAGCCCGAGGAACACCTCGGCGACGATGCGCCCACCGACGGGGCCGAGGTGGAGTCCATCGGCGACGAGCTCGGCCTCGCGCAAGATGTAGTACCACAGCGGCGTGCTCGCCTGGAGGCCTGCGCCCAAGCCGTCGAGATCCGGCAGGTCCGCTGCGCCGAGCACTGGCTCGCCCATCAGCGACGCCAACCGCTGCCCCGACGGGAGGCGCCACGTGGTGTGCCGCAGCAGATTGCGTGTGGCCAGAGAGATCGGACCGATGTCCTCTCCACGCGACGAACCGATCGCGAAGATCGGCAGTTGGAACAGGGGAGTGGACAGCTTGGTGTCGATGCGCTTGTTGGGGCGGGCCTCGCCGTCGCCGAAGTCGAAGAACGTCTGCCACCCGATGAAGCGGCGTGCGGCCCGATGCCCGCCGACGAAGTGGTCGGGGTCGTCGGGGTCGCCGGCGTCGACGTCGTCGGGGCTGAACACGAACCCGAAGAAGGGCTCACCGTCGTCGCCGGCGAGGTTGGCGCGATACGACGGGCGGACCATCGAGTGGCCGAATCGGTAGGCGGCCGTTTGGAACTCCACGGGAATGCGCGGGCGTGCGTCGGTGTAGAAGCGACGTCCGCCCGTACGCACATCGTCGACCATCTCCTGTCCGACGAACTGCGGGAGCCACTCATTGACGATCAACCACTGGTAGTGCCATCGAACCTGTTGGCGAGCCTCGTTGAACGCATCGACACCATCGAGCCCATTGGCGCGGACGCGCGTCAGCGCTTCGTTGTGGGCCATCAGGAAGGCGCAGTGCAGCCCGTTGAGCATGAGGTTCTCGTCGTTGCGCTCGTCGCCCAGCACGGCACGGCCGTCGTCGCCGCGCGGCAGGTCCTCGAAGGCGCCACCCGACTCGACGCGCAATCGGAACAGATCGTCCGCGTCGTACAGCTCGCGCATCTCACCCGGTCCGCCGCCGTACACCGAGTCGAGGTCGAGTCGCGCCGTGCGTAGGTTGACGCTGCGCTGGAGTCCCGTGGGGCGGTTGAGCTGGCTCCCCGCGTCGCGCGTGAGGTCGTGGTCGAGGAATTGTCCGACGAACGTCACCCCAGCCGTGTGCGTCGGGTTGTCGGGATTGTCGGGACTGAGCTCAGGCTCGGTGATCAGGCGGATCGGCCCCACCTCGAGCGGATCGTTGGCGTCCATCGGCCCACCCCGTCGCCCGAGTTCGGTCAGTGCCTCGGTCAGCTCCTCACTCGGTTCGGCGAAGCGCTCCACGTCGAACATGCGCGAGAACCGATCGATGTCGGCGCCGCCCGAGTCGGCCGGGCGACCGGTTCCGTCCCCTTGCCCGTTGCGCCCGACGCCGTTGCCGCGCGTCGCGCCACGATCGCGTCGATTGGCCACGACCGCACCACCGCCCCCGATCGCCATGGCGCCAACGCTGATACCGGCGGCGCCGAGGATCGACCGACGACTGACTCGGTGGTCAGGGCGCTCGACGTTCGACGTGTCGTGGGCGGGCTGCGTGTGCTGCTCGGTCATGACGACGATCGTCGACACGGCGGGTGAGGAGCGGCGGTCGAGCGGCGAAAGATCGTCGAAAGCCCGCTGTTCTCGGTCTCCGCAGACGTTTGCGGGAGCCCGCCGGCAACGTTGGGTACCGACAACGTTTGGGTTTTGTGCAGGCAGCGCTCGGGCGGTCGGGCTCACGCTGGTGAGCGACATGGCAGCACACCGCACGACGAACCCGCCCACCGCCGACAGCTCGATCGAATCGATCCTGATCGTTGGCGACCTTCACGGTCACGCTCCGCACCTCGATTGGGTCAAGCAGCACGGTCCGCGCTTCGACCTCGTCGCCCTGCCGGGCGACTTCGACGACGCGTCGCTGCGTCTTCCCGGGGCGGCGCGCGAGGCGATCACCAGCGGATTCGTCAACGATCTCGCCGACCGAGTGCGCGTCGCCGCGTGCTCTGGCAACCACGACCTCGATGCCACCGATGATGACGGCGAACGGTTCGTGCAGTGGACCCAGCACCTCGCCCCGAACGTGTGTGGCGATGGCGACCTCCTACTGACCGAGGACCTTGCCGTCAGCGCGTGCCCTTGGTGGGACGGCGCCAACGGCGAGCAGCGGCTCCGCGAACAGATTGCCGGTCACGCCCGTCTCGTCGGCGCGCGCAAGTGGCTGTGGCTCCACCACGCACCTCCCGCCGGTACTGCGACGGCGTGGGACGGCAGCAACGACTGCGGCGATCAGGTCCTCGCGGAACTGGTCGGCGAGTTTCAGCCATGGATGGTGGCGACCGGCCACATCCACGAGGCCCCATTCACTCGGCAAGGGTCATGGATCGATCGGCTCGGGAGCACCTCGATCGTCAACCCCGGACGTCAAACTGGGCAGGCTCCGTCGTGCGTCGAGGTCGACGTCCGCGCCAACACGGCAACCTGGTCGGGTGACCTCGCCGGTGCTCGGCGCACCGAGCTCGTCTCGCTGGACGGTGCCGCGGTGCCGCAAGCCGCCTGACCACCGCCACGCCGGCTACGACCATGGCAGGGGCGGCAGCGCGTACGAGGCGCATCAACGGATGGACCATCGCATCGAACCCGGCGACCCACTGTTCGTCGTCGATGTCGGCGACCTTTGCGCCGTAGGCCGGGAGGTCGAGATTGGCGATGATCGCGTCGAGGGTGCCGCAACGACCGACGAGATCGGCCGGTTCGTTGGGGTCGAGGAGTGCACTGTCGTTGGCGACGACCTCGGCGCCCTCTGCTCGGAACAGCTCCGTGATCGCCGGGCCCATGTAGCTGGCGCAGCTCGTGACCAGGATCCGTCGTCCGGCAAGGCGGTCGCTCATCGTGGCGACCGTACTGTGGATCAGCCGCCGAGCATTCGCTCGACCGTGTCGCGCGCCGACCGGGCAGCGTCGTCGACGGCGCTCCAGTCGTCGTGCGTGGTGTAGGCGTCGCCGGCGAAATACAGGCGTTCACCAACCGGCTCCCACAACACCGGTGGGATCGTCCAGTCGGCTTCGTCGGCTAGGTAGGCCTGTTCGATGAAGGGTTCCTCGCTCCAGTTCTGCGCGATGTGTTGGAGATAGTGGTCGGAGGCTGCGCCGCCGAAGATCTCGTCGAGTTCGGCGAGGATGAGATCGCGGAGTTCGTCGCCGTCGGCAGCCTGATACCGCTCGGCCTGCGCACCCACCGCGAAGAGTCCGAGCACGTTGGCGCTGGTGTCCTGGCCGTACGCCGCGTCGTAGTACAGGCGTTGTCCGTCGGCGGTGGCGCTGTCGGGAAATGACAATGCGGTGGGGTAGAACGCTTCGGCGAACTCGACGAACACCTTGATCCCGCCCCACACGGTGGCGCTGTCGATCGCTTCGAGCTTGGCCTCCGGTAGCGGGGGATCGAAGGAGATACGGCGATTCTTCAAGGCCGTTAGCGGCACGGTGACCACGACGTGATCACCGGTGAACGTGGCGCCGTCGGCTGCGGTGAGCTCGACCATGTCGCCCCCATGGGCGACGCTGACGATCTCGGTGTCGAACGTCATGTGATCGGCAACGCTCGGCACGATGTACTCGTCGAAGAAGTCGAGCCAGGTCCCGCCCACGAACTTCAGATCGAGCTCGTCGCCCAGCTCACCCATGAGGAGTTGACCGTCGTAGTAGCCAGCCGGTTCCGTCTGCTCGTAGGCCCGCATCTCGGTGGTGACTTCGACACTCGGATCGTTGACGATCGTCGCCAGCTCGGATTCGGCTTCGTGGAGCCACTCGCCGCCGAGCGGGATCGGAAAGTCGACGAAGTCGTCGGAGCGCTTGATGCGTCCTCCATAGGTCGACGCCGCCTCGATGATCTCGAACTCGACGCCGCGCTGGGCGAGGAGATGGCCGACCGACATGCCGGCGGCGCCGGCACCAACGATCAGCACTCGACCGGCTGGCTCGTCGGCCGCCCCGTCGGTGGACGTGTCGGGCGTGGCGTCGGTGTCGGTTGCCGCGTCGTCACCGGTCTCGCTACCGCCGCACGCGGACAACGGTCCCGCAATGCCGAGGGCGGCGCACAATGAAAGAAAGGTTCGGCGATCCATGGTGGCTCATCGGTCGCGAACCAGGCTCACGGTTCGCAGCTCCGAGAGCCTACGGCGCGACTGCCGGCGGTGATGCCCTCACGACGTGTCCGCGCCGCCCCACGTCGTGAGGGCAAGCCTGTCCCTGCTCAGCGGATGGCGAGCAGCGGCGTGACAACCGGCGGCGCTGGCACGCTGCGCTGCGCGGCGAGGGCGTCGTCGATCGACTGCTGGACGAGGGCTTGGCTGCTGGGCTGGACGGCGGTGGCGCGGTGGGCAGCAAGCGCGTCGTCGATCGACTGTTGCACGAGGGCTTGGCTGCTGGGCTGGACGGCGGTGGCGCGCTGCGCAGCGAGGGCGTCGTCGATCGATTGTTGCACGAGCGCTTGGCTGCTCGTCGCTTGCTCAGCGACGACGGCCGACCCGGTCGAGGTCGACGCAGTGTCGTTCTGCGCCGCCGAGACGATGGCGACGGTGCCGATGGCGGCGACGGCAACGCCGGCGGCGGCGATCAGCCACCCCCGGAGTGCGGTGGGTTGCTCCTTGCTCCACTCGCTGTCGTGCGCGTGTCCAAGTGTGATGGTGCTGGCGGTCATGGCGGTGTGTCCCCTTGTTGCTGGCGGTCGTTCCGAGCGGAACAACCGCGACGATGCAGCAACTGATCGGGGTCTACCGTGACCTCGATCACGCAGTCCGAAGTCGGCGCGTCAGCTGGTCGCCAGCAATGCCACAGCAGCCGTGACGCTGTCGCGATCGGCGAGCAACTCGAGTCGGTCGCTCGTGCTGGTGATGATCAGCGCCGCTTGGTCGCCGCGTTCATCGACGTCGACCGACTCGATGCGATCGGCGGTCACGTACTCCTCGACGCTGCCGAACTGAATGCGTTTCCAGGCAACGGCCGCCGCGATACCCAGCGTTCCGATGGCCACCGTCCACGTCATCCAGTTGGGGTAGCGGTGCGCATAGCGCACACCTCGCGGCGTCACCGTGACGACTTGATCAGCGCCTTTGGCGCGTGCGTTGAAACGCATTCCGTCGGGTGGCACGCGGGTGCGCTCGACGTGGATCTGCGCAGGCGCTCGATCGTCGGTCCATCGCTCGCCGTCCCAGTACCGGTGCCCGCCGTCGATCTCCTTGTACCAGCCTGCGCGTGGTCGTGCTGGGGATCCGGGCATGGGTCGAGCGTAGACGTCGTTCGACGCCTACGCCCGACCCTCATACCCGATCGATCGGTCGTGATCGATCAGTCGTGATGTGTCAGCTGTGATGTGTCAGTCGACCTCGAACCGATCGACGTCCATCACCTTGGCCCAGGCGGCCACGAAGTCGGCGACGAACTTGTCGCCGGCGTCGCTGCTGCCGTACACCTCGGCGAGGGCCCGCAGCTCGGAGTTCGAACCGAACACCAGGTCGACGCGTGATCCGGTCCAGCGCACGTCGCCCGAGTTGCGGTCGCGACCCTCGAAGGTGTCCTCGGTGTCGGAGGTCGGCGACCACACGGTGTCGATGTCGAGCAGGTTGACGAAGAAGTCGTTGCTCAACGTGCCGACGCGGTCGGTGAGCACACCTTGGTCGTTGTCGCCGGCGTTGGCGCCCAGCACCCGCAGCCCGCCGAGGAGGGCGGTCATCTCGGGTGCCGACAGCGTCAGCATGAATGCCTTGTCGATGAGCAGGTGCTCGGCGGCCAGGCCGTGGCCCTTCTGCAGGTAGTTGCGGAAGCCGTCGGCGGTGGGCTCGAGCGGAGCGAACGAATCGGCATCGGTCTGCTCTTCGGTGGCGTCGGTGCGGCCGGGGGTGAACGGCACGGTCACGTCGTGACCACCAGCCTTCGCCGCCTGCTCGATCGCTGCCGCGCCACCCAACACGATGAGGTCGGCCAGCGACACCTTCTTGCCACCGGACGCAGAGGCGTTGAACTCGCTCTGCACGCCGGCCAGCGTGTCGATGGTGCGGCTCACGCCCGAGACGATGTTGACGTCCCATTCAGCTTGCGGCGAGAGGCGAATCCGCGCCCCGTTTGCGCCGCCGCGCTTGTCGGTGTCGCGGTACGTCGAGGCCGATGCCCACGCTGCCGACACGAGCTGGTCGACCGTGAGGCCGGTCTCGAGGATCTTCGCCTTGAGCGCGGCAACATCGGCGTCGTCGATCAACGGATGGTCGACGACGGGCACCGGGTCCTGCCAGATCAGGTCCTCGTCGGGCACCCACGGGCCGAGGTAGCGGGCCTTGGGGCCCATGTCGCGATGCAGCAGCTTGAACCATGCCCGGGCGAACGCATCGGCGAACTCGTCGGGGTTCTGGTGGAACCGCTCGGAGATCTCCTTGTACACCGGGTCGACGATCAGCGCCAGATCGGTGGTGAGCATCATCGGCGCCACCTTCTGGTTCGGATCGTGCGCCGTCGGCATCATGTCGGCATCGTCGATGCCCTTCGGCGTCCACTGCTTGGCGCCCGCGGGGCTCTCGGTGAGCTCCCACTCGTACTTGAACAGCAGGTCGAAGTAGCCGTTGTCCCACTTGGTCGGGTCGGTCGTCCAGGCGCCCTCGAGGCCGCTGGTGATGGTGTCGTTGCCCATCCCGGAGCCGAAGCTGCTCTTCCAGCCGAGTCCCTGCTCTTCGAGCGGTGCGCCTTCGGGCTCGGGACCGACATTGCTGTCGGGTGCCGCACCGTGGGCCTTGCCGAAGGTATGACCGCCGGCGATGAGCGCCACGGTCTCTTCGTCGTTCATCGCCATGCGGGCGAAGGTCTCGCGGATGTCGCGGGCCGACGCCATCGGATCGGGGTTGCCGTTGGGGCCTTCGGGGTTGACGTAGATCAAACCCATCTGCACCGCACCGAGCGGGTCGGCGAGCTCGCGATCGCCGCTGTAGCGCTCGTCGGCCAGCCACACACCCTCAGGACCCCAGTAGATGTCGTCTTCTGGCGCCCAGATGTCGGGACGGCCGCCACCGAAGCCGAACGTCTTGAGGCCCATCGTGTCGATCGCCCGGTTGCCGGCGAAGATCAACAGGTCGGCCCACGACAGCTTGGCGCCGTACTTCTGCTTCACCGGCCACAACAGGCGCCGGGCCTTGTCGAGGTTGGCGTTGTCGGGCCAGCTGTTCAGCGGGGCGAACCGCTGGGCACCCGTGCCGCCGCCACCACGGCCGTCTTCGATGCGGTAGGTGCCGGCTGCGTGCCAGGTCATCCGCACCATGAGGCCGCCGTAGTGACCCCAGTCGGCTGGCCACCACTCTTGCGAGTCGGTCATCACGGCGTCGACGTCGGCGGCGAGCTCGTCGAAGTTGATGCTGCTGAACGCTGCGGCGTAGTCGAAATCGTCACCCATCGGGTTCGACGCCGGGTCGTTCTGGCGCAGGATGCGCAGATTGAGCTGCTCGGGCCACCAGAACTGGTTGGCCGTTTGGCCCACCGCCTGGTGTGGCTGGCTCATGATCGGGCACTGGCTGGCGGCGGTCTGATCGCTCATGTTCTCCTCGTTGGATCCTTACTGATTGGATGGGGTTGGTTGGGGTTGTGGCTGGTGAATTGAGAGTTGTCGTCGGTGTTCTTGTCGTAAACGGCTACGCCGGGGTCGTCTGGTCGGCGTCGGTCTGGCAAGTCGGGCAGTGGCCCCAGTACACGACTTCGGCTTCATCGATCGTGTAGCCGTGGTCGTTGGCTGCGGTGAGGCACGGGCGGTAGCCGACCGCGCAGTCGACATCGACCATCGCGCCGCAGCCGCGGCACACCAGGTGATGGTGGTTGTCGCCGACGCGCCGCTCGTATCGGGCGGCAGATCCAGCGGGTTGGATGCGTCGAAGGATGCCTCGATCGGCGAGGACCGCGAGCGCGTCGTACACCGCTTGGCGAGAGATCGTGCCGATCTCGGAGCGGACGGACTCGGCCACCGCATCGGCGGTGACGTGCGGTTGATCGGCGATCGTCCGGAGGACCGCAAGCCGTTGCGCCGTGACGTTCAGGCCATGGGAGCGCAGTACCGCGGTGGCGTCGTCGGCGGTCGCAGGGGCCTCAGTTGAAGGGGTCGGTCGGGGAGCCATCTACGCAGTGAGCTTCGCACGTATTCTGGACTCTGTCAAGAAACAGAACCTGTCGTTCATCTGCAGTTCAGGCGTTCGTCGGTCGCGCGTCAGCCGATGCTCGCCGTGCGCCCGGGTGGTGTTGGAGTGACGGCGGTGGAGTGGTGACGGTGGAGCGGCGTCGTCAGATCGGGTGGACGAGGATCTTCGCCGGGACGTGACCGCGTCCGATCTCGGCCAGCGCATCGGGCACGTCGTCGAGGCCGATCGTGCGGTCGATCTGGGGGACGACGTCGCCCGATTGCAGGTACTCGATCAGGGTGGTGAGGTCGCTGCGCCGCGGTGAGGCGGTGAACTGGTGAAACGAACGCCCCGATCGCACGAAGCGCAGGCGGGTGCGCAGCATCGTGGGGAGCGGATCGATCCACGGATTCGCCTTCGGTCCGGAGACCATCACGTAGCGCCCGCCGTCGGCGAGCAGGTCGACCGACGATGCGCCGAGGTTGCCGACATTGTCGATGAGCACATCGAACTCACCGGCACGGCGGGTGATGTCGTCGGCGGTGTAGTCGACCACATCGGCGGCACCGAGGCGTTCGACCATCTCGACGTTGCGGGTGCTGCACACGCCGGTGACGACCGCACCCATCGCCCGCGCGATCTGCACGGCAAAGGTCCCGACTCCACCGGCTGCGCCGTTGATCAGCACGCGATCGCCGGCCTGCACGGCGGCATGTGTCCGGAGCGCTTGGATGGCGGTCAGGCCCGCTGCCGGAGTCGCTGCCACGTCGTCGAAGCTGAGGTCGTCGGGCTTGGCCATGATGTGGCGCGCATCGAGCGCGGCGTACTCCCCGCAGCCGCCGCCTCGGAGCGACTCGCCGACGACGGCGTCGTCGGTCTTCCACCCTGTGACGCCGCGGCCGACCGCCACCACCGTGCCGGCGAGGTCGGCTCCCGGGGTCATCCGCTTGGGTCGGCGGAGTCCGGCGACGAGGCGGATGAAGTACGGCGTACCGGTGGTGAAGTGCCAGTCGAGCGGGTTGAGCGCCGAGGCGTGGACACGTACGAGCACGTCGTGTTCCCCGAGTTGGGGAATCGGCGCGTCGTTTCGGAGTTCGAGCACCGATGGGTCGCCGTAGCGGTCGGCGCAGACGGCACGCATCGTCTCGGGCACGAAGTGCAGTGATCCCGTTGGCGGGTTGGCGGGGTCGATGGCGGTGGGGTGGGTGGGCATGAGTGCTCCTGTGGGGGCTGCGTCTCGGGCGGTACTGACGATGTCCGTAGAGTGTGCGTACGGTGTACGTCTCAACGTACGCTGTACGTTCTATTCCGTACGGTGTACGTTGTCAACCCACATGGCCGCAAATGCTCCGAATCCTGCGCGTGACGTGAGCGGCGCAGCCCGCCCACCCCGCGCGCCGCTCTCGCGCGACGCGATCGTGGCCGCAGCCATCGACGTCGCCGACGCCGACGGCATCAGCGCGCTGAGCATGCGCAAGCTCGCTGCCGCACTGGGCTTCGAGGTGATGTCGCTGTACAACCACGTCGCCAACAAGAACGAGTTGCTCACCGCCATGGTCGACGAGGTCGCCGCCGACATCGTGCCGTTGGCCGCGACCGACGTCGACGACGACCCGGTTCAGGGGGTCCGAGCCGTGGCAATGGCCATGCGCACCGTGCTGGTCCGGCATCGTTGGGCCAGCGACCTCTGGCTCGGGCACTTGCCCGGTGCGCACCGGACCGCGGCGATGGAACTGCTCCTCGAGCGGCTCGCGGCGCTCGACCTGTCTGAGGAGGTCGCGCACGTGGGATTCCACGCGGTGAACAACCACGTCCTCGGCTACACGATCCAGGCGCAGGCGATGGACGTTGGCCTCGGCGGTGACGGCGCCGACCAGCGCATCCAGCAGTACATAGACCAGCTCGCCGACGCCAACGCACCGCGTATGGCCGCGCACGTGCAACAACACCTCGATGGCGAGACAGGAAGCAGCTTCGAGATCGTGCTCGACTTCATCCTCGACGGCCTCGTTGGGCTCGACCGGGCGACTGGGCCGACCTCTACGCTCGTTCACGAGGGGGGCGAGAGCCATGAGCGATAACACGATCACCACCGCCGGGGGTGCCGCGGGAAGCGACAGCACCGACTCGGTGATACCGGTGGCCGATGCCGACCTGCCGACCATCGGCATGGACGGACCGATGAGCGACGACGAGATCCGCGGGCGGATGTCGGCGCTTGCCGCCGAGCACTGGATCGCCCGCACCCCGCTGGGGTACGCGATCTTGCGCTACGACGACGTGCTTGCGGTGCTGCGCGACAAGCGCTGGCACAGCGCGGCGTCGAAGGCTGCGGAGATGGCTGGCATCACCGATCCCGAATACCTCGCCGAGGCCGAGGGTCGAGTCTCGATCCTGTCGGCCGAGGGCGACGTGCACATGCGCCTGCGCCGCTTGGTGGCCAAGTCGTTCTCGCCCCGCTCGGCAGATCGCCTCCGGCCGTTCATGCGCGAGGTGGTCAACGGTTTGATCGACGAGGTCGCCTCGACGGGGCGCGCCGAGGTCGTGGCCGACATCTGCGAGCCCTACCCGATCCCGATCATCTGTGAGCTCCTCGGCGCGCCGAAAGACGACTGGAAGTTGTTCTCCCGTTGGGCAGAGGACGTGTTGCGCATCTTCAACGGCACCGCCGCCTCCGAGCTCGACGTGATCCGGACCGCACAGCGGGAGCTCGACGAGTACACCCGAGCGATGATCGCCGAGCGACGCAACGATCCGCGCGACGACCTGTTGACCGACCTCATCGCCGCCGAGGAGGAGGGTGATCGGCTGTCGACCGACGAGCTGGTGATGATGGTCAATGCGGTGATCGTCGGTGGCACCGACACGACGCGCAACCAGCTCGGTTGCGCCGTGGCCGTGTTCGCCGAGCACCCCGGCCAGTGGCGACTGCTGGCCGAGCAACCGGAGATCGCACCCCGCGCCGTGGAAGAGCTGATGCGGTACAACGGCGCCGTGCGCGGCACGGGGCGCGTCGCCAGTGAGACGATCGACTACCGCGGGCTGCGCTTCAGTGAGGGGACGATGGTGATGCCGTCGCTTGCGCTCGGCAATCGTGATACGGGCGCCTTCGAGGCGCCAGAGCGCTTCGACATCACCAAGGCGCCGGCCGAACAGCCGCATCTCACATTCGGCTCGGGCATCCACTACTGCCTAGGCGCATCACTGGCCCGAGCCGAGTTGCAAGAGGCGCTCCCGCTCCTCGCCCAACGCATGCCCGACCTCGCCGTCGACGGTGAGGTCACGTGGAAGCCGTCGACCACCGCGATCTACGGACCAGCGCGTCTCCCGGTGACCTTCACCTCGTCCTGACACCCGCCCGTCCTGGCGTTGCGCCTAGTCGGCGGGGCCGTGGAGAGGACGGTGTCACGTCGGTGTTTCGCGATCTGTCACACTTGGGCATCCCAGCGGACGGATGCACACCGGGAGGAACAATGGGCAGCGCTGAGTTCGGCGGCGATGCGATCGCCACGCCGCGGCGCCGATGGGGCGTGGCCGTCGCCACAGTGGCGGTTCTCTTGTTGGTGGCAGCCCCTCCGGCGGGTACCTCGTCCGCGGGAGACGTCACCTTGGCCGGCCTGGTCAACGTCTCGGTGTCGGCCACCGGGGCGAACGCTCTCGAAGTGTTGGAAGGTGCCACGGTCGAGCTGTACGACAGCGACGATGCACTGCTTCCTGGTGCGCCGTGCACCACCACCAGCGATCCCGAGGAGTCGCCGACCAGCGTCTTGCAGGCGCAGTGGTCGGTGCAGTGCATTGCCGAGTTCGGGACCTACACGATCGGCATCGATGGCGTACCTGCCGGGTCGTTGATCAGCGCGTTCTGCTTCGGCGGAAACCAGCAGGGGGAGATGATCGAGAACGGAATTCCCGAGTTCACGATCGGGCGAGCCGACGCCGAGTGCTCCATCAACATCGACTTGCCGACTGTGTTCATCGACAAGGAGGTGCAAGGCGCGTCGGTCAGCGACTTCGACCTCGAGGTGTACGGGGAGGGAGGTGCGCTGGCGGCGACGGCCAACGATCCCGAGCAGGCGTTCTGCCTCGATGACGACGGTTTCATCAACCTCGGCGACTTTGGCGGCGAGTGCGCCACCGTGCAGTTGCCCGCCGGGAGCTACCAGCTCGGTGAATCCGGTCCGGTGGGATTTCTGCCGACAGCGGTGTGGTGCCGCAGCAATGTGCTCGAAGAACGGTTCCCCGACGGTGTCGGCGAATTCCAGTTGTCGACCGACTTTCAGACGATCGGCGCGGCGCTGTTCGTGTACTGCCGGATCGTCAACGAGCCCTTCGACGGCCGGGTGGTGGTCGACAAGGTCGTGGTGAACGACGACGGTGGCACGGCGACACCCGACGACTTCACCGCCGAGGTGTTCCGCGAGGGCGATGGGATGCTGCAGACCTCCGGTGACTGCGCTGCCGATGGGTCGTGCATCAACACCGAGGTACCGATCGGTCCGTATCGGATCGGCGAGACCGGTCCCGATGGGTACGACGCCACGGTGGCGTGCGTGGTCACGGTGGAGCCGGATCCGCCCTCGATCGATACGCAGGTGCCGAACGGTGACGTGTCCGTCACCGAAGCGATCCCCGGTGCCGACGCGGCATTCGAGATCGAGCCGTTCGGTGAGGTGACCTGCACGATCACCAACGACGATCGACCACAGCCGACGACCACGACGGCGCCGCCCACGACTGCACCGCCGACACCGCCGACCACGATGGCCGCGCAGCTGCCGGCCACGGGCAACGGCAACACGGCCTGGCAGATCGCTGCGGTCGGCGGGATGATGCTGCTGGCCGGGAGCGCGCTCTTGGCCGTTCGCCGGCGTCCGTAGTCGTCGGCGCAGCTGCGGTCGGCGATCTTCAGCAGCTCTCCAGAACCTCTCCAAGCTCGCCGCCAGTGGCGGTGGTTGGGTGGTTCCCACGACGAGCATCACGACCAGCCCGACCGTCAACCTCATCGACGACGTGCCCGTGTGGCAGTCGGCCGGTGCGGCGTGGGGCCACGCCGCACCCGAGTGGGCCTACGGATTCGAACCGTACGCGCGCGATGCGATCGAGGCGATCTTCGGTCGCCTCGGGGTGGGCGAGGCGACGCACCTCTGCGATGTTGCGTGTGGCGCGGGCTACGCCCTCGGACGGGCGGAACGACTCGGTGCCATGGTGGCCGGGCTCGACGCGTCCGCCGCACTGCTCGACATCGCCAGCCGCCGCGCGCCGACGGCGGAGCTGATCGCGGGCGACATGTTCGACCTGCCTTGGGCCGATGCAACCTTCGACGTGGTCACCTCGTTCAACGGTGTGTGGGGTGGATGCGACGACGCCCTCGCCGAAGCTCGCCGAGTCCTGCGGCCGGGTGGTGCGATCGGGCTCACGTTCTGGGGGCCTGGTGACCGACTCGACCTGCGCGATTTCTTCATCGCGCTGGGACGATCGACACCGGCGGTCGGCGAGGAAATGGTGTCGCTGGCCAACATCGGTGCGCCGGGAGTCGTCGAGTCGATGCTCGAGCGCGCCGGGTTCGGTCGAATCGAGCGCTTCGCTGCACCGGCGATCCTCGAGTTCGTCGACGACGACCATGCCTGGCGCGTGCTGCGCTCGCCGGGACTGGTCGTGCCTGCACTGGGGGCCGTCGGCGAGGCGCAGCTGCGGGCGACGTTGTTGGCCGTGCTGGAGCGGTATCGCGCCAGCGATGGCTCGTACCGCCTGGTGAACGAGCTCACCTGTGTGACGGCGCAGGCTCGCTGAGCGTTCTTGCGAGTAGCGAGCATGCACGACAAGCACCAGATCGAGCGCGTCGTCCGGGTGCCTGTCAGGTCAGGAAGTCGAGGATCCGAGCGTTGACGATCTCGGGCGCCTCGAGGTGCAGGAAGTGCCCGACGCCGTCGACGATGTCGATGTGCATCCACGGGCTGAGCGTTCGTGCCAGCTCGGCCACGTCGGCGCCGATGCACCCGTCGGTTGCCCCGTGGAGATGCAACGTCGGCTGCGTCAACGGCTCGGTGGCCGGCGCCTCGATGGCGTCGTACTCGGCGAGGCGCGGACCCTCACCGAAGGCGGCCCGGTAGAAGCCGAGCGCGGCCGCGAGATTGCCACCATCGTGGAGGGCGCGCTTGGCTGCGGCGACGTCGTCAGGAGCAGCGAAGCCAGGCGACCAGTCGGCCCACAACATGTCGATGAACGCCAGGTCGTCGGCGGCGACCACCATGTCGGCGAGCGGCTGCTGGAAGAAGAACATGTACCAACTGCGCTTCAACTGGGCGAGGTCGCTCGTGAGCGCCGTGACGAACGCGGGCCCGGGCGGCACCGCCATCGTGACGACCCGCGACCACCGCTCGGGCGCACTCGCCGCAGCACAGTTGGCCACTCCTGCGCCGATGTCGTGACCGATCAACACCGCGTCGCCGTCGCCATCGAGTACGTCGTGGAGCGCGTTGAGGTCGGCTGCCTGAGCCCCCAGCTGATAGGCGCCGTCCGGGGGGATGTGCGAAGGTGCGTAGCCGCGTGTGAACGGCGCGACGGCTCGGAATCCGGCGTCGGCGAGCGCGGGGAGGAGATGGCGCCAGGTGTGCGCCGAGTCAGGGAACCCGTGGGCGCAGACGGCCAGTGGTCCGTCGCCGCATTCGAGCAGGGCGATCTCCAAGCCGTTCGCCGTCACGGTGTGCTCGCCGATGCTGGTCATGGCCGCGACCGTACAAGGGGCGATCAGATCACTGCGGTCCGAACCGGTTGCGTGTCGTCAGCGAACGAGCCAGTATCGGGCGCGTCGAGCACGCGGTCGGCCGACCCGTCGGCTCCCGCCCCACTCCTCGAGTTCGCAACGGAGGTCGCAATGCGCAACGTCTTGATCGTGGCCCACCAAACCATCGGCGGTGCAGCGCTCGAGCAGGCGGTCGCCGAGCGGATGGCGGCTGACGAGTGCGAGTTCCATCTCGTCGTGCCCATCAAGGGTGGTGACCACGACCCCCACCTGGCCACCATGGTGGTTCCCGGGTTCGACGACGAGGGCGTGCCGCACGACACGTCGATGGCTCCGAGCGTGCGCGTGCAGGCCGCGCAGCGCGTGGCGTTCGGCATCGAATGGCTCGAGCGGCTCGGCGCGGTGGCCACCGGCGAAGTTGGTCCCGCCGACGACGTCGATGCGGTGCTCGAGTCGATCGCTCGACATCCCGCCGACGAGATCATCGTGTCGACGCTGGAACGAAGTCTCTCGCGTTGGCTGCGCCTCGACCTGCCCAGTCGACTCAGTCGCAAGGTCGATGTGCCGGTCACCGTCGTGTCGGCGAGCGGCTCGGACGACTGACCCGGTCGCCCGCACGCAGGCGGTCTACGCTGCGCCGGTGCTCGAACCGATCGCCGATGCCCCCGACGGTGTGGTCGCGATGCGCGCAGTCGGCCAGTTCACCATCGACGACTATCTCGCAGTGGTCGAGCCGCGTGTTGCCGAGCTCGAGGGCGGGCACGGCAACTTACGCCTCGTGTTGGAGCTCGGAACCGACTTCACCGGATTTGGCGAAGGAGCTTGGGGCGATCTCACCGACGAGATACGTCACACGCACTTTCACCGCGGCGCCGTGGTTACCGACGATCGCTTCATCAGGACGGGGATCGAGGTGTTGAAGTGGACGCTGCGTGGGCACGTTCGCACGTTCGGTACCGACGAACTCTCACACGCGCTGCGCTGGGTGGCCGACTAGCGCCCATACCCACGACATCCGCGGTTGCTCGGACTGCCGCTGCGCGTCGAGCGCCGGTCGCTCACCATGAATTCTCACGGTTTGGGGAATGAGCGCCAAGAGTGGGAGGTTCCTCGTTCATGGCCTCATCACGCTCCAAGGCTCGCCAACGTGCCGCAGCGCGCGGCGCAACCGACCCGAAGGGGACACCCACCAAGTCGCAGCGCACTGGGCCGGACGGTCCCACCGCACGTTCGGTGAACCTCCAGTGGATCGTCGTCGGCGCAATCGTCATCTCTGTGGTCGTCCTCGCGATCATCTTCGCCGAGCCGGGCAACTCGCTGCACGGCGGCTGAGCACGAACGAAGCGCCCCGATGCTGTTCCGCCCCGACGCCGCTCGCCGTCCAGTGCGCGCTGTGGTGCCGCGCCTAGGGTCGGGCGTTGGTGACCGACCAGCAGACCTCCGACGCCGCGTTCCAGCAGTACGTGGTGCCCGAGTTGGAAGTGATGCTGCGTGTGGCTCGATCGTTGACGCGCAACGCCGCCGACGCCGAGGACTTGGTGCAGGACACGTTGGTGAGGGCGTACCGGGCGATCGATCGTTTCGACGGCCAGTACCCCAGGGCATGGCTGCTGACGATCATGCGCAACACGCACATCAATTCGGCGCGTCGCCGTCGCCCCGAGTTGCTGCGCGATCCGGACAACGCGCCGGAGCAGCCCGCCGAGGAGCGCACCGATGACATCATCGAGCAGCAGATCGACGGTCGCATTCTGGAAACACTCGACGAGCTCGACGAACCGTTTCGAACGATCATCGAACTCGTTGACATCGACGGGCTCTCGTACGCCGAGGCCGCTGATGTGCTCGACGTTCCAGTGGGCACGGTCATGAGTCGGTTGCATCGTGCGCGTCGGCGAATTCGCGACCGTCTGGTCGAGGCGGGGTTCGGCGGAGGTCGTAGCTGATGCCGACCGGATGGTTCTCTCGGCTGTGGCAACCTGCCGCCGACCGCCCGATGACCTGTCATCAGGCCGGGGCTGTGCTGCAGCAGTACCTCGACGGCGAGATCGACGACGTGACCGCAGCGCGCATCGCCGCACATCTCGACGTGTGCCGACACTGCGGCATGGAAGCCGAGACCTACGAGCGCATCAAGTCGACGCTGGCCACGCGGCGAACCGAACTCCCCGCCGACGCAGTCGCTCGATTGCGCGACTTCGCCGCCTCGCTCAGCACCGGAAACACGTAGCTCGTCGGCGACTCGCCGCCGGCTCAGCCGATCGACTGGACCAGAGCGAGCAGGCTGTCGCCCGGAGCCATGGCGACATAGTTGTCACTGAGATGAGGCGGGCGCGGGAAACCGCTCGCTTGGTCGTGTACAGATTCGAGGTAGGCGCCAACCGATTCGGTCGGGCCGCTGAGGGGGGTGGTGTCGTCTCCGGTGTAGACCACCCAGGTGGTCGTTCCGCTGCCGCGAGCTTGGTAGATCGCTTCGTCGACGTCGGCTCTGTTCGACACTCCGTCGAGATCGATCAAGGTCACCCGCCGAGTGGTCGCCGGATCGGCGGCGACCATGGCGATGAACTGGCCGGCCGCCTCATCGCGGCCGAACACGACGATCTCGTTCGGTGGCCGGCTGGGGTCGGTTTCGATGTCGGCCCACCAATGCCACGACGGGATGCCGCCGTGGCTCGTGCCCGCTGCCGGACTCGTGGCAGCGGCGCGCGAGGGCCCGGCAGTTGGCGCTGGACCGGGTGGTGGGGGAGCGGCGGTGGAGGAGCCGGCGGTATCGGTGCACGGCGAGTTGGTCGATGGGGTCAGGGTGTAGCCATCGGCATCGCCGGCCACGTCATAACGCTGCGACTCACTGCCCAGCAGCCCGGCGGCGACCAGGGTCGGCGAGTCGGCGTAGGTACCGAACAAGACGGCGTGCGACTCCTGGGCTTTCACCAAGACGTCGAGGTCGGCAGTGCAGCCCTCTGCTTCGCCACGGCTCGTGATGCCGCGCACGGCGAACACACTCACCGACGACAGCACGCCGAGTACCACGATCACGATCAGCAGTTCCACCAGCGTGAATCCCCGATCCGACTGTTTCATGCTTGATGTATCGGCGCCCTCACCTGCGTCCCGAGTCAAGGAATCGGCAGGGTTGTCGGTGGCGATCGACGATCCGTCGATGCGCGTGAGGTCGCCCGGCTGGCTACTGCGGGAGGGCCATCGTGCGCACCGTGGCGCCGCGGTCGCGGCCCTGGCCGCCGGCGTTCCATGGCCGGACGCGTACTCGGTAGCGAGTGTCGGAATCGAGTGCCGGGATGGACGCCTGCTCCACGCCGGTGCCCGTCGCTTCGACCCAGATCGTGTCGCCCACGCGCTCACCTCGTCGGGTGACCGTGATCTCGTACATGTCCGCCGCTCCATGGCGTTTCGACGTCGGCGGAGCGTCCCACATGACCTCGACTCCGGTGTCGGTCGCGGCTGCGGCGATGGCCGAGATGCGTGCCGGGCGGCGGGGGATCGCAGTCGCGTCCTGACGCCACCCGCCCCGTCCGAGATCGGTCGGTTGCAAGTTGGCCGCCGGGATCACGTGGACGTCGCCGCCGTTGATGCTCCACCCCACCTCGAGATGGCTGAGTCCACCAGCGTGCACGGCAATCGCCTCGATGTAGTACGACCGGCCCGCGCGCAGTCGGAAGGTTCGGCTCTCCTGGCTGACGAAACGGTCCCACTGGTACTGCTCGGTCCAGCCCGCCACCGAGGCGATCGGGCGCGCTCGGTCGGCTCGCCCGTTCCTGCTGAACAGCAAGCGGCCATCGTCGTCACTCGACAGGTGGAACCGGTACTCGCCGTCCACGGACGGCGTGACCAAGGCGCGAAGTCGGGTTGCGCTGTTCGCGGGCTCTTCCGGGTCGCTCTCCATCCCCCACGTGAGCGTGCCGATTTCGTCGGCCGGAGTTCCGTCGGGAATCGACGACAGGGTCCAGCCACCCATGAACCAACGGTCGACCGTCACGCTGGCGTCGACACCCTGCTGAGGCCGCACTGGCACTGGGTAGCGGCCTTCCAGTGTCACGGCGACGACCGCGGCCGGGGCGGTGCGACCCCCTCGGCTCTTCGCGGCCACGTGGACGAGATAACGCGTCTGGGGAACCAGGCCCTCGAAACGGACCGCAGTCCTGTCACCTGGCGCGGGCGCCAGGCGCCGTATCCGTTGCCGCTCTCCGTGGCCCTCGAGGCGGACGTCGAACCACCGCGCCCCATCGGGGTTGTTCCACTCGACCACGAGCGAGGTTGCGTCGGGCGTGACCTTCCACTGCGGATCGTTGAGCTCGTCGGGCTTGTCGGGCAGTCCGAACGAGGTGGCCGTGCGCCAGCCCCCTTCACCGATATCGGTTGCTTGGAGCACCTCGGCAGGCAGCACCTCGACTCCCGGCTCGCCACGCCGCCGCGGCCAAGGCCTCGGCGAACTCGTCCGGGGCGACGATGCCGCAGCGTGGCCGTGGGCGCTGGCGTTGCAGGTCGCGATCGACCGCAGAACGGAGCAGTCCGGGCGCCAACACCACGCGCTGCCCAGCGGTGTCGGCCCGGTCGAAGCTGGGCAGCGGATCAAACGAGAAGTTCGAGTTGGCCATGGCGGATGTTCACGCTCCGTGACATCTTCGGCATGGCTTGACCGGTCCTTGAGGTCTGAATGGCGCTGGACGCCGCTCGCGACCGCTGTGCCTGGATTCAAGCGAGACCAGGAGAGCTTCCGGCGGGCTTCAGCCGAGGTGGTCGAGGATCGGTTCGAGCTCGACTGGGGATGCGCCGTGCATGATCACCCGGTCGGCGCCGAGCGTCATCTGGCGGGTGACCGCTGCGGCGCACTGTGCGGCCGACCCGGTCGCGGCGGGCGCCAGCCATTCGTCGGGCAACAGGGTGGCGACGTGTTCGAGCTCGGCGGTGGTGGCGTGTGTGTCGATGGCGCGGCGATACCCGGCCACCCACTCGTCGGCGCGGAATCGGGCGAGCACGGCCGGGTCCCAGTCGTTGGTCGCCACCAGAAGGTCGCCGTAGCCCTGCAGGTACGACGCCAGTCGTCCGACGGTGCGCTGCAACCGAACGTCGTCGGGAAGATGATCGCCGATCGTCGCGTAACACGACCACACGACCACGTCGTCTGGATCGCGACCCGCTCGCTCGGCTGCATCCTTCACCGTGCGCACGCAACGCTGCAGCGTTTCGTCGGTGAAGAAGGTGTGCAGGATCACGTGGTCGAACACCCGCCCGCCCAGCTCGAGCGAGTTCGGGCCGAAGGCGACCAGGGCGAGCGGAATCTCTTCGCGAATCTCGGGATCGAGCGCCAGCACCGGCCACGAGCCCGCCGGTCCGTCGTGGCCGATCACCACCTCACCCCGCCACAGGCGTCGCATGAGATGGGCGATGTCGTCGAGCTGCGCGGTGGTGATCGCCGGGATCCCGAATGCGTCGAAGAGCACCGGAATCCCCCGGCCGAGGCCGAGCATGAAGCGGCCAGCGCTCAGCTTCTGCAACGTGAGTGCCCACGACGCGGTGACGATCGGGTGACGCGTGTTGTGGTTGGTGGCCGCCGTGGCGATGGTGACCTGCGACGAGGCGGCGACCGCCGCGCCGGTCAGCGACGCCGCTTCCTTGACGTTGAACCGTTCGGAGATGAATGCGGTCGACAAGCCGAGGCGGTCGGCGTCGCGCACCTCGTCGAGGAGCACCCGCGGATCCTGTGCCCCGCCGGCCATCAGGTAGCAGCCGAGTCGCGGATGGGTGATCGTCATCGGAACAGGGGCGGTGCGGGCTACACCGACACCGGATCGACCGCCGGAGCGACCTGGCGGATGAACACTGCGGCGCGCACCAGCGCTTCGTCGGCTTCGGGCATCAGACCCGCCAGGGCCTGGTACACGTGCCACATGCCGGCCCGCACGTCGAGGCGGGCATCGACGCCGGCATCGTGGGCCCGGTCGGCGAGGCGTGTCGAGTCCGACAGCAGCACCTCGTCGTCGCCGGTTTGGATCAGCATCGGAGGGAGCCCGGTGAGGTCGGCGAAGAGCGGTGACACGCCGGGGTCGTCGAGGGCCACCTCGCCGGTGTACAGCCGGGCCATCTCCTGGATCATGTCGGCGCGCAGCATCGGGTCGATGTCGGCCTTGGTGGCGACGGTCTCGCCCGATGCGCTGAGGTCGGTCCACGGTGACAACAGGTAGGCGCCGGCCGGGAGCGGATCACCCGAGTCGCGCAAGCGAATCAAGGTGCACAGCGCAGCGCCGCCGCCGGCGGAGTCGCCAGCGACGACCAGCCGGCCGGGCTCGACGCCGTCGTCGAGCAGCGCCCGGTAGGCGGCGACACAATCGTCGATCGCTGCGGGATAGGGGTGTTCGGGGGCCAGCCGGTAGTCGATCACCGTGATACGCGCCGCAGCTCGGCGAGCGAGCCGAGCGGCGAGCCCGGTGTGGCTGCGCGGCGATCCGAGCACATAGCCACCACCGTGGAGGTACAGGATGTCCCGTTCTGGCGGCTCGTTGGCCGGGGTGGCCACGACGGCAGGAATCGGGCCAGCCGGTCCGGGAAGCGTGCGTTCCTCGTAGCTCATCCGACGCGGTCGCGGGAACGTGCCCAGGCGGTCCATGCGTTCTCGTCGTTGCTCGATCGGTACGTCGTCGTCGGAGATCAACGCGGCGCCCATCGAGTTGCGAATGATCTGTGCCCGTCGTGACAGTCCCACGTCCGGATCGTAGGTGACGGTCAACCCGAGTTACGCAGGCCAGTGGCGATCGCGTTCATCGTCAACTCGAGGCCACGGCCCACGAGCGGATCGTCGTCGCCGCTGCGGAACCGGGCCAACAGATCGACCTGCAGGGTGTGCAGGGGGTCGAGGTACGGGTACCGGTTACGCAGCGATCGAGCGAGCAGTGGGTTGTCGGCGATCGGTTCGTCGAGGCCCGTGATCCGGCGGTGCCACTCGAGGGTGCGCGCATGCTCCTCGGCGATGCGTTGAAAGGTCCGCGCCCGGAGCTCGTCGTCGTGCACCAGCACGTCGGCGTAACGGCGGCCGATCTCCACGTCGCTCTTGGCCAGCA
The DNA here is from genome assembly GCA_965230015.1 of Ilumatobacteraceae bacterium. Classification (GTDB taxonomy): domain Bacteria; phylum Actinomycetota; class Acidimicrobiia; order Acidimicrobiales; family Ilumatobacteraceae; genus JABSQH01. Next base: position 281,099 of record CBDDKF010000002.1, on the reverse strand, counting down.
CCATGCCCATGTTGTTCAGCACCGAGCGGAAGAACGACCAGTTGCGGTACATCTCGCTCAGCAACTCGGCTCCGCCGCGTTCGGCGTCGGCGAACCACTCGAACGCCGTACCTGCGCCGTACCAGGCGGGGATCATCAACCGGCACTGGGCCCAGCCGAACACCCAGGGAATCGCTCGCAGGTCTTCGATCGCGTTCGACTTCTTGCGCGACGCCGGACGGCTACCGATGTTCAGCGACGAGATCTCGGCGGTGGGTGTAACCGAGCGGAAGAACTCGACGAATCGGTCGTCGCCGTACACGAGCTCGCGGTACTCGGTGAGGGCGCGATCGGCGATGGCGGTCATCGGCGCGGCGGCGCCCGGGTCGTCGTCGCCGAGCTGCGACGCGTCGAGCAACGAGGCCTCGATCGTTGCGGCCACCAACGTTTCGAGATTGCGCCGACTCAGCGCTGGGTTGGCGTACTTGGCGGCGACGATCTCTCCCTGCTCGGTGAGTCGAATCGAGCCGTCGACCGATCCGGCGGGTTGCGCCAGTATGGCCTGATAGGCAGGTCCACCGCCACGACCGACGGTGCCGCCGCGGCCATGGAACAGGCGCAGCCGGATGTCGTGCTCGTGGGCGGTCTCCACCAGCGCCCGTTGGGCGCGGTAGAGATTCCACTGCGAGGCGAGGTAACCCCCGTCCTTGTTCGAGTCGGAGTAGCCGATCATCACCTCTTGGCGATCACCGCGCGAGGCGACCATCTGCCGATACGCCGGGGTCGAGAGCAGGGCATCGAGGGTGTCGGCGGCTGCCGCGAGGTCGTCGATCGTCTCGAACAGCGGAACGATGTCGACCTGCGACGTGGCCGTGGACTCGCCGGTTGCAGGCCTGACGAGCCCGACCTCCTTCAGCAGCACGGCCACCTCGAGGACATCGCTCACCGAGTTGGCCATCGAGATCACGTAGTGCGGCACCGCACGACGTCCCGCAGCACGGTGGGCCTCGGCGGCCTCGTGGAGGATCGCCAGCTCGACGCGGGTCTGCTCGTCGTAGTCGCCGTCGATGACCTCCAGCGAGCGCGGCGACGCCAACTCGGCCACGAGCAGGTCGACACGTTCGGCTTCGCTGCGGTCGGCGTAGTCGGGACACACGCCTGCGGCGCGCAGCAGCTGATCCATCACCTGCTCGTGTACCGCGGAGTTCTGCCGTAGGTCGAGGCCGCACAGGTGAGCACCAAAGATGGTGACGGCCCGTCGAAGCGGTTCGACTTCGGAGTCGGCGAGCGGTCCGGCGCCATGGCCGCGCAACGACTCGGCGACCACTTTCAGCTCATCGGCCAGCTCGTCGAGCGACGTGTAGGTCGGTTGCACGGCGTGTGGGGGTGGGCCGGGAGCGTCGCCATCGAGCACCTCCGTGGCGAACGCGTGCAATCGGGCATGCATGCCGCGCAGCGCACGGCGGTACGGCTCGTCGGCACGGAACGGCGAGTCGTCGTTGGCTCTGTCGGCGAGGGCGTGCAGCTTGGCGGTCGGCTTGATGACGCGCTCGGTCATCGACAACTCGCGACTCAGCCGGTGAAGTTCACGAAGGTGATGACCGAGCGCAACCTCGCGATGGCGGCGCGTGGCGAAGCGCACCACCTCGGCCGTCACGAACGGGTTGCCGTCGCGGTCGCCGCCGATCCACGAACCCATGGTGATCGCGTGGTCGAGGCTGTGGTGGGTGCCGCTCGACGCCGAGTCGGCCTGCTCGTCGGATGCGTCGCTGAGTCGTTCGGCGAGGCGCCGTTCCAGGTCGGCGATGATCGTCGGAATCACCTCGAACAAGCTGGCGTCGTAGTAGCCCAGCGCCTCGTTGATCTCGTCGCGGACGCGCAGCTTGCTCAGCCGCACGAGTGCGGTTTGCCACAACGTGACCACGCCGACTTCGATGCGTGCGTCGAGCGCCGGCCGATCGGCCTCGCTGGTCTGTTCGCGTTCCTCGAGCAGCTCGGAGACCTTGCGCACCGCATTCAGCACGGTCTTGCGGCGCACCTCGGTCGGGTGCGCCGTGATCACCGGCGACACCTGCAGCCGATCGATCACATCGGCCATCCGGGTGGCGCCGACGCCGGTCGCTGCGAGGCGGGCGAACGACGCATCGATGCTGCCGGGTTGTGGCTCGCTGCCGACGCTGCGGTGATGTCGGCGACGGCGTTCAACGTGGACATCCTCGGCGGTGTTGGCCAGCAATGACAGCCAGCCGAAGGCGCGCACCACCACGATCTGCTCGCGCAACGGGCGCTCGGCGAGCAGATCGTGTAGCGCGGCCGCGCTGCTGCCGCCGTTGCGCCGCGCTGTAACGGCGACACGCCGTACCTGCTCGACGAGATCGAACATCTCGTCGCCGTCAGAGGCGCGTAACGCGTTGCCGAGCATTGCGCCGAGCAGTCTGATGTCGGCGCGCAGCGGGTCTTCGTGCGCAGCCGAAGGGGGAGTCGAGACGTTGCCGACGTGGTCCGAAACCGGAGACATCGCGGTCAGTCAAGCGCAGCCGGCGGCCCCGGGCAAGCGGAACCCGTAGCCGAGGCCGACGGCGCACGAACCAGCCAGAATGGGTGGATGCGCGTCGCCTTCGTCACCGCTGAATTGGCCCCGGTGGCTGCCGTCGGCGGGCTCGCCCAAGCGGCGGCCGGACTGGTGAAGGAACTGCGTTCGCTCGAGGTCGAGGTCGACGTGGTGATGCCCGACTACGGCGGGATCGAGCTCGACGACGAGCAGGTCGACGAACTGGTGGTCCCAGCGTGGGTCGGACCTGCGCAGATGCGTCGTGGGATCCACGCGGAAGTCGGTCCGTTGCACCTGCTGCGCGCCGACGGCCTGGCGCGCAGCCATCCGTACCTGCAGCCGAGTGGCGAAGGCTGGCCGGACAACGCCGAGCGCTTCTTTCGGTTCGCCAGGTCGGTTGCGTCGTGGATCGAGGCCGACCCGCCCGACGTGGTGCACCTCAACGACTGGCACACCGGGCCGGTGCTGGCCGCGCTCGACGAGGGCCAACCGACGGTGCTGTCGATCCACAACTTGGCGTACCAAGGCACCACCGATGTCCGCTGGCTCGACCGGATCGGGCCGCGGGCCGAGCACTACGAGTGGTGGGGTGCGACCAATCCACTGTCGGGGGCGATCGCCCTGGCCGACCGCATTGTGGCGGTATCGCCGAACTACGCGCACGAGATCATGACACCCGAGGGTGGCTTCGGGCTCGACGCGCCGTTGCGCCAACGATGGGAGGCGGTGACGGGCATCTTGAACGGGATCGACACCGGGGTGTGGGATCCGAGGCACGACGACTTGATTCCCGCGCAGTTCGACCGCCGCACTCTCGAACGGCGCACTCGGAACCGGTCGGCGCTGCTCGACCGCCTCGAGTTCGTCCACGACCAAGTGCCCGTTGCGGCGATCGTCACTCGATTGACCGAACAGAAGGGGATCGATCTCATCGAGCCGCTCGTGCCGCTGCTCGGCCAGATTCCGATGCGTGTCGGTGTGCTCGGGTCGGGTGACGCCGAGCTCGCCGCACGCTTGACCCGACTGGCCGAGGAGCACGGCGACCACTTCGCGTTCGTCGACGGCTACGACGAGGCGTTGTCACACCTGATGTTCGCGGGCAGCGATCTGTACTTGATGCCGAGCCGCTTCGAGCCGTGCGGGCTCACCCAGATGCAGGCGATGCGCTACGGAACGATCCCGGTTGTGACCGCGGTTGGCGGACTGGTCGACACGGTCCCCGACGCCGACGAGGACACCCGCCGTGGGCTCGGCTTCGTCGCCCGACAGGCCCGCAGCGAGGACGTGCTCGCCGCATTGTTCCGGGCGGCGCGGCGGATCCGCGATCCGCGCCGCCGTGCCGCTCTACAACGGCGCGGGATGGCGATCGACTGGTCGTGGAAATCGCCCGCCGAGCACTACCGCGCGATGTACACATCACTCGTTGCCTGATCAGCAGCGGGGCCCACGCCACCGTGTGTACGGTTGGCGGCGATGGTTGTTGAGCCCAACGTGTTCGTCATCGTGCTCGCCGGCGGCGAGGGCAAGCGCCTCGCGCCGCTGACCAACGATCGTGCCAAGCCCGCCGTCCCCTTCGCCGGGACCTACCGCCTGATCGACTTCGCACTGTCGAACTTCGCCAATGCGGGCTACCTGAAGATCGTGGTGCTCACGCAGTACAAGAGCCACAGTCTCGACCGGCACATCTCGCAGACGTGGAACTTCTCGGCAATGCTCGACCAGTACGTCACGCCAGTACCGGCACAGATGCGACGGGGGCCGTACTGGTTCCAAGGCAGTGCCGATGCGATCTACCAGAACCTCAACCTGATCTACGACGAGTCGCCCGACGTCGTGTGCGTGTTCGGCGCCGATCACATCTATCGGATGGACCCGCGCCAGATGGTCGATGCGCACGTCGAGAGCGGTGCCGGCGTGACCGTTGCGGCGATTCCCGTACCGAAGGCCGAGGCCACCGAGTTCGGCGTGATCGAGGTGGCCGACGATGGCACGATCCTCAAGTTCCACGAGAAGGTGCCCGACCCACCGACGATGCCCGGCGACGACAGCCGCTGCCTGGCGAGCATGGGCAACTACGTGTTCGACACCGAGACGCTGATCAACGTGGTGACCCCGCGCGAGAACCAGTACACCGACATCGGTAGCCACGTGATCCCCGCGCTCACCGAGTCGGGTGTGGCCAAGGTGTACGACTTCTCGACGAACGTCGTCCCCGGGCAAGAGGATCTGGAGAACGGCTACTGGCGCGACGTCGGCACGATCGACTCGTTCTTTCAGGCGAACATGGATCTGATCGCGCCGGTCCCCGCATTCAACCTCTACAACCAGCAGTGGCCCGTGTACACCGGCCGCCGGGCGCTGCCGCCAGCCAAGGTGTCACGCGGGCGCGGCGGCGAGCCGGCCTTTGTCGACGGCAGCCTGCTGTGCCAGGGGTCGATCGTGTCGGGCGCGCATGTCGAGCGATCGATCGTGGGGCCGGGGACCTATGTCGACCACGATGCCCACGTCACCGAGTCGATCATCTTCCCCGACGTGCGCATCGGCGCCGGCGCCCGCCTCCATCGTTGCATCGTCGACAAGAACGTGGTGGTGCCCGACTGGGGCCGACTGGGGCTCGACCTCGACGCCGATCGTGAACGGTTCACGGTGAGCGAGGGTGGCGTGCTCGTGGTCGAGAAAGCCCGCGACCTGTAACGGTGGTGTCAGAGACACCACCGTTACAGGAGCGTCAGGCGGGCGAGGAAGGCGCCGTCGAGCAGTGGGCGACCGGTGTGCAGGTCGGCGACGAAGCGACGCAGCAGCGGCGCGGTGCCGAAACGCACCGCCGGGTGTTCGTTGGCGCTGGCCGCGGCGACGACGGTTCCGTTGTGCTCCACCTGCGTGTCGGGAATTGCATCGAGCACCAGCGCGTCCGCGGGGCCCGCGGCCTGAATCGTGAACGACGCGGTGTGCGGCGATGCGGCTGATGCGGCCCGCGCCGTGCGGCCTACGGCGTCGAAGCGCATGCGCACGTCGGTGCCGTCGAGGTGAAGGTGGCTCGGCTGGCCCCACCCGGCAGCGCGCGCGGCCAACACCAACACCGCCAGGAGCTGCCAACGCAGCGGACCCGCCGGCCCGTTCTCGGGTCCCGCCAGACCGGAAAGGTGCTCGATCACCGATGCTTCACCGACGCGGCTCAACCACTGGCCGGTGATCGGCGCGGCGATCAACGGCGCAGCGAGCGACAGCATCGCCGGCCCGGCACGCGGCGCAGCGAGCTCGGCGGCGTCGGGCAGGTCGACGTCGGGCACCAGCAACACGTGTACGCCGCGGTCGAGCAGCGTCAGCGCGTCGGCCACCCGTTGTAGGGGAGGGGTGGCCACGATCGCGATGTCGAGCGCAGTCGAGGCGATCGCCTCATCGAGTTCGGTGGCGGGCGCGGCGATGTTGTTGGCGAGCTCTACCGCTCCGCCCGCAAGGGCTGCGGGGCGCCAGCCGACGAGGTCGCAGGCAGCGGCGAACGGCGCGAGGTGCGAGCCGAGGAGACCGACGCGCGGGCCCTCCGCGTCGGCACCCGTGGAGCGCTCGCTGAACGAGCCGCGCGCGGGCATCGTCAGGTCCCGGCGAGGGCGGCGACCACCGGGGCAAAGGCGTCGATCACCTCGGGGCCGACGATGATGTAGCTGAACCCGTACTGCTCGCGGCGGGCGAGCAGTTGCTCGATGAGCTGTTCGGTCGACCCGATCAAGGCGAACGGCGAATCCTCCAGCGTGCTCACATGCACCCCGATCGTCGGCGACATCGTTTCGATCGCGCCCGCACGGTCGTCGGTCACGCGCACGAAGAACGTGCGGATGTTCAGCTCGATGTCGTCGAGCCGGTGAGCGCCTGCCTCGGCGACGATGGCCACCTTCTCGGCGACGAAGTCGGCGGTCATCGTGTCGATCACGTCGGGCCTGATGCGGCCCGCATGCAGCGACGCGTTGATGCCGACGATGTCGGCCTCGCGCGCCGCGATCGACAGCACCCGCCGGCCTCCGCCGCCGATCAACACCGGCGGGAGCGACTGCACCGGCTTGGGTGTGCCGTCGTAGTTGCTGATCGTGTAGTGGTCGCCCTCGAAGCTGAACGGCCCCGGGCTCATCGCCCCGCGCAGCACGGCGAGACCCTCCACCATTCGATCGATGCGCACACCGGCGCGGTCGTACGGCATGCCGGTCTGCTCGTAGTCGGCGACCATCCAGCCTGCGCCCAGGCCGATCTCGACGCGACCCCCCGAAATCACGTCCATCGTGGCCAGCTCCTTGGCCAGCACGGCGGGGTGCTTGTAGTCGTTGTCGAACACCAGGGCGCCCGCCCGCAGTGTGGTGGTCGCATCGAGCACCGCCTGCAGCGCCGGCATCGGGGCGTATTGATCGGTGAAGTGGTCGGGCATCGTGGCCACGGCGTACCCGAGATCCTCGATCCGGCGGGCCTGATCGGCCCAACTGGTGCCCGCCGGAGCTCCGGACAGCTGGACGCCGAAGCGGAACGGGCGGGGAGGGATTGGCGACATGCGTGCATCGTGGCACGAACCGTCGTTGCCGACGTGACGGGATACAGCCGTCGACCAGCGATAACGTGCCCTTTCGACCATGCGAGTGTTGGGCTGGCTTCCTCGATTGGCGCTGGTGATTGCTGCCGGCGCCCTGCTGATCACTGCGGTGGTCGTCGGTGTCGCGCCGCGTATCTGGCACATCGCCAACGCCCACGAAGAGTTGCCCGTCGAGTTGCCGGAGTTCGAACGGTTGGCGCAGCGCACCTACGTGTACGACGCCAACGGCAACGAGATCGCCCTGTACGAGCTCGAGAACTCCCAGCCGATCACCTACGAAGACTTGTCGCCGCAGGTGATCGAAGCCTTCCTGGTAGTGGAAGACAAGGAGTTCTTCGACCACGACGGCGTCAACATCCGCAGCCTCGTGCGGGCCACGCTGTCGAACTTCTCCACCGATGCGCCCCAGCAGGGTGCGTCGACCATCACCATGCAGGTGGTCAAGAACGACTTCCTCGCCGGCCTCGAGCGCGATGGGCGCTACAAGCTGCTGCAGATCCACTACGCCCGGATGCTCGAGAAGGAGATGAGCAAAGAGGAGATCCTCGAGCGCTACCTGAACACGGTGTTCTTCGGCAACAACGCCTACGGCATTCAGGCGGCGGCCGAGACGTACTTCGGCAAGACGGCCGCCGATCTCACCTTCATCGAAGCGGCGTTCCTCGCCGGGTTGGTGCGCTCTCCATCGGGGTTCGACCCGATCAACGAGCCAGAGCGCAGCCGAGCGCGGTGGCTGCAGGTGCTCGATCGGCTCGAGAGCGACGAGTACATCACCGCGTTCGAGGCCGAGCGGCTGGCCGAGGAGTTCGTGCTGCCCGAGCGGGTCAAGTCGATCCCCACCCGCTCCACCGAGCGCAGCTACTACACCGAGGCGCTGCGCGACTTCCTGCTCAACCGCAGCGACGTGCTCGGCGACACTCCTCAGGAGCGCTACAACCAGTTGTTCCGAGGCGGCCTGCGCATCCACACCACGCTCGACACCGGCCTGCAACAGGCCGCCGAAGAGGCACGCAATGCGCTGCCCGACACGCTGCAGGGCTTCGACGCCGCGCTGGTGTCACTCGACTCACGTACGGGTGCCATCCGGGCGATGGTCGGCGGACGTGGATTCCAGCCAGGTGAGAACGAGGTCAACATGGCGCTCGAACCGCGCCAGACGGGTTCGAGCATCAAGTTCTACATTCTCGCCGCTGCCATCCAGGCCGGTGCGCAGGCCGGCGACATCATCGACGGCCGGCGCGGGTGTCGCCTGCCCAACGAAGGCGACCCAAACGACCCGGTGTTCGAGATCAACGGCGGCATCGCCGGCAGCGTGACCAACCTTGCGCAACAAACGTGGAGTTCGGTGAACTGCGCGTTCGCCCGCCTCTCACAGGTGGTCGGTCTGAACCGCGTGGTCGACACCACCTACCGGATGTCGGCCTCGCCCTACCTGCGGCCCGGGCAGACCGATCGGCCACCGATCGAGCCGTTCGCCAGCTACGCCACCGGCGCCAACGAGATGAGCCCGCTCGATATGGCCAGCGGGATCCAGACGCTGGCCAACGAGGGCCTGCATCACGAGCCGTACTACGTCGAGTTCATCGACGATGCCGAAGGAAACCGGATCTACACCCACTTCAGCCCCGGCACCCAGGTGTTGACCGCCGACGCCGCGCTGGAGACCGTCGACATCATGAAGGGCGTGCTCACCCGGGGTACGGCCCGTCGCCAGCTGAACGACTTCAGCCGTCCAGCATTCGGCAAGACCGGCACGCAGCAGGACAACACCAACGCCTGGTTTGCCGGGGGAACCCGCCAGCTGTCGACCGCCGTGTGGGTCGGCGACCCCGACGCCTACACCCCGATGGTGAGCATTCCGGAGTTCAACGCCGCCGGTGTGAGCCGAGTGCAGGGCGGCACGTTCCCTGCGGAGATCTGGGGCGCGTACATGGAACCCGCTCACGTGCTGCTCCCACCTGAAGACTGGCCGGCGCCGCCAGCACCCGACCGGGCCAATGCACAGTTGGTGCTTCCGGGCAACCAGTGTGCGTTCCAAGTGGTCGGCTTCGACATCGTGCCGCCAGAAGCGCCGCCGGAAGGTGCGCCGACCACGCCGCCGCCGCCACCCGACGCCGAGCCGGTCGAGACGGCACCACCGGTCACCGTGCCGATCACCGCCCGCGTCGACATCGGCACCACCGTTCCGCCCGACATCGTCGATCCGACGTACCCGATCCCGACCATTCCGGCCGACCAGACCGTCGTGCCGTGCTGACCGTTGCCGAGACGCTGCTGCAGCTGTCCTCGGTCGACGCGGAGCTGACGCAACGACGAATCGCACGCGAGCGTCTGCCCGAGCGCGAACGCGCGGCAGCGGCCGCGCAGGCGGTGGCCGACTGGGAGCGCGAGCGTGCCCGTCTCGCAGCGCGAATCGACGAGCTCACCACAGTGATCGAACAAGCCGAGGAGCGCGGCGCCGAGCTGACAGCCACCAAGCAGCGGCTCGAAGCGCAGATGAAGACCGTGATCGCGCCGCGCGAGGCCGAAGCACTGATGCACGAGATCGCCACGGTCGACGGCCAGCGCGACGAACTCGACCTCGCCGAGCTGGGCGCGCTCGAAGAACAGAGCGACCTCGACGATCGCCTCGCCGACCATCTCAGGCACCAAGACGGATTGCGCACTGCCGCCGTGCAGGCCGACGAGCGTCTGGCGCTGGCCGTTGCCGACGTCGATGCAGAGATCGGCCGCCTCGAACCACAACGAGCGGAGCTGATCGCTGCGCTCGACGAAGCGACCGCCCGGCAGTACCAGAAGCTGTTCGAGTCGCTCGGTAGCGCGGTTGGCAAGCTGGAAGGCAGCCGCTGTGTGACGTGCCATCTCGATCTGTCGCCGGGTGAGGTCGACGTCGCACGCGACGAGGCCGCCGACACCGGGTTCACGGACTGTCCGCAGTGCGGGCGGTTGTTCGTCGTGTAACCGGTGTTCTTCTGGTTCATCGCTACGGCGGTGTTCACCGTTGGGTGGGTGTTTCGCGATCCACGGTTCGACTACCGGATGTTGATCGTCGGCTCGGTGCTGCCGTTGATCGACGGCTTGTTCGGGGGCGCCCGTGCGCTGTACAGCGTGGTCACAGCGATCACCGTGTTGGTGGTGGTGATGCTCGCCACGATCGGTCGCCGACAGTTGCGTCGGTTCATGCTCGGTCTGCCGATCGGCATGATTCTGCATCTCGTGTTCAGCGCAGCCTGGGATGACACGGATGTGTTCTGGTGGCCGCTCACCGGCTTCGGCTTCGACGGCGATCCGCCGTTGCCCGTGGTGGCCCACGGCTGGTGGAGCGTGCTGCTCGAGGCGATCGGCATCGCCGGGTGCGTCATGTTGTGGCGGGCCAACGGGTTGTCGTCGTCGACGCGGCGAGCCGAATTCGCGAGAACCGGGCACCTCGATGTGGCTGTGCGACACTGATCTCGTGCTGATCCTGGTCCGTCATGGCCGCACCGAAGGCAATGCCAAGGGTCTCCTGCAAGGTCGCCTCGATCATCCACTCGACGAGGTCGGCGAGCGGCAGGCGGCCGCGGTGGCTCGAGAGATCGCGACGCAGGTCGACGTCGATGCGGTGATCGCCAGCCCGTTGCGGCGCGCCCAGCAGACCGCCGCCGCGTTCGGGCTACCGGTGGAGACCGACGAACGCTGGGCCGAACTCGCCTATGGCCGCTACGAGGGCGTGCCCCACGCCGACGTGCCGTCGGAGGTATGGGAACGCTGGCGTGCGGATCACGCGTTCATCCCCGCCGGGGGCGAGTCGCTCGTCACCCTCGACGAGCGGGTGCGCGCCGCGGCCATCGATGTGGCCGAACGGGCTGCGCAGGGCAACGTGGTGGTCGTGAGCCACGTCTCGCCGATCAAGGCGGCGGTGGCGTGGGCGCTCGACACCGGCATCGGGCTGATGTGGAACAGCCACCTCGACCAGGCGTCGATCTGTCGCATCGGCTTCCGTTCGGCGCGACCGATCCTGTACACGTTCAACGAGACCGTGCCGCTGTAACGGGGTGTCCGACACCGTGTTACACCCAGACCGGGCGGACGTTGATGCGTCTCCCGGCGACGGGTGTAACAGGGTGTCTGGGGGCCGCGCGGTTAGGTGACCATCCACCGGTTGAGGGTTGGCCCGTGGTGTTCTCGCGGGTGTCACCCAAACACACCCAACCGGGGAGGTCACCGCCCATGATGTACGCCCTTCAAGCACGTGTCCATGACCCAGTGTTCAGTTTCATCGAGGAGCTGATTCCTGCGCCGCGGCCACACCCGTTGGGATGCCACCGACCTCGCACACCGAACCGTGTGGTGCTTCGTGGGCTGCTGATGCGACTGATCACCGGAGCGTCGTGGGAGACCATCGAGGTCGCCATGAACGGTGAGGTGTCCGACACGACGTTGCGCGCTCGTCGCGACGAGTGGATCGAAGCAGGGATCTTCTCCGCGCTGGTCGCGCATGCCATGAACGCCTACCAGCAGGTCATTGGCTACGACATGAACCACGTGTTCGTCGACGGCTGTAACAACGACGCCATATCCAGCCAGGGAACCGGCTTCAATCCTAAACACCCAGGTAAACAGGGATGGAAGTTCGTCGTCGCAGTCGATGCTGCCGGTGTGCCGATGTCGTTCGCGATCGATGGAGCGAACCGTCAGGACTACCCAATGATGTTCACCGTTCTCGACGAACTGCACATCCGTGACAAGACCCGCCTGGTCGGCACCCTGCACGCTGACCGCGGCTTCAACTACGCCTCAACACCAGGCCTACTGAACGACCGCTACGGCATCGACGACTTCCGCGCCCCACCACGCAAGCAACCCGGCCAAGGACGCGTCAAACGGTGCCCATCGGGCCCACGATGGATCGTCGAAGCCACCAACGCCTGGCTCCGCAACTACCGCCAACTCGCCTACAACACCGACCGGCACACACACCACCGCCACGCCGCGTTCTCACTCGCCGTTGCGCTGTTCATCGTCCATCGAATCAGCAGCACCCATCACTCCAGCTGGCGCCCTATCCGCTGACCCCCCAGACACCACCGTTACAGCATCGGATCAGCCGGGCGGCGGGTAGTCCGGCGGGGTCTCGTCGGCCGGTGGCGGGTCGAGGAAGGCGACGGAGTTGGCCGCATCGAACAGCGACGACACCGCCGGCCACTCGCCGGGCAGGTACCGCGTGCCGCCGTCGGCGTACTGATACATCCCCTGGCCCTCGTTGCGGATCTCGTCGATCCCGGTGATGGTCGGATCCCACCAGACGACCACGGCGTCGTCGACACCGTTGTAGTCGAGCGAATCCCAGATCCCCGCCTCACCCCAAGTGAGGAATGGTTGGGTGATCGCTGGTTCTGAGGCCAGCGTGAACATGCCCCCGCGGAACGTTTCCGGGGTGAGTTCGGGACCGGTCTGCTGCAGCGCGGCGAACATCGTCGACAACGACGGCGTCAGCACCTCGATGGTGTCGTCGGCCGGCGGCGGCGAGCCGTTGAACCACTCGTACAGGCGGTAGAAACCGGTCTGTTCCGGTGGGGTCCGCACGCTGAGGTGGCTCACGCCAAACGCGTTGGCCCACTGCTCTTGGTCGTACGTGCGAGCGAACGCCGTCGTGTCGACCAACGCAGGTGCGGCGATGACCCACTCGGGGAAGTACTCCTGCGCCGTTGCTTCGCGGGTGAGGTCACGCGGTCCGACCGGGTCGGCCGTCAGGATCACCGTGGTGACGCCGGCGTCCTTCATCTGGGCGATGATCTGGGCCGCCGAGGCCTGCAACGACGCGGGGTCGAGGATGTACGACTGCACCTGAGCCATCTCGACGCCATCGGCGGCGAGACCGTCGATCAGTGCGTTGGCGTTCACCTGCGATTCGGCACTCGACTCGAGGTAGATGTGCCCGAACGTACGCGGCTGACCCTGGAAGTTGGGGTCGCCGGCGAACTCGGCGTTGCCGCCAGCCAATTGATTGGCGACGAACTCGCGGACGTGCTCGCGGCTCTGGAGCGCGCCGATCGCGGTGGTCCACACGTACGGATCGCGGTCGGCGTACCACTCCTGTGGCTGGCCAGGTGTGCAGCCGAGACACACGATGTCGTTGGCCGCAAGCTCATCGGCGAATGCGTTGGTCAACACCGGGCCGCCGACAACCGCGAACGGCTGGATCTCCTCGGCGATGCGTACCGCGTCGGCGCGCGCCGCGACCTCGTCGCTCGAGATGCCGCTGCCTTCGAACACCTCGAGCTCGACCGTGCGTCCGTACAGCTCGTAGAAGCTGTTGAACACGTCGGTCATGCCTTGCACGGTGGCCGAATCGTCGGCGTTGGTGTCGTCGTTGGCGATCGCGTCGTTGATGAAGTTGAGCACGGGATCGTCGTCGGGTCCGAGGTAATAGACGACCTTGATCGTGTCGCCGGTGACGCCCGCCGAGGTCTCGCCTCCGTTGTCGCCCTCGAACGGGGCAAAGCACTCCGGAGCGAAGAACCACGGCATCGCCAACTGGCCCGTCTCGGTATCGCAGCGGTCGTCCCAGGCCACCTCGATGCCTTGTTCTTCGGCCTCGCTGAAGGTGAGGGGGTACACGATCTCAGTCGACCCTCCGCCGTCACCACCGTCGCCAGTCGTCGTCGCAGGAGCGGTGGTCTCCGTGCCGTCGTCGGGCGCCGCCGTCGTCGCCGTGGTGTCGTCGGCGGCCGCGGTGGTCGCAGGTGTTGCGTCGGTGGCTGCGGTCGTGGTCGCCGTGGCGTCGTCGCCATCGTCGTCGTCACCCCCCGACACCACGATCACGCCGACGACCGCCGCGACGATCAACACGATCGCCGCGATCGGTCCCCATTTTCGAACGGCGTTGCCGTTCGACGACGACTCGTCTCCTGCTTGTGCTGGTTGCACGGTTATCCCCTTCCCCCCGAACGGGCGATAGCGGCACCGGAGGTGCCGAGGTACGACTCGACCACGTCGGGATGCGTCAACACGTCGTCGGGTGGACCCGTGGTGACGACCGTTCCTTGGTCGAGAGCGATCAATCGGTCGGCGATCGAGGACACGAACGGAATGTCGTGCTCGATGATGACGATGCTGGCGCCCATCTCGTCGCGCAGACGGCGCACGACCGGGGCCAAGGCCTCGACTTCGCGCTGGGCGATGCCCGACGTGGGCTCGTCGAGCAAGATCACGGTTGGCCGATGGGCGACGAGCCCGGCGAGGTCGACCACTCGACGCGTGCCGGTGGACAGCTCGCGCACGAACGAGTTCCGGTAGGCGCCGAGCCCCATCAGTTCGATCAACTCGTCGACCCGGGCGGCCACCTGTTGTTCGGATTCGAAGGCCCACGGAAGGTGGAGTGCGGCCACCGCCGTGCTCCGGCTGGCGACGAATCGTTCGAGCGCGATGGCCAGCGTCTCCGACACGGTCAACTCGGGAAACAGCCGGGCATCTTGGAAGCTGCGCCCCAGTCCGGCAGCGGCGCGATCGGCGGGGCGCAGTGCGCTGATGTCGCGGCCGGCCAACACCACGCGTCCGGCGTCGGCGGGCGTGAATCCCGAGATCAGGTCGAACACCGTGGTCTTGCCGGCGCCGTTGGGGCCGACGATCCCGACGATCTCGCGCGGCGCCACCTCGAAGCTCACATCGGCCACTGCGCGAATCCCGCCGAAGCTCACCGCGAGACCGTCGACCGCCATCGCCGGATGGTCGCTGGTGACCGTGACGGCATCGATGTCGTGCACGCCGTTGCTCGGGTCGGCGGGTGCTGCTTCGCCCGAACTGCCGTTGGTGCTCGTTTCGTCGGCTGCTCCCGACAGGAACACCGAACGCAAGAGGTCGGGCCGTTCGAGCAGATCGGCGGTGGGCCCGTCGAAGCGGATCTCGCCGCGTTCCATGAAGTACGCCCGGTCGGCGACGGTCAACGCCACGTTCACGCTCTGTTCCACGAGCACGACGGTGACGCCATCGGCGGACATGCGCGACACGATCGGCAACAACTGACCGACCACCACTGGGGCGAGTCCGAGCGACAGTTCGTCGATCAGCAGCACCTTGGGGCGCATGATGAAACTCATCGCCAGGGCGAGCATCTGCTGCTGCCCACCCGACAGGTTGGCCGCCGGCTCGTCGAGCCGCGTCGCCAGGGCCGGGAACATCTCGAGCACCTCGGCGCGGGCAGCGGCCACACCATCGTCGTCGCGGCGATTCGTCCATCCAGCGAGCTCGAGGTTCTCGCCGACGGTGAGCGAACCGAACACGCCCGCCCCACCCGGCATCTGCACGATGCCCAGCGCAGCGATCTCCTCGGGCGGTGCGTGGGTGATGTCGCGTCCGTCGAGCACGATCGCGCCGCGGTCGGCCTCGACGATGCCGCTGATCGATTTCAGCAGCGTCGACTTGCCTGCGCCGTTGGTGCCCAACAAGGCGATCACCTCGCCTTCGTCGAGGTGCAGCTCGACATCGCGGAGCACGGTGCGACCGTCGTAGCCGGCGTACACGCCACGCACGAGCAACAGGTTGCTGGTGCCGTTGCGGCGGTCGAACAGCACCTCCGAACGCGCCGCCGCCGACTGCCACACCTGAGCGATGTCGCCGTCGATCACGTCGGCGGTGCTGCGCAGGATCAGACTGCCGATGATGAACATCGGCAGCATCACGAGCATGCCGATGCGGATCGACCAGGTGTCGGCGACCCACCCGATGAACGGCAGGATCAAGAGCCCAGGGATGATCCACAACGAGGCGACCGAGAAGCCGGTTGCCCGGGCCCGAGGCGGGATGGCCAGCGACAGGGCGGCGAGCACGCCGGGCCCAACCACGGCGAGCGAGGCCGAGATCACACAGTTCAGCGCCACGGCGATGTACACGTTCGGAGCGAGCGCAAAGCCGGCCGAGGCGATGGAGCACAGCAACGCGACCGATGCGACGAAACGAATCAGACCCTTGACGTTGCCGATGTAGCGCTTCGTGGCCACCCGCGCGCCGATCACCAGCCCGACGAGAGCAAACGGTTCGGCCACCGCGGCGGCCACGCCCCGGGCGCGTTCGTCGAGACCGAACTCCTCGTCGTAGAGCAGCGCAGCGAGGGTGACGAACCCGATGAGCGCGGTGGCCAGGAACGGCAGGCTCCACCAGATCCGGTGCAACGACTGCACCTTGTGCACGGTGCGCCAGCTCTCGGCGAACGAGGGTGCTTCCTCTTCGGTGTCGACGATCTCGGCGCTGGCGCCGGTGGCCTGTCGCTCCCAGCGGCCACGCGTGGGCTCGCGCAAGGTCATCGCCAGCATGGCGAAGATCACCGTGGGGATCACGAAGATGAGGAACGGCACCCGCCAGCCGAAGGCGTACGCCAGCAACCCGGCGCTGAGTGGACCGACGAAGGCGCCGACCGCGTTGGCCGCGCGATGGAAGCTGTACACCCGGCTGCGCGACTCGATCGGGTAGTAGTCGGCGATCAGACTGTTGTGCGTCGGGTCGATCACCGCCTTGCCGAGCGACGAGCCCGAACGGGCGATGGTCAGCAGGATCAAACCGGTGGCCAGGCCGGTCATCCCCGAGAAGAAGCCCCATGCCAGCGCACCGCCGACCACGATCGGAATGCGTTGCGACCGGTCGGCCCACTGGGCGATGGGTACTTGCAGCGCCAGTGCGGCCACCGCGGCGAGGGCCACCAGCGACAACGCCGTTTGGATGTCGATGCTGAACGCCTCGCGGATCTCGGGCAGCAGGATGCCGAAGGCGGTGCGGTCGAGTTCGTCGACGGCATTGAGGCCGAACAACACCAGCAGCGGGAACGCGGCCTGGCCGCCGCAGATGTCGCGCAGCCACTGCCGAGGGTGGCGCACCCCGTGGGCAAATCCGCGCATGCTCGACCCCACGCTCATGTCGGCTGCTGCTCTTCGGCCGGTTGCTGGTCGGGCGGCTGCTGGTCGTGTGCTGGTTGCGACGACGGGGTCGTGGTCGACGCGGAGTCGACCAGCTCGGGGTCGACGGCGTCGGTGGCGCTGTTGGCGCTGCCGTTCGTCCCCTGGGCTGCCATGTCGTTCGGTGCTGCGGTCGTGGTGGTCGCGGGATCGGGCTCACTGCCGCCGGGCGGGGCAACGTGGGGGAGTGGGGGCGGGTCGTCCCCACGTTCCGGTGCGTCTCCCGGCGCCCGCCCGGTGACGACGGTGACGAACCGGTCACGGAGCTGGATCACCAGTCCCGCCAGGCCGCCCGGCACGATCAGCAACACGAGCAACACGCCAGCTGCCGACGACAAGAGCCGCCATTCCTCGGCCGTGATGAACCATCCGGTGCCGCGCAGGTACACCGCACCCAGCACGCCCCCGAAGAGCGCGCCGAGCCCGCCGACGACGGCAGCAGTGAACACCGCGATGCTCTGTTGGACGCCGTACGTGCCGATGTCGAAGCTGCGCACGAGGTGCACGTACAAGCCGCCGGCGATGCCGGCCACCACGCCCGAGATCACGAAGGCAGTCAGCTTGGCTGGCACCGGTCGTACCGCGACGGCCTGCGCTGCGCGCTCGTTCTCGCGGAGCGCGACGATGGCCCGACCCGTGCGACTGGCCCGGATTCCGCGCAGTGCGATGTACACCAGCACGCCGACCACCAGGCTGTACACGTAGTAGCGCGTTGGCGTATCGACCGAGATCCGGCCGAACAGGGGTGGTCGCTCGAGCCGCTCCTGCGGCACCCATTCGAAGAACCGATCGTTGAGCAGCCACGAGGTCACGGCCAGCGCGAACACCAGCGTGGTCACCGCGAGGTACAGGCCGCGCAATCGCAACGCCGGAAGGCCGACCACGAGTGCGGCGAGTCCTCCTGCGGCACCGGCGATCAGAATCGAGAGCGACAGGTCGACGTTCCACGTGAGGGTCAACTTGCCGCTGACCGCTGCGCCCACGCCGACGAAGGCCATCTGGCCCAGCGAGATCTGTCCGGCCCACCCGGTGAGTACCACGAGCGACAGTCCGACGATGGCGAAGGCGGCGACCGCCGACGCCTTGATGATCTGGTCGGCGCGCATCGTCAATGGAATCAGCGCACACCCGACCACGATGAGTGCCCCGACGCTGGCGCGCATCGCGCGGATCGCCGGAAGCCGCGTGGTGGTGGCGTCGAGCGGGCGGACCTCGTCGGTCAGCGCCCACGATGAACCGTCGTCGTCGGCCCGCGACGCCGACCGCCGCTGGGCGAGAAGGGCGAGGAGGACGAAACCGCCGACGATGGGTGTGACGAGCAGGGGGCTCGACGCGTTCCACGAGACCCCGTACTCGAGGAGGCCGAGCGACACCGCGGTGACGGCGATGACCGGAAGGTTGCGCAGTCGGCCGATCACCAGCGCCGAGAGGGCGAGCACCAGCGAGGTGACGTCGAGCGCGGTGCCGAGGGGGACGCCCAGGATTCCGGCGCGCAGGAACAGGGCGAGGAACGACAGCCCCGCGGCGATCGACCAGACGAGCGTGGACAGCCAGCCCACCGGAATGCCGAGCAGGCGTGCTCGGTCGCCGCGCTCGGCTGCGGCGCGCACGGCGGTGCCGAGTGTGGTGGCGCCGAGGAACCAGGCAACCGCCACCATCGCTGCGGGGGCGACCACGAGGGCGATCAGGTCGTTGGCGTTGAGGATGAACGTGCCGATCGTGAGCTTCCAGTCGACCGGCGGGGGGATGCGTTGCGATGCGGCGTTCTCGCCCCACATGCGTGGCACCAGCACGGCCAACACCGCAAGGAGCTGGGTGATGCCGATGGTGGCGACGGTGAGCACCAGCCGCGATGCGTGGCGAAATCGCCGAATGAATGCGAGCTCGACCACCACGCCCAGCGCAAGTGCGGCCGCCAGGCCGACTCCGAAGCCGAACAGATAGGGCAGGCCGGAGAACACGATCAGCCCGACCGCCAACGACGTGGGGACGAACCCGAGGTCGGCCTGAGCGAAGTTGATCACCCGATTGGCCCGATACACGAGGGCCATGCCAACGGCGAGCAGGGCGATGAGCAGGCCGAGCACCACGCCGCGGACCCACGCACCCGACGGCATGCCGAACCAGATCAACTGAACGGCGAGGAGCGCGACGGCAGCCAGATATGGCTCTACGTGTCGCCACCAATTCGGCGCTGCGATCCCCCCGATCGACACCCCCATGTCGTTGGGGAAGCTAGTGGACCGGCGCGCCGAGCGCCCGGTCAGAAGGGTGAACGGCGACGAGATGTCAAGCCCTTTCTTGATCGCACGCGTGTTGACATGCGTGGGCGTACTCGATGTAGATGTGGCACGGGAACCGACACGAGGGGGCCACGGTGAGTGTGCACGACGACAACCAGGCACAGGCGGAGTTCTGGACGATCGCCGGCGACATGTGGACCGCGGCGCGGGATCAATTCGATCAGCAGGCGGGCGAGCACGGTGTGGCCGCCATCGATGCGCTCGGCCCGCAGCCGGGCGAGCACGTGATCGACATCGGGTGCGGCGCAGGGAGCACCACGATCGAGTTGGCCCGGCGGGTCGGCGAGGACGGTCGCGTGACCGGTCTCGACATCAGCCCGACGATGGTCGACGGCGCCGCAGCGCTCACTGCCGAGCACGGGTTGTCGAACGTGACGTTTCGTGTTGCCGACGCCATGGCCCAGGACTTCGCTGGCGACGCCGACGCCCTCTACTCCCGGTTTGGGGTGATGTTCTTCGCCGATGCCACAGCTGGCTTCGCCAACATGCGCACTGCGCTCACCCCGGGTGGTCGGCTGGCGTTCGTGTGCTGGCAGTCGCCGGCCGACAACCCCTGGGCGTCGACGCCGCTGCGGGTCGCCGCCGAGTTCGTGGACATGCCCTTCGGCAACGATCCGACGGCGCCAGGACCGTTCTCACTCGCTGACCCTGAGCGCCTGACCACCGTGCTCGACGATGCCGGCTACAGCGAGGTGGAGATCGTGGGTCGTACTACTCCGGTGGCGTTGGGCAGCGATCTCGACGATATGACCGAGTTCATGTTCCAACTGATGCCGCCGGTTGCTGCCTTGGCGCGCGAGAGCCCCGCCTCTGCTGATCGGTTCCGCGACATCCTGCGTGAAGAGTTCGCGCAGTACGCCGGCGACGACGGCGTACTGGTGCCGAGCGCGACCTGGATCGTGACTGCGACGCAGCCGGGCTGAGAACGTCAGCGGGGCGCTGGCCAACGCGGTTGGCCCGAGCCGGTCACGCCAGGGCGGGCTACGAAGAGTGCGCCTGCGAGCGGCTCGTGGGGTCTGGCGGCCTCGGGTACGTCGAACCACGACGTGGTGATGAACAGGTCGCGGCCGGCGGCGCCGCCGAATGCCACCGATGTGGGGTGTGTGGTCGGCAGCGCAATGCGGTGTGATCGAGTGCCCGATCGGTCGTAGCGGTGCACTTCGCCTGCGTTGCCGAGTGCCACCCACACTCCGCCGTCGTCGTCGATGGTCATCCCGTCCGGCCACCAACCTTGTGCGCTCACGTCGAGGAAGCGCTGGCGACCGCGGAGGAGGCCTCGATCGAGATCGAGCTCGAACCGATCGATCGCGCCGAGGGCAGTGTCGGCGAGGTAGAGCAGGCCGTGGACCTCGTCGATCGCCGGCCCGTTCGAGATCGTCAACCCGTCGACAGCCGGCTCCGCCCGGCCCGACCGAATCCGGTAGAGACGCGCCGCTCCTGCTCGCTTGTCGTAGGCCATGGTCCCCGCCCACACGGTGCCGTGGGAGTCGACCTTCACGTCGTTGCCTCGGGTGCTGCCGTCGGAGGCCTCGAGCGGTACGAGCAGATCGGTCGCCCCATCGTGGGTGTCGAGCCGGCGGAGACCGTCGGGGGCGGTGCGGCCGCGCGTACAGACAACGTTTGGGTTGGCGCAAGGTCGGCCGCATGCACGTCTCCATACGGTCGACGTATGGACTTCTTCGTGCAGCTCGCCGTGACCGCCGCGTTCGTGTTCGGGATCATCATCGTGATCGGGCTGTGTGCGTTGTTCGTCGTGTTGCCTGACCCGCGCAACGCGGAGGCCGAGTTGATGGCTGCCGACCTCGACGAGCGCGCAGGCGCGCGTGAGCCACAGTTCTCCGAGTCGGCGGCGCCCGAGCTCGTCGATGCGACGGGCTGGTACCGCGAGATATGAACGATCCGTTGTTCCGACCGAACCCGGCGGTCAGCCGTGTTGCGGCCGCGGCTCCGGTTGGGTCGTTGTTAGGCAGCTGACGGTCGGCGGTCGATGGTGTTGCCGGTCCAGAAGACGGTGCCGTCGGGTCGGGTCCAGGTGGTGATGCGGTCGGGGGTCATGGTGAGGCCCCAGCCGCCTTCGTGCACTTGATGATGGTGGTGTTCGCACACCGGGATGAGATTGTCCATGTCGGTGGGTCCGAGATCCCGTGTCCACCAATCGACGTGATGGATCCGGCACGCGTCGAAGGGCATGTTGCAGTGCGGATGGGCACAGGTGGCGTGCATCGCCGCGAGTGCTTGTCGTTGTTCGGCGGTGGCGGTGCGTTTGGCGCGGCCGACGTCGAGCACTCGTCCGTCGCCGTCGAGGACGGTGGGGATGATGTTGGCGTCGCAGCACATCCGCCGGATCGCTGACACCGGCAGTTGCACACCGTCGACGGTTTCAGCGATGCCGTGCTCGTGGAGTCCGTTGACGAGGGTGTCGTAGTCGATGAGTACTTGGATCTCTACGCCGCACGTGCCAGCCCCGGTGTTGCCGTTGCTCGCAGCAGCGGTTGTGGTGATGGCGGTGACGTAGCCGTCGACTTCCAACTCGCGCCACGACCGTGTCTCCTTGGCCGGCAGGGTGGAGCGGATCGTATTGGCCGCCCGGCTGATCGCCGCGGTGACCTTGGCGGCTCGTTCGGGGTCGAGTTCGGCGTGGATGTGATGCATCCCGGTGACCTTGTCGACCCACTGGGAGACCTTCGACTGCGCTCGCTGCCGGGACTGTTCGTCGTCCTCACCATCGTCGGCCTGCGCAGCGCGAATGTCACGGGCCAGCTGGCGGCACTGTTTCCGGAACGCATCGACCGTCAACACCGTCGCCGCAGCCAGCAACCGCTCCCGATGGGCCAGGAACTCTGGCCGCAACACCTGGGGCAGGCTGTTGGCCGCCGCGGCGAGTGCATCGACGTAGGCCGTTGCGATCTGCCCGTCGGCCAACGCGTCTTCGACGTCGGCAGCCTGGTTGCACAGCTCCTCGCGAGCCGTAGCGGTGTCGGCATCTTTGGCGTCCAAGCCACCAGCCGACCCGAGCAGCGATTCCGCCGGTTCGGCCTGACCTGTTTCGGCCAACTCGCGCGCTCGGCGCGTCAAACCGACTTGAACGGCATCGAGCCGCGATTTCAAGCGTCTGACATCGCCGACCGCGGCAGCGACCTGATCGCGATCGCAGTCATCGGGACGTACTGCAAGCACCGCGGCGAACGCGGCGATCGCATCGTCGTTCGTCATCTGACGACCTCCCTGAGTGGAGGGGTTTCAGTTGGACACGGCGAGGTGTCGAGCGAGTGGCTCCGCTCCCCATTGCTGGCCCGGAGGGCGATGACTCGTACTGAGAGTATACCGCGCAGGTGCGCGAAAGATCAGCGTTGTCACAAACACATATTCCCACGCACCGATCGATCGCTTATGGCGATCGGCGCCGCCGGACAGGAGTTGCTGGCAGGTCGGACGGACAGACTGGTGCGATGGCACCGGTAGTGGTTCGGCCGTTCGTGGAGGGTGACCGCGCCCACGTGATCGAGCTGTGGCACCGCGCGGATCTCGTTCGCCCGTGGAACGATCCGAACAAGGACATCGACCGCAAGCTGGCGGTCGGCGACAAGATGTTCTTCGTGGCGACCATCGACGGCGCCACGGTGGGCACGGTGATGGCTGGCTACGACGGCCACCGTGGATGGATCAACTACCTGGCCGTCGACCCAGACCGGCGTGAGGCAGGAGTGGGGAGAACGCTCATGGAGTACGCCGAGCGGTCACTTCGCGAGCTCGGGTGCCCGAAGGTGAACCTCCAGATTCGCGCCGACAACGTGGAGGCCGCCGAGTTCTACCGCCGGCTGGGATACCAGATCGACGACGTGGTCGGCATGGGCAAGCGCCTCATCAGCGACGAGGCCGACGAGTAGCGATTGCACGCGGTTCCGGGGCTTCTCGGCGCCGCTCGTTGCGTTATCCGCCACGGACCACGCCGAGAATTGCGCACAGCGAGGGGTTCGTTGGGGAGCGCGCTCTCTGGCTGCGCAGCGCGCGACGCTGGTGCGCACACCGGCCTGAAGTGGGCGGGTCAGTACCGGGAGTGTGCAATGACGTTGACCATTCGACTGCGGACGATCGTGTGGACGGCAATGGCGATGGTGCTTGGCGCGCTGCTCGCCGTGGCAGTGATGGCGGCGTGGCCCGCCGAGGCGGCTCCGGGCGACGATGACGCCACGCTCGTGCCGATCACCAACTGCCGTCTGTTCGACTTCCGACCCGGGAGCGACAACGTCGGCCCGAAGGACACGCCGCTCGGACCGGGCGAGGCCAACGTGTACACCCAGCAGGTCACGGGGACGAACGGCAACTGCACGATCCCCGCGGGTGCAGTGGGTGTGTCGATGAACGTCACCATCGTTGATCCCACGGCGCAATCGAACCTGCGGGTGTTCCCCGCCGATGCGTCGACGCCGCTGGCGTCGAACCTCAACTGGCTGCCGGGCCAGTCGCCGACGCCCAACAAGGTCGACGTGCGCCTGTCTCCGAGCGGAGCGATCACGCTGTTCAACCAAAACGGTTCGGTGTTCGTGCTGGCCGACGTGGTCGGCTACTACACCAACGAATCGCTGGTGGAGATCGACCAGCGACTTGCGGCGCTCGAGTCGGAGAACGCGGCACTTGCCGCGAAGTTGGCGAGCGTGACGGTGGAAGACGTCGACGGACGTCCCACGGTGCGCTTCACCGGCGTCAATGTGCAGGTGCTCGATGGAACGGGCGACACCTGGTGCGACGAGACCTTCGCCGAGCCGTGCAACGGGCTGGGCAACCTCATCGTCGGCTACGCCGAGGACTCCGACGACCCAGCGCTGCGCAACGGTGCTCACAACATCATGGTCGGCGTCGACAACGACTACCGCAGCTATGGGGGCTTCGTGGCGGGGCGCGACAACGTGGTCGCTGGTCGCTTTTCGAGTGTCAGCGGAGGATTCGCCAACACGGCCAGTGGACGTGATTCGTCGGTCAGCGGGGGTGGGCTGAATACCGCGGCCGGAATTGGTACGTCGATCCTCGGTGGGTCGTCGAACACCGCGAACGGCAACGTGACCGCGGTGGTTGGCGGCAACGCCAACATCTCCGGCGGCGTCCGTACGGTCGTGCTCGGTGGCGACAGCAACACGGCCACGGCTGAAGCTGCGACGACCATTGGTGGCGACATTGTCATCTGTGGTGGCAGTTCCACGCGCGCCTGCGGCGAGGCCAGTCTCTCCGCCCCGGACTAGAGCGCGCGAGATGCCGGCCCGTGCCGGGTCACGTCGCTGGAACGTGATGACGGTGCCAACGGGGGGCAACGACCAACCGGAGCACGACGAGCCCGGCGATGGCCATACCCGTGGCCACGAGGAACGCTTCGCGATATCCCGCGCCGAGCACGATCAGACCGATGGTCGGTCCGACAATCGCATTGGCCACGTCGAAGAATCCAGTGAAGGTGGCCATCGCCGAGCCGCGTTCGTTGGCCGGCACGGCCTGCACGGTCACGGCGATCAACGAGGGGGACTGCAGCGACAAGCCCATCGCCAACACGGCAGCTGCAACGAACAAGCCGGCCGGTTCGGGCCACACTGCCGCGATCAGTGCGCCGAGTGCTGTGATCGAGAGGGCGATGGTTCCGGCGCGGATCGGCCCGATCCGGTCGGGCACCCACCCGAGGGTCACGCGCACCAGCGCAACGGTGAACGAGGCAACGAAGAACACCAAGCCGACGTTCGACAGGCCGACCTCGCGGGCGTACAGCGGGGCGAACACGAGGAACCCGTTGAACGAGAAGATGCCGAGCAGCGACACCACGCCCGGAGCCAGTGCGTCCTTGTTGATCAGGGGCGACGGCGGTGCCATGTGGTCTGGCGGCCGGTAGTTGAGGAACGTGGCGAACACGCCTGCGAGGGCAATCGTCCCGGCGGTGATCACCCAGATCGTGTCGTAGCTGAAGCGATCGCTCAGAGCGACGGCGATCACCGGACCGATACCGGCGCCGACATGCACGGCCACGAGGATGTAGCTCGCCGCCTGGCTACGGCGATGCACGGGCGCCAGGTCGATCGACAGCGTCGTTGCGCCGGTGAAGAACGCGGCCTGACCGGCGCCGTAGATCAGTCGGGTGACGATGAGCGTCGCCAGCGATGTCGTCAGCACGGTGAGCAACGTTGCCGCTGCCGCAAGGACGGCGCCGATGAGCATGATCAGCCGAGCCCCCCGCCGGTCGGCGAGTCGGCCGAACCACACGCGGGTGACGATCGCCGAGAACGCCATCGAGCCGATCGCCAACCCGGCGGCCGCCTCGCTGCCGCCGAGTTCGTCCACCACGTACTGGGGGAGCAGCACGTTGAGCGATCCGAACCCGAAGAAGAAGCACGACGTGGCGACCGCCAAGATGACGAACTGCGACGTGACCAGGCGTGTGGGACCCGAGTCGGCGCCCAACGGTGAGATCGGCGCCGTCGTCACTGGCGACGGTCTAGCGCACCGCGACTGGTTTCCAGCGAGCCGACCGACGAACGGCGGACGAATCCCCGCCTCTGTCGGGCTCGTCGGCGGGTTACGCTCGCCGAGTCAAAGGAGCTTTGTGCGGTCGATCACCACATCCTGACCACCAGTGCGCACGACAGCGCACCACGACGAGCTGGGTCGAGTCGCGTCCCGATTCCCCACACGCAGCAAACCGATCGACACGAAAGCAGACAATCATGACCACTCTCAACGTGCGCGCCGCCACGCCGCCCGACGCGTCAACCATCAAACAGCTTGCGCTCGATAACGGCATGTTCGCGCTCGACGAACTGGGCGACTTCGACGAGATGCTCACCGGCTACTTCGACGGCACGCTCCCGGAGCACCGTTGGATCGTTGCGGTCGACGACCGCGACGTCGTCGTCGGGGCGGCCTACGTAGCGCCGGAGCCGTTCGCCGACCGAATGTGGAACCTCTACTTCATCGCGACCGACCCCGAACGACACGGGTCCGGTGCCGGCACGGCGTTACTCGGCTCCATCGAAGCGGAGCTGAGTCACGCTGGCCCGGCCAGCGCGAGAACGCTGATCGTCGACACGTCGAGCGTCGATGGCTACGAGGGAGCGCGGCGTTTCTATGCCCAGCGTGGCTTCGTAGAAGAGGCGCGTGTGCGCGACTTCTACGGGCCAGGTGACGACAAAGTGACCTTCTGGAAGCCCATCAACCGATGAGCGTCGGCCCGGCGCCGGCTCCAGTCGGTGCCGGGCCGTATGCCATGCGGTCGTCGCGCAGTGCGCCATGATGTGGCATGCCCGACGGCGATCATGTCTCCACCGCATCGGCGTTGTACGAGCGCTTCCAGGCCGGCGACATCGACGGAGTGATCGGTCTGCTCCACCCCGACGTGACGTGGGAGCTCGTTGGTCCAGCCGAGATTCCCTACTTCGGCCGGTACGAGGGCGTCGCCGAGGTTCAGCGGTTCTTCGGGCTCCTCGGCGAGCATTGCGTGGTCGAAGCCTTCGGTGTCGATCGGGTCACGGCGACCGATGGGGGTGCAGTGGCCGAGGGCTTCGAACGCGGCCACTTCGCCGGCAAGTCGGCGACCTACGACATGCGGTGGTGTCACGTGATGACGATCGCCGATGGGCGTATTGCCGGTTTCACCGACTATCTCGACACCGCGCCGATGCTCGACGCCTGGCGCGCGGGTTAGGCGAAGTCGACCGCATCCCGGATCAAGGGACAGGTCATGCAGTGGCCACCGCCGCGACCGCGCCCCAGTTCGGCGCCGACGATCGTGACCACTTCGACCCCAGCCGCACGCAGTGCCGCATTGGTCGTGGTGTTGCGGTCGTAGGTGAACACCACGCCGGGCTCGGCGCACACGAGGTTGTTACCACTGTCCCATTGCTGGCGCGCCTCGGCATACACATCGCCGCCGGTACCGATGATGTGCAGATCGTCGAGCCCGAGCGCACTGGCGATGACATCGGTGAACTTGTCCGACTCGACCACCACGTCGATGCCGCGTCCTGATTCGGTCGGCCGCAGGCTGAACGTGTCGATGCCGTCGACGATCGGGAGGTACGCGGTGGCGATGTCTCGGTCGGCGAACGTGAACACGGTGTCGAGGTGCATCGCCGATCGCAGCTTGGGCATCCCCGCAACGATTACCCGGTGCGCAACTCCGTTGTCGAACAGCGACTTGGCTACCTGGGTGATCGCTTGGCGCGAGGTGCGCTCGCTCATCCCGATCACCACGCAGCCATTGCCGATCGGCATCACATCGCCGCCCTCGAAGGTGGCCTGCCCCCAGTCGTGCTCGGGGTCGCCCCACCAGATGTTGGCGCCGACGAACTGTGGGTGGAACTGGTAGAGCGCCTTCATCAACAGCGTTTCGTCGTGCCGCGCCGGCCAGTAGAGGGGGTTGAGCGTGACGCCGCCGTACAACCAGCAGGTCGTGTCGCGCGTGTACAGCGTGTTCGGCAGGGGCGGCATGATGTAGTCGCGGATGCCCGCCGCATCGCGGGCGAGCGCAACGTAGGGCGTCCGGAGATCGTCGGGAAGGTCGGTAGTGGCCATCCCGCCGATCAGCAGCTCGGCGAGTTCCCGGCTCGGAAGACTCTCGAGATACGAGCGGGTCGCATCGACCAACCCGAGCCCCACCTCGTTGGCGATGATCTTGCGGTCGAGGAGCCACTGCTTGGCCTCGGGCATGTCCATCAGCTCGGCCAGCAGGTCGTGCAACTCGACGACCTCGATGTCGCGGCGGCGCATCTCGGCGACGAACTCTGCGTGGTCGCGTTGTGCGTTCTCCACCCACAGCACGTCGTCGAACAACAAGTCATCGCAATTGGTGGGAGTCAGCCGTCGATGCGCGAGTCCTGGGGCACACACCAAGACCTTGCGCAAGGTGCCGATCTCCGAATGCACTCCGTAGCTGCGGGCATCGACATAGCTGCGGGCATTGTCCATAGGCACACCTTGTTACTCCCGGACCAGCGACGTCGGCGGGAATCGTGCGCGCATCGACGGTTGGCGCAGCCTGCACCTGTGTTGCTCGCGCTGGCGCCTACCGTGGCGGCGATGTCGGACCGGCGGAGATCGGCGCTCCGTTGGCTGGGCGGTGCAGCGGCGGTTGCCTCGTGCAGTGCTGCGGCGCTCGCGCTCGTCGCGCTGCCGGTAGGCGCGCACGATGTCTCTGCGCACCGTGCGGCCCCCGACGACTCGACCGCACCCACGACAGCGACGACACAGGTGCCGATCACGGCGTCGAGTCCAACCACCACAGCGGCACCGGCATCGACCACACCCGACACGGGCGCCGACACCGTGCCGCCCGACACCACACCCGACACCTCGCCCGACACCACACCCGACACCAGCACCGACGGAAGCGGTGACGCCGGCGACGACCTCGCCACGACCGAGAGCACCGTTACCCGGGACTCGTCGCAACCATCGGTGTCGACCTCGGACATTCCGACAGGATCGATCGTGCTCGCGGTGCTCGTGCTCGCTGGGGGAGGGGTGGTGCTGGCGCGTTGGCGGGGCAAGGAGCTGGTGGGCCTGGGTGCGCACTCCGGGGACGACCGCCCCGCTGAGGCTGCACCAGGCACGGCTGGCGGCGGCGCAGCCGTTGCTGAGGTTCGAACCGCCGTCGACACGGTCACCCTCGACTTCCTCCTCGAGCTCGGCGAAGGCCTGATTGACGCAGGCGACGCAGTGCACAACGTGACCGGGACCCTTCAAGAGATCGCCAAGGTCAACGGCATCTCCAACCTCGGGGCGATCGTGCTACCGACGGCGCTGATCCTGTCGGTGCCCGGCGCCGACGACGTGACCACTGAGGTCAGCGTGGCCGGAACGACCAAACTCCGTCTCGATCAGGTCGAAGCGCTGATCGATGTGGCCCAGCGCGCCGAACGTGGCGACCTCAACCCGATCGACGGACGACGCATTCTCACCGAGATCCGCGAGCAGCCGCCGGTGTTCTCACCGATCGTGCAGGTGGTCGGCTCGGCCGTCGCCGCAGGCGGGCTGGCGTTGATTCTGCGTGGCGGCTGGCCCGAGGTGCCGATCGCAGCCGGGCTCGGCGCGCTCGTCGGCCTCCTCAATCGGCTCACCGCAGGGCGGCGCTATCTGTACCGTCCGTTCTGGCCGCTGCTCGCCTCGTTCGTGGTGTCGGCAGCGACGTTCGCCGCGCTCCGGGCCACCGATCTCGTGGCGTTTCCTACGTTGGTCGCTCCGCTCATCACGTTCCTGCCGGGAGCGTTGCTGACCATCGCAGTGCTCGAGCTGGCGACCGGACAGATCATCGCCGGCGCGTCCCGGCTCGCAGCCGGCGTGTTCCAGTTGATTCTGCTGGCACTGGGCATCGTCGCTGGAGCGCGGTTCGTCGGCGTGCCGCCCGACGCGGTCGGCAGTCCGCCAGAGGGGCCGATCGCAGTTGCGGGGCCGTGGGTCGGGGTCGCCGTGTTCGGCCTCGGGGTCAGCTGGTCGCAAGGGCTGCGCCGCACGTCGTGGGTATGGATCGTGGTGGTGTTGTATGCGGCCTACGCCGGGCAGGTCATCGGTGGACTGTTCTTCGGCGGCGAGCTGTCCTCGTTCTTCGGTGCGGTTGCGATGACCCCGATCGCCGTATTGCTGGCTCGGCTCAGCCTCGGTCCGCCGACGTTGGTGACGTTCCTGCCTGCGTTCTGGATGCTGGTGCCCGGTGCGCTCGGTCTGGAAGGAGTCACGCGGATCATCGGCGACGAACGGATCAACGGCACGGCGCCGCTCACCACCACTGTGACGTCGATGGTCGGTATCGCACTCGGCATCTTGCTCGGGCTGGCACTCTCGGCGCCGGACCCCGCTCGACCCTGGACGGCCAGTGACCGTCCGAACATTCCCTGGCGACGGCGCAGCACCCAGTAGCGGCGGGCACACACCGGTGCAGTTCGTTCGACGTAGCGACGTTGGACGAGGATCGCCCGTATGCCGTTCGCCGCTGTCAACGAGATCGAGATCTACTTCGAGCTGCACGGCGAGGGCGCCCCGGTCCTGAACATCAGTGGCTCGGGCAACGACCTCCGCGAGTCGCCGCCATCGGTGATCCCACTCAATCGCTGGTTCGAGGTGCTGCACTACGACCAGCGAGGACTCGGACGGACGTCGGCCCCGGAGGCGACGTACACGATGGCCGACTACGCAGACGACGCAGCGGCGCTGATCGAATCGATGGGCTGGGATCGATGCCACGTGGTCGGCACCAGCTTCGGTGGGATGGTGGCCCTCAACCTCGCAGTACGCCACCCCGAGGTGATCGATCGGCTGGTGCTGTGTTGCACGTCGCCGGGCGGTGAGGCCCCGTCGTACCCACTCCACGAGCTCGCCCGGCTCGATCCTGCGGCGGCGTTCGCCGAGCGGTGTCGGCTGACCGATCGGCGCTACGACCCCACCGCCGACGAACCGATCCCACAACTCGGCGCGTACTACGAACGCATTCGCGAGCAGGCGATGAGACCGCCGGACGCGAACCGCCTCGCCGGTCTGGCGCGCCAGATGAGCGCTCGCAAGGGCCACGACGTGGTCGCTGAGCTCCCGTCGATCGAGCACCCGACGCTGGTGTGCGCAGGCGAGTACGACGACATCGCGCCCGTCGCCAACTCCGAAATGCTCGTGGAACGAATGCCGAACGCGTCGCTGCGAGTCTTCGATGGCGGGCACGTCTTCATGATCCAAGACCGCAGAGCGTTTCCCGCCATCATCGAATTCCTTCGGTCGCTCGACTGAGGGGGGATCACGCACCCAGTAGGGGCGGCCTGCGACCGCCGCCGCCGTTCAGCTCGACCGGGTCACCGCAGCCGACATCAGATCCTCTCCGGCCACTGCTGACGCAGCCGCGAGGCCGCCCGTGAGTGCTCCAATGATGCCGTCGGTCGTCACGTCCTGTCCCGAGAGGTACAGCCCCGGCAGCGCGGTCGGAGCGCGTAGCCATCGCGCACGAAATCGCTCGGGCGAGGCCTCGAGACCCATGAAGCCGCCCCGTCGACGGCGGAGGAACCGCTCGTAGGTGAGCGGAGTGGACACTTCGGCGACGTCGACCACCTCCGAGACTCCGGGAACGTACCGTTCGAGTTCCGCGAGCAGGCGGACGCGAATCGCCTCCTTGCGGCGATCGAAGTCGTCGCCGCGCGCTGCTCGTGCGACGCCCTCCCACTTCTGGAAGTGCGCGAAGTCGGTCCACGCGTACATCTCGACGGTGGCCGTATTCGGTCGCTGTGTCTCCCAGTCGGGATCCTTGGCCGATGGAAACGTGATGAAGTGGAAACCGAACGGTGCGTCGAAGTCGTCGCGGTGTCGCGACAGGTTGGCGTCGAAGTCGTTGGTGTCGTGGGCCCAGATGTTGGCTGGCGTGATGCCGAGATCGGCCGCCGATGCTCGCAAGCCGAGGTTCAGGCCGACGAGCGCATAGCTGTCGCCGACCTCGTCGACAAGGTTGGCAACACCCGAGGCCGCCGCGGTCTCTGTATCGAGGAGGCGTCCGAACGTGTTGCGCACGCCTGCGTTCGACACCACGGCAGTGGCACGCGCCACCTCGCCGCTGCGCAGTTCGACGCCGACCGCTCGACCGCCCTCAACGACGATGCGCCCCACGTCGGCCGAGTGCAGAATCCGGCCGCCTGCGCGCTCGACGATCGGGGCAATCGCCGTGGCGAGGGCCATGGGACCGCCCACGGGATACGAACCACCGTCGAGGTAGTGCCGGTTGAGCATGCAGTGCATGGCGAACGAGCTGCGCGACGGCGGCAGGCTGTAGTCGCCCCAGTTGGCGGTCCACACCCCGATCAGCTCCCGGTCGTCGGTGAGCTCGCGGAGTGCGTCGATCGTCAGCCGGTCGCTGTGGTGATGGAAGTCCGCCGTCCACTCGTCGTACGAGTCGGCGACCAGCTCCTCAGGCAGCGCCTTCTGGGCGAAGTAGCCGCGCGACGTGCGGTTCACGGACACAACCAGATCGAGATACCGATCGATGGCCTGTACCTCCATGGGGAACCGCTCGGCGAGCGCCGCCCGGTAGGCATCCCGGCCAGCCGGGATGTCGTACGACCGTTCGCCGAGGACCATCCGGTTGTACACGGATGGAAGCGCGTGCCAGCGGACCGCACCCTCCGTGGCGGCGTCGAACAGTCGACGGGTCACCGTCGGTCCTTGGACCGACCCGACGTAATGCAGGCCGATGTTGAACCGGTAACCCCGCCGTTCGTACGACTGGGTGCACCCTCCGACGATGGAGTTCTGCTCCAGCACGAGGACGCGACTTCCCTGTTGGGCCAGGAATGAGGCGGCGCTCAGTCCGCCCATGCCAGAGCCGACGACGATCACGTCCCACTCGCCGCGCAGATCGCCTCGACCTGGTCGGTAGCGCTGTGCTGGTTGCTCCATCGCCTACATGGTGGCCGGCGGCAGGCCCAGGCGCATCCTCCGCAAACTCACGGGGCCGTCGATGGGAGCCAGGCGGCGATCGCCTCACCGATCTCGTGTGGGCTGTCTTCCTGGATGAAGTGCGAGCCCTCGACGGTGACCTCGGTGAGGTTCGGCCACGTCCGTACCCATCCGCGCTGTGGGCCGGTGAGGATCGCACCAGGCTCGGCGTTGACGAACAGCTTCGGTAGATCGGAACCCTCGAGCCAGTCGGCGTAGGCCTGCACGATCTCGGTCACGTCGGCTGGCTCGCCCTCGATCGGAATCTGGCGCGGCCACGTCAAGGTCGGACGACGGTGCTGCGGCTCCACGAACGGCCGGCGGTACTCGTCGTGCTCCTCTTGGGTCAGCGGGCGCATGATCGAACCCGGCAGCACCGCCTCGACGAACAGGTTCTTGTCGATCACCATGTCCTCGCCGGCGGGGGAGCGGAACCCCTTGAAGATCTCGGTGGCCGCCTCAGGCCATGCATCCCAAGTGACGGGACGGACGATGGCCTCCATGAAGGCGATGCCCGAGACGCGGTCTCGGTGGCGGTTGGCCCAGTCGAAGCCGAGCGCCGAACCCCAGTCGTGGATGACGAACACGATGTCGTCGCCGAGATCCAGTTGGTCGAGGAGCCCGTCGAGGTACTCGCGATGCTCAACGAAGCGGTACGAGTCGGGGCCGGTGTCGTCGAGCTTGTCGGAGTCGCCCTGGCCGATCAGGTCTGGAGCGATGCAGCGCGCTGCGCCCGACACGTGCGGGATGATGTTGCGCCACAGGTACGACGACGTCGGGTTGCCATGAAGGAACACGACGGAGCGGCCCGATCCCTGCTCGTGGTACGCCATCTGCTTGCCGTTGACGGTGGCGTACTGCTTGCTCAGAGGTGTGGCGTCGATGTTGGACATGGCGGTAGGTTAAGTAGCGGGCGTTATCTTTGCAACCGTGTCGTTCCGAGCAGACTGAACGGCAACACCACTCGCAACCACGGTCCACACACCACATGGCACGACCACCCAAATTCGACGACGAGGAGATCCTCGACCGAGCGATGACGATGCTGTGGCAACAGGGCTGGACACAGACGTCGATCCGCGATCTCGAGGAGGCGCTCGACATCAAGGCGCCGTCGATCTATCGACGGTTCGGCAGCAAAGAGGGTCTCGGTGCCGCGGTGATCGATCACTACGTCGAGCGAGTGGTACGCCGGCGCGTCGATCGCTATCTCTCCGGCGCTGGCGACCCGGTCGAGAACATCGCGATGTTCCTCGAGAGCTCGGTGATGGGATCAGGTGACGACCGGCGGCTCTGGGGCTGCCTGCTGACGACGAGTGCACTTGATCTCGGCGACACCGACTCGGCGATCGCCGAGGCGCGCCGGCGCGGGTACGACACGATCGAGCACGGTCTGCGCCGCGAAGTAGATCGAGCTGCCGACCTCGACCGGCTCAGCGCAGGTGACGGTGCCGACGATGCGACTGCCTCACTTGCGCTTGTGATGCAGGGCCTGATGGCGCTCGCCAGAGGGGGCGCGGCATCCGATGATCTTCGCCGCCGGGCGCGCGCCGCCGTGGCCACGATCGCGGCTCATCCCACTCGGCCCGGGGACAACCTCCCCGATCGTCGCGACTAGGCGAAGGCCACCATCGCGATGGTGCCGATGGCAGATGCGATGGTCGCGGTGGCGTACGTTCCGCCGCCGCCACCAGCGACCTCGGCGAACTCCTCTTCGGTCAGCTCGCCGCCCTCGGAGCGCGGCAGCGCCCCAGCAACGTGGGTCATCGTGACGTCGCCATACCCCTCTTCCACGATGATCGCCCGACGTTCTTCACGCGGCACGGCTTCGATCCGAGCCCGAAACTCGGCGTCTTGATGCAGACGGCCAACCAGCTCTTTTGCTTTGTCAACGGACATTGATTCGCTCTCCAAGAATCCGTACGGCTGCCCGGCGGCGAGACGCCGGGTGACGGTGTACCGCAGCACACGAACGGCGCCCCGAACATCGTGGGCGAACGGTATCAGTCCCCGCCGCGCGTGCTCGGCGCCGCTGTCGTGCGTCGGCACAGCGGTGTGGTGCGGTGTGCGTCGCGTCGCTCCCGCGCCGACCGCCTAGCATCGAGCGCTCGAGGAGGTCTCAATCGTGAGCGTTGAACAGGCCCAGGCATTCGTCAATCGACTGGCCGAGGACGCCCAGTTTCGGCAGCAATTCGTGGAGTCGCCGATCGAGGAGCATCGAGCGATGCTCGTCGAGGCGGGTCTGGGCGACATTCGCCTGAAGCACATCGCCGAGGTGTTGCCGCAATCGGCGGGCGGCGAGGTGAGCGACGAGGAGTTCGCAGCCGTCACCGGAGGGGGCTACACAACACTGGGCACGCTCCTCGGATCCTGGTCGGCCACCGCCGTCGGCGCCGCGTCGGCGTCGGCCGCGGCCTGACCACGTCGCCACTGCGCCTACTGGATCGGCGCTCCGACGCTGCGCATCGCCGCTTCGATTTCGGCGACGTGTGGCTCGTACCTTCGCCACGCCCCGATTGAGGTCCGATACATCGGTTGGCGGACCTGGTACCGACTGGCGGTAGCGACGACCCGCCGCTGCTGATGGAACTCGAGGCAGCGGTCGTCCCAGCCGAGTTCGCAGAACTCGAGCAGGCGTTCGGTTTGCGCCTGCTGATCGCTGACGAAGTCCTCGTAGCAGATCTCGAGGATCTCGACTGGCGCATGCTCGTGCCAGTGGTCCATCAGCCGGCGATGGTCGAGCCAGCCTCGGGCAAGTCCAGTTGGGGACGTGCTCCAGCCTTGCTCCCGGGCGTACATCTGCCGGTAGTTCGACACGGCGACGTCCATGGGATTGCGGCGCATGCTGATGTACTTCGCGTCGGGAAACAGCGCGGCCAGGATCCCGATGTGGCGGTAGTTGGACGGCATCTTGTCGGTGAGCCGCGGTGCGCTACCGGCAGCCGTCGCATATCGGTCGAGCGCCATCGTCTGTAGCTCGCCCCATGTCGCCTCCGACAGGGTCGGCAACGTCCGCACGTACGACCCGGTCCGATCGCCAGAGCGGTAGACGTGCACGCCCAACTCGATCGTTACTTCCATCTCACCGCCAGCACGGACATCGCCGTGACTCGCCAAGATCTGTTCGACCAGCGTCGTCCCAGAACGCGGGAGGCCGAACACGAAGATCGGCGTGGCGGATCCGGTCGATCGCTCAACCACGGAGTCGAAGTAGTCGGACGTCATGTGCTGCACAACATCGTCGAAGAACACCTCCTCGGCTCCAGTGCGATCTGGTCGCGTCTGGCGCAGTGCGGCGTTCATCTCTTCGAGGTAGCGCCACTCCGACTCGACGTTGCCCGCCCGCTCGTACACCGCAGCAAGCGTTCCGGCCCATTGTGCGCGGCGCTCACCATCGAGCTCGACCCGCTCGGGAATCGATCGCACGTGCTCGACATCGGCGGAAGACAACTCGTACCCGGGAAGGCGCGCCAACTCCGCCCACGCCTCGACGTACAACGGGTCGGTGTTGGCGGCTCGCTGCAAGTACTCGGCCGCGTGCTCGTACTCGCCAGAACTCGCCAGCGACGACCCGACCAGCGCAAGGAACGGCGCTCCGACAGCGTCGAGCGTCTCCGCCGAATCGGCAATGTCTGCGTCGTCTGGCTTCACCGGTACATCGTAACGATGCCCCCTCACTGTGTCAGGATGCCACCTCGATGAAAACGCTTGCGGTGTGCGGCTCTGCGATAGCTGCCATGAATCCCAACAACACGTCGATCTCCACGGTGCAGCTCGCGGGACAAGAGGTGGTTGCCGGTGTGATGTCGATCTCCGAGCCGGAATTCGATGGAGCTGACCAACATCGCAACGCCGCGCTGATCGAGGTCACGGCGTTCTCCTGCAACTATCGAGACAAGGCGCTGATCCTCAGGGCTGCCACCCAACTCCCCGAGGACCGGTTCTACTCGATCGGTTCTGAGTTCGTCGGCGTGGTGCTCGCCGTCGGTGACGACGTCGAGTCCCTCCGGGTCGGCCAGCGGGTGATTCCAGACGGCTTCTACCCGAAGACGGCGAGCGCCGTCGGGGGACTGCCGACCAACCACGGATCCCGCCAAGTGCAGATTCACGACGTCGCCAAGTTGATGCCGATTCCCGACTCGATCGACGATGCGACGGCGGCTTCACTCACCATTGGAGCGCAAACGTCGTACGGCATGGTGCGACGGCTCGATCTGACGCCGTCGTCGAACGTGCTGGTCACTGCGGCGCGATCGAACACCTCGCTGTTCGCCATCCAGGCGCTGCGCCAGGTTGGCTGCACCGTGGCGGTCACCACCACGTCGCCGCACGATCACGAGCTACTGGCGTCGCTTGGGGCCGACGAAGTGTTCCAAGTCGACCGCGACGTCGCCACCTTCGCTGATGACTCGGCACTGCGCGCGTTCACGGTGTCGATCGGCGGGTTCGATGCGGTGGTCGACCCGTTCTTCGATATCCATCTGCACAAGGTCGTTCCGCTGATGGCCTTCAACGCTCGGTACATCACGTGTGGATTGGCCGACCAATACAGCGACTACGTCGATCAGCGTGAGACGACCGACACGCAGTCGATCACCGCAGCGATGTTGCCGGCGATGATGTACAACCTGGAGCTGCTGGGGAATTGTCTCGGCACGACCGACGACCTACGGCGCGGCGTCGACGACTGTGCTCAGGGCGCATTGAGCGTGCCGATCGATTCGGTCCACGACGGCGACTCGGTCGCCGAGTTCCTCGAGCGCACCTACATCGCCGACGACCGGACCGGCAAAGTGGTGTACCACTATCCCGCGGTGTGACGAGGCAACATCGGCCAGCTCACGCGAGTTGCCTGCTGGCAAGGGCCGCGAAGGCCCCGTCGAGCGCCATCAGCTCGTCGAAGGTGCCGTGCTCGACAACGCGTCCCTCCCCGAGCATGTAGATCCGATCGGCGGCCCGGATCGTGCTCAAACGGTGAGCAATCGCCACCCTCGTCATCCCGAGCGCGGCGACGCTCTCGGCGACCACCGCTTGGGTGACGTCGTCGAGATGGCTCGTCGCTTCGTCGAGCAGCAGCACCTGGGGACCACCGATGAGCGCACGAGCGATCATGAGCCGTTGCACCTGCCCGCCCGACAGCGTGCTGCCATCCGGACTCACATGGGTGTGAATGTTCATGGGCATCGCGCGCACGTCGTCACCGAGACCGGCAGCATCGAGCGCCGCCCACGCTTCATCCACCGAAACCGGCCGCGCGCCGATCACGTTGGTGAGGATCGGGCCGGCGAGCGGTTGTGCGTCCTGGAGCACCACGCCGAGCTGCGAGCGCACACCGGCAAGATCGACGTCGCGTAGGTTGTGATCGTCGTACAGGACGGATCCCGACGACGGCGTCTCGAATCCGAGCAGCAGGCGCAGCACCGTCGACTTGCCCACCCCGGACGGGCCGACGATGGCGATGAACTCGCCTGGCTCCGCCACGATCGACAAGCCGTTGGCCACCCAACGCGATGCGGCCGAGTACCGGAACGACACGTCGCGCAACTCGATGCGACCACCCAGCGGGCCCGGACTCTTTCGCAGCGCCGAGTACTCCGGTTCGGCGGCGAAGATCGGACGCATTGCCTGCAGCGTGGCCGGAGCCTGGGCCAGCGGTTGGATCAGCGCGCTCAGCGAGAACAAGGCGCCGATCACGATCGTGAACGATGCGGTGAACGCAAGGTACGTGGCCGCCGAGACCTGACTCGTGCCGAGCGACGAGTCCCATTGCGTCCACACGATCGCCAGGATGAACAGCGCAGGAGTCAATGCGAGCACGCCAGTGAAACAGGCTTGCAACTGGATGCTCGTGCGTTGTTGCTGGGCCTGCAACACGGTCTTGCGCCGCACCAGCTCCGCGTGCAGCGCGAAGAAGCGGCGTTCGGCAGCCGCATTGCGGATCACGGAGAGGCCCTCGAGAATGCCCGTGATGTGGGCATTGTTGGCACGGTACTGGTCGACGATCTTGCTGGTTTCCGCCACGAGCTGCTGCGTGAAGTAGGCGGTGGCGACGACGGTGAGGACGATCACACCAGTTCCGACGAGGCCGAGCGCGATGCTGTAGCGGAACATCAGAACGAGCTGGACGAGCGAGAACAGCGCCGACAACGCGATGGCGACGTTGGTCGTCGACACCGTTTTGCGGATCGCATCGGCGCCGAGCACGCGCCCGGCCAATTCGCCCGACGAGTAGTCGCGAAAGAACGACGCAGGCAACGAGAGCACGCGGGCCCACACCGCGGGTTGCAGCCGCTGCTCGGCGCGCAACGTCAAGCGGGTCACCGCAAACCCCTGCACGACCGTGAAGCCCCAGATGACGACCGCCGCGATGGCGAGACCAGCACCAGCGACCCACACCAGGTTTCGCTCGCGTTGTGGCACCAACGTGCTGAACACGTGGCTGGTGACGATGGGCGTGAGCAACCCGATCAGCCCGACACCGAGCGCCATCACCATCGCCGTCGACATCTCACGTCGCGAACCGCGAAAGGTGAACGCCGCGACGTCGCGCAGGCTCAGGTCACCGGCCGGCTGCAACGGCGCGTAGAACTCGTAGGCCTCCGACGCAAGTGGCTGATCACCAAACTCTTCGAGCTCCTCGGTGTCGGCATCCCAGATCTGCGCCTTCTTGCGCCCCTGTCGAGGGATGAGGACGACGGGCCGCGGCTGCTCGCCCGCATGGCTCGGCAGGCGTACCCCCAGGAGCGACGACACTGCGTGCTCCATCCAGTTGTCGCTGAGGTGTACCACCCGGAGGCTGACGTTGGCCGAGCGCGCGATCGCCGGCACATCGGTCAGGCCCACGTTGCTCATCGACTCGGTCGGTGGCATGTCGAAGCCCTCGCGGCGCCCGATCTCGCGCATCGCACGTACCACCGGCGCGACGTCGACGGGAGGCAAATCGGGGTCGAGGTCCTGCACCTCGCCAACCCGCCGCAGCCGTTCGAGTGAACGGGTGAGCACCTGGTCGTCGGCCGCGTCGCGACTCGACGGGTGGCGCGGGGCTGCGTTCATGTCGTCACTCACCGACATCGCCGCCTTCCCCGACCAGTGCGGCGTACGCGCCTCCGGCTTCCATCAACTCTGTGTGCGTGCCGCGTTCGACGATCGCGCCGTGGTCGAGAACAAGAATCTGATCGGCATCGCGCACCGTGCTCAGCCGATGAGCGACGATCAGGGTGGTGATCCCTCGACGGAGAATCGCCTGATCGAGATCGCGCTCGGTCGTCGGATCGAGCGCGCTCGTCGCTTCGTCGAGCACGAGAATCGTGGGTTCGCGAGCCAGCGCACGCGCAATCTCGAGTCGCTGCCGCTCTCCGCCCGACCAGTTGCGACCGGCCTCGTCGACGAGCGCGTCGTACCCATCGGGACGCGACATGATCTCGTCGTGGATCTGGGCGTCCCTGGCCGCAGCGATGATGGCGCGCTCGCTGATTCCATCGTCCCACAGTGTGAGGTTCTGACGGATCGTGCCCTTGAAGAGCACGCCGCGCTGTTCGACCACTGCGAAGGAACGGGCGAACGTTGCCCGCGGTATGTCCGATCGATCGACCCCGTCGAACCGCACCGCACCCGACCACGGCTCGAGCAGGCCGGCCGTCAAACTCACGATGGTCGACTTGCCTGCCCCTGACGCGCCGACCAGCGCAACTCGCGTCCCGCGCGCAACGTGCACGTCGAGGTCGGTGATCAACGGCGGATCGAGCGACGCGTAGCCGAACTCGACGTTGATCAATTCGAACTCGCCGGTCAGCTGCGATCCGTCGTCGGGCACGGGCGTGTCGGAGAACGCTTCGTCGAGTGGTTCGTCGAGCGCGTCGTCGATGCGCTGGAGCTGGGTCATCACGTCCTGCAGCGTTCCGGCCGTGTTGACGAGCCGGGTGATCGGCGTGGTGAAACCGACCGCCAAGCTCTGGAAGGCGATGAGCCCGCCGATGGTCAGTCCCCCCTCGATGACCTGCCATCCACCGAGCGCGATCACCGCAGCCACGGAGAGCGACGCAATCA
This sequence comes from Ilumatobacteraceae bacterium, assembly GCA_965230015.1. GTDB lineage: Bacteria > Actinomycetota > Acidimicrobiia > Acidimicrobiales > Ilumatobacteraceae > JABSQH01. The sequence continues at coordinate 240,287 of CBDDKF010000002.1, read as the reverse complement.
TCGTGGGGATCGCGCCGAGCACCACTGTCGGTACGGCAAGCCGATTCTGCACGTTCACGAGGGCCGCTTGTTGCCCCGCCCACGTGCTGAAGTAGTGGTTCTCGCCGCTCGTCGCCTTCAGCGTCTCGATCATCCGCAAACCGCCATACGTGGTCGACCACACCTTGGCCTGATCCTGGTACAGCGCGCGGTTGGCGGTCTCGCGGCGCCGCAGGATCGCCCGCAACGCAACGAAGTTGATCGCAGCCAGCACAAAGACGGCGAGTGACAGCTGCCAGCTGTACACGAGCATCACGACGCCGTAGAGACTCGCTGTCATCACGCTCAATCCGATCGTGGCGAGCTGGCTGGCGACCAACTGCGCAACGGTGGTGTTGGCATCCATGCGGAGTGCGACATCGGACACGCTGCGTACGCCGAAGAACGACAGCGGGAGTCGCAGGATGTGCCAAAGGAATCGCGACGCCCCCGTGACCGACAGCGCGTTCTGCACACGGAGCAACTGACGTTGCTCGATCACCGTGCTCAGCACGCGAAACGCAGCAGCGACGATGATCCCGGCCGCGATCCACCATCCGGTTGAGCGTGTTCCATCAACGAGCACGTCGTCGACGAATGCGCCGGTGAGCGCCGGAGTGAGCAACCCGGGAAACGTCGCCAGCAACCCAGCGAGTACCGCCACCACCAAACCGCTGCGGACGTTGCGCGCCCGGGCGAGCACGCTGCTCACGGTTCGCTGTCGGTGTCCGCTCGGTTCGAACTCCGGGGTCGTCGCAAACGTCAAGGCAATACCGGTGTAGGCCTTGGAGAAGTCGTCGGGTTCGATCTCGACACGACCAACGGCGGGGTCGTTCAGCACGGCGCGCCCGTTGCGGAACCCCTCGAACACGACGAAGTGGTTGTAGTTCCACCACAGGATCGCCGGGACCGCCACCGTCGCCAGGTCGCCCGCGTCGGCGCGCAACGGATGCACCTCCAGACCGTACGAACGCGCGGCCTTGGCGATGTGTGGAGCCTTGGATCCGTTGCGCGACACCCCACAGGTTCGACGCAGCTCGGTCAACGGCACCCATTTGCCGAAGTACCCGAGCACCATGGCGAGCGATGCGGCACCACACTCGACCGCCTCCATCTGCAGCACGGTCGGCGTGTGCACGACCTTCGTCGAGTTCGGGCTGTGGCCGGCCCCGGCGTCGGGGTGCGTATGCCGCAACACCGCCCGCGACCGCCCGGCGATGACCTCTTCGAGCCCCTCGAGTCGTGTCGCCATCAGTTGAACAACTTCGTCACCGGCGCCTCGCGTGACGTGATCGCCGACACCTCGGCCAGGGTGCCCTCGGTGATCGGGAACGGTGGAGCCGACTCGGTCCACACGGGCGGGTCGGCGAACTCGATCACGATCAGATACGGCGTGCCACCAGCTCGATCCGACAACGACTGTGCGAGCGTGGCGTTGCCGACCTGCGCCGAGATGTCGTCGGTGGAGGCGGGAACCTGGGCAATGAACGACACCGTGCCTTCGAGATTGCCGTATGTTCCCGAGTCGGCGGTGATCGGCGACACGTCGACGGTGTCCACAGCGGAGAAGGCGATTGCTTCCTCGGCGGTCACGTAACTGATTGCGCTGAGCGATCCATCGTCGGAATCGTTGATGATCGTCACGACACGCGTTCCCGCCAGCACCTCGCCGCCAACCTCGACGCTCACCGCTTGAACCACGCCGTCGACGGCGCTCGTGATGCTCTGGGTGGTGCCGTCGGTGTCGGTGACCGAAACCAGACTTTGACCCGTCGTGACGCGGTCGCCTGCGCTCACGGACACGTCGTCAACATTGCCGGTAATCGGCGAGACGGCGCGGGAGATCGCGCCCTCGCGCACCATCACCGCGCCGACACTCGTACGGTCGGGAATCGAGCCGAGGAACCCCCACGCGGTCAGCGCACCTATGGCGAGCAGGCCGACGACCACTGCGATCCAGGTCCGGCTGTCGGTGACCAGGACCACCGAGTCGAGGTTGTCCGGCGACACCCTGGTGGCAGCATTCGCCGGTCCTGCGACTTGCTTCGACCCCGTCTCGGTCATCCGGACGCAGAGTAGCGGACTGCCCGGAAGGCTATTGTGCTGCCCGAACAGGTGGCGGAGCCGGTCGCGCCGACCGGAAACACGGTGACGTACAACGTCGGGAGGCGGTTGGTGGAGCGCAGTGCAACGATCCCGTGGAAGGTCACGCGCGACCGTCCGCCGGAACGAGCGAAGAAACTCTTCGTTGACGGAACCCATCGGACGTGTGCTCCCGAAGAGACGCTCGAGCGCATTCGGCCGCACTTCGCCACGGCCGGGATTACACGCATCGCCGACGTGAGCGGACTCGACCGCATCCCGATTTCCACGGTGATCGCTCATCGGCCAAATGGCCGCACGCTCGCCGCAGGTTCTGGAAAGGGGTTCACCAAGGTCGCGGCGACGGTGTCGGCGGCGATGGAAGCCGTCGAGCTGCACTGCGCGGAGTATCCCGAGCTGGACGTGACGGTGGCGTCGTACGCCGAACTCGCCGAGCGCGATCCCATCGTCGACGTCGCTGATCTGGCGCTCACGCGCAACAGCATCTTCAGCACGTCGCGTCCCGAGCAGTGGGTACAGGGTTGGGACTTGATGGGGCAGTGCGTCACGTGGGTGCCGCTCAACATGGTGCGCATGGGCGGCGTGCGCATGGAGTCGCGATGGTCACCCGGTTCGTTCCAGACCGGTTCCAACGGACTTGCGTCGGGCAACGTGATGCTGGAGGGTGTGCTGGCAGCCGTGTACGAGGTGATCGAGCGCGACGCAACCACAAGTTGGTCACTCGTCCAACACCACAAGATCAACTCTGCTCCGACCGTTGATCTGTCGACCATCGACGATCCCTTGCCGCTCGACCTCATCGATCGGCTCGACTCGGTGAACATCGACGTCGTCATCAGCGACGACACGGTCGACACGAACGTGCCGACGTACCGCGCCACCATCTACGACCGCAACGGCGAGCTCGGCATCTACTCGGGCATGGGAACACACCTCGACCCTGGAATCGCATTGGTCCGGGCGATCACCGAAGCGGTTCAGGGCCGGGTCGTCTACATCGCAGGGTCCCGCGACGACCTGTTCGACCATCGTCGCTACATGGTCAATCGCGACATGGGCGAAGACCGGCACAAGCACCTCGATCCGTTGTTCGCTGGCGAAACCGTCAGCGCCCAAGATCGCCAGCCGGCCGCCGCGGGCACCTTCGAGGAAGATCTGAGCACCGTCGTCGACCGGTTGCGAGCAGCCGGACTCCAACAGGTGATCGTCGTCGACCTCACCTCCGACGAAATGGGGATCCCGGTAGTGCGCGCGGTGATACCGGGGCTCGAGGGGTACCCGTTTCCGCACTACCAAATGGGTCCGCGGGCGCGCCGCTTTGTGGAAGCGCAGCGAACCACCTCCCGTGACGCCGCCGCATCATGAACACCGTTATCTTCCTCGGGCCGTCACTCGATCTCGACACCGCCCGCACACGTCTTCCCGAGGCAACGTTTCTGCCGCCTGCTGCGCAATTCGACCTGATCAGCGCAGTGCGCCGATACGAGCCGCGCGTGGTCGGCCTGATCGACGGTGTCTTCCATCAGGAGATGTCGGTGTGGCACAAGGAGATTCTCTTGGCCATGCACGAGGGCGTGCACGTGTTTGGGGCGAGCAGCATGGGAGCGATGCGCGCCGCCGAACTCGCCGCGTACGGCATGCGTGGCGTGGGCCAAGTGTTCGAGTGGTACCACGATGGCACCATCGACCGTGACGACGAAGTGGCACTGGTGCACGGCGATGCTGACTCGGGCTACCGGTCGCTGTCGGAGCCGTTGGTGAACACCAGGGCAACCATCGCGGCGGCGATCGCACACGCGGCGATCGACGAAGCGGCGGGGGAGCGGCTGCTCGAAGCCGCCCGTGCGCTGCAGTATCCGGAGCGCACGATCGCGTCCATCGTGGCCGCGGCGATCGAGGCCGGACTGGACGAAGCGGCAGCGGCGGCGTTCGAGTCGTTCCATCGCGAGTCAGCACGAGACGTCAAGCGAGACGATGCGTTGCTGCTGCTCGACACCATCGCTGACCTGGGCGAAGATCTCCCGCCGTTCGAGTCGGACTTCGACCTCCAGCGAGCTCACGTTCTGCACGCCGCGCTCGAACGCGACATCAGCTACGAACACAACGGCGGCACCGTGACCGCCGCCGAGCTGGCCTATCACGCCGCACTACATATGCCCGCGTTCAACACGTTCAACTTCAACGCGCTGAACCGGGCACTGGTCGTTTCGTACTTCGACATGCTCGAGCTCGATCTGCCAGAAGGAGCGGTCGCCAACGAAGCACGACGCTTTCGAACGACCTATGGACTCGCCAACGACGATGAGTTCGCCGAGTGGCTGTCGGCGAATCACCTCACTCCGCAACACTTCGACGACTTGATGACCGAAGTCGCAAAGTGTCGGCGAATGCAGTATTGGCTCATCACCAACCGCAACTATCGGGGCACCGCCAACGAAATCGTGAACACCCTTCGGCTCGAGAACCGCTACGTCGAGAACGCCGATGAGTTGGTGCGCAAGACACTTCTCCTCGACGGCGACCTGTACGGCTTCGCCCGACGCCGGCTCCGCTCGCACGGGGTGCGCGAGATGGTCGTCGAACACCTTCGCGCAACACCAGCTCGTATGTCGGTTGACTACCGCACCTGGATGTGGGAGTCCGGCTTCCCCGACGACGAGGCGCTGGCGGTCGAGCTCGAACGATCTCGTCTGAGTCGTGTCACGATGGACTCGATTCTCGAGACGTTGTTGAGCTCGGTCGACGACGAGGGCGAGCAGTGACGCCACGCATCAGCGAGGCCATCACCATCGAACGAGAGATCGGCCACTCCACGTTGCGTGGGGTGATTGCCGCGGCGGCCGACCCGTACGAGCGCGCACGGCAGCAGTGGTGTCGGCATGTGCCGACCAGCGGCGAGGTCATCGAGCGCCGTCGTGCCGATTGGGCGAACGCAGTGACCCACGGCGACGCGGAGGCCCTCGATCGCTTGCTGCGCGTGCGCGGCATCGACGACACGACCTTCGTTTCGATGCTCACCGATGTCGAGCTGCGCGACCCAAAGGTGTTGCCGCGGTGGGGAGCCGAGTTGCTCGCTGTGCTCGAAGCCGCGCCGCGGGTCGTACCGATCGACCCGATCGCGATAAGCGAGATCTTCGAGGGAACACTGCCTCCAGATCTCGCCGACGTGGCGAACGAGCCGTGGGAGCTGTACCGGTACGTCGCGCCGCTCACGCAAGCCGCCGTCGAGACCATTGACGAGCTGGCTGCGGGCACGATCGGCATCGCCCCCGGTGCTCGGCGCCAACTGCTGGTCGGGTGGGCTCGTCGCATCGCCGACCTGGTTGTGCCGACACTGTTGGCGACACCATCGATCGGCGCTGGCGCCGGTTCCCCAGGTTTGGTGCTCGACTCGTCGGTGCTCGAGATCTTCTTGGACCCCGAACCCGACGCCGACGGCTGGCTCGAGGTGTTGGCGAGCTATCCCGTGCTGGGACGATTGGTGGGCACTGCGTCGCTGTTCTGGCGCGAATCCACTCGCGAGCTGATGGACCGGTTGCAGGCCGACGAGCGCCTGGTAAGCCGCAGCTTCGGCAGCGGTGCTCCGCTGACGGAGCTGACCGCGCTGCGCGGCGACGCTGGCGATGTTCATCGCAGCGGCCGGGCTGTCGCAGTGCTCGATCTCGAACCGGACTGTCGCGTGGTGTACAAGCCGAAGAATCTCGACATCGGCGTGGCGACGCTCCAACTTCTCGACGGGTTGACCGAGGTCGACACCACCGAGCACCCCTCGCGCACGATCCTCTCGCGCGGCAGCTACTGCTGGGAGCAATTCGTGCCGACGAAGCCCACCGACGAGGCGGGCGCTCGCCGTTTCTACCGCCGCTACGGAGAGCTGACGCGGTTGGTTCAAGCCCTTGGTGGCCACGACATCACCAACGAGAACCTGATCGCCCACGGCGACCGACCGGAGATCATCGACCTGGAAACGATGGCCCGCGCACCATCGCGCTTTGCCGACGACACCCTCGCTCTCGATCTCGAAACCCGCCGACAACTGCTCGCTTCACCAGGTCCGACCGCAATGCTCTCAGCTGGGGTCGCCGTCGATGCCGGTCGACGTGGCTTCTCGATGAGCCCGCTCGACGCCGGCGACGTCGCCGAGACGCCGTTTCGTTTGCGTCGCGTCACTCGCGACGACGACGGGCGCATGCGTCTGCACTGGTCGTACTCGACGTTGCCGCGCGACAACCCGATCGCCCACATCGGCGAAGTCGCGGTCGACCCGCGCAGCTACTTCGACGAAGTGGCCGAGGGCTATGCGTCGATGGACCGACGGTTGCGCGAGGAAACGAAACGCCTCGTTGCGCCAGGGGGAGCGATAGCGGCGATGGCGGACAACCCGGTTCGGTTCTTGAACCGGAACTCGTTCATCTACTCGCGGGTGCTCCAGCAAAGCGTCGAGCCCGATCGACTCGTCGACGGGGTTCAGCGCGAGATCGAACTCGATCGGTTCTGGAAATCGTTGGCAGTCGACCCGTACGGCGCGGCGTTCATCGCCGACGAGGTGAACGCGGTGCGCCAGCTCGACATTCCCCTGTTCCAGAGTGTTCCGGGAACGAGCGACGTCATCCTCAACGACGAGACGGTCGTCGCCGACGTGTTTGCTGCGCCCGCACTACCAACGTTGATGGCCCGTCTCGGCGAGGCTGCTGAGGACTCCAGCGGCCGCAACGTAGCGATCGCGCAGTCGCTCCTGCACTGCATCGACCCCCGACCGCGTCACGAGCGAATCGGTCACCTCCCGCCGAGCAGAGAGCCCTCCCTAGAGGATGCGCTCGACATCGCTCGCGAAGTCGCTGGCCACCGCACAGAGGTCGAACATCGTGTTGCCTGGCTGGGCGTTGGCTACTCGCCTTGGAACGACCTGTGGACCTTCGGTCCGCTGAGCTACGACCTCCTGAGTGGCGCTGCTGGCATCGGGGTCACGCTCGCCGAGGCGGCGGTTGCGGCGGACGACACGGAACTCCACGACGTGGCCGTAGTGACGTTCGACACGATCTGCCAACGACTTGCACGCGCTCTCGACGACTTCAACCGCAAGCGGCTCGAGGCGGTACGTGCGCCGACGGCATCGTTCGTCGTCGGTGGGTTGATGGGCGTTGGGGCGCAGATGCACGGCGCCGCCCGCATCGCGCGTGTACTCGATCTCGATCGCGGTCGGGCCGTGCTGTCGGATGCGCTCGAGCGGATCGACGTCGAGATCATTCGCCTGATGAGCGCCGACGACGCCGTCGGCGGTCTTCCCGGCTTCGTCTACAACTTGTCGGAGGTCGCTGCCTACCTTGACGATGGCCGGGCCGAGCAGATCATGAACGAGCTGACGGCCGACCGCTCCGACCCTCTGCGCAGCGCCCAGATTCCCGAAGGCGCGTGGATCCTGGACGATCTGCCAACAGCTGAGGCGTCGTGGCGCGCGGCCTGCAACGTTGCGGGCGGCCAGGAGGAACCCACGGCGACGGACTTCTTGCGCACTGCTCACCCCGAGATGCGGACCGGTCGCCAGCTCCTCCGCGACGTCGACGAGGGACAGCGTGGCGACGCACATCGCGTCGCCACGCTGGGCGAACTGGTGCGTCGACGAGACGGTACGGGCAGCTGCTTTCCTGAGCTGCGCGTCGACCCGCGCTACTACCTGTCTGCCACCTTCGGCCTCTGCGCGGTCGTCCGCGCGCTACTGCGCGAGTGCGGCGACGTTCGCATCGACCCGTTGATGCTGCCGACCGACCGGCGGTAACACTGCCTGCCGATGCTGACGCCGACCGCCGAGGATTGGCACTGCGGGCCGCTACGCCGCGGCGACGAGGCCAACGATCAGACTGGCCGTGCTCACCGCCCCGCCGCCGCCCGCAGCGATCGTCAGCGCGGTTTCGGTGTGCGAACCACCAGCGACGGACGCGAACTCCTCGTCGGACAGGTTTCCACCAACGGACTGCGGCAGGGTTTCGCTGAGATGACGCAGTCGAACATCACCGAAGCCTTCCGCACGCAGGATCTCTTTGGCCTCGATGGGAGTTGGCGCGTCGAGGAGCCGCGACCGGAACTCTGCGTCGTTGGCGAATCGTTGCAGGAGTCCCTGGGCTTGCTCGACTGACACGGTTGCCTCCCTGTGGGGCGCGAATGCCCTGGTCGCTGTGGCTGGTTCCGTACTGTAGGCCGGTCGGCACAACTTGGGGGCGCCTACACTCCGGAGATGAGCGAAGACACTGCACGGAGCCTGATCCAGCGATTCGTCAACGACCCCGACTTTCGCGCCCGGCTCGAGTCGACTGAGATCGCTGAGCGTCGTGCGCTGATCGAGCAGGAGGGCTACGGCGAAGTCCGTCTTCAGCACATCGCTGCGGTCCTCCCCGAGTCGGCTGGGGGAGAACTGTCCGACGAAGAGTTCGCCGCCGTGGCTGGCGGAGAGATCACCAACACCCGACCGAGCGACACCGCGTTGACGCTGATGTCAGGGGCGACGTCGGCGGCCGCAGGGGCCGTCGTTGGACTGGTGCTGTAGCGGATCACACGTTCCGCACGCCGGGCTCGACGGCCCGGGCCCCCGGAAGCGGTAGCGGTGCGGTCAGAGCCCGCGCGGCGTTTCGACGCTCAGGCGATGGAGGCGAGGACGTACGCGGCAGGGCCCCCCAAGAGCGTTGCTCCAGAGACCGCACTCGCCACGGAGACCAGGTCGGTTTCCGTCGAGCCGGCGCCGACAACGGCAGCGAACTCCTCGTCGGACAGCTCGCCCCCGCTCGACTCCGGGAGTGCATTGGCCATGTGCTTCAGCCGAACGCCTTCGTAGCCCTCGGAGTCGAGGAGCGCGCGACGCTCGTCAGGGGGGAGGTCCCTCAAGCGCTCGGCGAACTCGGTATCGGTGGATAGCCGCCTGACCAGTGCTCGTGCCGCGTCGTCGCTCATGTCCCGATCGTAGCCAGTGCACCGAAGCCGGGACTCGCTCCTCGCGCCGCAGTGGTGAGGTACGGTGCCACCCATGCACGGTGGTGGTTCACATGAGTGACGAACAGGCGGCGGCCCTTATTCGCCGGATGGTCGATGATGCGGACTTCGTGGCCAGGATCGAGGCCGCGCCGGTGGAGTCGCGGCGGGCCATCTTGCGTGAGGAAGGGTACGGCGACGTGCGGCTGAAGAACGTCGCAGCGATGCTGCCCAAGAGCGCTGGCGGCGAGCTCTCCGATGAGGACTTCGCTGCCGTCTCGGGCGGCAATGCGCTCACGGGAGCGGCGGTGTCGGGCAGCGTGAGCGGCAGCGTCGTCACCATCATCGCATCCGTGGCGATGGCTCTATGACGCCGCCGTCCTCTCGGTTGCGTTCGTCCGTCGTGTGCTGTGGCACAGCACGTCGACTCGACTAGTCGATTCCAGAGATACGAGGTCCTCTCATGTCGAAAGAACTTGTCCAACAACTCGTCCGTCGTGCCCTCGAGGATGCCGACTTCCGGCAACGTCTCGAGGCCACCCCGGTGAGCGATCGTCGCGCGCTCCTGGAGGAGGAGGGGTACGGAGACATACAACTCCACCACGTCGCTCAGATGCTGCCGCGTTCATCGGGCGGCGAGCTCTCCGACGAGGACTTCGCGGCCGTCGTTGGCGCCGTCGGAACCTCGACGATGAACTCGGCCGCGGTGAGCGCGGGCGCGACCGCAGTTGGCACCTTTACGGTGACCATCGGCGTCGCGCTCGCGGCCGGCTGACGGCAGGTTGCCGTCCACACGGTGACGGCGCGTACGTCAACAGAGTGTGGGACCGCGCGGTGAGGGGGCCTGTAAGCGGGATTCTGTAGGCGGCTGCCCGGTGGCCATCCATCTTTGCGGCCTACCCGCGGGGTGTGCGGATCGCTCCGCACGGACGGGCCGCCCGTCCCCGCTGCTTGGCCTTGCTCCCGGTGGGGTTTACCGAGCCGACGCCGTCACCGACGCCGCTGGTGCGCTCTTACCGCACCGTTTCACCCTTACCTGTGGTCGCCGTGTTGCCACGGCCACCCATCGGCGGTCTCTCTCTGTTGCACGTCCGTCAGGTCGCCCCGACCTGGCTCTCGCCAGCACCGTGCCCGATGGAGTCCCGACTTTCCTCGACCGTCGCCCGAAGGCGCCGGCCGCGGCCACCCGGCCCCCTCACCAGTTGTCACGCTACCTCCGCGGAACGCTGCGCCCGTCGGAGCCCGCGTATCGACGCAACGTTGTTCGCGTCCGAATGTCAGCCCAGCGGTGTCCAGGTTCCCGTTATCCCTCCGAAGTCGATGAATGCCTCATTGGGGGAGTCTCCTTGCATTCCGAACGTCAACAGCACGCCGGAGTGGGCCTCGGCATCGTCGATCTGCAGGGTGTAGCAACCCGGTGTGTTGCGAAACGTGGTATCGATCGCCAGCCGCTCTCCGAACTGGCTCCCCGTTGCGGCCCGAGCCTCGACGATGGTCAACCATGCGTCGCTCGAGTATCCGACGATGCAGTACTCGATCGACGTCAGCGCATACACGGCGCCGGCGATGGAGACGGGGCCGTCGATTTGCTTCTGGGCGTTCACCAGGTTCCCGACCGGCGACACGAGTCGTTGCGTGTTGCTGAATGAGCGGAGCTCGGCGCTGTCACCTGGCTGCTCGGGGCCCCAGCCATGACCCATGACGACCACACCGGCCGGACCCGGAGGTCCGGCCGGGCCCTGTGGGCCGGCCGGTCCGTTCGCCGATGCGGCGAGCTCGGCGAGGCTCTGCGGGCCGAACCATCCAACGATGTCAACGACGATGTCGACCGAGCCGCGGAAGTTGTACACCTCGATCTTCCCGTCTGGCGACAGCTGGACGATCACGGCGTTCGGCGTCGGAGGGCTGCCGGCAGTCACGTTGAGATTCGACAACAGTGGCACCTCGTCGAGACCGGCCGGAAAGATGCGTACGTTCGACGATGTGGTTGCCCCGGTAGCGGTGACGTTCGCGGCGATGCCGGTCGCCGCGGTCGGAATCGCCAGGTCACCCTGACACTGCCCGTTCTCGCCGTGGATCTGGATTTCGAACGTTTCGTCCTCGCCGAGCGGGTTCGATCGCGGTCCGATGTTGGCCGGCCCGCGCGTGTCGGTGACTCGACAGCCGGCGATCGGCGTGTACGTCGTATCGAAGTCACCTGGTGCAGCGTCGGCGCGCCAGACGTTGACGGCGATCAGTATCGCCACGACGCCGACCACCGCCGCGGCGATCCAGTAGAGCGCGATGTTGGCGCGTCCAGCTAGGTCGGCTCGGTTCCCCATCCGGCAAGTCTCCCAGACCCGGTAGCGGCCGCGAGACGGTCGTACAGCTGCTGTCCGCTGATGTGATTGTCCGCGTGGTCGTCTCCGGTCGGGCGGCGTCGGTGCTGTGAGATGATCCAGAGATGGGTGTTGGCCAGGCCGTCGATCCGCTGACGTATGAGCGCATCGATCTCGGCGATGTCGAACTCGATGTGGCGGTGGCCAACCGTGGCGGTCCGCGCGGACTGGCGCTGCTGGTGCACGGGTTTCCCGAGTCGGCGTTTTCGTGGCGCTATCAGATCGATGCGCTCGCCGACGCGGGCTACGAAGTGTGGGCGCCCAACACCCGCGGCTACGTCGGCTCGTCGAAGCCGCCGAAGGTCAGGGACTACTCGATGGATCGCTTGCTCGGCGACCTCGGCGCCCTGATCGACCGGTCGGGCCGCGAGCGGGTGACGCTCGTCGGCCACGACTGGGGCGCTGCGCAGGCATGGGCGTTTGCCATGCGCAGGGTGCGACCGCTGGAGCGACTGGTGATCATGAACGTGCCCCATCCGGCGTGCATGATGCGCGAGCTCCGACGGCCCCGTCAGCTCGCACGGTCGTGGTACATCCTCTACTTCCAGATTCCGTGGCTTCCCGAACGGATCCTGACGGCGCGTCGTGCGGCGGCGACCGCGAAGGCGTTCACCGACATGGCAGAGGACGAGTCGCGATTCCCTCCAGAGGTGATCGAGGTGTACCGCGCCGGATGGCTGAAGCCGCAGGCCATGCGCTCGATGATCAACTATTACCGAGCGGCACTGCGGGGTGCCCGTGCCGAGCGGCGGCATGGTTTCCCGGTGATCGACGTGCCGACACTGTTGGTGTGGGGTCTCGCCGACCATGCGCTGCGACGCGAGACAACCGACGGCACCGACGATTACGTCGAGGATCTGACGATGCGCTTCCTGCCCGGCGTGTCGCACTGGGTGCAGCAAGAAGCCCCTGAGACGGTCAACGAGATCTTGCTGGCCTGGCTCGACGGAAGCGATCCTCCCGAAGCGCACGACGTGCAAGTCGAGCGCATCGCCGATCCGGCATGGCGACCCTCGGATCGGGCCTGAGGTCGTGATGCGCCGAATCGAGTGTGGTGCGCCTCGGTACTCGTGCGCAGTCGAGCCGTTCAGGGCGCCGGTGTGAACACGGCCGTCATCGTGATGTCGTTGAAGATCGAGGCGCCACCTGAGTTGTTGCGGCAGACGAGGTAGACGTCGATCGTTGCACCGCCGGCCACATCGATCACCCGAGTACCCGCCACGACGCCTCGGTCGCCGTCGCTGAGTCCGCCGGACTGCCAAAGCCAGTCGTAGTCGCTATCGGTCGAGGTCGATGTGGAGATCGAGCAGCCGGCCTCTTCACCCGGGATGGTCTCGAGGATTCCCGCCGCGGCCGTGATTGCGAAGCTCCCGTCGACCGGCGCGGCGAGCTCCAACGTGATCAGGTCGGCGGCGGTGGTCACGCCGAGGACGCTGCCCCGCCGCTGTTCCACTGAGAAGGGTTGTGCGGATTCGAGGGTGTTCAAGCGTTGGCCGATCTCGGTCAGGGTCGAGTTCGTGTAGTAGCCGTTGACATCGCCGACGACATCGACGTTCCCGTTGAAGTTGAACAACTTGATCGCGCCCGCGGGGGAGAGGGTGACGTCGACCTTGTTCGGGGTGGGCGACTGGCCGGGCAGCCAGTTCAGGTTCGACGCCAACGGAGTGGGGATGTCGGCAGGGAACACACGCAGGTTCGACTGTGCGGTCGGATTGACGATCGTCACGTTCATCGCCACGGCGACCGCATCGTTCGGAATGGTGCAGTTGCCGTTGCTGCCGGTGACCTGCTGTACGAAGGCGTTGGCGTCGCCGGGGCCGATCGGCGTGTTCTTCAGACCGACGTTGTCGCTGCCTGCCCGAGTGTCGAACAATCTGCAGTTGGCGATCGGCACGAACGTTGCGTCGTCGTCGCCGGGCGCCGCATCGGCAGACCAGGCCGAGGTGATGAGCAACGTGGCCACGACGGCCAACGCAGCGGCGGTTGCGGCCCAAACGAGGGAGCGAATGCGGATCTCGATGGTGGTTCCCATGAACACACCCAACCACACTCCCGACATCGTGGCCGGAGGTCGCTTGTTGTCAGGTTTGCGACGACAGGTGCGCGCAAACCCGCCAACAAACGGTTCAGCGGGCGTGCGTCAGCAGGAGGGTTCGGTCTCGTTGTAGATGTACGAGTTGAGGCTCGGCGTTTGCACCACGAAGGTCGTGCGCACGCCGTTCTCGTCGGGGGCGCCGATCACGATCTCGATCTGGGCGACCGATCCGAACGCACCGGTGATGGCGTACTGCAATGGCACGCCCGACTCGTCGATACCCGACTCCTCGCCGAACAGCTCGGGGCTGTAGTAGCCGTCGGGACCCTCGTTGCCGATGATCCACACCGCCGACTGGCGAGCCATTTGCTTGCCGACCTCGATCATCGCCTGCCGCTCGTCGACGATCGTGAGCTGCCCGCTCATCTCCTGATACGTGGCGCCAGCGGTGTTCTCCATCGTGGCCACGATGTTGAAGGCGTCGCGCAGCGGGTTGTCGCTGTCGGCGACCACTTCGAGCATCGGCTCGATCGTGCGCTGCACGTACCACGGGTTGGCGCACGGCCACACCTCGCCGCCGGCGACCGTGGTCTGCTCGTCGAAGATGTCGCGGGCGTCCTGGTGGCCCTCGATGAGGGTTTGCAACAACTCGGCTTGGCCCTGGTCGAACACGTCGAGGTCGAGGAACGCCTCGTACAGGTCGATGATCGTGGTCTCGAGCGAGGCTGCAGTTCGCAGCAACACGGCGTCGTCGACGTTGAGGTTCGGCGGGTCGGTTACCGGCGGCAGGAAGCCGACGCGTCCCGGTACCGCTTCTTCGTCGTCGCCGCCACAGGCCGCAACGACCGCGCCGGCGCCAACGGCCAGGCTGCCGAGACGTAGCGCGTTGCGCCGGTCGATCGCCGTCATGACGATGCCTCGGTGCTCAGATCGAGCGGTTGGGCGTCGGGCGACAACGCCGCGTCAACCGGGTCGCCGGCGAGGTTGGCGGTGACCACGCCGGCACGCGTCTCGACCATCACGACCGACGCGGTGAACGTGATCGCATTGATCGACTCGTACTGCGCCATCAGCTCGCTGTGGGTGGCGGCAGCGGTGTTCTCCAGGTTGTTCGCCGCCCGGGCCCAGGCCTCGACGTCGGTGGTGTCGAAGTCGGCTTCGAGCTGGTCGAACACGTCCTGGTTCGGCATCGCCGCAGAGATGCCGGCGATGCCCGCGATGCCCTTGGCGTAGTCGTTGTGGTTCGACGCCAACAGCTCCACCAGCTGCTGGACGTCGGCGGAGATCCCGGCGGCCAGCGTGGTCTCATACAGGTCACGGGCCGCCAGTTCGAGCTCCATCGCCTGGCGCAGCAGGGCGGTGTCGTCGGGCGTTGGGCTGAACGGTGGGGCGGCGGCAACAGGGCGCGCAGTGCTCAGCGCAGCAATCGCCGCAGCGATGCCTGCGGCACCGGCAGTGCCGAACAGCGCACGTCGCGACGATGTCGGCTCGGCGCAGTCGAGACTCACGTGGAGGGTCCTTTCGGGGTCATTGGGCCACCAGACTTCCCGCTCGGGTGGGGGCGGAGCAATTCTAGGTTCACCGGACGGCGCAACGGGTGATCGACACGAACCCCCGACACAGCGTCGGAAGGGCTGCGCTGCGGCCTGCATGGTGGTGTGCGACGGCCCATCACATGTCCAGGGCGGAGAGGTCTGGATGCCACTCCCGGCTGCGTTCGACGGCCGCCGTCCACCGTTGCCGGGTCGCCTCGGTCTTGGCGCCTAAGGAGGGTTCGACCTTCACCGCGGGGCGCCACAAGGCGTCGGCCTCGTCGAGCCGTTCCCACGTTCCGACGGCGAGGCCGGCCATGAACGCCGCGCCGCGTGTTGTCGCCTCGACCACCGGCGACACCTCGATCGGCCGGCCGGTGGCATCGGCCAGCGCCTGTACGAACGTGGGGTTCTGGCTCATGCCGCCGTCGATGCGCACCTCGTCGACGGCCACACCGGTATCGGCGATCGCCGCATCGAGCAGGTCGGCGCCGCGATGCGCCACGCCCTCGAGCACCGCCCGCACGACATGGCGACGTTCGGTGCCGCGTGTGACGCCGAGCAACGTGCCACGCGCGCCGTAGTCCCAGTGCGGGGTCCCCAATCCCAGGAGCGCGGGAACGTACATCACGCCATCGGTGTCGGCGCACAGGGCAGCCACGTCGTGGCTCTGCGCCGGAGTGTCGAGCACCCCGAGGTCGTCGCGCAACCACTCCACGTTGGTTCCCGCCGACAGCATGATCCCTTCGACGCCCCACTGCGGCGTGCCGGCGACGGTCCACAACACGAGCGGATACGTGCCACTCGGGTTGCGCCGCCCTGTGGCGGGTGCGCCGCCGTCGACGCACACATCGAGCATGCCGCCGCTGCCGAAGGTGATCTTGACGCGGCCGGGTCGCACGCACCCTTGACCGATCGTCGACGCAGATTGGTCGCCGAGAATCGCCGCAATGGGCGGCGCTCCCGGTAACGCGCTCGCCTCGCCGACGACGCCCGACGAGTCGATCACGGTCGGCAGGATCGACTCGGGTACCGCCAGTGCATCGAGCACCTCGGTGTTCCAACCATCGGCCTCGACCCGCCGCAACCCCGACATCGTCGCCGACGAGCTGCCATGGTCGCTGACGTGCAGCGCGCCGCCGGTCAGCGACCACACGATCCAACTGTCGACCGTTCCCGCACACAGATCTCGACCCGCGAGGTCGGGCGTGTTCGCCAGCAGCCACGCGTACTTGGTGGCGCTCTGGTTCGGCGCCAGTGTCCACCCGTGTTCGGCGTTGGCCATCAGGCACTCGCCCACGGTGCGCAGGTCTTGCCACCCCAGGCCCGGGGCGACGGGCTCGCCCGTCGCGCGGTCCCATACGACCGTGCTGGCCCGCTGCGTGGTCACGCCCACCGCATCGACGGGCGTCGGCGATCGTTCGAGCACGGTGCGTGCCGCGTCGATCGTGGTGCGGGCCATTTCGGCAGCGTCGAACTCCACGAGTCCAGGGGCCGGGTTGGTCGGTGGGCACGGCCGGTACTCGAGATCGACGATCTCGAGGCGCTCGTCGACCAGTGCGGCCCGTAGTCCGGTCGTGCCGACGTCGATCACCAACAGGTTCGTCATCGCATCCCACCGGGGTGGGCTTGGCTCGATGGACGGATTCCCTTGGCCTGCAAGCGGCTCCCGAGGAACCCGCCCGCAAGGCCGGCAAGCGCGACGAGCGTGCCGGTGAAGATCACGCCGAACCAGTTGACCTCGTCGCCGGCGATCAGCCGGAACACGACGAACAGCGCTTGAGCGGCGGCGTAGGTGCCCACCGCGGTGACCATCCCGTGGCTCAGCGGCGTGCCCGAGCGCTGCACCCATGCAGCGCAACCGGCGCCGATCACGAACCCGCCGAATGCGGCGAAGAAGAACGCAGCCCGTGCGCCCGGGTCGTCCGGATCGACGACCGCCGCAACGATGGTGATCGGCACGGCGAGCACCAAGGAGATGATCGCGCCTGCGCGGATCGCCGGCGGATCCCACCGGCCCGGCAGCACGGCCTCAATCTTGGCCAACCGCTCGTCGTCACTCATCGCACTCGCCCTCGACCGTCACCCTCCACATGATGCCCGGTCGGGTCCGACGGATCACACTGGCCACCGGGCGACATCGGGGGCCCCGCCCAGGCCGAGCTTGCCCGGATTCAAGATGCCTGCCGGATCGAGCGCCCGCTTCACCGCTGCGAACACGTCCATCCCGCCGCCCAACGCATCGGTCATGAAACGATCGCGCACCAGGCCGACCCCGTGATGGTGTGAGAGGTTGCCGCCGCTGGCCAGCACCGCCCGCTGGCCCGCGTCCCACAACGCCACATACGTGCGGTCGACCTCGTCTGCCGGGGGAGTGGCGGCGAACGTGAAGTACAGGCACGCCCCATCGACGTAGCTGTGCGACAGATGGCACGACGCGGCCCGGGCATGAGGCACCGCCAACATCGCCGTCGTCGTTGCGTGGAAGACGTCGTTCAGCGCCGACCACGGAGCGGCGATCTCCAGCGTGTCGACCACGAACCCTTTGCGGGTGAGCGCCTGCAGCGCGCTGGTGTCGTTGCGGTGTTCCATCCACGCGTCGACCGGTGCGGTGCCCGTCTGCGCCGCACCGTGCGCGGCGCACGACTCGGCGACGACGCGCATCGTGGCGTCGACGATCACCGGATCGCCTTCGTCGAGCACCAGCAGCGTGCATCGTTGGCCATCGCCACCGTGGCCGCGGGCCGACTCGATGGCGTCGTACAGGCGGAGCACCGCTGGGGTGGCCCCTCGGCGGAGGATCTGACGGCACGCGTCGAACCCTTGGGAGAGGTCGTCGAACGTGAAGGCCGCACGCTGCTCGAATGCCGGCGTCGGCCATGCGCGCAGCCACACCTTGGTGATCACGCCGAGCGTGCCTTCAGAACCGACGAACAACTGGGTGAGGTCGGGCCCGGTCGCTGCGGCGGGTGCGCCGCCCGTGGTCACGATCGATCCGTCGGCGAGCACCACCTCGAGTCCGGCCACGATGTGTTCGATCTTGCCGTAGCGCGTGCTGTACTGCCCGGCGCCTCTGGCCGCCACCCAGCCACCCACCGTGGCGAGGTCGAAGCTCTGCGGATAGTGCCCGACGGTCAAGCCGTGGTGCTCGCGCAGCTCGTGCTCCAGGTCGGGGCCGAACGTGCCGGGGCGCACGGCGACGAGCCCCGACGCGGCGTCGACCGATTCCACGCCAGCGAGCTCGGTGAGGTCGAGGATCACGCCGCCAGCGAGGGGCACCGTGCCACCGACCACGCCCGAGCGTCCACCGGCCGCAGTAACGGCGACACCCTGTCCGCTGCAGGTGCGCAGCACGTGAGCCACGCCGTCGACCGAGGTCGGACGAACGACGGCGGCCGCCCGACGGGGCACCTCGCCCTGCAGCGCCCAATGCAGGGCGAGCGGCCACCAGTCGCGGCTGGCGTTCGCAGTGTCGTTCTGGTCGGTGATCACTTCGCCGACGGTGCGCAACGAGTCGACGAGCTCGGCGCCGAGTGGTGGCGGGTCGTCGGCCAGGCGAGATGCCGACCCGTTGAGCTCAATCGGCGGCTGTGGGCGCATGTTGTGGCTCCGTTGGGGTTCGGTCGGACGTATGCACAGTGCTCCACTCGTGGTCGCTCCACGTGCGGAACGCGGCCAGCTCGGCGTCCTTCGAGTCCTGATCCCACCCGAGTTCGGTGGCCATCAGGTCGGCGGCGGGCGGGGCGGCGGAGAGCGCCGCCTGACGGTCGAACAGTTGCAAGCGCGTCCTGCGCACCAGCACGTCCTGCAACGTGAGGGCCATCTCGGCGCGGGCCGCGTAGACAACCTCGGCCCGCAGGTACGGGTAACCCGCAACGAGTGGCTCCCCGAGCTCGGGGTTGCTGGCGATCAGCGACCGCACCTCGTCGGCCAGCGTGCCGTACCGCGCCCAGAGGTGATCGTCGACCGATCGGATGTGTCCGCGATCGGGATCGTCGGGTCGGCGTCCGGAGCCGAGAAGGCGATAGCGGACGGTGCGCCGACGCGGGTCGAGTCGAGACCACCAGGCCGCGGACCGGCCGAGGCGTTGCTGCACTGCGTCGACCGTGTCCTCGGCCATCTCCCGATACGTGGTGAGCTTCCCGCCGAGGATGCTGATCACTCCATCGTCGCCGATGTCGACCCGGTGACGACGCGAGAGGTCGGCGGTTTTCGACGATCCGTCGCCGCCGTTGTCCACCAGCGGCCGCAGTCCCGACCACACCGCCGTCACGTCGTCGACGGTGATCCGCCGGGTGCGCTCCGGGTCGAGCGCATCGTTGAGGGCCGTGAGCACGTACTCGATGTCGTGTTCGGTGACCGGCGGGTCGTCGAGCGGTCCGGCGTAGTCGGTGTCGGTCGTGCCGATGTAGACGTGGCTGAACGTGCCGTCGGGGTAGCGGCCCCACGGCACGAGGAACAGGCTGCGTTTGTCGCGGCGCACCGGGATGATCACGGCGACGTCGACCTGGAGCAGCTCCCACGGCACGGTGAGATGGATGCCTTTGGCCGGTCGAATCGCTCCGGTGGGCGATCCGATGCGATCCGCCCACACGCCGCCGGCGTTGACCACGGCCCGCGTACGCACGGGGAGCGTGTCGCCATCGACGTCGACCATCACCTCGTAGGCAGCTCCCTCACGACAGGCGCGGCCGGATGCCGAGCCCGATGTCGGGTTGACCGCCTGCACCGTGCATCGGTTGAGCACGGTGGCGCCGAGCTCTGCTGCGCTGCGGGCGATGGTCAATGTCAAGCGGGCGTCATCGGCGCTGGCGTCGTAGTAGATGAACCCGCCGGACAATCGATCGAGGCGGGTGGTCGGAAAGTGTGCTGCGGCGGCGTCGGCGTCGAGACGGCGATGCAACTTGCCGATCCGCCAACCGCCGGTCACGTCGTACATCCAGAGCGCCGAGTTGAGGGCCTTGGCCAGCTTCTTCGACACGACACCATCACGGGTCATGATCGGGATGAGAAATGGCAGCGTCTCCACCAGATGAGGAGCGTTCTTGCGCAGGCGCTGCCGTTCGCGCAAGGCCTGATACACGAGGCGTACGTCGCCGGCCTGGAGGTACCGCAGACCGCCGTGCACCAGTTTCGAGCTCTTCGACGACGTACCGGAAGCGAAGTCGTCGCGTTCGACCAGCGCCGTCCGCAAGCCGCGGTGAGCGGCGTCGAGGGCAACGCCCGCACCGGTGATGCCACCGCCGACCACCACGAGATCGAACGGCGGCTGTCGGCCGGCGGCTACCGCCCTGAGCGACGCCGTCATCACCGACCGATCGAAGCGCAGCGCAGCGGGACGACGTGTCGGCATCGAGGCGGATGTTACGTCCCGGTTCGGCGGCGCGTCCCCACGCAGGCGGTACTGTGCGAGCGCGATCTACGACCCGCACGATCCAGCCTTCACCGACGAGGCCGCCACCAGGCGCGACCTGGCCGCGGTGCTCGGGCAGTGCGACGGATGCCGCGAGTGCATCGACTACTGCTCGGTGTTCCCCGACCTGTTCACCCTGCTCGACCAGCTCGCCGAGCGCGATCCCGAGCGGATGACGCCCGTCCAACAGGACGCGCTCGTCGAGTCGTGTCACCAGTGCCGACGATGCGTCGACGCCTGCGGCGCGGTGAACGACAACGGCGCACCGGCCGTCGACGTGCCACGGGCGATGGTGCGCGCCAACGCGATGCGCGTCGCGCAGGGTCATGTCGTCGGGAGCTACCGGCGAGCGACGCGCGCCCTCAGCCGACGAAGGGCGATGGCCCGCTTGTCGCGCAGTGCGCCGAACTCGCTCGCTCGTCGGCTCAGCAAGGTTGTCACCGGGATCTCCGCTCGCCGGTTGGTGCGCGCTCCGCAACTCGTCGACGAGCAGTTCGACGATGTGCCGGCATCGGTGGAAGGCAGGTTGGCCGACGGCGCCGTCGGCATCGCCATCGTGCCCAGCTGCGCCATCGACGCCACTGCGCCGCACATCGGCCGGCAGCTGGCGGAGGCCGTTCGCAGTATCGACGGGCGTTGCACGGTTGCCGACGTCGAGTGCTGCGGCGCGGCGGCGTTGTATGGCGGCGACCTCGCTCGATTCGCAGAGATCTGTGGTCGCAACGTCGCGGCATTGGTCGATCACGCCCGCCGGGGCGGACAGGTCGTGGTCGCTGAGCGATCGTGCGCCACCGTGCTGCAGGAGTACCTACCCGACCACGTCGCCCCCGCGCTGCGCGCCGACGCTGAGATGGTCGCTGGCGCAGTGTGTGATGCCGTGACCTACCTCGACGACGCCGGCTGGAAATCTGCAGTTCCCCACGGCTCGGGGCCGACCACAGTGACCTCGATGCTCGTGCAGCGATCCGCTCGGCCGGGGACCACCGACGACCCGATCAGCCGGGCGGTGGCGCGTGTCGGCGGCGATGCGGTGATGGTCGATCACCCCGTCGGTGACGCAGGAGGGTGGCGCCTGCGAGCGACGAACGACGAGCGCGTCGACGAGCTCGATGCCGAGTTGGTCGATGCGCTCGCCGACGCACCCGACGTGCCGGTCGTGGCCGAGAGCGTGCTCGCCGTCGCGGCGGTGGCCGAACACACCGATCGACCCATCCGCCACATCGTCGAGTGGTTGACGGCGAGTACGGAGCAGCCGCGCGAGCGCTGAGATGACTCCGAAAATTCACTCTGGCGTTCGCTGACCAGGGGAATTACAGTCGGTCGTTCGAACAATTTGGGGGTCGATCGAGTGTCGATACAGGAGATGAAGTGGTGGGACCTCGGGGCGTGCCGCGGGTTGGAAGCCTCGATCTTCTATCCAGAAGATGACGACGACGCGCAAATCGCCAAGTCGGTGTGCGAGGGCTGCGCGGTACAGAGTGCGTGCCTCGAACACGCGCTGGCGCGGCGCGAAAAGGCGGGCGTATGGGGCGGTGCCACCGAGCGCGACCGCCGTCGGATCATTCGTCGCCGGCGCCGTATTGCGTCCGCCTGATCACGGTCGACACGGCGGCGTCACGAGGCGGACAACAGAATTGACGGCGTGATGGAGGTGTCGTTTCGCGGCTGGCCCGCGGTGATCGCTGAGTTGCTCGCGGGTCGCGATCTCGACGAATCCGACGCGGCGGTCACCATGGCCACGATCCTGGAGGGCGACGCAACGCCCGCCCAGATCGCCGGATTCCTCGTTGCGCTGCGGAGCAAGGGCGTCGTTGCGGCCGAACTCGCCGGCATGCTCGATGCGGCCCTCGCCGCCTCACCCGTCGTGCCACTGACCGACGACGAACGCAGCCGCGCCGTCGATGTGGTGGGCACCGGCGGCGACGGATCGCACTCGATCAACGTGTCCACTATGGCGGCGCTGGTCGTCGCCGGCGCGGGTGTGCCCGTGTGCAAGCACGGCAACCGCTCTGCGTCGTCGAAGTGTGGGACCGCCGACGTCCTCGAAGCGCTCGGCCTCACGATCGAGTTGCGACCTGAGCAAGTGGCGGCGTGTGTCCGCGAGGCCGGCTTCGGCTTCTGCTTTGCGCCAGCCTTTCACCCCGCGTTCCGCCATGCGGGGCCGCCCCGTCGCGAGTTGGGGATTCCCACGGCGTTCAATCTCCTCGGCCCGATGGCCAATCCTGGCCGCGTGCATCGTCAGCTGATCGGGGTGGCCGACCCGACCGTGGCCGAGCCGATGCTCAACGCGCTCGCCGAGCGAGGTCTGCGTTCGGCCTGGGTGGTGCATGGATCGGGGTTCGACGAGATCACCACCACCGGCCCGACCGAGGTGTTGTCGCTGCACGCCGGCACCATCACCCGCTTCACGATCGAGCCGGCGGCGCTTGGCATCCCGTTGGCCACACCCGACCAGCTGCGCGGCGGCGACCTCGCCGAGAACGCAGCGGTGGTTCGTTCGGTGCTCGGCGGCGAGCACGGTGCGCACCGCGACGTCGTCGTGCTCAACGCTGCTGCCGCCCTGGTGGTGGCCGGAGTCGCCGAGGATCTCCCCGCCGGGATGCAACTCGCGGCCACCGCGATCGACGACGGACGGGCAGCTCACACGCTCGACACCGCAGTGCACGTGTCGCAGCGCGCGTGACCACGGTTCGCGCCCCCGGCCTCGTCGGCCAACCTCGGGGCCGGGTTCGACGTGCTGGCGATGGCGCTCGGCGTGGCGCTCGAGATCGGCGACGGGCCACCGCCCGAGCGGGCGCGCGCCGTCGACGAGCACCATCCCACGCGTCGCGCGTTCGAGCGCGCTGGTGGCGACCAACGCCCATTGTGGATCCGCGGTCCGGTGCCCATGGGCCGAGGAATGGGGTTCAGTGGCGCCGCGCGGGTCGGCGGCGCGGCGATGGCCATCGCGGTCGAGCGCGGTGCCCTCGACGACGAAGCGCGTCGTGTCGCCCTCGATGTGGCCGCCGATCTCGAAGGGCATGGCGACAACGCCGCGGCATCGGCGTTTGGCGGCGTCGTCGGATGGGTGGGCGGGCGCGTACTCCCGTTGCCGCTCGGCCCACGCCTCGGCGGGGCTGCGCTGGTGCTGTGGATCCCCCGAACGAGCACCTCGACCGACCGGTCGCGAGCATCGCTCGACTCGATGGTCGACCGAGCCGCAGCGACGGCCAACCTGGCGACGCTGACCCAGCTGATCGTGGCCATCGCCCGTGACGATCCCACCCTGCTCGCGGGAGCGACAGACGACAGTTTGCACCAGCCGGCGCGTCTCTCCGACCGGCCGGACAGCGCTGCGGCGTTACGTGCCGGCGTTGATGCGGGTGCCTGGTGCGGATGGCTGTCCGGAAGTGGCCCGACCATTGCGCTGTGGGCCGACAATGATGCGGCCGATGACGTGGCCGCCGCGTTGCCGTCGGGCGGCACGGTGCGGTCGGTGCCCATCGACCGCCGGGGCGTCGACCTCGTGGAGTGAACCACGCGTGCAGGCTGCCGGTCAGCGCGGATCGAGCGACACGCCGCGCAGCGACTGGGCATAGCCGGCCACGACAGCGACACCGAGCGTGATCACCACGACGGCCACCGCCAGATAGTCGGCGGCGAACTGCACCGTGCGCAGACCATCAGCGGTGAAGGTCTGGACGAGGATCAACACCGCCGCCAGCACTGTCAGTACGCCAGCTGCAAGGGCGATCCGTCCGTCGAGTCGTTCTTCGGCACTCCCCATCTCGACGTTGCCCGAGCCCCGCCAGGTGATCAACAGCGCCGTGCCCAACCCGAACCACATGGCACTCACCCCGTACGCCGCCACCACATCGCTCGGGCGATGCCATCCGGTGGCGATCACGCCGACACCGAACACCACCGCAACCACCAGCGCGCCGCCCGTTGCGGCCCAGCGCCAGGCGTGCGGGGCCACCATCACGAGGCCGAGTGCGAGCACCATTCCGATCGTGGCGTGGCCGCTCGGCAGGCTGTTCTGCTCGATACCGGCGACATCGTCGAGTTGCGGTCGGGTGAGTATCTCGTTCTTCAGTACCTCGCTGGTGACCACGGCCGCCGTGATCGATGCGCCGGCGACGCCCGCCAGCCGCCATCGCCCTCGCGCCAGGGCGAACACGACGATCGCGGCGGTGAGCAGGAAGAGCGTCGAGCGGGTGACGCTGTGCAACAGATCGTTGGTGTCTGCGGTGATCGCCGGATCCTCCACGCTGCGGCCGTCGAACGCGATGTCGTCGATGTGTTGGCCCCAGGAGGTCCGCACGAACACGAGGTACGTCGCCACCACGACGGCGGCGGAGATGGCGCTGACGGCGAGGTAATGGCGAACCCTGGCCTCGTCGGACACATCGCGCACGGTAGGGCACCGGGCCGATCGGCGGCGTGATTAGGCGGCGGCGCGCAACTCGGCGTGTTCGAGAGGGAACCGCCACTCGCCCGAGCATGTGACGTGCAGTGCGCCGTGGTGTCGTTCGATGAACCGTGCGAGACACAGCGCTTCGTCGACAAGGGCACGGGGGAGTGGCTGGTCGCGGGCGGTTGGGTCGGGCGGTGCCACGGGCAAGGCGCGGCCGGCAGCACCCTGCACGGTGACGTCGACGAGTCGAGCCTGGTCGATGTGCCAGGCGACGTCGCCGCGCCGCAGCGTGACACGCTCTGCCGCCCGCAGCGCCTCGATCTGGCGGTGCCGTTTCTGCGCGCCGAGCAGCGCATCGAGCCGGTCGCGGGCCATCGCCGCCTCCTCGAATCGCTGTTCGGCGGCGAGTTGCATCATCCGCGCCCGCCCGGCGGCCTCGACCGTGGTTGCATCGCCGCGCATGGTACGTGCTGCCAGGTCGACCGCCGCGTCGTAGTCGGTGGGCGACGCCGTTCCTGCGCACGGGCACAGCGCCACCCCGAGCTGTGCTGCGGTGCACTCGACTGCGTCGGGCGAGGGACGATGGTTGCGGCCGAGTCGCGCCGAGCATCGGCGCAGTGGCACTGCGCTCTGGATCGCCTCGACCACCAACCGCGCGGCGGAACGCGACGGCAACGGACCGAGATGAAGCCCTTTGGCGGAGGGGTCCTTGACGACCGCCAGCCGTGGCCATGGCGTGTCGGTATCGAGGCGCACGTAGCAGTATTTGTCGACGCGTGTGCCGGCGCGGTTGTAGCGGGGGAGGAGGCGAGCGATCAGCCGTTGCTCGACCACTTCGGCACTCAACGGGTCGGGGAGTTCGAGGTGTCGAACCGATTGCGCCTCGCGCAGCATCGGGCCGACCTTGCGCCGGTCGTCGCTGCCGAAGTAGCTGCGCACTCGTTGGCGCAGGTTGCTCGCCTTGCCCACGTACAGCACCTGGTCGCCCGAGCCGCGGAACATGTACACGCCGGGCGATCGAGGAAGGTCGGCCGTGAGCGCCAGCTTCGCCGCTTGCGGATGCCCGGCGAGCTTGGCG
The DNA here is from genome assembly GCA_965230015.1 of Ilumatobacteraceae bacterium. Classification (GTDB taxonomy): domain Bacteria; phylum Actinomycetota; class Acidimicrobiia; order Acidimicrobiales; family Ilumatobacteraceae; genus JABSQH01. The sequence goes on along the minus strand of CBDDKF010000002.1, from coordinate 214,374 downwards.
AGCGCCAGCAGGTCGTCGAGCCCGAGTACCCCCCACCCTGCGGCCCGCTCGATCAGCAGGTGCAACAGGTCGGTCGTGGCGAGCGCGTCGTCGAGCGCTCGGTGGCTCGGCTGGTGGTCGAGTCGGAGCCGCGACGCCAAGGTGCCGAGACGGCAGTTGGGCACCTCGTCGCGCACCAGTCGACGGGCGAGCGCAACCGTGTCGAGCGACGTGTTGGACAGCGTCGGTCGATCGGCACGGCGCAGCGCCGCGCGCAAGAAGCCGACGTCGAAGTTGACGTTGTGGCCGACGACGATCGAGTCGCCGACGAACTCGAGCAACGACGGCAGCACCGACTCGATGCGTGGGGCCGTCGCCACCAGCGCGTCGGAGAGCCCGGTGAGCAGCGTGATTTGCGGGGGGATCGCACGACCGGGGTTGACCAACGTCTGATACGTGCCCAGACACTCGCCACCACGCACCTTGACCGCCCCGACCTCGGTGATCATGTCGTCGTTGCGGTTGCCGCCCGTGGTTTCCAGGTCGATCACACAAAACGTCACGTCGCACAGCGCCGTCCCCAGGTCGTCGAAGCTGCGCTGCCCCGTGATCGAAGAGACCTGTGTGCTCGCCCCAACCGGCATGCGACGATGCCAGCACGAACACCTGTTTGTTGTCAAGCGATAGATCGAACAGATGCCGCTCGGCAAGGCTGGCGCCGTCCGGCGGTATGGTTCGCTCGTGTCGACCGTCGAGCACCGATCGCTGCGGCCGGCGATCGAGTTCGCCGTGGCGATCGTGCGCGAAGCGGGCAAGCAGCGCACGCCGCTCGACCATCCTGTGGAGCTCGACGCGTTCCTCAACGCACGACGGATCCCGAATTCGGCGCTCGGTCGGCTTCGCCGGGCGATCGAGAACGACGGTGTCTTCCGCTCGCGCCTGTCTGCTGGCGCCATTCCAGAGCTGGTCGACGAGGTCGGTCAGCTGTGGCTGGCGGCTGAGCCCGGGTGGGAAGAACGGGCGATGGCGCTGGAGCGGGAAGCGGCCGACCGTGCCGCTGACGACTCGCTGCGCACCCAGCTGCAACGCGCGCAACGCCAGCGCGAGGCTGCCGAACGGGCGGCGATTCGCTTGCGCGCCGATGCGGTGGCGGCGCGCGCCGACCGAGACACAGCCATGGGGGAGCGCGACCTTGCGCTGGCCGCTGCCGACGATGCCGCGCGCCGTGTCACCCAGCTCGACGACGAGCTGCAACTCGCCCGGCAGGCCGAGCGTCACGCGCGCGATCGCGAGCAGGCAGCGCGGGAACGACTGGCCGCGCTGGAACAACGCATCGCCGCCGACGACGCCAACGAGCCATCACAGTCCGGGTCCGCTGCGCCCACGGTGCTTGGCGTGGACGCCGCAGCGGTGGCCGACGTCGCCGACCGGGTCGCGTCCGAGGTTGCGGCGCTGCGCAGCATGGTGATCAACGCGGGTCACTCACCCGGAGCGGGTGGCGGCGGACGGCCCACAGGTGCACGGCGCACGCCGATGGGGATCCCCGGCGGCGTGATCTCGACGTCGGCGGAAGCGGCGGAGTTTCTCCTGCGGTCGGGCGCGCTCGTGACCGTCGACGGCTACAACGTGGCCAAGCGGGGTTGGCCCGACGTGGCCCTCGAGCAGCAACGTGCGGCGCTGTTGGCGCGCGTGGAGAACCTCGTCGCGGCGATCGATGTCGACCTCGTCGTCGTGTTCGATGGCGCCGACGTCGTCGGCGCCCATTCGCCGGCCCGCCGCTCGGTGCGCGTGGTGTTCTCACCCGCAGGCGTCACCGCCGACGACATCATTCGCGACATCGTGGACGCCACCGACTACGAGCGTCACGTCGTGGTGGTCACCGACGATCGCGAGATCATCGACGACGTGCGTGGTGCCGGTGCGAACACGATCTCGGCGAACGCCTTCTTGGCTGCCCGTTGACGAGCTTCTGCCACGCGACCACGCGACCGAGCGACGCCACCGCATTCCTTCTCGTGTTCCTCGCACCTGCCCCTCGGGCGACGATGTGACACCCCCTCGTCACACTGGAGACATGAGCGAAACCGAGGGCTTCTCCATCGACTGCGACCTGTGCCCAGCGGTGGCCACGAGCGCGTGTACCGACTGTGTCGTCGGCCATGTGGTGGCCAACGACGACGGTCCGATCGAGCTGCGAGTGGCACCGCCGACCACACCCGAGCAGCGGGCCATCGAGCTCTTTCGTCGTGCGGGAATGCTCGACGACAACGAACACCTCGTCGATCCACGCGAGTTCGACGCAGCCGCACGTCGACATCCCGCAGCGCACGTCCCCGTACGCTGAGGAGGTGCCCACCGCACTGCCGACCATCGAGGAGATCCGTAGCGCCCTTGCCGACGCCGAGATCCATCACGTCGGCGTGGCCAGCGCCGACGTGCTCGACGACACCCGCGCCGAGCTGCTGTCGCGCCGGGCAGCTGGTCTGCACGCCGACATGCAGTTCACCTACCGCAATCCCGAACGCTCCACCGATCCGCGCCGGGCGGTGGCCGACGCGCGATCCATCATCGTCGCCGCCCGCTCGTACGTCACCGATCCGGCGCAGTTCGCCCCGGCGAGTCCGGCCGTCGCCAACGACGGCCCGCACGCGCGAGTTGGCCGGTACGCCTGGGTCGATCACTATGCGCCGCTGCGCCACGCCTTGCGTGACGTCTCCCGCACGATCCGCCGCGCAGGGCACCGAGCAGTCGCCTTCGCCGACGACAACGCCATCGTCGACCGGGCGGTCGCCTACCGAGCCGGGCTCGGTTGGTACGGTAAGAACGCCAACCTGTTGCTGCCCGGTGCCGGCAGCTTCTTCGTCCTCGGTTGCATCATCACCACCGCCGAGTACCCGGTCGCCGCCCGTCCGGCCGCCGATGGCTGCGGCGACTGCGTGCGGTGCATCGACGCCTGCCCCACCGCAGCAATCGTGGCGCCTGGGGTGATCGACGCCAATCGCTGCCTGGCATGGGTGCTGCAGCGGCCCGGCACGATTCCCGACGAGTATCGAGCCGCGATCGGCGACCGCATCTACGGCTGCGACGATTGCCAAGACGTGTGCCCGATCACCATACGTTTGGGGGAGCGAACCACCGTGGCGCCGACCGGACACGAACGCCCGTCGATCGCCGCGTTCGATCTGCTCGACGCATCGAACGAATGGATCGAGGAGCGCTGCGGCTGGTGGTACATCGCCGAGCGCGACGTGCGTTGGCTGCGGCGCAACGCCCTCATCGTGGTGGGCAACGCGGCCGAGCCCGACGACCCGCGGGCGATCGAGGTGTTGACCACCTACGCGTCCGGCGACGACGACGTGCTCGCCGACCACGCGCGTTGGGCGCTCGATCGATTGACCGAACGAGCTGCGATGGAGGTCACCGCATGAAGCACGTGTTGGTGACCAACGACTTTCCACCGAAAATCGGCGGCATCCAGTCGTTGCTGTGGGAGTGGTGGCGGCGGCTTCCCCCCGAATCGTTCGCCGTGCTCACCAGCCCGTACGAAGGAGCCGACGAGTTCGACCAGAGCCAGCCGTATCGCATCGAGCGCACCACCGAACCGTGGTTGCTGCCACATCCCTGGATGGTTCGGCGCATCGATCAGTTGGCTGACGACTTCGGGGCCGATCGAGTGGTCCTCGACCCCGCCGTGCCGCTCGGGCTGGTCGGCCCCTCGCTGCGGCTGCCCTACGACCTCGTACTGCACGGCGCAGAGGTCACCGTGCCAGGTCGCCTCCCCGGCACGCGGCAGGCACTGGCCTACACCCTCGGCGGGGCGACATCGATCATCGCCGCCGGCGGGTATCCGGCAGCCGAAGCCGAGCGGGCCGCAGGGCGTTCGCTCCCGATCACCGTGGTGCCGTGTGGTGTCGACCCCGACACGTTCCACCCACTCGACGAGCCGGAGCGCGCCGCCGCCCGCGAGCACTTCGGCATCCCGGTCGACGCCGAGCTCGTCGTCGGCGTGTCGCGGCTCGTGCCGCGCAAGGGATTCGACACGGCGATCCGGGCCGTTGCCCGCATGGCCCGTACCCGCCCCGACCTCGTATTGGCGATCGCCGGTGGCGGGCGCGACGACGCCCGGCTGCGTCGCCTCGCCGACGAACTCGATGCCCCCGTACGGTTCCTCGGGCGAGTCCCCAACGCCGACCTCCCCCCGCTGTATGCCTGCGCCGACGTGTTCACGATGCTGTGCCGCAACCGGTGGGGCGGGCTCGAGCAGGAGGGTTTTGGCATCGTGTTCGTCGAAGCGGCGGCGTGTGGCGTGCCCCAGGTGGCAGGCAACTCCGGCGGTGCTGCCGAGGCGGTGCTCGACGGTGAGACCGGATACGTCATCGACGAACCCGAATCGACCCAGGCCGTGGTCGATGCCTTGACCACCCTGCTCGACGACGACGCGCTGCGCGCCCGCATGGCCGCTCGATCGCGAGAGCGGGCGCTCGACGACTTCGCCTACGACGTGCTGGCGCGCCGCCTCGGCGACACTCTCGGCGTCGACGGCGGCACACTGGAGTCATGAGCACCCGGACCCCGGCCCAGCGCCGCGGCGACGTCATCGTGATGGCCAACGCCGTCGGGACCGTCGCCTTCGTCGTCACGGCGCTCACGGCGGCGATCGTCTTCTCCACCGCTGCCCAATGGGTCGGGGCGATCACCGCGATGAGCCTGTTCGCCGTCGGTGTGTTCACCTTCTTGTGGGCGTTCTACAACGCCGCGCAACGCAGCCGTGTCGAGCAACTGTCGGTGATGCAGCTGTTCTTCCTGGTCGGGCCGCCCACGCCGCCGCGCATCCGCCGGAGCATGAACCTCTTGCTGTTCGTGCAGCTGGTGGCTGGTCTGGGGACCGCATTGGCCCGGCCGAATGGGCCCGACGGTTCGCCGGGGAGCTCGTTGGCCGTCGGCATCCTCGTGCCGATGTTCGGGCTGGGCCTGAACGGGCTGTGGGCCGCCTTCCACGGCGACTTCCCCCTGCTCGAGCGAGCCGAGTCGAGCCGTCCCGCAGCCGACGACGTGGGCATTGACGACCACGTCGACGACACCAGCGACGAGCCGGTGGCGGCGGACGACGAGGTGCTCGACGACGATGTGCACCTCGACGATGCCGAAGGCGGTGCCCACTCCACGGCGTCGATCGACCAGAATGGTCCACATGGCTGAGACCGCGACCGAGATCATCACGATCGATGCGTCGCCCGAGCAAGTTTGGGCGATCGCTGTCGACATCGCCGCGTACCCATCCTGGGCGCGCGACATCAAAGACGTCACGATCCATCGCCACGACGACGAAGGGCGCCCGCTCGAGGTGGCGTTCCGCGCCTCTGCGCTCGGTCGCAGTACCCATTACACGCTGCTCTACGACTACAGCGAGGCGCCGCGCGTGCTCGGCTGGAAGATGCTGCGCGGCGACATCCAACGCTCGATCGACGGCAAGTTCACGTTCGACCCGGGTCCCGATGGCACCACCACAGCGCGCTACGACCTGGCGATCGACCTGGTCGTGCCCTTGCCCGGTTTCGTGAAGCGACGCGCCGAGGTGCGCATTCTCAACACCGTGCGCGAACTCAAGGTGCGCGCCGAGGGGTCCGACTCGACGGCCTCGACCACGCCGGCGACGCCCTGAGTCGAGTTTCTCGCTGAGCAGTCCGTGATCACCGGCGGTCTCGACCCGAACCGCCGGCTGGTCGGGATCGACGTCGGTGGCACGAAATCGCTTGGCGTGGCGATGGCGGCCACGGCCGACCCGGACAACGAGGTGGCCTGGGAGGTCACCGTCGAAGAACGCCGCCTCACACCGCGCGGCGACGGCAGCGCCGACGAGCTGATCGACGCGCTGGCAACGCTTGTTCGCTCGTTGTGCGGCGAGCTCGATCCGCGCGACCACCCGCAGGTGACCGTGGGGATCGGCGTACCCGGGCTCGTCGACCGCCGGGGTGTGCTCCGTGCGGCCCCGAACCTCGATGGCGTTGCCGACTTGGAGATCGCCCACCGCGTGGGCGAGCGCCTCGGCGCGCCAGTACACCTCGACAACGACGGCACCTGCGCCACGTTGGCCGAATGGCGCCTGGGCGCAGCACGCGGCGCAGACGACGCGGTATTGATCACCCTCGGTACCGGCATCGGTGGCGGACTGGTGTCGAACGGTCGACTCCAACGCGGTACCAACGGGTTCGCCGGCGAGTTCGGGCACATGGTGATCAACCCGGACGGTCCGCGCTGCCCGTGCGGGCGACGCGGGTGCTGGGAGCGCTACGCGTCGGGCTCGGGGATGGCGATGCTGGCTCGCGAGGCGGCCACCGGTCGGCGGCTGCGGCACGTGGTGGAGCTCGCAGGGGGCGACCCTCAGGCCGTGCGCGGAGAGCATGTGTATGCGGCGGCACAGACTGGCGATCCCGAGGCGCTGGCGGTCGTCGACGACTTCGCCCGGTTCGTGGCGTTGGGGTTGTCGAATCTGACGAACGCCCTCGACCCGGAAGTGTTCGTGTTGGGTGGCGGCCTCGCTGTTGGTGCTGAGATCTATCTCGAGCCGATCGAGCACTGGTTTCGCGAGCTGCTGTACCAGCCCCAGCTGCGACCGCTGCCGCGCCTCGCGTTCGCCGAGTGGAGTGAGCTCGCCGGCGCGGTCGGCGCAGCGATGCTGCCGCTGGTGAACGCCACGGCGGTCTGACAACGGGGCCGTCTGGGCCGACTACGGTCCCCGTGGGTGAGCGAGGGGGCGAGCCACGACAGCGGGCTCGATGACGGCGACCAGGGCCTGGAAGGTGGCGTGCTGGTTGCGCTCGTGGCGATGGCGCTGGGCATCTTTGTCGTCGCCAACGACTTCACCGCGCTCAGCGTGGCGATCGTCGACATCGAGCACGACCTCGACACCACGCTCAACCGGGCGCAGTGGGTGATCAACGCCTACACGGTGGTGTTCGGCGTGCTCATCGTGACCGGTGGACGTCTCGCCGACATGTTCGGCCGCAAGCGGATGTTCATCCTCGGTGCGGCGATCTTCGCGTTGTTCTCCCTGCTCGGAGGCCTGGCGCCGAGCATCGAATTGCTGATCGGCGCCCGTGCGCTGATGGGCATCGGTGGAGCGATGATGTGGCCGGCGGTGCTCGGCATGACGTACGCCATCCTCGGCGAGGAACGTGCGGGCCTTGCCGGCGGGATCGTGATCGGTGTCGCCGGACTCGGGAACGCGATGGGCCCGCTGATCGCTGGGACCCTCACCGATGCGCTGAGTTGGCGCTGGATCTTCTTCGTCAACGTGCCCGTCGCGGCACTGGCGGTGTTCGCCACGTGGCGATTCGTGCGCGACGACGAGGCACGCGTGCGCGAGCGGGTCGACGTACGCGGCATCGTGAGCCTGTCCGCAGCGGTCATTCTGATCCTCGTTGGCCTCGATATCGGCACCGATGAGGGGTTCTCAGACCCCGTAGTGCTGGCCTGTCTGATCGTCGGCGTGGTGCTGCTGCCGGCGTTCGTGATCATCGAGCGGCGCGTCGGGTCGTCGGCCCTCGTGCCACGTCGGATCCTGAACAACCGCCCGTTCACCGGGGCCCTGCTCGTGGTGGTGTGCGTCTCGGCGATCTACTTCGGGGTGCTGGTGTTCGTGCCGCAGTACCTACAGAACGATCTCGGGTGGTCGGCGCTGGGCGCCGGTGCCGGCCTGCTGCCACTGATGCTGACCTTTGCTGCCGTGTCGTTCATCGCCGGTCCGTTGTACAACGTGATCGGCGCCAGGCCTTCGGTGATCGGCGGCGCCGCCGCGCTCGTCGTCGGGGTGTTCTATCTCGCCTTCACGATCGGCGAGGGCTATGGCCCGCTCGTGCCTGGACTGATCGTGGTCGGCATCGGCGTGGGCCTGTTCTACTCGTCGATCACCACCGCCGCCGTGACGTCGGTCGACGCCGACGACACCAGCCTCGGTGGGGGCGTGATCTACATGGGCAACGTCGCCGGTGGCTCGATCGGCATCGGCCTGAACACCGCGATCGTGCTCGCCGCGTCGACGTTCACCGATGGCATCAGCAACGCCTACTTCGTCGACGCCGCCCTCGGCCTGGTCGGCGTGATCATCGCCGTCGCCCTCATTCGTGGCGCCGCCGGCACCTGGCACCCCCTCCACCGCCGCCATCACCGCGCCCACGGCTGATCCGAAGAACCGGGGATTTCCGGCGCGTGGCGCCGGATTCCGCCAGCAGTTCGGGTGGTTCAGTCGGGCACGTAGTTGTCCTTCGACTCCTTGATTTCCCGCCAGGCCGCGGCGCGGTCGCCCATGCCTTCGCTCGACGAGTGCTTCTCGGGCTCGAGCGCCTTGTACACGTTGAAGAAGTGCTCGATCTCCTCGAGCAACTGGTGGGGGAGATCCTCGAGCTCGTGGACGTGTTCGAAGCGCGGCTCCTTGGGCGGGACGCAGATCAGTTTCGCGTCCTCGCCGGCCTCGTCACGCATGTACAGCACGCCCACTGGGCGGCACTCGACGACCACACCCGGATACACCGGGTCTTCCAGCAGTACCAAGGCGTCGAGCGGGTCGCCATCGCCGGCCAAGGTGTTGGGGATGAAGCCGTAGTCGGCGGGGTACGTGGTGGCCGTGAACAGCCGCCGATCGAGGTACACCTTGCCGTCCTCGTGGTCGATTTCGTACTTGTTGCGACTGCCGCGGGGAATCTCGATCACGACGAACACGCAGTCGTCGGCTGGGGTTCTCGACATATCCGTCCAGCATCGCACACGCTTCAGCCGGTAGCGTCGGAGCATGGAATTCCGGCGCATCGAGAACCTGCCCCCGTACGTGTTTTCCATCATCAACGGGTTGAAGATCGAGGCACGTCAGGCAGGGGCAGATGTCGTCGACCTCGGATTCGGCAACCCCGACATCCCCTCGCCGCGAGTCGCCGTCGACAAGTTGGCCGAGGCGGCACGCAACCCGCGTAACCACCGCTACTCGCTGAGCCGCGGGTTGCCGAAGCTGCGCGAAGCGATCGCTGGCTACTACAAGGACCACTGGGACGTCGACCTCGACCCCGAGTTGGAGATCACCAACACGATCGGGTCGAAGGAAGGGTTCTCCCATCTCATGTGGGTGCTCCTCGACCACGACGACGCCGCCATCGTGCCGAGCCCGAGTTATCCGATCCACATCTACGGGCCGTTGTTTGCCGGCTCCGATCTGCGCCAGGTGCCGATGCGCTTCCTCGCCGACCCCGACGCCCGCGAGCAGTTCAACGACGACTTCATGGCCAGCCTCGAAACCGCCTACGACGTTGGCTGGCCCAAGCCGCGGGTGCTGGTGATGTCGTTCCCGCACAACCCCACCGGCGCCTGTGTCGATCTGCCGTTCATGCAGCGGGTCGTCGACTTCTGCCGCGAGCGCGACATGGTGGTGGTCAACGACTTCGCCTACGCCGACGTTGGCTTCGACGGGTATCGGCCGCCGAGCATCCTGCAGGCCGATGGCGCCAAGGAGTGCGCAGTCGAGTTGTACTCGATGACCAAGAGCTTCTCGATGGCGGGTTGGCGGAGCGCGTTCCTCGTCGGCAATGCCGAGGTAGTGCAAGCGCTGGTCAAGCTGAAGAGCTACCTCGACTACGGCATGTTCCAGCCGGTACAGATCGCCGCCACGGTGACCATCAACGAGGCACCCGACTTCCCCAAAGAGGTCTGCGCCACCTACCAGTCGCGCCGCGACACGTTGATCGACGGACTGGCGCGCATCGGGTGGAACATCCCCAAGCCCAAGGGCACGATGTTCGTCTGGGCGCCGATCCCCGAGCCCTACGCCGAGATGGATTCGGTCGAGTTCTGCTCCACCGTCGTGCGCGACGCCGACGTGGCGCTGTCGCCAGGTGTGGGGTTCGGCCCCGGCGGCGAAGGGTTCGTGCGCTTCGCTCTCATCGAGAACGAGAAGCGGATCCAGCAAGCGGTGCGCAACCTGCGCCGCGGTCTGCCCAAGCTCGGCTAACTCGCTTGCCGTTGTAACACGCGTGTGACATCGCGTTGATCTGGCGTCGATAGCTTCACGCGCCGTGAGCGAGCAGGTCACCGTCGTGGTGCGCGTCTGGATGCCGGATCGTCCCGGCGCGCTCGGGCAGGTGGCCAGTCGCATCGGTGCCGTGCGCGGCGACGTTTTGGCGATCGAGATCCTCGAGCACGGCGCCGGAAGGGCGATCGACGAGCTGTCTGTGCGCCTTCCCGACGCCGGTGTGCTCGATCTGCTGGCGGCGGAGATCTCGGCGGTCGACGGCGTGGATGTCGAGAGCATTCGCGCCGTCGATGAAGATCGGGCCGACCCGAGTTTGGCCGCGCTGGGTATCGCTGCGGCCCTCGCTGAATCGCCGCCGGCGGATCGTCCCGAGATCTTGTGCGGCGGCGTGCAACGAATCGCCGAGGCCGAGTGGGCGGCGCTGTTGCGCAACGACGAGATCGTGCATGCGGTCGGCGAGCCTCCGGCAGGCCCGTGGTTGGCGGCGTTCATCGCCGGTAGCGAACACCTCGACGGGGTCGACGACATCGCCCCCGACGACCTCGTATGGGCGCCGCTCGAGGCAACGGGTCTCACACTCGTTGCAGGTCGCGGATTGCACCCGATTCACGAACGCGAGCGTGTGCGCGTGTCGTTACTGGCGCGACTGGCAAACGCGCTACTTCCACCCATCGACTAAGAACAGCGCTATGCGTTCCCTCTACGTGTCGCTGGCTGCGGTCGCCGTGGTCCTCGGCGGGTGCTCGTTCAGCTTCGGGTCGTCGTCGGATCCGCTCGACTCGGTATCGGCCGCCGAGCTGGTCAACGAGGAGTTCACCGAGGACATCGGACTTGGTGAGCTCTCGACGGAATGCGACGTGCCCGACGACGTCGATGACGGCGACGCCATCACCTGCACATCGACAACCCCCGACGGCGACGTCATCGAGTGGTCAGGAGCAGCGACGGGGACGCGAACGTTCGACATCGAGACGACGAACCTGCTGCGTGCGGGATCGGTCGAGGATCTCGAGCGCGACGTCGTGGAGTCGATGGTGAACGAGGGCCTCCCCGTCACCGATGGTGACCTCGACTGCGGCGACCAAGCGCGTGTCCTCGACGCCTCCAATGCGCTCGTGTGTGCCGTGACCGACCCACGTGATGGCGCGGTGTACGACATCACGATCACCGTCGACTTCGACAACGCCAGCTTCGGCTTCGTGATCGCCGACGAGCCGCGCAGCTGAGGACGCACCCCAGCCAGTTCTCCTGTCGAAATCGCGCGCGTGGCGCGCGTGATCGCCAGAATTTGGGTGGGGTGTGGCGCGGTGCTCCAGTTCTCCTGTCGAAATCGCGCGCGTGGCGCGCGTGATCGCCAGAGTTTGGGTGGGGTGTGGCGCGGTGCTCCAGTTCTCCTGTCGAAATCGCGCGCGTGGCGCGCGTGATCGCCAGAATTTGGGTGGGGCGTTGGCGCGGTGCTCCAGTTCTCCTGTCGAAATCGCGCGCGTGGCGCGCGTGATCGCCAGAGTTTGGGCTAGGAGTCGGCCCATCCGCGGGAGCGATCGAGGGCGCGCAGCCACTGGGCGTGGGCTGCGTCGGCCGGCGTGCGGTCGTCGGCGGGGGTGAACTCGGCCTCGACCGACCATGTGGCGCCGACTTCTTCGGTCGACGACCACACACCTTCGGCCAGTCCGGCGAGGAAACCCGCGCCGAGCGAGGTCGTCTCGTTGTCGGTTGGCCGACGCACCGGGACGCCGAGCTGATCGGCCTGCAGCTGACACAGCAGATTCATCACCGAGGCACCGCCGTCGACTCGGAGGTCGAGGATCGGCGTACCGCTGGCCGCCACCATGGCGTCGACGACATCGCGGGTCTGATACACCATCGACTCCACCGTTGCCCGAGCCAGCTCGGCGCGACCGGTGCCGCGGGTGATGCCGACGATCGTGCCGCGGGCGTACGGATCCCACCACGGCGACCCCAAGCCGGCGAAGGCCGGAACGACGTAGACGCCGCCCGTGTCGTCGACCGACTCGGCGAGCGGTCCGGTCTCGGCGGCGTTGTCGATGATGCCGAGGCCATCGCGCAGCCACTGGATCGCGGCACCGGTGACGAAGATCGCACCCTCGAGCGCGTAGTGGGTGGTGCCGTCAGCCAACGTCCAGGCGATCGTGGTGAGCATCCCTTCGGTCGGCGGTGGACACTCGTCGCCCACGTTGAGCAGCACAAACGACCCGGTGCCGTAGGTGTTCTTGGCCATCCCCGGCTCGACGCAGGCCTGGCCGAACAGCGCCGCCTGCTGATCGCCTGCGACGCCGCTGATCGGGATCCCATCGGGAAACCCGTCGACGCCCTTCGTCGTGCCGAACCGTCCGCTCGACGGGCGGAGTTCGGGCAGTGCGTCAACCGGTACGCCCAACAGCTCGCACAGCTCCGGATCCCATTGACGTGTGCGAATGTCGAGCAGCATCGTCCTGCTGGCGTTGGTGACGTCGGTGGCGTGGACGGCGCCGCCATCGGCACGTCCGCCGGTCAGCTTCCAGATCAGCCAGGAGTCGATCGTGCCCAGCGCGAGATCGTCATCGACGGTGATCTGCCGCTCGCGCAGCAGCCATTCGTACTTGGTGCCGGTGAAGTACGGGTCGAGGACGAGGCCGGTGCGTTCGCGCACGAGCGGGAGATGCCCAGCTGCGTCCAGCTCGTCGCACCGCGCCGCGGTGCGACGGTCCTGCCACACGATCGCCGTGCCGTGGGGTGAACCCGTCGATCTGCTCCACGCCACCGCCGTCTCGCGCTGGTTGGTGATGCCGATCGCAGCGATCTGTCGCTCGCCGATCTGGTCGGCCACGTCACCGAGCGTGGCCACGACCGCCGACCAGATCTCGTCGACGTCGTGCTCGACCCATCCGGGCTGCGGGTAGTGCTGAGTGAACTCGCGGTACGCCGCTGCGCCGCCGCGTCCGTCGGCGCCGATCACCCGGCTGCGTACGCCGGTCGTCCCGGCATCGATCACCACAACGCACGGCGCACCTGAGGAAGTCACGCCGGGCGACGCTAGCTCAGCGCTTGCGCTTGCTCGATGAGCGAGGCCGGTTCGAACCCTGCTGGGTGCGCCTGGTCGGTGGCGGCTTCGGGCGGTCACCCGTGGCGGCCGATGCCGACGACGACGCTGCGTCGCGCTCGGCGAGCTGCGTCTGGCGTTCGGCGCGGGCCTCCTTGAACGACTTGCGTTGGTACCCGAACTTGGCGAGCACTGCGCCGAGTGTGAGATACAGGGGCCCGCTGATCAACACGCCGACGATCGCGCCGATCACGTTGGCATTGCGGAAGAACACCAAGAAGACGACGACCATGATGAGCGCGTAGATCACCCACTCGCGCATCAACCGCTGCCACGGAACCGGCCTGCTGCTGTCCCACGCCACAGATCATTTCCTAGCGCGTCGTCGACCCCATCCCAACCAGGCGACGCCATCCCAACCAGGCGACGCCATCCCACCAGTCGATCCATCACACCCGGCGGGCGATCGTTCGTCGGCGCTGGGGTCCCAGACGGTGGGCTTGCGTCGAGGAGTACCGTCGGCGGTATGGGGAACGAACTCGACGCAGCGGTCGACGCTGCGCGGGCGTACGAGGCGCTGCACGTGCCGGCGCTGTTCGCGCAGTGGGCCGACCCACTCCTCGATGCCGCCGCGGTGGTGCCCGGTGACGATGTGCTCGATGTCGCCTGCGGCACCGGTGCGCTCACCCGCCGAGCGGTCGAGCGCACCGGCCCGGACGGCAGCGTGACCGGCGTCGACGTGGGTCCAGGGATGCTCGTCGTGGCAGGTGAGACGGCGCCCGACGCCACGTTGCTCGAGTCCGACGCGCGTTCGATGCTCATCGACGACGATGCGTTCGACGTCGCGTTGTGCCAGTTCGGGCTGATGTTCATGCCCGATCCCACCGCCGTGCTCGTCGAGATGGCCCGCTGCGTTCGCCCTGGTGGGCGCGTCGGCGTGGCGGTGTGGGAGGCGCTGGAACGCTCGCCGGCGTATCCGGTCACCGTCGATCTCCTCGAACGGCGGGCCGGTGAGGCGGCGGCCGCCGCGCTGCGTGCGCCGTTCGTGCACGGGGACGCCGATCAGCTCGCCGGGTTCTTCCGCGCTGCCGGACTCGCTGATGTCACCGTCGATACGCAGGTGGGAACCGCCCGTTTCCCGAGCGTGCGAGTGATGGTCGAGGCCGATCTGCGCGGCTGGTTGCCCGTGATGGGGGTCGAGCTCGACGACGCATTGATCGACGCACTGCTCGACGAGGCGGAGACCCTCCTTGCTGACTACGTCACCGCCGATGGCCGGATGGTGTTCGACGCGCCTGCCCACCTCGCGGTGGCTTCAGTGTGAGGGCGGCGTGTGAACGGCGTCAGCTGATGTCGCTGGGCAGCGAGGGGAAGGCCGGCTGCGTCGACTCGACGAAACCGGGGTAGTCGTACGGCGTGAGCGGGCGATCGACGAGCTCCTGATTGCCGATCGGCCACGGGCGGTCCTCGCCGTCGACGCGCAGCGTGACGGCGCTGACCCCGTCGATGTCGCTAGCGGTGGTGACGATCTGGGCGACGGCGAAGCGCAACGCATCGGGAGTCAGCTCGTTGAAGCCGTCGTTGACATTGACCGTCAGCACCTCCCCGAGTTCGCGCGTGCCGAGCAGTTGCAGCTCGAGCGGCAGCGCAGTGTCGATACCGGTGTCACGTTCTTCGGTGTTCGGCCCGGCGAACAGCGACTCGAGCACGTCGCGCGGCTCGGCTTCGACGTCGCGCAGCACCGAGCGCAGTCGTTGCGCTTCGTCGGCATCGGAGGGCGCAAGAAGGTAGATGCGGTTCGAGCCGGCCGCTTCGTCGCCGGTCTGCACCCGGCCGAACACGTCGACTTGCGCCTCGGGCAGGTCCCGCGGCCCGGCTTCGGTTTGGATGCCGCACCCAGCGAGGGTGACGGCTGCTGCGACGCCGAGGATGGCCGCACGTATCGGGCGGGGTGCGCTGTTCATGCTGGCACCTCGGCGAGCGACGGCTCGTCGTCCTCGTCGTCGAGGTCGATCGCCATCAGCTTGATCACGAACCGTGCCCCCGGCTCGCCGTCCAGCCGATCTTCGACCCACACCGCACCACCGTGCATGCGCACGTGTTCGTCGACGAGGGCCAGCCCCAAACCGGCGCCCTCGCTCCCGGTTCGTCGGCCGGCACCGCCGCCGCGGGCGAATCGTTCGAACACGAGGTCGCGTTCCTCCTCGGGTACACCCGGTCCGTGGTCCTCAACGGCGATGAGGATGTGCGACATCGGCTCGGTTTCGGGCTCGACCACGGTGATCGACACCTCCGGTTCACCACCACCGTACGCTCGCGCATTGTCGATCAGGTTGGCGATCACCCGCGCCAGCCGTCGTCGATCACCGCGGATCAACGCTCGCTCAGCTCGCTCCGAGACGGTGACCGGCGTGGTCGGTACGGAACTCACCGACACCGCCTGGCGGACGAACTCGGCTGCCAGCAACTCCTCCAGGTGGAGACGGATCGCGCCGGCGTCAAAGCGGGAGATCTCGAGCAGGTCCTCCACCAATCCCTGAAAGCGGGTGACGTCACTCGACAGCAGGTCGAGCGCCGACTGGGCACGCTCGGGGAGCTCGTCGCGCCGTGCCTCCATCACCTCGATCGACGCCGACAGTGTCATCAAGGGCGAGCGCAGCTCGTGGCTGACGTCCGAGGCGAAGCGGGCGTCTTTCTCGAGACGCTGCTGGAGGGCCTCGGCCATTCCGTTGAACGAGTCGGTGAGCACGCTGAGGTCGGGGTCTTCGGTGGACTCCAACCGTGTGTCGAGCCGACCTCCGGCAAGTGCCGATGCGGCCTGGGCGGCCGTGGCCAGCGGACGCACGGCCCGGCGCGCGGCGAACGTGCCGACCAGTACACCGAGGCCGACCGTGATCAACGAGGCGAGCACCAGCGACAGAGCCACACTGTTCAACGTCGAGTCGGCTTCGTCGAGGCTGAACGCCTCGAAGTAGGCGCCAATGCCGGGGATGTCCCAGCCGACGATCACGCTCAGCGTGTCGCCGAGATCGACGATCTGCTCGGCCGAGGTGCCTTCGTCGATCACCCGAGTTACCAGGTCGGGCGGTAGCGCATCGGAGAAGAAGCTCGACGATCCTCCCGTCCAGGCGCCTCGATACCAGATCAGGTACTCGGTCACGCCGATCCGGCGGAGCGAGTTCTGGGCTGACTCCGCCGTCGACGGGTTCGACTGCAGGTCGCGCTCGATGCCGATCGCGTTGCGTTGGCTCGTGGTGATCGCGGTGTCGACGCGTTCGTCCACCAGGTTCTGGCGGGCGAGGCCGTAGGTGACGAAGGCCAGGAACAACGCGAGGGCGATCGAGCCGAACGTGAAGATCAGCAGGATGCGGCGTCGCAGTCCGATCGCAGCTGGTCGCGACCGGAGCGGGCGAAACCAGCCGCGGCGCGTCACGTTTGCAGCCGATACCCGAGCCCGCGCACGGTGACGACGTGACGTGGGTTGGCCGGGTCGGACTCGACCTTGGTGCGCAAGCGACGTACGTGCACGTCGACGAGTCGACCGTCGCCGAAGTAGTCGTAGCCCCACACCTTGTCGAGTAGTGCCTCGCGGCTGAGTACTTTGCCGGGGCTCTCGGCCAGTTCGCACAGTAGGCGGAACTCGGTCTTCGTCAGGTGGACTTCGGCGCCGTCACGCAGCACCTTGCCCTCGTCGGGGATCAGCTCGAGATCGCCGAACACCAGCCGTTGATGGCCGGGTGCGGTCGGACGGATGCGGCGCAGCAGCGCCCGGATACGCGCCGAGAGTTCTTTCGGGGCGAACGGCTTGGTGAGGTAGTCGTCGGCACCTGCCTCGAGCCCGGCGACGACATCGTGGGTGTCATTGCGTGCGGTGACCATCACGACGGGTACATCGCTGGTTCGGCGCAGCGTGCGACACAACTCGAACCCGTCGATGCCGGGGAGCATGATGTCGATCAGGACGACGTCGGGGGAGCTGGCCTGGAACATGTCGATCGCTTCTTCACCGCTCTCGGCTTCGTCGACCACCCAGCCCTCGTCTTCCAGGGCGAGTTTGACGGCCGAGCGGATCCGCTCGTCGTCCTCGACGGCCAGGATGCGAGTTCCCACGGCCCCCATGATGGCCCAAAGTCCCTGCTCTTGACGAGCATGGGGTGATGTCGGACGGATACGGCCGAACCAGCGGTACCTAGCCGCTCGCCTCGTTCGCCGCGAGCACGGCGACGCGCAGCGGTTCGTGTAGGGCCGGCGGCGCGGCGACGACCGATCCCGACCGACTCGCAGTGCCATCGAACGCGGTCACGGATCCGCCCGCCTCGGCGGCGATCAGACTGCCGGCAGCGAGGTCCCAGCTGTTGAGGTTCTCCTCGAAATAGGCATCGACACGCCCGCACGCGACCATGCACAGGTCGAGCGCAGCGGAGCCGAACCGACGGATGTCGCGTACCTGTGAGATCAGCAGTGCCAGCCGCCGCGCCTGACGAGCCCGCATGGTGCTGTCGTAGCTGAAACCGGTGGCGACCAGTGCGGCGTCGAGTTGGTCGACGGTCGACACGTTGATCGCCTGGCCGTTGAGCGACGCGCCAAGGCCACGTGCCGCGGAGAACAGCTCATCGGCGACCGGCACGTACACCGCGCCGGCCACGCCGCCGTCGGTGTCGACCGCAGCGACCGAGACTGACCAGGTCGGGAGGTCGTAGACGAAGTTGACGGTGCCGTCGATCGGATCGATGTGCCAGTCGATCCCGGACGCGCCCTGGTGGTTCGCCCCCTCCTCACCGACGATGCCGTCGTCGGGTCGCCGGGCGCGCAGCATCGACACGATCAGCGTCTCGGCGGCGCGGTCGAACTCGGTGACGGGGTCGGTTGCGGTGCTCTTGGTGTCGTGCGGTGCTTGGCCGGTAGGGAGCTGGCGCCTGCCTGCGAGCGCCTGCGTGCCGGCGGCGGTGGCCAACTCCTCGGCGAGCGTGCGGAGTTCAGCGAGGGGCGTGGCCGGCATTGGCTCGATCCTCGATCTCGCGCCACTCGCCGACCGCTCGCATCACGAGCACCGCCACCACTGCCATACCGAAGGCTGCGCCCACCGCCCCCGCCAGAAGACCCAGCCCGAGTGGCACGGCACAGTCGCCCTCGCACTGCAGGTCGACCAAGGCGAAGCCGATCAGACCGCCGGCCAAGCCAGCGACCAGAATCGCCACGAAGGCGGCGACGCGGGTACCGACGGAGGGTATTGCCGACAGCGGACGTCCCTCTTCGTCGGCTGGCGGGGGCGGAGCGGCGGCCATCGCAGCGCAGGGTAGCGACCGACTGGCACGTCGGTGCCCAGAACGTCGAGCGGGCACCCTTCGATGTACTGCGCCTCGGCGCGCAAGCTCCCCGTTCGCCGAGCCGGCGCGTAGCGTGATCGCCGTGGCTCGCCAGCGGCGCACGATCCTGCACGCCGACATGGACGCGTTCTACGTCTCGGTCGAGTTGCGGCGTCGCCCCGAGTTGCGTGGCAAACCCGTGGTCGTCGGCGGCGACGGGCCGCGCGGGGTGGTGGCGGCGGCATCGTATGAAGCGCGTCGATTCGGCGTCCGCTCTGCGTTGGCCTCGTCGATCGCCAAGCGCCGCTGCCCGCATGCGGTGTTCCTCCCCGGCGACCACGCCCACTACTCGGAGGTGTCGCGTCAAGTGCGCGACATCTTCGAGCGATACACCCCGCTCGTCGAACCGCTATCGCTCGACGAGGCGTTCCTCGACGTCACCGGTTCGACCGAGCTGTTCGGCGACGGACCGGCGATCGCCAGGTCGTTGCGCACTGCCATCCGCGACGAGCTGGCGCTCGGATGCTCGGTCGGCGTTGCGACCAACAAGTTCCTCGCCAAGCTCGCGTCGGTGGATGCCAAACCGCGACCGCGGCGCGATGGCATCGAACCCGGGCCCGGCGTCGTCGAGATCGTGGCGGGGAAGGAGCAGGCGTACCTCGACCCGCTTCCCGTCGAGCGACTGTGGGGCGTCGGGCCCGCCACCTTGGCCAAGCTCAACCGCATTGGCATCCACTCCGTGGCCGATCTCAGCGCAGTCGGCCCAGCTGCGCTCGCGGCGTCGCTCGGGGCGACCCAGGCGCGCCATCTCACCGAACTCGCCGCCGGGCGTGACGATCGCCCGGTCGAGCCCGATCAGGCGATCAAGTCGATCAGTCACGAGGAGACTTACGCCGAGGATCTGGCGACGAGCGACGAGCTACGAACCGAAGTGGTGCGGATGGCCGACGCCGTAGCCCGTCGCCTGCGTCGTCAAGAGATCGGGGCCCGTACGGTTGCGGTGAAGCTGCGGTTTACCGACGGGTTCCGCACGATCACCCGGCAGACCACCGCTCCCGAGCCGATCGATCAGGCCGAGACGATCGTCGAGCTGCTGTTTCCGTTGCTCGAGTCGATCGACCCCACGCCGGGGGTCCGGTTGGTGGGTGTGGCCGCGTCGAATCTGGGTCCGGTCCATCAGCAACTGACCTTCGCCGACCTCGACGCTGCGCCGCCCGGCGCTCGCGAGAGCACTGTCGACGAGATCCGCGAACGCTTCGGCGCCGACGCCATCGGCCCGGCGAGCGCGGTACGCGACGGACACCTGCGCACCGTGCGTCCCGGCGCTCAACAGTGGGGCCCGAACCAGCAGCCGCCCGATTGACCGCCGAGTTGCGGCGTGCCGCCTGATGCCCCGAATGTGCCGCCCGGCGTCAGAAGTAGATGCCGGGCTCGGCGCGGGGCAGACGGATCGCTCGATCGAGGGCGGCGCACAGGTCGGCGGGCGCGTCGATCTCGGCCCCGAGCGACAGGGCGCTCGCCGATGCGATGCCCAGCCACAGTCGGGTCCATGCGCCGACGCCAGCCCGTACAACTGGCCCGTCGACCGTTGCGCCCGGTGCGATGGAGTCGACCGTCGACGGGTTCCCGACGTGCACCTGATAACGGCCGTCGACACCGGTCCACCCGTCGGTCGGATCGAGAAAGCGCCCGACCGGGTCGGTGAGTTCGAGCACGAACTCGATCGGCGCGCCGGTCCACTGCACTCCCGTAGCACAGGCCGCCGGATCGAGGATCCGTGCCTGCCACCACGCCAGCGCGTCGGCCGACGTTGCCGTGGCCGAGTCCTTGGTCCGGCTGCGTTGACGGATCGGCTGATCGAGCAACGATTGCAGTTGCACACCCGGCGGTTCGGCCATCTTCACGGTGTGGAACTGGTCGGCGAGCTCGCGCAACAGCCGCAACAGGTCGAGCACCTGCTCGTCGTTCTGGGCCACGAAGAAGCGAACGCGGAACGGTCCGTACTCGTCCTTCAGCGAGCCGATCACGAAGTGCGACACCGCGCCATCGGCGTCGCGGTAGCCGAGTGCGACACGGTCGTGAATGAATCCCCATTCGGCGGCAAACTGGTCGGCGCTGTGCAGCCGGACTGCGCCGTGATGCTGACGACGGTTGATCGTCGCCTGATACATCTCGTCGACGTCGTCGTCGCCGAGACGTACCGGACGGCGGTAAGCGACATGGTCGACACGCAGCGAACTCGGGTCGAAGACCATCTCGTAGGCGTACGCACCGGTGCCGAAGCCGAAGCGGTCGTAGAACCCCTGCTCGAACATGCCCAGGGCAGCGATCGCGGCTCCGTCGTCGGCACCGTTGCGCAACGCCCGCGAGGTCAGCGTCGATGCCAATCCGAGTTTGCGTCCGACGTGGCTGGTGGTCACTCCGGTGATGGCGCACAGCGGTACACGCATCGAGTCGAGGTCGAACTCGCCCATCATGCGGGCAACGGCGCACTCGGCCACTCCGTCGACTCGGGCGACCTCGACCGGCCCACCATCGAGAAACCTCCGCAGCGCAGCACGCTCGGCGTCTTCGTCGTCGATCCATCGCACTTCTCGCCAGATGCGGATGACGTCGTCGGCGTCGCGGTCGGCCGCATAGGAGGCGAACTCCACAGACGGTTGGTCCGTGGCTGCTGCATTGGAACCAATCTGGAGATCGTCGAGATCGTTGCTCACCGATGCAGCATGGCAGCCGCCCGGCTCCGGACGAGCGTGAATTCCGACGGTGCGGATCGGCCTGCTCCCCGGGTTTCCTGCGGGCCGCGTTGAGGATCGCCAGAAACCGTGCGATGATGGCTTCGTGCCGCTTTCCGAAGACGAACAGCGCATCCTGCGGCAGATCGAGCAAGAGCTCGAGCAGGACCCTGCATTCTCACATCGCGGCTACCGCGTGTCGAGACGCCGTTCGGTGATGCTCGTGCTCGGGCTGCTGCTCGGACTGGTCATCACCATCGGCGGCCTGGCGATCAACTTCATCGTCGCCTTCGTCGGCTTCGTCATCGTGCTGACCATGGCGGTCATGCTCGAAGCCGAGCTGCGCCTCTTGGGTCGTGAGCGCCTGGGGCAACTGCCGATCTCCGCATGGCTCAGCGGACGCCGCTCGGCGACACCGTCAGACGACGACTGAGCGCCGGTTCTCCGCCGACCGGCGAGCACCGCAGCAGCACCTCTACCGACGCAGCTTCTCGCGCCACAAGTGTTGGGTCAGCGCCGTCGAGGTGTCGGCGTTGACTAGAACCGGGTGAAGTAGCGGCGGATCCGTGCCCGCCATCCGATCGCATCGCTGACCGCCCGTTCGACCTGATGGGTCCACGTCCCACACTGGCGGAGCTGGCTCGTCCCGTAGTCGCCAACGACATCCATGCCGTCGCCACCGGTGCGCTGGTAGGTCGCCTCGGTGACCACCTCGGCGAGGGCCCGGAACGGTCGGGCCGCCAGCGGGAACGCAGCTGCGGTCGTATCGGCGACCTCGAGCGGTGTCGCGGTGGGCGAGGGAGTCACGCCGACGTCGCGCACGGCATCGAGGGAGCGGGTCCACAACACTCCGAGACGGGCCAGCGGGTCGGTGCCCTCGGCACGGCGACGAATTCTGCGAATCACCGCAGGCGCCGCAGCGACCAGTGCGATGACGAGGACGACGATGGGCCACATGGGTCGCCCGCCATCGCCGCCGTCGTCGAGTGGCACCGCGGCGGTTTGGCCCTGCTCGAAGTCCGGCAGGTTGAGCAACGGGTCGGACTCGGTGAAGTCTTCGTTCGGCAGGTTCAGCGGTGCGGTCGTGGTCGGGGCGGCGAACTCGTCTGCACTGCCATCGGGCGGGGCCGGGGGAGTGGTGTTCTGTTCGGCAGCGCGGCCGGTGTAGTTCTCGGCTCCGGGAGCACCGCGCCCCGGCGTGGGCTCGAACGGCACCCAACCGAGTCCGTCGAACCACACCTCGGGCCATGCGTGCGCGTTCTTGCCGAGCACCGAGTACGAACCGTCGGGCTGCACCAGGCCTGGCGTGAAGCCCACGGCGACGCGCGCCGGGATACCGATCGACCGGAGCATCGCGGCGTAGGTACCCGCGAATTGCTCGCAGTAACCGACCCGTTCGCGCAAGAAGCTCTCGATCGCGCTGCTGCTGTGACCTTGTTGCACCTCGAGTGAGTACTCGAACTCGGCGTGGAACCAGTCTTGCAAGGTGAGCGCGGCGTCGTAGGGCGAGGTGGCTCCGGCGGTGACGTCGCGGGCCAGGCTCTCGACGATGTCGGGCAGGTCGTCGGGGACCTCGACGTAGATCGGGTCGGGCGGGGCGACCGACGTTGCGGTCTGCAACACCGCCGGATCGAAGCGCGGCGAGGCCGACACGAACTCGAACGTGTCACCCCGCTGGAGGTCGCCGTCGTTGAGCACGATCGTGGCGGTCTCGGGATTCCACACCAGCCGGTCGGCTGGGCTGGCGAACGACGGATTCGGTGCTGCGGGCACCAACTTGCCCTGTAGGTCGGAGATCTGCACCTCGTGCCGGAACTCGATCGAACCGGGCGGTGACTGGCCGAGATCGTCACCGGTGGACACGAGATCCCGTTCGGGCAGCCCCCAGATCTCGCCATCGAACTGGGGCAGCGCCGACGACCGCCAGTACGACTCGACGTCGGTACGGACGACGAACATCTCGTTGTCTTCCCGGTTGGTCAGCCGCGAACGAATGTCGACCAGTGGACTCACCACCTGGGTCACCCCGCCGCCGCCGGTGCGCGTGTCGTACAGCGCCTCGGCCTCGGCGCCGGGCAGCCGCGGGCCGACCACGCCAGCGGTGAACGCGATGGCGGTTGCGGCGACGATGGCGATCGGTGTGGCCAAACGGAGCGGGTTACGCAACGGCGCGTGATATGCACGCAACACGATCGTGGCCAACACTCCGCTGGCGACCAGCGCAGCCGTGAGCGCGACCCGGAGGCGGTCGTCACCGAGCGCGGCAACGAACACGAAGAGCACGCCGCCCGGCACGAGCGCTTCGGCGCGGGCGTAGGCGCGGAACGCGAACACGTCGGCGAGCAGCACGGCGAGGATCATCCCGATGGCCGCAAGGGCGTCCCATCCGGCTCCGAAGATCACCGGAGCGACCGCAACACGGAATTGGTCGCGCACCAAGTCGAGTTCGGACCGGAACAACTGCCACGTCTCTGTCGTGGGCAACAGCCACGATGTGGTGTCGCGGTAGAACAGCAGCGATGCCGCCCAGATGAGGATCACCGCGGTGAGCGGTACCGCCAACCACGCCGGCACCTCGCGGCGTCGTAGCACCAGGCCCGTGCCATGGCCGATCACCACGATCCACGCGAGTGGGGCGAAGAACTCCCACCCGGCGAACACTCTGGCGAAGCCGGCGGCGACGGTGAGCGAGAACAAGGTGAGCGCTGCGGTGGCACCGATGTCGGTCGACAAGCTCGGTCGCGTATTGGTCGCCGAGGTCATGGGCTGACCCCCACGGTGGTCGCCGACTCCACGTCGGCCAGCGACGTGCGCACATCGAGACGGGTGCCGCCGGCGAGCCGTTCCCAACGATTGAGGAACTCGTCGTCGGTGCGCGCGGCCACGCCGAGCGCACCGTGTGGCGGCTCTTCGGTGAACACCGGAATGATGGTGAGCGTCGGATCGATCGCCGCTTGCGAGGCGCGCCATGCCGGGCCGCGCTCGGATCCCGAGACGACGACCAGCAAGCCGAGCCCTTCACCAGGGTCACGGTCGAGCGGACGCATTGGCGACGGGGTCATCTCCAGGCGAGCGAGGAGCCGCAACGTTTGTCCAGCCACCTCGGGTCCACGGAGGTCGACATCGGGCGAGGTGAGGAAGCGCGTGGTCAACGCGGCACGGTCGGCGCTGTTGACGAGACTGGCTGCAACGGTGACCGCTCGCTCGAAGCCCGCCGCATCGCGGTAGGCGCGGAGGTCGGCGTCGAGCACCACGGTCGCACGGCGCAACCCCTCGGTGGTGTGCTGCTTGACGATCAAGCTGTCGGAGCGCGCGCTGGCCCGCCAGTAGATCGAGCGCGGCTCGTCGCCTTGCACGTACTCGCGCAGGCTGTGGAACTCACCGGGGCCGAGCCGCTGTGAGCGCTGCATGAGATGGTTGCCGAGCACGCCGTGGCCCAGCCGGGGCATCGACAGGGCGAACGAACGAGGCGCCACGATCACGTCGTCGTGCCCGGCGACCACCGAGCGGCGTCGGGCCATGCCGAGTGGATCGCGCGTCTCGATTACTAACGGGCCCACGGTGATCACCCCGCGGGTGGTGGTCGGCAACTGGTAGCCGGCCGATGCCGCCGCGCGTCGGCGAATGGGGCCCACGGCCAGACGGGCTCGTTGGTCGGGAGCGTTCGAGCGGTGCACGGCGTCGGTCATTTCGACCCTGGGCGTCGGCAGCGCGCCACTGTGCGCGATGTGCACGTCGACGCGTCCGGTGTCGCCGGCAACGAGCACGCTCGGATGCACCCAGCGGGTCACTCGCAAACGCGGATGTCGCAGGAGCACGTACCCCAGCGCGAACACCGCAGCGACCACGAACGCGGCACCGATCACGTACAGCTCGACCACGCCGAACACTCGGCCGACGATCACTGCGATCACGCCGGCAAACACGCCGACCACTCCCTGGCGCGTCATCGTCCCAGGCCTTGTCGCATGCTCATGGTCGAGTCGTAGCGGACGTCATGGTGCGAGCGGGACCATCGGGCTAGCGGGCGACCGGCACGGCGACGCTGTCGAACACCTCACGGATGGCGTCGGCATTCGACAGGTGGGCGCCGCGATCGGAACGCACGACGATGCGGTGTGCAAGTGCGGCGGTGCCCACCGCTTTCACATCGTCCGGGGTCGCATAGTTGCGGCTGCGTGCCGCTGCGTGGGCACGTGCACCGGCCGCGAGTTGCAGCGTGGCGCGCGGCGACAGGCCGAGTTCGATCCCGGGGTGGCGGCGGCTCGCTTCGGCCAGATCGACGAGATACGACTTGAGCGCATCGGCGACGAACACTTGCTCCACGGCGCGGATCATCGAGACGATTTCGGCCTCGCTGACGACCACAGAAAGATCCTTCAACGTGGTCGCCGACCCGTGGTCGTCGAGCATTTGAATCTCGGCGTCACGTCCGGGATAGCCGATCGAGATGCGGAACAGGAACCGGTCGAGCTGGCTCTCGGGAAGCCGGTAGGTGCCCTCCTGATCGACCGGGTTCTGCGTGGCGATCACCATGAACGGCGGCGGTAGCACGCGACTTTCACCGTCGGCGGTGATCTGCCGTTCCTCCATCGCCTCAAGCAGCGCCGATTGCGTCTTCGGCGAGGCGCGATTGATCTCGTCGGCGAGGACGATGTTGGCGAACAACGGGCCGGGTTCGAAGCGGAACGCCTCCGAGGACCGCTCGAACACGCTGACGCCGACCAAATCGGCTGGCAGGAGATCGGGAGTGAACTGCACGCGCTTCCAGGTGCAGTCGATCGACGCCGCCAACGCCTTGGCCAGGCTGGTCTTGCCGACGCCGGGCACGTCCTCGATCAGCAAGTGCCCCTCGGCGAGCAAACAGATCACCGCCAGCTCGACGGCATCGGGCTTGCCCCGTACGACCGTGCCGACGTTGGCGGTGATCGCATCGAACAGATCGCCGAAGCGGCGGGTGGGGGCAGCCGCACCGTCGGCTGCGAGGTCGGTACTCACCGAAATGAGCGTAGACCGCGATTCGCTCAAGGGCTGATCAGCGGTACGTTTCGTTTCGCATGAGTTCCCCGGCAATCGGCGTGGTGGTCGACGCCAATCGGCTGTCGGCAGGGCTCGTCGCCGACGGCGAGGTGATCGTCCGCGATCGAGTCGCCACCCCGGCGCGTGACGTGTGGCGCACCTTGGCGGGCCTCGTCGAGCGCGTCGTTGCGGCCACACCCGCCGACGTCGGCTCGCCCGCACGGATCGGCGTGAGCTGCGCAGGACCGATCGACCATCGTTCGGCAGCAGCAAGTCCGGCCGGCATCCCGGCATGGAACGGCTTCGCGTTGGGCCCGCGGCTCGAGGACCTGTGTGGCCTCCCGGTCGCCCTCGACTCGCGTGCAGGCGCAGCGCTCGACGCGCAACTCCGGCACGACTCGTTGCTGGCCGATGCCGCCGCCCGGCGCGGTGTGTGGTTGGGCCTGCTCGATGCAGGAGTCGACGGCGCGGTGGTGGTCGGTGGACGGCGGTTGCGCGGCCATCACGGAAACGCAGGCGCCATCGGTCACGTGATCGTCGATCCGGACGGATTGCGCAGTCCGTCTGGATCGCGGGGTTGCTTGCATCCGTACGTGTCCGCAACGGAGCTCGAAGCCGAGATCAACCGTCCACTGCGGCGCGCCACCACCGCCACGGTCGAGCGCGCCGGCATCATGTTCGGCAGGGCGATCAGCACCCTCGTGGCGATGGTCGACGTCGGCCACATCGCGGTCGGCGGGGCGATTCCGGCAACGTTCGGCGCCCCGTTCTTCGACGCCGCTCGGCGTGAGTTCGATGTACGTTCGGCGGCAACCGATGTGACGATCGCCGGTTTTGAGTCGAGCGTGCCGTCGATCGTGGCCGCGTCGGCGGTCGTTGCTACCGCTGAGTAACACTGGGCCCACCACGACGGTTACGCTGAGACCATGCAGCCGACGTATTCCCCTGAAGCCGAGGCCTATCGCGAGAAGGTGCAAGCCTTCCTCGCCGAGAAGTTGCCATCGAACTGGGAAGGGATTGGCGCCCTCGACACCGATGCTGCCGTCGCCTTCGTCGAAGAGTGGCGCGGCACCCTGTACGAAGCGAACTACCTCGCGCCGGGCTGGCCCGTCGACTATGGCGGCGCCGGCCTGACCGCAACCGAGCAGGTGATCCTGGCCGAAGAATTCGCCAAGGCCGGCGTGCCCTCGGGTGGACCCAACGACGTGTTCGGCATCCAAATGCTCGGCAACACGCTGCTGCTGTGGGGGAGCGAGGAACAGAAGAAGCACTACCTGCCGCGCATCCTTTCGGGTGAAGACCGCTGGTGTCAGGGTTACTCAGAGCCCAACGCCGGATCGGACCTCGGCAACGTCGGCCTCAAAGCCGAGCTCGACGGCGACGAATGGATCCTCAACGGCCAGAAGATCTGGACATCGGCAGGACATCTCGCCGATCACATCTTCACCCTGGCCCGCACCGACCCCGATGCGCCAAAGCACAAGGGCATCTCGTTTCTGCTCGTGCCGATGGATCAGCCGGGCATCGAGGTCCGTCCGATCAAGATGATCTCGGGCGACTCCGAGTTCAACGAGGTGTTCTACACCGACGCTCGCTGTCCCAAGGAGAACGTGGTCGGCGGCGTCAACAACGGTTGGGCTGTGGCGATGTCGCTGCTCGGGTTCGAACGCGGCGAGGCCGCCGCGACCGGTCCGATCCGCTTCAAGGCCGAACTCGACCGGCTGCTCGCGATGGCCGAAGAGCGCGGCGTCGCCGACGATCCGATCATCCGGCAGCGGCTGGCGTGGTGTTACTCGCAAGTCGAGGTGATGAAGTACCTCGGCTACCGCACGCTCACGCAATTCCTCGCCGGACATCACCCAGGGCCCGACGGGGCGATCTCCAAGCTGTTCTGGAGCGAGTACCACAAGAAGGTCACCGAGTTGGCCCTCGACATCCTCGGCGCCGACGCGCTGTACATCGAAGGGCGCCCGCCTTCCACTGCGTTCCAAACCGACGACCCCGGCGCGGCCAACACCTCGGGATCGTGGGACAACGTGTTCCTCAACGCCCGAGCCGGCACGATCTACGCCGGCTCGTCGCAGATCCAGCGGAACATCATCGGCGAGATGATCCTCGGCCTGCCGAAAGAGCCCAAGCCGCAATAATTGGCTCGGCCTTACTGCACGTCGGTTCGTGACGATGTTGGACGGCCGAGCGGCAGCCTTGGTCGCTGGCGCTCCCGGCGGCGCCCGCTGCGATCACCTGCTCGGCCTTACTACGGGTCGGCTCGTGACAGCTTTGGACGGCCGAGCGGCAGCCTTGGTCGCTGGCGCTCCCGGCGGCGCCCGCGAGCGTGTTCTGAGGCTTGTCTGCTGATGACGCGGGCGTTTCTTTCGGCGGGGGTGGTCGTCGTGCGGCATCCGGGGGTGTGGGGGGTTGCACTGCGGCAGTGGGTTCGGCTGACGCCGCCGCGGTGGTGGCGGCGATCGCCGTATCTGCCGGTGCCGCCAGCCGACTATCTGCAGTTCCGGCTGGTCACCCAATACGGCGACGAGCCACGCATCGACGGACACGATGTGCTCAACTACCTGCGGTGGTGCCGGGAACTCGAGCAGCGACGACGTCGGTGACGTCATAGGGTCCTGCCGATGCACAGCGCGCTCGTTCTCAATGCCAGCTACGAGCCGCTGAGCGTCGTATCGGCGCGCCGGGCGACCTGTCTCGTGCTCGCCGACAAAGCCGATGTGCTCGAAGACGATGGCGGTGTCATCCGCTCGGCCACGCTCGCCGTGCCCCGCCCGTCGGTGATTCGCCTGAGATACATGGTGAAGGTGCCGTACATCCGACGGGCGGCGCTGTCGCGTCGCGCAGTGTTCGCCCGCGACGACTACCGCTGCCAGTACTGCGGCGAACGCGCCGACTCCATCGATCATGTGATGCCGCGCTCACGCGGCGGCGACCACACATGGGAGAACGTGGCGGCGGCGTGTCGCCCGTGCAACCTCTCCAAGCGTGACCGCACGCCAACCGAGGCCGGTATGCGGCTCGCCCGGCCGTGCCGTGCGCCGCGCGCCACCGCATGGGTCGTCGTCTCGGTGAGTGGTATCCCCGACACGTGGCGGCCGTACCTGCCGCTTGCCTCCTGAGCGCGGCGCAGTTCGTCGTTCGTCGTCGCCGCGGGACGGTCGGCGAACTCCACGCCGCGCTGCCATCGTCGCCTGCGCAGCCCGAGTTGTGGCGCATGGTGCCGACGGCGCCCGCGGTGGTCCTCGGTTCGAGCCAACGCACCACGATCGTCGACCGCGCCGCAGCGGACCGCCAGCACATCGACGTTGTCCGCCGGAGAAGCGGTGGTGGGGCCGTGCTGGTCGACCCGGCGAGCACCGCCTGGTTTGACGCGATCATCCCGGCCGGTACGCCCGGATGGTCGCATGACATCCATCGGCCGATGCGGTGGCTCGGCGAGCGGCTTGCTGCGGCGCTCGATCACGTCGTCCCCGGCCTCGCGCCTGAAGTGCAGGGCGAGGTCGTGGACACGCCGTGGTCGGGGTTGTTGTGCTTCGACGGGCTCGGCGTCGGCGAGCTGACCGTCGCTGGGCGGAAGCTCGTCGGCATGAGCCAACGACGCACGCGCGAGTACGCCCGTGTGCAGTGCTCGTGGTACCGGCGCGACGAGCAACCCCGACTGGTCGGGCTGCTCGCCGACGACCATCGGCCGCCGGTCGAGGCGCTCACCCCAGTGGCCACGCTGCCCACCGTGGAGCTCGACGACGTGCTCGACGCCTTGTTGCCGCTGTTCGGCTGAGCGGCCCTGTTCCGCGACCCCAGCCACAGGCACCGGACATCCCTCGGCCTCTGAACACTCATCGTGTGGACCGCCGTGGTGGGTGAATGGTGTTCCTGGGGGAGAAATGGGGGTAAATGGTTGACGATGGGGGGATATGGGGTAATGATGGGGGCCGCTGGGGGTTGCTCCCGCGTTCCCGGCACGGCAGGTCCACCGCGGGAGCAGGCAGGTCCTGTCGCCTCGTTCGGCAGGGAAGAGGAGCGCGCGCGTGTTTGTCGGGGCGTACGAGCGACAGCTCGACGAGCGGGGACGGGTGGCGCTCCCGTCGTCGTTCCGCTCCGACCTTGGCGACCGCTGCTACCTGTTTCTCGGTGAGGACGGCTGCGTCAGTGTGCGCAGCGAAGACTCGTTCCAGGCCGAAGCCGAAGAGCTGATTGCCCAGGTGAAGCGCGGCGAGGCGTCGCGCGCTCGACGTCGGGCGTTCGCCGCGTCTGCCGTCCACGCCACCATCGACAAGCAAGGCCGGGTCACGATCGATCAGCGGCTGCGCGATCACGCCGGCATCGACCCCCAGGCAACGGTGGTGGTTCTCGGCGACCTCGACAAGATCGAGATCTGGGAGCCCGAGGCCTACCGCGCCAACGACGTTGCCGGCCAACTCGAAATCGCAGGAGGCGGATGATGGGCCAGGGATTCGAGCACCGCCCGGTGATGGTCGACGAGATCGTCGACGTGTTCTCGGGCGTGCCCTCCGGCACGGTGGTCGATGCCACCTTGGGCGGCGGCGGACACAGCGCCGCGCTGCTCGAATCCCGGCCCGATCTCGACGTGTTGGGCATCGACGCCGACCCCGCAGCACTCGAGGCGGCGCGCGCTCGTCTCGACCCCTTCGGTGCGCGGGTGCGAGTCAGCCATCGCCGCTTCGACGAATTCGATGACGCGCTGGCCGATCACGACATCGAGCACATCAGCGGCGCACTGTTCGACCTCGGTGTGTCTTCGCCGCAACTCGACCACGCCGAGCGTGGATTCGCCTACAGGATGGATGGTCCCCTCGACATGCGCATGAACACCGAGCAGGAATGGTCGGCTGCCGACGTCGTCAACGGGTACGACGAGGACCGGCTGGCTGCGGTCATTCGCCGCCACGGTGACGAGCGTTTCGCCAACCGCATCGCCCGCGCGATCTGCGCCCAACGGCCGATCGAGACGACTGCCGAGTTGGCGAGCATCGTCACCACGGCGATCCCCGCGGCCGCCCGGCGTACGGGTGGGCACCCGGCCAAGCGCACGTTCCAGGCGATCCGCATCGAGGTCAACGGAGAACTCGATGCGCTGCCCGACGCACTCGATCAGGCGGTCGAGGCGACCCGGCCCGGTGGACGGATTGCCGTGCTCTCGTACCACTCGGGCGAGGATCGCATCGTCAAGGAGCGTTTCGCGGCGGCGGCCGGCGCATGCGACTGCCCTCCCGATCTGCCGTGCGTGTGCGGTGCCGTGCAGACCGTGCGCATCGTTCGGCGCATTCCCAAGCGGGCTAGCGCTGCCGAACAAGCCAACAATCGCCGATCGACGTCCGCCCGACTGCGCGTGGTCGAGCGCATCGAGCCACGACGCAAAGATGGCGCAGTCGAGGTGGCGCAATGAGCGCAGCCTCTGCGGTCGCTGCCCGCCGGGCGCAGATCAAGCGGGTCGAGACGGCACGCGCCCGGCCGAACCTGCAGGTCGTTCCACGTCGTCGCCGCTGGCCGGCCGTCGTCGCCGCAGCGATCTGGCTGTTGGTGTTCGCCGGCCTGCTGGGCGCTGCGGTGTTTCATACGCAGCTCGCCGAGCGTCAGCTCGAGATCGACCGACTCGAACGTGCGGTCACCGCCGAACGGGAACGATTCGACGAACTGCGCTACCAGCGGGCTGAGCTGCGCTCGCCCGTGCGCTTGGCCAGCGCCGCGGGCGAGATGGGGATGCGGCGCGGCGGAACCGGCACCTTCGTCGAGGTCACGCCCGACCAGCTGGCGCGTCAACTCGCCGCCGCCGGGCAACTCGACGACGACACGGTGCGCATCATCGAACACGACGAACCGCTCGATCAGTTCCGCGACGTGAAGTCGGTCACGGCGGTGGACTCGTGACCGCCACCCACCACAACCGGCCCCGCCGCCGGCATGGTGAGAGCGCGCCTCGTGGACGCTCCGGGCACAGCGACAAGGCGCGACGTACCCGCACGCGCACCTCCACCACTGCGGCGCGCCGCGGCAGCGGTACCGCGCCCGCACAGGGGCGAGCAGCGAGCCGAACACGGGGCCGTGGGTCGGCCCACGAGCAGTCGAGCGCCGACCGCCGACGTCGGACCACCCGGTCGCGCCGCCCGGCTCGGCGCGCGCCGATGCAGCGGCGTGCGCCTGCGCCGCCGCGTACGAAGAAGGTCACCGCCCCGCCACCATCGGCGCGGGCGCGCACCGGTCGCCCGCGCGTCCGGCTGATCGCCACGTTGGTCGTGTTGGCCCTGCTGCTCGGCATCATCGTCGCCCGAGTTGCCCAACTGCAGACGTCCGAAGCCGACTCGTTGCGGTCGGCCGGCAGTCAGCAGTGGACGCGCACGATCGATCTGCCGGCGCAGCGCGGCACCGTCTTCGACCGCCACGGCAACGAGCTTGCGCTCTCGGTGCCGGCAGCGACGATTTCGATCAATCCGATGCTGATCGAAAACGGTCCTGCGACGATCCAGTTGCTCGACGACCTGCTCGGCCTCGACGACGAACAGGTCGCCGACCTGCTCAACGAGGTGGCCCTCAAAGAACGCGGATTCGTCTATGTAGCGCGCCAAGCCGATGCCGGGATCGGCGATCAGATCGCCTCGCTCGGACTGTCCGGCGTGAACGTCGACCGCGAAGGTCGCCGCGAGATGCCTGGCGGCGACACCGGACGCAGCGTGATCGGGCGTACCAACATCGACGGCGTCGGCATCTCGGGACTCGAGCTGCAATTCGACGACGTGCTCACCGGCACCGGCGGCTCGATGAGCCGCGAGGTGGCCCCGGGCGACCGCTCGATCCCGGGCTCGGAGTCGATCGTCGAGGCACCCGTGCCCGGCCACGACCTCGTGCTCACGCTCGACCGCTCGATCCAGTACTCGACCGAGCAGGTCCTTCTCGAACAGGTCCGCCGAATCGGAGCCCGCGGGGCCACCGCGATCGCGATGGACCCATCGACCGGAGAGATCTTCTCGATGGCGTCGGTCCGCCAGGACGACGACACCGGCGACTACGAAGTGACCAACGGCAACTTCGCCCTGGTCGATTCGTACGAGCCCGGCTCGGTGGCCAAGGTGATCACGATTGCCAGCGCGCTCAGCGAGGGAACCGTTACGCCCGAGAACGGGTTCGAAGTGCCGTGGCGCAAGAAGTACTACGACGACATCCTGCACAACTCGTTCCAACATCCGACCCAGTGGATGAACATCGAGCAGATTCTCGTGTCGTCGCACAACATCGGCACGATCTTCGTGCAGGAGACGCTGGGACGCTGGGTGCATCGCGACTACATGGCCGCGTTCGGACTGGGGGAGCGCACGGCGCTCGACTTCCCCGGTGAGTCTCCCGGCATCCTGAAAGAGGCCGACGACCTGTGGGGGAGCGAGCGGGTCACGGTGGCCTACGGTCAGGGCGTGGCCAGCACCTCGCTGCAGTTGGTCGCTGCGGTCAATACCATCGCCAACGACGGCGTGTACGTCGAACCCCGCCTGGTCCGCTCGACGGTCGAACCCGACGGCACGATGACCGACCAACCCGCCAGCGACTCGCGCCGCGCCGTGTCTGCCGATGCGGCCAACCAAACCACCGCAATGATGCAGCAAGTCGTGTGTCGCGGTACCGCCCAGCGCGCCCAGGTCGAGGGCGTGCCGATCGCCGGAAAGACCGGTACCGCGTTCAAGGCCGCCGACAACGGCACCTACTTCGACGACGACGGCAACCGCATCTACTACGCCAGCTTCGTCGGGTTCTTCCCGGCAGACGACCCGCAGGTCACCGTGCTCGTGTCGGTCGACGAGCCACCCGCCGGGACCCAGGACCGGTTCGGCGGGACCGCGGCTGCCCCGGTCTTCGCCGAACTGGCGCCCACGCTGATCAACGAGCTCGGCATCCAGCCGCCACCCGGCGGTGACGGATGTGCACCGGCCACGTGACGATGACCGCTGCGGCGCCAGTGCACCCGACCCTCGCCGCACTCGGCGCCGAGACGCCCGGGCGGATCCTCGGGCGCGACGACGTGCCGATCCGCTCGGTCAGTCACGATTCACGCGTCGTTGAACCCGGCGCGCTCTACGCCTGCCTCCGCGGCCGAGACTTCGACGGTCACGACTTCGCCGGAGCAGCAGTCGCCGCGGGTGCCGTGGCCCTGTTGACCGAGCGGCCGCTCGGCGGCGCCGAGCTCGGCGACCACGTCGATGCGGCAGCAATCGGACAACTGGTGGTCGACGACACGCGCCGTCGGCTCGGGCCGCTCTCGGCCGCCGTGTATGGCCACCCGAGCCGTGCACTGCGCACGATCGGCGTGACCGGAACGAACGGCAAAACCACCACGACGCAGCTCCTCGCAGCGGTCCTTCGTTCCGCCGGATTCGACCCCGGGCTGATCGGCACGCTGCACGGCGCGCGCACCACGCCAGAGGCACCCGAGCTGCAGCAGGCCCTGGCCGGGTTCGTCGAACGAGGCAACGATGCCGCAGTGCTCGAGGTGTCGTCGCATGCGCTGGCGCTGCACCGCGCCGACGGCACCCACTTCGACGCGGTCGTGTTCACCAACCTCGGCCGCGACCACCTCGATCTCCACGGGACGCAAGAGGAGTACATGCGAGCGAAGGCTCGCCTGTTCGATGCGGCGTTCTCGCCGCTCGCGGTGATCAACGTGGACGATCCGGCCGGTCAACTGATCGCCGACACGTCGAGCTGTCCGCGCATCGTGACCTACGCGCCGTCGACTCTCGAGGACGTACACGTGGGGATCGACTCGCATCGATATCGCTGGCGGGGCCGGCTCGTCGAGGTACCGCTCGGTGGACGCTTCAACGTCGCCAACAGCCTGGCGGCACTGGTAGCGGCCACCGAGTTGGGCATCGACGCCGACATCGCCATCGCCGGGCTGGCCGCTGCACCACCAGTGCCCGGCCGTTTCGACGTGGTGGCACGCGCCGACGACAATCCACGCGGGGTCACGGTGGTGGTCGACTATGCACACACTCCCGATGGTCTGTCCGAGTTGCTCGCCGCGGCGCGCCACGCAGCCGACGCCGACAGCGCCGTCGTCGCCGTGATCGGCGCAGGCGGCGAGCGCGATCACGACAAGCGTCCCGAGATGGGCGCGGTCGCCGCCGAGCTGG
This sequence comes from Ilumatobacteraceae bacterium, assembly GCA_965230015.1. Classification (GTDB taxonomy): domain Bacteria; phylum Actinomycetota; class Acidimicrobiia; order Acidimicrobiales; family Ilumatobacteraceae; genus JABSQH01. Next base: position 179,134 of record CBDDKF010000002.1, on the reverse strand, counting down.
CCGATCACGTGGTGGTCACCTCCGACAACCCCCGCCGCGAAGACCCGACGGCGATCATCGACGCAATCGTCGCTGGCGCCGTCGCCCCCGGCCGTCAGGTGGACACGTTCATCGACCGTCGCGCAGCAATCGAACACGCCGTGCACGTCGCCGCGCCCGGCGACGTGGTGGTGATCGCGGGGAAGGGACACGAGACCACCCAGGACCTCGGTGACCGGCGGATCGCCTTCGACGACCGCGCCGTGGCCCGGTCGGCGGTCGACGCCCACGGCGTCGACGCTCACGGCGTCGACGCCAATGATGTCGATAAGGGAGTCGGCTCGTGATCGCGATCATGCTCGCCGGTGGCACGGCCGCGCTCGTGGCGTTGTTCGGTACGCGCTGGCTGATCGTGTTCTTCAGCACGCACGGTCAGGGACAGCCGATCCTCGGCAAGGAAGACCACGGTCCCGAACACCACATGACCAAGCAGGGCACACCGACGATGGGCGGTTTGGCCATCGTCGTCGCCGCCTTGGCGGGATGGCTCGTGGCCCACCTGCGACGGGGTCTGGCCTTCTCCGACCAAACGATGATCGTTTGGCTCGCCGTCTTGTTCATGGCGGGGATGGGCTTCCTCGACGACTTCATCAAGGTTCGCAAGCGCCACAACCGGGGCATCTTCTGGAAGCAGAAGAACTACATCACGATGCTCGCCAGCCTGGGCTTCGCATGGTGGTTGTCGTCAGCCACCGGCATCTCCGAAACCATCTCGATCACGCGCGCCGAGGTCGGTATCGAGATTCCGACCTTCCTGTGGATCGTCTGGGCGGGGGCCATCGTGTGGGCGACGACCAACGCGGTCAACGTCACCGACGGACTCGACGGCCTGGCCGCCGGCTCCGCGCTGATGGGCTTCGGGGCGTTCACCGCCATCGCCTACTGGACGTTCCGTAATCCCGACTTCTATCCCGACGTGGTCAACCCGCTCGATATGGGCGTACTCGCTGCGGCGTTCGCCGGCGGCTGCCTGGGGTTCTTGTGGTGGAACGCCGCTCCGGCGCGCATCTTCATGGGCGACGTCGGCGCGTTGGCGCTCGGAACCGCCCTGGGCTTCTGCGCACTCACGCTCAACGTGGATCTGTTGCTGATCTTGATCTGCGCAATCAACGTGATGGAGGCCGGCTCGGTGGCGATTCAGATGGGCGTGTTCAAGGCGTCGGGCCGCACCCGGCGGCTGTTCCGGATGTCGCCGATCCATCACCACTTCGAACTCGTCGGCTGGCCCGAGACCACCGTGATCATCCGCTTCTGGTTGATCTCGGCGATCTGCGTCGCGCTGGCGCTCGGCATCTTCATCGCCGACTTCACGAACATCGCGGCGGGTGGCTCGTGACCCAGGTGCTCGTCTATGGGCTAGCGGTCGCCGGGGAAGCGACCGCCCGCGCCCTGATCGCCCGCGGCTACGAGGTGATCGCCGTCGACGACCATGCCGACACCCAACGCACGGAAGCGGCCAACCGGCTGGGCGTCGACCTGGTCGAGGCCCCCGACGACGCGGCGTTGACCTCCCTGGTCGACAACTGCGACTTGATCGTTCCGGCGCCAGGCGTGCCGGAGCATCACCGCCTGTTCGACTTCGCGGCCGCACGCGGGACCGAGGTGGTGTCGGAGATCGAGTTGGCCTACCGCTGGGAGGCCGAGCGGACGGGTGGCCCGCGCCCCATGCTGGCGGTGACCGGTACCGATGGCAAGACCACCACCACGCTGCTCGCAGCGGAGATGCTGCGGTCCGGCGGCGTGCGCACCGTCGACGCCGGCAACACCGACACTCCGCTCGTGGCAGCGCTCGACCTCGATGTGGATGCGTTCGTGGTCGAGTGCACGAGCTTCCGCCTGGCGTGGACGTCGCAGTTCCGGCCCGACGCAGGTGCCTGGCTGAACCTCGCGCCGGATCACCTCGACTGGCATCGCTCGCTCGCCACCTACCGGGCAGCGAAGGCCCGGTTATGGGCGGCACAGCGTCGCGACGACGTCGCGATCGGCTTCGCCGACGATTCCGCGGTGATGGCAGAACTGTCCCACGCAACCGCGCGCCACCGCACGTTCTCGGTGACCACCGCCGCAGCCGACTACCACTGCGATCGATCGGCCGAGCCCGATGGTGTACTCACCGGCCCCGACGGCCCGCTGATCGCCTGCGCGGAGGTCGCCCGCAACCGGCCCCACGATCTGTCCAACACGCTTGCGGCAGCCGCCCTCGTACTGGAACCCGGACTGGTGAGCAGCGACGCCGTGGCCGATGCCGCCCGCCGCTTCGTCGGTCCACCGCACCGCCTCGAGCTGCTGGGAACGTGGCACGACGTGGCCTGGTACAACGACTCGAAGGCCACTACCCCCCACGCAGCAGCTGCGGCGATCGCCTCGTTCGAACACATCGTGTTGATCGCCGGCGGCTACGACAAAGGCGTCGATCTCGGCGCGATGGCACGGGCACCGCAGGCGGTCGATGCGGTCATCGCCGTCGGTGACACTGCTGCGCAGGTGCTCGATGCCTTCTCCGGCGTCACAGTGCGCGAGCGCGCGGTGGATCTCGCCGACGCTGTGGATCGCGCCCACCGGTTGGCCGTCGCCGGCAGCACCGTGCTGCTCTCGCCAGGGTGCGCCAGCTTCGACGCCTATCAAGGCTTCGCTGCCCGCGGCGAGCACTTTCGTCGCCTCGTGCTCGACCTGCACGGCGACGCCGGGGCGAACTCTGACGCGAACGCCGCGACGAACACCGACGCAAATCCCGCCACGAACACCGACGCAAATCCCATGACGAACGGAGCACCGCGATGACCATGACCGCTGATCCCGGCCCGCGTACCGTGCGCGACCGTCGTCTGGCCACCTTGGAGCGGCTCCACGGCGGACCCCGACCCACACCGACGCGTCGGCTTCCGACGATTCGCCGCCGAACCGCGGGCACCCAAGCGAACGCAGCCGAAGACGCGCCGGCACCACTCGGACCGCCACCGGCGATCTGGTACGGAATCATCGCTGTCGTCTCCGTGTTCGTCACCCTCGGTCTGGTGATGGTGCTGTCGGCGTCAGCGGCCACCGAAGCGAATCTCGGGAACTCGCCGTACCGGGTGTTCAGCCGCCAGGCGATGTGGGCGGGGTTCGGCGTCGTCGGCATGGTGATCGCGGCGCGCGTGCCCTACCACTGGTGGCGGCGACTGGCGATCCCCCTGGCCCTCGTCGCCGCCTTTGCGATGATCGTGCCGTTCACCCCGGCGCTGGGCGCAACGGTGAACGGCGCACGCTCGTGGGTGCGCGTGGGTCCGTTCAGCGTGCAGCCTTCCGAATTCCTGAAGCTGGCAGTTGTGGTGTTGGCCGCGGCGGTGCTGGCCAACCGTCGTGACCGTCTCGGCGACCGCCGCACGCTCGGCCTGCTCGCCGTGGTCGCGGCGACCGCGGCCGGACTCAGCCTGGCGCAGGGCGACCTCGGCTCGGCGGTGGTGTTGGGCGCGATCGTGCTGTCGGTGGCGTGGGTCGCCGGCGTCCCGCTGATTCCGCTGGCCGGTATGACGGCGGGAGCCGTGACAGTCGCCCTGCTGTTCGTGGCGTCGAGCCCGCGCCGTCTCGACCGCTTCACCGCGTTCTTGAACGTCGCAGAAGAACGCGACCACCTCGCGTACCAGACCTATCAGGGGTTCCTGAGCATGGCCGCCGGAGGCCTCGGCGGATCGGGAATCGGAGGCAGCAGAGGCAAACTCGGCTACCTCCCGTATGCCCACAGCGACTTCATCTTCGCCGTCATCGCCGACGAGCTGGGGATGATCGGCACCGCAGCCATCATCGGCGGGTTCATCATGTTGATCTGGTTCGGTATCCAAACCGCACTTGCCGCGAGCGACCCGTTCGGCATGTTCCTCGCCGGCGGCATCGCCGCCTGGTTCGGCGTGCAGACGATCATCAACCTCGGTGGCGTCACGGGCGTGTTGCCAGTGACCGGCCTGACCCTGCCGTTCTTCTCGGCTGGCGGCACGTCGCTGTTCGTCAGCATGGTGGCGGTCGGACTACTGCTCAGCGTGACCCGCCGCATCTCGCGAACGTGAGCACGCCGCCCACCGATCGAACCTTCGCCGTGGTCGCCGGTGGCGGCACCGCGGGCCATGTGCTCCCCGCGCTGGCGGTAGCCGAGGCCCTCGTCGCTCGCGGCTATGCGCCCGACGAAGTCCACTACGTCGGCGCCCGGCGGGGCATCGAGACCGAGATGCTGCCGGCGTCGCCGTTCCCGCACACGTTCTTCGATGTAGACGGACTGCAGCGGTCGCTGCGTACCGGCGCGCTCCGCCGCAACGTTGCGTTCGGCCCGAAGATGGCACGCAGCACACGGGCAGCCACACAGCTGCTACGCGCGCTTGGCCCTCGAGTGGTGGTCTCGGTCGGTGGCTACGCCAGCTTGCCGCCGGTGTTCGCCGCCCGCCGGCTGGGGATACCGGTCGTGGTGGTGTCATACGACCGCACGCCGGGGCGCGCCAGCCGCCTCGCCGCCCGCTGGGCCGCAGCGTCAGCGGTGGCCTTCGACCGCTCTCCGCTGCCGCGAGCGACCGTCACCGGTGCCCCGGTTCGTCAGCGGATCCTCGATGTCGACCGCGCCGCCGATCGCGCCACAGCGCGTGCAGCTCTGGGGATCCCCGCCGAACGCTTCGTCGTCGGCGTGATGGGCGGCTCGCTCGGCTCGGGAGTACTCAACGAGGCGGTGCAGCGGTACGTCGCCGAACGCGCCGACGACGGTCAACTCGCGGTCCGCCACGTGGCGGGTGAGCGGTTTCTCGCCAACATAGAGGCCGCCGATGCCGGCGCTCACGACGCCAACGTGGCGCCCGGTGAGGGCAGCGACCGGGTGGTGCACCAGGTGATCGGCTTCGAGGCCGACATGGCCTCGATGTACGCGGCCGTCGACCTGCTCGTGGGACGTGGGGGCGCGTCGACGGTGCACGAGGTCGCCGTCACGGGGACGCCGGCGTTGCTCGTTCCCTGGTCGGACGCAGCCGACGACCATCAGACCGACAACGTGCAGTGGCTCGCAGAGGTCGGTGGGGCCGTTCTCGTCGATGAGCACGAGGTCGCCACGCTCGGCGCGCAGATCGAACGCCTCCGACGCGATCACGATGCTCGGCGCAAGCTCGCCGCCGCCGCCGCCCGTCGGGGCGACCTCCACCGCTCTGGTGCATTGGCCGATCTCATCGAGCAGATCGCCATAGCATCGGAGCAACCGTGACCAGTCTTCTCGACGACCCCGTGGCGACCAGCCCCCCAACGCCCCCGCTCGACCTGTCGATCCCACATCGGCTCCATCTCGTCGGCGTCGGCGGTCCCGGTATCAGCGCGCTGGCAATTGCCCTGGCCGAGATGGGACATCGCGTCTCTGGATCCGATCTGCGTGACCACCCGGTGCTCGACCGGCTGCGTGCCGCAGGCGTCAGCACGCATGTCGGCCACGACCGAGCACTGGTCCACGGCGTCGACGCCGTCGCTGGTTCCACCGCGATCCCGGCGACCAACATCGAACTCGACGAAGCGCGTCGCACCGGGGTGCCCGTGTTGAGTCGTGCAGGCATGCTCGCGTCGATCTGTGCGCGTGCCCAAGCGCTCGCCGTCGCCGGGACTCATGGCAAGACCACGACCACTTCGATGCTCATGCTGATCCTCGCCGAAGCTGGCCTTCGTCCCAGCTTCATCGTCGGTGGCGACGTTGCCGACCTGGGCACGGGTGCGCAATGGACCGGGCGCGAATGGCTGGTGGTCGAGGCTGACGAGAGCGATGGCACGCACCTCGAGCTGCCGCTGTACGGGACGGTTCTGACCAACGTGGAGATGGATCATCTCGACCACTTCGGAACGTTCGACGACGTCGTTTCCAGCTTCGACCGGTACGTCGGGCAGGTTCGCGGACCGAGCGTGGTCTGCGCCGACGACGCCATCGCGCGTGAGATCGGCGCACGACACGGGGCCACGACGTATGGGTTGCACGTCGACGCCGACGTGCGCGCCGTCGACGTGCGGCCGATCGGCGGCGCCTTCGCGTTCGGCGTCGAGCGCCACGGAACACGGATCGGCGACGTCGAGCTGCCACTACGGGGGATCCACAACGTGGTCAACGCAACCGGGGCGATCGCCCTCGCGCACGAGGTCGGCGTCGACTTCGATGCGGCGGCGCGCGCCCTTGCCCGTTTCGGCGGCGTCGCCCGACGGTTCGACATTCGCGGCTCCGACGGTGGCGCGGTGTTCGTCGACGACTACGGCCATCTGCCGAGCGAGATCGCCGCGGTGATCGACGCCGCACGGGACTCCGGCGACGAGTGGTCGCGGGTGATCGTCGTGTTCCAGCCGAACCGGTTCAACCGGATTGCCGAGATGTGGTCGGAGTACCGCGACGCATTCGCCGCCGCCGACCTCGTCGTGCTCACCGACATCTACCCGTCGGGGACGACCCCGATCCCCGGGGTGACAGGAAAGCTGATCGTCAATGCCGTTGCCGAGGCACACCCGGAGCAGCGATTGGTGTGGTTGCCGCGCCGCGACGATCTGATCGCCTTCGTCGCCGGTGAGGCACGTGCTGGCGACGTGGTGATCTCGATGGGCTGTGGCGACATCGCCACGTTCCCCGAGGAGGTGATCGATGCCCGCCGCGCTCGCTGAGTCGGTTGCGGTCGCCAGCGATGTGCTCGGTGGCCGGGCGCGCGCCGACGCGCCGCTCGGGCCGCTCACCACTTACCGGGTGGGCGGTTCGGCCGCGCTGTTCGTCGACGCGTCGGGTCTCGACGATCTCGCCGTGGTCGCCCAGGCACACGCCGCGTCCGGCCTGCCGTTGCTCGTGGTGGGACGCGGGTCGAACCTGCTGGTCGCCGACGAGGGATTCCCCGGGATCGCGGTGGCGATCGGTGCCGCCCATGAAGGGCTACAGATCGATCATGCTGCCGAGCAGGTCACCGCCGGTGCCGGGACGTTGTTGCCGGTGCTCGCCCGCCGTACCGCAGCCGCAGGGTTGCGTGGTCTTGAATGGGCGGTTGGTGTACCCGGTTCGGTCGGTGGCGCGGTGCGCATGAACGCCGGCGGCCACGGTTCCGACGTTGCGGCCAGTCTGGTCAGCGTGACGATCGCCGATCTCGATCGTCCAGCCGGCGACATCGTGGTCGAACGGGCCGCCGCAGAGCTCGGCCTGCGCTTCCGCGGCAGCGATCTGCCGGCCGCGTCGATCGTGCTCGACGCCACGTTCGGCGTGGTGCGTGGAGATCGCAGTGCGGCCGAGGCCGAGATCGCCGAGATCGTCGCCTGGCGGCGAGCGAATCAACCCGGCGGTCAGAATGCCGGGTCGGTGTTCGTCAACCCCGTGCCCGGCGAGGTCAGCGCAGGCGCACTGATCGATGCCGCTGGTCTCCGCGGACTGCGCCATGGCACCGCCACGGTCTCGGAGAAACATGCCAACTTCATCCAAGCCGATGCCGGCGGCCGGGCGAGCGACGTGCGCGACCTGATGCGCATCGTGCGCGACCGCGTCGAGGCGCACTCGGGTATCCGCCTCCGCAGCGAGATCCGACTGGTCGGCTTCGACCACGGGACCGCGGCCCATGCCGATCATGTGGAGGTGCACTGATGGGCTGGTTCCGCCGTCGGAAGAGCAACGACGACGATGCCGCCGCCGACTCCGGCGAGGTGCCCACGGTACGCGTGATCGGACCGGGCGAGTCGACGAGTGTCGGTGTCGACGACGACGCGGTTCTCGACGAGCTGTCCGAAGCGTTCGACGACTCGGGTCGGGCCACGATCACGATCGCCGCCGACGACGAGCCCGACATCGCGTACCTCGACGAGGAGCTCGCCCGTGACGACTCGTCGGGCACGGTGTTCATCGACGACGACGGTTCGGGCGACACGGTGTCGGTCGACGCCGCGACATCGCGGGGGATCGAGCCGCGGATCGCGCAGCGACGCATCGGTGTCCGCCGCGCAGAGGGCCGCCGTCGGCTCCGGTGGGTGCTCGTGGCGCTCGGGGTAGTGCTCGTGCTCGTGGCAGTGCTGGCGGTCGTCGGATCGTCGCTGTTCAGCGTGGACCGGGTCGATGTGACCGGCGCGGTCTACACCGACCCGGAGGCTCTGGCCGTGGTGATCGACGACCTGGAAGGCACGCCGATCCTGCTCGTCGACACGGTCGACGCCGAAGAGCAGCTCGAGGCGATCCCGTGGGTGGAGTCGGCGCGAGTGAGCACTTCATTTCCCGACGAGGTGTCGATCGAGATCCGAGAGCGTGATCCCGTGGTGTCAATGCGTGGCGACGATGGCCTGTTTCGGGTGCTCGATCGAGAGGGCCGGGTTCTCGACGTGATCGAGGGCCAGCCGGTCACCGTGCCGTGGATTTCCGGGCCTGGCACACTCAATCTTCCCGCCGGGTCGTTCGCCTCGCTGGGGTACGCGTCGGCGGCGTCGTTGGTGACCAAGATGACCCCCGACATCCGCTCGCGGGTCCATTCGATGCTGGTCACCCCCGACGGTGCCGATCTGCGGTTGTTGCTGGTGCCGCAGAGCACCCTCGACACCGAAGCGGAGGAGGGCCGGCCACCAGTCGCCGCTGCACTCGATCCGGCAACGACCACCGATCTGATCGAGGTGCGGTTCGGTTCGCCGATCGGCGACAACGCACAGATCGACAAACTCGTTCGTCTGCAGCGTCAACTCGACGACATCGGCACCCTCGACGTGTCGGTCATCGACGTGTCCACTGCCGAAGTCACCGTGCTCTAGATGCGTGGCCCACGACCGATGAGTACGTGGAGTGGATCCACGCGAGATAGCGTCCCCGATCGGTCCGGACGGACCTGCCAGGATGTGTGCAGCCCAATCCGGACACGGGCCCACACCGTGAAACGAAGTGACCAATGACGTACACCCATCATCGCCTACCCGGGAGCACGCAACGATGACCGGCGCCCCACAGAACTATCTCGCGATGATCAAGGTCGTCGGCGTCGGCGGCGGCGGTGTCAACGCGGTCAATCGGATGATCGACGCCGGGCTCAAAGGCGTCGAGTTCATCGCGGTCAACACCGACGCACAAGCGCTATTGATGAGCGACGCCGACGTCAAGCTCGACATCGGGCGCGACCTCACACGCGGCCTCGGTGCCGGTTCCGACCCTGAGGTCGGTCGCTCGGCGGCCGAATCGCACCACGACGAGATCGAAGAGATGGTGCGCGGCGCCGACATGGTGTTCATCACCGCAGGCGAAGGCGGCGGCACCGGAACCGGCGCCGCCCCGGTGATCGCGGAAATCGCCCGCGAGGCCGGCGCGTTGACCATTGGCGTGGTCACCCGGCCCTTCCAGTTCGAAGGTCGCCGGCGAGCTGTGCAGGCCGACAATGGCGTACAGCGGCTGAAGGAAAAGGTCGACACGCTCATCGTCATTCCCAACGACCGCCTGCTCACGGTGGCCAACGACAAGACCAGCGTGCTCAACGCGTTTAAGATGGCCGACGAGGTCCTGCTGCAGGGTGTGTCGGGCATCACCGGACTGATCACCACGCCGGGCCTGATCAACACCGACTTCGCCGACGTGAAGATGGTGCTGTCCAACGCCGGCTCGGCGTTGATGGGTATCGGCCAGGCGAGCGGCGACGAACGTGCCGTGTCGGCGGCCAAGGCGGCGATCTCCAGCCCGCTGCTCGAATCGGCGATCGACGGCGCACGCGGCGTGCTGCTCAACATCACCGGCCCGTCGAGCATGGGGCTGTTCGAGATGAACGCGGCGGCCGAGATCATCCACGGTGTCGCCCACGCCGACGCCAACATCATCTTCGGCACGGTGGTCGACGACGAAATGGGCGACGAGGTGCGCATCACGGTGATCGCTGCCGGGTTCGACCGCGTCGACGGCGACACCGGTCGCGTTCCGGTGGTCGACGAATCGGCCGGCCCGCGCACGAGCCCGACGCGTATCACCGAGCTGTTCGGCGACGACGATGAACCCGACCCGCTCGCCGACGACGGCGACGACGACTTCGACGTTCCGTCGTTCCTCAAGTAGCGGACCCCCCCGCCGTGCTCCACGAGCGGGTCGGCGACCGGTCGTTGTTCGTGTGCGCAACGACCCGCAGCGACGGCGACGTCCATCCGCTGCGTACCCCATCCTCTGTGCTCGCACGTCGCCAGCTGGCGGCGACGGGCCGCCGGTGGGTGATGCTCGACCAGCGCCACGGTGTGGCCGTGGTTCGCGTTCAGACCGCTGGCGCCAACCCCGCGCCGGGCACCGCTGCGGCGCTGCCGCCCGGGGACGTTGTGCTCGTCGACGGTGCCCACACCGCGGTGGCTGTGTGGGCTGCCGACTGCGCGCCAGTGATGCTGTTCGGATCCGCTGGTGGGATCGCCGCAGTCCACGCAGGGTGGCGCGGCCTTGCTGCGGGGGTACTCGATGTGGCCTTCGATGCGCTCGACGACCGCGTGGTCAGCGCGGTCCTCGGACCGGTGATCCATCCGTGCTGCTACGCATTTGGCGCCGACGAGCTCCAACAGGTCGGCGATGGTGCCGGGGTCGACGTCGACCGCGTGGCCAGCCGTACGACTGCGGGTGAACTGGCCCTCGACGTGCCCGCGGCGATCGACGGCGCGCTGGCCCGCCGTGGCGTCCAGCTGGCTGCCGTAGGGGAGTGCACGGCCTGCTCTGGCAGGTACTTCTCGCACCGTCGCGGCGATGCCGAACGGCACGCCGTGGTCGCCTGGTGGGAGCCAACGTGACGCCGGCGACGGTGGCCGCAGCACTCGACGATGCCCGCACCCGCATCGACGCCGTTGTTCGCCCGTGGTCGCATCCGGTCGACATCGTCGCCGTCACCAAGGGCTTCGGTGACGAGGCGATCGATGCGGCCGCCGCTGCAGGGGCGCGTGCGATCGGCGAGAACTATGCGCAAGAGCTGCTGTCGAAGCGCGCCGCGATCGATGCCGCGCGCGCCGCGGCACCGGTCGAGGTGCACTTCATCGGCGGGCTCCAGCGCAACAAGGTGCGCCAACTCGTGGACGTGGTCGACGTGTGGTCGAGCCTCGACCGAGCGTCGGTAATCGACGAGGTCGCCAAACGTGCTCCCGGTGCCCGCGTGCAGGTACAGGTCAACGCAACCGACGAAGCGCACAAGTCCGGTGCGCCGGTCGGCGACGTCGCCATGCTGATCGAACGCGGCCCGCGACAAGGGTCTCGACGTCGTCGGGTTGATGACGATCGGGCCGACACACGGCGGACCCGAAGCAGCGCGTCCGGTATTCGCCCGCGTGCGGGCCATGGTCGACGAGTTCGGTCTGGTGAGGTGTTCGATGGGAATGTCGGGCGACCTCGAGGTGGCGATCGAAGAGGGTTCGACCGAGGTTCGGCTGGGCACCGCCGTGTTCGGCCCGCGACCACCGCGCAACTAGGCGGTCGGCACGCAGTGCAGGTAGGGGTTGGAGCCGCGCCACGCCGCGCGTCCGCGGGTGCACGACGGGTGTCGACTAGCCTCCCACGCAGGAGGATTGCATGTCTTTGTGGAAGCGGACCATGGACTATCTGGGTCTCGGTCCCGACGACGCTTACGACGACTACGACGCGTACGACGAACCGGAGCCCAATCGCGGGCGCGCCCAGCGCGAGCCCGATCCGCGTGGCGGCCGAGGGTGGGAGCCAGAAGGTGAGCCCACGGTGCGTACGGTGTCGGGTCGCCCGAGCTTTCCTTCGCGCGACTTCGATGCCTCGGCGAGTCGTCGTCCAGCAGCGAACGGCCCCAACGGACGCAGCGAAGCGCCGCGCGACGACTCGGGTGTGCACATCCGCCCGGCCGAGCCGGCCCCTGCGGCGGCCGGCCAGGCGCAACTCCGCAGTGTCCCTGGAGGATCGATGGAACCGCAGACCGTCCGACCGCGCCGCTTCGATCAGGCGCAAGAGCTCGCCGACAAGTTCAAAGACGGTCAACCGGTCATCATGAATCTCGAAGGAACCGAGCGCGAGGTCGCCCGCCGGCTCATCGACTTTGCCAGTGGCATCTGCTACGCCCTCGACGGCTCGATGGAGAAGGTGGCCACCGGGGTGTACCTCCTCAAGCCGCTGGCGGCCCGCCAGCCGCGCTACGACGAGTACGACGACTGACACACGGGCGCGACGAACTCACGACTACGACCGGAGAACCGATGGACATCAGCCCGCAGCGGATTCGCACCGCGGAGTTCCGTACCGTTCGCAAGGGCCTCGACCCCGACCAGGTTCGCGAGTATCTCGGCGAGGTCGCCGACGAACTGCAACGGGCGCAAAACGAGGCCACGGCGATGGAGGCCCGAGCGCGCGCGGCGGTTGCCCGGGTGCAGGAACTCACCGAGGCCGGCGTCGACGCAGCCGAGCCGACAAGTCCCGCCCCGGCCGCCGAGCCCGCACCGGCGGCAAGTACGCCGAGCGAGCCGACCGCCGAACAGGTCGACTCGATCAGTCGCACACTGCTCCTCGCCCAACGCACCGCCGATTCGGCGATCGCCGAGGCCGAGCGCGAAGCGGCCCGGCTGCGCACGGAGGCCGAGACCGAATCGGCCAAGACCATCGACTCAACCCGCGAGATGGCGGCATCGCTGATCGAGGAAGCCCGCGACGAAGCGCGGCGCGAGAGCGAGCAGGCGCGCACTGCGGCCGCCGGCGAGGTCGACTCGCTGATGGCACGGCGCGACTTCCCTCGAGTCCGACGTGAACCACCTCGAGCAGTTCCTGGTGGAGCAGCGCACCCGCTTGCGCGACGCGGCAAACGAGCTGATCGCCATCACCGATCGGGTGCCGGGAGGCCTCGGCGATGTCCGGCCGCCGTTGCTGTCGGCGGCCGACGACGACACCAGTGGCAGCACGACGACCACGACGACCGAGGCGTTCGACCCGCGCGACCTGCGCGACTCGGTCGACGAGCACGTCGACGCAAGTGGCGACGACGTGGATGGCGGCGACGATGCGGCCAACATCGGTGAGCCCGACACGGGTGCGGCCCCGACGGCTGAGCCCACGGCGGGGGCCGGCGGCGCCGACGACGCCACTCAGCAACTCGATCACACCCCCGTGTTCGGCGTCGGCGATACCGAGCCCACCGCGCCCAGCGACGACGAGTTCACCTTCTCGTTCGACGACGACAAGAACCGCTGACGACGAGCTGCCCGCTGGGCGCTCGAACCCAGGCGATGCGCCGCGATCGCGTCGGTAGCATGCTCGCGTGCCCTATCCAGATGTCGACCCGCGCCCCGACTTCCCCCGCCTGGAGGACGAGATTCTGGCGCGCTGGGCCAAAGACGAGACGTTCCAGGCGTCGGTCGACCGACGCTCGGCAGGGGCCAATGGCGACAACGAGTTCGTGTTCTACGACGGTCCGCCGTTCGCCAATGGGCTCCCGCACTACGGCCACCTCCTGACCGGATTCGTCAAGGACGCCATCCCGCGGTTCCAAACGATGCGCGGGCGGAGGGTCGAGCGACGCTTCGGCTGGGACTGCCACGGCTTGCCCGCCGAGGTGAAGGCCGAACAAGAGCTCGGGATCTCCGGACGCCCGGCGATCACCGCGTTCGGCATCGATCGATTCAACGACGCGTGTCGCACGAGCGTGCTGCAGTACACCAACGAGTGGGAAAAGACCGTCACTCGGCAGGCGCGCTGGGTCGACTTCGACAACGACTACAAGACAATGGATCTCGACTACATGGAGTCGGTGATCTGGGCGTTCAAGCAGCTCTGGGACAAAGGCCTCGTGTACGAGGCCAACCGGGTGATGCCGTACTCGTGGGGTGCCGAGACACCGCTGTCGAACTTCGAGATCCGTCTCGACGATGCGACGCGGCCGCGCCAGGACCCTGCGATCACCGTTGCGTTCGACCTGCACCCGCAACCGGGCGATCCGGGCCCCATGAAGATGCTCGCCTGGACCACCACGCCGTGGACGTTGCCGTCGAACCTCGGCCTCATCGTCGGGCCCGATCTCGAGTACTCGATCCTGGAACTCGACGGGATCTACTACGTCCTCGGCGCCGACGCGGTTTCCGCGTACGAGCAACAGCTCGGCGAGGCCACCGAGCACGGTGTCGTCTCGGGCCGCGAGCTGATCGGGCGGACGTATGCGCCACTGTTCGGGTACTTCGCCGATCGGCCGGACCTGTACGGGTTCCGCGTCGTCGGCGACGACTTCGTCGCCACCGACGAGGGCACGGGCATCGTGCACAGTGCACCGGGATTTGGTGAGGACGACCAACGAATCGGCGAAGACAATGGCATGGGCATGGTGGTGCCAGTCGACGATCAGGGCCGATTCACCGACGAGGTCAGCGACTTCGCCGGGCTGAACGTCTTCGACGCCAACCCGGAGATCATCCGTTGGCTCAAGGCCGACGGCCGTCTGCTGCGCCACGACACCTACGAGCACAATTATCCCCACTGTTGGCGTACCAACACGCCGATCATCTATCGCGCCCTGCCGAGTTGGTACGTGAAGGTCACGGACGTTCGCGATCGGATGGTGGAGCTCAACCAACAGATCAATTGGGTGCCCGAGAACGTGCGCGATGGTCGATTTGGTCGGTGGCTCGAAGGCGCACGCGACTGGTCGATCAGCCGCAACCGCTTCTGGGGTTCACCGATCCCGGTCTGGCGCAGCGACGATCCGGCGTACCCGCGCATCGACGTGTACGGCAGCCTCGACGAGATCGAAGCCGACTTTGGCGTGCGTCCCGACAATCTGCATCGGCCGATGGTCGATGAGCTCGTTCGCCCGAACCCCGACGACCCGTCCGGCAAGTCGATGATGCGCCGGGTGCCCGAGGTGCTCGACTGCTGGTTCGAGTCGGGCTCGATGCCGTTCGCTCAGGTGCACTACCCCTTCGAGAACACCGAGTGGTTCGAGGATCACTTCCCAGGGGACTTCATCGTCGAGTACATCGGCCAGACCCGCGGCTGGTTCTACACGCTGCACGTGCTGGCGACGGCGTTGTTCGACCGACCGGCATTTCTGAACTGCATCAGTCACGGCATCGTCCTCGGCGACGACGGGCAGAAGATGTCGAAGAGTCTCAATAACTATCCCGACCCCCAGGAGATGTTCGACACCCACGGTGCAGACGCCATGCGGTGGTTGCTGCTCTCGTCGCCGATTCTTCGTGGCACCGACGGGATGGTCACCGAAGCCGGCATGCGCGACACGGTGCGCCAGGTGCTGTTGCCGCTGTGGAACACCTGGTACTTCCTGTCGTTGTACGCCAACGCTGCTGGGCACGACGCCCAGCTACGGACCGACTCCACCGATGTGCTCGACCGTTACGTGCTGGCTAAGACGCGGGAGTTGGTCGTCGATGTCACCGGTGAACTCGACGACCTCGACTTGTTCGGCGCATGTCAGAGCGTGCGCGAGTATCTCGACGTACTGACCAACTGGTACGTCCGTCGCAGCCGCACGCGATTCTGGGAAGGCGACCCGGACGCGATCGACACGTTGCACACGGTGTTGTCCGTGCTGGTTCGTGCGGTTGCCCCGCTGCTGCCACTCGTCTCCGAATCGATCTATCTCGGTTTGCACGGCGAAGGCAGCGTGCACCTCACCGATTGGCCGAGCGCCGACGAGTTACCAGCAGACGACGACCTTGTCGAGTCGATGGATCTGGCGCGCGATGTGTGCTCGGCCACCCTGTCGGTGCGCAAGACGCATCAGCGTCGGGTGCGGCTGCCGTTGTCATCCCTCACGGTGGCCAGCGCCGACGCCGAACGCCTGGCGCCGTTCCGCAGTCTCATCGCCGACGAGGTCAACGTGCACGAGATCGAGTTGACGACCGATGTCGGTGCCGTGGCACACGAGACGCTGCAACTGGTTCCGTCGGAGCTCGGGCCGCGACTCGGGCGTGACATGCAAGCCGTTGTGGCGGCGCACAAGGCGGGCGACTGGCATGTCGATGGCGATACGGTCGTGGTCGGCGGCCACCAGCTGCAGCCCGGGGAGTACCGGCTCGAGATGGTGGCCGGCGACGATCTGGCGAGTACCGGGCTCTCCTCCGGTGGGGGTGTTGTTGCCCTCGACATTGACGTCACGCCCGAACTGGAACGCGAAGGACGAGCGCGCGACCTCGTACGCGTGATCCAGCAGGCGCGTCGCGACGCCGAACTCGACGTGTCCGACCGCATCGCCGTCGACGTGACGGCCGCTGGGTCGTGGATTGAAGCGCTGGAAGCCCATCGCGACCTGATCGCTGCCGAAACGCTGGCCCTCGACCTGGTTGGCGCCGTCGATCACGAGGCGTCCGAGGCCGACGATCCGCACGTGGCCGTGGAGCGTCGCGGCGCGCAGTAGTCGCTCGACGGTATTCGTTTCGCCCAGCTTCCTCCGGTAGAGTCCGGCGCTCACCCCAGCCGGAAGGAGGCAATTCGTGGCCGCAGCGAAGTCATCGGGTTCATCGCGCACATCTGGCTCGTCGAAGAAGTCGTCCGCCAAGAAGTCCGCCGCCAAGAAGCAATCGTCGAAGAAGGCTTCTGCCAAGAAGAGCTCGTCGCCGACGAAGAAGTCGGCTGCCAGCAAGTCGGCGCCCAAGAAGGCAGCCGCCAAGTCGTCGCCGAAGAAGGCCGCCGCCAAGAAGTCGGCTGCCAGCAAGCCGGCGCCCAAGAAGTCGACGGCCAAAGCGACCAAGTCGCCGGCCAAGGGCTCGGCACCCAAGAAGTCGCCAGCGAAGAAGGCTGCGGCCACCGCCGGCTCGGGGGGGCACCCCGAGATTCCCGCACCACGCGGCACCACCAAGGACGGCATCGCCTACACCAAGGACTTCGACGTGAAGTTCCTGAAGGCGCAGCGTGAAGAGTTGCTGGCCCGGCGTGCAGCCGAGCTCGCGCGGGCGACGCGGCTCGAAGACGAAGCCGACAGCTTGATCGAAGACGGCGAGATGGGCGACGTGCAGTTCGATGACGAGGGCGGCGAAGGCGACACGATGGTCGTCCAGCGCGACCTCGATCGAGTGTTGTCGAGCCAGTCGCGCCAGACCGTCGGCGAGATCGATGCCGCGCTGGCACGCATCGAGGTCGGAACGTATGGCTACTCCGAGGTGTCGGGCGAGCCGATTCCCCGCGAACGCCTCGAGGCGATCCCCGAAACCACCGTGCTTGCCGCTGAGAAGGTCGGCGGCATCGGTCCGCGCTGACCGCCGGCCCTTGCGGCGATGACCTTTCCGGCCGCGTGGCGGCTCCCACTGGTGATCGCCGTCGCCGTCGTCGTCGCCGATCAGGTGACCAAGACGTGGGCGCTCAACGAACTCTCCGATGGCCGGACCATTCATGTCATCTGGACGCTGCAATGGAACCTGGCGTTCAACAGTGGTCTGGCGTTCGGCCGCGGGCAGGGATTCGGCCCGCTGATCGGCGTGGTCGCCACGCTGGTGATCGTGTGGCTGCTCCTCACCCTGCGCAAGGAGTCCAGCCGGTTGAGTGCCGTCGGGATGGGCTGTCTGATTGGCGGCGCGGCCGGCAACCTGATCGACCGCATGTTTCGTGGGGACGCTTGGCTACGCGGGTCTGTCGTCGACTTCATCGACTTTCAGTGGTTCCCGATCTTCAACATCGCCGACATCGCGATCAACGTGGGTGCTGGTCTGCTGATCCTGGGCAGCATTCTGCAGCACCGGGTGCCGACGACGCTGAGGTCGACCCCGCGCCGGCCACCGACGTTGACACCCCGGATCGGTGAGCATCACCGAGGAGATCCCCGAGGCGCTGGCCGGGCAACGCCTCGACCGCATTGTTGCCCTGGTCGCCGATGTGAGTAGGGCCGATGCCGCACGGATCGTCGACGGGGGCGGCGTCACCGTGGACGGGGCAGTGGCGGAGTCGGGAAAGGCGCGCATGGCAGCCGGTCAGCTGCTGGTGGTTGATCCAACCACACTCCCCGCCGACACACCGCCGGCGGCCGACCCGACTGTGGAGTTGGACGTGGTGTACGCCGACGATGCGGTGATCGTGGTCGACAAGCCGCCCGGCCTCGTTGTGCACCCGGGAGCGGGCAACGCCGACGGCACGCTGGTTAACGGGCTCCTGGAGCGGTTTCCCGACATCGCCGATGTCGGCGAGTCACAGCGGCCCGGCATCGTTCATCGGCTCGACGCCGGAAGCTCGGGTTTGCTCGTGGTTGCTCGTACCGAGGCTGCGCGTGAGGCGCTGGTCGCCCAGTTCGCGGCGCATGAGGCTGGCCGCCGCTACGACGCGGTGGTGTGGGGCGTTCCTGCCGCTGCCCGAGGGTTGATCGATGCGCCCATCGGCCGCGACCCGCGTGATCCGTTGCGGATGGCCGTCGTTGCCGACGGTCGTGTCGCACGCACCGAGTACGAAGTGGTCGACGAACTCGAGAAACCTGTTGTTGGCGCGCGCATCGCGTGCCGACTGCAGACGGGACGCACGCACCAGATCCGCGTTCACATGTCGTCGATTGGCCATCCGATCGTCGGCGACGACGTGTACGGCAAGGGTCGGCGGCGACATGGATTGCATCGGCCGTTTCTGCACGCCGCCGAGCTGTCGTTCGACCACCCGACCACCGGCGAACGCGTCACCTTCGACACCCCCCTCGCCCCCGACCTCCAAACCTGGCTCGACGACGCGTAGGTGCCGGCCAGGGCGACCGAGCCCAGTTGCTTGGAGTGGTGCTGCGGGCTAGGTGGGCGAGCGCCATGGGCGCGAGCACGGAGGCGAGGGGAAGCCCGCCAGGGCGACCGAGCGCGCTAGAAGGGCCGCAAGGCTGGCGTTCGGCCGTCCAGTCGTGTCGCGCTCCGGCGTGTCGTAAGGCCGAACAGATCAGCAGGGCGACCGAGCCCGTTAAGACGGCCAGGGGGCATCGCCGTTGGCGATGGCAGCAATCTGGTCGAGGGTGTAGCTCTCGAGATAGGCACGCATGTGCTCGCCGGCGAGGTCCCAGATCTGCAGCAACACGCATTGGCCCTCGTGATCACAGGCGCCGTCCTGGTGAGGTTGTCCGAAGTCGCCGAGTGTGATCGGACCGTCGACCGCTGACACGATTTCGCTGAGCTTGATCTCGGCGGGTGGCCGGGCAAGCACATACCCACCGCCAACACCCCGCTTGGACCGAACGAGGCCCGCTCCCTTGAGCGCCAGGAGGATCTGTTCCAGGTACGGCTGGGGGAGTGCGGTGCGGTCGGCGATGTCGCGCACCGAGGTTGGTCCGCCTTCGTCGATGTGCAGGGCCAGCGACAACAGCGCCCGACAGGCGTAGTCACCTCTGGTGGAGATCCGCACGGGGCCAAGATAACGACTCCGTCCGAGCGACCCCGCAATGTGGATGGGGCTCGGCGCTGGTCGGTGTGGTGTCGCCGATTGGGGCCGCTCGGTGTTGTCGATCGTCTGGCAACGTGATCAACTTGCACCCCGTGACCGACGGCGGGCCGATCGTTCCTGACTATGGCGGGGCGAATCTGCGTGGAATCCTCCCGGCACTGCTGGCTCCGTCCGGTGACGCGATGCCGTCGTGGATCCCTGCCGCTGCGGCCGAGGCCGATGCGGTCGTGCTGCTGGTGCTCGATGGCCTCGGGTGGGACCAATTCGATGTGCATCGAGCACACATGCCCTCGCTCGCTGGCTTCGACGGTGGCTCGATCCAGTCGGTGGCGCCCACCACGACGGCATCGGCACTGACCTCGATCACTACCGGCCTGCCGCCGAGCGAGCACGGCATCGTTGGCTATCGCTTCGCCTTCGGCAGCGAGGTGGTGAACGCCTTGCGGTGGACGGTCGGCGATACAAGCGTGCGCCGTTCGCATCCGCCTCGCGAGGTGCAGCCGTTTCCGCCGTTCCTCGGGCACGCAGTTCCGGTGGTCAGTCCGGCCGAGCTCCACCCATCGGCGTTCAGCGAGGCACATCAACGCGGGGGGATCCCGGTCGGGTATCGCAGCCCATCGTCGATCGCTGTCGAGGTCGCCGAGCAGCTGGCCCACGGCGAACCGCTGGTGTACTGCTACTACGGCGGTATCGACAAGATCGCCCACGAGCGTGGGTTCGGGCCGTTCTACGAGGCCGAGTTGCGGTTCTCCGATGCGATCGTTGCGGAAATCATGGCGGTGCTTCCGCCTGGTGCGGCGCTGTTGGTCACCGCCGATCATGGCCAGGTCGACGTTGGCGACCGCGTGGTCCATCCGAGCGACGCGCTTCTCGACCACGTGGCATTGCAGTCTGGTGAGGGCCGGTTCCGCTGGCTCCATGCCCGACCGGGTGCTGTCGATGCCCTCGCCCAGGCCGCCGCCAACGAGTTCGGCGACGTCGCCTGGGTAGCCACCCGCGAGCAGATCATCGACGAGCGCTGGTTTGGGCCCGTGATGTCTGCGCCGGTGGCCGGACGCCTCGGCGACGTGGCCCTCGCCGCTCGAGCACCGGTGAGCTTCTACGAAAAGGCCGATTCCGGACCGTTCGAACTCGTGTGCCGCCATGGGTCGTTGACCTCCGCCGAGGTCAACGTGCCGCTCCTCGCCCACGCGGTCTGAGGGGTCGCGCGGGCGGGCCGCGCGGACGCTAGAAAAGGGGGATGTCCGACACCCCCGACGCTGCGCCCGCTCCGATCCGTCCTGATGGGGTCGAGCCACCGCCGGCAGACGTGGACGGCGAGGTAGCGGCCATGGCGGCTGCCGCGGCGCGCGACGGCGAGGCGACCGACGGCGACAATGCACAAGGCGGGGCGATCACCGAGCCCGCCAAGGTCATGCGCATCGGCTCGATGGTCAAGCAGATGCTGGAAGAGGTTCGCTCGCTGACCCTCGACGAGGCGTCGCGCGAGCGGCTGGCCGAGATGTACGAGCGGTCCGTCACCGAGCTCGCCGAGGCGCTCTCGCCCGACCTGGCCAACGAGCTGTTCACCTTGGCGTTGCCGTTCGGCGGCGACGAGACGCCCACCGAGGCCGAGCTACGCGTCGCCCAGGCGCAGCTCGTGGGTTGGCTCGAAGGATTGTTCCACGGCATTCAGGCGACCCTGATGGCCCAGCAGTACGCGGCCCGCCAGCAGCTCGAGCAGATCCGCCAGATTCCGCAGCAGGGCCAATCGCCGATCGCCGGCGGCGAGCAACCTGGCGTCTACCTCTGAGCTGACGCGTCGCACGTAGCAGTCGATGGCCGACTCCTTCACCCATCTTCACGTCCACACCGAGTTCTCCATGCTCGACGGCGCGGCGCGCCTCGACGAGTTGGTAGCCAAAGCGGTCGAGGACGGTCAGCCGGCGATCGGCATCACCGATCACGGCAACATGTACGGGATCCTCGACTTTTACAAAGAGTGTCGCCAGCAGGGGATCAAGCCGATCATCGGCACCGAGGCCTACATGGCCCACGACCACCGCAGCGAGCGTCCGGCGCGGCGAGGGCGGATCGACGACTCGGGCGGCGACACCGAAGGCGGCAAGAAGCTCTACTACCACCTGACCTTGCTCGCCGAGAACGACCAGGGCTACCGCAACCTGATTCAACTGGCGAGCTTGGCGTTCATGGAGGGCTACTACTACAAGCCCCGGATGGACTGGGAGCTACTCGACAAGTACTCCGACGGTCTGATCGCCACCACCGGTTGCTTGGGCGGGCACGTACTGCAGTCGCTGCTCAACGGTGACGAGCGAGGAGCGCTCGAGAAGGCCGCCCGGCTGCAGGAGATCTTCGGACGCGACAACCTCTTCGTCGAGCTGCAAGACCACGGGCTGCCCGAACAGCGGCGAACGAATCCGCAGCTGATGGAGATCGCCAAGCAACTCGGCGCGCCGCTCTTGGCGACCAACGACAGCCACTACACGCACCAACACGACCACGAGGCGCACGACGCCCTGTTGTGCGTGCAAACCGGCGCGCTGTTGTCGGATCAGAACCGCTTCAAGTTCGAAGGCACCGAGCACTACCTCAAGTCGGCCGCCGAAATGCGGTACCTGTTCCGCGAGGTGCCCACCGCATGCGACAACTCGTTGTGGATCGCCGAACGGGCCAACGTCGAGATCGAGTTCGGGAACCCGCAGTTGCCGAACTTCCCGCTCCCCGAGGGCTTCGCCGACGACGCGGCCTATCTACGACATCTCACGTACGAGGGCGCGCAGAAGCGGTGGGGCGACGAGCTCTCGGCCGAAGCCCAAGAGCGACTGGCCTACGAGCTCAAGGTCATCTGCGACATGGGCTTCGCCTCGTACTTCCTGATCACCTGGGACCTCATCCGCCACGCTCGCGAGGCCGGGATTCGAGTAGGTCCGGGCCGCGGTTCGGCCGCTGGTTGTGCAGTGGCCTACTGCCTGTGGATCACCGACCTCGACCCGATCCGCTACGACCTGCTGTTCGAGCGCTTTCTCAACCCGAGCCGCGTCTCGATGCCCGATATCGACATGGACTTCGACTCGCGGTACCGCGACGAGATGATCCGCTACGCCGCCGAGCGCTACGGCCGCGACCACGTGGCCCAGATCATCACCTTCGGCACGATCAAGGCGCGCAACGCGGTACGCGATGCGGCGCGCGTGCTCGGATTCCCGTACGGCCTCGGCGACAAGGTGGCCAAGGCGATGCCGCCGCTGGTGATGGGCCGCGACACGCCCCTCAAATACTGCTTCGAAGAGCACCCGAAGTACGTCGACGGATACAAGGCGGCGTCCGATCTGCGGGCGATGTACGACGCCGACCCCGACGTCAAGCGGGTGGTCGATGTGGCCAAGGGGCTCGAAGGGCTGAAGCGCTCCGACGGTATCCACGCCGCAGCGGTGGTGATCACCAAGGATCCGGTGACCGACTACCTGCCGATCCAGCGCAAGCCCGAGTCCGGACAGGACCCCGACAACGCCCCGGTCGTCACCCAATACGAAATGCACGGCGTGGAGGAGCTGGGCCTGCTCAAGATGGACTTTCTTGGGTTGCGCAACCTCGACGTGATCACCGACGCCGTCGAGATGATCGCCGGGTCGCGCGATCCGGAGTTCTCGATCGAGGGCATCGCGCTCGACGATCAGGCGACCTTCGAGCTGTTGTCGCGCGGCGACACGATCGGCGTGTTCCAGCTCGAATCGCCGCCGATGCGCCAGTTGCTCAAGGCGATGGCCCCGAACTCCTTCGAGGACGTGTCCGCTGTGCTCGCGCTCTATCGGCCGGGGCCGATGAGCGTGAACATGCACTACGACTACGCCGACCGCAAGAACGAACGGGCGCCCGTCGAGTACTTCCACCCCGACGCCGAAGAGGTGCTGTCGGACACGTTCGGCCTGATGATCTATCAGGAGAGCGTGATGCGGGTGGCGCAGAAGTTCGCCGGCTACTCCCTCGCCGAAGCAGACAACCTTCGGAAGGCCTGTCTCCCCGCAGGCACCAAGCTGTTGACGAAGTCCCGTGGCTACGTGCCGATCGAACGCGTGATGCAGCTCTCCGATCGAAGCGTTCAGACCATCGACACGACTGCCGCCACCTCTCGGTTCGCTGAGGTCGAAGACGTGTGGTCCGTCGGCAAGAAGCAGACGTATCGGATCACCACGGCGACTGGATACGAGGTCGAGGCGACAGCAGAGCACCCGTTCCTCGTCGAGGACCGGTGGACCGAGCTCGGTTCGGTTCGCCCTGGCGACCTTGTCGCGGTCGCCGGTCGCACCACCACCAACGGTGGGGCGAAGGTCTCGCCGGCTGAAGCGGAACTCGCCGCGCTGCTGATCTCGGAGGGGTACACGCCGGACCCCGAGGGCCCGTACGGCCGGGCAGCACACTTCTGCAACACCGATCCCGAGTTACTCGACACGTTCCGCGACGCGTTTCGCGCGCACTTCGGTCATGGCCCTTCCCGTGCCGAGAACGTTGGTGCGGTGACGTCGATTCGCTTGTCGCGCGACGAACTGCGGCGTATGCGCCCGCTCATCGGCGCGTACGGTACGGCTGAATCCAAGATCATTCCCGAACGCATTGTGAATGCGCCGAAGGAGCGAGTGGCTCGCTTCTTGGGGTTGTACTTCTGTGCCGACGGCTGGGCCGACGCAAGCGGTGCGCACTTCGGATCCAAGAGCCGGTCGGTGTGCCTGGCGATCAAGCGGATGCTCCTCCGGTTCGGCATCGTGGCCAACATCGGCTCGCGGGATCTCGGACGACACGGCACGCATTGGATCGCGTCGGTCTGCGACAAGGCCCAGGCCAAGGCCTTCATCGATGTCGTCGAACCCCACCTCACCGAGCACAAGGCCGTCAAGGTCGGCAAGAACCTTCGGGTGTGGGACGCCACCACCGGGGCGAGCGCCACCAACATCGGGATCCCGACCGCCTTCGTCGCTGCAGAGCTCGCTCGGCGGTGTTCGGTCACCGGACGATCGAAGCGATCGCTCGGTGTCGATGGCGGCGGTCTGTTCACGACGAACCTCGTGCATCGCGAGACGTTGAATGGCCTGCTGTACTCCGAGCGCCTCGAGGATCTGCGCACCGGGGATCTGTTGTGGGACACCGTCGTCTCGATTGAGCCGGTCGGTGAGGTCGAGTGCTTCGACTTCAAGATGAGCGACCAGGCCCATCCGTACGCGTTGGCCGAAGACGTGCTCGTCCACAACTGCGGCAAGAAGATCCGAGAGTTGATGGCCAAGGAGCGCGACAAGTTCGAAGACGGGGTCGAGAACACCGGGTACGGGCGCGATCTCGGGCGCAACCTGTTCGACATCATCGAGGCCTTCGCCGACTACGCCTTCAACAAGAGCCACACCTTCGGTTATGGGCTCGTCACGTATCAGACCGCCTACCTGAAGGCGCACTATCCGGTCGAATACCTCGCCTGCCTGCTCACCAGCGTCAAGAACAACCTCGACAAGGCGGCGATCTATCTCGCCGACTGTCGCTCGATGGGCATCAAGGTCTTGCCGCCCGACATCAACCGGTCGCGCACTGACTTCGGCGCACTCGCTCCCGACGAACTCCCAGAGGGCGTGTCGCTGCCCATCGGCAGCCCCGGAGCGATCACCTTCGGACTGTCCGCAGTGCGCAACGTCGGCACCGGCCTCGTCGCCCAGCTGCTGGAAGAGCGCGACGAGAACGGGCCATTCGAGAGCTTTCACGACTTCGTCGAACGGGTCCCCGAACCGGTGCTCAACAAGCGCACCGTCGAGTCGTTGATCAAGGGCGGGGCGTTCGACACGCTGGGCCATCCGCGTCGCGGTCTACTCACCGTGTTCGAAGAGATCATCGACACCACGGTGAGTCGCCGCCGCGAACGCGAGAAGGGCGTGATGAACCTGTTCGGCGACTGGGGCGGCGAGGGTGCCGACGATGGTGACGGCGGCGGCGCCGGGTTCGATGAGCGCACTCCGATCCCCGATCTGGTGTTCGACAAGACCGAGCAACTGCGCAACGAGAAGGAGATGCTCGGCCTGTATGTGTCGGACCACCCGCTGTTCGGGGTCGAATCGGCGCTGAAACGCAAGGTCGACAACTCGGTTCTCGATCTCGGCGCGATGGAAGACGGTGCGCAGGTCCTGGTCGGCGGCGTGATCACCAACCTCGCCCGCAAGTTCACCAAACGCGGCGACCAGATGGCGGTGTTCGTGCTGGAGGATCTCGACGCGTCGATCGAGGTGACGATCTTCCCGCGCACGCTTGCAGAACAAGGGCACAAGTTGGAAGAGGACCTGATCGTGTCGGTCAAGGGTCGCCTCGACCGACGAGACGAGAGCCGATTTGGCCTGATCGGGCAAACGATCAGCGTGCTCTCGGGCTTGGCGGACGGTCCAGCGGCGCCATTACGCCTGCGTTTGCCGTCTGCCGCACTCGACGAGCTCAAGATTCAACGACTCAAGCGGATCTTGCGTGAGCACCCGGGCGAGTCGGTCGTGATGGTCGACATCGGGCAGGGAACGGTGCTCAAACTGGCTGACGAGTTCCGCGTCGATCTGGACCGCTCGGTGGGGGAGTTGCGCATGGCCTTCGGACACGAGGCGGTGTTGCTCTAAACTTTCACGAATGGCTCTCGACGTTGGCACCAACGACGCATCGGCGCTGACCGACACCGACCTCGACGAATTGGCCTCGATGGAGGAGGCGTTCAGCGCCGGGCACCTCTCGAAGGCCAAGGAGGACTGGGTGTTGATCACCACGGCCCGGTTCGGCGACAAGCTGCACGGCTACACGTTCTCCACCTTGGAACGGATCGGCGGGACACCCTGCGTGCTCATTGGCCTGCTCTCCGTGAGGAGGTCATCGCGGCGTGACCAGGTGCTTCGTGGTTTGGTCAGCGAGGCGTACCACCGGGCGTTGATGGCCTTTCCCGACGAAGACGTCGTGGTCGGGGCGCGTTTCGTGGCCGCCGACGGCCTCGAAGCGTTCAAGGACCTGCGCGAGCTCACCCCGTCGCCGGGAGTGCGCGCGGTTGGCGAAGAACGTGCGTGGGGTCGGCGCCTGGCCAAGCGGTTCGGCGTCGACAGCGGGTACGACGCCAACACCTTCGTCGCCAAGAAGGGCGCACAAAGCGGGTATCTCGATCACGAGTCGAGCAAGCCGCACAAACTTGACGACGCAGTGGTCGAGATGTTCGCCGAGGTACCCGTCGACAAGGGCGGGGCGATGATCGTCTACGGCTGGACCATGGCCGAAGACCTCGTCAAGCTCGGCAAACGGTGAGCGAGTTCGCCGACGTCGTCCGGCGTCGGCGAATGACTCGAGCCTTCCAGTCGACAGCGGTCGACGACGCCGTCATCGACGAACTGGTCGACCTGGCCGGTCGCGCACCGAGCGCCGGCAAGACGCAGGGCTGGCACCTCGTGGTGTTGTCGGGGGCCGACACGGCGCGGTTCTGGGACATCACGCTCCCCGAGGAGCGGCGCGCCAGGTTCCGTTGGCAACACCTTCTCGACGCTCCCGTCATCGCCTTGCCATTCGCTGACCCCGAGGCGTATGTCGCCAGATATGCCGAGCCCGACAAGGCGCGCAGCGGCCTGGGGGAGTCGGCCGACGACTGGCCCACCCCGTACTGGACCGTCGACGCATCGATGGCGGTGATGACACTGCTGTTGGCGGCGGAAGATCGTGGGCTCGGGGCCCTGTACTTCGGTGTCTTTCGCGGAGAGGCGGAGCTACGGGCGGCGCTCGGCGTCCCCGAACGACTGGAGCTGCTCGGTGCGATCGCACTCGGATATCCGCTGGCCGAGGCCGAACAGTCTGGGCGGAGCTCGGGCCGGCCTCGACGCCGTCCCGACGAGATCATCCACCGCGACGGCTGGTAGGCCGCGGCGAACGTGGTGTAACACGGGGGTCTGACCCCACGTGTCACAGGGTGGGATCGACGGGTGGCCCGGCCACACTGGACACGACGATGTGGGACGACGACGACTTCACGCCGTTGCCGCCGGCGGCGCTGCAGATCCGCCTACTCGGCTCGTTGCTCGCCGTGGCGCTCCTGGCGGTGGTGCTCGTCGTGGTCGACGTCCTGGTGCGCCGAGCGTCTGACGTCGACGTCTCGGTCCCCGTCGGCGTCATTCCGGCAGTGATCGCCATCGTCGTAGGTGTGCTCACCGTCGTGGCGGTGTGGCTCGGCTGGCGGGCGACCGGGTGGCGGCTCGACGAGCGCCTGTTTGCGATGCGCGCGGGTGTCTACACCCGGGAGTGGACCGGTGTGCCGCGCGACCGTGTGCAGTCGGTGCTCGTCTCGAGCAACCCCTTGCAGCGCTGGCGTGGCCTGGCCACCGTGACGGTCCGCACCGCTGGTGCACACACCCCAGCGGTCGTTCTTGGCGACATCGAGGAGCCCGCGGCCGAACGGTTGCGCCTCGAACTGGCACCCGGCCGTGCAGGGCAACCGGCGTGAGCACGTTGCCGGACCGTTCCGACGCTGACTCCGACTCCGACCGGTGGCAGCGTCTGCATCCGGCGACGATCCTCAGCGATCTCATCCGTCGGCTCCCACAGGTACTGGTCGGTGTCCTGCTGATCCTCAACAGCAGCGGCGGTAATCAGCTGGTCGACACGCTGCAGCTGGTGATCGGCGTGTTGGCGATCGCGCCGGTGATCGTGCGCTATGTCACTGCGCGCTATTGCGTCGACGACTCGTTGTTGCGCTGGCGTGAGGGGCTGCTGCGGCGGCAGACCGTCGACGTGCCACGCGAGCGCATTCAATCGGTCGACTCGCGTATCGATCTCATCGGTCGCGCCTTCGGGCTGGAGACCGTGGTGGTCAGTTCGGCCGGCGGCGACAGCGAGGTCAACATCGGCCTCGTCGACAGTGCCGCGGCAGCGCGACTGCGCAACGAGCTACAGCGGACGGCCGGACCGATCGTCGAGCGAGGGGCACCACTGCCTCCGCCGAGTCCGCCGCCTCACGTGCTTGCGGAACGATCGGGCAGCGACTTGCCTCGGGTGGTCGCGACGGCGGCCGAGACCGCTGATGCGCTCGTGGCGGTGGTGGCGATATGGGTCGGGGTCGCCTCGCTGCGGGCCCTCGATCTGCTTGGTGATCAAGCGTTCGCGGCGTGGGTCTCGCTCGGCGCAGTGGCGTCGGTGATTCTCGTCGTGTCGACTGCGGCGTCGCTCGCCTCGCGGGCCATGGGGTTCCGCTCGGAGATCGCCGATCGCCGAGTGCGCGTGCATCGCGGCATCCTCGGGCGGCGATCACAGGAAGCGGCGATGGTACGTGTGCAAGGCATGACGGTGCGCGACTCGCCCGTGGCCCGCCGGCTCGGCACCGAGTCGGTGTGGGTCGACACCGCTGATGTCAGTGGCGGCAGCGGCGACGAGCAATTGTTGATCGATGCCGTGGGCGCCACCGGGCGCTGGCGCTGGTGGGCGCCGCAACTGGTCGGAACGGCTGCGCCGCCTGATCAGCTCCTACGGCGTGTCGCCCCGGTGTCGCTGCGCCGCAGGTTGATCGCGGCGACATTGCAGACGTTGCTGGGAGTGGTCGTGGCGGTCGGTGGGGCACTCGTGCTCGACCTTCTCGGCGCTCGCGTCGGCGCGGCGTGGGTCATGGCGACCGTCGTTGCCGTCGTCGTCGCCGTCCGAGCCTTCGGGCGTGCGGTGTTGTCGTACCGCCACGAACGGTGGTTGATCGACGACCTCGACCTGGTCTTCGTCAACGGCGCGTTGAATCGCACGCGCACCGTCGTGCCACGGCGTCGTGCCCAGAGCGTGACGATGTCCGCCAATTGGTTTCAACGGCGGCTCGGCGTGCGCAGCGTGCACGTCGATACCGCGGCGCCGTCGATCGCCGGCGCCGCCCGCGACCTGCACAGCGACGACGCCGAGGCATTGGCTGAAGCGGTGATCGCCACGATCGATCGCACCGGCGGCGTGTAACGGTGGTGTCCAGACACCCTGTTACACGCAAGGCGTAACAGGGTGTCTGACACCACCGTTACACCTTGTGGTTCACGACTCGTCGGGGACGAGCGCAACCCCGCCGTCGACCTGCTTCACCGAGACCTTTCGCCCGGTGAGCGCTTCGGCGAAGCCCTCCATGGTGTCCTGCGGTGCCTGGCAGGCATAGTCCCGGCACACGTACGCAAACCCATCTCGCCGGTCTTCCCACAGCGGTGAGTCGTAGGGCTCACCCCAGGCAAGGACCATGTCGGGGCGCCAGATCGCGTGGGCCAGGCGCACCATGTCCGGCCGCTCGCCGACCACGGCGACCTCGGTGGTGCCGCGACGCCGAAGGTCGGCAGCGAGGAGGGCGTTGGAGAACAGCCCGACCTTCTCCTCCATCTGCGGCGCCAGCAGCTGGAGGATGCGGTCGGCTTGATGCGCGTAGCGCTGCTCACCGGTCAACGCGGCGAGGCGGTAGAGCGCGATCGCGGCTTGTGAGTTCGCCGAGGGTGTGGCGTTGTCGCCGATGTCCTTTTGGCGGACGACCAGTGCTTCGGCGTCCTCGGCGGTGGTGTAGAGCCCGCCGTGATCGGGGTCCCAAAACCAGGTGAGCATCGTCTCGGTCGTGTCGACTGCGGCGTCGATCCATCGCGCCTGTCCGCTCGCTTCGGCCAATCGGGTGAATGCGTCGATCAGGGCGGCGTGGTCGGCGGCGAGCGCCGCGTGTCGGGCCGGTGGGTCGCCGTCGGCGTGCCAGCTGCGGTACCAACGGCCGTCGTCGCTGCGCAGCTCACGCAACAGGAACTCACCGTTGGCGATCGCTGCGTCGAGCCAGTCCTTGCGGGCGAACACCGCCGCAGCTTGCGACAGCGCCGAGAGGAACAGCGCGTTCCATTCGGTGAGCACCTTGTCGTCGAGGCCCGGCCGCGGTCGGGTGGCGCGCGCAATGTGCAGGATCATTGCCGCGTTCTGCATCTCGGGGGACCGCGCCAGTTCGCCGCGCGCGTGCAGCCGGTTGGGGATCGAGCGGCCGCTCTCTTCGAAGTTGCCCTCGTCGGTGATACCGAACCACTCGCTCACCGCATCGGCGTCGGCCAGTTCGCGTTCGGTTTGTGGTGCTGCAGCGGCCAGCACGGCGCGTACCTCGGCTGGCGTCCACGTGTAGAAGATTCCCTCCACCGAGTTGCCGCGGCCATCGAGCGAGTCGGCGTCCTCGGCCGAGTAGAAGCCGCCGTTGGGGTGGCGCAGAGTCGACAGCACGTAGTCGATCGTCTCGGCGACCACCTGCCGCCAGGCCGGCTTGCCGATCACCACCGATGCGTGGAGGTACGTCGTCACGAGCAGCGCCTGGTCGTAGAGCATCTTCTCGAAGTGGGGAACCAGCCACTCCCGGTCGGTCGAGTAGCGGGCGAACCCACCAGCGAGGTGGTCGTACATGCCGCCGGAACACATCGCGTCGAGACTGGTGGTGACGATCTGCTTGGGTGCGTCTTGGCCGGTCGACATGTAGGCCCGCAGCATCAGCTCGATGTTGAACGTCGACGGGAACTTTGGTTGCTTGCCGAACCCACCCCACTCCTGATCGAAGGCGCCGCCGAGCGTGCGGATGGCGTGGTTCAGCTCGTCGACCCCGGGGAGCTCATCGGCGGGGCGCATCGTGGCCGTGGCGTCGATGGCCTTCACCAGCGCACCGGTGTTCTGGGCGACGTCGTCCGGCTTGTTGCGATACACCTCGTCGATCGCGTCGAGGAGCTTCAAGAACGCCTCCTTCGGGAAGTACGTCCCGCCGTAGAACGGCTTTCCGTCGGGCGTGATGAACACCGTCATCGGCCATCCGCCACGCCCGGTCAGTGCCTGCACCGCGTCCATGTACAGGGCATCGACGTCGGGACGCTCCTCGCGATCGACCTTGACATTGACGAACAACTCGTTCATCTTCGCTGCGACCTCAGCGTCTTCGAAGCACTCATGGGCCATCACGTGGCACCAGTGGCAGGCCGAATAGCCCACCGAGAGGTGAATCGGCACGTTGCGCTCACGAGCGGCGGCGAAGGCGTCGTCACCCCAGGCGTACCAATCGACCGGGTTGTCCTTGTGCTGGCGGAGATAGGGAGAGGTTTCCGAGCCGAGTCGGTTCACCGCGCCGAGGGTATCGGCGCCGACGTGGGAGGGCCCGGCGCACCACCCCATCGGGGAGGGTGCGCCGGGCCCATCATCAGACAAACCTGCTCGGCCGCCGCCTAGAGCATGCCGAGGCTATGGAGATTCCCGCGGATGATCAGGTCTTGCTGGTCGTGGAACGCTCTCGCCTGGTCCCGGGACATCGGGCCCATCGTCGTCTGTCGCATGTGGCTCGACGACTGCAGGGAGTTCTCCCGGATCGTCGGCAGGGTCGTTCCGTTGCGGTAGCTCACCGGTGGGTGCGTGCGGACCGGGCTGGTGCTGGTCGACGACACGTTGCGCGTCGTGGGCGCCATCGTCGGGGCCGTCGAACTCGTGACGTTCGGTGGCGGCGGCGACGGGCTGGTGCCGCGGTTCGTGCCGGGGCTATACGACGGTGACGTCGACGACGAGATCGAGTTCGACGGGGGTCGCACGTGGATGGTCCGTGTCGTACTCCGATACGCCCGGATCCCGGCTGGGATCAGCGGGACCAGGCTGATGATGCTGAACGCGATCGCCCAGATGAGCGCACCGTCGTCCATGTCGCCGGCGGCGAACATCAGTGTCCACATCGCTGCGTTGATCGCCACGTCGAGCAGGGCGAGGGCAACGAACTTCTTGGGGAAGAAGAACGCGGCGACCGCCAACACGATGCTCGTGATCCCACCGATGCTGCGAAACATGCGGCTGGCCTCGAATGGCGAGAGGCCCGTGCGGTCCTCCTGGTTGAACGGATCTCCGTCGGTGTAGTTGTAGAGCGTCGAGCCGGCCTCGACGGGGTCCGGTGTCGTGAAGCTGCCGATCTCGGGCAGCATCGCCCGGAACGGGGTGATCACGACTGGGTTGACCGTGTCGGTTCGCGGGAGCTCTTTCCAGCCGCTCTCGTGGCCGGCGACGTCTGCCGTTTCTCCGGTGTCGCCCGTGTCGATCGGCATGCCGTACGGGGTGAACCACATCGGCGTCGCCGTACCCAGGGTCGAAACCTCGGCGTCGAGGTCGGCCCAGACGTTGCCGTCGAGCCCGACGATGGCCAGTGACGCCGAGCCGCCGGGAGCGACCGTGTGGGCGATCGCCCCGACGCCGGGCAGCGAGGCGCTGACCGGCTGCTGATCGGGGCCGAGGATCAGACCGCTCGCCGTGTGGTGATAGGTCGATGTCTCGCCGTCGATCGTGCTCGTCGAGGTCAACACGTCGCCGGTGGCATTGCGCAGGTACTCGTACCGATTCGTTCCGTCGTCGACGGCGATCACCTCGAGCAGCTGGTCGTATGCCAACTCGGTCTGGTCGTACCGGGTGACTGCGCCAGCAGCGTTGTCGATCGTGACCGACTCGCCGTTGTGGGTGACCACCGATGGTGCGGCCCATTGGTCGTAGCCGATCGTGATGGCGTCGACAGTGCCGTCCGGACCGGTCGTGGTGATCCGCGATGGTGTGCGGTCCGCCGGAGCGCTCGGGTGCGGGCCGGCGATCTCGGCGGGCAGCTGATCGAAGTCGGTGACGACCTCGGTGGTGCCGCCCGGACCGTGGAACGTGTACGCCGCGGCCGTGCCGTTGGCGTGGTAGGCGAAGTGCTGGGTGGCCTGCTCGACGCCGTCGGCTGTCTGCGTCCGCAGGGTGATCCGCCCGTCGGGGGCGTACTCCACGGTCTCGGTCCACGTCGTGCCGTTGCTGTCGGCGACGTCGAGTCGATTGCGCATCTCGTAGGCGTCGTATCCGTAGGTCGAGGTGAATCCGGCACTGTCGACAACCGTGGCGATCTGCCATGGATTGGAGTCGGCGTAGCCGAGGTCGACACGGTGGGAGCGGCCGTCGATGCTGTCGGTGACGACGTTCGTCGGTCGGGTGCCGTCGGCGGTGTACGTGGTGGTCACCGTCTGGGCCGCCACGCCGTTTGCCAGGTACGTCGTCTCGACGACGGTGTCGGCGCTGTAGCTGGTGTCGGTGCGCAACCCGTGCGGATCGACGAGGTGCACGATCCGGTCGTGCAGGTCGCGATACACGGTGATGGTTGTCGTCCCCGTTGCCGCGGTGTTTGACGTATGGGTTTCGACGAACAATCCGTTGGCCGTCATCGCGTAGTCGACCGTCTCGGTCATCGGCGACCCGCTGCCGTCGGTGCCCGGCGCAGTGCCGGCCGAGACCGCGGTCTCGATGTGTCGGCCGATGCCGTCGTAGACGTAGGTGGTCGTCGTGCCGGTTGCCGCGTTCTCGGTCGCCGCCAACTGGCCGCGGCTCGTCCACCACGTCCGCTGGAGGCCGCTGGAGCCGTTCGCGTCCGGCAGCTGTTGCGTCTGGGCCATGCCGCCCTGGAGCTGCGCGGCCCCGTACCCGGGAGGTGTCGCCCGCTCGCGGGCTCCCCAGTGGGTGAACGACGTCGACGTGCCACTCGGCGAGGTCTCGCTCAGTCGTCGCCACAGCTGGCCGAAGTCGGTGGTGAAGTCCTCGAACGTTGCGGTGGTCGTTTCGCTGGTGCCGTCGGGATACGTGGTGGTGATCGACGTGGGTCGCTCGGACAGCGGATCGTCGTAGCGGATCACCTCGTGGATCAGGGCGGCCGAACCGGTGGCCCAGTCGCGAGTGAATCGTTCGCTGGTCAACTGCAGCGGCGCGACCAGCTGGTCGTCGGCCACCGCATACAGCGGCGCACCGGCGGCGTCGACGGCGGTCAGCGCAACCGTCACCGGGTTGCCCGCACCGGGTGCGTTCTCGCCACTGACGAGCACGCTGATCAGGACGGGGCCCTCGCCGGGTTCGGCGTCCGGGAGCACCGGTAGTCCGGCGCTGTCGACCTCTTCGCCGTCGACGGTGACCTCTTCCAAGGTGGCGCCGTCGACGGTGACGGCATACCCGGCAGCGGCCTCGTCGCGATCGACGGTGGTCACGAGCTCCGCCGACCAGCCACCAGAAACTCCTGGCGGTGCGGTGATCGGACCGGACACGACCGTGTTGGCCACCGTGGCGGCGTTGCGCATCGTCGAGTTCCACCAGGTGGCCACCCAACCCTGCGAGTCCGTCGTGCTGTCGATCAGCTCCTGGCTCATCGCTATCGAGTCGCGATGGGCGGCGAGGGGCATGTGCGTCGTGGCGTCGAACATCGACACCGGTGCCGGGCCCCAGATGGTGACGGCACGGCCGTCGTCGGCTCGCTCGTACACGGTCTGCAGTTGGCCCTCGCGCAGGCCCACTGGCCGGTCATCGGCGTCGTAGAGCGCCACGGCGGTGACGCCGAGTGGATCGGTGACGCTGTTCGTCACCCACGTGTCGGGGTCGAAGGTGATCGTCGTCACCTGCGGCGCGCTGCCGTCGAAGACCGACGTCACGGTGGTGCTGCCGGCGCCGTACCCGAACGTCAACACTTCGCGTGCACTACTGCCGGGGGTGGCGGCAGGGCTGGTGATCGTGGCGATGCGCCCGTTGCTGTCGTAGGTCAGGTCGTAGTTCGTGTCGGCCGACTCGCCGGCGACCGCGTCGACCAGACCGGCCCGGGGGTCGCGCAGGGCGGTCATCACGCCGGCGCTGTCGTAGGCCATGTCGAGGCGGCGACCTTCTGGCAGGAACAGCGCCGAGACGTTGTCGCCCTGCCAACCCACATCGATGCGCGTGGTGGCGTCGCCGGCAGGATCGTCGACAAACGTGATCGAGCACAGTCCACCGAGGGGTGCCGCGTCGAAGCCGACCGGCGTGGCCGGACAGCCGCTCGGCCCGCCGACGTAGCCCAGCTCGACCGAGCGGCCGGTGACCGGGTCGGTGACCGATGTCAGCGTGCCGTCGAACCATGTGGTCTCGTAGGTCGCGGCGCCGATGTCGTCCGACAGCGGCGCCGTGTAGCGCTCGAGGTCACCCCAGTAGCTGAATTCGTAGACGGCGCCGTCGGTGTCGACGAGACGCCAGCCGCCGGTGGACTCGTCAGCGGTGAGGATGGCGCGCACGCCGGCGACCTCGGTGTCAACCAGCTGCGGGAGGTCGTAGGTGCCGTCTCCGTTGTCGAGGAAACGCAGCCGTTGGCCGTTGGTGCCGACCAGCTCGAGTGTGCCGGTTGCGCCGTACTCGATCACTTCGAACCAGCTTGGGGGTGCGGGCAGCGTCGGCTCCCAGCCGCCGCCGAGCGGCGCCCGGAACGGTCCGACCGCCGGCGTCGTCAGGTTCGACGCGCGGTAGGTGAGCGACAGCGGGACCGAGACGTCCGACGTGCCGAGGGGCGCGTCGAGGATCAATTCACCAGTCGTCGGCGCCATGGCGAACGGTCCGGCGTGTTGCCACTCCTGGAGCGCATCGCCGGTCTGATCGACGATCACGAGCATCGCCTGGGTCGGGTCGTCGACCGGGTCGTCTTCGTCGACGGGGTCCTCCGGTGGCGGTGTCGTTCCGTCGTCGGCGGGGCTCACGGCGACGACGTACGTGCCACCGTCGACCATCGAACCCGCTGCCGGTGTCCAGCGGTCGCTGGTGGTCGGGCCGGACACGTCACCGCGCGCCTGTTCGGCGCCAAGGTCGTACAGCACGTACTCCCAGCCGAGCTCAGGATGCGGCTCCACGTCGCCCGGGCCGAACGTGGGTGTCGTCGTGCGGACGACGCACATGTCGTCGTCGCCGACATGGCACACGTCGCCGACTCGCTCGAGGTCGAGCAGCGGGTTGCTCCCGGCTGAACCGGGGAGGGCCGGCAGGCCCCATGCAGATGGTTCGGCGACGATCGGCGGAAGGTCCGAGGCGACGGCCTCGACGCGCGCCGGGAACAGGGTGGCGACGAGCGATGTCGTGGCCAGTGCTGCTCCGGCGGTGATCCACCTCCCTCTCCG
Organism: Ilumatobacteraceae bacterium; assembly: GCA_965230015.1. Lineage (GTDB taxonomy): Bacteria > Actinomycetota > Acidimicrobiia > Acidimicrobiales > Ilumatobacteraceae > JABSQH01. The sequence goes on along the minus strand of CBDDKF010000002.1, from coordinate 142,885 downwards.
ACGTCGTGCGTTGGTGCTGGCGTCGTGCCCGTCCGGGCGAGAGGTGGTGTTGATCGAGGGCTCCTTGTGTGTCGTCGTAGTGTTGGTCGTAGGTGTGTTGGACGTAGTGCTCGTCTGCTGGCCAGTGTCGTCCTGTTGATCTGAACGGCGCTTGTGCGCTGTCTGAAGTCCGGTGGGAAAGGCCGTGAGCGGCTCGTGGTGGGCGTGCATCGTCAGCTGAACCTCGTGTAGCGGACGATCGCCTCGATGTGCTCGGTGTCCTGCTCGTACAGCGCGGTGCCCCAACCACTCGTGGTGGTGCTGCGGTGGCCGCTGAGGGCCAACGGCTGCGACCAGAAGCGGCCACCGGCGGTGTTCACCAAGCTGCCGGTCCCCGGATCGTCGAGCAGGTCGTTCGGGTGCTGCAGCGGGTTCCACGTGCGTAGTGAGCGCCAGTCACCGTACGGATCCCGGAAGAGCCACACGTCGGCGCCGTCACCGTCGTGGTTGCGGCCGGCCACGGTGAGGAAGCGACCGTTCACGTCGATCTTGCCGCCGAACGGTTGAGCCCGCGGGCCCGTGTCGTCGAACGGTGCCACGATGACGAAGTCTTCGTGCCAGTAGCCGCCCATCTCGCGGTACCCACCGAGCTGACCAGGTGCGAGTCCGCTGCCGGCGCCTCCGCCGTTGACATTGCCGGGATCGCTGTGCAGCAACAGGCTGCCGTCGTCCGTGAAGGCCAGCGTGCTCTGGTGGCCGAGCACGCTCGTGTTGTACGTCCGCATGGCCAACGACTTGGAGACGTGGTCGTCGGCGAACTCGTAGACGGCGATGCCGCCCTGCGTGGTCGTGGCGATACGCACCCCGTTGGGCGATGGGGCGATGTCGATCGAGGCGGCGAACGCGTCCGGCGCGAGACCGAGGCCCTGCAGCCCGTTGTCGATGGCCCACGGCATCGGTTGCTGAGCCCGCAGTGACGTGCCGCTGCCGATCCACACTTGACCGTCGACGAGATCGAGCGAGTCGATCGTCGGCGCGTTGCCGAGATCGAGCTCGTAGGCGATCGAGCGACCGGTGATCAGCGGCATCGTGTCCATGTCGAACCACTGGCTGTCGTCGCGCAGGCTGCCCAACGTCTCGGTTGTGTCGACCACCACGAGACGTCGTCCGGCAGGGGTGTCGTCGATGCGCATCACTGCGTAGCCGGCTGCGCTAATCGGATCCGCGGTGAACGCCTCCATCGAGGTGAACGGCACCGCAGAGCGAACTCGCACGGGGTCGGTCCGTTCCATGGTGTCGGCGTCGATGGCGAACGCCAGGTCGGCGCGGTACCACTGATCGACCGGCCCGCCGACGGGATCGTCGATCGGGTACGACACGACGTCGTCGTTGACCACGAGGATGTCGTCGCCGTCGAAGGCCAATCCGCTGATCGTCGTCGAGTACGTCGCGTCCTGGGTCGAACCGTCGACCGGGTCGTAGCGCACGACCGTGCCGAGCGCTGGGCTCGAGGCCCACACGTAGCGCAGGTCGTCGACGACGATGTCGGGTGCGTTGCCGTTGCGGGTGTGATCGTTGCTGTTCGGCGCGGCCACGCTGCGGACTGCACCGGAGTCGACATCGAAGGTCACCAGCAGCGGGATCGAGTTGGTTCCATCGCCGGCGTTCGCCACGAACAACTCGTCGCCGATCAATGCGGCGTCGCTGGGGTTGGTGACCAGGTCCAGGGCGAGCGTGCGGACCACCGTGCCGGTGTCGACGTCGAGCACGGCTGCACTGCCGACGTCGTCGATCACGACGAGGTCGACACCGTCGGTGACCATGGCGGCGGTCTCGATCGCCGCATCGAACACGGCCAGCGTGGCGCCCGTCGACGCGTCGATCTTGAGGATCGCGGTCGAGTCCTTGACGGCGACCCAGAGGTGAGCCGCGTCGACGGTCGTTGCGGCGACTGCGTCATCGAGGTCGACCATGCCGGTCGGTTGCAGTTCGCTCTGCAACTGCCAGCCATCGGATCCGTTGGCGAACAGCAGGATGCGGCTGTCGGTGTTGGCCGGGAGTGCTCGCATGTTGCCGAAGTCGGCATCGCGCAGCCACAGCTCGCTGACGGCGATGTGGTTGCCGTCGGCCGTGATCGCCACGTGCCGCGAGGCAAGGGTGCCGTCTTGGGTACGCAGCGGCGCTGAACCCGCATCGTCGAGAATCCCGCTGAGCATCGTCACGGTGGCGTGCTCGTCGTCGAACGGCACTCCCGGGTTGGGGATCGATGCAACGACCACCTCGGGCGCGAGTGCCCCGTCGAGCGTGTCGGCGGTCGCCACCACGGTGGTGCCCGAACCGTCGACGGCAACGCGCTTGTCGAGCCCGACGTAGTTCGGGAACTGTGTGTCGGCATCGAGATCGGAGTACGTGATCGTGCCGAGGCGAGCGCCGCCTGCAGTGATCGGAGCGGCGCGATCGAGCTCCATGTTGGGCAGCACCCGCGCGGTGCTGAGGCCCTCGGCGGTGAGCTCGGCGAATCGGCTGCCGTCAGCCGACAGCGCGTAGTCGACCGTGTCGTCGAGCAACTCGAGTTGACCGTCGGCGATCGACGGCTCGTTGAAGCCGAGTGTGCCAGGCGCAGCGGGGGTCAACCACTCGAGCGGCACCGGCGCGTAGCCACCGTCGTCATCGGTCTGGTAGTAGAGGCCGACCGAGCCGGGGTTGAAGGCGGCCCAGGCGAGCATCGTCAGCGGATACGGCTCACCGGCGTTGAAGCGCACCGGCTCGCCGAAGTCGGGCGCATCCATCGGCGGTGTGTCGAGCACCTGGTGGCCGAGCTCCTCGGCCAGCGCATTGATCTGGTCCTCGAACTGGCCAACGCCGGCCCGATAGAGGCGAGCATCGCGGGAGCGCTCGGTCTCGCCCGGGTGGAGCGCAAACTCACTGGGGTGGATCGTCCAGGTGGCGGCGCTGGCTGATGCTTCGAGGGGCGCAGCCGCCATTGCGTCGGCGCCGCCGAGGGTCACCCGCTGACCAGGGTCGAGGTCGCTCGCCCCGACGTCGTGCAGGTAGGCCTGCGCGCCTGCTGGCCCTTGCACCCCGAAGGTCAGCTCGATCGTGCCGTCGTCGTCGACCAGCGGGTGGTCGGGGTCGACCTCGAGGTAGCCGAGCATCTTGGTCGAGTAGGCGCTGAGCAACGGAAAGTTGCCGACCATCTCCTCCGACCAGTCGTGTTCGAAGCCGTCGCCGCTCGATGTGGCGGTGCCGACGATGTACTCGCCGGCGGACTCAACGGCAGTGCCGGTGGTGTTGAACAGCACGTGGCCGCCGTCGTCGAGGTACTCGAAGTCGACCATCACGTCGAACTCGAGCTCGACGTCGCGGTTCAGATCGTCGCCGCAGTTCATCTTCTTGGTGCCGAAGAGCTTGTTGCCGATCCAGCTCACGGCCTCGCAGCCGGCGTAGCCGATGTTCAGTCCGAGCTCGCGACCGAACTCGACGACCGCCCAGCCCATGCCTTCGAAGCCGATCATCATCATCCCGCCGACGTAGTCGAACGGATCCTCTGGCGGGCCCTCCGGACCCCAGCCGTCTGGTGTCGAGCGGACGATCCAGAACTTCCGGTCGCCTTCGGTCACCGTGGGGGCGATACCCCACTGGGGGCTGGCCATCGGCATGGTGCCATCGGACAGGAGGTGGGAGTGCTCTTCGTCGTCCACTCGCTCGTCGGCGAAGTGCGGCCAGAAGCGGGCCCGCAACCCGTTGTTGGCGAGTGACACTTGCTGTTCACCGGCCGCGCCGACAAGCTCGGTGTCGACGATCGGGACAGGTTCGGCGCCGTTGGTGAGCTCGTTGCTCCCAGCCGGAATCTGCACGCGGATGGGCCCGGAGGCGACCGTTGTGTCGAAGGCGACGGGCGCCCGGTACAGATAGGTCCCGTCAAAGGTGCCGTCCTCATCGGTGCGCGGATACTGCTCCCCGCCGCCGCTGACAGCGGGGTCGACGAGCACGTACCCGTCGTAGAGCGCGCCAGCCTCGACGAGTCCACTCGGTGCGGTCCATGTGGGATCGGTGGTCCACCCCGACTCGGCGACCACGCGCATCGGGTCGTCGACCATCGTCAGGATGTAGTTGCGCTGCACACCAGGGGCGTCGTAGGTGAGCGTTGGGTCGTCGGTGCTGAGGATGCGGACGTCGTCGTCGGCCGCGTGGGCGACGACGGGAAGCAAGCCGAAGCAGAGGGTGGCGACGGCGACCGCTCCGGTGAGTGTGCGAGTGCTGGTTCGGTGGGCTGCGCCCATGGATCCCTTCGCCGGCAAGTGCCGGTCTTCCTAGACATGAGGTATTGGTGGAACCTCAGTCTCGATGAAGGGAGTTGTGCGCAGCCCTGACCGAACCTGTGCGCAACCCGAAACCTGTTACAGCGCTAGGCGCCGATGGCGTGGTAGCCGCCGTCGACGTGGACGATCTCGCCCGTCGTGGCGGGGAACCAGTCGGAGAGCAACGCCACGCAGGCGCGAGCGACCGGCTCGGAATCGGTGACCTCCCAGCCCAGCGGCGCGCGGTCGTCCCACACGTCTTCGAACTTGGCGAAGCCGGGGATCGAGCGGGCCGCCACCGTCTTGATCGGTCCGGCAGCGACGAGGTTCGAGCGGATGCCCTGAGGGCCGAGATCTTTGGCCAGGTAACGCGACACGCTCTGCAGCGCAGACTTGGCGACGCCCATCCAGTTGTACGCCGGCCACGCCTGCTGGTTGTCGAAGTCGAGGCCGACGAACGCCCCACCCTCGCCCATCAGCGGCACGAAGGCATCGGCCAGCGCCTTCAGCGAGTACGTCGAGATGTGCAGCGCCGTGGCCACGTCGTCCCACTGGGCTGCCAGGAAGTCGTCGCCCAGGCATGCCTCAGGGGCGAAGCCGATGGCATGCAGTACACCGTCGACGCGCCCCCATCGTTCGGCGAGTGCGTCACGCACGGCTGTGCCGTGAGCGGGCTCGGTCACGTCCAGCTCGAACACGGCGACGTCGTCGGCGGGCAACTTGCGCGCCGTGCGTTCGGTGAGGCGCAGGCCGCGTCCGGCACCGGTGAGCGCGACCTCGGCGCCTTCCTCGATCGCCAGGCGCGCCACGCCAAAGGCCAGCGAGCTGTCGGTCAGCACCCCGGTGATCACGATCTTCTTGCCGTCGAGCAGTCCCATGCGCCAGACCGTAGGCCAGCGAGTCGACTGTGCGGCTGCCTTTGGCCGGCCCCCTTCGGCCAAGGCGGGTCGATGTGCCACGCTGTCGCCCATGCGCATTGGCATCCTGGGCGGCACCGGCCCCGCCGGAAGTGGGCTCGCTGCCCGCCTGGCCAGCATTGGCTATCCGGCGGTGATCGGCTCGCGATCGAAGTATCGGGCGATGGAGGCCCGCGACGTGCTGGTCGACAAGTGGCCGCAGCTCGGCGAGCTGCTGTCGTTCGGCGACAACGCGGCCGCTGCGGACTGTGATCTCGTCGTTTTGGCCACGCCGTGGGATTCGGCAGCTGGCACCGCGCAGGAGAACGAGGACGCGCTCGCTGGCAAGATTCTGGTGTCGATGGCCAACGCGCTGGTGAGGGTGAACAAGGAGTTCCAGCCGCTCGTGCCACCTCGGGGCAGCGTTGCGGCCCACGTCCAGGCTGCGGTGCCGCGCACTCGCGTGGTCGCCGCGTTTCACCATCTGCCAGCAACCGAGCTGGGCCACATCGAAGAGCCGATCGACTCCGACGTGCTGATCTGCGCCGACGACCCCGATGCGGTTCGTGAAGTGGCGGCGATCGTGTCGGACATCCCCGGCTGCCGGCCGCTCGACGCCGGCGAGCTGTCGAACGCCACAGCGATCGAAGCGTTCACCGCCGTACTGCTGCAGCTCAATGTGCGCTACAAAACGCGGGTCGCGCCCAAACTGACGGGAATCAAGCGCGACCCTCGGGCGGTTGACGCCTGACGTGCAGTTGTACGACACCGCCCGCGGGGCGGTCGTTCCATTCGAGCCGGACGAGCACGTGTTGATGTACACGTGCGGCATCACGCCCTACGACGCCACGCATCTCGGACATGCCGCCACGTTCGTCGCCTACGACGTGCTGCAGCGACGGCTGATCGACAAAGGGCACACCGTGCAGTGCGTGCGCAACGTGACCGACGTCGACGACCCCTTGTTCGCCAAGGCGCGTGAACTCGGAGTGCACTACCTCGACCTCGCGGCAGGGGAGGAGGCGCGATTCGAGCGCGACCTCGAGGCGCTCAACGTGTTGCCGGTGGCGTCGACGCCGCGTGCATCTTCGGCGATCCCCGACATCCGTGGGTTCATCGGCATGGTCCTCGATCGCGGGTTCGCCTACGAGTCCGGTGGCTCGGTCTACTTCGATGTGTCGAAGTTCGACGATTTCGGCTCGCTCAGCGGCTACAGCACCGAGGAGATGCTGACCTTGGCCAAAGAGCGCGGCGGCAACATCGACGACCCCAACAAGCGGCATCCGCTCGACTTCGTGTTGTGGCATCCGTCCGCCGACGACGAGCCGTCGTGGGACACGATGTGGGGCCCCGGCCGGCCCGGCTGGCACATCGAGTGTTCTGCGTTGGCGCTGCGCGAGCTGGGGACCACGATCGACCTGCACGGCGGCGGCGCCGACCTGATCTTCCCGCACCACGAGAGCGAACGCGCCCAATCGGAAGCAGCCACTGGCGAACCCTTCGTACGGCACTGGATGCACACCGCGCTGATCAGCAAAGACGGCGAGAAGATGTCGAAGAGCCTCGGCAACCTGGTGTTCGTCGACGCCTTGCGCGAGGTATGGGATCCGCGCGCGATCCGTCTGGCGATCATCGAGCACCACTATCGGGTCGAGTGGGAGTGGGACGACGAACTGATGCCCCGCAACGCCGAGCGGCTCGAACGCTGGCTGGCGAGCGTCGGTGGCCAACCCGGAGATCAACTTCTCGATCGTGCGCGGGAGCGTCTGGACGATGATCTCGACACGCCGGGAGCGATCGCCGCGATCGACGCAGCAGCGACCGAAGGCATCGATGTGACGCAGGCCGCCGGCCTCCTCGGGGTGGTGTTGCCGTAGTTTCGCGAACCCCTTCGGGCGATCTGCAGATGGGGGTTCACGAACGAACGAACATGTCGTACTGTTAGCGCCCATGGCCAAGGCCACCGGTGCCGGTGACGCACAACGACGTTTCCGCAGTGTCGTGCGCCCGATCACCTCGCGCCTGTGGAACATCGAGCTCGACGGGTTCGACCGACTTCCCGACGACGGCCCAGCCATTCTGTGTCCCAATCACATCAGCTTTCTCGACTCGGCATTCTTGATGCTGTCGCTGCCGCGCAACATCTCGTTCGTCGGCAAGGCCGAGTACATGGATTCGTGGAAGACGAAGTACGCGTTTCCGGCGTTGGGCATGATTCCGATCGACCGAACGGGCGGCGACAAGAGTCAGGCGGCGCTCGATACCGCCGAATCGGTGCTGCGTCGTGGGGAGCTGTTCGGCATCTTCCCTGAGGGAACGCGCAGCCGCGACGGTCTTCTGCACAAGGGTCGCACCGGCGCTGCTCGGTTGGCGATGAGTATCGGCTGTCCGATCTATCCCGTGGGTGTCGTGGGCACCGACGAGATTCAACCGCCCGACGCGAAGCTGCCGAAGCTGTTCGGGACGTGCCGGATCTCGGTGGGTCGGCCAGTGAAACCCGAGCGATACCAGAACTCTGGGGCCGAGCATCTCGCCTGGCGCTCGATGATCGACGAAGTCATGTTCGAGATCCGCGAGATGACGGGCCAGGAGTACGTGCACACCTACGCCGGACAAACGGCCGAGACCGAGCCGACCGTGGCCGCGAAGGTGGCCAGCGTGACCGACCTGCCCGACGTGTCGTCCTCGAACGGCACAAGCGCCAATGCCGAGCCGGCGCTGGCGGCTGCGGCTGCCGGGAACTGAACCCACCACCGCCGGGGTTTCGTCCCGCCGTATCCTGCGGGTATGGCGAACATCACGGTCAACCTGCCCGACGGCTCCGCAAAGGAACTGCCGACCGGGTCGACCGCGCTCGATCTCGCCAAGTCGATCGGCTCGGGTCTGCGCAAGGCGGCCGTCGCCGCCGTGGTGAACGGGACCGAGACCGACCTCACCGCGCCGCTCGACGACGGCGCCGAGGTGGCGATCATCACCGATGCCACCGACGAGGGCCGACACGTGCTGCGCCACTCGACCGCCCACGTCATGGCTCAGGCGGTCACCGACCTGTTTCCCGGCGCCAAGTTCTCGATCGGCCCGGCGATCGAGAACGGCTTCTACTACGACTTCGACTTGCCCGGCGGTGCAACCTTCAGCGACGACGACCTCGAGCGGGTCGAGGCTCGAATGCGCGAGATCGTCAAGGCGAACCAGCCGTTCACGCGCTCTGAGATGTCGCTCGCCGATGCTAAGGAGCTCTTCGCCGACCAGCCGTACAAGCTCGAGATCATCGAACGTGTCGAAGGGGCCGGTGGCGACGAACTCGATGCCGGCGAGGTTGCCGGCGGCGACAAAATCAGCGCATATCGAAACACCGACGACTTCGTCGACATGTGCGTCGGACCGCACGTGCCATCGACGGGTCGTCTCGGTCACTTCACGCTGCAGAAGGTTGCGGGCGCCTACTGGCGAGGCAACGAGGGTGGACCGATGCTGCAGCGCATCTACGGCACGGCGTGGGAGTCGAAGAAAGCACTCGCCGCCCATCTCCATCAGCTCGAGGAAGCCGCGAAACGCGATCATCGCAAGCTGGCGGTCGAGCTCGACCTGTTGTCGTTCCCGTCAGAACTGGGCGGTGGCCTCGCCGTGTGGCACCCCAAAGGGGCGATCATCCGCAAATTGATGGAGGACTACAGCCGCGAGCGGCATGTCACCGGTGGCTACGAGTTCGTCTACACCCCACATCTGTCCAAAGAGCAGTTGTTCCAGACCAGCGGGCATCTCGAGTGGTACGCCGACGGCATGTACCCGCCGATGGAGATGGACAACGGCACGTACTACATGAAGCCGATGAACTGCCCGATGCACTGCTTGATCTTCCGCAGTCGTCAGCGCAGCTATCGCGAGTTGCCCCTCCGGTTGTTCGAGTTGGGCACGGTATACCGCTACGAGCGGGCCGGGACGCTGCACGGGCTGATGCGCATTCGCGGGTTCACCCAAGACGACAGCCACATCTTCTGCACCCGCGACCAGATGGCCGACGAGGTGGCCAGCCTGCTCGACTTCGTGTTGTCGGTGCTGCGCGCGTTCGGGTTCGACGACTTCACGTTCAACCTGTCGACCAAGGATCCCGACAAATACGTCGGCACCGACGAGGTGTGGGACGAGGCCACCGAGGCGCTGCGCGAAGCGCTCGACAAGCACGGGCTGGAGTACGGCGTCAAGGAAGGCGACGCCGCGTTCTATGGCCCGAAGATCGACATCGATGTGCGCGATGCGATCGGCCGCTCGTGGCAGCTGTCGACCATTCAGGCCGACTTCCAACTTCCGGAGCGTTTCGACCTGACCTACGTCGGTGCCGACAACGAGCGGCACCGACCGATCATGTTGCATCGCGCCCTGTTCGGCTCGATCGAGCGATTCTTCGGGGTGCTGCTCGAACACTACGCAGGTGCGTTCCCCACGTGGTTGGCGCCCACCCAGGTGCGCGTGCTGCCGGTCGCTGAACCGCACGAGGCCTACGCCCGCAGCGTCGAAGAGCGCCTGCTCGCAGAGGGCGCGCGCGTCGACTACGTCGGCGCCGACGACGGGCTCGGCAAGCGGATCCGTTCAGCGAAGATGGAGAAGCTGCCCTACGTGCTCGTGGTCGGCGACGACGATGTTGCCGCCGGCACCGTCGGCGTCAACCCGCGCAGCGATCACCCAGATGGCAGCGAGGTCCAGCGCGACGTGCCGCTCGACGACTTCATCGCCCGCTTCCAGCGTGAAGTGGCCGACGCGGAAGTCGCGGCGCTCCAGGCCTGAGCGGCACACGGTCGGTCGCATGCTCGAACACATCTGGTCGGGGTGGCGGGCCACCTACGTCCAAAGCGAACCGGTGCGCGCCGCCGACGCCGGTGTCGACCGCAGCGAGCCGGACGCACCTCGTTCGAGCGTGTTCACCCAGCTCCTGCAGTCGGGCGAACCCGATGCCGAGACCCACATCGTCCATCGCGGCGACACCTGCTTCGCCTTGATGAACGCGTTTCCGTACACGTCGGGCCACCTTCTGCTGGTGCCGTACAGGGAGGTGCCGGACCTCGCCGATCTCGCCGACCACGAGGTGCTCGACCTCTGGCACACCGTCACCGAGGGGATCGCTGTGGTGCGCGCGGCGTACGAACCCGATGGGATGAACGTCGGGGTCAATCTCGGTCGGCCGGCCGGTGGGTCGGTGCCCACTCATCTCCACGTGCACGTGGTGCCACGATGGACCGGCGACTCCAACTTCATGTCGGCGGTGGCCAACACACAGACCTTGCCGGAGAGTCTCGAATCGAGCGCCGAGCGAATTCGCGCGGCATGGGCACAACGTCACGCTGGCGGCTGAGTCTCGGATCGACGGGCGTCCCACGAAATGAGGGTTCGCAGTCAGAGCGTCAGCCCCGAACCGTCGCCGTAGGCTGGCGGTCGTGACCGACGAGGTGCGCGACGAACTGCCCGACGACCTGGACACGTCGGGCTTCGTGGGCCCATATCAGTTTCCCGACAACAGCCGCCGACGGTGGCCCGGGGTGATCTACCTGGTGATCGCTGCGCTGTGCGTCGTGGTGTTCATGGTCGGCGATGCCTCACCGATCGTCAACGGCGGGTGGCTGCTCGGTGCCGCCGTGCTCACCGCAGCGGGTGTGTTCTCGATCACCTCGAGCTGGCGGATGCACATCGACGAACGCGACGCACTGGTAGCGGCGCAACAGGCAGTCGGTTTCGCCGTCGGGCACGCCTCGGCACAGCAGGTGTGGCGCGGGTTGCGCAGCCGGCCCACGTGGAGGGTGCTGTGCTACAGCAGCGAGGAGCCACCGCTGCGCCGCGGACTGGTGTTGGTCGACGCCGTCGACGGAACGGTGATCGAGCACCTCGTCGAAGACAACCCCGAACGCATCGGCTGATCGATTTGGTGTAACGATCGTCTCTGGGGGGTCAGCGGATAGGGCGCCAGCTGGAGTGATGGGTGCTGCTGATTCGATGGACGATGAACAGCGCGATGGCGAGTGAGAACGCGGCGTGGCGGTGGTGTGTGTGCCGGTCGGTGTTGTAGGCGAGTTGGCGGTAGTTGCGGAGCCAGGCGTTGGTGGCTTCGACGATCCATCGTGGGCCCGATGGGCACCGTTTGACGCGTCCTTGGCCGGGTTGCTTGCGTGGTGGGGCGCGGAAGTCGTCGATGCCGTAGCGGTCGTTCAGTAGGCCTGGTGTTGAGGCGTAGTTGAAGCCGCGGTCAGCGTGCAGGGTGCCGACCAGGCGGGTCTTGTCACGGATGTGCAGTTCGTCGAGAACGGTGAACATCATTGGGTAGTCCTGACGGTTCGCTCCATCGATCGCGAACGACATCGGCACACCGGCAGCATCGACTGCGACGACGAACTTCCATCCCTGTTTACCTGGGTGTTTAGGGTTGAAGCCGGTTCCCTGGCTGGATATGGCGTCGTTGTTACAGCCGTCGACGAACACGTGGTTCATGTCGTAGCCAATGACCTGCTGGTAGGCGTTCATGGCATGCGCGACCAGCGCGGAGAAGATCCCTGCTTCGATCCACTCGTCGCGACGAGCGCGCAACGTCGTGTCGGGAGGGTCAGCGGATAGGGCGGTAGTTGGTGTTGCGGTGGTCGATGAGTTTGGCGGTGATTAGGAGCGCTGTGGCGAGGGCGAGGGCGGCGTGGCGGTGGGTTGTTCGACGGTCGGTGTTGCGGGCGAGTTGGCCGTAGTTGGTGAACCAGGAGTGGGTGCGTTCAGCGACCCAGCGGCGTCCGAACCCGACGAGCGGGATGCGTCCTTGGCCGGGTTGGTTGCGGGGGATCACGTTGACGTTGTCGATCTGGTAGCCGGCGAGTTTGGTGGGCAGTGACTTGTAGCCGAACCCGCGGTCGAGGTGCAGGGTGCCGATCCGTGTGGTGGTGGGATGTGCGGTCAGCTCGTCGAGGGTCGGTTGCAGTAACCGGTAGTCCTGTCGGTTGGCGCCATCGAGGACCCAGCTGATCGGGATGCCGTTGGCGTCGACCCCAACACACCACTTCCAACCCAAACGGCCGTGTGTTTTAGGGCCCGCAGCGGTGTTCTCGCCTCCGCATGGGGCGAGGTGTTCGCTGCCGTCAATGGTGATGTGGGCGGGGTCGATACCGATGATGCGGTCATAGGCCGCGAGTGCTTCATGCAGCAGTTCATCGAACACGCCGGCATCGATCCATTCGTTGCGGCGAGCCCGCAGCGTGGTGTCCGACACGATGTAGCACATCAAGTACTCCACGGTCTCCCACGACACCCCGGTCACCAATCGGATCAAGAGACCACGCAAACACACCAGGTCGTCGATGCGTGGACGGTGACAACCAAGCGGATGCGTGGGTGGTTCTGGGAGCAGTCCGCGGATGGTGTCGAACACCGCATCGTGGACTTCACGGTCAAGAGCGCGCATCATGTGGGTGACCTCCCCGGTCGGTTGTGATTGGTCGCACCCGGTATCAAAACCGGGCCAACCCACCGACCGGTGGATGGTCACCTAACCGCGCGGCCTCCGGACACCTCACCGTTCATGGCGACCTCGATGGTCTCCCACGACGCTCCGGTGATCAGTCGCATCAGCAGCCCACGAAGCACCACACGGTTCGGTGTGCGAGGTCGGTGGCATCCCAGCGGGTGTGGCCGCGGCGCAGGAATCAGCTCCTCGATGAAACTGAACACTGGGTCATGGACACGTGCTTGAAGGGCGTACATCATGGGCGGTGACCTCCCCGGTTGGGTGTGTTTGGGTGACACCCGCGAGAACACCACGGGCCAACCCTCAACCGGTGGATGGTCACCTAACCGCGCGGCCCCCAGAGACCAGCGTTACATCAGCGTCGGCTGGATGGGACGCTCGGAGCGACGTTGCTGCGATAGCGTCGGGATCGATGTTCGACGGGAAGTTTCGTGCGCCAGTCGACCGCGTGGTGCGACCCGTCGGCGACAGCATAAAAAAGACGGGGATCACCCCCGACCACCTCACCATCATGGGGTTGTTGGTCGGCGTTGGTGCGGCAGTGGCGATCGGCGCCGGGGCATTGCGCCTCGGACTGCTCTTGGTGATCCTCGCTGCGCTGCCCGACCTGCTCGACGGCGCCGTCGCCAAGGCGAGCGGGGCGGCGAGCCCACGCGGGGCGTTCTTCGACTCCACGATCGACCGGGTCACCGATGCGCTGTTGCTCGGCGGCATCGCGTGGTACCTCGCCAGCACCGAGTCGGCGCACATGGCGATTCTGCCGTTCGCCATCCTCGCCGTGTCGACGCTGATCAGTTACATGCGGGCCAAGGCCGAGTCGCTCGGTATCGAGGCCAAAGGTGGGCTGATGGAGCGCGCCGAGCGGATCGTGGCGATCTGCATCGGGCTGCTGTTCAACGTGCTGCTCATCCCGATCCTGTGGATCATGCTGGCGCTCACATCGATCACGGCGATCCAGCGGTTCGTCAAAGTGTGGCGTCAAGCCGACGTGGCTCCGATCACCGCCGCACGCATCGAGTTGCGCCGCTCGCGGCGCCAGAGCCGGCGCGTCGCCCGGCTCGAGCGGCGGCGCACCCGGGTGCCACGCAAGCGGCTGTGACCGGAACGAGGGCCCGGTGACTCCCGCCGAGTTGGCCACCGTTGCCGCCTACCGAGGCGGTGCCCTTGCCGCTCGCTTCATGCCAAGTGCGGTCGCTTCCGGGCTGGCCGGGCCACTCGGGGCCGGTGCCAGCTTCACGAGCAACGAACGCCGCGAGATGATCGCCCGTCACCTCAATCGGGTCGATCCGCGGTTGCGCGGACTTCGCCTGCGGCGCGCGGTACAGGACGCCTTCGATTGGTATGCGCGTTACTGGATGGAGAGCTTCCGCCTGCCGTCGCTGTCGCGCCGCACTGTCGATGCGGGCTTCCGCCACCGCGGCTACCAACAGATCGTCGACGCGCGCAACAACGGCACCGGGGTGATGCTCGTGCTTCCGCACCTGGGTGGCTGGGAGTGGGCTGGTCGGTGGATCGCCGATCAGGGCCACCCGATCACCGTCGTCGTCGAGCACGTCGATCCGCCCGAACTGTTCGAGTGGTTCGTCGAGCTGCGTTCGGATCTCGGTATGAACGTCGTGGCGCTCGACCAGCACGCTGGCACCACGATCACCAAGGCGCTCGCCGACAACCACGTCGTGTGCCTGCTCGCCGATCGCGATCTGCAGCGCAAGGGACCGATGGTCGAGTTCTTCGGCGAGCAGACCCATCTGCCGGGTGGGCCGGCCACGTTGGCCTTGCGGACCGGCGCTCCGCTTCTGCCGACTGCGGTGTTCTTCACCAACCGCTTCGACGGTCATCTCGGTCATGTGCGACCCGCGCTGCAGGCTGAGCGGAAGGCCAAACGACTACGTGACGACGTCACGCGGATCACCCAGGATCTCGCCCGCGAATTCGAGTACCTGATCCGCCGAGCACCGTCGCAATGGCACCTGTTCCAGCCGAACTGGCCCAGCGACCCCGGCTACTGACCAGCACTCCACCGAATTGTTCGCGATTTCCGGCGCGTGGCGCGGGAAATCGCCGGTTCTTCGGAGGGACCGGCGCCCGTTATGGAGCGTGGTGTAGTGCAGCCGCAACGTGTTCCACGATGCGCGCCGAGTTGAGCGCCACGTGTGCGGTGAACTGGTTGAAGTCGATGTTGCTGTCGTCGTCGGCCTTGTCGGCAACGGCACGCACGATGAGATGGGGAACACCCAGCGTGTCGGCCACTTGGGCGACCGCGCCGCCCTCCATCTCCACCACATCGGCGCCGAGTTCGTCGCGCAGCCGGCGGCGAGTCTCGTCGCCGTTGACGAACACGTCCCCGGTAGCGACGACTCCTGTCGTGATGCGGGGCGCATGGCCGCGTCCGCCGGCAGCGGGCGGGAGCGGATCGAGTTCGAGCGCGTGGGCCGCGTCGACAGCCAGCGCGACGAGTCCGGCGTCGCACTGCGAACCGAACTCGTCGGTCGGGTTGATGAACGGGAGGTGGCTCGGCTGGTAGCGCTGCAGTCCTCGATCGGTCAGCACGCCCGTGTCGTGTTGCACGACCCGTTCGGCGATCACCACGTCGCCCACGTCGAGTGCCGGATCGAGACCGCCGGCAACGCCGGAGAACACCAACGCCCGGGGGCGCGTCGTCTCGATCAGTGAGGTGGCGACGAGTGCCGCAGCCACTTTGCCCATCCCTGACAGCGCAACGACCACGTCGTGCCCGCCGAGGGTGCCGCGCCATGCGGTCTCGGTGGCCAGCGAGATCTGTTCGGGGCGATCGAGATCGCCGGCGAGTTGGTCGGCGACCAAGTGGTTGAGCTCCTCGGGGAGTGCCGACAGGATGGCGATCGGACCGGTCGTGTCGGTGTCCACCTCACCGAGACTAGGCCGGGATACCTTCCGGCCCGACGGGTGCTGCCTACGCTGCGACGATGCGGATCGGGCTCGTGTGCCCCTACAGCCTCAGTGTTCCCGGCGGCGTGCAAGCGCAGGTGTTCGGGATGGCCAGGGAGCTGCGACGTCGAGGTCACGAGACCCGAGTGCTCGGCCCGTGTGACGGCCCGCCACCGTTTGCCTACGTGACCCCGCTCGGCAACTCGCTGCCGACAGCGGCCAACGGGTCGATCGCGCCATTGGCGCCGGACCCTCCCGCCGTACTCCGCACCCTGCGGGCGCTGAACGACGAGTCGTTCGACGTGCTGCACATTCACGAACCGCTGGCGCCCGGTCCAACGCTGACGAGCGTGGTCGTCCATCCGGCGCCCACCGTCGGCACGTTTCACGCCGCTGGAACATCCGCGAGCTACCGGCTCCTGAAGCCTGCGTTACACCGCATTCTGCGAGGCCTCGATCGGCGCGTCGTCGTCAGCAAGGACGCGCTCGAACTCGTGCGGTCGCACTTCGGCGGCGAGTACACGGTGCTGTTCAATGGGGTCGAGCTGGAACGGATCCGCAGCACGTCGGCCTACCTCGATACAGCGGCTGCGGGCAGCCCGCCGAGTGTGTTCTTCTGTGGCCGGCACGAGCACCGCAAGGGACTCGGGGTACTGATCGATGCCGTTCAAGCGGGTGCGCTCGACGTACGCGTGTGGATCGCCGGACATGGACCCGAGACCGCCATGCTGCGCGAGCGCACCGCTGGCGACGCTCGGTTCGAATGGTTGGGTCGGGTCACCGACGACGAGAAGTTCGCGCGCTTGCGCGCGGCTGACGTGTTCTGCGCGCCGTCGCTGGGCGGCGAATCGTTCGGCGTGGTGCTCATCGAGGCGATGGCCGCTGGCACCACGGTGGTGGCCAGTGCGCTCGACGGATACCAGAACGTGGCCACCGACGAGGTCGACGCCCTGCTCGCACCGCCAGGTGACGCGCCGGCGCTCGCCGCGGCCTTGTTGCGGGCAACACGAGATCTCCCGCTCGCCGCGGCGCTGCGTCAGGCGGGCGACGCCCGCGCCGAGGCGTTCTCGATGCGCGCGCTCGTCGACGCGTACGTCGAGATGTACGGCGAGGTGACGGCGGCCGCTCGGCGCTGAGATGGGCACGGCGACGACGCCGCCACTGCGCACCGTGACACACCACCAGGCGCCCTGAGGTGATGTGTGCCCTGGTCAGCGAGGGTGCCACCGTGTGCGGCAGAGCCGGCCGTACACTGACCGCGTGACCGTCCTCATCATCGTGCTCGTCGTCGTGGCGGCGCTCGTGATCTACCTGATCGCTGCGTACAACGGGCTCATCCGGAGGCGCAACACGATCGAGAACGCCTGGTCGCAGATCGACGTTCAGCTCAAGCGCCGGCTCGACCTGATCCCCAATCTGGTCGAGACCGTGAAGGGCTATGCCGCCCACGAACGCGACACGCTCGACGCCGTGATCAGTGCTCGCAACGCAGCGATCGATGCGCCCGACACCCCCCACGACCAGGCCAACGCCGACAACATGCTCACCGGCGCCCTGCGCCAGGTGTTCGCCCTCGGCGAGGCCTACCCCGACTTGAAGGCCAACCAGAACTTCCTTGCGCTGCAAGAGGAGCTCACGGCCACCGAGGGCCGGGTGGCCTACGCACGGCAGTTCTACAACGACAGCGTTCTCGACTACAACAACAAGCTCGAGCAGTTTCCCACCGTGGTATTCGCTCGTGCCCTGCGCTTCGAGCGTCGGGAGTACTTCGAGGCCGACGAGGCGGCGCGCACCGCGCCGACCGTCGAATTCTGATGCACCGCTGACCCGTGTTCGAACTCATTCGATCGAATAAACGCCGCAGCATCGCGCTCGTCGCCGGGTTCGTGGTGATCGTCACGCTCGTCGGCACGCTGATCGGTCTGCTCTTCGGCAACGGCCCTGTCTTCGCCATCGTTGCCGTGATCGTCAGCGCCGTCATGGCCTTCGCGTCGTACTGGAAAGCCGATGTGATCGCATTGCGCGTCAGCCGCGCCCGCCCGGCGCCTCCCGACCAGTACCAGCGGCTGCACAACTTGGTCGAGGGCCTGTGTATCGCCAGCGGCTTGCCCAAGCCGGGCGTGTACGTGATCGACGACCCGGCTCCGAACGCCTTTGCCACCGGTCGCAACCCGGACCATGCGGCGATCGCCGTCACCAGCGGACTCCTCGAGAAGATGAACCGTGTCGAACTCGAAGGCGTGATCGCCCACGAGCTGGCACACATTCGCAACTACGACATTCTCGTGTCGACCCTCGCGGTGACGATGGTTGGGTCCATCGCCCTGATGGCCGACATGACGGTCCGCATGATCTGGTGGAACGGCGGTCGCGTGCCCCGTCGCGGCGACCACGCCAACGGCCACAACCCACTGGCCTACGTCGGCTTCCTGGCCGTGATTCTGGCGCCGATCATCGCCAAGGCCATGCAAGCCACGATTTCGAGGCGGCGCGAGACCCTCGCCGACTTGAGCGCAGTGCAACTCACTCGTTACCCGCCGGGATTGATCTCGGCCCTGGAGAAACTCCAGGAAGATACGACGGTCACACATTCGGCCAGTACCGCTACGGCACACTTGTGGATCGAACAACCGATGAGCGGGGTGGGCGATTCCGGCAAGTTCGGCGGCGTCCACCGGCTCTTCGACACCCACCCTCCCCTTGAAGAACGAATCGCTTTGTTGAGAGAACTCTGATGAACCCACTTCGCCCCGCGGCTGCCCTGGCCGCCGCCTCCCTCGTCCTCGTCGCCTGCGGCGGCGGTGGTGACGACAGCGCCGACACCACCTCGGCGTCGACCGAAGCGCCGACGACCACCGTCGAAGAGACCACCACCACCCGGCGCACCACGACGACCTCGTCGTCGTCGACGACCTCGACGACGCTGCCCGAGATCATCCGTCAGCCCTTGACCGGTGAGCCGGTCGACAGCGAAGACGAGATCGTGCAGCGGGCGGCGCTGGCGGTGAAGATCGACAACCATCCGAGCGCCCGTCGCAATCACACGGGCCTCGGTGTCGCCGACATCGTGTTCGAGGAGATCGTCGAGGGCCAACTCACTCGCTTTGCTGCGGTGTTCCATACCGAGGGTTCGAACCCGGTCGGACCGGTCCGCTCCGGTCGGACCCAAGACGTCGACATCCTCACACCGTTCCTCGAGCCGCTGTTCGCCTGGTCGGGCGGCAACGCCGGTGTGACGCGCGCGATCAACGAGTCGCAGCTGATCAACCTCAGCCCCAGCCGCGCCAACGGGTACTACCGCGGACCGGGCTCGGCGCCGCACAACCTGTACAACGACACCGACACGTTGTGGGCGCAGACCCCACCCGAGCACCCCGGTCCGCCGCCGCAGCAGTTCCAGTACCTCCGCCCCGAAGAAGAGTTCGATGGGGGAGAGGTCGCCGGTTTCGAACTGCAGATGCGCGGGATCGACGTCGAGTGGGAATGGGACGAGGAGTCCGGCCGCTTCTTGCGTTCGCAAGAGGGTGGTCCGCACAACGACGTCGTCAACGGTCAGATCGGCGCCACCAACGTGATCGTGCTGGTCACCGACTACCGGCCGAGCCCAGTGGACGCCCGCAGCCCCGAGGCGCAGACCATCGGCGAAGGCCCACTCTTCGTGTTCAGCGATGGCGAGGTCATCGGCGGCACGTGGTCGCGCTCGTTCAACGGCTTCCCCTTCGACTTCATGGACGACGAGGGGAACCCGATCCCGATCAACGTGGGCAACACCTGGGTCGAGCTCGCCGAGTGGACCAACAAGGACAATCCCGACTTCCCGCCCACGCCGATTGCGCTGCAATTCCCCGAGTGACGCATCGCGCCGTTTGATCTCACGAACTGATCTCGCGATCTGATCTCGCAATCGACATCCTGATCCGGCGCAGCGCTCAGTACCCTTTGGCGCCATGAGCGACGAGCGCGCCGATACGCGCACCAGCGGGACCTTCCCGGTCAAGCGGGGCTTGGCCGAGATGATGAAGGGCGGTGTGATCATGGACGTGGTCACACCCGGGCAGGCCAAGGTCGCAGAAGACGCAGGCGCAGTCGCCGTGATGGCCCTCGAGCGCGTCCCCGCCGACATCCGCCGCGACGGTGGAGTGGCGCGGATGAGCGACCCCGAGATGATCTCGGGGATCCAAGATGCCGTCTCGATTCCGGTGATGGCCAAGGCGCGCATCGGCCACTTCGTCGAAGCGCAGATCCTCGAGGCGTTGGGCGTCGACTTCATCGACGAGTCTGAGGTGCTCACGCCGGCCGACGAAGCGCACCACATCGACAAGTGGGCGTTCGACGTTCCCTTCGTGTGCGGGGCGACCAACCTCGGTGAGGCGCTGCGTCGCATCGCCGAGGGTGCGGCCATGATTCGTTCGAAGGGCGAGGCCGGAACGGGCAACGTCGTCGAGGCGGTGCGCCACCTGCGTTCGATCATTGGCGACATGAAGCGCATCACCCAAGCCGACGAACCCGAGCTGTTCGACTGGGCCAAGCAACTGCAAGCACCGCTCCCGCTCGTGCAGGAGATCGCCAACACCGGCGTGCTGCCGGTACCGCTGTTCTGCGCAGGGGGGATCGCCACGCCTGCAGACGCAGCACTGGCGATGCAGCTCGGAGCCGAGGCGGTGTTCGTCGGTTCTGGCATCTTCAAGTCCGACGACCCCGAGACCCGGGCGAAGGCGATCGTCGAGGCCACCACCCACTTCCGCGATGCCGGCATCCTGGCCAAGGTCAGCCGTGGCCTCGGCGCTCCGATGACCGGCATCGAGATGGACGAGGTCAACCAGCGCTACGCCGAGCGCGGTTGGTGATCGTTCCGCGGTGAAGATCGGCGTCCTCGCGCTGCAGGGCGCATTCGAGGCGCACCAAACCCGGTTGGCGTCGCTCGACGTCGATGCTCCGGCCGTGCGCGTGCCGGCTGATCTCGCCGGTCTCGACGCGATCGTGTTGCCGGGCGGCGAGTCCACCACCATGTCGCGGCTGCTGCTCACCAGCGGTCTCTTCGAGCCGCTGCGCGAGGCGCTCGGCGACGGGTTGGCCACGTTCGGCACGTGCGCCGGGATGATCTTGTGCGCCACCGACGTGCGCGATGCCCGTGACGACCAGGTCGGCTTCGGGGTGATCGACCTCACTGTGCGGCGCAACGGCTACGGCCGACAGCTGCAGAGCTTCGAGGCCGACCTCGACGTCGCCGACTTGGACCGGCCGTTTCACGCCGTGTTCATCCGGGCACCGATGGTGGAAGCGGTGGGCCCCGACGTCGAGGTCGTGGCGCGCCACGAGGGGCGGCCTGTCTTGGTCCGCAATCGACGCTGTACGGTGGCGGCGTTCCATCCCGAGTTGACCGACGATGCTCGGCTGCACGAGCGCTTCGTCGCATCGATCTGAGAGGCTCCGATGTCCGGCCATTCCAAGTGGGCAACGATCAAGCACAAGAAGGGTGCCGCCGACAAGGCGCGCGGCAAGCTGTTCGCCAAGCTCGCCCGCCAGATTGAGGTCTCGGCCAAGGCGGGTGGCGACATCGATGCCAACCCGACGCTGCGCACCGCCGTGCAAAAGGCCAAAGCGGCGCGGATGACCAACGACGCCATCGATCGGGCCATCAAACGCGGCACCGGCGAAGCGGGCGGTGACAGCTACGAGAGCATCATGTACGAGGGGTATGCGCCTGGCGGCGTGGCGTTGATGATCGACGTGCTCACCGACAATCGCAATCGGACCGGTGCCGAGATCCGCGGCGTGTTCACCAAGCTCGGCGGTTCGATGGCCGAGCCGGGTGCGGTGAGCTGGCAATTCGCCCGTCGAGGAATCATCGTCACCGCTGAGGGCGCCGACGAAGACACGGTGATGACCGCTGCGCTCGACGCCGGGGCCGACGACGTGATCGACGACGGCGCGGCATTCCGCGTGGTCACCGACCCATCGGTGGTGTACGACGTGAAGGCTGCACTCGACGACGCGGGCATTGAGGTCATCTCCGCCGATGCACCGCTCGTGTCCGACAACCTCGTGCCCGTCACCGATTCGGGCGATGCTCGCTCGGTGCTGCGCGTGATCGAGGCGCTGGAGGACAATGACGACGTGCAGGACGTGTTCTCCAACTTCGACATGGCCGACGACGTACTCGAGGCAGCAGCATCATGAGCCGCACGTTGGGAGTTGGTGATCAGGCGCCCGACTTCGACCTTCCGGGCACCGGCGATCGCAACTACACCCTCAACGAGTTCAGTGGCCGCCCGGTGGTGCTGGTGTTCTACCCGGGCGACGACACACCGGTGTGCACGAAGCAACTCAACAGCTACAACGACGACCTGTCGCAATTCGACGACCTCAACGCACAGGTCATCGGGATCAGCGCGCAAGACGTCGACTCCCACGAGAGCTTCGCCAGCAAGCACGGCTTCAACTTCCCGTTGCTCGCCGACACCGACAAGGCGGTCGCCGGGGCGTACGGCACGTTGGGGCCCATCGGGTTTCCCCGTCGCAGCGTGTTCATCATCGATGGCGACGGCGTGGTGCGCTACGCCCACCGAGCGATCGCCGGCCTCACGTTCCGCCCCGTCGAGGAGCTGGTGGCCGAGCTCGAGAAGATCACCGCCTGACGCCGCGCCGGCACCTACACTGCGAACTCATGTTCGCCAACTCGGTCAACGCCAGTCGTGGTCCGGCGACGCGTGTGCTCGGGATCGATCCGGGCCTGACCCGATGTGGTTATGCGGTGGTCGACGGGCGTGGGCCGGGGAGCGCCACAGCGGTGTCGCTCGGCGTGATCCGCACACCCGCCAGCGATCCGCTGCCGCAGCGTCTCGCCGCGCTACGCACCGAGTTCGCCTCGCTCATCGTCGACTTTCAGCCCGACGTGGTGGCGGTCGAGCAGGTGTTCTTCCAAGTCAACGTGCGCACGGCCATGTCGGTTGGGCAAGCCAGCGGACTGGCGCTCGCCGAGGCTGCGCTGTCCGGCTGCCACGTGGTGCAGTACGGTCCGAACCAGGTGAAGGACGCCGTGGCTGGCTGGGGCGGTGCCGACAAGGCCCAGGTCCAGAAGATGGTCCAGTCGCGGTTGAAGTTGTCGGCGCCGCCCAAACCGGCCGACGCCGCCGACGCCGCTGCCTTGGCGTTGTGCCACCTGTCGATCTCCCCAGCGCTCGCCGGAGTCGTTCGATGACCGTCCGTGCGCCGAGGCGCGGAGCGCCGCGATGATCGGCTCGCTGCGCGGCGATGTGCTCGAGCGCGATGCCGACGGCACCGTGCTCATCGAGGTGGCCGGCGTCGGATATCTCGTCAGCGTCACCAGCCGGACCCTGGCCGAGCTCGAACCGGGGTCCACCGTGTTCTTGCACACCCATCACCACATCCGCGACGACGGACAGCAACTGTTCGGCTTCGCCAGCCGCGACGAACGACGAACCTTCCAGGCGCTCATCGGCACACACGGGATTGGGCCCGCGCTGGCGATGTCGATCCTCGATGTGCACCCGCCGGCTGCGTTGGTCGACCTGGTCGCTACCGGCGACCATGCGGCGCTCACGCTGGTGCCGAAGGTGGGCCCCAAAACCGCCAAGCGGCTGATCATCGAACTGCGTGACCGACTGACCGTGCCGGTGCTCGACGGCGCCGAACCGTCAGCCGATGGAGGGAACGGATCGGCCGTGGCGGCCGTACGCGATGCGCTCGCCGGGCTGGGCTACGGCACCGAGGAGATCCGCGACACATTGCGCGAGTTGCCGAGCGACGCCGACTCCGAGACCTTGTTGCGCGACGCCCTGAAGTCGCTGGGAGCGCGCAATGCGTGAGGAGTTCCTCGATCCGGCCGTGGGCGACGACGATGCCGAGCTCGACGCCGAAGCGGGGTTGCGGCCCCGAGCGCTCGATGAGTTCGTCGGTCAGCGAGAGCTGAAAGAGCACTTGGCGATCGTGCTGGAAGCCGCGCGTCAACGGGCGCAAGCGGTCGACCACCTGCTCTTCGCCGGCCCACCGGGGCTGGGCAAGACGACGCTTGCGGGGATCGTCGCCACCGAAATGGGCGTGCAGCTGCACGTCACCTCGGGTCCTGCGCTCGAACGTGCCGGCGATCTGGCGGCGATCTTGACCAAGCTCGACGAGGGCGACGTGCTGTTCATCGACGAGATCCACCGCCTCTCGCGGGCAGTCGAAGAGATCCTGTACCCGGCGATGGAGGACTTCCAGCTCGACATCGTGGTCGGCAAGGGGCCCGCCGCGTCGAGCATCCGCTTGACGATGCCGCCGTTCACGCTCGTTGGCGCCACCACCCGGACGGGGATGATCACGGGCCCGCTGCGCGACCGCTTCGGCCTGGTTGCCCGTCTCGACTACTACGACAGCGACGAGCTGCAGGCAATCGTGGAGCGGGCCGCCGGGATCCTGGACGTGACGATCGACGCCGACGGCGCGGCCCAGATCGCCCGCCGCTCGCGGGGCACACCGCGCATCGCCAACCGACTGCTGCGTCGCGTGCGTGACTACGCCGAAGTGCGCGCCGATGGAGCGATCACGGGCGAGGTGGCGCACGACGGTCTCGCCCTCTTCGGTGTTGACGATCGGGGGCTCGACAAGGTCGACCGAGCGATCCTCACCGCGTTGTGCACCCAGTTCGGCGGCGGGCCCGTCGGGCTGTCGACGTTGGCGATCAGCGTCGGCGAGCAGCCCGAGACCGTCGAAGACGTGTACGAGCCGTTTCTCATCACCCAGGGCATGCTCGCCCGGACACCTCGCGGTCGGGTGGCGCTGGCGGCATCGTACGAACACCTCGGGCTCACGCCGCCGCCCACGGCGTCGCCGTCGAGCCTGTTCGACTGACGGATCGTCGTGCACATCGACGAGTTCGACTACGAACTCCCCGACGAGCGCATCGCGCAGACCCCGATCGAACCGCGCGACGCGGCCCGACTGTTGGTCGATCGAGGCGTCGACGCGCCCGAGCATCGCCACGTGCGCGACTTGCCCGACCTGGTGCGCGCCGGCGACCTGGTGGTGTTGAACGAGACCCGTGTGATCCCGGCCCGGCTACGGCTTCAGCGGATCACCGGGGGCGCCGTCGAGGTGCTGCTGCTCGAACCCACCGATGCCACGCGCCGTCGGTGGGAGGCGCTCGTCCGGCCCGGCGGGAAGCTCGCCGTGGGGGAGCGGCTGCTCGCGCCGTCGACGCGTACACATGCCGTGGGAGCACCGGTGGTGGAGATGGGCGAGCGCACGCCGGCCGGCGACACCTTCGTCGTCGAGCTGTTGCCCGACGGCGATCCGCTCGCGCTGTTGGAGGAACTCGGCGAGATGCCCTTGCCGCCGTACATCCACGAACGGTTGGCGGATCCTGACCGGTATCAAACCGTGTTCGCCAGCGAACCCGGCTCGGCCGCTGCGCCCACGGCCGGCCTGCACATCACACCCGAGTTACTCGACCGGCTGGCGGTGGCCGGCGTCTCCGTGGCCACCGTGGAGCTCGTGGTCGGCCTCGACACCTTCCAACCAATCAGCACCGACGATCCGCTCGAACATCCGATGCACACCGAGCGATACCGGGTGCCGCAGACGACGTGGGACGAATGCCGTGCCACCCGCGGCCGCGGTGGTCGAGTGGTGGCGATCGGCACAACCGCAGTGCGCGCCCTCGAATCGGCGGCGGCGCGTGGCGAGCTGGCGGGACGCACCGATCTGTTCATCCACCGCGGGTTCGACTGGCAGCTGGTCGACGTGCTGCTCACCAACTTCCATCTTCCGCGCACCACGCTGTTGATGATGATCGACGGCTTCGTCGGTCCCCGCTGGCGCGAGCTGTACCGCATTGCGATCCACGAGCACTATCGCTTCTTGTCGTTCGGCGATGCGATGTTGCTCGAACGGGATATCGGCAGCGATATCCGCACGGCGTCACCGAACGGCGGGACGGGGTGAGCGAACCCGTGGACCGTCGTTAGCCGGCGCAGTCCACCGCGGCCTGAATCTGGATCGCGGCGAGCGCGGGCTCCGACACCCACGCCTCCTCCGCGGTCTGCGTTCCGGCCTGTTCGCCGGTGATGCCTTCGAGGCATCCTGCGAACGCGGCGGAGTAGATGCAGCCGGGATTCGTTTCGGACTCGGGCCCGGGTGCGGTCGCTGCGCAACCGGTGGTCTCACCGCCCGACAACTGCTGCGCGTAGGCATCAGCTCGTTCCTCGGGAGATCCCGAGTCGGCCACCGTCGCCGCCGGTTCGGCGGCCGTGGTCGCACTGCTGCCGTTGTCGGAGTCCGAGCAGCCGACGGCCACCACGGCGAGGATCACCACAGCCACGAGCGAGCGCATCGCGCGAGTGTCGCACACCGGCGGCAGCCGACAACGAGAACGACGGATCGAAGGCGGACCCACCTCGTGGCGCAGCGATGGTCGTCGCCGACCACCTGGGCCGCGTCGGTAGCGTCGGGCGCGTGTTTGCCGCTGTCGCCGAGGTTCAAGCCACCGACGTTGCCGCGCGCGCCGCCACGGTCACGCTGGCGAACGGGTCGTACACCACGCCGTTGTTCATGCCCGTCGGTACCCGCGGGGCGATCAAGTACCTCAGCGCCGACGACTACGACCGTCTCGGGGCGCAGATCGTGTTGGGCAACACGTACCACTTGATGCTCCGCCCTGGCGCCGAGGTGGTCGAGCGGTTCGGCGGGTTGGCCGCGTTCGCCGGGTGGGACGGGCTGACGCTCACCGACTCCGGCGGCTTCCAGGTGTTCTCGCTCGATCCCGACGTGGACGACGACGGCGTGACGTTCAAGAGCACGTACGACGGATCGAGCCACCGTTTCACACCGGAGGCTGCGGTGCGGGTCCAAGAGCAGTTGGGCGCCGACATCGCGATGGTGCTCGACGTCTGTCCGCCGCTACCGAGCCCGGCCAGCGATATCCGCCTCGCTGTCGAGCGGACCGCGGCGTGGGCCCAGCGCGCCCGGATGGCGCACCAGCGTCCTGATCAGTCGCTGTTCGGCATCGTGCAGGGTGGGATCGACGACACGTTGCGCACCGAGAGCGCACAACGCACCGTCGAGATCGGATTCGACGGGTACGCGATCGGTGGCCTTTCCGTCGGTGAGACTCGCGAGGAGATGCTCCCGGCGCTCGGCGCGGCGCTGGCTCAGCTTCCTGTCGATCGTCCTCGCTATCTGATGGGTGTGGGCGATCCGGCGTCGCTGGTCGAAGCGATCGGACTCGGCGTCGATCAATTCGACTGTGTGATGCAGACCCGCCTCGGCCGACATGGAACGGCGTTGACCTCCGAGGGTCGACTCTCGGTGAAGGCCGCACGCAACGCCGATCGAGACGATCCGCTCGATGCGACGTGCAGCTGCGCCGTGTGTGCTCGACACAGCCGTGGCTACCTGCGCCACCTGTTGCAGGTGGGTGAGCCGAGCGCATCACGGCTGATCTCTTTGCACAACGTGGCCTGGACGTTGGCGTTGATGGCCGATGCCCGCACCGCCATTGTGGACGGCCGCTACGACGCGTTTCGCCGTGGCGTTCTCGCCGTGTGGGCGTGACGGAGGGGCTCGACGTGTGGGTCTGAGATGTGGCGGCGGTGCCTGACGCCGCCATGACGCCTGTTGTTGTACGACACCTGTTGTTGTGCAGAGCTGCCTGCTCCCGTCGGGTCGGGGCCGATAGGATCGCTCGTCGCTATGTCCAGCCAACTCAGCGCGCTCGTCGCGTCCGGGAGCGGTGGTGGCGGCGGTGCGGCGCTGTTTCAGCTCGGCATCTTGCTGCTCATCCCGTTCGCCATGTACTTCTTCCTCATCCGTCCGCAGCGACGGCGGATGCGCGAGCAGCAGGAGCTGCAGCGATCGATCGAAATCGGCGACGAGGTGCTCACCACGTCGGGCATCTTCGGGCGGATCACCGGCGAAGACGGCGACAGTCGTTTCTGGATGGAGATCGACGACGACGTCCAGATCCGCATCGCCCGCGCGGCGATTCAGGGCAAGGTCGACGACGATGACGCCAACGACCGGCCGACCGACGACACCGCAGCCGACGACGCGGCCGCAGCCAACGACGACTGACCCTGATGCGCCGTCGTTTGTGGATCTCCCTGGTCGGGACGGTGCTGATCGTGCTCGGCGCGCTGATCGGCAACCTGGCCACGGGGAACACGCCGGTGCTCGGCCTCGATCTCCAGGGCGGCGTCTCGGTGATCTTGCAGCCGGTCGAGCCGGCCACCGAAGATGACTTACTCGTCATCCGCGATCTGATCCGTAGCGAGCTTGAAGCGCGCGGCATCGCCGAGCCCGACGTGCGCGTCCAGGGCGACGTGATCGTGGTCGACCTACCCGGCGTTCGCGATCAACAAGAGGCGCTCGACGCCGTCGACGTGTCGGGCGTGGTCGAGCTACGACCGGTACTCGACGCCGCCGCGTGCGCACCGCTCGATCCCACCGCAGCGCCTGGCGGCGGCAGCATCCTCGGCGACGAGTTGCTCCTCGACGGCACGGAACTCATCGACGATCCCGTCACCGACAACACGGTCACCGACGACACGGTCACCGACGACACGGTCACCGACGGCACCGGCCTCGATGAGCCGCAGGGATTTGCCCGTGTTGCTTCGCCCGACACCACCGTGCCGACGACCGACGACACGGCGACGACCGACACCACGACGCCCGACGACAGCGCAACAACCGACACCACGATCCCCGACCTGAGCGAGATCGTCGGAGAGCCGTCCGTCCCCGGCGCCGAACTGCTGCCCAGTCGCGACGGTCCGCCGGTGTGCGTGGGGCCCGTGGCGGGAACCGGAGAAGTGTTTGCCCGCGGTAGCGCCGAACTCACCTCGCAGCAGGGATGGGGCGTGGCGGTCGAGCTGCGCGGCGACGGCCAAAGCGTGTGGAACAACCTGGCCACGCAGTGCTTCAACACCACGCCGCTGTGCCCATCGACCGTGCCGGGCCTTCGCGGCCAGATCGCCATCGTGCTCGACAGCGTGGTGGTGTCCGCGCCGCAGGTGAACCAACCCAACTTCACCGACGTCGTCGCCATCACCGGCAACTTCTCCCGCGGTGAAGCCGAGGACCTCGTAGGGGTGCTCAACCGCGGGGCCTTCCCCGTCGAGGTCGAGGCACAAGAAGCGCGCACGGTCTCCGCATCGGCCGGCTCCGAGTCGCTGCAGGCTGCGGTGATCGCCGGTCTGATCGGTCTCGGCCTGGTGCTGATGTTCCTCGTGTCGTACTACCGCTGGATCGCCCTGGTGGTGATCGGTGGCATCGCAGTCTGGGCGGCGATGGTGTTCAGCGTGGCGTCGCTGGTGTCTGGGTGGACCAACTACTCGCTCAGCCTCGCCGGTGTGACGGGCATCATTGTGGCGATCGGCGTGACCGTCGACAGTTACGTGGTGTTCTTCGAGCGTATGAAGGACGAACTGCGCAACGGGCGCACCTTGCGCAACGCCGGTCCGCGGAGCTTCCAGATGACCTGGCGCACGATCTGGACTGCCGATCTGGTGTCGATCATCGGTGCGGCGATCTTGTTCTGGCTCAGCGTCGGCTCGGTACGTGGCTTTGCGTTGTTCCTGGGCATCACCACCGCCTGCGACCTGCTGGTCTGCTACTTCTTCACTCGGCCGGCCGTAATTCTGCTGTCGCGCTCGAAGTTCATGGTCGGGCGGAAGGCCTTCGGTCTGGAGGTCGCCAAGTGACGACACGTATCGACGACATCGCCCCCACCGGGCTCGGGCGTCTCTACCGTGGCCAGACCGCCGTCGACTTCTACGGTCGTCGCCGGATCGGCCTGATCGTCGCGATCGTCGCCGTCGTGTTGACCATCGGCTCGTTGTTGATCCAGGGCCTCAATCTCGGTCTCGACTTCGAGGGCGGCGATGCCTGGGACGTGCCCGCCAGCGAAACGTTCGGGGTCGAACAAGCCGAGGCCGTGCTCGTCGACAACGGCATCTCCACCACGAGTGCGCGCATCCAGCGGCGCACGTCCGAGCTCAACGACCTCATCACGGTGCAGACGCCGGTACTCGAACGCGAAGTCGCCGTTCAGATCACCGAAGACTTCGCCGACGCCGCGGGCGTCACCGTCGACGACATCAACTTCTCGTTCACCTCGTCCACATGGGGCAGCGACATCACCGAGGCGGCCGTGCGGGCGCTGATCATCTTCTTGGTGATCGTGTCGATCTTCATCTCGATCCGCTTCGAGTGGCGAATGGCGCTGGCCGCGCTCACCGCGATGGCCCACGACGTGTTGATCACCGTCGGCGTGTACTCGCTGTTCCAGTTCGAGGTCACCCCGGCCACCGTGGTCGCCTTCCTGACGATCCTCGGTTACTCGCTGTACGACACCATCGTGGTGTTCGACCGCGTGCGCGAGAACGAGGGCAAGTACGCCAGTCGCCGGATGCCGTACGAGGACATCGTCAACATCTCGATGAACCAGGTGATGATGCGTTCGATCAACACGAGCATCTCGTCGATCATGCCGGTGATCTCATTGCTGCTCATCGGATCGGGACTTCTCGGTGCCGTCACCTTGCGCGAGTTCGCGCTGGCGCTGCTCGTCGGCATGCTGTCGGGTGTGTACTCGTCGATCTTCGTTGCGGCGCCGCTGTTGGCCACGCTGAAGTCGAACACCGCCACCCGCAAGTCTCGACGGACGCATCGTCTGACCGGCGACGCATTGCGCGCTGAAGTGGTCGGCGCCGGGCTCACCGGTCGGGTGCGACCCGGCGCGGGTGCGAGCTCCTCGAACGACGAAGACGACATCGACGACGAGTCCGCCGACGACGCTCCGGCTGCCGAGCCGGTAGCGGCGACCACGGCAGCGGTGTCGAAGGGCGCCGACCGTCTGCTCACGCACCCGCCGCGTCCGCGCAAGAAGAAGCGTCGCTGAATAGCCCCGGCGATATCCTCGGAACATGGCAGCCGGGTACGAGTCGCTCCGTGAATACGTCCGCGACATCGTCGACTACCCCGATCCCGGCGTCACTTTCCGCGACATCACGCCGCTGATCGGCGATGGCTCGGCGTTCCGCGCAGCGATCGACGGACTCGTCGCTGCAACCGAGGGGCAGCCGGTCGATCGCGTCGTCGGTGTCGAGTCGCGCGGCTTCATCTTCGCCGCTCCGGTCGCCGACCGGCTCGGCGCGGCCTTCGTTCCCGTCCGCAAGGCGGGCAAGTTGCCGTGGGCGGTCGTGCGCGAGGAGTACGACCTCGAATACGGCTCCGACAAACTGGAGATCCATCGCGACGCCATCCACCCGGGTGAGCGGATCCTCATCGTCGACGACGTGCTCGCTACCGGCGGGACCGCCGCAGCGACGGCCAAGTTGGTCGAGACGCTCGGCGGTGTGATCGCCGGGTTGAGCTTCGTGATCGAGCTGGCTCACCTCAATGGTCGCAGCAAGCTCGGCGAGCGACCCATCACGACGCTGATGAGTATCTGATGGGCACGGTGTCGCGCGTCCTGCCCTGGCGACGCCAGCAGGTGGCGACGTCGGCCGACGAGCTCGGGCCGCTGCTCACCTCGTACCGCCGTCGCCACCCCAAAGCCCCGATCTCCACCATCAATCGGGCGTACCGTGTGGCCGCCGAGGCACACCACAATCAAATGCGGGGGAGTGGCGAGAGCTACATCAACCACCCGCTGGCCGTGGCCCACATCGTCGCCGACATCGGCCTCGACGAGGTGTCCGTCGTCGCCGCGCTGCTGCACGACGCAGTGGAAGACACCGAGATCACGCTCGACGACGTCGATCGTGGGTTCGGCGCCGAGGTCGCGGCGATCGTCGATGGCGTGACCAAGCTCGAACGCATCCGGTTCGACTCGCGCGAAGAACAACAGGCCGCCACGATGCGCAAGATGCTCGTGGCGATGGCCAAAGACCTGCGGGTGCTGGTGATCAAGCTCGCCGACCGGCTGCACAACATGCGGACCATCGCCGCCATGCCGATGGAGAAGCAGCAGCGCATTGCGCAGGAAACGCTCGACATCTACGCCCCGCTGGCACACCGCCTCGGGATGCAAGAGGTCAAGCAACACCTCGAGGACCTCTCGTTCGCTGCGCTGTACCCCAAGCGCTTCGCCGAGCTCGACCACCTCGTGAGCACGCGCACGCCCGAGCGCGAGGTGTACCTGGCCAAGGCGTTGGCCGATGTGCGGGCGCGACTCGACGAGCTCGGCATCGAAGCCGAGGTCACCGGCCGCGGGAAGCACCTGTGGAGCATCTACGAGAAGATGGTCGTCAAGGGCCTCGAGTTCGACGACATCTTCGACCTCGTCGCGGTGCGCGTGATCGTCGACTCGATGAAGGACTGCTACGCCGCACTCGGCTGCATCCATGGACGGTGGCGACCGGTGGTCGGCAGGTTCAAGGACTACATCGCGATGCCCAAGTTCAACCTCTACCAGAGCCTGCACACGACGGTGATCGGCCCGTCCGGCAAGCCGATCGAGGTGCAGATCCGTACCGAAGAGATGCACCGCCGAGCCGAATGGGGCGTCGCTGCGCACTGGGCATACAAGGACGGCCAGACCACGGCGGCCGACGTCGACTGGTTGAGCCGCATCATCGACTGGCAAGAAGAGGTCTCCGACCCGGCGCAGTTCATGCAGAGCTTGAAGACCGACCTCGAACAAGACGAGGTCTACGTCTTCACGCCGAAGGGCCGCGTGATCACCCTGCCCGTCGGCTCGACCACCGTCGACTTCGCCTACGCCGTGCACACCGAAATCGGGCACTCGTGCATCGGCGCCAAGGTCAACGGGCGGTTGGTCTCGCTCGATCACGTGTTGGCCAGTGGCGACAACGTCGAGATCTTCACCTCGAAGGTGGAGACTGCCGGCCCGTCGCAGGACTGGTTGGCATTCGTTGCGTCCCCGCGGGCGCGCAACAAGATCCGGCAGTGGTTCAGCCGCGAGCGCCGTCTCGACATGATCGAGTCCGGCCGCGACGACCTCACCTCGGAGATGCGCCGTGAAGGGCTGCCGGTGCAGCAGGTGTGGAAGTCGCCGCAGCTGAGTTCGGTGATCGGCGAACTGAGCTACACCGACCTCGACGCCCTGCTGGCAGCGATCGGCGAACACCACGTGTCGGCCCGCTCGGTGGCCCAGCGCATCGCCAAGGCGATGAGTTCGGGCGACGACACCGACCAGTTGCCCGCCACGGTCGACCGGCCCCGACGCGAGCGTAAGGCCGGACAACGCACCAAAGTCGGAGTGCACGTCGAAGGCCTCGACGACGTGCTCGTCACACTGGCCAACTGCTGTACGCCGGTACCAGGCGATCCGATCATCGGCTTCGTCACACGCGGGCGCGGGGTCAGTGTCCACCGCTCTGACTGCGCCAACGCCGCGTCGTTGATGACCCAGCAGGCCACTCGCATGATCGAGGTCGAGTGGGACGGCGAAGAACAGTCGGGCAACACCTTCGTCGCCGGCGTGGAAGTGGTCGCCCTCGATCGCTCGCGACTGTTGCGTGACGTGGCCACCGCACTGGTCGACCACCACGTGAACATCCTCTCGTGCACCACCGCAACTGGCGCCGATCGTGTGGCCAAGATGCGCTTCGAGTTCGAGCTGGCGCACCCGGGGCATCTCGACGCCGTGATCCGCACGATCAAGGGCATCGATGGCGTGTACGACGCCTACCGCCTGCTGCCCGGCGCCGCCACCCCCGTCGCCTGAGTTCCAGGAACCTCCAGGAGCCGGACCAGGTCGCGCCGGTAGCCTGGCCGGCCGTGCCGACCTTCCAGACCAGTCCCGGGATGCGCGACATCCTGCCGCCCGAAGCGACCCGCTTCGAGCGCGTGGTCGAGGTGTTCGCCGACACGGTCGAAGCCGCCGGATACGGGCGACTGAGCACGCCACTCATCGAGGACTACGGCGTGTTCGTGCGCATCGGCGACGCCACCGACGTGGTGTCGAAAGAGATGTACGACTTCACCGACCACGGCGACCGTCACGTCGCATTGCGCCCCGAGGTCACGGCCAGCGTGTGTCGGGCTTTTGCTCAACACCGCCCGACACCACCGTGGAAGGTGTTCTACTCCGGACCAAACTTCCGCCACGAGAAGGCGCAGCGCGGGCGGTACCGGCAGTTCGAGCAGGTCGGCGTCGAGGTGCTTGGCGTCGACGACCCATTGCTCGACGTGGAGGTCATCGCCTTGGCGTGGGACTTCTACGCGGCACTCGGACTGCAGCAGGTCGAGCTCATCGTCAACAGTCTCGGCGAGCCAACTGATCGGGCCCGCTACGTCGCCGCCCTCGAGCAACACTTCACGGCTGCCGGCGATGCGCTGAGTGCGGCGAGCAGGGCAACATTGACCAAGAATCCGTTGCGCGTCCTCGATTCCAAGCGCGCCGAAGATCAACCGCTGATCGACGCGGCGCCGTCGATCGCCGACTTCTACGACGCCGGTGCTGCCGAGCACTTCGCTGCGGTGTGCGCCGGGTTGGACGAGATCGGCGTGCCGTATCGCATCGAGCCGAAACTGGTGCGCGGGCTCGACTACTACCGACGGACGATCTTCGAATTCCAGGGCGGCACGTTCGACTCGGCGCAGAATGCGCTCGGCGGCGGCGGTCGGTACGACGGTCTCGTCGAAGATCTCGGCGGGCCGCCGACCCCGGGCGTCGGCTTCGCCCTCGGCGTCGATCGAACCCTGTTGGCCTGCGACGACGAGGGGGTGTTCGCGTCCGAACCACAGCCACTCGACGCGTTCGTCGTCGATGTGGTCGACGGCACCCATGCGCTGGCGTTGACGACCGAGTTGCGGCGCGCTGGGCTCACCGCCGATCGGGCCTACGACGGCCGGAGCATGAAGGCCCAGATGAAGCTGGCCAACCGCTCTGGCGCACGCTCCGCAGTGATCGTCGGCGCCGACGAGGTGGCCTCCGACACCGTCCAGCTGAAGCCGCTGTTCGGCGGCGATCAGCGCTCTGTCCCCCGCGGCGAGATCGCCGCCCAACTCAGGGAATCCAGATCCTCATGAGCACCCCCGAGCACTCCCAAGCCACCGCATTGCGCACGCACCTGTGCGGCCAGCTGCGGGCGAGCGACATCGGTTCGACGGTGAGCGTCACCGGCTGGGTCGGCCGTCGCCGCGAACACGGCGAGCACCTCGCCTTCGTCGACCTGCGCGACTACAGCGGCATCGTCCAGTGTGTGATCAACGACGACATCGACGTGCGCAGCGAGTACGTACTGCGAATCACCGGGGTGGTGCGCGAGCGGCCGGAGGGGACGATCAACGAGAACCTGCCGACCGGCCAGGTCGAGATCGGCGACTGCGAGGTCGAGATCCTGCGCAAGGCCGTTCCGCCGCCGTTCCCCATCGACGAGCGCGCCGACGCAGTCGACGAGAACATCCGCCTGCAGTACCGCTACCTCGACCTGCGACGCGAACGGATGCAGAAGAACCTGCGCGTCCGATCCACGGTGAACGCCGCGATTCGCAACTCGATGGATCAGCAGGGCTTCGTGGAAGTCGAAACGCCCATGCTCGTGCCGTCGACGCCCGAGGGTGCGCGCGAGTTTCTCGTGCCGTCGCGCAAGGAGCAGGGTTCGTTCTACGCATTGCCGCAGTCGCCGCAGCTGTTCAAGCAGCTGCTGATGGTGGGCGGCGTCGATCGCTACTACCAGATCGCTCGCTGCCTGCGCGACGAGGACCTACGCGCCGACCGGCAGTACGAGTTCATGCAGCTCGACATGGAGATGAGCTTCGTCGAGCAGGACGACGTGCTCGACGCCGTGTCGCGGTCGGTGCTCGACGCGGTCGAGGCGGTCACCGGCGAACGACCGGGCGAGATCGAACGCATCACCTGGCACGAGGCGATGAACCGTTTCGGCGTCGACAAGCCCGATCTGCGGTTCGCGATGGAACTGGTCGAGTTGACCGACTCGTTCGCGCAGACCGAGTTCAAGGCGTTCGCTGGCGCAACCGGCGACGGCGGGGCGATCAAGGGCATCCGCGTGCCTGGTGGGGCGGGGGAGTACGGCCGCAACCAGCTCGACAAGCTGACCGATCGGGCGAAGTCGCTGGGCGCCAAGGGGCTGGTGTGGCTGAAGATCGTCGACGGCGCTGGAGCTGCCGGCCTCGACAGCCCGGTGGCCAAGTTCTTCTCCGACGCCGAGGCCGACGAGGTGCGCGCCCGCACGGGCGCCGAGTCCGGCGATCTGGTGCTCATCGTCGCCGACGAGTGGATGACCACCTGCGAAGTGCTGGGTCAGCTGCGCAACGATCTCGGACGACCCCCGGTGCATCAAGGGCCGTACCGCTTCGTGTGGGTCGTCGACTTCCCGTTGTTCGTCGGTGTCGATCGTGAGAGCGGTCGGCCCAAGCCGGGCCATCATCCCTTCACGATGCCGCACCCCGACGACCTCGAACTCCTGGAGTCCGATCCGCTCAAGGTGCGCTCGAAGGCCTACGACTTGGTGCTCAACGGGTGGGAGCTCGGCTCGGGGTCGATCCGAATCCACGAGCCGGAGCTGCAGCGCCAGGTGTTCCAGGCGCTCGGCATCGGCGACGACGAGGCCGAGCGCAAGTTCGGGTTCTTCCTCAACCCGTTCGAGTATGGCGCACCGCCACACGGCGGCTTCGCCTACGGGCTCGACCGGCTGGTGGCGATCCTCGCGGGCGAAGAGAACATCCGCGAGATCATCGCCTACCCGAAGACTCAATCGGGTGCTGATCCGCTGACCAACAGCCCGCTGCCCGTCGATTCGAAGATTCTGGACGACCTGGGTATCAGGCTCCTGCCCCGAGTCGACTGATCGACGCGCCGGTCGTTCAGGAGCGTCCTTCGAACTCGATCTTCTTGTGCGAACCGTCGCACAGCGGCTTGAGTTCGGACGCGCCACACCGGCACAGGGTGACTCGATTGCGGGTCTCCATCTCGCTGCCGTCGGCGCGCCTCACGGTGATGCCGCCGGTCACCCATAGCGGGCCGCCGGGGACGACGTTGACTTCCTGCGGCAGCGCCTGCTCGACCACCGTGCCGTCGAACACGTTCGTCAAACGACCGGAGGGACACTTCTCGACCATCCGCACGACGGTGCCCCGCACCTCGGAGTCGGCGGTATCGGGCAACATCTGCCACACGGTCTGGCGAGCGGTGCCGCAGAGCCCTGCGTGCATGCACAACTTGGTGTCGTCGAGCATCGTGTAGTTCGAGCCCTCGGGGCCTGCTTTGGCCCTCGCTCGGTCGTCGTAGGTTCCATCGGGGTCGCCGTCGGTGGGATCCCAGTCGTGCTGCTGATGTGACCCGTCGCAATAGGGCCGGTTGGCCGACTGTCCGCAGCGGCACAACGCCACCGTGTCGTCGACGGCGTCGGGCTCGCCGAACGCGAAGGTCATCGGCTCGCCCTGCTCGCTGTATACGTAGTCGGCCGAGCGCACGACCGTCGGCCCGGTGAGCAGGTAGGGACCGTCCGGGACGGTCTGGATCGAGGGGGAGTTGTCCGACATCGTCCCAGTGTGGCGCATCGGTGCATGCGGTGCCCGAGCGTGGCGTCGTCGCGCCGACGCAGCGCTTCAACTACATTGGGCGGCGGGTTGATCACGCAGGGAGGGGGCGCTGATGGCTGACGACGATGTCTCGTTCGCGGTCGCCACCTATCGCTACTTGCGCCTCTCGATCGTGGTGGTGCTGGTGGCGCTGCTCGCGTCGGTCATTTTCGAACGATTCCAGGTCGACTGCTGGCAGGGCTCGTTGAGCGCGTACTACTACACGCCGGTACAGCCGATGTTCGTCGGCGCGTTGATCGCCATCGGCGTCAGTTTCGTCGCCATCAAGGGGAGCTCAGAGATCGAGGACCTGCTGCTGAATGTGGCCGGCGTGGTGGCGCCGATCGTGGCAGTGGTGCCGACACGGCCGCCCAACGACGACGACAACTGCTCGTCGGCTGCGATCCTGCAGCCCGACCAGGTGGCGTTCATCGACAACAACGTGACCGGGTTGATCGTCGCTGGAGCGGCGGCGATCGTGATCGGTTGGATCGCCTCGCGCCGCAGCGATGCCGATGCCCCCGGCCTCGACCGCTCGGCACTGCTGGGAATCGGTTTCGCGGTCGCATTCATGGCGGTTGGCGTCGGCTGGTACACGATCGGTCGGGAGAGCTTCCTCGAGCGTGCCCACGGCGTCGCCGCGATCGTGCTGTTCCTCGCCTTGTTCGGGGCGATCGTGGTCAACGCGTTCGCTGCCGCACGCCCGTATCGCTGGTGGTACGCGGGCACGGCGATCGCGATGGTGCTCGTTGCGGTGGTGGTCGTGGTCGCTGGGTTGCTCGTCGACGAGTGGCGCCATCAGATTCTGGTGCTCGAGGCCTTCGAATTGATCCCGGTGGGGCTGTTCTGGGCGGTGCAAACCGTCGAGTATTGGGATGGCGGTCGACGCGGTGCTCGGTCACGGCCATCGCCACGCTGATGACCGTGGTGGTTCATCTCCCAGAAGCGGGAGCCGCACCGCACATTCCCGCAGTAGCGCACGCGTGCGGTAAGGGCTAGCGCGTCGGCTCATGGCCGGAAGCGCCCGGCCGCAGTACTCGTTCCAAGCTGAATGCAACGACCCCGAGCGCGCCCAATGCGATCAGCGACGGCCAGTCGTCGGTCGCGTTCTGCACGGTGAGCACGGTGAACGAGCCGACGCAGGCGACGAACCCCAGCGCGCCGATCGTTTTGCGGGCTCCGATTTGGTCGGCCGATCGGAACGCTGCTGCATTGACCACGGCGAACACGATCAAGAAGATCGAGCTCGACAGGCTCGAGATGCTGGCCAGCGGCAACGCCACGGCGATCACGCCTCCGGCGAATGCCGTGACGTGCAACCCGAACGGCTGGTGCCAGGGCTGTCGTCGGAACGAGTTCGGCAACTCACCGAGCCGCGCCAACTCGAAGCTGAGGCGCGCCGCGCCGTACAACGTGGCATTGATCGCCGAGAAGGTGGCCATTACGGCCGACACTCCGACCAGCACGAATCCCGTCGAGCCGAGCGACGACGATGCCGCCTCGGCGAGAGCGAAGTCGGCGGACTGCTCGATCTCGCTCGCGGTCAACGAGCCGACGACGACGACGGAGATCCCGACGTACAACACCACGACGATTCCGACAGACAGCGCATAGGCGCGTGGCAGGTTGCGTTCTGGGGCCTCGATTTCGTGCGACGCATTGGAGATCAGCTCGAAGCCCTCGTAGGCGACGAAGATCAGCATCCCCGCCGCGATGATCGAGCCGAACGACGCCCACTCTGCCGGCGCCAAACGTTGCGG
Source organism: Ilumatobacteraceae bacterium (assembly GCA_965230015.1). GTDB lineage: Bacteria > Actinomycetota > Acidimicrobiia > Acidimicrobiales > Ilumatobacteraceae > JABSQH01. Next base: position 104,034 of record CBDDKF010000002.1, on the reverse strand, counting down.
TTCGGTCGAGGGAATCCCAGCGGCGAGCACGACGAGCAAGATCAGCAGCTTGAACGCCACGATCACGCCTTCGGTGCGGGCGATGAGGCTGGCGTCGGCCAAGTTGACGAACCATGGCAGCGCCACGCCGACGATCGTCAATGCCCTCACGAGCGTTCCGCCGCTGACGAACTCGCCGGGCAGCAACGTGGCTGCGTAGTTCCCGAACGCCGCGGCGTACAGCGCCGTAGTGGCGACGTAGCCCATGTACAGCACCACGTTGGCCGACGCCGTCACCTGTCCGACGCCGAACACCCGGTCGATGAACGTCACCGTTCCCCCCGGCGAGGGAAAGGCCACCGACAGCTTGGCGTACGAGTGCGCGGTCAGCGCGGCCACCAGGCCGGCGATGGCGAACGCCACGGGTGTCGCCCCGCCGGCTCGTTCGGCGGCCACCCCGAGCACCGCGAAGATCCCCCCACCGACCATGCCGCCGATGCCGATCGCCACGGCCCCGAACAACGGGACGCGGGGCGCCGCCGTGGATTCGCCGGCCGTTGTCACGTTGCGGACGGAGTCAATGTTCGTCCGGGTAGCGCACGCCGACTTGGCTGCGGAGCTCATCCATCAGCTCCATGCCCGCGATGGTCGCGGCCCACGTGACGATGTCGCTCTGCAGTTCGCCCGCACGGATCCGTTCGGTGGCGTGTTCTGCCTCGTGAGCGAGACCGCGATTTGGGAGCTCGTGGCGCTCGCGCTGCACATCGGGATTGACGTCTCGGCGTTGCACCCCGCGGCGCAGCGTGTACGCCTGGGGAAACCAGAACGGGGCATCGATCTTGATCTGTCCACCGGTACCGACGATCGTCGCCGACAAGTCGCTCGTGCCCTCGAGCGACGTCGTGAGCACGGCGATCGCCCGCTCATAGCGCAGCACTGCACCGAGGGTGGCGTCGACCCCCTGATCGGTCAGGTTGGCGAGCGCGCGCACCTCGTCGGGCTCGCCGAGGAGGAATCGGGCGAGCGCGAGCGGGTAGATCCCGAGGTCGAGCAGTGCGCCGCCTGCAAGATCGGGGCGCCGGTGTCGCCCGTTGGGGTCGGGCACATCGATCGCGAAGTTGGCGTCGATCGTGATGATCTCGCCGATGTCGCCGTCGGCGACCCGCTCGCGGATGTCGTGCCATACCGGCATGAACCAGCTCCACATCGCCTCCATCAGAAACCGCCCGTTGCGCTCGGCAGCGGCGACCATCTCGCGCGCTTGGCGTGCGTTGATGGCGAACGCCTTCTCGCACACCACGTGCTTGCCAGCGTCGAGCGCGGCGATCGTCATTTGATGGTGGTGACTGTGCGGCGAGGCGATGTAGACCACGTCGACCTCAGCATCGGCCCACAAGGCGTCGTACGAGCCGTGTGGTCGCGCGATGCCGTGGCGCCCCGCGAACTCTGCCGCGCTGTCAGCAAAGCGCGATCCCACTGCGACCACTTCCACGTCGTGCGAGTCGACGATCGTGCCGAGGGCGGTGGTCATCGCGGTGGCGATGCCGCCAGTTCCAGCGATGCCCCAGCGCAGCGGGCGTGTGCTCATCGGCGCAGTCTCGCGTACCGCTACCGCGCGCGACTGCGCCACCGCATCAATGCAGGCTGCGGACCCCGTACCAGCCGAGGACGACGAGACCCAGACCGACCACCAACAACACCAGCGATCGTTCGCGCCGCACCGCCCACGCGGCGGCAGCGATCACGGCAATGGTCAGCATCACCTGGACCGCAACGCCGCCATCGGTGCGTGGCGACCAGAGCTCACCGATGGCCGTGTTGCTGGCCAACTCACCGATGGCCGTGTTGCCGGCGAACTCGCTGGTCAGCACGGACGGCACGCTCAGCGCGCTCGTCGAAGGGTGCGGCGCACGCGGCTCGCCGTCGCTGCACCGAGCTGGCGGGGAAGATCGGTGAGCGTCGCCGCCGCAAAGCGGTCGGCCGCCTCGCGGATCACCTCGGCGTGCGACGGATACGGGTGGACCATGGTGAACAGCCGCCGGAGGCCGATGCCGTTGTCGATCGCCATGGTGAGGATGCCGATCAGGTCCGCCGCCGAGGGGCCGGCGATGGCCGCACGGAGGATCTTTCCGTTGAACCGCTGCACGTCGAGGACGAGGACGCCGTGGGTGATGTCGTCGGTGAAGCCACGGTCGACGTCGGCGTAGCGGACGACGAGACGCATGCGGCCGGCCTCGTCCCACCTGGCGAGGTCGTCGAGTGAAAGCCCAACCGACGCCACCTCCGGGTCGCCGTACACGGCCGATGGGATCGCTCGACGCCGGGCGATCTTCGGTGCGTACGGGAAGGCGATCGCCCGTACGACGCGGCGGCCCAGCGCACCGGCTGCGTGGGTGGTGAACGAGGTGCCAGTGACGTCGCCGACCGCCCAGATGCGGTCGACCGACGTGCGCCCCCAGTCGTCGACGTCGATGCCGCCGCGTGTGGTCGCCACCTCAGCCCGGTGCAGTTCGAGATCGTTGGTGTTGGGGCGCCGGCCGATGGCCATCAGGACGCGCTCGGGAGCATCGATCTTCGAACCGTCGGCGAGCTGCAGCGCCCCCGTCGATTCGTCGACCCCCTCGATGGTCGTGCCGAGGTGCAGGCCAACGCCACGGCCGCGGAGCGCTGCCTCGACCGTGTCGGTGATCAATGGATCCTCAGTGGAGAGCAGCCGCGGTTGGAGCTCGACGATCTCGACGCGGGTCGATGTGGCGGCGAATGCGGTGGCGGCCTCGATGGCGATCGCGCCGCCGCCGACGATCACCAACGACGACGGTGCCGATGGCAGCTCGAACAACTCCTCGTTGGTGACCACCAACGACGGGTCGAGACCCGGAACGTCGATGGTCGCCGGACGCGAGCCCGTGGAGATCACTATGTGGTTGGCACGCACCGCCGTGGTCGTTCCATCGGGTGTGGATACCGACACGACGTGCGGATCGCGCTGCGACGTGAGCGTGGCCCACCCACGGACCAGATGGATGTTGGGGTACTGCTCGATCAGCTCGTCTTCCTCGTGGAACAGTTGGTCGCGCCGTTCGCGTGCCCAGTCGAGCGGGTTCTCGTCGCCGGCCGCCGATGCGTGGAGTAGTGACTTCGAGGGGATGCAGCCCACATTGGTGCAGTCGCCACCGATGCGGTCGCCTTCGATCATCACCACGTCGTGGCCGAGCGTGGCCAGACCGATGGCGACGGTCAGCCCGCCCGAGCCCGAGCCGATCACGGCGGCGCGGTATGTGCGAGTGGGGTCGTGTCCGATCATGTCGTCTCCAGTGTGTCTGTCGGCGCCGAATCCGTTGAGCGCTCCTCGGAATCCTGAGCGGCCTCGGGGGCGTCGGCGGTTCGTTGACGGGCGCGCACCACACGGGCGACCACCAGGCTGATCACGAAGATCGCCACGCTGGCGACGAGGCTGACCGGATCGATTCCACCGAGGCCGTCGTCGATCCGTTCGAGCGATGCGCCGAGCAGTACGAACGACACCGTGCCCGGCAGCGAGCCGAGGGCTGTTGCGAACAGGAACGGCGCCCACCCGAGCCGCAGAATGCCCGACAGGTAGTTGACGAAGTCGTACGGCAAGAACAGCAGGCGCATGATCAGGACGGTCTCGAAGCTGTTGTCGCGCATCCGCTGTGACCACCTGCGAGCGATCGAGGCATCGGCGGCGGCCACGTCGGGCGCCACCTCGTCGAGCGTGTTGGCCCCGGGTGGACGTCCGAGCAACCGGCCGATCCAATAGGCGATCATCGCCGACGCATTGGCGGCGACGACCACCACGATCACCCCTACGACCGGACCGAACAGCAAGCCGCCGACGATCGTGAGCACCGACGCGGGAAACAGCACGATCGGGCGGGCGAGGTAGATGGCGATGTAGGCGAGAATGCCCCACCACGCATCGCCGACCGCATCGATGAACTGTTGACCAGCTTCGGTCGCCGAGAGGTCGTTGGACACCATGTACTGGCGCCACAGCAGCACGGCACCGAGCCAGATCGCCGCCACCACGATCCGCTGAATCCAGATCTTGCTCATGGAGCCAACCACCGTCGTGCGACGATCACCCGCTCGAGGGCGGTGACCGCAACGAGCACTGCCATCGCGCCCAACACCCAGATGGCCGCAGTGGGCACGGCGAGCGCAACGGCGAAGATCACGATCGTCTCGGTGCCTTCGATGAGCCCGCGCGGCATGACCACACTGGTCGGCGTGGCCGCATCACGAGCTCGCTTTTCGAGCAGCGCCGAGAGATAGGTCCACGAGATTGCATTCACGTAGAACGTCGCGAGGAGCACGGCGACCACGACCCAGCCGGCGCGAGTGTCGAGGCCGACTGCGATCCCCAGCGGAATCGCGGCGTACCCGATCGTGTCGCCGACCACGTCGAGCAGGCCACCGAAATCGGTGGCACGGTTGCGGGCTCGGGCAACGGCACCGTCCAGGCCGTCGGCGACCCGTCCGAGCAGCCATGCCAGCACGGCCACGAGTGGTTCGCCGACCGCCGCCGCAACCGCAGCGGCGATGGTGAGACCGAGCGACGCTGCGGTGAACACGAGCGGGTGCACCGCACCGACGGTGCTGCGGACCAGCGGTTGCAGGAGCCGGTCCTTCGTGGGACGTAGCGCGGCGTCGATCATTACCTTCAGCAAACTCGTCGACATTCGGCCGCGTTCCGCATCGATGCCCGAGTTTCTGGTTTGGTCACGTCTCGGCGAAGAGCAGCGTGTGGAGGCGACGAGACGGGTATCGCGACATCCCGCCGGTAGCGTTCGAACTTCGTTCGTTCATCGAACCGATCGCTGGTACCCAGCCCACGCAACCGCCGGGCTCACCCGGCGTGCCATGGAGGTTTCGATGACCGCTTCTGCTCTGTCTTCGCTCAATCTGGCGGTGCTCGCCGGTGAGCTCCCCACCGATCCAGTTCGGCGGGAGCTGCCCGACGGCCGCTGCATCGTGCAGTTCGACGTCACGACAGCCACACCCGACGGCGATCGACGCGTGCCGGTCGCCTGGTCGGACCCACCACGCGCCCACGAAGACCTGTCCGCAGGCGTGCACGTTGTGGTGGTCGGCCGGGTGCAGCGCCGCTTCTTCCGCAGTGGCGGCGTCACCCAGAGCCGGACCGAGGTCGTTGCCGCCTCGGTCGCCCGGCGTCGACAGTGGCGCAGCGTGGAACGGTCGATCGCCGCTGCGGTGGCCTCGCTCGACGAGTTCGAGGCGCAACGCTGAGCTCGAGGCTGTGATGCGGGCCGTTCGCTGACGCTCAGGCCAGGCTGCGGACCACGAAGCCGGTGCGCAGCTTGGGGGTGAAGTAGGTCGACTTCGGGGGCATCAGGGCCCGCTCGCGCGCCGTGCGTTCGATCTCGGGCACCGACACCGGGTTGATCAACACCCCGGCGACCGCGCCGCCCGACTCGACCGCATCGCGCACCCGATCGAGGTCGTGCTCATAGCTGACCTCGTACTCGACGTCGCGGAGCGCATCCTCGAGCCAGGCGCCATCGATGCTGCGGACATCGTCGAACGCGCCCGGCCTCGGGGTCAGCCACTCGCGCCGCCCGTTCGATCGCCACAGTTGGAGGCGGTGCGGTTCGACCATCTGAGCGACCACCGAGCCGAGATCGGCGCCGGCATCGTCGCCATCGTCGGCCGGCGTGCGTGCGAAACGGGTGTCGAGCGCAGCGACCAGCTCGTCGTCGGTCACGCCTGCGTACAGGCGGTGGATTGCCTCGACACTGAGCTGGTCGGCGACGAGTTCGCTGACGAACGCAAGGGTGGCTTCGGCTGGGCTGTCGGTGCTGCCGGTGGCGGCGCGCACCTCGTCGCGATATCGCTGGGCCACGCCATAGCGGTGATGACCGTCGGCGATGAGCACCTCATCGCTGCCGACGCACTCACGAATCGCGGCGATGCGTTCAGGGTTGTCGACGCGCTCCACGATGTGTTCGACCCCGCCGACCGTGACCGCCGAGACGGGCGTCGCTGGTTCAACGAGCAGCGCGCTGAGGCCGTTGGCCAACGACAGGCCCCATACGGGCGACAGGTTGGCCTGAGTGGCGCGGGTGAGGTCGAGTCGATCGGTGGACGCTTTTGGTGTCACCCGTTCGTGAGGGAGTACGCCGCCGGCATCGGGATCGACCACCTCGAGCCCGCCGAGTACCCCGACGATGGCGCGGTCGCGTCCGGCGGAGTCGCGAAAGCGCAGCCGATACAACGTGAAGGTCGCCGCGTCGTCGTAGGCCATCACTCCCGCGTCGATCCACTCACGCATGCGCTGGCCTGCGGCAACGTACCGGTCGGGCCCCTCGCGCTCGCGCGGCACGTCGATGTGGGTGATGTTGAACCGGTGGCGGGCGTTGAGCTCGTCGAGGTCGGCGTCGGAGAGGACGTCATACGGTGGGGCGATCAAGTCGCTCACGTCGGGATCGCAGTAACGGAGCGCAGGAAACGGGTCGAACCGAGGCACGGCGACAGGATGCCATCCGCGCGGCCCACGCGTTGCGATCGGTGCTACAAACGATGCCGTGGAGGCCGCGATCACCGACATCGACGTCGTCCTCTGCGATCTCGACGGTGTCGTGTGGCTGGCGCACCGTCCGATTCCGGGCAGTGTCGAAGCGATCGCGGCGCTGCGTGCCGCGGGGCGGCGGGTGGTGTTCGTCACCAACAACTCGGCGCCGACCGTCGCCGAGCACGAGGCCGCTCTCGCGGCGATCGGCATCGAGGCTCGAGGTGACGTCGTGTCATCGTCGATGGCTGCTGCTCGGTTGATCGAGCGCGGGCAGCGGACCTTGGTGAGCGGGGGCCCGGGCATTGCTGAGGCGGTCGAGCAACGTGGCGCCACCGCCGTGTCGAACGACGGCCACGACGATGGGTTGCACTGTGATGCCGTGGTGGTCGGGATCGATCGCAACTTCGACTACCAGCGGCTCGCCTGGTCGTCGCGTGTTGTGCGCGAGGGGGCACGACTCATCGCGACGAACGGCGATGCCACCTATCCCACCCCGCGCGGTCCGGAGCCCGGGGGTGGGGCGCTTGTCGCCGCGGTCGAAACGGCCTCGGGAGTTGATGCACTCGTCGCCGGCAAGCCCGAGTCGACGATGGCCGAGCTGATCGTTGCCGAATTGCTCGCCCCCGAGGGAATCGACGCCGATGCGGTGGTGATGGTCGGTGACCGACCCGAGACCGACGGACTGTTCGCCGCACGACTGGGGTGTCGGTACGCCCAGGTACGCAGCGGCGTGCTTCCCACCGACCAGCCGCTCCCCTCCGAGGTGACGGCGGCCTTCGATGTCGCCGACCTGGCCGCCGTTGCCGCCGCCGTGCTGCGATGACCGCCGCTTCTCGGCGGGAGTCACGGTCCGCCAGTAGCCTTCGGGCATGGCCAAGTCCACGCTTCAACGACTGATCGACGCTGGCGTCGAATTCACCAACATGACCCGCAAACAGGCGGAGTCGATCGTCAAGCAGCTGGTGAAGGCGGGTGACGTCCGCCGCGCCGATGCCGACAAGGCGGTGCAGGAGCTGCTGTCGCGCAGCAAGGAGACCTCCGATCGTTGGAGCGAGGGATTCCAACGCGAACTGTCCAAGCAGGTCAACTGGATGTCGGAGCGGTTCGACGAACTCGAGGACCGCTTCGAGGATCTCGCCGAGACGCTGACCGCCCGTGTCGAGCAGTCGGCCGACGGAGCCGCAGAGAAGAAGGCCGCAGCGAAGAAGAAGGCGGCGAGCAAGAAGACCAGCAGCAAGAAGAAGTCAGCGAGCAAGAAGAAATCATTGGCCAAGAAGAAGACGGCGAAGAAGAAGACGGCCAAGAAGTCCACGGCGAAGAAGTCGGCGAGCAAGAAGAGCACCGCCAAGACGACCACGGCCAAGAAGCAAGCGGCATCCGCGTCGGCTCCGACTGACGACGCCGTCGGCACGTCGGGTGTTGCGCCGATCGCCACCACCCGCGCCGACCGCGACGGCGACTGACCCGCTCCGTGCGCCGCCGGCTCGACGTTGCCCTGGTCGATCGCGGGCTCGCCGACAGTCGACGCGCGGCCAGTGAGCTGATCGACGAACGTCGCGTGCTCGTCAACGGTGCGGTCGCCGAAAAGCCGGCGCGCCAAGTTGCGCCGGGCGATGCGCTGGTGGTCGATGGCCCGCCGCCACGTTACGTCGGCCGTGGAGGGCTCAAGCTCGAAGCGGCGCTTGACGCGTTCACGCTCGACGTGGCGGGACGTCGGGCACTCGACGTCGGGGCATCGACGGGTGGTTTTACCGACTGCCTGCTCCAACACGGGGCCGCGTCGGTGGTCGCTCTCGACGTCGGCCACGGACAGCTCCACGAGCGATTGCGGGCCGACCCACGGGTGATCAACCTCGAACGCCACAACATCCGTCACGCCACGATCGACGACGTCGGTGGACCAGTCGACCTGATCGTGGGCGACTTGTCGTTCATCTCGCTGCGCCTGGTGATCCCGGTGCTGGTGCAACTGTGCCAGCCTGGCGCCGACATGGTGTTGCTCGTCAAACCACAGTTCGAAGCCGGCCGCGCCGAGGTCGACCGAGGCCGTGGCGTGGTGACCGATCCTGCCGTGCATACCCGCGTACGAGCCGAGATCGACGACGCACTGCACGCAGCCGGATGCCGTGTCCAGGCATGGGTGTCGTCGCCGATCACCGGCGCGGACGGTAACCAGGAGTTCCTCGTTCATGCTCGGGCGCCCGAGCTGGGCCAATGATCAACGTCGCCATCACGGCGCACCACGAGCGAACGAGGTCGCGAGCCTGCACCGAGGCAGCGGTCGAGTGGTGCCGGGTGCAAGGGGTCGACCATTGGATGCCCGTCGACGATGCCGATGCCCTTGGTCTGCACGACCTGGGTGCCGATCGGCCGTTGCACGACGCCGACCTGGTGGTCAGCCTCGGGGGCGATGGAACCATGCTGCGCAGCGTCCGCCTGCTCGACGGCGCACCCGTGCCGCTCCTGGGGATCAATCTCGGCGCCCTCGGCTACCTCACCGAGGTGGAACCCGAGCGAATGGTGGCCGCCCTCGACGACTTCCGTCGGGGCCCCGAAGCCGGCGAGTGGCGCATCGACGAGCGGATGATGCTCGACGTGGCGGCGAATGGAACGGTCATCGGTCGGGCGCTCAACGAAGCGGTGATCGAACATGGTGAAGCCGGACACACCGTGCGTCTCCTGGCCCGCATCGACGGCGAGCCGTTCACCTACTACGCCGCCGACGGGCTGATCGTGGCAACCCCGACCGGTTCGACCGCATACTCGCTCTCGGCGCGCGGACCCATCGTGTCGCCGCGTCACCGGGCCATTCTGCTCACGCCGGTGTCGCCGCACATGCTGTTCGATCGCTCGCTCGTGCTCGACCCGTCCGAGACCGTCGACGTGGAGGTCACGGGCCATCGAGCCGCCGAGCTGACCCTCGACGGTCAACCGATCCGCGAGCTCGGTGACGGCGACGTCGTGCGCTGCACGCCATCTGCGGCCACAGCCAGGTTCGTCCGGTTCGGCGCCTACCGCTATCATCAGATCCTCAAGGCCAAGTTCGGTCTCACCGACCGCTGACCGCACCGATGCTCACCGAGCTGCACCTCGAGGGCCTCGGCGTGATCGAACGCCTCGATCTCGTGCTCGGTTCAGGGCTGACCGCACTCACGGGCGAAACGGGTGCCGGCAAGACGATGCTGGTCGAAGCGATCGAACTGCTCGTCGGCGGACGTGCCGACAGCTCGGTGGTGCGTCACGGTGCGAACGAGGCGCGCGTCGACGGGCGACTCGTGGACGCCGACGGAGCCGAGCGAATTCTCAGTCGGGTGGTTCCGGCCGAGGGCCGATCACGGGCGTATGTCGACGGGCGGCCAGCAACCGCCGCCGAGCTGGCGGGTCTCGCCGCAGGCGAGATCGATCTGCACGGTCAGCATCAGCACCAACGGCTGGTCAACATCGACAGTCAACGGGCTGCGTTGGACCGCTTCGGGCGGATCGACTTGGCCCCGCTGCGTGCGGCGCGCGCCCGCCTGACCGAGCTCGACGCCGCACTCGCCGCACTGGGCGGTGACGAGCGGGCCCGAGCTCGGGAAATCGACCTACTGCGCTACCAGGTGGCCGAACTCGACGAGGCCGGGCTCGATGACGCCGAGGAAGAGGCGGCGCTCGAGCGGATCGAAGCAACGTTGGCCGACGCGGTCGCTCACCGCGAAGCGGGTGCGGCGGCGGTCGAGGCAATCGTCGCCGACGATGCGGCACGCGACGCGCTCGGCGGGGCCGCGTCGGAGCTCGACGGTCGGCCCCCGTTCGTTGCCGACCACCAACGGCTGCTGGCGCTGCTTGCCGAACTCGACGACATCGCCGTGTCGGTGCGCACCACCGCCGAGGGAATCGAGGACGATCCCGAGCAACTGGCGGCCACTCGCGCCAGGCGGCAACAGCTGGTCGACCTCCGAAGGAAGTACGGCGACGACCTTGCCGCAGTGATCGCGTACCACCGTGAGGTCGCCGAGCGGCTACGGGAGCTCGAGGCGTACGACGAGCGGGCCGCCGAGCTCGACCAGCAGCGGGTGGCGGCGCTGGCCGACGAACGCGCCGCCGCCGATCGGATCGGTCATGCCCGGCGCGCCGCGGCACCCCTGCTCGCTGCTGCGGTCGAGGCGCGCCTGGCCGACCTGGCAATGCCGAATGCTCGACTCCAGATCCGCGTGGGTCGCGACGATCACGATCGCCCGGGCGAACACGTCGAGTTCCTGCTGGCGGCCAACCCGGGTGCGCCAGCGCTCCCGTTGGCCAAGGTCGCCTCGGGCGGAGAGCTCGCGCGGGTGATGTTGGCGCTGCGCCTGGTGTTGTCGATCGACGGCGACGAGCCGCCGGGAACGCTGGTGTTCGACGAGGTCGACGCCGGAATCGGTGGGGCCGCAGCGCAGGCGGTTGCCGAGGCGTTGGGCGCGCTCGCCGATCACCACCAGGTGCTCGTGGTCACTCACCTCGCGCAGGTCGCTGCGGTCGCTGACCATCAGGTCGCGGTGTCCAAGCGCATCGACGACGGGCACACATTCGCCAGTGCGGACGAACTCGACGCCGAGGCGCGGGTCGACGAGATCGCCCGCATGCTGTCGGGCACCGCGAGCGAGTCGGCGCGATCGCACGCCCGCGAGTTGCTCTCGTGACGGGTACCCCGGTCGGCGCGGCAACCGCGGTATGGTGAGATCCCGTCGTGCTGTCGATCGAGTGCACCCGGAGCGAGGCCCTGCGATGACCCTCCCACCCCCTAGCGACGGGTCGGCCCCTACGGCGACCAAGCACATCTTCGTCACCGGCGGTGTGGCCAGTTCGCTCGGCAAAGGCCTCACGGCATCGTCGTTGGGGCGCTTGCTCAAGGCGCGCGGGCTGCGGGTGACGTTGCAGAAGCTCGACCCGTACATCAACATCGACCCGGGCACGATGAACCCGTTCGAGCACGGGGAGGTGTTCGTCACCGACGATGGCGGCGAAACCGACCTCGACCTCGGACACTACGAGCGGTTCATCGACGAGAACCTCTCGCGCAACTCCAACGCCACGACCGGATCGATCTACCAGACGGTGCTTGCCGCCGAGCGCCGCGGCGACTATCTGGGCAAGACCGTTCAGGTGATTCCGCACATCACCGACGAGATCAAACGGCGTGTCGAGCGCGTCGCTCGTCACGACGTCGACGTGGTGATCACCGAAGTGGGCGGCACCGTCGGCGACATCGAGATCCTGCCGTTCCTCGAAGCGATCCGGCAGTTCCGCAACCTGGTCGGCCGCGACAACGTCTGCTACCTGCACGTCACGTTGGTGCCGTTCATCGGACCGTCGGGGGAGCAGAAGACCAAGCCCACTCAGCACAGCGTGACCGAGTTGCGTAGCCGAGGCATCCAACCCGACGCCATCGTGTGCCGCAGCGAGGCGCCGCTCTCGGACGAACTCAAGCGGAAGATCTCCAACCTGTGCGATGTCGAGGAGCGGGCGGTCGTCAACGCCGCCGACGCCAAGAACATCTACGAACTGCCGCTGATCCTGCACGATGAAGGTCTCGACGACTATGTGTGCGACGTGCTGCGCATCGATGCCCAACCCGACCTGGCCCCGTGGGAAGAGGTCGTCGCCAAGGTCGAGGCGGCGGTCGAGCCGGTGCGCATCGGTTTGATCGGAAAGTACATCGAGTTGCCCGACGCCTACCTCAGCGTCGTCGAGAGCATCAAGCATGCGGGTTTCCACCACGGTGCAGCGGCCGAAATCGAGTGGATCCAGTCCGAACACGTCGAGGGTTTACTGGCCGACGGTCAGCTCGGCCAGCTCGACGGGATCGTGATCCCCGGTGGGTTCGGATATCGCGGTGTCGAGGGCAAGATCGCCGCCGCCCGGTACGCCCGAGAAGAAGGCGTGCCCTGTCTCGGATTGTGTCTGGGTCTGCAGGCGATGACCATCGAGTTCGCCCGCGATGTCGTTGGTTTGGCCGACGCCAACTCGACCGAGTTCGATCCGACCACCCACCACCCGGTGATCGATCTGATGCTCGAACAGCGAGGAATCGAAGACAAAGGCGGCACCATGCGGCTCGGCGCGTACTACGCCGTGCTCGCGGCCGGCTCGCAGGTCGCCGACGCCTACGGCGAACCGGTGGTCAGCGAGCGCCATCGTCATCGGTACGAGTTCAACGAGCAGTATCGCACCCAGCTCGAGGCCGGTGGCTTGTGGTGCTCGGGGACCTCACCCGACAACCGGCTGGTCGAATTCATCGAGCTTCCGGGACATCCGTTCTGGGTGGGCACCCAGGCACACCCGGAGTTCAAGAGCCGCCCGGATCGCCCTCATCCGCTGTTCCGCGAGTTCGTCGGCGCCGCATTGGCGCGGCGCCGCAGTGGGGTTGGCCGCGTACTCGATGGTCGGTCGATCGATTCCGAACCGAGCATCGACCACTCAACCGCGGGCGACGCAACCGGGTTGGCCGAGGCGCCGCAGACGATCGACGCACCACTGACGTGACCGGCTTCCGCCGACGCGGCGAGTCGATGGCCCATCAGGGCTATGTGTGGCACGTCGCCGTGGCGGAGTTCGAAGCGCCCGACGGCACAACGTTCACCCGCGACATCGTGCGTTCACCGGGGGCAGTGGGCATCGTGCCGGTGGTGTTCGACGCCGAAGGCAATCCGTTCGTCGTGCTCGTGTCGCAGTACCGCCCACCGTACGAGCGCAACGTGATCGAGATTCCCGCCGGCATGCGTGACATCGAAGGCGAGTCGCCCGAGGCGGTGGCCCATCGCGAGCTGGCCGAGGAGGCCGGTCTTGCTGCTGGCACGATGGAATTGCTCACCGAGATCTACCCCTCGCCTGGAATGACCGACTCCGTGACCTCGATCTTCATCGCCACCGACTGCTCCGAGGTGACCGACGATCGTCAGGGCCCCGAAGAGGAGTACATGGAGCTCATGCGGGTACCCCTCGCCGACGCGGTCGCGATGGTGGTCGCAGGCGAGATCGCCGATGCCAAGTCGGTCGCTGGTCTCTTACTCGCCGAGCGTGCCTTGCATGCCGGCGACGGCGAACAGCGCACCGTACGTGCGCCGTGACACCCACTGTCGAACTCCCGCTCGAGGTCGAGGAGTTCTTGGCGTGGATGCTGGCCGAGAAGGGCCGTTCGGCGAACACGCTGGCCGCCTATCGACGAGATCTGCGCGGCTACGTCGCATGGCTCGCTGCTCGGCACACGTCGATCGCTGACGTCGACCGGGCCACGCTGGTCGAGTTCGTCGATGCTCGACGCCACGACGGATTGGCCACCTCGACGATCGCTCGCCAACTGGCCGCCATTCGCATGCTGCACCGCTACCTCGCGGTCGAAGGCCACCGCGGCGACGATCCTACGGTCGACCTCGAAGGGGTTCGGGTGCCGGCCGGGCTGCCCAAGCCGCTCACCGAAGACGAGGTCGAACGGTTGCTCGCCGCCACTCCACCGATCGATCCCGCCGGGCGGCGTGACCTGGCGTTGCTGGAACTGCTCTACGCCACCGGAGCGCGGATCTCTGAATCGGTCGGACTGTCGATCGGCGACCTCGACACCGAGCAGCGTTTGGTGCGTCTGTTCGGCAAGGGGAGCAAGGAACGCATCGTTCCGTATGGGGGATCGGCCGCCGATGCGCTCGATGCCTGGTTCGGCGCCGACGGGCGGGTGGCATTCGTCCCCGATCGGTGGCGTCGGCGTGACGACGCCGACGCGGTGTTCCTCAATCAGCGCGGCGGTCGGCTGAGTCGTCAGGCGGCCTGGAACATCGTGAAGCAGCGGGCGCGGCGCGCCGGGTTGACGGCCGAGTTGTCGCCTCACGTGTTGCGGCATTCGTGCGCCACCCACCTGCTCGACCACGGTGCCGACCTGCGCATCGTGCAGGAGATGCTCGGACACGCCTCGATATCGACCACGCAGGTGTACACACGAGTCAGCCAAGAGCGACTGTTCGACGTGTACCGCGCCGCCCATCCGCGAGCTGCGGCGCGATGACCGAGTCGCTGCTGCTCAGGGCGCCGCTGAAGGCCTGGCATCTCGCCGCGCGCTTCGTCACCTCCCTCCCGCCAACACCACCCTCGGTCGACGACGAGGTGTGGGTCGACGAACACCTCACCGCAGCTGAGCGTCGGCTGTGGGTGCAACTCGACAACCGCGACCGACGGCATTCGGTGGCGGTGGCCAGGAGGTTTGCAGCGCGCCGTCCCGGCGCAACCCGCGCCGAGATCGCCGGGGCGATCCTCCACGACGTGGGCAAGATCGAATGCGGGCTCGGTACGTTCCAGCGGGTGGCGGCCACCGTGGTGGGACCGATCACCCCACGCTTTCGCGCGTACTACGACCACGAGGCGATCGGTGCGGCGCTGGCGCAGGCTGCTGGCTCAGACCCGGCGACCGCCGAGCTGATCGCCGGCCACGGTGACGCATACCCCGACCTGGAAGCCTCCGACCACGCCTGAGACGATCGTTACACCGGCCTGACTGTTCAGGCGGGCAGCATCCCGATGGCCCGCTGGGCGCGGTCGAGGGTGGCCGAGGCGACCTCACGAGCCTTGTCGGCACCCACCCGCAGTAACCGGGTCAGCTCGCCACGGTCGTCGATCAACTCGAGATAGCGGGCGCGGATCGGTTCCAGCGTGGCGACCACCGCTTCACCGGTATCGACCTTGAGCTTGCCGTACTGTTCGTACTCGTCGGCCACAGCAGTGGGGGAGCGGTCGGTCACCGCTGCGTTGATCTCGAGCAGGTTGGCCACGCCCGGCTTTGCCTCCCGGTCGTAGCGCACGGCGTCGGCGCCGGTGTCGCTGTCGGTGACCGCCCGCTTGAACTTCTTCAACACCACACCGGGCTCATCGACGATGTAGACGCATCCGGCGTCGGAATCGTCGGACTTCGACATCTTCGACGATGGGTCCTGCAGGCTCATCACGCGTGCTCCTGCATCGGGGGTGACCGCCTCGGGGACCACGAACGTGTCGCCGAAGCGATGATTGAAGCGGATCGCTGCGTCGCGGGTGATCTCCACGTGCTGGCGTTGGTCGTCGCCGATCGGGACTTCGTTGGCGTCGTACAGCACGATGTCGGCAGCCTGCAGCGCCGGGTACGTGAACAACCCTCCGGAGATGAACTGCTGCTGGCGCTTGGCGGTCTTGTCCTTGAATTGGGTCATCCGCGACAGCTCGCCGTAGGAGATCGTGCACTCCATGATCCAGCCGAGCTGGTTGTGCTCGGGGATGTGGCTCTGCACGAACACGGTCGCCCGATCGGGGTCGAGGCCGATGGCGAACAACATCGCTGCCAGCTCCACCGTTTGGGCACCGATGATCCCCGGCTCTTCGATCACCGTGAGCGCGTGGAGATCGACGATGCCGTGAAAGGCATCGCGATCGTCCTGGCCCAGGGCCCAGTTGCGCAGCGCCCCGAGATAGTTGCCGAGATGGACATCGCCGGTGGGCTGCATACACGACAGCACCCGCGGCTGGGAGGGAGCGCTCATGGGCGGGTGACGATACCCCGATCGCGCCGGTCCGGGCCGGTAAGTTGAAGCCGATGGCCGTCGACGTCGCCACCCCCGTGTACGAGGGGCCCTTCGACCTGCTACTGCAGTTGATCCTCGCCGAGCAGGTCGACATCTACGAGATCAACCTGGTGACCATCGTCGATGCGTATCTCGTCGAGATCGAGCGGATGCAGCAGCTCGACCTCGACGTGGCCACCGGGTTCGTGTTGATCGCCGCGACGCTCGTCGAGTTGAAGGCCCGCCGCCTCCTGCCCGACCAGGGCGATGTGGATCTCGACGAAGAACTGGCCCTGTGGGAAGAGCGCGATCTGCTGCTGGCGCGCCTGCTCGAGGCCAAGACCTTCAAAGACGTCGCAGGGGTGTTTGCCACGCTCGCCGACGACGCCGACCTGAGTTTCCCGCGACAGGTCGGTCCCGACGAGCGTTTCGACGGCATCGCTCCCGATCTGCTCGAAGGCACCAGCCTGACCAGGCTGCGCAACGCGGCGATCCGTGCCCTTACGCCACCGCCCGTCCCCGTGGTCGATCTGCATCACGTCACTCCCATCACCGTCACCGTGGCCGACGCCGTCGCCGAACTCGTCGACGAGTTGCCACGCGCCGGGCGGATCTCGTTTCGCCGTCTTACCGATGCGCTCGTCGACCGCATCGAAGTGATCGTCCGCTTCCTCGCCGTGCTCGAACTGTTCAAGCAGGGCGCCGTCGAGCTCGACCAGACCGAACGGTTCGGCGACATCGCCATCACCTGGATCGCCGACGACGAGTTCGATCGCAGCGCAGTGTTGGTCGACACCTACGAGGGCTGACCGGCCATGACCGACGCAACCGAACCGACGCTTTGCGCCCTGATCGAGTCGATCGTGCTCGTCGCCCACGACCCGGTGCCGACCGAACTGCTCGCCCAGCTGCTCGAGCGGCCCGTCGACGAGGTTGACGCGTGCTGCGACGAACTCGCTGAGGCCTACCGCAGTGAGGGGCGCGGGTTCGAGCTGGTGCACGTCGCTGGTGGCGTGCGTTTCCAGACGGTTGCCGATCACGCTCCGTGGGTCGAGCGGTTCCTGCTGTACGACCAACGTGCCCGCCTCTCAGGCGCAGCGTTGGAGACGCTGGCGATCATCGCCTACAAGCAGCCGATCTCGCGCGCCCAGGTCGCCGCGATTCGCGGGGTCGACCCCGATGGCGTGCTGCGCACGCTGCAGGCGCGCGGGTACGTGGCCGAGCTGGGTCGCGACGACGGTCCGGGGCAAGCGATCCTGTACGGGACCACGCCGACGTTCCTCGAGCGTTTGGGCCTGCGTTCGCTCGACGACCTGCCGCCGATCGCCGAGTTCATTCCGGGGCCCGAGGTGGTCGAAGCGCTCGAAGACGGACTGCGGATCACTCCGTCGATCGACGTCGACGCTCCGCCGGCCTGATGCACCCGTGACACCGCCCGCTGTCGAGCCGCCGTTGTGGGAGCAGCTGGGTGGCGACGGCGAGCGCGGCGAACGACTGCAGAAGGTGCTCGCCCAGACCGGTCTCGGCAGCCGGCGCGTGTGTGAAGAGTTGATCGCCGCCGGGCGCGTCACCGTGAACGGTGAGGTCGCCGTGCTGGGACGGCGAGTGCATGCCGATCGCGACCTCATCGAGGTCGACGGCGCCCCAATCGGGGTTCGGCCCGACCAGGTGTACTACCTGTTGAACAAACCCACTGGGGTGATCACGACCAGCAAGGACACCCACGGCCGGCGGACTGTGCTCGACCTGGTCCCTCCCTCGCCACGCGTGTTCTCGGTGGGCCGCCTCGATGCCGACACCGAGGGCCTGCTGCTGCTGACCAACGACGGAGAATTGGCCAATCGGGTGGCTCACCCCTCGCACGGCCTCGACAAGGAGTATCTCGCCGAGGTCGCCGGAGGCCGTGTTGCGCCAGGTGCGCTGCGGGCGCTTCGTGCCGGGGTCGAGCTCGATGACGGTGTGACTGCGCCCGCCAAGGTCAGCCAACCCGAGCCCGGGGTGCTGCGGTTGACCATTCACGAGGGCCGGAATCGCCAGGTACGACGGATGTGCGAGGCCGTCGGACATCCGGTGCGTCGATTGGTGCGTACGCGCATCGGCCCGCTCAGCGACCGTCGCCTGGCGCCGGGGGAGCACCGTGAGCTGCGGATCGAGGAGTGGCGCAGCTTGCTCGAGGCAGTGGCGTTGCAGGCGCCGCCGTCGTAGCGGCAACTCCCGGGTGCAGCCATTGCCATGGGGGTACGCTCCCGGACCGTGAGCGACACCCGGCGTGCCAACGTGATCGGCCTCGGCCTGATCGGCGGCTCGATTGCCCTGGCGTTGCGCGCCCAGGGGTGGGTGGTCACCGGCGACGACACCGACGAGACCACTGCCAAAGAGGCGCTCACCCGCGACGTCGTCGACCAGCTCGGGCTCGACCCGGAGGCCGAGATCACGTTCGTGGCAACGCCGGTGATGGCCAGCGCGGACGCGGTCGAGCGCGCGCTTGCGGCAACCTCAGGTGTGGTCACCGACGTCGGCAGCGTGAAGGCTCCGATCGTTGCGGCGGCCAGCGACCCGCGGTTCATTGGCGGGCACCCGATGGCGGGGAGCGAGGTCGACGGTCTCGACGGGGCCGCTGCTGAGCTGTTCAGCGGCGCCGTGTGGGTGATCACTCCCGACGACGCCACGAGCGACGACACGATCGCCAGGGCATCCGCAGTGATTCGCACGCTGGGTGCCGAGGTCGTCGGCTTGGCACCCGAGGCTCACGACCGGCTTGTCGCCGTGGTGAGCCACGTGCCGCATCTGACGGCAGCGTCACTGATGGGCGTGGCCACGCATCGCGCCGAAGAACACCCGGCGCTCCTGCGACTCGCCGCAGGCGGGTTCCGTGACATGACACGGGTAGCTAGCGGCCCACCCGACATCTGGCTCGACATCTGCGCACAGAACAGCGAAGCGATCGTGGCTGCCCTGTCCGAGCTCATCGACCGACTGAGCGCGTTGCGTGCGGTCGTCGAACAGGATGATCGCCAGGCGCTGGAACAGCGGTTGCGTGACGCCCGCCAAGCGCGCGCCAATCTGCCGGCACGCGTCCTTCACCCCGAAGCGCTTGCGGAAGTGCGCATTCCGATCCCCGACCGCGCAGGAGCGGCCGCCGAGGTGTTCACGTTGGCCGCCGAACTCGAAGTGAACATCGCCAGCTTCGAGGTGGTTCACGAGGCCGAGCGCAATCTCGGCGTCGCCGTGGTGCTCGTCGACCAGACTGCGAGCGAGCGCTTCCGCGGCGGGCTCCTCGCACGCGGCTTCCGTCCGGCGGTGCATCCGCTGTCATGACCGACGTCGAGCGCGTCCGCACGGCCGAGGGCCCGATCATCGCCGACGTACGCGTCCCGCCGTCGAAGAGCGTGGCCAACCGGGCGCTGGTGTGCGCGGCGCTGGCCGATGGGACCAGCGAGATCAGAGGAATCGCTCCCGGCGACGACACCGCAGCGATGCTCGCTGGCTTGGAACAGCTCGGCTGTGGGATCGCCACCCACGAGATCGACGGTGTTCTCGTCACCGACGTCATCGGCGTCGGCGGCGAGTTCACGAGCGCCGAACGCACGCTGTCGACCAAGCTCGCTGGCACCACATCGCGCTTTCTGACCGCGCTGGCTGCGCTGGTGCCCAGCCCCACCACCATCGACGGTGACCCTCCGCTGCGCGCCCGACCGATGGGTCCGCTGCACGAGTCGCTCCATGCGCTGGGCGCAGAGGTTGTGCCGGGCGAACGCGCAGGGCATCTTCCGGTGACCGTGCACGGACCGCTGCGCGGGGCCGACGCCATCGTCATGCCAGGCGACGTGTCCAGTCAGTACGTGTCGGCGCTGATGCTGATCGGTCCGTACGTGCCCGGAGGCGTCAAGATGTGGCTGTCGACCGACCCGGTGTCGCGGCCGTACTTGGAGCTGACGCGCTCGGTGATGGCTGCGTTCGGGGTGCGCGACGTCGATGTGGAGGGTCGTCGTATCGCCGTGGCGTCCGACGTGTACGGCGCACGGACCTACGAGGTCGAAGCCGACGCGTCGTCGGCCAGCTACCCGCTGGCGGCTGCGGCGATCGTCGGCGGCGCGGTCGTCGTTCGTGGGCTCGGTTCGGGCTCGCAGCAGGGGGACCGTCGCTTCGTCGAGCTCCTCGAAGAGATGGGCTGCGTCGTCACCCACGGCGAGCACGACACCGTGGTGATGCGCCGCCGCGACACGCCGTTGAGGGGCATCGACGTCGATATGGCTGATATCTCCGATCTGGTGCCGACCCTGGCCGTGGTCGCCACCCAGGCGGTGACCCCGACGCATATTCGCGGTGTCGGGTTCATCCGCGGCAAGGAGAGCGACCGGTTGGGTGACCTGGCGATGGAACTCAACCGCACCGGAGCCGACGTCACCGTCGACGACGACGGATTGACGATCCGCCCGCGCGATCTGCTCACCGCAGCCCGGTTCGACACTCATCACGACCACCGCCTGGCGATGTCGTTGGCCCTTCTGGGCCTGGTGGTCGACGGTGTCGAGGTCGTCGACCCTGGCGTGGTGTCCAAGAGCTGGCCGGAGTATTGGGACATGTTGGCGTCGCTACCGGCGCGCCACCGATGAGCTCGCCACACATCGCTGCGTTCGACGTCGATGGCACACTGACCACACGCGACTGCGTCGTGCCGTTCCTCCGTGAGGTCGCCGGCCTGCCGACGATGGGCTGGCGCTTGGCGCGCGCTGCTCGGGTGACGATTCCGGCTGCGGCGCGGCGCGACCGCGACACGCTCAAGGCGCAGGCCACCCAGGCCGCCTTCACCGGCCGAGCGACCGCGGCGGTCGAGGCGATGGCCAGCGACTTCGCTGCCCGGGTCGTCGACGGCTGGCTGCGCGACGACACCGTCGCTGAGCTGCGTCGCCACCAGACCGATGGGGCGACCACGGTGCTCGTGTCGGCCTCGTACGCCATCTATCTCCGTCCGCTCGCCGCCGCACTGGGGATCGATGCCGTGCTCGGTACCGAGCTGGAGATCGCCCCTGATGGCACCTTCACCGGGCAACTCGCCGGGTCCAACTGCCGCGGACCCGAGAAGGTGCGCCGCCTGCACGGGTGGCTCGACCAGCACCACGAAGGCCGCCGTGCAGTGCGCCTCACGGCGTACGGCGACTCGCCGGGTGACCGAGAGATGTTGGCCGACGCCGACGAGGCCCATTGGGTCACAAGATGAGTGGGATTGTCGCCGCTACCGTGCTGCGGTGGTGACCACCGCTCCGCCTCGAACGTCGACCACGTCGATGCCGGTTGCGCTCCTACGCGCCTGCAGGCCGAAGCAGTGGTTGAAGAACGTGCTGGTGTTCGCTGCGCCCGGAGCGGCTGGCGTGCTCGATCAGTGGAGCGACCTGTGGCCGACTCTGGTCACGTTCGTGGCGTTTTGTTGCGCGGCGAGCGCGACGTACGTGTGGAACGACCTGCTCGATGTGGAGGCCGACCGGCGCCACCCCACCAAGTGTCGGCGACCGATCGCGTCAGGCGACCTGCCGATTCCGGTGGCTCGTGCGGCGGTGCCGTTACTGGCGTTGGCTTCGTTGGGGCTGACTGCTGCTACCGGCCGCTGGCAGACGCCGGCCGTGATCGTGGTGTATCTGGGGTTGCAGCTCGCCTACACGGTGTGGTTGAAGCACGTGGCGGTGCTGGATGTGATCGCCATCGCCAGTGGCTTCGTGTTGCGTGCTGCGGCGGGCGCGGTGGCTGTCGACGTGCCCATGTCGCGGTGGTTCGTGTTGTGCGTCACCTTCGGCTCGTTGTTCATCGTGGTCGGCAAGCGATACGCAGAGTTGAACGAAGTGGGTGCGGAGGCCGACGTGCGGGCGACGCTCGAGGTGTACTCGGCTGGCTACCTACGGATCCTGTTGGCGGTCAGCATGGGCGGCGCGCTGATCAGCTACTGCGTGTGGGCGTTCGAGACCGGCACGCTGAGCACGTCGGACTGGCCGTTCTACGAGTTGTCGATCGTGCCGATGCTGGCCGCCCTGTTTCGATATCTCCTCGTGTTGGAGAACGGTGAGGGTGCGGCACCCGAGGAAGTGTTCGCCAGCGACCGGACGTTGCAGTTGCTCGGTCTGTGCTGGCTGGTGATCTACGGCATCGCCGTGTATTCGGCATGACGTGAAACGGCCGCCCGACGGCGCCGTCAGCCCGACATGCCCGGTGCAAGCCACCGCCGGCGGCATAGCCTGGCCAGCCATGTCGATTGCCGAGCCCCCCGATCTCGACACGGTGCGCCAGCGCGTCGCCGACGTCGACGGATGGATGACCGACGGCCAGGCTGGTGCGTTGTACGACGCCGCGGTGGCCTGTCCGGCCGGCGGCACGATCGTGGAGATCGGGAGCTTCCGCGGCCGGTCGACGATCGTCTTGGCCAGTGCTGCGCCGCCCGATGCGCGCATCTATGCCATCGATCCGCATGCCGGCAACGATCGGGGGCCCCAAGAGATCGACGGCTACGCCGACGAGGCCAACGACGACCACGCCGCGTTTCTGGCAAACCTCGAGGCGGCGGGCGTGACCGACCGCGTCGACCACCTGCGGATGTTCTCCGACGACGCCCACGGCCATGTCGACGGACCCATCGATGTGTTGTACATCGACGGCGCTCACCGGTACGCGCCGGCACGCGCCGACATCGCATCGTGGGGCGAGCGCGTCGCCGACGGTGGAACGCTGCTGATCCATGACTCGTTCTCGTCGGTCGGTGTCACTGCGGCGATCGTCCGTGAGCTGTTGGCCGGCGGACGCTTTCGCTACGTCGGCCGGTCGCGGTCGCTGGCGATCTATCGCGCCGACCTCGGTGGCACCGGCCGGTGGAGCAACGCCGGCCGACAGGCCGCACAGCTCCCGTGGTTCGTGCGCAACGTTGCGCTCAAAGCCGCACTGGTATGTGGCTTGGGTCGGGTGATGGAGCGCACGGGGCGTGAGGCGCCGGAGTGGCCGTACTGATGCGGAGCGCGTGCTGATGGCGACGGCTATCGACACCGACGCATCGATCGAGACCTTGACCGGCTGGGGGCGCACCGCACCCTCGGTTGGGCGCGTCGTCGAACTCGATGGCGATGCCGTACGCGCCAATCCCGAATCGGTACTGCCGGACGACATGGGGCGTGGTGCGATCCCGCGCGGACTCGGGCGGTCGTATGGCGATCCGGCGCAGAACGGCGGAGGCGCCGTGCTCCGGCTGCTCCCGGGCCGTGCGCCGATCCAGCTCGATCGGGCCACCGGCACGGCCACCGTCGACGGCGGCGTCAGCTTCGACGACCTTCTGCGCGAGATCGTTCCTGCCGGCTTCTTCGTGCCCGTGACGCCTGGCACGCGGTTCATCACCGTCGGCGGGGCGATCGCCAGCGATATCCACGGCAAGAACCACCACGTCGACGGCACGTTCGGTCATCACTGCACCCGGCTTACGTTGCTCACTTCCGACGGCGCGTTGCGGTCGATCAGTCCGACCGACGGCGCACTGTGGTGGGCGACCGTCGGCGGCATGGGCCTCACCGGCCTGATCGTCGACGCCACGTTCGATCTGATTCCGATCGACACCAGTCGGTGCCTGGTGCGCACCCAGCGGGTGGACAACCTCGATGCCCTTCTCGAGACCATGGCTGTCGACGACCAGCGCTACTCGGTGGCGTGGGTCGATCTCTTGGCCACGGGTCGCTCCCTCGGTCGAGCGGTGTTGACCCGAGCCGATCACGCCCGACTCGACGACCTCAGCGGCAAAGCTCGTCGCGATCCTCTGGCGTTCGCTCCACCTGCGCTGCTCGATGTGCCGCCGGGCGGACCGAACGTGCTCAGCCGGCCAGCGGTGCGGGCATTCAACGAGCTGTGGTACCGCAAGGCACCCCGCGATCACACCGCGCCGGAATCGATCACCGGCTTCTTCCACCCACTCGACATGGTGGGCAGCTGGAACCGGCTGTACGGCGGATCGGGCTTCTTGCAGTATCAGTTCGTCGTGCCCGACGACCGGATCGATGCGCTCCGCGCCGTCATCGAACGGGTCGTCGCGTCCGGTCACGCCAGCTTTCTTGCGGTGCTCAAGCGTTTTGGTCCGGCGAACTCGGCGATGCTCAGTTTCCCCACAGCGGGATGGACGTTGACCCTCGACGTTCCAGCCGGAGCCCCCGGTCTGGCCGATCTGTTGCGATCGCTCGACGAGCAGGTGCTCGACGCCGGTGGTCGGCACTACCTCGCCAAGGACGCTCATGCCACGCCAGAGATGGTGCGCACGGGGTACCCACGTCTGGCCGAGTGGCAAGCGGCACGTCGGGCAGCCGATCCCGGCGGCTACTGGATCAGTGATCAGGCCCGACGCCTCGGGCTACTCGATGAGGAGGTGGCGTGAACAACGCCGTGCAACAACCACAGACCGTCCTGGTGCTCGGAGGATCGAGCGACATCGCCCGGGCCATCGTCGAGGCACTGGCGTCGCCCGCGTTGCGTCACGTCGTGCTGGCGGGGCGCTCGCTCGATCCGCAGCTCCCGGAGTTGCCCGACGGGGTGACCGTGACGACGATCGAATTCGACGCGAGCGAACCAGCAACCCACCGCGATGTCGTCGCTGCTGCGGTCGACGCCGCCGGCGACCTCGACGTCGTTGTCCAAGCGTTCGGCCAACTCGGCACGGATGCCGCCGACGACCCTGCGGCAGCCGCGGAGCTCGTCGGCGTGAATACCGCGGGTGCGGTGAGCTCCGGATTGGCGGTGGCCGAGCAACTGCGCCGGCAGGGCCACGGTGTGCTCGTGGTGTTGTCCAGCGTTGCTGGTGTGCGCACCCGTGCGTCGAACTTCGTGTACGGCGCCACGAAGGCCGGCCAAGACGCGTTCGCCACCGGTCTCAACCATGCCCTCCACGGCAGCGGCGCGCGCGTGCTCACCGTACGGCCCGGCTTCGTGCGCAGTGCAATGACCGAGGGGCTCGACGAGGTGCCGTTCACGATCGACCCGAGCGACGTGGCCGACGCGGTCGTATCGGGGCTGCGTCGCGGGAAATCGGTGGTGTGGGCGCCTGGCGTGCTGCGTGGTGTGTTCGGCGTGTTGCGCTACGCCCCCGACACCGTGTGGCGCCGTCTCGACCGGTGAACGGCGTGCGCCGATGAGCGGCGCAGACGAGCTTGTCGCCGCGTTGACGCGGCTGCGGGCCGCAGGCATCCGGCGGATCGAGTCGTTTGCCTGGCGCGATCTCGACGATCCCGAAGCGGGCGGTTCGGAGCTCCACGCCGACGAGATCTTCACCCGCTGGACAGCGACCGGTCTCATCGAGATCGACCATCGGACCTCGACGATCGACGTCGCCCGCGAGTTGGACCGTCACGGGTATCACGTCACTCAACGCGGCGGGCGTTTCGACGTGTTCGCTCGAGTGATCTCCGCGCAGCTCTACCGACGTCTCCGTGGGCGGCGACCGCTCGATGTAGCAACGATCGAGATCTGGAACGGCGTGCCGTGGTTCAGTCCGTTGTGGAGCCCGCAGCGGTCCATCGTGTGGCTCCACCACGTGCACCGCGAGATGTGGGCCGATGCTGTCCCCGAGCCGATCGCCACGCTGGGCCGGTTGAACGAGACCAGAGTGGCACCGCGGGCCTATCGGCGAGCACTCGTGAACACGCTGTCGGACTCGTCGAGGGACGAAATCGTCGAGATCGGAATCCCCGAGGCGCATCTGGCGGTGATCCCACCGGGAGTCGACGAGCGATACGCCCCCGACGAGGCGCTGCGCAGCGCAACGCCGCACGTTGTCGTGGTGGGACGCCTTGCGCCCGTCAAGCGGCAACGGCTGGCGCTCGAACAGCTGACCATCGCCCGTGCACGTCACCCCGAGCTGCGCGTCGACGTGATCGGCGACGGTCCCGATCGCGCCGAGCTCGAACGATGGGTGGCCGACCGCGACGCCGCCGAGTGGGTTCGACTGCGCGGGCGGGTGACCGACGACGAGCTACTCGCGGCGTATCAAGCCGCCTGGCTGGTCGTCAGTGCGTCGTACGCCGAGGGTTGGGGCATGTCGCTCACCGAAGGCGGCGCGTGCGGTACCCCGTGTGTGGCCACCGACATCGCGGGCCATCGCGGCGCGGCGATCGACGGTGTCACGGGCACACTCGTCGACGACCCGGCGGCGATGGGCACGACGATCGCCGACCTGCTCACCGACGACGCGCGTCGCGCGCGAATGGGGCGAGCTGCGCTCGACCACGCGGCAGGTCTGTCGTGGACCGCCGTTGCCGCCCGTCAGGCTGCTCGCCTCGCCGAGGCCTGCGAGCGCAGTGGGGCGGAGGACTGATCTGCCACGCAGCCCGTACCTACTGGACGAGAGCGAGCGGTTCAGCCGCGGACGATACCGAGCGAATCGCATTGCGCATAGTGAAGCTCGTAGGGATGTCAAGGGTCGGGGGCATGGCACGCTGGGTGGCGTGCGGGAGGTCCTCGTGGAGCGTCTCGGCGCCGATGGCGACGAGCTCGTGTTGTTCGACTATGTGGATGGTCCGAAGGTGTTCGCGAACCTGATCCGGCGGCGTGGATCCGTTGAGGTGTGGCGGGCTGCGCCGCCATTGCCGACTTCGCCTGATGCCTGGGTGAGCGCCCGCGTCGAGGGCGATGAGGTCGTCGCTCAGTCGTGGTCTGGTTTCCGTGTGTGGCTCGATCTCGCGGATGGGTCTGAGATCCGCCGGGAGTTCACGAAGTGATGGGGTGAGCGGGCACGACAGGGAAGAGACATCACCGACGTGAGAAGCGCAGTCGGGGTCACGCTCGTAGCAAGCCACGCGTCACCGGAGGTTCCGCTGTTGGGCGGTCGGGTGGCAGGTCAGTTGTTGCACAACCTGATGGTGTGAGCCGGTTCGGGCGAGCCAAGCTCCGACCGCCAGTCGAGAGTCAGATCGTGGTCGGCAGGGTTTTGTAGACCTCGCGGGCGATGTAGCGCTTGAGCATGCGAGCGATCTCACCCATCGTCTTGCCGTCGGCGGTGCGTCGGGCGATGTAGGCCTTGGTGCGTTCGTCGTTGGACATCCGGGTCAGCATGATCCGGTAGATCGCCGAGTTCGCTTGCCGGTTGCCGCCCCGGTTCAACCGGTGACGTTGCGTCTTGCCGGACGATGCCGGGATCGGTGCGACGCCGCAGAGGTGTGCCCAGGCGGCTTCGGATCGGAGTCGGTGCGGGTTGTCGCCGGCGGCGATGAGGAGTTTGGCGGCGGTGTCGTAGCCGACACCGTGGACCTCGAGCAGTGCAGGTGCGAACTCTTGGATCAGCGGGCGCATCTCCGCATCCAGGCTCCGTTTCTGGTCGCGGATGAACAGGGCGCGGCGGCCGAGCTCGCGCAACGTGGACAGGGTCGTGAACCGCACGATGTCGCCTGACGATCGGCGTGGTTTCAGCGCAGCGCAGGTGCGAGTGAGTCGGATCGGTGACAGGTCAACGAAACGGGCGCGGATCTCGTCGGGTGCACAGAACACGATGTGGCGCATCTGATTGATGATCGAGATCCACTCATCAGCTGCCGAACGCCGTGCCACCGTGAGGACGCGGATCGCTTCGATGCTCCCGGTCCGCGACTTCGGGACACCCGTCGCCGTTCCGGCGAGCGCGGCACGGGCAGCGGCGATCGCGTCGACGGAGTCGGACTTGCCAGCACGGTGCCGGGCTTGGCGGTTCGGGCGGTCGACTTCCACGACGCGGATGCCGCGACCGGTCAGGTGACGGGTCAGGCCGGCCCCATAGGAACCGGTGCCCTCGACACCGACCAAGCTGATCTCACCGAACCCGGCAAGCCAGGAGACCAGTCGGCGATAGCCGGCCGTCGTGGTGTCGAAGGTGTCGATGCCCAAGACGCCGCCGTTGGCGTCGACTGCAGCAGCGACGTGGAACTCAGAGTGGGTGTCGACACCGCCGGTGACGGTGATCGTGGTGTTCTCTACGATGGTCATTGCCATCCCTTTCACGTTGAAGGAGTCAGGGTTGGCACGACACCTGCCGGGACGGCGACCAGACCGATCGAGGACCGTTCCAGCGAGCCTCGAACTCAACGGCCGTCGCCCGACCGGTGGGTGCCGTTCCCGAACACGGCCGACTGGTCATTACTGAAGACAGCCCGAAGGTGTCAGCCGGTTCTCGAGTCAGACCAGGCCGGGAACGACGCCGAACCTACGCAGCCAGCTCGACGGTGATCGAGCCCCACGCACATCCAGTGCACCCACCAACATCCTCCCTGCCGGTCCTAGGTCGGGTTGAAGACACGTGGCTATCGGGCGATACCGGACGATGGTGGAATGGGCCAGTACGAGGCTGCCCGCGACTTTGACGGCAGCCAGATGTTCTCCTTTGGAACGGTCGGACCGCACACGCTGATCATCGACAAGCAGGACCTATCCCCACCCGGGACGATCGGTCGTTTCAGTTGTCATAGCGACACGCAGGGCCGGCTCATCATCGACGAAGACTGTGACGTGGTTGCCGACAATGGTCGATGTTTCAAATTGGTGTTTATGCACGAGATGATGCATGCGCTCGGAGGTGAGCATGGTGGCCGCTGGGACTCGTTTGCGGGAGTCGTGAACGACTCGCCCGGATGGTCGCGTACAACAACTTGTCAGCCTCGCGGCATCTTTCCGACCACCATGGGACTCAGCCAAGACGACCTGGCACTGTTGAACTGGCTGGCGGGCGGGGAGCCGACCTGGTCTTGACGTTCTATGAACGCCGACCCCGGATTCGAGTACGCCAATCTTGGCATCTGGGAGGTGGAAGGTGACCGGCCGATCACTCGACTGACCGCCCCGTCCAACGCCTTTCAGGGCAATAGCTATGTTGACTGGCGTCCTGCGAACATCAACGACAACTACTACGTGCAGCAAAAAGTCGGGGTTCTCACGAGCGGGCAAAACGGACCGTATCGCGGTTCAGTCCGCGTCCGGGAGCGAAACCTGTCGTTCGACACAGAAGCAGAACTCGAGGTGTGGGCGCGAACCGTAAACTTCCACCAGTCTGACAATGGCTGTGCATATCGGCAGACCCGCCTCGATGACGACGACCCCAACCACCAAGCGGCTTTCGGCACGTGGGTGATACGCCGTGAGACAACGCAGGTGGTCCACGGGTCCGCTTACCACACCTTGGTGACACCGTCGTTCTACCTGTCGCGATTCCACGACGGCTATGACTTCGCGATCCGGCTAAAGTCATTTTCAACCGGTGGTGGGGTCAGTGGCTACGTGTCAGTTGATGCGTTACAGATGGAGGAGCTACGTTGAGACTGGCGCTGAAGGGGCCTGCAGTCTCTGCGGGTGCGCTGCTGGTGGCGGCTTGTGGCACGTCGCCCAGCGACGGATCAAGCCAGAACTCTCTCCCGAACGTCGCCGCGACTTCGATCCCAGTGGCCACCGCGGTGCCAGCCACTACCGAGTCAGACAGCTATACGGACCCCGCCCGCGTGGTATCCGATGTTGACCGATCGTCGTCCACGGACCTGTTGGCCTCGACGCAGGAGGCGGCGTTGTGCCAGAAGCCGGGAGTCAGTGACGAGTGGAGTTTCCTCACTCTCGGCGAGGTGCTCCAGCTTGTAGCGGAATGGTCACGGGTCATCGGTGACGACTCAGAGATGACGACCGAGATGGAGTCGGCTGCTGCTGAGCTAGAACACTTGGCGGAAACCGTGGTGGGGACCCAGGCGGCCCTCGTGGATGTGCAGCTACCTCTCGACGACAACGCTGGCGGTCGGGCGGTCCGGTCGGTGGCGATCGACAGTATGACGTTGCCCGCTCTCGCTGCGGCGATGGCTGATCCGAGTGTCGATGTCGTGATGACGACGCGACCCCACGATCGTCGCGATGGAGAATCCGTAGCGCCGTACGACGAGGTCCTCATGGTTGCGCTCATCACCGATGACGACGTGGCCTTTGCAGGCATGTGTGCAACCGATGTGTATCTGAACCAGCTCGAACCAAGGCACGGCGAGCGTCTCCCAATCGCGATTCGCCAAGCATTTGGCCTGGTCGGAGACGAGCTCGTGGCTGCTCTGGAGCCGGAGCAGCCGCCTGTTGAACAGCCTGAGGCGCTCCCGCAGCTTCTTCCCGGATTGGCGGGCAATCCCGACGATCTTGAAGGACGCTCCGAAGTCACCGTCGTGGTCAACGGTCGCGTCTCCGAGGAGTGGGACCAGTTGAACGCTGTATGCCTACGGACGGAAAGCGTGTGGGGAGCCTGCGTTGGGCTGGGTGGTGGCACCATCAGCGGCGCTGTGTGCGCCTTACCCGGCGAGACCGTGGAGGTCTGGCAAGTGGCAGAGCCCGGCTACACGACGTCGGCGATGGCACGTGTTGCGATCGTCACGACCGTCGACCAAACGCCGGAGACATGGTACGTCGAAGTTGCGATGTCTACCGACGGAAACGAGCTTGACGTGATGTCATCACCGCGTCGGTGTGACGCTCATCCGTCAGCGCTCGATGACAAATCCACCAGCGTGGTTGCGATGTGCCAGCAGTAGGTCCGCGCCCGCGTTCGCTGTGGGCTCGGATCGCCACCGAGCACAGTGTCATCGACGAGTGACAAAGGCAAGCCGGCAGCGTAGGGCACGGCTCGCCCGTCTTGACAGGGCACTCGTAGCCGGTCGCGTCGCGCGACACCCGACCGATCCTAGGTAGCCCCAGGCCATGGGCAACGCGCCTAAGCCTGGACTCGGTCCGGCCGCCGATCCGCCACCTGACAACACCTCTTCGCTGCAACAACCACTCGATAATCGCGCTCAGAGATCGACCGTCGATCTGTCCCAGTACGGCACCTTTGCGCTCAGCAAGGTGCTCGGAATTCGCTGCCGCCGGTCACTTCACCGGCCGTTCGAGTTCACGGACGTTGCGACGCAATCAGGCGTCGTGCGTCGGCGCTCCACCGCGAGCCGTACGCGACCTGGAGTGCTGGCAGTCGCCAGTCGACGCCGGTCACGACGCCTCGGCATCGTTCCGCACCGCAGCGGCATGGCATCGACCAGTCGGGCAGCGTCGAGAAGGTCGCATAGTCGACCGTGATCTCCTCGCCGCCCGAGAGCCGTCGACGAGTTGCAAGCGAGTACCCACCATCGAGCCACACCGTCGGATCGCACGAGTGGTTGCCGAATCGTGCGATCGAGTCGTCGAGCACGAGGTGCCTGTCGGCGCTCAGCCCGAGGGTGTCGACGTAGCCGCCGCTCGCCTCGGTCTCAGCGAACAGTTGCCGCAGTCCGGCATCGGTGACGATGGACCCGCCGAAGCGAACAACCACGTCGCCGACGTCGAGAGCAGTTGTCGTGAACAGGCCGTCGCCGTCAATCGGTGACTCCGTGACAGCGAGGGACGGACTGACCCACGACGACGATGGCGGCCGATCCGTCATCGGCATATTCTCGCAAGTGCCTTGCGGCCGGTCGCACACCGTCCGGCCCTGCGCGAAGCGCCCGGAAACGTTCGCTCAAGTCAGCGCACCGCACCCGCACCCGATCGGCACATCGAGTGCGCGGAGACCCGCCCGGAAATGCGCGCCGATGCGGTGGGCGTCGATATGTGCGGCTCGTCGCGACCGCGCGTGGCGGTTCCTTGTCAGGTCGGCAAGTCTCGCCCGGCTCTCGATGCCGCGCGGGACGATGGCAGAGTCGAGGGTGGTGCTTTCAGCGGGCGTCGAGCAACCGCTTGAGCGTGGTCATGCCGAGGTCTGCCATCGGCGGATTGGTATCTCGGTAGTACCAGGGCAACCCTGCGGCCTGTTGGAATGCCCAGGCCTTGCCGCGTTCCCACTGCAGATCGGAGCAGCCCAGCACGGCGCGGAGCCGTTGCCGCGGTCCGTCGGACAGGTGGTGCCAGGCGCTAACGAGGTCGACGGCGGGGTCGGCGGCCTGAAACCCGCCAGTGTCCAGGACTCCAACGATGTCCCCCTCATCGCCGACGAGAAGGTTGGAGGGGATCAAGTCGGTGTGGCACATGGCGTCGGGGTCCTCGCGCCTCAGCCGTCGGAACCCAGCCCACATCGATCGCAACACAGAGGTGTCGAAGAGGTCGGCGTTTCGGCGGATGCATTCGTCCACCCAGTCGTCGTGATCGGTGAGGTCGCCCCCGCGGCCGCTGCCTCGGAAGCGTCGTCCGGCGGGGTCCTGCTCACGGAGCCGACCTATCAGCTCACCGAGGTCCAGTGCGAAGGTCGTGGAATGCTCGCACGACGTTGGCGTAGCGGTCGTTCCCGGCAGCCACGACTGGACTGTCCATGGCATCGGATACCCGCGACCGGGCCGACCTATGTGGAGTGGTTCCGGCGCTGCGATCGGGCTGATGCTCCAGAACTCTCTGGCCGCTGCCGTTTCGCGACGAAGGTGATGCAGCATGTCTGTCGGGTCGACGCGACGGAGCGGAAACCTGGCGGCGGCATCGTGTCCGATGCGGAAGATCGCATGCACCGTGCCGGCGCCCTGGACGGCAGCGATGGCGCGCCCAGCGAACGCGGGCAGTTCATCCGCAATGAGCGCAGCGACCTGTTCGTCGCTGACTTCGACGTGATCGTCGTGCACGCGCCATGTTGCCTCGGCTGGCCCGCCTGCAGCGATCGAGTTCCCACGATCAGCTGAGCCACGTCGATGATGCAGCGCATAGCGTCAAACTCAAGACGAGCTCGCAACCGCCCAGTTCGGCACGACGGTGCTCGGCGAGGTGCGTGGGAATGCGCGACCGGAGGTCGCGCGGTGATACCGCTCGGGCTCGGCCGTCCGCCTATGCCGCGACGAGTCGCTTGAGCGGAGACCGACTGGTGTCGTTCCTTGGCGGACTCGGCGATCCGAGCGAGACGACACGCACCACACCACTACGCGCTGCTGAGGAAGAAGCGCTCGACGTCGATTGCGATCTGTTCCAGGTGCGCGCCTGCGCCAAACTCCAGGTCCGCCGACATTGACCACTCGGGCGGCCACACCTGGCCGATGGTCACTCGACAGATCACAGTCCCGTGGCCGTCATGGCGGCACACCAAAGAGAGATGACCCTCGATACTGGCGTAGGTCCGCTCGCCCTCGAACCCCGCCCAGTCGTCGACCAGTGACCGGACGAAGGCAGCGAGACCGCTGGTGTACTCCCACACACCGACGGTGCACTCGCCTGTCTCAGCGCTGAGCGTTGCGCTGTATTGCAAGTCGTCCGCGGCTCCGCTGAGGTCTGCCAGCGTCAATCTTCGACCTGCAGACCCGTCGATGACCGCGCTCACGGCGGCGAATACTGTCGGACCGGGGTTCGGACGACAACCCATGCCCGGACCGGCTCTGAACAAGGCGAGACCAGACCGCTCGATACTGCTTCGCTACGAACGCACCAGCGACCCGCTCGATAGCGGCACAGATGCGCTCTGCACCGTTGCGCGGAAACGTGCACCCTCGATGGCGCACACCTGGCGGTCCATGGCGCGCCCTCAGGCGCTGCGCCTACGCTCCGCTGCCCTCAGAGTGTGACGCGATGTGCGGCGTCGGCCGATCCGCTTCGACAGCCGCCGAGTGCTCAGCCCATGAATTCAACTGCTCGTCGTCGGCGTGCATCTCGCGCAAACAGTCGCCGGGTCAGACGAGTGTCACTGGATGGGGTGGGCGCCGGACTGTTCATTGGCGGGAGTTGAGGAACCTCGAGCGGGTCGAGCTGCGGGTGCTGTGAGAATTGTGTGATGGGTAACGAGCTGGAACACGCTGGCCCTCAGCCGGAGCTAGCGCCGGCCTGACTCGATGGCTCGTCGACGAATGCCGTGCGGTCGTCGCTCGCCTCGTTGTGCCGTTCAGCCGGGCGTCGCCCCCATAGCCGCCGGCCGGTTGCACGGAGCGCGCCGTTGGTCGAATGTGGTCGTCGTTGTGATGGGGTCGTTGTTGGCGTCGTCTGCGGCTGCTTCTGCGGTTGATGTGGTGGGTTCGGATGGGAGCATGCGTTGCTGAGGGATGAGGAGATCGAGCAGTTCGTGGCGAACGGGTTCGTACGGGTTCCACAGGCCGTGCCAGTCGACGTCCTCGGGGACTGTCAGGGTCAGTTGCGACTGAGCTTGCTGGATGCCGGTGTCGATATCCGCGAGCCCGCGAACTGGATACATCCGGTGGTGCGGTTTTGGTGTCCCGAGACGCCGGCGTTCGCTTCGGCTGGGTCCCAGCCGCGGCTGTGGCAGATCTACGAGCAGTTGCTGGGGCCCGGCCGTCATGTCGAACGACGTGCAGTGGGTGGCAGCGTCGCGGTCAGGTTTCCAAGTCCCACTGACCCTGGTGACGCTGGATGGCACATCGATGGCAGCTTCGAGATGGACGGTGGGTGGGGCGTGAACGTGCACAGCAAGGATCGGGGGTTGCTGTGCCTGTTCCTGTTCAGCGACATCGGTATCGATGACGCCCCCACCGAACTCAAGATCGGTTCGCACCTTCTCGTACCCACGACGCTCGCACCGATGGGCGAAGCCGGAGGTTCATACGATGTCAAGCAGACCGAGGCATTCCCAGCCATTGCTCAGCTGCCCTCTGCTTTCGCTACGGGACAGGCCGGGGATGTCTACGTCTGCCATCCGTTTCTTGTGCATCGAGCGACCTGGCCACATCGCGGGAGCAGCCCACGGTTCCTTGCCCAACCAGGGATCGGCATACACGAACCCTTCGAGCTCACGGGCACTGGACACGTCTTCCCGGTCGAGCGCGCAATCATCACCGGTCTCCGCAGCAGCGGACCAGCGCCCGAACACAGCTGGTAGTACCCGTCACGAAGTCCAAACCATCTCAGCCCGGTTCGCCCATGCGTTGAGCAAACAACCCGCCCATATCAGCGTTCGCCCAACACGACATCAGGCCGAGCAGAACGGCAGATTGGGTGCGGTCGATCGATGACCTAGCGGTCGGTATCGCTCAACTCACCGGTTGCGAGCTGTATCACGAAACGTCATACTGGCGCAATGGCGAAGGCAATCTCAGTGCGACTCGACGACCAAGCTGAACGAGCCCTCCGCGCACTCGAAGCAACCGGCCTCACCCAATCTGACGCCATCCGATCCTCGCTCCTCGCATCAGCGGCACGGCTTCGCCACAGCCAGGACCTCGCGGCCGAAGCAGCCGACCTCGAAGCCGACGAGACCGATCGCGCGGAGATGCTCGAGGTCGCGTCGTTGATGGAGTCGCTGCGTGCGCCGCGGTGAGGTCTACCGAATTCGGATCCCCAAGGGCGTCGGCCACGAGCAACGCGGCGTTCGGTACGGCGTCGTCGTGCAAGCCGACGAACTCCTACCTCGATCGGTGGTGATTGTTGCGCCGACCTCGCGTAGTGCTCGGTCGGCGTCATTCCGTCCGGAGATCGACGTCGCTGGCGAGAGCACGCGTGTGCTCGTCGAGCAACTCGGCGCTGTCGATGCGCAGCGACTTGGCGATCGAGTCGAGCTGCTGTCGCCAGAAGAGATGTGGGCGATCGACGAAGCGCTGGTCACCGTGCTCGGGCTGAACTGATTCAGAAGCCACGCATATCAACAGCGTGGCCGACGAATCCGGACCACCGCGTACGGCACCGATGCCTTCGGCGGGGTGTGCTGTATCGCTCGCACAGGCGCGGTTCGCGCATCATCGAGACTCCGCCGCATGGGTCTTCGGGGAGTCAGCCTACGCAACGTCGCTGGCGGCGCGTTGCCGCAAAGATCTCAGCGTGGCAGCGGAGTCGTCCAACTGGCGTCGCCACGGTTGTCTCGGAGCTGAAGCGGATGTTGCAGGAGTCGTCGTTGCCGCAACACCCAACACGAACCCACCCGGTATCGCTTCACCGTGAGCGGCAACGAACCGGCACGAACTGACGGTCTCCCGGTCGCAGGTCAGAGTTGCAGGATGATCTCGACGGGACCGGTGGTCTGGAGGTTCTCACCCGTCGAAGTCGTGTAGTTGACGTTCGCGGACACGGTGAGCGGACCGCCGTCGTAGGGCCCGATCCGATGGCCGCCGAGAGTGCCTGCCCGCGCTGTCGACATGCCGCCGGTGCCGGGCGTGAGCTCGATTGATTTGTACTCGGCGCCATCGTCGACAGCGACGGCTGAGTAGTCGAGCTCGAGGAAGGCGACGCCGTCTTCGACGCGGATCTGCAGTCCGAGTGGCGATGGTGGCGTGGTGCTGGCGCCGTCGACTGGGCGGAGTTCGACGTACTCCCATTGGTCAAGGAACACGGCGCGGTGCTGTGGTTCTTCTGGCCATCCCAGCGGCGGTCGCGCACGGAGTGCTAGCCAGTCGTCTGGGCCGGTCTCTTCGATGGCGTCTGCTTCGAGAGCTGGCGCGTTGCGGGACACGGTATAGACGACCCCGTCGCCGCGCCGCTCGACGTCATCGGGGCGGTCGATTCGATCGATGAGGGCGATGTATTGGAACACGGCGTCGCCGCGCACTGACCCGGCGACGTAGTAGCCGTGCTCGTTGGGCAGCTGACATTGTGAGGAGCTGTGGGCGCCGCGCACGTTGTCGTTCATCGATTCAGCGGTGAGGACCAATGCGTCGCTCGTGGTGTCGAGGCCGGGCACGGCGGCTGTCGGGTTGCGGGCAACGAGGCTGCGTGCGAACTCCACAACCGCTGGCTTGTCCATTCCTGTCGAGCGAAGCACGACCTGGCTTGCATCGGTCAGGTCCCACACCATGTCGAACCGACCGTCGGGCGACCCAGCCAGCACGCCCGCGGTGCCGCCAATGTCCACCGCGTCCCATAGTGCTCCCGGTTCGGGCGTTGCCGATGACGGCTCGGTGTATCTGATGACGGCCACGAACGGCCCGGTCGGCCCGAGTTCAGGATCGGCGAAGACCTGGATCGGCGTTGGGCTGTCGACCCGACGGCCGAACACGTGCAGGGGCGGCGGAGGCGCTTCGGTCGGTGTGGCGTACTGGGACGCCGACACCGACTCGCACACGGACGAGTCGATCACGGGACGAACGACTTCGGCACTCGCTGCGGCCTTGTCTGCTGCGTCGGAGGCGGCCGCCGATGTCAGCGGCTCAGAGTCGGCGGTCGAGGCCGAGTCGGTGTCCTCTGGTGGCGTATCGCTGGCGGTCGGCGCCAGTTCTTCAATGGTCGGGGACGGCGGTTCGACCGTTGGCGCGGGCGGATCATCGGACGACGGTTGTATCGAGGATCTGACGAGTACGCCGTCGTTGCCGCGTGAGCCCTGCCACGCAATTGCCCCGATCCCCACGATCACAATCAGCGACGCAGCGACACTGAGTAGCACCCTGCGACGCATCTTGCTATGACGGCCTTCGGCGATCGTTGCGTGGAGCGCGGCGAGTTGCGTGTCCGTGTCGGCCACGGCCTCCGCCGTCGCGCGCGCAAGTGCACCCTCGCGTCGCCCGAGATCGTCGATACCGCTCACGGTCGTCCCCCCACGGTCTCGTCGTCGGCCTCGGCGTCGGCGCTGAGCACGCGTGCCAGCGATCGGCGCGCCGCCGACAGCGTCGCCTTCACCGTTCCGTCGGTGACGTCCATTGCGGCGGCGATTTCAGCTGTTGATGCATCATCGACGTAGCGCAACACGATCGCCGTGCGTTGCCGCAATGGAAGATCGCGCACCGCTCGCCAGAACTCGTCGCTCGGCTCCCCGGGTGGATCGACCACTCTCGGTCGCAGCCGCGACATCGCGACACGACTGCGCGCCTCGCGACGTTGCCAAGAGATCGATTTGTTGATCGTCACGCGCCGCAGCCACGCTCCCGGCCGATCCAACTCGCTCACGGTTGCCCACTGGCGTGCCGCTTCGATCAGCGCATCTTGAGCGAGGTCACGAGCGACCTCGGGAACACCCGTCAGCGCCAGCGACACCGCGACCATCTTCGGTTGCTCCTTTCGAAAGAACACATCGAAGTCGTCCGCGGTCCCGGAACCACCACTGCCGACCAAGCCCACCGACACATGATGCACACGCACGACCGCTCCACCTGGTTGAGTCGACCGCGCGATTGCCCGCGGGAGCGAACCACACGGCGGGTCCTCCGAAGCCCGCGAAACCCTGAGGACGCACACCAAGGCCGCCGGCCGGATCGAACAAGGGCGAATTGAACCTGATCCGATCACCCGCTCGCAGCGCCGCGGCGCTTGCTCCTGTCATGGCCCGTATCGACCCGTTGACATCCACTACCAATCCGCTCGCTCGCGGCACGTCTGTGCTCGGCCGGTCCGCGCGAAACCGCTCGGCGCGACAACTGTCGACGTCACACGAACTGTCACTGCGATGGTGGCGAGCGCAATCTACGGGCAAGACCACTTGCGATGTCTCGCGGCGATAGTTGATCGGTGTAGACCACCTCGCACCCAGCGCGATCACCGCACCGCGATGATCAGCGACCACATCGAGCGCACGCACACGTGCGGGCTGCCACCAGCGATGGGCCTGTGAGAATCCATCGGCCTCGATGCGTCGGGCGAACAGATCAAGCGGTTGACCGGCTGCCGAGTAGTACCGATCGCCGATCTCGTCAACGTCGACGAACTCCCGGTTCGTGATCTGCGCCAAGATCGCACCGATGGTTGACTTACCTACGGCCGCGGGCCCGATGAGCACCGTCGTCAGCATCGTCACATTCTGCTTTGCCCCTCGACGACGGGCGCCCAAATGCCGTGAGCCGTTGGTCGCATGCCGAGATGTCAGACTCGCAGTGAGCTATGAGTTCGATCCCGATGGAGATCGTCCAGCGCGATGAGGCATTCGTCATCTACCAAGCCAACGCGCCGCAAGGACGAGTCCAACTCATGCTCGATCGCTACAGCGGAGGAACGATCGTTCTGCACGATCGCACTGAGCCGGGCGCAGCCACCAATGACGTCGTGAGATGCGTCCAACACCGACTCACGCAGATGTGGAACGACAACGACTACCCGGACACCACGAACTGCGAGCGATAGAAGCGGCCCGCCATCGCGTCACCGGACTACTGACTTCGAGTGCTCGATCGTGCGCCCTGTCAGCACGACGTTGCTCAGGAGCCGGTGAGGCGTTGAGTCTCAGCTCGCAAGGCGCGCAAGAGTGTCGGCACCATCTCGTGCACCCACGCGGGTTCACGGTGGCGGACCATGAGCCAGAACAGTGACTCCACGTCCCAGAATGTCGCGTCGAGTACCCCGGGCTCGTTCGGGTTGCGCTTGAAGTGCCAGTGCACCGAATTCGGGAACTTGGTCCGCGAATAGCCACCGATGTGCGAGATGTAGAGGCCAGCGGTGTGCGCGGCGCGCTCCACTGCGTGCATTACATCGTCGCGCGACACGCCATCGGGAAGGTCGACGTAGTGATCATCGGAGCGCTTGTCAGCCATCAGGTCAACGACACCGGACGAGGCCCGCAAGTCAACGGCGTCACCCTGGGATGTTGCAGCTCGGGGCGTGGGTGGGCCGGAACGCACCGCTCCGAAATCGGGGCGACCCCGTAGTGATGCCTTAGCGCAGTCGATGGGTGATGGGTGAGAACTGGTCGTGGTCGCGGACGATGAAGTAGCTGATGCCCCACCGCTGGCGGCAGCGTTCGAGCTTGTCGGCGATCTCGTCAACGGTTCCGATCAGGGCGTACGGGGTCTCGACGGCGTCGCTGACGCTGAGACCGTCGACTCGGTCACAGAGCGTGGCGATCGCCGCGTCGGCGTCATCGGTGACGTCCACGACTTGGACAAGGGCGCTGAGTTCGATGTCGTCGAACCGGTCGCCCGCTCCTGCCCGAATCTGATCGAGCTGGTTCTCGAGGTGGGCTGCCGTCCAACGCACGGTGTGGCGGTGCCCATCTGGGAGCGTTCGTCCGAGACCCTGGAGCCCGACGATGTCGGCATGTCGCCCAGCATGTTCCAACAGCGCCCTTCCATTGCCGCCGACGAGCAGCGGGACCGGCCGGCCCGACTCGGCCACGTGAGCGTTCGCGATGTCGAAGAACTCTCGGGCGTGGGTGACAGTGTCACCGGCGAGCATCGCCGAGAGCAGCTCGACCGACTCCATCAGACGGCGCTTGCGCACGGTCGGCGGGTACTGGTCGACACCAACGGCGGCGTACTCCTGGGGTGTGTGGCCGGCGCCGACACCGAGTTCGAATCGGCCGCCGGAGAGCCGGTCGAGCGTGGCGGCTTCCCAAGCGAGTTGGACCGGGTTGCGCAGATCGGCGTTGATGACGTTCGTCCCGAGGCGAATTGATGTCGTCGCCGAGGCGATGGCAGCCAGCGTCGGGATCGGTGCGAACTCCGGACCGATGTGGTCACCGATCACCACGACATCGAAGCCGGACGCCTCCGCCTCCAGTGCGGCCTTCACCGGCTCGTCGCTGAAGCCGTTCGCGATCGCCAGACCGAACCGGAAGTCACGAACCATCGTCCGAGCCTGCCACGGTCACCGGTCCCGCCGCCGACGCCGACGCCTCGCAACGCCGTGTCGTCGATCGCTGGGAAGGTGACCGCCCCGCCCATCGACACGCGTGTTGAGGTCGGCACGTGATGCGCGCGCTGCGTCGCGCAGGGGAGTGTTGGGAGTCTGAAACAATCCGATGATGACAGCGATTCCGGAGCACGTGGTTGGAGTCGCCGGTCTCGGGGTGCTGGGCGGTGCAATCGTCCGTCGCCTTGCATCGAGCGGTCATCGAGTTGTCGGGTTCGATCCAGATCCCGTCGCTGCCAACGCGGCTGGCGTTCCCCTCGTTGGGTCGATCAGCGAGTTGGCGCAACGCAGCACTGTCGTGTTGCTGGCGTTGCCAGATACTGGAGCTCTCGATGCAGTGGTACAAGAACTGGCCGGATCAGACGCAGTAGATCTTACGGTCACCGACCTCGGCACATTTGCGGTCGCCGCCAAAGAACGAGCCCGACAGCGATTGGAAGCCGCGGGGATCGACATGCTCGACACACCCGTGTCCGGCACTGCGCAACACGCCGCAGACGGGACACTGGTGTTCTACGCAAGCGGGAAGCCCCATGCGCTCGCGCGTCTCGCCGAGGTGTTCGACACGCTCGGTCGACAGACGTTCAACCTCGGAGAGTTCGGTAACGGAACGCGGATGAAGCTCGTCGCGAACCTTCTCGTCGCAGTCCACGGCCTCGCTGCCGCGGAAGCCCACAACCTTGCCGGAGCCATGGACCTCGACCCCGAACTGGTTCAAGACGCCATCAGTGCAGGGACCGCGAGCTCGACCATCTTTGAGCTCCGCGGCCCTCGAATGATCGAGGGTCGCTACGAGCCCCCGACCGCATCCATCGACGTTCTCCTCAAAGACATCCTCCTGATTGGCGAGCACGCTCGCAGCCTCGGAGCCGACACACCGTTGCTCGACGCCGCTGTGCCCTACTACGTCGCAGCCTCTGAAGACGGGCGGGGATCGCTCGACGCAGCAAGCGTTCGCGAATCGCTCAACACCACCCACTGAACTCAGGACCGCAACCATCCCACTGCGGCACAACGACTCGGGCCGCCACGCTCCTATTGCTCGATCACGGGACGAAGTCGCTCTGTGACGCGTTCGTAGACGGTGTCTTCGGCGTCGCCGATGTCGACCTCGATGGCGGTCAGCCCGAGACTCGACAGTTCGTCGCGGAGTCGATCCGTAAAGAGCCGATCGCGCTCGAGCACGTTGCTCAGCGCTCGTTGAGGATCGGTCGTCTTGCCCGCGATCGTCCATAGTGAACCACGCCGTTCGAACGCCATCTGACGAAACCCTGGCGTTGGCAACAGCCACACTGCGTCGCACGCATCGTCGAGCATCGGTGCCACCAAACTGGGGAGGAGACGGAAACCTTCAGCAACGACCGGACCGTGCTCGACGAACTCGATCAAGTCGTCGACGGCCAGATCGAACCCTTCACCAGCGAACCAATGAAACGACTCCAGCATCTCGGCCGGCTGCGACGACAGCCATCGCTCGTCCATCGTCATCCCGAGGAAGCGAGCCAGCCGGGGCGCCTGGCGCGGACCGAGTCGTCGGACGTGGTCCGACATGGCTTCATCGGTGTCATAGACGCGGGCGCCAAACTCTTCAGCGAAACGACGAGCGAGCGTCGACTTGCCTGCGCCGCTCCCGCCACCGATCCACCGCACGCCGGGGATTGACTGCTCACGCACAACGGAACCGACGATAACGATCGCCTCGGGAAGGCCTCCCGCCGCCACGCAGCACGGCACATGCAGCGTGCACGTAACTACTCGGAAACGTGCTCACGCGAGAGGCTGCGGTGGCCGATAGACGTGCACCGTCGTCGCGACGTGAGCATGCCCGAGCTGGGCGCAGCGATACGTTCTGTCGATGCCCCTGGTCTTGCGGCTGCTCGCATCGGTGTGGGCGATCGCGCTGGGGGTGTTGGTCGGCGCCGTTGTTTTGTTTCTCGGGCCGAGCGAGGAAGTCGTGTGTGGCGAGGCGGAGTGGCCTGCGTCGATCGTGCAGGACTGGCTGAGTTTCCGTGGCCACATTGATGGAGCGAATGCCTCGCTGTGCTCAGTTCCGCAGAACTGGGTCGTGTTGATCGCACCCCTACCCGTGGTCGCAGCAGTCGGGTCCGTTGTGGTGATCTGGCTCAGCACCTCCCGATAGACCACCAGGGAAGTCAAACCCCGGTCAGGGCCTCGATGTACGGCGTCGGCTCAGCAAGAGCCATCCGCCACCGACGGCGAGCGCAGATGCGGCGACGAACACGGCCGCCAACCACCACAGTGAGGTGATGGGTTCGGCGTCATCGGAGGCACCTGCGCCGACATCGACGGCAGTCTGTTCGTCGTCGGCCTGCGTGTCCGCCGCGTCGGCGGCGCCGCCGTCGATCGTGCTCGGCGGGCTCGACGGCCCGCTCGCACCCAACCCGGCAGCGACGATCCACTCGGAGTCGAATCGTTCCAACGGCTCCGGACCCTCGGTAGGGCGCGCCGCCGCAACTGGGCCGTTCGGCACAGCTGTTGCGCGACCGAACACGCGCAAGTCCTCGAGCACCACCGTGCCACCGTCCCGACCGAGCACGGCCACCTCGGGTGTTTCACTGTCGGCCGGATGGACAATGCGTCGCCCGTCGGCCAGCACATCTGCGCCCCGGACCTCGTGGGTCTCCAACGTGACCTGCGCTCCGGTTGTAGCGGTTCCGAGCTCGGGCAGGGTGAGTGACTGGCCGCCGCCGATCAGTTGTCCGTCCGACGCCCGCATCCTCCACACGTAGTCGGCTGGCCGCACTGGCCATCGTTCTACTGCACCATCGGGGCCAACGTGGGCGAGCACGGTCAGCCGTTCGGCAGTGAATTGTCCATCGCCGAGCCCGATCCACCAGCCGCCGAATCCGTCGGGCTCGATGAACATCGCATCGAGACCTGGCTCCGTTGCGGGGTCAGCCACCATCGCGACCGGGGTTTCGAGGTCGGGTGCAGCGGGCGACACCCGGATCACTGCGCCATCGCGGACACCGATCACCTCGCCAGACCCAGGATCGAAGCGCGCCGCGCTCAACCGCTCATGCGACGTTGTCGTCGCCGCACGCACGCCGCCCTCGGACGATCCGATGGACACGATCGACGTTGCTTCACGCGGCGACTGCTCCCACGGCATCAACACAGTGAGCATCTCGCCGTCGACCGAACGGCAATCGACGACGCCGTCAACGATCGACCGCCCGAGCCACGGATCGAGACCGACGACTTCAGCCTGCCGTTCCACCTCCAAGGTCGCGGTCTCGCGCGTCGTGATCAGTGCCGGCGCGTCAACGTTCAGGGTTTGTTCCACGTGAACGAAGCGCTCGCTCTCTGGACACACAGCTGGTCGTGATGCACGGTCAAGGCGGTCGCCAAACGCGACCGGTTGACCCGCATCGTCGTAGGCGATCAGTTCCGCTTCGCCAAGCTGCCCTTCCACGATCATCGATACCGGCCCACGCGACGTCGGCGCCGACGGGGCGTCGAGCGCGCGCAGCGCGTCGACACTCACCGGGAACTGACACGGCGGACTGGAGTCGGCAACAAACCGCGCCACACCGTCACGAAAGAACTGCGTCGACGAACTGAGTACCGCAAACAGCGGCCCTCGGCCTTCGAGCTCCGCGGTCCCGCACGACGTCCCCGTAGTCGAACCGAACATCGTGACAACGTCACCAACCTCGACACCCTTCATCGCCTCTCGAACAACAAGCCGATACTCGAGATCGAGCGAACCCTCCGGACCGCCGTCGACGGGCGGATCAATCGAACCGGTGTCCAGCAACTCGCCGACGAACGCCAGGTCGGACCAGCCGACCTTGTCGGCGACGGTGGAGGTGTCGTTCGCGCAGTCACACGCCGACGCCTGCTCGCCCGGAGCCAACACCACCATCAACGCGGCGACGATCAGCGCACACAGCGCGACCCACGTCCTCCCCATCACCCAACGATAGCGACGGCGACC
Organism: Ilumatobacteraceae bacterium; assembly: GCA_965230015.1. Lineage (GTDB taxonomy): Bacteria > Actinomycetota > Acidimicrobiia > Acidimicrobiales > Ilumatobacteraceae > JABSQH01. The sequence continues at coordinate 59,594 of CBDDKF010000002.1, read as the reverse complement.
GGGGCGCCCGCTTCACGCAAGCTCGATACCACCGGGCTGCGGTCACCGAACGGAGATGACAGTTCGCCCGACGTCATCTGACGACACACCGCTGGCTACCGCCGCAACCGAATCAAGGTGAGACCCGCTACATCGCAGCGCGTTTGTGCTCGGGAACGCTCCTCGATGTGAGCGTACGATCGATGAGTGTTCACACGCCCGGACGACCTCGACGACGCAGCCGTGGTCGAGTGTGTCTCTGACGCTTGGGGCGTCGTCGTCGACGCGATCGAGTACCAGCCGGTCGGGTTCGGCAGTTATCACTGGACCGCCAGCCACGGACCGCGACGGTGGTTCGTCACCGTCGACGATCTGGATACACGTCTCCTCGACGACCACGACAATCGAGTCGCCGCGTTCGGTCGTCTGCGCGCCGCGCTGTCGACCGCCCGGGCCCTTCATGAGAACGGGCACGACTGGGTCGTCGCCCCGCATCCCACCGCAGCCGGCGAAGTGGTCGAGGTGATCGACGACCGTTTCGTGTGCGCTGTCTATCCGTTCATCGATGGTCGTACGAGCTCCCAAGGCCGCTACGACAGCGACGAAGAACGACGCGCCGTGGTGTCGCGACTGGTCGACTTGCACTGCACGTCGACCGGCGTGGAGGCGACGCCGGTCGTCGACGATCACCGCATTCCGCGGCGCGACGCACTGCACGCAGCGATGGCCGACCTCGACCAGCCATGGGGCGCCGGCCCCCATTCGGATCCGGCGCGCCTGCTGCTGGCGCAGCATCGTTCCGCCGTCGTCGAGGTACTCGATCGCTACGACGAACTCACCGAGATAGTCCGCTCCGTCTCGGCGCCGGTCATCACCCACGGTGAACCGCATCGCGGCAACGTGATCGTGACCGCTGACGGACCGGCGGTCGTCGACTGGGACACCACACGCCTCGCCCCGCCAGAGCGGGATCTGTGGAGTCTCATCGACCAAGACCAAACCGCCAGAGCGCGCTACGAGCAGTCATCGGGAACCCGACTCGATGATCGTGCCCTCTCGCTGTACCGACTCTGGTGGGACCTGTGCGAGATCGCCTTGTTCATCCACGACTTCCGCCAACCACACACCTACACCGCCGACACCGCCACCGCCTGGAACGGACTCACCACCCACCTCGACCCGTCCCGCTGGAGCGACACCCTCCACCCACCCCACCGCACGTAGTGGCGACGCCTTCCCAACCCGTCACCCGAGCACGCGCCGGGCGCTCGACACCGCGCGTGCGAGGAGCAAATGCGGGCGTTCTCGTTCCTCCCCATCCTGTGTCACGCTGACCACCGACGTTCGACCCGGGCGTCGACCACACAGGAGGTTGTGATGTCAGTAACGGTGAGGTTGCAGACGTTGGCCTGGCTGGCCACTGCGTTCGTGTTGGGGGTCGCGACCGCCGTGATCGTCACTCAGGCGTGGACGGCGGGTGCGTCGCCCGGCGATGACGATGCGACGTTCGTGCCCACGGCTGGGTGTCGCCTCGTCGATACCCGCGCTGGGGCTGACAACGTCGGTCCGCGCGCAACGCCGTTGGGTGAGGGAGACGTGTACGAGATCGCCGTGCATGGCGCCAACGGCGAGTGCACCGGTCCGTTGGCGATCCCGGTCGATGCAGTCGGTGTCGCCTTCAATGTCACTGCGGTCGGGGCAACGGAGCGGTCGAACGTGCGGGTCTACCCGGGCGATCTCACGGAGGTACCGCTGCTGTCGAACCTCAACGTCGCTCCTGGTGCGCCACCGGCCCCGAACAAGGTCGACGTTCAGCTGTCGCCGACGGGTTCGGTGAAGGTGTTCAACTTCAAGGGTTCGGTCGATGTGATCTTCGACGTGGTTGGCTTCTACACCAACTCGTCACTGCTCGAACTCGACCAGCGTCTCGCCGCGCTCGAGGACGCCAAGACCCAGAAGGTGGTGGTGACCGCCGCGGGCTTCCAGGCCGGACTCGCCGGCGTCACCCGAATCGCCGGTGCTGGCTGTGGCTACAACCAGACGAACAACGCTGGGATGTTCGGGAACATCCCGCTGCCCGTCGGCGCAACGGTCACCGGCCTGCGGGCGAACATCACCGACAACGATGCGACGTTCAACGGTGTCGTTCGACTGCGCTACTTCCCGCTCGTCGGCGCCAGCGAGACCATCGGCACCGCGTCGACGCAGGGCGTCCCGGGCGAGGGCGCTGTGGTCGAAGGCGATGTGACGCCCACGGTGATCGAGCCCGACGGACAGCTGGAGATCAAGTTCGAGCACAATCCGACGGGCGGCAGCTTGTCGCTCTGTTCCGTCGAGCTGACCTACGTGGTGCCGTAGCGCCGGGGCGCCGACGGTGACCTGACGGGTCATTGCTGCCCTGACGTGCGGCCCGCACGATGGCCGTGCGCTCAGGTCGAGCGCCCGACCCCTCAGGAGGAACAGTATGAACACCCTCGAGGTCTCCATCGACGAGATCGTCGCCCGCTACTTCCAGGCATGGAACGCACCGTCAGACCAGCGCCAGTCCGCTACCGCAACGGCCTACACCGCCGACGCCTACTACTGCGATGGCGCCGCAGAGGCCGTCGGCATCGAGGCGATCGCCGCCATGATCGACGGCGTGATGACCCAGTTCGCTGGCGCTCGCTTCGACCTTGCCTCGCCGATCGATCATCACCACGGTCAGGCACGGTTCGAGTGGGCGATGACGTCAGCCGATGGTGACCGGATGCTCGATGGAGTCGACGCGATCCGGTTCACCGACGAGGGTCTGATCTCCCAGGTGCTCGGCTTCTTCGGTACGTCCGTTCCGTCCGACGACACCGTGTCGTGACGACACACGAGTTCCGGCCGTGCCCACGACGGTGAAGGTCCAGCCCGTCGACGCCGCGCTCGCGTGACAGGCCGATCTACGCCTGTGACTGATCGTTGGGGGTGCGGTAGGCGCGATCGCGGCGACGCAGCGAGAACGCGTCGCGTAGGCCCCACCACGTGACGAGGCGGAACGCCTCGATCACGATCGACTGATGCATTTTCGACGAGCCGGCGACGCGATCGCGGAACACGATCGGGATCTCGACGACGCTCATTCCGGCGCGTACGGCGCGGTAGGTCATCTCCACCTGGAACCCGTACCCGTCGGCTTGCACACCATCGAGACCGATCCTGCGCAAGGCGTTGGCGCGGTAGACCCGATAGCCGGCCGTGGCGTCGTTGACCGCGAGCCCGAGGGCGATCGCCGCATACCGGTTACCCCAGCGCGACAGCCATGTCCGCCGACGCGGCCAGCCGATCACGGAGCCGCCGGGTACATAGCGCGATCCGATCACCAGGTCGATGCCGCGCTCGGTGACGGCGAGCATCGTCGGCAACACGGCCGGGTCGTGCGACAGATCGGCGTCGATCTCCACGAGCGCGTCGTAGCCGGCATCGAGGCCGCGGCGGAAGGCCTCGCAGTACGCGTCGCCAAGACCCGACTTGGTCTCCCGCGTCACCAGCTGAATCCGATCGTCGTGAGCCATCCGCGCCCGAACGAGTTCGCGCGTGCCGTCTGTCGAGGCATCGTCGATGACCATCACGTCGGCGTCGGGCACCGCTTCGTCGAGGCGATCGAGGATCGTCTCGATGTTCGCCGCCTCGTCGTGGGTCGGCACGATGATCAGCGTGCGCACGGTCGGCGACGCTACCGGTCGGCGGGCTCGCCGACGGGTATCGACGGCCGTCGAAGCACGGCTGCGACCACGGCCGCCACCGCGGTCCAGGCGAACGGCGCACTCCACGCGAAACGGCTCGGCCAGTCGGGACCGGGCGGATACCCGTTGCGCAATTGATCGGCGGCGACACCGATGGTGACCACTGCCAACGTCGCCACGACGATCGCCGGGGCAAACCACCGCCATCGGGTGAGGGCAACCGCAACGACAGTCACCGCTGCGGCGACACCGCCGACGAGCAACAGCGCCAGTGCAACGACCCCCGTTGCCGCTCCCCACGCAACGGTCGAGGACGGCGGCCACTGCCACCGATCGACGATGTCGGACTGCCAGTGCACGCGCTCGTCACGCGCCCGCCAGCGCGAGGCGACGAGCAGGGCGACGACGCCCAGGCCGGCGATCAGCGAGAACCACAACGCGATCGTCACGGTGCGTTGCGGCGTCCACTCGAGCTCGATCGTACGGGCGGTCTCGGATGCCGGTATGAGCCAACCGTTGGCGAAGCCGTCGATCAATACAGGGGTTCCGAGGTCGTCGCCATCGAGGCGGGCAGTCCACCCTTCGTTCCAGCTCTCGGTGAGCACGACCCAGCTCGATGTCGGACTCGGTCCCACTTCGGCGCGTGCGTTCGTGGCGCTGTCGCTGCGCACGGTCACGTCGACCGCCGAGGCGGCGTCGCGTTCAGGAGCGGGCTCTGCGAGCAGCAATCGATCCACGTCGAACCCCGATCCGGGCACGGCGTCGAGACGGTGGACGCCGGCGGTGAGCGTCAGCACATCGCAGGCGACCACGTCGAGCGCTGCCCGATCGAGCGCCGCGCCAACCGTGCCGTCGAGACGTACGGGGAGGGGTTCGCCGTCCAGCGTGAGCAGGTCGTCGCGGCACCGTGGATCGATCGTTGCCGCGGGATCGGTGGGCGACCCGAGGTCGATGGCCTCCTCCCCGTCGGTTGCGCCGAGCTCGATGTGCACGACGCCCACCGGCAGCACCTGGGGCACACTCGAGAAGTAGTTCAGGGTCGTCGCCTCGGTGATCCCGTCGATGCGTAGTACCCACGGGCCCGGTAAGTCAGGAAGGGCGACCGTGGAGGTCACCGAGCCATCGGGGTTGCGCACGCCGTCACTCAGTTCCACGGTTGCTGCGCGGTCGTCGGCGCCGACCACGGTGACGACCAGCGGGGTCGAGTGTCGACCGTCGGCCAAGAAAGTCACTGCGATCTCGTCGGCCCTGCCGCGTGCGTCGAGCGCCAGCTCTGCTCCCACCGCACCGTCGAACGGGGTTCGCCACGCCGTGGTCGGATCACCGTCGATCGCTGCGGCCCCACGTGATGCGGGCACGCCGGGAAGTCGCCGGTCGGCGACGGCCACAACAGGTTCACCCAGGGCAACGGCGAGCGTCGCGTCGTCAGCGGCAGCGTCGAGTCGGACCTGCCCGGTGACCTCGAAGGTTCGCTCGTCGGGTACCACGAACTCCCGTGCCATCCGACCTTCGGGGGCGGTGCGGTTGGGTGTCGCTGGGTCGATGCGCTGTCGCGTGAACACGTAGCTGAGCGGCGCCGTTCCGTCCCACGCGGCGTTGTCGTCCAGATCGGGAACGACCACCACCCGGTCGTCGACGAGCGACCCGCCCGCGGCAGACGGAATCGACACCTCGGCGAACCCGATCCCGGGTTGCCCGACGTACGAGCCCGGATTGCCGAGGTTGTCGGCCAGCACCTCGATCCGCAGTGCCAAGTAGTCGGCCCGGGGCAAGGTGATGGTCTGGCCGGGGACGCTCCGCGATGTGTCGTCGAGTGCGACGTCGACCGACGCGACACTCTCGCTCTCGGGATCGACGGTGATCCGCACTTCGGTGATGAATCGCCCGGTGGCCCCAGTGATGGGCTGCAGCAGCGTCAGTTGGTCCGTGGCTGCGGGGTCGCGCAGGTCGACCTCCCAGGTCAGGCCATCCGGAGCCTCGAACACACCCGCCCGCCACGCGGTGGTCGGGTCGCCGTCGATCGCGAACCAGGGCGCGTCCTCGGCGGTGTACACCACGGGGCTGCCGTAGTAGCTGGCGCGCACGTCGGCGATGTCGCCGCGGTGTGCTGCGATCGTTTGCTGTCCGTCGAGTGTGTTGAACACGGCCAACCTGGCATCCCGCGGGTCGTCGTCCAGGACCAACTCGCCAGCAGCCTCGAGCGCACCGAGATTCGAGCCGATCGTCGACCACCGGCGGCCCTCCTTGCGGTTGGTGTCCGACACCACCCAGCGCGGCGACGTGCCCAGCATCGCTGGGTCGAGCTCGCCGTCGAGCGCGAGGTCGTGCAGCGTGGCCGCATACAACACGGGGTGGTCGACGTCGAGGGCCCCCAGCGCGGCCAGATCGACCAGCGCCTCGGCGTTGCCGGCGACGATCGTGGGCGACGACGCTTCGACGGCACGTACTCGTGCGGCTGGACCGAGGTCGAACGCGGCAACGACCGGGAACTCTTGTGCTGCGTCGGGTCGGGCGTAGCTCAGTTCGTCGAGCAAGGGAATCTGGGGATCGTCGGTCGTCGCCGGTCCGGAGTAGGCAGGATCACCCAAGGCATCGGTGAGGTCGGTCCACAGCGGTCCTGGTCGGGCAAGCCGGTAACGCTCGTGTTCGAGGTCGTTGCGGGCGACGATCGTTTCGACAGCGAACAGCGCTGCGAGCGTTTGGAGGGCGTCGAAATCGAGCCAGCCGTCGGACAGTCTCCGTTCGATCGCCCCCAAGAGGTCGGCGGTTGCCGCACCGCCCTGCGGCACCAACTCGCGAGCGAGGTAGGGCCGATCGATCAGGCCGGGCAGGACCGGATCGACAGTGCCACCCCACCGGTAGTTGCCGAAATCGGCACCTGGAAGCTCGTACACCCGCCCCGTTCCCGTCGCATCGAGCCATTCGGCGAGATCGGTGACGTGGTCGGGGAGCGTCTCGTCACGGAGGATCGAATCGGAAGTCGCCGAACCGGTGAACCACGGAAACATCTGGATCGTCAGCGCGACGACGAGGACGGTGGGGAGCGCTCCGGCGGCTGTGACGAGTCGGGCTCGTTGTGGCGCGCTCGACGATGGTCGCCACTGACTGGCCGCGCCGAGTCCCATCGCCAGCGCCAAGATCACCAACGGAGCGGCACGTGGCGTAGAGCGCAACGCCAATCCAGCTGTGGTCTCGGTGGCGAACGTCTCGAACAGCGCGCCGTACACCGACGACTCGCCGAGCGGCGCTGCGCCGACGCTGACGACGAGTCCAACGAACAGCAGAACGATTGCGTGTCCGCGGGCGAACACCGGGCGCAGCAACCCGAGCAGCGAGACCGCGGCGAGGCTCAGGCCGAGGGCGATCAACAGCGGTTGATCGATGTAGGTGGTCGACGGTTGCACCCATGGATCGAGGCGGTCACCGCCATAGAAGAACCAGTACCCGAGCCCGCGCAGCACCTCGGTGGGCGTGCTCGCTGCACCGACGGTCTGATACGTCTCGGTGTATTCGAGGATCGGCAGGCCGTATGCGCTCTGGACGCGCAGGGCAACGATCCACCATACGGACACGACGAGGCTCAAGGCCCCAATGCGCGCAGCCGCCGCCAGGGCCATCTGCCATGCCACACGTCGGGCCACCACGTCGGTCACCAGCCACACCACCGGACCCAGTCCCACGAGGACGAGCGCAGTGGCGTTGACGCTGCCCACCGTGACCACCACGAGCGCGAACGTTGCCGCCGGCCACCAGCGTCGCGTTCGGGCGGCGAGGGCCACGAGCAAGATGAGCCACGGCAGCGCTGCCCACGGGAACAGGATGATCGACAGGCGAGCGAGGTAGCTCAGCAGGTACGGGCTGAATCCGTACGCCAGGGCGGCGATCAGCGCAGGGCCGGGCTGCCAACGCAGCCAGCGACAGAGTCGGTACGTGCCGTACGCCGCAGCGAACACGAGTGTGCCCCACACCACCCGCTGTGCCAGCCAGTCCGGCGCAGCCAGTCGTTCGAGCAGCCAGTAGTACGGGCCCAGCGGCAACAGGTAGCCGACGTTCTGGTGGGGGACCGTGCCTGCCCCGACCGATGGGTCCCACATCGACCACGCGCCCGACAACAGACGCGCAGGATCGACGGTGAGGTAGGTCTTGGTGTCGGCGCTGACCCGCCCGGGCGCGGTGAGCAGGATCGGAAGGTACGACACCGCAGCGAGAACCGCGGCGACCGCGCGGTCGGCCCGGCGATTCATCGCCGCAGACGGTACTGCGGGCTATCGTCCGATCTCCATGACCCCCCGGCGATGCCTCTCAGTGGTCGTTCCCTGCTACGACGAGGCGGCGACCGTTAGTGAGTTGCTTGAACGCGTGCTGGCCTCGCCGTGGGTCGCCGAGATCGTCGTCGTCGACGACGGCTCTACCGACGGCACACGCGAGATTCTCGCCGCGCTCGACGAGCCGCGTGTGCGGGTGATTCTCCACCAGCGCAACCAGGGTAAGGGCGCGGCATTGCGCACCGGGTTCGCCGAGGTAACCAGCGACTACGCCATCGTCCAAGATGCCGATCTCGAGTACGACCCCGCTGAATACGGCGAGCTCTTGGGACCACTCGAGGAAGGGGTCGCCGACGTGGTCTACGGCTCGCGATTCGTGTCGAGCCGTCCGCACCGCGTGCTGTACTTCTGGCACAGCCTGGGCAACCGCTTCTTGACCACCTTGTCGAACATGTTCACCGACCTCAACCTCACCGACATGGAGACGTGTTACAAGGCGTTTCGTCGCGAGGTGATTCAGTCGATCGACATCGAGGAGGATCGATTCGGGTTCGAGCCCGAAGTCACCGCCAAACTGGCCCGCAAACGGTTGCGGATCTACGAGGTGGGAATCTCCTACTCCGGCCGCACGTACGCCGACGGCAAGAAGATCGGCTGGCGCGACGGAGTACGCGCGCTGATCTGCATCGTCAAGTACTCCGCGCTCGGCGCCCGCCTGCGCCTCCGATGAGCCGGGCCGCCTTTCGCTGGTGGTTCGCCCTCATCGTCGTGGCCGCCGGCGCCTGGCGAGTGCTCTATGTGCTGAGTGCCAAGTACGACGAGCCGGTGGTCGGCGACCAGATCTATTACTCGGCGCAAGCGGTCACCATCGCCAACGGGAGCGGGTTCAACGAGCCGTTCATTCCGGGCGAGTACGCCGCCGATCACGCGCCGCTGACCGCAGTGGCCCTGGCTCCGGTGTCGTGGTCGAACACCGATCCGTATCTTGCGCAACGGTTGGCGATGGCGGTGTACGGCACGGCGGTGGTGGCCGGCGTGGGGGTGCTCGCGCGTTGGTTGTTCGATCGATGGATCGCCTTGTTCGCTGCGGGCATTGCTGCGGTCTACGCCAACCTGTGGATGAACGACGGGCTGATGATGTCGGAGACGTTCGCCGCTGCGGGTGTCGTCGCCGTGTTGCTCGCGGTCTACGTCTATGACCTACGGCGCACCGCCTGGCTGGCGGTGACCGCTGGGGCATTGGTCGGTCTTGCTGGACTCGCACGTGCCGAGTTGCTGTTGCTCGGCCCGTTGGTGGTGGCGCCGATGGCACTGATCGATCGTTCCGACGACGAGTCGGTGCCGACCGCACGTCGAGTGCAGCATCTGCTGCTCGCCGGGGCTGCGGCCGTACTGGTGATCGCGCCATGGGTCGGCCGCAACCTGGTGCGCTTCGAGGAGACCACGCTGCTGTCGACCCAAGACGGGTTGACGTTGATCGGGGCCAACTGTCCAACCACGTATCAAGGACCAGGCATCGGGTTCTGGGACCTGAACTGCGCCGACCTGGTCGAACTGCCCGAAGGTCTTGACCAGTCGCAACGCTCGCAGCGCTACCGCGACGCCGCGTTCGACTACATCGGTGACCACCTCGACCGTGTTCCGGCGGTGCTCGCTGCACGTCTCGGACGGGGGCTCAGCGTGTGGGACACCGAAACGATGATCGAGTTCAACACCAACGAAGGCCGTGAACCATGGGCCAGCCGCATCGGATTGTGGCAGTACTGGCTCCTGGTGCCGTTGGCGGCCTACGGCTGGTGGCGCTGGCCCAGCAGGCAGGCGCGCTGGCCGCTGCTGGTCACCGCGTCACTCAGTGTGGTGGTGATCCTTGCGTTCTACGGGATCCCGAGGTTCCGGATCCCCGCCGAGATCGCCATCGTGCTCGGCGCGGCCGTGGCCGTCGATGCGATCGTTCAGCGGGTGAGACGCTCGAGCTCGTCGAACAGCCAGGCGGTCACGAGGTCGGATCCGGCCGGCGTCACGTGCACGCCGTCGTAGCGAATGTCGGTTCCCGTCGTGGACTCGATCGGCACGCCGTCCGGGCACAACACGGCACCGAGATCGAGCACGTCGACGTGCTCGTTGGCAGCAGCGACCACGTCGAGTTGCGCGTTGTATCCCGCGACGCGCGCTGGATCGTTGCGTGCGGTGGTCGTGACTTGTCCCGGCCCTGGTCCGGGCTGATCCATGCACGGCAGGGTGAGCAGGACCACCTGCGTATCGCCTGCGCCGAGCACTGACACGGCGCGTTCGAGTCCCTCGCGTACGTGTTGATCCCATTCGGCGGACGGGAATCGGATGTCGACTCCGTCGACGCGATGGTCCAGTACTTCCCATGGACCGCTCATCAGTACCGCGACATCGGGTTGCAGTGCGGAGTGATACTCGGCCCAGTCGGTGGCCCACGACGCGCACTCGTCGGGCGTCGGCGACGGTTGGGAGCTGCCGGCGTCGAGCGTGACTCCCTCGGTGACACTGCACCCCAGCCGGGCTGCGGTGACCCATGCCCAGCCAGGAAACGGCTCGGTGTCTTGCCAGTAGGCAACGGAGATCGCGGTCGAGTCGCCCGCGAGCAGCACGCTGCGTGGTCCTGGTGGCACGGTCGTGGTCGTCGTTGTACTCGTGCTGGGTGTCGCCGTGGTCGACGGGGTGTTCTGGGCGGACGGCGAAGTGTCGTCCGCAGTCGTCGGCGGGGCCCCGGAGGTTGGCGGGGTCGGCGGACTGGTGGAGGGTGGCGCGGCGGTGACCGGCGCGAGATCCGCAATCGCCGCCAGGTCTGGCTCGAGTGCGTCGACGGCCAATTGCTGGCGGCCGACCGGTGGCACGAGCACCACGAGCGCTAGGAACACTGCGGCGATCGCCCCAACCGACCATCCGGCGACCAGATTGGATGGCCGCCACTGGCCGTACCGGGCGGGCCGCTCCACGAGCCACAGGCTCAGCTCGGTGAGCAGCAGCGTCAAGGCCAGCTGCAGCGCCACGAGTGGGCCGCGCGACCACTCGATTCCCATTGGCGGGCCGACGAACACGATCACGGGCCAGTGCCACAGATAGATCCCGTACGAGCGCACACCGATCCACACCAGCGGCGCCGCTTGCAGCCACCGCATGGTGGCCGGCACAACCGGTCGCGACACGGCGGCCACGATCACGGCGGCAACGATCGACACAGCGAGGAACCCGCCCCGGTACAACCAGCCGTCGAGGTCGTCGGCGATCACCACCACCGCCACGAAGCCGAGCAGTGCGACCAACGGGACGACCCCGCTGCGGCCCTCGTCGGTTCGCTCGCCGAACACCGCACGGCGGCGGTGCAGTACCCACGCCAGCGCCGCGCCGATCAACAACTGCTGTGCGCGGGTGTCGGTGCCGAAATAGACCCGTGACGGATCTGCCGGGTTGTACAGCACCGCCATCCATGCAGCCGACGCAACTGCTGCGGCGAGGAGGATCAGCGGGGCGAACCGTCGCCCAAAGCGCCACGCCAACAGTCCGGCCACCACCAGCGGCCAGAACACATACCACTGTTCTTCGATGGCCAGCGACCAGGTGTGGCGCAGGGGGCTCGGGCCGAGCAGCGTGTCGAAGTAGCTCTCGCCGCCGATGATGAACCACCAGTTGGCCACGTAGGTGAGTGCCCCGATCGCGTCGCCGCGCACCGATGCCCATTGCTCGGGGACGCCCCATACACGAGTGGCGATGATGACGGCCGCGATCATCACCACCAGCGGTGGTACCAGTCGACGGAATCGGCGCAGCCAGAACGTGCGGAGCGAGATGCGTCCGTCTTCGGCGCGCTCCAAGAGCAGCAGCGTGGTGATCAGGTAGCCGGAGATCACGAAGAACAGGTCGACACCGAGGAACCCGCCCGACGCCCATCCGAAACCCAGGTGATAGGCGACGACGGCCGTTACTGCGAGCGCGCGGAGCCCATCGAGCGCCGGGAGATAGTTCAGGCGTCCGTCCGCCATCGGGGAAGAATCCTACGAGTCGCTGCGACGGCGTGGTCAACGCGTCGGTTCGGCGGGACGCCCGAGGTCGTCGTCGCCAAACCACGCACCCACTGCGATCGTCACGAGGGCGAAGAGGGCCAGCGTGTTGAGATGCTCGAACGCCGTGGTCCAGCCTGCGTTGGGGAACGGGGCGTCGCGGCGTTCGATCCAATACACCCACACGGCAACGACCGATGCCGCAAGCCAGCCGATCGCCTCCAGTCCGCGGCGCCATCGGCGACCGAACCCGAGCAGCCACACCGCAAGTGCGGCGGCGCCGGCCCACGGCGAGATCAACAGCGCGCTGGCGGCCACCAAGGTCGGTCCGCGCCAGCGGCGGCGGCGACGCGGCGCGTCTGCGCGCACCAGCCGCGGTCGGGCACGGAACGGCAGCGACGGCACTCGAGTCGTCAACATCGCGATGGCGACAGCGAGCGCCACGCCAAGCGCCGAGATCGCCAGGCCGAACGTCACCGGCCACTGCATCGTCCACCGCAGGGTCACGGTGACGGCGTCGGTGGACGGCGGAAGTTGCCAGCCGTTGAACCCGCCGTCGACCAGTTGCGGACCGTCGAGCCGTTCGCCGTCGATCGACGCGGCCCATGCCGTGTTGTAGCCCTCGCCGAGCACCAGCCAACAGCCCTCGGGGCATGCGCCGACCTCCACCGTTCGTCGTCGCGGGCCGTCGTCGATCACCGTCGCCCGCGGCGCAGGTGGTCGATCGATCGTGGGAAGGCCAGGTTCGGCGACGACCACGCGGTCGACGGTCAGGGCAGTCCCACCGCGATCGACCGACGCCAGTCGTCTCGTACCGGCGCCCAGGTCGAGTGGTGCACACGGCGTGGCCGCTGCCGCAGCGCCAGCGGCGAAGGCTGCGGCGTCGATGCGGAACTCGATCGGCGCCGGGGTGCCATCGACCTCGAACACAGCGGGGCGTGAACAGCCCCACTCGATGGTGGCACTCGTGGCTGTGACTGGCTGGCGCACGCCGATGGCGTCGGAGGTGAGCTCACTGATGGCGGCAGGCAGCGTCCGCTCGTCGCCGTATCTGCGGTCGATCGTGGTCGTCGGTTCGATTGCGTCGATGGTGAAGGTCACCGTCCCCTCAACGGCACTGGGCAACGTCACCACACTTGCCCCGGCTTCGTCGGCGGGCGGGACGTCGACCACCAGCGGGGTGACGCGGCCGTCGTCGACCACCAGTCGGGTGATCGACGAGAAGGTCCCCGCCGGCTGATGGATGACGAACTCGTCCAGCGGACCCACCCCGTCGATGCGCAGCGACGCCCCGACCGCTCCGTCGAACGGGGTGATCCATGCGGTCCCGAGGTCACCATCGGTGGCCGCAGCGCCGCGCGCGGCGATGGATCCGGGCAGCCGACGATTCGCAACGGCCACCGCGTCGCCGGGAGAGCGATCGGCGGCTCCGTCGGCAAACAACCCGGCCAGTGCCTCGTCACTCGCCCGAGCATCGGCGCGGACGGTCAGCTCGACGCCGCCGTCGACCGAGCGGGGGAGTTGCAATTGTCGCTGCAACGCCGGCTCGGGGTCGGCACGCCACACGTCGAGGGGGTCGGTACGGAGCCGAGTGAGCACGAACGCCACCGGTGCGTCGTCGAGGTGCTCGAGACCGTCGATCGGCGGACGGATCCACTCCACGGTGGGGCCGAGCCCCAGGTCGACCTCGACGAACCCGACGCCCTCACGCGATGCCGCGAGCGCAGGGTCGCCGACGCTGACGTCGTCGATCCGGATCTCGACTTCGGTGCCAGGATGCAATGGCGGTGTGGCGATCTGTTGGCCGGTGGCAGTCCACGACGATTCGTCGAGGTCGACCTGGCTGTGGTCGGTTCCGTCAACCGTGAGTGTGATGCGATCGATGACCCGGCCGCCCTGCGGAGGCGCGACCTGGCGCACGCTGATCGCCGTGGGCGTGGCGGCCGGATCGATGTCGGTGGCCACACTCAGACGCAGTCGCTGCCCGACCGGGTCGCCGCGATCGCCGACCACCCAGGCGGTCGAGGGGTCGCCGTCGATGGCCATCACGGCGCGATCCTCGGGGCGATAGGCGAACGGCTCGCCGTACGAGGAGGCGGTCGCGGTGACCGGACCCTCCTGGATGGCGATGGTCTGTTGGTCGGTGTCGCTGTCGTTGAACGGGGCAAGTCGTTGATCCGCAGCGGTTGGATCGAGGACGTCGTCGGCGTCACCGCCCGGTTCGGTGTGCCCGTGGACGTCTTGTGACCCTCGCCAGTGGTGGGCGCGATCGCGATTCGAGTCGGTGACCACCAGGCCGCCCGCGTCGGCGATCGCCGCGGCGAGATCGTCGTCCGACAGGCTCAGGGTGTACCTGATCACGGCATCAGCCACGAGCAGCCCGGCCGCGGCCGCATCGATGACCCCGTCGCCGGAGCCCGACAGCATCTGCGCGCCGCTTGCGGTTCTGATCACCCCGTCGACGTCGTCGACGTAGAACAGCTCCACCGGAGCGATCGGGGCGCCGACGAGCGGTTGGCCGATTTCGATCTCGTCGAGCGTGGCGATCTCTCCGCGGTTGACGACCGGCTCTCCGTAGGGCTGGGCAGTGCCGAGGCCGGAGGAGGGGTCGGCGAGCAGCGCGGCGACCACCTCGGGGCGCGCGGTGCGGAATCGGTCGAACGCGGCGTCGTTGACGGCCCAGATCGTGTCGGCGCCGAACAGTCGGGCCACGGTGGCCACGGTCGATGGCTCGGCCCACCCTTCCTGGAATCGGTCGTCGAGCGCGTATAGCAGGTCCATCGCTGGCCCCGACCCCAGCGGCAAGAGATCCCGGGTGACGAGTGGCCGATCGACCAGGGCGACCAGTGGCTGATCGACCGTGTAGCCCCACCGGAAGGCGCCGAACTCGGCGCCGGGCAGCTGGAGGACGCGCCCGCCACCGGTCGGTTCGGCCACCGCATTGAGGTCGTCGGCTGCTTGTTGCCAGGCTGCGGGAGGGTCGGCGTCGCGGTCGATGGCCGGATCGACGAGCTCGGCCCGCCACAGCGACGGCAGGTTGATCACGACCAACATCACGATGGCTCCGGCCGCGACCGGTCGCCAACCGATCGCCGGGCCGAGCCCGCGTACCCGTCCGGGAAGTGCAGCAACCAATGCGGCTGCGCCGAACGCCAAGCCCAACACCAACAGGGGAGTGGCCCGAGTGCTGCTGCGCAAGGCGACCGCAAGCGTCGACTCTTCGTCGCCGACCACCAACGCAGCCAGAGGCGAGGGGCCGTCGATCGGGTGGACGCCGACGGCAAGCAGCGCGCCGACCGCCACCAACAGAGCGGCGAATCGGCGGTGCGACCAGCGAACGATGACCAGACCGGCCAATCCGACGAGCGCGACCGCGTAGCTGATGGCGATCGACCGAGCGCTGACCAGGAAGTCGAACGAGGCCGAGGTGGTCGGCCCGGCGAGGTCGCGCTGGTAGAAGAGCCAGTATCCCAGGCCGCGCAACACCTCGGAACCCGTCGAGTTGCGGCTCACGTCGCGCAGGGTCTCCGAGTACGCCAGGACCGGCGCACCGACGCGGGACTGCACCAGGAGCATGCCGATCCACCACGCCGATACGACGAGGCACGCGATGCCGGTACGCACGGCGATCGCCAAGGCGGCCCGCCAGCGGATCCCGCCAGCTGCCGCGAGGTGCACCAGCCACAGCACCGGGCCCGGGATGATCAAGGCCAGGGCGGTGGCATTGCCATTGCCGACCGTGGCGACCACCAGGGCGATCAGCGCCGGCTCGCGCCAAGGGCTGAGCCGGTCGCGCCAGGACGGCCGATCGAAGCGCTGCGGGGCGTCGAGTTCCGGTGCGGTGGCAGCGTCGTCCACGCCGACGTGATCTTCTGCGCTGCGTCGGCCGGCAGTGGCTGGCGAACCAGCGATCGACTCGGCATCGCTCGGCTCCGAACGTGCGGCGACCCGCGAACGCACAGTCGCGCGAATCGTCAGGCCGACGATCCAGCCGAGGCCGGCCCACGGCAACAGCAGGAGCGAGGTGCGCGACACGTAGGCCAGCAGGTACGGGCTGCATTGGTACAGCGCGGCGCCCGCGAGCGCGGCGATCGGACCGATTCCCAGTTGCCGCGCCGCCCATCTCGCACCCGCGCCGGCGGCGAACAAGATGGTGCCGATCCACAGCCGATGGGCAATCCAGTCCGGTACGCCGATCGTGTCGAACAGCCAGAACCACGGGCCCGACGGCCACAGGTAGGTGATCTGCTGGTGAGGCACCCAGCCTGCGAACTGCTCGGCTTCGAACGTCGAAGTCGAGCGACTGACGAGGCCGCCGGGATCGAGGTAGAGGTACAGCTTGGTGTCGGCCGGCATCCTTCCCGGCGCGCTGGCCAATGCCGGCAGATAGGCGAGCGCTGCCAGCACGGCCAAACTGAGCCGGTCACGCCAGCGCGTGTTGTCGGCCGGCTCCTCGATCACCGGCGTCGCCACTTCGATCACCGGCGAAGCCATGCTGCTAGGGGATTGCGGCAAACACCGCGTACAGCGTGGTCAGCGCAACCAAGCCCGCGCCGCCGATCACCAGCACGAAGTCCCAGCCGGCGCGATCCCACGACGCTCGATGATGGTCGCCGCTGGCCTGCGGTTGGGGCCACCAGGCGGCAACCGCGATGAACAGCGGGAACGCCGTAAACAAGAAGCGGGGCCGCGCGGTGACGGTCTCAGGAATCAGCATCAGCCCAATCACGACTGCGCTGAACGCGAACAGCGGCGCCGCCAGGCGGACGCGCCAGGCACAGAACAACATGCCCGCAAGGGCGATCAACGACAGTGCAGTGAGGGCGTTGGCCGGCGAACCCAGTGGTGCGCGGATGAATTCGACGGTGTTGGTGAACGCGGTCAACCCGAAGCTGGTGCCTTCCGACCAGGCCTCGGACTGAACTCGGAACCACGCACCCGACTCGTCAGCGGTCGAGTCGACGTACCACTGGAAGAAGATGAACCCGAACGGCGCGGGGATCACCGCCAGCAGCGCCGTCCAATCACGCCGATCACGAATGGCGATGAATGCAGCGACCGCACACGCCGCAACGATCGCCAGGCCGTTCGGCCGCGCGGCGGTGGCGGCAAGTGCCACCAAGCCGGCCAGCAGCCAGCGTCGATCGAGCAACAGCAGCATGCACACCGCCGAGAGCACGATCAGCGTCGCCTCGGCGTAGGCGAACGACAGCACGAAGCTCCCGGGGAAGATGGCGTACAAGGTCATCGCCCTGGCGGCGACACCCACCGAGTACAGATGGCGGGCGATCATGCCCACGAGCACCACCGACAACGCGCCGAGGAAGAAGTTGACCGTGAGAGCTGCGATCGTGTCGCCGCCCGGAATCACCAGGTCGGCCGACCGAACGAGCCACGGATACACCGGAAAGAAGGCAGCCCGCGCCTCGATCTGGTCGTACGTGATCGCTGGAGGGATGGCGTCGGGATACCCGTCGCGCACGATCGTCATGTACCACTGCCCGTCCCACGACGTGAGCACCTCGGCGATGGTCGACAGTGCACCGGGCTCGGGCTCGCCATCTTCCCGGGCGTCCACGACCATCTGTGCCGAGCGCACCGCAGCTCCGGCCAGCACACAGAGCCGGGACACGACGTAGGCCGCCATTCCGACCACGAGGGCGCGTGCCCACTCGGTGCTCTCGTTCGACGGCGCAGCGTCGTCTGCGTCGGGCTCAGCGCCAGCGGTGGTCACCATCGGGTGGCCATCATCGCGCTCACCGGAGCGTGGATCGGTCACCCCGTGAACCACAGGCTCGACAGCCAGGTGCCCCCGGCGGGCGCAGCACAGCCGAGGACGGCGCCGTCGGGGGCTGCTCGTTCGCAGATACCGCCGACGTTTGCGCCGAACGAATAGGCCCACTCGTCGTGGGTGAGGAACACGTAGGCGTACGAGTCGGTGATCCTGGCGCTCGCCGCCTGATATGCCGAGGCCCGCCCGCCCGGGTCGGCTGATCCCTGTGCCTCGAGCAGTTCGGCGTCGCGCTCCAGGTCACAGATGCGCGGCCAGTTGAGGGCAACATCGGCGATGTTCCGGCACAGCAGAAAGGCGTTGTCGGCGGACGGATCGACCGCACCGAACTGGCGCCACAGGGTGGCGTTGAACTCGCCGCGGGCGGTCTGCGCCTGATGGTCGGCGACGTCGAGCGGTTGCACCGCAACGTCGAATCCGGCGTTCGCCCATCCAGCGACCAATGCATCGACCGCCGTCTGTGGCGTGCCCTCGATCGGGAATTGCAGCTCGACGCTGACGCGCCCGTCGACGCAGCGTTCGGGTGTCTCCGCGCACACCGCGCCGAGCAGTGTGCGCGCCCGATCGGGGGCGTCGCCGATCTGTCGGAGGCCAGAGTCGAAGTACGGGCTGTCGGGGGCGAACCGTTGGGTGGCAGCAACCGCAGTCGAGCCGCCGAGGGCCTGTCGAACGTCGTCGAGCGGTGTCGCCAAGGCCAGGGCGCGGCGTACCCGAACGTCGTCGAACGGCGGATTCGCAGTGTTCAGCATCACCAGAGACACCTCGTCGTCGATGTCGGTGGTTGTCTGCACATGGTCAAGTGCGGCGACCCGCTCCAGGTCGGTGCTCTGGGCGGTCTGCAGCCCGTCGAGTTCGCCCGTCTCGAGGAGTGTCACCGTGTCGAGCGCACCGTCGGGGTCGTCGATGAACTCGATCGCGTCGAGGTACACATCGCCGCCCCACCACGACGGATTTCGATCGACTCGAATGAAACGATCGGTGCGCTCGGCGAACGTGTAGGGCCCGGTACCGACCGGTTGCCCGCGCAGCGCGGGGTCGCCCACGGTCGACTCCAGCCATGTCGCCGACGCGACCACTCCTTCCTGGCCTGCCAGTCGCGCCGGAAAGGCCCCGCTCGGGTCGAGCAGGCGGTACTCGACGGTGCGCTCGTCGATCACGGCGACCGGCTGGTCGGGCGCGTAGTCGGCCCGGATGACCACTCCGATCTCGGGGTCGGCGCGTTGGGCCTCGAAGTTGGCGACGACGGCGGCCGCGTCGAGCGCAGTGCCGTCGTGGAAGGCGATGTCGGGCCGCAGCGTGACCTGCCACCGTGCGAGGTCGCCCTCGACCGGCGTGAACGACTCGGCGAGGTAGGGCACGGGCCGTCCGTCGGTGTCGATCGCGGTGAGCGTGTCGAAGACGGTGTTGGCCACGGTGCGCTCTGCGGCGGTGAACGCGGTGCTGGTCGGATCGAGCGACGAACCCACCGCACCTGCGGCATACCGCAACGTGCCTCCCGAGATTGGGTCGGCGGGTGGTGCAGGTGCGGTCGCCAGGGCGCCATCGGTCGACGCGCCGTCCTGTGGGTCGGTCCCCGTCGATGAAGCCGTCGTCGACGCACTGTCGTCGCCAGAACCGGCGCAGGCGGCAACGAGAAGGGCGCAGACAAGTGCGACAACGAGCGGCGATCGGCGGGTCATCAGGGTGGGCACCCTCGGGTGCATCGCAGCGACGGTATCGCCGCGATCAACCGTCGACGAGTCGGCATGCGCCACGTCGCCGTTGGTACAGTTCGCTGATGGCGGTGTACGTGGCGAGCGGCGTCGATGACGCCGTCGAACGCTTGGCGGAGCATCCCGGCTCGATCGTGTTGGCGGGTGGCACCGACATGATGGTCGAGGTCAACGACGGCGTGTTGCGCCCGTCGCCGGACGCCGGCGTCGTGGTGGTCAACCGGATCGCCGAGCTGCGCTCGTGGCGCCACGATCCGGTGACTCGTACGGTCACGATCGGTGCCGGCGTCACCTACACCGAGATGCTCGACGAACCCCTCGCCGGACTACTTCCGGCGCTCGCCGAAGCGGCGCGCACCGTCGGCTCTCCGCAGATCCGCAACGCCGGCACGCTCGGCGGCAACATCGGCACCTGCTCGCCAGCGGGCGATGGACTGCCGGTGTTGGCAGCGTTGGATGCCACCGTCGAAGTGGCGTCGTCGACCGGGCGTCGCTCGGTGGCGATCGGAGATCTGATGCTTGGTCCGAAGCGCCACGCCCTGGCCCACGACGAACTGATCGTGTCGGTCACGATGCCCGTGGTCGATGGGTGGCAGGGATACGCCAAGGTCGGAGTGCGCAACGCCATGGTCATTGCGATCGCCTCGACCTGCGTGGTGCTCGACACCGCACGGCGCACCGTGGCCATCGCCCTCGGATCGGTCGGCCCGACTGTGCTCAGGGCAACGGCGGCCGAAGCGGCGTGTGCCGCAGCGATCGATTGGGACGAGCGACGCGTCGAGCGCACCGCGCTCGACGAGGTGGCCAGCGCCACGTCGGCGGCCGCCCAACCGATCGACGACCATCGAGCGAGCGCGGGGTACCGACGTCACGCGGTCGGCGTGCTCGCCCGCCGGCTCGTCGCCCGTGGCCTGGCAGCCGGAGAGGAGCAGGCGGCATGAGCGAGCATTACACGCTGCGCGTCAACGGCACCGACCATGACGTGCGCGACTCGTGGCCAGGCGAGAGCTTGCTCGACGTGCTGCGCGATCGGCTCGGTCTGCTCGGCACCAAGGGTGCATGCGAGCAGGGAGAGTGCGGTTCGTGCAGCGTGCTCATCGACGACACGCTCGTGTGTGCGTGCCTGGTGATGGCAGCCAGCGCTCGTGGCCAGAACATCATCACGGTCGAAGGCATCGCCCCCGACGGCGTACCTACCGACGTGCAGCGAGCCTTCGTGGAGACCGGCGCGGTGCAGTGCGGGTTCTGCACGCCCGGGCTGATCATGGCCGTCCACTCGCTGATCGATGGCCACGGGTCGAGCCAGGCAGGTAGCCAGGGCGACGACGGTGGACCGTCCGAGAGCGAGGTACGCGAGGCGCTGGCCGGCAACCTCTGTCGCTGCACGGGGTATGGGCGCATCCTCGAAGCGGTCGAGCGAGTCGTGGTGGAGCGTCGTCGATGACCGTGCTCGATGCGCCTGCAGGGGTACGCGCCGGCACCCTCGGCGACTCCGTGCTGCGCCCCGACGGCGATGCCAAAACACAGGGTACGTTCGAATTCTCGTCCGACCTGACCGCCGACGGCTGCCTGTTCGGCGCCACACTGCGCTCGCCGCACCCGTATGCGCGCATCGTGTCGGTCGATCTCCGCGGGGCATGGCAGACGCCCGGGGTCCAAGCGGTCATCACAGCCGACGATGTGCCGGGCCAGCTCACCTACGGATTGATCGTCGCCGATCAACCAGTGTTCGCCACCGACATCGTGCGGTACGTCGGCGAGCCGATCGCCGCCGTCGCCGCAGATGACCCGGAGACCTGCCGGCGTGCGCTCGCCGCGATCGACGTCACCTACGAGGTGCTGACGCCGTTGCTCGATCCCGAGGCTGCGCTCGATCCGACCACTGCGCTGATCCACCCTGATGGCAATGTGATCTCGTCACAGCCGGTGATCCACGGCGACCGCGACGCCACCGGTGACGTCGTCGTCGAGGGCACCTACGAGATCGGGATGCAGGATCAGGCGTTCCTCGGTCTCGAGGCCGCGCTCGCCGTTCCCGACCCTGGCGGACGCAGCCTCGAGGTGTACGTAGCCACACAGTGGATGCACGAAGACCGCCGGCAGATGGCCGACTGTCTCGGGCTCGACCCCGAGGCGATTCGGCTCGTGCTCGGTGGTGTCGGCGGCGCATTCGGCGCCCGTGAAGACATCAGCTTGCAGATCCACACCAGTTTGTTGGCGTTGCGGCTCGGGCGTCCGGTCCGTATGGCCTACGACCGCGCAGAGAGCTTTCTCGGACACGTGCACCGGCATCCGGCGACGATCTGGATGCGCCATCACGCCACCTCCGACGGCGAGTTGGTCAAGGTCGAGTCGCGGATGGTGTTCGACGGCGGCGCCTACGCATCGACCTCCGAAGCGGTGTTGCTCAACGCGGTCACCCAGGCGGCCGGACCGTATCGCTGCCCGAACGCGGTGATCGAAGGCCATGCGGTCCGCACCAATCACCTGCCGTGCGGGGCCATGCGCGGGTTCGGCGTGGTGCAGGCGTGTTTCGCGCACGAGTCACAGATGGACAAGCTGGCGCTCGCCTGCGATCTCGATCCGTGGGAGATCCGGCTGCGCAACGCCATGCGCACCGGCGACCAGACAATCACCGGACAGGTCGTGCAGAACGTGGCCCCCGTCGAAGAGTGTCTGCGCAAAACGGCGGCCCTGCCGCTCCCTGACGAGCCGGTTGGCGGGCACCTACTCGCCGACGGCAGCACCGACGTGATGAAGCTGCCGGGTGGGGCAGGCCGCACGACCACGACGCCCGACGTGGTGCGCGGGATCGGCTGGGGCGTGTCGATCAAGAACCTGATGTACTCGGCGGGCTTCGACGACTACGCAACGGCGCGATGCCGGCTGGGCGACGGAGTGGCGACCTTGAAGTTCGCCACCGTCGAGGTTGGCCAGGGCTTCGTGACGCTCGCCGGACAGATCGCCAGGTCGGTCCTCGGGGTCGACGAGGTGGTGCTCGGTCGGATCGACACCCAGATCGGCTCGGCCGGCTCCACGTCCGCGTCGCGGCAGACGTGGATGAGCGGTGGCGCGGTTGCTGCTGCGTGCCGGGCCGTGCGCGACCGGTTGTTCTTGCACGTTGCCGAACAACACGGCGTCGATCCCGACGGTCTGGTGATCGACGGCACCGACGTGCTCGACGAGGCGACCGGCTGGCGGATCGGCGTCGCCGATGCCAGCGCGGGCGTCGACATCGACGAAACCGTCGAGTACCACCATCCGGCGACCGAGCCGCTCGACGAGAACGGCCAGGGCAACTGTCACGTCGGATTCGTGTTCGTCGCCCACCGCGCCGTGGTCGACGTCGATCCCGAGCTGGGCCTGGTCAAGGTGGTCCAGCTGGCGACCGCACAAGACGTCGGCCGGGCGCTCAATCCGCTGTCGATCACCGGACAGATCGAAGGGGGCATCGCCCAGGGCCTCGGCCTGGCGGTGATGGAAGAGATCATTCAGACCGACGGCGTGATCCGCAACGGCAACTTCACCGACTATCTGTTGCCGACGTTCCTCGACATGCCCGATGTGGTGGCGACGCTGATCGAACAGCCTGATCCGCTGGCCCCGCTGGGGGCCAAGGGCGTGGGGGAGCCGCCGACGATCTCGTCGACGCCGGCAATCGTGGCTGCGATTCGCGACGCGTTGCGTCAGGTCGACGGCGTTGGCCGAGCACTCGACCGGGTGCCGGTGCGGCCTGCCGACATCTGTCTGCCGGCGACCACCGCGGCTGGCCCATCCGCGAGCTAGGTTGCCAAGCGATGTCGGACGAACGCGAGATCATGACCTGGAACATGTTCGGCGAGGCCTCTCGCGATATCGCCCAGATGGTCGTCGACGACGGCTACGAGCCCGACATGGTGCTGGCGATCGCTCGCGGCGGCCTGCTGATCGGGGGCTCGATCGGCTACGCGCTGTCGGTCAAGAACGTGTACACGATGAACGTCGAGTTCTACACCGGGGTCGACGAGCGGCTCGAAGTGCCGCACATCCTGCCGCCCGCACCCGACTTCGTCGACATGGGCGATGCGCGCATTCTGATCGTCGACGACGTGGCCGACACCGGACACACCCTGCAGTCCGTGCAGGCCTTCTGCGCCGGGAAGGTCGGCGAGGTGCGCACCGGCGTGTTGTACGAGAAGCCGCGCTCGTTGGTGAAGTGCGACTACGTGTGGCGACGTACCGATCTGTGGATCAACTTCCCGTGGAGCGACCAGCCACCCGTGGCGCAACGGGAGTGGGCCGTACGCGACGCCTGATGCGTGTAACGATCGTCTCTGAGACGATCGTTACACGTCAGCCGGAGAACGCCGCCTGCTGCGCTCGAGTGAGGCGCTCTTTGAGCGCCGACGGCGGCACGATGCCGGTGAGTTGCTCGTCGTCGTTCCACACCGTGACCACCGGCCGCAGCGGGTTGAGGCGGGGGAGCACGGCGGCGAGATCCTCGTCGGGGCCGGCCTTTGCGGTCTTGCTGAACGGGGTCATCAGCTGCGTCAGCATGACCATGCCGCGCTGCTCGGCTGGGACCGCCCACATCTGATCCTCGAGCACGAGCCCGTCCAGTTCGCCGTCGTCGCCGACGATCGCCACGGCGCCCGCGTTGCCGAGCCGCTGGCGCTGCCACAACATCGAGTCGGCGTCCATGTCGGCGCCGGCTTGCGCAACGCCGAACCATGTGAGGTCGCGGACCTTCACGCCGTCGAGCTGCTGGCGCATGTACGACGCCAATATCTCGGCACGTGCGTTGAGTGTGATGAACATGCCCGAGGCAACGAGGAGCAGCGCAAAGAAGAGGGAGACCACGCCGGTGAATGTCAGCCAGACGGCGAAGATGACCATGCTCCAGCCGAGGAGACGTCCAGCTTGGCCGGCGTCGCGCATCGCCCGGTACTTGTCGCCAGTGCGCGCCCAGCGGATCGCCCGCACGACTCGGCCACCGTCGAGCGGCGCACCCGGCAACATGTTGAACAGGGCTAAGAGCGCGTTCAGGAATCCGACGCCGAACAACAGAATGCTGCCCAGTACGACACCGGGGACCATGAAGGCAACGGCGAGGACCGCACTCACTGCAGGGCCCGCAATGGCGATCAGCCCATCGGCGCGCGGGGTCGGTGGCTCACGGTCGAGCCGTGCCACGCCTCCCAGCGCCCACAGGTCGATCGATTCGGTGTTCACGCCGTAACGCCGAGCAACGATGGCGTGGCCGAACTCGTGAGCGAGGATCGAGGCGAAGAACAAGAAGGTGGCGGCCACACCGGCGACCACGCCGATCTGGACGACCCAGTTGAGGCCGAGCACTGCGGCAATGAAGGCCATGCTCCAGTGCGCGCGCACCGGGATTCCGGCGTAGCGGCCCAGGTTGAGCGACCCGCTGTTCATGTCTTCGGCAACATCCTTTCGTCGGGCCCCATCGCGGATGAGATGATCGTGACGACGATGGGACGTCTGGTAGGTACAACCGTAGGCGAGCGGCCGGCATTCCGACCGGCGGTGATGGTGAGAACCGCGTGAGAACACCGTGACCCACCGGGTGCGCAGAGTGAGTGCCTCGTGAACCCCGCAACGATCGATGTGGACCGGTTGATCCGACGCCTCGACGCCCTCGCCGAGATCGGTCGAATCGACGGGCCGAACGGCGAGTGGGGCAACGCCCGGTTGGCGCTGACCGACGAGGATCGCGCCGGACGGGACCTCGTGGTCGACTGGATGCGTGCACTCGGCCTCGACGTAACGGTCGACCGGATCGGCAACATCGTCGGAACACGGCCCGGGCGACGTGCCGAACTTGCTCCGGTGATGACCGGCTCGCACATCGACACCGTGGGCACCGGTGGCCGGTTCGACGGCACCCTCGGCGTGCTTGCGGGCCTCGAGGTGGTCGAGGCGTTGAACGACGCCGACATCATCACCGAGCGACCGCTGGCGGTGGGGGTGTTCACCGATGAAGAGGGTTCGCGGTTCCCGCCCGACATGCTGGGCAGCCTGGTGTACGCCGGCGGGATGCCGCTCGAAGCGGCGTTGGCGATCAACGCGGTCGACGACGGCGCGACGATCGGCGACGAGCTGGGCCGCATCGGCTATGCCGGCCCCGCTCCGTGTCCGCCGCTACGGCCGCCGCACGCCTTCGTCGAGCTGCACATCGAACAAGGCCCGGTGCTCGAGGCGGAGGGCGCCGACATCGGCGTGGTCACCGATGTGCAGGGCATCTCCTGGACCGAGGTGTCGATCGTCGGCCGGTCGGCACACGCGGGCACGACACCGATGGCGATGCGCCGCGACCCCGGTTTCGCTGCGTCTGCAATCGCCACCTTCGTGCGCGACCTGACTCGACGCATCGGGCCACCCCAGGTGGCGACCGTCGGCCGCATCGAGTTGGTGCCGAACCTCGTGAACGTGGTGCCCGCGCGGGCCACCCTCACCGTTGACATGCGACATACCGACGACGAACAACTGGCGACCGCCGATGCGCTGCTCGCATCCTTCCTCGACGAGTTGGCGGCTGCCGAACGAGTCGACATCATCACCCGCTCGCTGGCCAGTTTTGGGTCGGTGCGTTTCGACTCGACGATGGTCGAACGGGTCGCCGCCAGCGCCGAGCGGCTCGGCTATGTACATCGCCATCTGGTCAGCGGCGCGGGACACGACGCGCAGATGTTGGCGCGCATTTGTCCGAGCGCCATGATCTTCGTTCCGAGCGTGAACGGGTTGAGCCACAACATCGCCGAATACACAGCCCCCGAACACCTCCACGCCGGTGCCACGGTGCTGCTGGACGTGATGCTCGATCTGGCGACGGCGTAGGTGCGTATCCGCTGACGTCAGACGTCAGGCCGTTCTACCCACCGGCGCACGAACCGATGCGCGTGCGCGGGTCGGCGGCCCCAGCGAACATCTCGTCGCGCTCGAGCGTGATCGCATGCGCATGACCGAAGCCAACGTCCCACGGCAACGCCTGATGTGGATGGTGACCCAGCGCCGTCAGACCCGGCATCCACTCCTCGCTGGCGTGGCCCTCGACCTCGACGATCGGTCGTCCGGGGCTGGTCCACGTGTCGAAGCCGGTATCGACGCCGCGCAAGGCCCAGCGGCCGGCGCGAATGGACTGACCAGGCGACTGGCGATGGTGGAAGAGTCGGGCGGCAACCTGCAGCAAAATCTGTGGCTGTGCGTCGCCGCCCATCGTGCCGAACACGGCAGCCAACTCGTCGCCGCGAGTGGCCAACGCGGGAGCGAGCGTGTGCGGCGGCCGGCGTCCCGGCCCGAGCTCGGCAGGGTGCCCCTCGATCAGGTTGAAGCCGAGACCCCGGTTGTGGAGGTTGATGCCCGTGGTCGGTTCGATGAGGTGACTCCCGAACCCGGATGCGTTGGATTGGATCAACGACACGGCCATCGGTGATCCATCGCGAGTGAAGCCAGCGGTGCAGAGGTAGGTGGTGTCGCCATCAGCGCTGTGCAGATGGCGACCCGATGCATGTTGCGGGTCGATCTCGTCGAAGCGCCGATCGATCTCAGCGAGCAGCGCCTCGCCGTCGGCGCGGTCGTGCAGCTGGTTGGGACGGTCACGGCCAGCGGCGACGGCCGCCTCGATCAAGAGGTGCGCCCACGCGGGATCGTGCGGCGCGGTGGGTAGGTCGAGCCGATCGAGGAGCCGGGCCGCAGCCAACGTCAGATAGCCCTGTGAGTTCGGTCCGATCGTGTGCAGCGTCACACCGAGTGCGTCTGTGGACAGCGGTTGCACCCAGTCGGCCGACGACGCGTCGAGGTCCGCCTCGGTGAACCATCCGTTGCCGAGTTCGAGCAGGCCTTCGCCGAAGGCGCCGCGATAGAACGCGTGGCGTCCGCCGGACGCCACTCCGGCAAGCGCCAGGGCCGCCCCGGGCCGCCGAACTCGCGCACCAGGTCGCGTCGCTTGCTCGACCAACTCGGCGAGTTGCTCACGGCCGGCCGGATCGAGGCGATGGATCGAGCCGACCAGGAGCGGGCTCGCCGGGAAGCCATCGGCGGCGAGCCGCTGTGCAGGCTCGAGGATCTCGCCGAGCGGTAGTGAGCCGAAGCGGTCGTGGAGCGCGATCCATCCGTCGATGCAACCGGGCACGGTCACGGTGCGGATGTCGCCACGAAACGGCATGGTGGTGTGGCCCTCCGCACGAAGCTGGGCAGCGTCGCTGCCGCTGCCGGCTCTGCCCGAGGAGTTGAGCGCAACCACCTGGCCATCGATGTACACCAGCGCAAAGAGGTCGCCTCCCATCCCGCACAGGTGGGGACCCGTGACCGCGATGGCGGCATTGGCGGCGATCGCCGCGTCGACGGCATTCCCGCCGCGATCGAACATCTCGTTGCCGGCGCTGGTCGCCAGATGATCCGCGGTGGCCACGAGGTGGCGCGGGGCGCGGATGGTGCTGTGCGGCGCTTCGTAGACCTCGCTCACGACACCCATTCTCCGCGGTCGTCGAGTACCTCGCGCAACATCTCCGGACGATCGGTCATGAGCCCGTCGACACCGAGGTCGAGCAACCGGTGCATCTCGTCGGGTTCGTTGATCGTCCAGACGTGTATGGGGAACCCCCGGTGATGGGCGTCGCCGACGAATCGAGGAGTGGTCACCACGACATGTTGCAGCACACCACCGCTGCCACCACGAACCGGTACCTGCGCAGCGCGAGGACCAGCTCCTCGCCACCACCGAACGAGCCTCAGCACGGCGATCTCCCGTGGGCCCATCGCGGTCAGCAGCCGAGTGCCGTAGCGGCGACGCAGTCGGCCGAGCCGGTCATCGCTGAACGATCCGACACATACTCGGTCGAGCGCATCGGACTCGTCGATCAGTTCCGCGAGCGGGTCGACGGCGTCATCGGCTTTGCAGTCGATGTTGAACCGGTGCTCGGGCCAACGCTCGAGGAGCTCGCGCATGGTCGGTATCGGCGCCGTGCCGTCGACGCGCACCTCGGCCACCTCGGCGGCGGTCATGTCGGCGATCGGCCGATCGATCCCACATGTACGGTTGAGGTCGGCGTCGTGGAACGCAACGAGTTCGCCGTCGACCGTGCGGTGCACGTCGGTCTCCAGGTAGCGATATCCGAGCGACACCGCATGCTCGAACGCGGGCATCGTGTTCTCCGGAGCCACCGACGTGCCGCCACGATGGGCGAAGGCGATTGGCCCCGGATGGTCGAGATACGGATGCACCCCCGTCATCGGTGTTCGGCAGGGTTACGTCGTTTGTGTGCACGTCCGCGGCGACCCGTCGGTCGATAGTTGCGCACAAACGAAGACACGTCAGATTGCCCGGCCGGCGGCCTTCCAGTACTCGTCTTTCAGCAGCCGCTTGTACAGCTTGCCGGTCGGATGGCGGGGGAGTTCCTCGCGGAAGTCGATCGAGCGGGGGCACTTCACGTCGGCCAACTCCGATCGACAGAACTGGATGAGCTCGCCGGCCAGGGCCCCGGCAGCTTCCTCGTCGCCGGGCATCTCACGCGGTTGCACCACCGCTTTGACCTCCTCGCCGAACTCGTCGTTGGGTACGCCGAACACCGCCACATCGATCACCTTGGGATGGGTGACGAGCAGGTTCTCGGCCTCCTGCGGGTACACGTTCACGCCACCGGTGATGATCATGTACGCCTTGCGATCGGTGAGGTACAAGAACCCGTCGGCGTCGACGTAGCCAACGTCGCCCAAGGTGGTCCATCCCTTCGGATGGCGCGACGCAGCGGTTTTCTCCGGATCGTTGTGGTACTCGAACTCGGCCTCGCTCTCGAAGAACACGGTGCCTGGGGTGCCGGTCGGAACCTCTTCTCCATCGTCGTCGACGATGTGCAAGATCCCGGTGACCGCTTGTCCCACCGTGCCCTCGTGGGCCAGCCACTGCTCGGAATTGCAGTACACAAACCCGTTGCCTTCGCTCCCGGCGTAGTACTCGTGAATGATCGGGCCAAACCACTCGATCATCTGCTTCTTGACCGGCACCGGACACGGCGCCGCGGCGTGGATCACCGCTTCGAGCGACGAGACGTCGTAGCGAGCCCTTGCCTCCTCGGGCAGCTTGAGCATGCGCACGAACATCGTCGGTACCACCTGGCTGTGCGTCGCCTTGTGCTCGTCGACGAGGCGCAGATACTCCTCGGCGTCGAACTGTTCCATCACCACGAGCGTGGCGCCGATCGAATGGACAGCGAGACAAAACCGCAGCGGAGCCGCGTGATACAGCGGAGCGGGGGAGAGATACGTCTTCGACTCGTCGAAGGCGAACAGGAACTGCAAGAGGCCGACGATCGGACCGCCCGTGGTCTCCAGCGGTTCTCCAGGGAACGGTCGGGTGATGCCCTTCGGCCGGCCCGTGGTACCCGACGAGTACAACATGTCGAGGCCCGCCTGGCGTTGCTCGTCGAGCGGTGTGCTCGGCTGTTCCGCCACGGCGTGCTCGTAGGCGTCGTACCCGTCGATCGCGTCGTCGAGCATCAGACGTAGCTCCACGTCGGGCATCTGGTCGAGCAACTCCGTGGCCTGCTCGGCCTTGTACTTGGAGGTGATGAAGGCCTTGGCGCCGCAATCGTTGATGATGTAGGCGAGTTCGCTGGTCTGTAGGCGAGACGATGCGC
Organism: Ilumatobacteraceae bacterium; assembly: GCA_965230015.1. GTDB lineage: Bacteria > Actinomycetota > Acidimicrobiia > Acidimicrobiales > Ilumatobacteraceae > JABSQH01. The sequence continues at coordinate 29,472 of CBDDKF010000002.1, read as the reverse complement.
AGGTGTACACCAGGCCGGCGTAATGGCAGCCCCACACCACCTCGAGGTAGCGGTCGTGGTTCTCCATACAGATCGCCACGTGGTCGCCGGGTTGGAGGCCGGCACGGCGCAGCAGGTGGCTCAATCGGTTGGCGGCTGCGTCGAGCTCGCCGTAGGTCTGGGTGAAGCCAGAAGCTCCCATGATCACTGCGGGCTTGTCGGGGTGTGCTGCAGCTTGCGCGCCGGGGTACATAGTGCCGGAACGTAGCCGAGCGGTACCGTGCCGTGATGGGTCCAAGTGCGTTCGCCGCCCTGATGTCGGATGCGCAGGCGAATCCACCGCTCGACGAGGCAGCGATCGCCATCGCTGAGGCGTTGCAGCCAGGGCTCGATCCGATCGAGTGGCTGGCGGCGCTCGACGCACTCGCCGGCTCGTGTCCGACGCCAACCGCTGATGGGGTCGCTCGCCACTTGTGCGTTGAACTGGGATTCACCGGCGACCGCGACGACTACGGATCGTGGCGCAACTCGTGTCTCGATCAGGTGATCGTTCGTCGTCGCGGCATCCCCATCACCTTGGCCGTCGTGATGATCGAGGGTGGCGCGGCGGGTGGGTGTCGAGCTCGTCGGGGTAGGGCTACCGGCACACTTCTTGGTCGGAACCGACGACGGCGCGCAGTTCTACGACCCGTTCCACAGCGCGCGCACGATCGACCGCGAGGGCGTGCGTCAGCTGTTCACGCAGGTCACCGGTGGCCGGATGTCGTGGCGCGACACCTACCTGGCTCCCACGCCGCCCCGCCACATCGTGATTCGCATGTTGAACAACCTGCGAGCCACGTTTGCCGAGCGCGACGATGCCGTGCGGTTGGCAATCGTGATGGAGCTGCGAGCGGTGATCCCCGAGGTCGCCGCCCGCGAAGACGCCGAGATCCGCGCGGCCACTGCCGTGTTCAACTGAAGCCGCCCACCGCATCGGTCGCGGAATGAGCGGTCGCCGCGTCAGACGTCGGCCTGATAGGGGGGTGCCGGGTCGTACTGGATGTAGCGCTGCACCGTGCGTGCGTGGGTCGGGTCGTGCACCTGGCCGATCAACCAGAGCGCCATGTCGATCCCCGCCGAAACGCCTTGGCTCGACACCACGTTGCCGTCGCGCACCCAGCGGGCGTCGCGCACGACCGTGCAGTCGCCGCGCTCGGCCAGGGTGTCTTCGAAGCCCCAGTGGGTGGCCACGCGCTTGTTGGCGGCCACGCCGGAGGCGACGAGCAAGAGCGAGCCGGTGCAGACACTGGTCATCCACGTCGCGGTCGGTGCAGCGGCGGCGAGCCACTCGAGAACGCGTTCGTTCTTGACCTGGGCGCGTGTTCCCATTCCGCCAGGGACGACGACGACGTCGTAGGTGGGGTGATCATCGAAGGTGTGCTGGGGCACGACGACCATGCCCTTCGCGCAGCGCACCGGGTCGGCCCGCTCGGCGACCATGCTCACGTGGTGGTTGTCGTCGCCGTTGCCGGCGAGCACCATCGCCGAGGCGGTGAGCACCTCCCACGGCCCGACGAAGTCGAGCTCCTCGGCGTCGTCGAACAGCAGCAATCCGTAGTTGGTCATCGTGGTGGTCCTTTCCTGTGGGTGGGCTGGGCGGTCGTGAGCGTGGGGTTCGTCGTGCGGGTGGGGCGGGTGGTGTGTGCGCTCATGGCGCGTGGGCAAAGCGCTGGCGGTAGCTCGCAGGCGCCACGCCGACCTGGCGGACGAAGGCCCGGCGCATCGTCTCGCTCGAGCCGAAACCGCAGCGGGCGGCGATCGCCTCGACGTTGTCGGTGGTCTGCTCGAGGTGGCCGCGGGCGGCGTCGACGCGCCGGAGTTCGACGTAGCGTCCGGGTGCGCAGCCGACCTCGCGGGTGAACACCCGCGAGAAGTGCCGTGGGCTCATCGCGGCCACCGCGGCGAGATCGTGCATCGAGTGGCGTTGCGATGGGTCGGCATTGATCTCGTCGAGCGCACGGCGGATCCCGTCGTGGTCCGGCGTCGGCGTCCACACCGGCGCGGCGAACTGGCTCTGCCCGCCGGGCCGCCGGAGGAACATCACGAGCCACTGGGCGATGGTCTGGGCACAGGCGGCGCCGTGATCGTCGGTCACAAGGGCAAGGGCCAGATCGATGCCGGCGGTCACCCCGGCCGAGGTCCACACGCCGTCGTGGAGATGGATCGGTTCCGGATCGACGATCGCTGCCGGGAAGGTCTCGGCCAGACGCCGGGCGCGTGCCCAGTGGGTGGTGACGCGCCGACCGTCGAGCAGGCCGAGTTCGCCGAGCAGAAACGCGCCAGAGCACACCGAGGCGACTCGCCGGCTCTGCGCGGCGGCGGGACCGAGCCAGGCGACGAGCTCTTCGTCGTTTCGTGCGTCGTGGACGCCGGTGCCGCCGGCCACGACGAGCGTGTCGATCGGCCTGTCGGTCGACGGGTCGGGGAGCGGTTCGGAGTCGATGCGCAGCCCGCTCTCGGTCGTGACGGGGCCGCCCGCCGGCGACGCCACCGAGATGTCGTAGCACTGCGCGGAGGCCCACGAGTTGGCTCCCGCAAACACCTCGAACGGTCCGGTCACGTCGAGGGCTTGTACGCCCTGGTAGGCGACGATCACGACGCGACGCGGTGCACTGGAGGGTGCGCCGGCGGTGGTCATGACTCGATCGTCGCCGCTCCTCGGTGTGGCGTCAATGACACGGACCCCACGAATTCGGCCATCACCCGATCGGCGATCGTTCGACTACGGCGCCTGCTCGTGAGCCCAGTACGTTCGAGGCCCATGAGTGTGATCGAACAGACGGCGCTGTCCCCCGATGAGCAGCGTGTGGCCGACCTCGTCGAAGAACTGCTCACCGAGTTTCCGCCCGACCGCACCGAGCCGAAGGACTTTCTCGGCGCGCAGTACGACAAAGGTCTGGCGTGGGTTCACTTCCCCGAGGGTCAAGGCGGGCTGGGGCTGTCGCCGAAACTGCAGAAGACGATCAACGAGCGCGTGTACGCCGCCGGCGCGCCCAACCCGATGTACCGCAACCCGATCGGGCACGGCATGTGTGCGCCGACGATCGTCACGTGGGGCACCGACGAGCAGCAGCAGCGCTACCTGCGGCCGCTGTTCACCGGTGAGGAGATCTGGTGCCAGCTGTTCTCCGAACCTGGCTCGGGATCGGACTTCGCTGGCCTCTCGTCGTCGGGCGTGCAAGACGGCGAGGAGTGGATCGTCAACGGACAGAAGGTCTGGACGACCCTCGCCCACCTGTCGAAGTGGGGCCTGCTCGTCGTGCGCACCGACCCGCAAGCGGTGAAGCACGCCGGCCTCACGGCATTTGTGGTCGACATGCAGGACCCGACGGTGGAGATCCGCCCGCTGCGCCAGATGACCGGTGAGGCGGAGTTCAACGAGGTGTTCTTCTCCGATACGCGCATCGCCCACAACGAGATGCTCGGCAAGCCCGGTGACGGCTGGCGGGCGTCACTCACCACGCTGATGAACGAGCGGGTGTCGATCGGCGGCACCATCCCGGCCAAGGGGTCGGGCACGATTTCCTCGCTGGTCAACGTGTGGAACGACCTGCCCGATGAGCGCAAGACCCCGGTCGCCCGCGACGACGTGCTGAAGTTGTGGGCTCGCGCCGAGGTGCTGCGGCTGACCAACATCCGGGCGAATCAGATGCGCAAGTCGGGCGATCCCGGCCCCGAGGGGTCGATCGGCAAGATGGCCTCGGCCGACTTGAACAAGGACATCTACGACGAGGTGATGAACCTGCTGGGTGCCGACGGCCTGCTGTACGGGAGCTACGAGATGGTTCGCCCCGAGACGGCGATGGGTGCCGACACGCTGCAGAAGGCGTTCCTCCGCAGCCGGGCCAACTCGATCGAGGGTGGCACCACCGAGGTGATGAAGAACATCCTCGGCGAGCGGGTGCTCGGTCTGCCCGGCGACGTGCGCGTCGACCGTGAGGTCCCGTGGTCGGAGGTACCGCGTAACTAGTGCCGGGCCGACCCATCGGGACGGTCAGGAGCCGGCCGGCGGCGCGCCGAACGCGAACCCGCTGACGACACAATCCGCACCGCCGACAATGCCGCCGGAAACGAGCAGCACCGTCACGTTGCTGCCATCGGGGGCGATGTAGGTGATCGTGGTCTGTCGCCCGTTGAACGAGAGGTCGCCGCTGGCGGCGAACACGTCGCCGACCTGGAAATTGGGGTCGTAGCTGCCCAACGCGAGGGTGTCGTCGGACGGGTCTGACGGGTCGAACGAGACCGACGAGATCTCGCCGCCAGACACTGCGGTGACGACCTCGATCGCTTCGAATGACCCACTCAGGCACTCGACCTGAACGGTAATACCGTTCATCTCGACCAGCGTGAACTCGCCTTCTGAGATGCCCCGGTAGTTGATCGGAACGACCTCGACATCGGTGTCGTCGCCGTTGGGTTGGGAGGCCAGTGCCGCTTCGATCGCGTCGTCGATCGCAGCATCGACCTCGGCCCGCGTGTACGTCTGGTCCTTCGTGTAGTAGCGGTCGTCGTGGTTGTGGTCCTCGTAGTAGCCGCCGACGTCGATCACCAGGTCGACCTGGCCGTTGAAGTTGAATACGTTGAACTCACCGTCGGCCGACAGACCGACCGTCACCGCGTTCGGCACGGGCGGGCTGCCCGGCGATGGGTTGAGATTGGAGGCCGTCGGCAATGCGCCCCCGGCTGGGAAGACGCGCACATTGGTCTGCTCGGTGGCGCCGACGGCGGTGACGTTCAACGACAACGCCGTGGCGGTTGCGGGCAACGTGCAGTTTCCGTTGCTGCCGTGCGCGCTGATTGTGTACGTCTCGCCCGCGCCGACCGGAGTGCTGCGAGGTCCGACGTTGTCGGGGTCGCGTGTGTCGGTGATCCGACACGGGTTGATGTTGATCAGGACCGGTCGTTCGCCTGAGTCGATGGTTGCTTGTACGAGCCCGAAGCCGCCAGCGCCGAGACACACCGCCACTGCAGCTCCGATCGCTGCCCACCGTGCACGCCACATGTCGCATCCTCCGCCCGTTCAGGCCTGCCCACCGCAGGCCGCCGAGCGCTGAGCGTAGTTGACCAGCCGGCAGCCCCGTGCGTAGAGGAGCACACCTTGCCGGAGCGCGCGTGTCGTTGGGACGTTGGCCTCTGGGATCACGAAGTCGAACACACGAAACTGATGTCATGCGTTGGGGAGTGACGTTGGGCAGCGACGCGCGAGTCGAGTGTCGTTGGCGCTCACCGTATGGCCGAGACGACGACTGCTGACGTGGTGCGCCGGCTCAAGGGCTGGTATCGCTGGCTGTTCGGCGACCAGGGCACCCTCGTCGAGGTCTGCGACGCGTTCACGCTGGTCACCGTGGTCAACAGCGTGATGATGATCACGGGCCACGACACGCCCAAGGTCGGTCACTGGGCGTACGGGCATCTCCTGCTGCGGCTCGGCATCGTGCTGTTGATCTTCACCATCTGGGATGCCCGCGGCGTCCGCGACGACCTGGCCCGCTACGCCTCGGTCCTCCGTCGGCGCTCGGCGTCCATCGAGCACGTGCAGCGCGTACCAACGTCGATCGTGGGCAGCCCGTTCAACGCAATCTGCGTGATCTTCACTGCGGTGACCGTGTTCATCTGTGTCTCCACGATCCTCGTGGTGCCGCAACCGATCGACGGCGCCGAGTTCTACGCCGCACTCCTCACGGTCTTCGGGGCCATCTGTGTGTTCGTGATCGCGCTCGTCAGTGTCGACAAGACCAGATCACGGCGGAACGGTCACACTGCGGTGGGGTGGTAGGGCAAACCCCCGGACCACTCACCGGCGGGCACCATGGATCGGTGTGCCGAGGATCGGCATGATCGATCCCATGAGATCTGCACCGACATTCCTCCACCGCCTCACCCCGGCGACCCCGTCGGCGATGTCAGCCATGCTGCTGGGACTGTGGTTCCTGGCACTCGTCGTGGCCCTGACGGCCGCCGTCGCGGTGTCCATCATTGCGCTGCCGTTGGCTGCGCTGGCCGTCGCCGTTGCGACCGGGCTTGCCGTGCCCGCACGCCAGTGGCTTACCCGAGCGGTCGGCTCGAGGATCCCCCCGCCCGTCGCCGCGTGATCGGTGGCCCGGACGATGCAGTTCGTCCGGGCCACCGGCGCGTCTGGGGTCGGCCGGTTGCCGACTACGCCAACGGCAACGGTGGCTGCATCCATGTGGGGCGGTCGGAGTTGTTCACCGACGTGACCCACTTGACCCACCACGGGCCGCGACGGCCGGGAACGATCAGTCGCACTGGCGCGCCGTGTCCGGCACGCAGCGGCTCGCCGCCGTAGCCGACCGCCAGGTATGTGCGGTCGAGGGCGCCCGTACCGATGTAACGGTCGTAGCCGGTGGCCGAGACGACGCGCACGCTCCGTCCCGTCGGCCGAGGGATCAAGTCGGCGAGTGCAACGGCGTCCCAGCGCTGCTCACTCCACCATCCGCCGGTGCAGTCGAGCACTGCCGACACGGGACCAGCCCGCTCCCAGAGCGCAGCGACCGGTATCAGCTCGCCATCGACGCGCAGTTCCCATTCGTCGGCAGCGGTGTTGTCGGGCCGGGTGTCGTTGATCCACGACACCCTGGGCATGTTCGCCGGGTCGAACGACGCGATCTCGCGCGAGCCGGTCTGCCGGCGGTCGTCTCCGGTGAGTACGCGTTGCGCGACGTACACGCCGGCGGCGCCCCCGGCGATCACACCCGTACGGATCGCCGCTCGACGGTCGACGTCGGTCACCTTGGGGCGCACCGGCCGCGACACGAGGTGCCACACGAAGAACGGAACGATCACGAGTCCGAGCAGTTGGTGGGTCCACAGTGCGCTCCATGGCCCGACGCCGAACCACAGGCCGCTGGTGTGGAGCACGCCGACCGTCAGCGTCGCCAGCACGAGGACCCCGAAGATGGCCGACAGCCAGCGCGTCGCTCGGCGACGGCGGAACCCCGTTCGTACCGACCCGCGGAGCTTGGCCGGCACCACGATCACGAGCGCCAGCCCAGCGACGGCGTGGGTGGTCGTCACCCAACCCACCCATCGGTCGCTGACCATCCACGAGCCCGCCCCGGTGAGCAGGGCGACGAACACGAGCACTTCGAGCAACAGGTTGACCTGCCGTGCCGTCAGGCGGCCCCATCGGCTCGCCAGCCGCGGCGACGTCGAACCGGCTCGGTCGGCTGACCCTCCGGGCGCCTCGGTGGTCGATTGCATGCCGCGGATGGTTGCTGTCGGTCGCTAGTCGGCGAGCGCGGCGAGCACGTCGCTGGCGCCGAGCGACCGATCGTCCATCGCCGGCCGGTGTAGCACGCTGCCGCCGAGCATCGTGGTGGCAGCGGTCTCGATCGCTTCCTGGAGCTCGCGGATGTTGCGCGGGGGAGGGAAGTACTCGTCTTCTTCGGTCACGTCGACCAGCTCCACACCGCCCGTCGGCGCCAGAAACTCGATGACCTGGTCGACGAGTTCTTCGGGCGCCGAGGCACCAGCGGTGACACCGACCACACCGCTGAGGTCGCCGGGCAGTTCGGCGACGCTGTTGATCCGAAACACCCGAGAGCAGCCCTCCTCGCGGGCGAGTTGCTCGAGCGCACGGGTATTCGACGAGTTGGCGGAGCCGATCACCACGATGGCGTCGCAGCGATGAGCGAGTTCCATGAGCGCCGCCTGCCGGTTGGTGGTCGCAAAGCACAGGTCGCTGCGACCGGGCGTCCACACATCGGGAAAGCGGTCACGCACCGCGACGGCGACATCCTCCCAATCGCGATGCGACAGCGTGGTTTGGGCGAGCAACGCCACGGGCTCCTCGATCTCGTGGAGTGCGTCGACGTCTGCCACCGACTCCACGCGGTCGATGGATTGAGGGGCGACGGCCATGGTGCCGACGGCCTCTTCATGGCCTTCGTGGCCGATGTACACGATGCGGTAGCCCTTCCCGGCACGCACCTTCACCTCGTGATGGACTTTGGTCACGAGCGGGCACACCGAGTCGACCACGTAGGAGCCGCGGGCGCGCGCCGCCTCGACCACCTCAGGTGCCGAACCGTGCGCCGAGAGCATGATCGGTCGCCCGGGCGGCACGTCGTCGATCGAATCGACGAACACCACACCCTGCGCCTCGAAGCGCTCGACGACCAGCTTGTTGTGCACGATCTCGTGGTAGCAGTACACGGGCGCGGGGTGGGCCCTGACCATCCAGGCGAGCGCCTTGATCGCCATCTCGACGCCAGCACAGAACCCACGGGGCTGGGCGAGAAGCACCTGCTCGACGGTCATCGCACCCCCGAATCTACCGTCGCGCGGCCACCGGTAGCCTGACCCGGCCATGTCGGTCACGTCCCCTCGCTCCTCGCTGTCGCCAACCGTGGCGGCGGTCACCACCGACTCCCCGGCCGCGCTCGCCGGAGTGGCGACCGGCGACGAGATCGTCCGCGTCAACGGCGAGGTCCCACGCGACGTCATCGAGTGGACGTTCGCCACCGATGAACCGCTGGTGGAACTGGAAGTGTTGCGCGGCGGCCTCGAGCTCGACTTCACCATCGAGAAGGCGCCAGGGGCTCCGCTCGGGGTCGAAGTGTCGAGCGCCGTGTTCGATCGCGTGCGCACCTGCGACAACCACTGCGAGTTCTGCTTCATCTATCAGCTGCCAAAGGGCATGCGCCGCAGCCTGTACCTGAAAGACGATGACTACCGGCTGTCGTTCCTCTACGGAAACTTCACCACGCTGACCCGGTTCACCGAGGCCGACCTCGAACGGGTGGTCACCGAGCGCCTGTCGCCGCTACACGTCAGCATTCACGCCACCGACCCCGAGATGCGCGCCCAGATGCTGCAGAACCGACGCGGGGCGACGAGCCTGCGTTGGCTCCGGGCGCTGCTCGACCACGACATCGCCGTGCGCGGCCAAGTTGTGGTGTGCCCCGGGCAGAACGACGGCGCAGTGCTCGACGACACCATGGCCGGCGTGCTCGACGAGTACCCCGAACTCGACGCGGTCGCAGTGGTGCCCCTCGGGGTGTCACGGTTCAATCCGGCGAGTTCGATGCGGCTCCACACCCAGGCGGAGGCGGCCGCGGTTGTCGACCTGATCACCGAGTGGCAACAGGTCTTCCTCGACACCCTCGGCCGACGGATGGTGTACGCCGCCGACGAGTACTACCTCATGGCCGGTCGGCCGTTTCCGGAAGGCGCCGCCTACGACGGGTTTCCGATGCACGAAGACGGCATCGGGATGGCCCGCACGTTCGAGGCCGAGTTTCGTGGTGAAGTCGACGACGTCACCGGCGTGAAACGCGGGTTCTTCGCCGCCGTCGACGCGCCCCCGAATCCGGCGGCCTACACCGGCCTGCGCACGTGTGGCACCACAGATGCCGTCGCCGGCAGCGCACCAGTTGGCGCAGCGACCGTCGGTGTTGCGCTGCGGCCCAGTCGACGGGCACCGATCGGCATCCTCACCGGCACGCTCGGCGCGCCGGTGATCGCGCCGCTGGTCGCCGAGATCGAGCGCGACGACGTGCGCGTGGTGCCGGTCGACAACGAGTTCTTCGGCGGCAACACGGGTGTGACCGGCCTGATGACGGGCGCCGACGTCGCCCGCGTGCTTGGCGATCAACCCAACGGACACCGCTACCTGCTGCCCGACGTATGTTTGTCCGACGATGGCCGGTTCCTCGATGGGGTGGCGATCGACGAACTCCCACAACCGGTCGAGATCGTGTCGACCGATGGGCGTGCGCTGCGGTCGGCACTCGAGGTGGCGACGTGACAGGCACGGTGGTGATCGTCGGACGTCCCAACGTGGGCAAGAGCACCTTGTTCAACCGAATCCTGGGCAGCCAAGAAGCGATCGTCGAGGACCGTCCCGGCATCACCCGCGATCGCAAGACGATCGACGCCGAGTGGCTCGGAGTACCGTTCTCCGTGGTCGACACGGGTGGGTGGATGCCCAGTGGTGACCAGCTCGACGAAAAGGTCAGCGGTCAAGTGGAAGCAGCCGTGCGCGATGCCGACGTGGTGCTGTTCGTGGTCGATGCGGCCGTTGGCGTGTCAGACGACGACGAGGCGATCGCCAACTGGCTGCGGCGTCTCGAGGCGCCCGTGATCGTGGTTGCCAACAAGGCCGACAACGACCGACGCGAGAACGAGATGTGGGCGTTCATGGCGCTGGGCCTCGGCGAGCCGATCCCGGTCAGCGCGTTGCATGGCCGACGTGCGGGTGACCTGCTCGACGAGGTGGTCGAACGCCTTCCAGCCGAGACCCGAAATGCTGTCGATATCGCGCACGAGGCGCGCGATATCGACAGGATTTCGGAATCAGAGGAGGAGCTCGACGACGACGTGCCGCGGGTGGCGATCGTCGGGCGGCCGAACGTGGGCAAGAGCACCCTGTTCAACCAGCTGGTGGGGGAGGAGCGGGCGGTGGTCCACGACCTCGCCGGCACCACCCGCGACTCGATCGACACGCGCGTCGACACACCGGATGGCCCGGTCGTGTTCATCGATACCGCCGGCATGCGGCGCAAGGCGAAAATCGACGACTCGGCCGAGTACTACTCGCTCGTCCGCGCGCTGCGCTCGATCGACGACGCCGACGTTGCGCTGCTGGTGATCGACGCCACCGTGGGGATCACCGCCCAAGACCAGCGACTCGCCGAGCGGATCGACGCCGCCGGGTGTCCAATCCTGCTCGTGCTGAACAAGTGGGAACTGCTCGATGCCGACGGACGCGACGAGGTACTGACCGAGCTACGTCGGCGTCTGGCGTTCGTTGGCGACGTTCCGGTGCTGCGCGTGTCGGCGTTGACCGGCAAGAACCTGAACAAGCTGATGCCGGCGCTACGCGAGTCGATCGAGCAGTACCAGACGCGCCTGCCGACCAAGGATGTCAATCGAGTCATCGCCGACGCGCAACAGCGCCAACCCGGTCCCGGGGGCGTGCGGGTGATGTATGCGGTGCAGGGCGCAGCCGAGCCGCCGACCTTCACCCTGTTCGTCAACCGCACCGTCCCGCCGCACTATCTGCGCTACCTCGAACGGGTGATCCGCGAGGAGTTCGACCTGGGGGCGACGGCGATCAAGCTGCGGGTGCGCAAGCGCAACTGATGCTCTGGTGCCGCGATGCCCTGGTGTGAGGAGTGCTCCAAGTACTGGACACCCAACGCAATGAACGACGACGGTTCGTGCCCCGACTGTGACTCGGTGGTCGAGACACACACCGACGACGTCGTCGACGAGAAGGCGCCCTGGCACTTCAAACTGATGATCACCGCACTCGTGGCGTATCTCGGTTGGCGGGTTGTCGATCTGTTCATGTGATCGGCCGATGCGCAGCCGAGCGCTGTGCCAGGCTGTCGCGCCGTGGACTCCGCAACACCTGCCCGGTACGACGACCTCTCCGCCGTGTTCCTCAACACGTCACTCTCGGCTAACTCGGCGCAGTCGCACACGATGCGCCTGATGCGCCGTTCGGCGGGGATCATGCGCAGCCAAGGGGTCGACGTCGACATGATCCACATGCGCGATCACTTCGTCGGGATCGGCATGGTCGAAGACGCCGGCGAGCAGTACGGCCAGCGTGACGAATGGCCCGGGATTCAGCAGCGAATCTTCGCCGCCGACATCTTCGTGCTCGGTACGCCGATCTGGCTCGGCGCCAAGTCGAGCGTGGCCACCTTGGCGATCGAGCGGATGTACGCCTACTCCGGCGAGTTCAACGATCGCGGCCAGTGGGCGTACTACGGCAAGGCCGCCGGATGCGTGGTGACCGGCAACGAGGACGGTGTCAAGGCGTGCGCACGCGATGTGCTCTACGCGTTACAGCACATCGGGTACACGATCCCGCCGCAAGCCGACTGTGGGTGGATCGGCGAGGCCGGGCCGGGGCCGAGTTACGGCGACGTGCTCGACGATCGCGAGGTACCGGTCGGGTACGACAACGAGTTCACCATGCGCAACACCACGTTCATGTCGTGGAACCTGCTGCACACGGCTCGGATGCTGAAGGACAGCGGTGGTCTTCCGGCCTACGGGAACGTGCCGGCCGCGTGGAAGGACACGCCCAACGCCGCTCAACAGTCACCCGACGCGCCCTGAGCCCTGGTCGGACGATCACGTCCGACCAGGGCCAACCGATCAGGGTGCTGGTGTGAAGCTTTGGGTGGAGAAGTCTTCGGGGGCGGGGACAACGACGGTCCCGCCGCCGAGGTCTTCTTCGAGATAGTCGAAGAAGCCCTGGGCGTAGTCGATGAACGTGTCGACCACGCGGCCCTCGTCGAACGCGGTGCCGAAGGCGTCGTAGCCGTCGCGACCGCTAGCGATGAAGCTGTTGGTCACCACCACGTAGTCCGTCTTGGCCAGATCGAGATCGCTCCACACCCCGGTGTCACGGTCTTTGACCTCGACGTTCTGCACGCGATCGGTCGGATCGCTCAGATCGACGTCATAACGGATCCCCGAACCGTACGGATACGAGCCCGTCGAGCCGCCGTCGTCGAGGAAGTTCTCGATCGCCTGCTCGAGCACGTCGTCGATCTCCTGACCCGTCAAGGTCAACTCCACGAGCGTGTTGCTGAACGGCAACAGGGTGTACACGTCGCCGATCGTGATCGGACCAGCCGGGATCGGGATCCGCACACCACCGGCGTTCTGGATCGCCATATCGGCGCGGAACGCCCGAGCCAAGAAGGCATCGGTCACGATCTGCTGAATGAACCCGCCATTCACATCGGCCGCGGCGCCCGACGCTGCTGTCACCGTCGGCGAACAGCCCGTCGTGCCGACCGATCGATCGTCGCCCGGCAAACGGTTGAGGCACAACGCCTCACCCGCCGTTGCCACCTCTTGCTCCTCCAGCACGTCGACCTGATCGGCGAACTCATCGAGCACCGCCTGCGCCTCAGCATCCGGTGTGACGATGCCGGCACCTGGGACCGTGTCGAGGAACGCCAGTACCTGGGCGCGCTCTTCGTCGGTGAGCGGCGCGTCGATCGTCTCGTCCGGGTCCTGCTCGTCGGGGTCATCCACCTGCTTGACGAAGTCGTCATTGATGATGAGGTACGGCATCCCGCCACAGCTGGTGGTCTTGCCGTCGTCGAAGGTCATCTCGAGTTGGCCGACGACGTGGCTGTACTGCCACGCCTGCACCACGCAGACCGGGTCGCCGTCAGCGTTGGTGACCTGCGTCGGATAATCACCTTCGGTGCCGAAGCCGAGGGCGTCGAAGTCGCCCAACAGGCTGTGGCTGTCGCCGCCGATGATCGCATCGACACCAGTCACCGCAGCAGCGAGGTCAATGTCGTTCTGGTAGCCCTGGTGGGTGACTAGCACGACGTTGTCGATGTCCTTCGCAGCGAGCTCGTCTACGTACTTCTGAGCGGTCTCGACCTCGTCGAGGAACTCGGTGGTGTCGAGCGGCTGCGACGACACCTGGGTCTTCTGGGCGATGTCGATACCGATGAACCCGACCAGCTGACCCTCGAGCTCCTTCACCACGTACGGCTGGATGAAGTCGTCCTGGGCCACCGGGGCGAGCGGTGTGCCGATCTGGGGCACGACGTTGGCGGCGATCACCGGTGTGTCATCGCAGTCGTCGTTGGGGTCGGCGAGGTCGGTGAGGAATCCGTTGGCCAGTTGCTCGTCGCCGTCGTCGAACTCGTGGTTACCCAAGGCGAACATGTCGAAACAAACCTGGTTCATCATCGCTGCATCGGCTTCGCCCTGGAACAGGGTGTAGAAGAGCGTGCCGGTGATCGCGTCGCCGGCGTGGATCTTCACCGTGTTGTCGAGCTCGGCTTCGAGTTCCTTGAACTTGGTGACCACGTTGGGGAAGCCACCGAGACTGAACTCGACCTCGTCGAGACCGATGCCAAGGTCGACACCGAAGCCGCCGTCGGGCTGCAGATGCGAGTGATGGTCGTTCATGTGCAGCAGGTTCACCGTGAGTGGTCCGGGGGCCAGCGTCAGCCCGCCGATCAGGTCGAGCACTACGTGCGTCGCCTTGTTCGAGGCCACACAGATCATCCCGTCGTCGGGCAGCGGCACGATCACCGCATTGGCCGTCGACTCGTTGGCCTGGAAGTTGAGGTTGCTCGTGCCATTGCGGCCGTCCTCGCATGCGTACGCGGCCAGCCACCCGGGCTCCTCGCCCTCGGTACCAGTCAGATTCACCGCCAGCGCGGTCGTGTCCTCGGACAGGTCGAGCTCACTCGCGTCGAACATCGCCTCGACGCCCGGCTGGACCTTGCCCGAGATCGAACGGGTCGTCGCCCGAGACGCGTCACGGCTATCGACGATGCGCTCGACCGCCGAGTTGGCGAGCCCACTGTCGCGAGTGAAGTGCCCGAGCACGTCAGCGACTGCGAACACCGACTTGTTGGCCTGCAGGCAGATGTTGCCCTCGTCGTCGACCGGCGCGATCACGAAGTTCGCCCGCGACTGCTCAGCGAGGTAGTTGAGCGAACTCGTCCCGTCGTAACCGTCGGCACACGAGTAGGCGGCGAGCCACCCTGGGGCTGCGGCGCCAGTTCCGACGAGGTTCAGGGCCACCGCGCTGATGCCGCCCTCTGGGAGGCCACCGAGGCCTGCGACCTGCACCTTGAGCTCCTCGTTGGGAGTGAGCTGGCCGGCCGGGAGTGCAGCTGCGCCACTTCCGTCGCGCAGGTCGAGCAGGCGGAATGGCGAACGCTCGACGAAGCCCTGGTCCTTGGCGAACCAACCGGCGAAGTCGAGCACGATGTGCACAGCGCGGTTCGACTGCACACAGATCTTCCCGTCGTCGTCGGGTGAGGCGACCACCAGGGTCGCTGCCGACCCACGAGTGTCGGCGCCTTCGCCAGGAAAGTTGACGTTGGAGGTCGTGTCGAACCCGTCGGCACAGGGGAACACCGAAGCAAATCCAGCACCCTCGCCCTCGGTGGCGGTGAGGTTGAACACGTAGCCAGCGGCCTGATCGGCCGGTGGAGCGTCATCGCCGAACAGATCGGCGATCTCGATCTCGGCCGGTTGGTTCGGGGTGAGCTTGCCGTCGAGCACCGGTTGGACACCGTTGCCCCGGCTGTCGACCACACGCTCGACCGCAGCGTCGATGAAGGTGCGTTCCGTGTCGTCGTCTGTCGGCGGAGCGCCTCCAGCGACCGGTGCGGTGGGTACTGCGACGAGCATGCCGGCCCCAAGGGCGGCAGCAACGATCGGAATGACACGGTTGCGGAACACGGGTGGGAGGCTGCCAGATCGCGCCGTCGACAGCAAGAACGAGTTCCTCCCACGGGCCAGCAATCTGTCGACGGGCCCGAATGGCCCACACGTCAGAGGTGTGTGGCATCTGTGGACCCCGAGATGCCACACACCCTGACGTCAGGGTGCTGGTGTGAAGCTTTGGGTGGAGAAGTCTTCGGGGGCGGGGACAACGACGGTCCCGCCGCCGAGGTCTTCTTCGAGATAGTCGAAGAAGCCCTGGGCGTAGTCGATGAACGTGTCGACCACGCGGCCCTCGTCGAACGCGGTGCCGAAGGCGTCGTAGCCGTCGCGACCGCTGGCGATGAAGCTGTTGGTCACCACCACGTAGTCCGTCTTGGCCAGATCGAGATCGCTCCACACCCCGGTGTCACGGTCTTTGACCTCGACGTTCTGCACGCGATCGGTCGGATCGCTCAGATCGACGTCATAACGGATCCCCGAACCGTACGGATACGAGCCCGTCGAGCCGCCGTCGTCGAGGAAGTTCTCGATCGCCTGCTCGAGCACGTCGTCGATCTCCTGACCCGTCAAGGTCAACTCGACGAGCGTGTTGCTGAACGGCAACAGGGTGTACACGTCGCCGATCGTGATCGGACCAGCCGGGATCGGGATCCGCACACCACCGGCGTTCTGGATCGCCATATCGGCGCGGAACGCCCGAGCCAAGAAGGCATCGGTCACGATCTGCTGAATGAACCCGCCATTCACATCGGCCGCGGCGCCCGACGCTGCTGTCACCGTCGGCGAACAGCCCGTCGTGCCGACCGATCGATCGTCGCCCGGCAAACGGTTGAGGCACAACGCCTCACCCGCCGTTGCCACCTCTTGCTCCTCCAGCACGTCGACCTGATCGGCGAACTCATCGAGCACCGCCTGCGCCTCAGCATCCGGTGTGACGATGCCGGCACCTGGGACCGTGTCGAGGAACGCCAGTACCTGGGCGCGCTCTTCGTCGGTGAGCGGCGCGTCGATCGTCTCGTCCGGGTCCTGCTCGTCGGGGTCATCCACCTGCTTGACGAAGTCGTCATTGATCACCAGGTGCGGCGTGCCGCGGCACGACGATGTACGGCCGTCGCGCAGGGTCAGCTCCATCTGGCCGACCACGTGGCTGTACTGCCACGCCTGCACGATGCACACCCGCTCGCCGTCGGCGTTGGTCGCCAGCGTCGGGTAGTCGCCTTCGCTGTCGAACCCGAGGTCCTCGAAATCGCCCAGCAGGCTGTGGCTGTCGCCGCCAACGATGGCGTCGACACCGGTGACCTGCGAGGCCAGCGCGATGTCGTTCTGGTACCCCTGGTGGGTCACCAGCACGACGTTGTGGATACCCATCTCGGCGAGCTCGTCCACGTAGAACTGGGCCGTCTCGACTTCGTCGCGGAACTCGGTGGTGTCGAGCGGCTGCGACGACACCTGGGTCTTCTGGGCGATGTCGATACCGATAAAGCCGACCTGCTGCCCTTCGTACTCCTTCACCACATACGGCTGAATGAAGTCGTCCTGGGCGACCGGGGCAAGGGGTGTCCCGATCTGGGGCACCACGTTCGCGCCAAGCACTGCCGTGTCGGGGCAATCGTCGCTCGGGTCGGCGAGGTCGGTGAGGAACCCGTTGGCCAGCTGCTCATCGCCGTCGTCGAACTCGTGATTGCCGAGGGCGAACATGTCGAAACAAACCTGATTCATCATCGCCGCATCGGCCTCGCCCTGGAACAACGTGTAGAAGAGCGTGCCGGTGATCGCATCACCAGCATGAATCTTCACTGTGTTGTCCAACTCGGCCTCCAGCTCCTTGAACTTGGACACCACGTTCGGAAAGCCACCAAGGCTGAACTCCACCTCGTCGGTCAGGCCGATCTCGATGTCGACCCCGAAGCCGCCGTCGGGCTGCAAATGGGAGTGGTGATCGTTCATGTGCAACAGGTTGAGTGTCAACGGCTCGTTAGCCGTGAGCCCACGCAGCTCGAACCCACCGATCAGATCGATCACCACGTGGGTCGCCTTGTTGGCCTCGACGCACAGCTCGCCATCGGACGGCAGCGGCACGATCACCGCATTGGCGGTCGATTGGTCGGTCTGGAAGTTGAGGTTGCTCGTGCTGTTGCGCCCATCCTCACAGGCATAGATCGCCAGCCAACCAGGCTGCTCGCCCTCGGTGCTGGTGAGGTTGACCGCCAGCGCCGTCGTATCGGCGCCGAGGTCGAGCTCGTTCGCGTCGAACCTCGACACCACACCGGGCTGCAACTTGCCGACGATCGAACGAGTGGTCGACCGGCCGTCGATGCGGCTGTCGACGATGCGCTCGATCGCCGAGCTGGCCAGGCCGCTGTCGCTGCTGAAGTAGCCGAGCACGTCGGCGACGGCGAACACCGGCTTGTTGGCCTGCAGGCAGAATGTGCCGTCCTCGTCGACCGGGACGATCGCGAAGTTCGCCCGCGACTGCTCTTCGAGATAGTTGAGGGTGCTCGTTCCGTCGTACCCGGCGGCGCACGAGTAGGCGGCGAGCCACCCCGGCGCGTCCGCCTCCGTGCCGACGAGGTTCAGCGCCACGGCGGAGATTCCCGTCTCGGGCAGGCCGCCGAGGCCGGCGACCTGCACCTGCACCTCGGTGCCGTTGGTCAGCTGGCCGGCCGGAATCGCCGCTGCACCCGAGCCGTCGCGCAGATCGAGGAGCCGGAAGGGGTCCTGCTGCACGAAGCCCTGACCCTCGGGCAGCCAACCTGCGAAGTCAGCAACGATGTGCACGGCACGGTTCGACTGGACGCAGATCTTGCCGTCGGCGTCGGGTGAGGCAACGACCAGCGCCGCGGCGGAACCGCGGGTGCCGTCCGCCTCGCCGGGGAAGTTGACATTGGAGGTCGTGTCGAAGCCCGCCGCGCAGGGGAACATCGAGGCGAATCCGCGTCCTTCGCCTTCGGTGGCGGTGAGGTTGAACACGTAGCCACCGGCTTCGCCCGCCTCAGGTGCTGGGAACGGTCGACGCGTGGTCAGCGCCTCTTCGGCCGAGCCGGCGAACAGGTCGGCGACGTCGATTTCTGCGGGCTGGTTCGGCGTGAGCTTGCCGTCGAGGATCGGCGGCACACCGTTGCCGCGGCTGTCGACGACACGTTCGACGGCACTGTCGACGTGGGTCGGTCCGGACAGTTCATAGATCGTGGTCGTGCTCGAGACCTCGCTGGCGACCACGAGCAGTGGCGTGCCGGTCGGGCTCTCGCTGGCGGGCACGAAGTCCATGCCCTCGGGAGACACGTCGTTGCTGCCCGGGCCGGTCGAGCCGTCGATGCCCGGATGGACGTACGACTCGAACGCCGGCGCCATCGGGTCGGTCACGTCGAAGAGGGCGACGCCGCCGACGCGCTCCAAGCCGACGAAGGCGTAGTTGCGGCCGAAGACGTTGCCGATGGCGAGTGCCTCGGGCTCCGGGCCCTTGTTGTCGGAGCGACCATCGAATTCGTCGGTGCTGTTCTCTTCGCTGTTGTGGAACGGGGCGAACGCATCGGCCACATGGGTCTCGAGCAGAGAACCGCTGTCCCACACGAGCGCGCCCTCAGCGTCCCAGATCGAGAACGAACGGGCGCCGTAGCTGAACAGTTCGGTCGCCGGGTCGGCGGTTGGCGTCGCGGTGGTCGTCTGCAGACGGCCGAGTTGGTCGTCGTCCTGCAGCGCAGGGTCGAGGTCGCCGCCCAGGTTGAGGTCGTCGATGCGCTCTTCCTCGGAATAGCAGTCGTAGTCGCGGGCGTCGCCCTCGTTGGCGGTTGCCGTGTAGACGGCGCCGTCATGCTCCCAGGAGGCGATCGTGTCGGGCTGGTACATGCCCTGAACCGGCCACGTGGCGATCTGCGGCACCGTGGGATCGTCACGATCGGACGGGTCGAGTTCGTTGCCGGCCTGCGAGTGGTCCTTGTAGCCGAGCGGCACCACGGCGGTGAACTCGCCGGCCTCCACGTCGAGCACGCCGAGCGCGTTGTTCTCCTGCAGCGACACGTAGGCGGTGGAGCCGTCGGGGTCGAGCGAGATGAACTCGGGCTCGAGGTCCTGCGACGGCAGCGAACCGGGCCAGAACACGCGGACCATTTCATCCAGCGCGCCCGGAGCGTCGAACGCCGTGAAGTCGGCGAGCGTCGACGTGAGCGACGAGAAGTCGCCCGACGACAGGTCGATGATCGACACGCCACCGACCGGATCGACTGCGTTGGCGATGTCCTCGTTCTCGTCGCCTCCGAGGTCGACACCACACACGGGCTCGGCCTCGATCGCCACGAGCAATGTGTCGCCGTCGGGTGTGAAGGTCAGCATGTCGGGAAGCACGCCGACCTCGACGTCACCGAGCGGTGCGCCATCGATATCGAAGAAGCCGACGACGCCGGGGTTCGGTGTCACCGGGGACACACCGGGGGTCTCGGTCGGATCGACTTCGACGGCCACGGCAACCGTGCCGTCGTACACGTCGACGCTGTTGGGTCCGTCGCCGAGCCCCGACAAGTCGATCTGACTGACGAGTGCCGGAGCACTTGGGTCGGAGATGTCGAGGATGTCGACCGTGTTCTCCTCGCTGTTGGTGACGAACGCACGATTGGACGCCGGATCCACCTTGACGATCTCGGCGCCACCCTCGAAGTCGCCAGCGTCGTATGTGCCGAGCGGGGTGAGCGTGGCGCCGCCGCGCAGCATCGGCGCCATCGGAGCGGCGCCTCCCGATGCCGGGCCGGTCGGAGTAGCGACAAGAACGCCGGCCGCAAGCGCGGTGGCGACGAGGGGAATCACACGTTGGCGGATCACGGCGGGGGACATTTGCAGGCCGAGATGAACGCCAGGCAACGCGCCGGCAACGCACTAGCGACGAAGTTGTGAACGTCGACGGACGAGCGTCGATGACGGCGCTACGGGACGACCCAGCTACTGGAAGGCCATCGCGATGCGGAATCGTTCTTCTGGGCTGAGGTAGTGATCGTCGTCGTCTGCGGCGTCGCCGATGTCGAGCTGGACCCAACGCACGGTTCCCGTGAACGTGGTGGTGTTGCGGTCGAGCTCGTCGGTCACGCCGGTGGCCGTGTCGGTGCCGACGTCGGTCGTTTCGTCGGCGGAGAACACGCCGGGCACCGTGCCGTCGACTCGGCCGGAACCGACAGCATCACCGTCGATGAACAGCGTGGCGGTGCCACCCTTGCCGACACCGCCGCCGTCGTAGTCGAACTCCATGCGCAACTGACGCTCGCCAGGGGACACAGGAGCATCTCCCGCGATGGTGAAGCGTTCCAGGCCGAACAGGTTGTAGCAGTAGGCGGGGGTGCCATCGGTCCGCAGATACATCGTCCACCCGCCGAAACGTCCGCCCTGTGCGATCACCGTGCCACTGGCGCCGCCGTCAGGAATGAGGAGCTGCGCGGTCACCGCGTGCGACTTGTTCTTCACGTTGACCACGCTCGACTCACTGAGCCGTCCCATGCCGCCGTACAGCATCTGCGTCTGCCCGCGCACCAACTGCGGTCGACCCGCACGGTCGGGGTCGAAGCGCTCCGACCGGCGGTCGTCGAGGGGGAGTGCGTTGTGCCGCGCCGCCTCGGCGAGGAACAATTCCTGGAGTCGCCGAAGCTGGTCGGGACTCGATGCCGCGAGGTCGTTCGACTGCGTCCAGTCGCCGGGTGCATACAGCTCCCACACGTCGTCGTGCAGGTCGTGCGATTCGGCGCCGAGTAACCACGGAATGCTGTGTCGGGTCACTGCCGTCCAGCCCTTGTGGTACACGCCACGGTTGACGAACATCTCGAAGTACTGGGTGTCGTGTACCTCGGGCGCGTCGGCGTCGTCGAACGTGTCGTTCAGTTCGAACCCCTCGTACGGGTGTTGGTCGAACCCGTTGACCGTCAGCGGCTCGGGCAGTCCGCAGGCGCGCAGAATCGTCGGCGCCACGTCGATCACGTGCGCGAACTGGTTGCGGATTTCGCCCTGCGCCTCGATCCCCCCGGGCCAATGGAAGATCGTGCCGTTGCGCGTGCCGCCCCAGTGTGAAGCGACCTGCTTGGTCCACTGGTAGGGCGTGCACATCGCGTGGGCCCAGCCGACTGCGTAGTGGTTGAACGCCTCGTGGGTGCCAAACGCGCGGATTCGCTCGGCCATGAACTCGGTGGTCTCGATGTCGAGCACGCCGTTGAGCGAGAGGAGTTCGTTGAACGTGCCGCGCACCGTGCCCTCGGCGGACGCACCGTTGTCGCCGATGATGTACACGATCAGCGTGTCGTCGAGGATCTCCAGCTCCTCGAGGGCGTCGACGAGTCGACCGAGCTGGGTGTCGGTGTGTTCGAGGAAGCCGGCGTACACCTCCATCTGCCGGGCCAGGACCGGCTTCAGGTCGTCGTCCATCTCATCCCAGGCCGGAATCTCGTCGGGTCGCTCCGTGAGCGTGGCGTCGGTGGGGATCACGCCGAGCTCCTGCTGCCGGGCGAAGGTGGTCGCCCGCAGCTCGTCCCAGCCGTTGTCGAACGCGCCGAGGTAGCGATCGGACCAATCGTTGGGCACGTGATGCGGAGCGTGCGTGGCCCCCGGCGCCCAGTAGATGAAGAACGGCTTGTCGGGCATGAGCGACTTCTGCTCGCGCACCCAGGCGATCGACTTGTCGGTCATGTCCTCGGTGAAGTGGTACCCCTCTTCAGGCGTCTTGTCGGGCTCGATCGGCACCGTGTCGCGATAGATGGCGGGGGAGTACTGGTTGGTCTCCCCACCGATGAACCCGTAGAAGTGCTCGAACCCCGAGCCGGTGGGCCAGCGATCGTGTGGCCCCATCGGCGACGTTTCCCACACCGGCACCTCGTGGCACTTGCCGAATTGGGCGGTGGAGTAGCCGTTGAGCTTCAGCGTTTCCGGGAGCGGGGCGCAGTCCTGCGGCCGTACCGACGACTGCCCTGGCGCACTGGTGGCCAGTTCGGTGATCGCGCCCATGCCGACGGTGTGGTGGTTGCGGCCGGCCAGGAGCGCCGCGCGCGTGGGTGCGCACAGGGCCGTGGTGTGGAAGCGGGTGTAGCGCAGGCCGCGTGCGGACAGTCGATCAGCGGTGGGGGTGTTGATCGGGCCACCGAACGCCGACGACGCGCCGAACCCCACGTCGTCGAGCAACACCACGACCACGTTGGGTGCACCAGCGGGTGGGCGGAGCGGAACGATCGGTGGGAACTCCACGTCGGGGTCGTGGGCGTCGATCATTGCGGTCGACGGTCGACGGCGTTCGGGGATCGGGAGCACGACACGGCGGTCGTCGCGGATGTCAGACATGGGGCCTCCTCGATTGCGGACGCACGGAGGGTAGACCTCGAGTATCCCGTGAGAGTCACTCTTGCCGTGCACTCGTCTCGGACCGACCGATGCCCGCTAGCATCTTGCGTTCCACAACACGGGCTGTGGCGCAGCTTGGTTAGCGCGCTTGTCTGGGGGACAAGAGGTCGGGAGTTCGAATCTCCCCAGCCCGACAAACGACCACACGTCGTCAACGCCGACCCTTCATCCTCTGGAGACCCCATGAGCGTCGATCAGGCATGCGAGTTCGTCAAGCGCTACGCAACCGACGCCGAGTTTCGCGACCGGATCGATCAAGCGGCGTCGCAAGAAGAGCGTCGGGCGTTCATGGAGGAGGCCGGTTTCTCCGAGGTTCGCCTCCAGCATCTTGCGAACGCCCTTCCGCGCTCGGCCGGGGGTGAGCTCTCCGAAGAGGGATTCGCTGCGGTGGCCGGCGGCGACGCCGCTGCCGCCGCCGTCACGGTCACGGCGGGTTCTCTCGTTACCGCGGCGGCTGGTTACAGCATTCTGATGGCAGTGGCCTTTTAGTGTCGACGCCGAGCCCTTCCACGGTCACGCCGCCCGCGTCGGTTCTGTGCACTGAGCTCGGTGCTTGGCGCGGGGACTCCCCGGGATGTGTGGGTTCGGTCGTGCCGGGGTTTGGCGCTAGGTCCGCGGCTGGTTTTTGGTGCCCGTGCCGGCGGTGATGAACACCGCGGCGCACGGCCCGGTGTCGTTGGCGCTGTGCCACACCCCGGGCGCGTTGATGGCGTACTCGCCCGGGTGCAACCGGGTGATCACCTCGTCGTCGCCGATGCGTTGTACGAGCTCGACCACGCCTTCGGTGCACAGCACCACTTCGGTGCCATGAGGATGCACCTCCCACACGTCCCACGCCCCGTCGAAGCGATGCAGCGACACCAGTCGCCCCTCGACACCATCGTCGCCGGTGCGCTGCCCGTACCCCATGTACCAGTCCATGTCGCCGGTGAAGTCCGGCTGGACATCTGCGGTGGCGCCGAGACCGAGATGAATTGGTCGGGTCGACAGGTCGTACCGGCTCATCCGACCATGTTGACACGCACGTGCGGAGCAATGGTTCGTATCGCCGGGACCTCCTGTCGCCTCATGGCAAGGTGCGCCGGTGGCAATCGAGGTTCCGCATCGGCTCGTGCGGTGGTGGATCTGGCGCATTGACCGGCGGCGCACACCACGACGGTCCGCTACTGTCGCATATCGGCCGCTACCTCCCGGGAGACTCATGAGCGTCGACACAGCACGCGAGTTCGTCCAGCGCTACGCAACCGACGCCGAGTTTCGCGGCCGGATCGAGCAAGCGGCCTCGAGCCAGGAGCGTCGCGCGATCATGGACGAGGCCGGCTTCTCCGAGGTTCGCCTGGCGCATCTTGCGCATGCGCTTCCGCAGTCGTCCGGCGGTGAGCTCTCCGACGAGGAGTTCGCTGGGGTCACGGGCGGCAGCCTCGACACCGCTATCGGCATGGTCTCCGGCATGGTTTCGGTCGGGGCGTTTGTCGCAGCGTCCTTCTAGCGTCGACACTGCTTTCGCCGCCGTCGCCGCTGCGCTGGAGTCCGGGCCCCGGCGCCAACAACCTCGAACTGACAGCGCCACACTAGCGACGCTGTCGGTACCGTCGCCGTGTGGATCCGGCGCCGATGGTCGAGCAGCCGACCGCGGCGGCCAGCAACGTCGAGGTACGGGCCTGGTTCGCAGCGATCGCCGGCACCGTGAGCGTGGCGTTTCCGGCCTTCCTCACCGGCGCCATCACCGTGCAGCTGAAGGACGATCTCGAATTGAGCGCAACCGAGATCGGCGTGGCGATCGCCGCGAGTTTCGCCGCAGCTGCGGTGACGTCGTACCGGCTGGGGCGCCTCGCCGAGCGGATGGGCGCACAAGCAGCATTCCGCCTGGCGCTGGCTGCGTCGGCCGCGACGATGCTGGCGATCGCCGCGTTCGTCGAACACGCCTGGAGCCTGACGGCGCTGTTGGCCGTGGCCGGCGTGGCAAACGGTCTTGCGCAGCCAGCGGCGAACCTGCTGCTGGCCACCGCCGTGCCTGCGCAGCGACTCGGCTTGGCGATGGCGGCCAAACAGTCGGGTGTGCCTGGCGGGGCGCTGCTCGGCGGCATCGCCGTTCCGGCGCTGGCGCTCACCGTCGGATGGCGGTGGGCGTTCGTTGGCGGCGCAGTCCTTGCGCTCGCGGTGATCGTGATTCCACCGCGTGTCGGCGCCGTCAACGTGCCTGGACGCACGCCGGCGAAGCCGGACCTGTCGACACGCCTGCTCACGATGTACTCGCTCGTCGGGCTGCTCGGCGCGGCCGCCGCCGGATCGTTGGTCGCTTTTCTCACCGCTGGTGCGGAGCGATCCGGCATCGACGCCGGTGTGGCGGGGTTGCTCCTCAGCAGTGGCGCACTCGTCGGCATCACCGTGCGGCTACTCCAGGGTTGGGAGGTTGACCGCCGTCCGTTTCGGCCAATCATTCGTGTCGTCATGCTGCTGACCGTCGGGGCCGCCTGTTTCGTGGCGCTCTCGTTCGACCGGCCGGGCTTCTACCTTGCGTTCACGCTCCCCACCTTCGCCTTCGGCTGGTCGTGGCCAGGACTGTTGAACCTCTCGGTGATCCGCAACAACCCGAGCGCGCCAGGTGCCGCGACCGGTACGACACAAACCGGGGTGTACATCGGCGCAGCGGCCGGTCCGGCAGTCGCCGGACTGACCGTCGACGCGGTCGGCTACGGCGCGCTGTGGCTCGGCTGTGCCATCGCAGTTGCCGCGAGCGCGATTGTCGCCAGGGTCCTCGCTGGCCGGATGGCGCAGCTGAACAGCACTCGCTGAGCACGCGCCACCGATCAGCAGCGGCTGTTCAACCGACCGTTCAACCCGTCGTTCACCCCTGGCCGTGTGCTGCGGCGTCACCCCCGCCGGGCCACGGAGCAACGCGGCGACGCGCCGCCAGCTCGTGCAGCATGTCGATCAGGTCCATGCGCGTCGAGTCGGTGAGATCGCCAGACATCGCGAGCGACTGAGCGAGCTGGATCGGTTGGGAATGGTCGGTGCCGTCACTAGTCATGCCCGAAGCATCGCGTCGAACGTGTGTTCGGTCAAGCTGAGAACGTACCGCCAGTTCGTATCGTCGCCGCGGTGAGCGATGCGGCGCGGCACCCCTACCTTGCGGTGCCGGACGATTGGGAGCTCGTCGAGCGAGCCGGGCCGAGGCCGTTCGTGACACTGCTGCGATGGCGCAGGCCCGACGGCGTGATCGTCACGTGGCGTTCGCGCGCCCATCGCAAGCACCCCTCCGCAACGGTCCGCCAATGGTGGTGGGCGCCGACCGAGCTGGGGTGGTGGATCGGCATGCTGTTCGCCGGAGGAGCGAGTTGCTTCCTGGTGGCCTCCGTGCCGGCCTTCGTCGATGCGTTCGGCACCTTTCGTCAGGGGCTGACGTACTTCATCGGCTCGATCTTCTTCACCGCCGCGGCCACTCTGCAGTTCGAACAGACGCAGTCGGCGGGGGTCGACCCGGGCAGCCCGGCGACACGTGGCACGAGACTTCGGTTGACGTTCGGAGTGCGCCGCATCGACTGGTGGGCTGCGGTGGTGCAGCTGGCCGGCACGTTGCTGTTCAACCGGAGCACGTGGTTCGCCATGTCCGATGGCGAGTCGGCAGCCGGATTCAACCGCCTG
This sequence comes from Ilumatobacteraceae bacterium, assembly GCA_965230015.1. Taxonomy (GTDB): domain Bacteria; phylum Actinomycetota; class Acidimicrobiia; order Acidimicrobiales; family Ilumatobacteraceae; genus JABSQH01. Next base: position 3,249 of record CBDDKF010000002.1, on the reverse strand, counting down.
GTGTGGGTTCCCGACGCCGCCGGGTCGGTCTGCTTCCTCGTCGCCTCGTGGTTGGCCTGGGCCGAAGTGTGTGACGGGGTGTGGCGATGGCGACCGACGACGATCGGCTGGTGGGTGTCGGCAAGCAATCTGCTCGGTTCGGTGGCCTTCGGAATGTCGGCAGTCGGTGCGCTCGCCGTCGGCGATGGAACCGCACTGTCGGAGGGACTGACCACTACGGGCACCTCGGTGGGCGCCGCCTGCTTCCTCGTCGGTGCGGTGCTGCTGCTGCCGGAGTTGCGCACCGCCCCGACCGAGACCGGCGTGAACGCGGCTGCGCCCGTGCCAGGATGACGAGATGACTGCATCGCAGGGTTCCGACTGGGCGCGCCCCGTCGTTCATTGGGCGATCGAGGCCATCGACCCGGCGCGCCAGCGAGCCTTCTACGGATCGTTGTTCAACTGGGACATCGACGACGGCGTGATCATGAGTTTTCCGAGCGGGCTCGGCGGACCCGAGCCCGGCCCGGCCGGGCACATCCAACCCGGTGAGCGCAGCGGCGTCACGATGTACATCCAGGTCCGCGACCTCGAGGCGTCACGCAGTAAGGCATTGGAGCTGGGCGGAACCGTGCACGGCGAGCCGTTCGACGTGCCGGATGGCCCGACGTTGGCGGCGATCGCGGATCCAGAGGGCAATACCGTGATGCTGGTCCAGCAGTAGCGGCGCACTCGCCGTCGTGTTCAGTCGATACCGGTGAACCGTTGTCGGCTGCTGTCGTGGATCGATGCGCCGATCGTTGCGATGTCGGCGCTGATCGGATCGCCGAGCGCGGCACGAGCGGCGTCCGCGGCGTGGGCGGCGTCGGCCGACGCCCACGTGGTGAGGATCAACCAGGTGTCGCCGTCGCGTCCGAACGTCTGCCGGACGAAGCCGGGCTGGTGATAGTAGAAGCCGGTCTGAATGCGGGTGATCACGTCGACGAATGCGGCTGTGTCCACCCCGGCGCGCAGCCGAAACGTCCAGATCTCGATCACCCCGTCACCCTGACCACCACGTCATTGTCGTCGGCGGCGCGCAAGATCGCCACCGCGACGTCGTCGGGCTCGTCCCACGTGTCGCCCGCGGGGAGATCGTCGGCGGTGTACCCGGCGATCTCGTGGAATCCGGTGCGCGTGTATCCCGGTAGCACACACGACACGTGGATCCGATCTGCGGCGAACTGATCGTGCAGTGACTGTGTCACGCTCAGCACGTAGGCCTTGGTGGCTGCATACACCGCCTGTCGTGGTCGGAGCATCTCGGCCGCACCCGATGCGACGTTGACCACGGCGACCGGTCGGTGGGGGCGTCTACGCGCCGCGCCGAGGAACGCGTCGAGCACCTGCTGCACGGCGATCACGTTCGTCGCGATCATCTCGATGTTGCGCGCAGGTTCGATCTCGTCCCACCAGCCGGACGCTCCGATCGCCGCGTTGTTCACGAGCAGATCGATGGGCCGTGCCGCATCGGCGACGCGCGCACAGACCTGCTCCCGACCCGACTCGCTCGCCAGGTCGGCGACAAGGATCTCCGACTCGACGTGCAGCGAGTCGGCCACCGCCGTCAACCGCGCTCGATCACGGCCGACCAGCACCACCTCGGTGTGCCGTGTATCGAGCAAACGGCATACCGCAGCACCGATACCGCTCGACGCACCCGTGACAAGGGCTCGGCGCCAGACCATCACGGCTCCAGGCTACGACGAGTACACACATGCATCGGGGTGCGGTCCGCGTCCGGGACCACCTACGGTGGTCGCATGACCTGGGTCGATGGTCCGATGCAGAGCTGGTTCGATATTCACGAAGCGATCGAAGCCGGTGCGCAAGAGCTGCGCGCGAGGGCTCACGCATTATCGCCGTCGGACCGTGACGAGGTTGCTCGCTTCGCCGACGACTCGGCGTTCTTCATGGACGTGTTGATCGTGCACTCCAAAGGCGAAGACGGCATCGTCTTTCCCATGCTGCGCGACGCAGGGATCGACGTTCCCGAGGGCCTGACCGCGCAGCATCACGACGAACTCACGTCGATCTACGACGTGCAAACCGCCGCGATCGAGCTGCGATTCGCCGATCCCGACCACGACGTTGCGGTCCCGCTGACCCGTATCCGCGAGGGTCTCGATGCGCTCGTGCCCGACCTGATCGAACACATCCACTGGGAAGACGAGCACCTCGCCGCTGAAGTGTTGCGCCGGCTGTCCGCCGACCAGCAGGTGTCCATTCTCAGCAAGATCCACGCCGACACACCGGCCTGGTTGGCGCCACGGTTGCTCCCGTGGATGATCGCCAACATCTCGGCCGCACACCGCGCGTCGTTGATGCGCAGCTGGATCGGCACGTTGCCGGCGGCCGACTTCGAACGCAACGCGCACCTGATCCACAACGGTGTCGACCGTGCCGTGTGGCGTCAGCTCGCCGAGGACGTCCCCGGCCTCGCGCGGGCCGTCTCGGCCGAGTAACCGAGCGTCGTCGACCCGAACCCCGGGCGCGGCAGCGCCGCAGACCATCGGCCTGCGGCGCCATCGGTGATCAGGCGGCGGGGAGCGCGGCGCTCACGTACTGCGAACACGGCGAGGGCGACTGCTCCGGCGCCTGCGCCGCAGGCCACGACGAGCAGCAACAGCTGCAGCAAGGAACGGCCGGACTGACCGCCTTCGTCCACCACGATCGACGCTGCGGCTTCATCGTCGTCGCGGTCCTCAGCGTCGTTGTTCGTGTCGTTCGACGTGTCGACCCCGACCGAGTCCGTGGTGACGTCCGTGGTGACATCTGCGGTACCGCCGACTTCCTCGTCGGCGTTGGCGGCATCGTCGTCGTCGGGCGACGGCTCGGACGGCGTGGCCGGGGTGTTCACTGGCGGAACGGTCGGAGCAGGGCTGACCGGGGGAGCGGTGGCCGGCGGCGTCGGCGGAGCCGGAGTGCGTGGTGTCGGCGCCGGTGCAGGGGCCGGCGATGGCGACGGCGTGGCGGCTGGCGGCGCCGGGTCGACGGTGAGCGAGATCGTCACCGACGTGCCGGCCGAGCCGTTGGCATCGAGCGGATGGGCCATCGCGGGCACCGTCGCCCCAACTGGCAGCACCACCTGCAGGTCACCGTTGCCGTCGGCCGTGGCCTGGACCATGTCGCCAGCGAAGCCCACGGCGACCGACTCACCGGCGGCGAATCCCGATCCGCGCACCGTGGTGGTCGCTCCGGCAAGCACCGGGTTAGGTGTGGCCGACAGCA
>CBDDKF010000001.1:0-205204 GCA_965230015.1 Ilumatobacteraceae bacterium | reverse complement strand
TCGGCGGTGATCGTCGACTTCGGGCTGATGAACCCGCCGGCGGCGGCCCAGCTGGCGCCCGCATCGGGGCCGGCGAGATACGCCATCAACCCGTCGATGTCGTCGTTCGAGGTGAATTGCACGACCTGGTCGGCGCCCACCACCACGGGCGCGACGGTGTCGTCGGCGACCGGCGGCAACACGAACCAGTCGACGTCGCCGTCGGGTCCGACGCTGGTGCCGTCGGGCATCCACTGCACGGCGAAGTCGGCTTGCTTGTACAACGCACAACCGTCGTCGTCGAACAGCGGACCGACCGCCTCGTCGATCGCCGTCTCGACCACGCCGGTCAAGCCGCCGACCGCACGGGTTCCGTCGAGGGCCAGGTCCCGGAACTGTCCGAAGGAGTCTTCGATCCGTGGATCGGCAAACGGCACCTCGCTGCGCGCCCACCGGTTGTACATCGTGGTACCGAGGTTGCGCACCACGAGGTCCTCGACCCAATCGGTGGCTGGCCACCCCGTCGACGTTCCGGCCTCGAGACCGATGCACCACGGGGTGATGCCGTCGGTGTCGTCGATCGAGTCGACCAGACCTGCGAGCTCGTCCATCGTCGATGGCGTCGTCCAGCCGTTCGTCGCGAACACGTCGGGGCGGTACCACACCAGGCTCTTCATCGCGAGCCGAAACGGCACGCCGAACACCTCGAGGTCGTCGCCGATCAAGTCGACGATGGCAGTCGGATAGTTGGCCTCGATCTGGGCAACGGCGTCGTCGCCGAGGGGCAGGATCACATCGCTGGCCGCCAGCTCGGCAACGAATCCCGGCTGGGGGATCACCGCGATATCGGGCGGATCGTTGCCCTCTCCGGTGCGCTGCTGCAGGTCGGCAACGAAGTCCTCGCTGCCGATGTACCGCACCTCGATCCCCCGTGGCTCGGTGTAGGCGTGGATCACCTCGATCCACCGGTCGGCGTCGCTGCCGCGGTACGGCCCGAAGATGGCGATCGGCTCGGCGTTGTCGTCGGAACCTGCTCCCACACCGCACGCCGCTGTCGCCATCGCCAACAAGCCGGCCAGCAGCGCCACCCGTTGAGCGCGCCCACTCAACGGACGCTCACTTCGAACAGTTGATCTCGTTGGTAGAAGAGGCGCAGATCGACCGCGCCGCGAAAGCGCGCGTCGATCTCGCGGGCCAGCCGCCACGCTGGTTGCGCTTCGTTGGGACCCGACACGAGCAACTCGACCTCGGCACGGTCGCCGACGACGTCCGCATTCAGCTCGATGATGCGCACGGTGTCGTCCCAGGCGACCACCGCGCTCGACACCGACCGGCGCAACGACACATCGCGAATCGCCGACTGCGTGTGCAACGTCAGCGGTACCGCCACGGCGATCACCGCCGCCAGCGTGAAGATCAGCCCTCCAGTGACGGCGCTGCGCCCCTGGCGGTTGGCCGGCCGAAACCCGGAGAAGAGCAGCATCACGGACGCGGCGAAGATAATGGCGGCCAGGTTGGTGAGATACAGCAACAGCGCGTTGGCGGCGAGGTCGCTGGCTCCGACCTCGAGCGTGATCCCCACCGCGGCGAGCGGTGGCACGAGCGCCACGGCGATACCCACACCCGGCAACGCCGACGTCGCCGATCGACGCGGCAGGATGTAGCCGGCCGCCGCGCCGGCGCTGATGGCGATGCCGAGGTCGAGCAGCCCCGGAAACGTGCGCGACGTCACTTCGCGCGGCAAGTCGCTCACCGCGGTGACTTCGGCGCCCGCCACGTACGAAGTGAGCCAGCCGACACCGATCGCGGCGACCGTGCCGATGACGATCACGAACACCGCCCGCACCAGCCGTTTGCCCATCGCCATCACCACCGCTGCCGCAGCCGCGGTGATCGGCGTCATCAATGGGGCGACGAGCATCGCCCCGATCACGACGGCCGCCGAGTCGGCGAGTAGCCCGAACGCGGCGATGCTCGACGAGAGCACGATCAGCATCAGAAAGCGCGCCAGGTAACCGCCGAGCTCGTCGTCGGGTACGAGGTCTTCGACTGTTTCGCGCGCCTCCTCGGTCGGCGGATCAGGCGTCCACCGCCGCACCACGTCGGCAATCGCTCCGAACGCAGTCTGGTTGGTGGTCGTCATCGATGCTCCCGGCTGCCAACCGACATTGCGCCCAGCTTGGCACGGCGCGACCCGGAAGGGACGTTGGTCACTGGCCGGGCCCGTCGACGGTTGACATGGTGGAGGCACACCCGAAAGGACCCGACGATGACCGACATCAGTGACCTCGAGCCGCTCGACGACGAAGTGGGGTTCGCTTCCCCGCCGGTCGCCTCGCTCCTCGGGGGCGACGTGGTCGCCGTCGAGCCCACCATTTCGTTGCAAGAAGCCGCCGAGCGGATGCACGCCGCCGGCTACGGCATCTTGGTCGTCGGCAACCGCGAACACGTCGAGGGCGTGGTGTCCGAGCGCGACATCATGCGCGCCGTCGCCAAAGGCGTCGACCTGCAGACCACCCCGGTCAGCGACGTCGAGAGCAAGCAGCTCCGCTGGGCCACCACCAACTCCACGGTGCGCGACGTGGCCGAGGAAATGATGGAGGACTACATCCGCCATGTCCTCGTGCGCAACGACGACGGCACGCTCGCTGGCATCGTGTCGATGCGCGACGTGCTCGGTGCGGTTGTCGAATAGCACCCGGTGTAACGGTGGTGTCTGGCTGGATTCCAGCGGTCAGTGCAACACGAGTTGGTTGAACACTTCTAATGGTGTCTGGAAGTCGTGGCGTTTGCGTGGTCGGGTGTTGAGTTTGTGGGCGATGGCGTTGAGGTCGTCTTGGGAGAACTTCGATAGGTCGCGGTCTCGTGGGAGGTATTGGCGCAGGAGGCCGTTGGTGTTTTCGTTGGAGCCTCGTTGCCAGGGTGCGTGGGGGTCGCAGAAGTAGACGGGGATGTTGGTGGCCAGCGTGAATGAGTGGTGTGCGGCGAGTTCGGTGCCTTGGTCCCAGGTGATTGATCGCACGAGGTAGTCCGGCAAGGTGCTCACGAGTTCGCTGAGGCGTTGAGCGACGTGTTCGGCGCGTTTGCTGTCGAGCTTGCTCAACATGACCAATCCAGTGGTGCGCTCGACCAAGGTGGCCACTTGGGACCCGTTGTTGGTGCCCATGATCAAGTCGCCTTCCCAGTGGCCAGGAACGACACGCTGTTCGATCTCTTCTGGTCGGTCCGCGATCAGCACCATGTCGCCAATGGGTGTGTTGTTGCGGTTGCGTGCCGTCGCCGCCCGGGAACGTCGCTGCCGACGATGCGTCCGCAAATGCGCCGTGAGTTCTTTGCGAAGCCCACCACGGCCATGCACGTAGAGGGCCTGATAGATCGTCTCTGGGGCCACTCGCATCTGCTCGTCGTCAGCGAACTCGGTGCGCAGTCTGGCACTGATCTGTTCTGGTGACCACTGCTCAGTCTCGAGCCAATGCTCGACTTGGGCCGCCAACTGGGGGCACTGCTGAAACTTGGTTGGCTTGGGACGACGAGCACGCCTGAGCGCGCCCCGATGCGCGTCCACAGCCCGATACGACGCCCGCTTGTTGCGGCCTCCGACCTCGCGACTGATCGTTGACGTATCGAACCCGACATGGTCGGCGATCTCTGTGAACGACCAACCAGCTACAAGACCACGAGAGATCTCCTCTCGATCAGCCAACGACAACCGACACCCACGACGACCCAACGCCTGTGCTTTCACCTCTGGATCATGAACGATCCGCGACACCGACATCGCCGACATCGCGAACTCATCAGCAACCTGCCGACACGAACCCCCGGCGAACCACGCCAAGAACACCCCACGCCGAACCTCGTCACTAAATCCGACACTCACCAGCAACCTCCAAAATCAGAAAGTTGCAACGACCCCTAGAGCCCAGGCTGACACCACCGTTACGCGCACCGTTCGGGGTGTTGCGCGCACCACGGCGTCTCGCCGGGGAACTTGCCGCGGTTGGCGGCGATGAGCGCATAGATCCGGTCGAGCAACCACCCGACACCGGGAACAGCGAAGGGCCACAGTGGCCAGCGTTGCCGTCGGCCGACCGCGATCGCCAAGGCGATCGATCGCGGGCCGCCGACGACGATCGTCGGCGATGCCGTCACAGTCCACACCGACTCGGCGGCCTGCTCAGCGGTCACGCCGGTGCGGTCGAGTACGCCGAGTCGCTGCGACGGGACGATGTCGACGCGCTCACCGTCGGTGTCGAGTTCACTCGCACCTGCGAGTCGAGCGAGTGTGCGTGCACTGCGCGTGCACATTCCACAGCCACCGTCGAACAACAGCACTGCGGACGCCGGCAACGCCATAGTCCGGCGAATCGGCAGCTCCGTGCTCGGCACCGTCAGTTCCGGTTGCGCTCAACGGCCTTCACGAGTCGGTCGAAGACCGCATCGGGATGGCCGACGCCGTTCACCACGGCAAGACGATTCTGTTCGTCGTAGTAATCGATCAACGGCGCCGTCTGTTCCTCGTACAGATCGAGCCGCCGATTGACCGACTCGGGTGTGTCGTCGGCACGCTGTTGCACGTCGCCACCACACACATCGCAGATCCACGGATCGGGATCGTTGCCGGTCGAGGTGTAGTTCGTACCGCAGTCACGGCACACCCGCCGCGACGAGATCCGCTCGAGCACGATCTCGCGCGGCACGTTCAGGTCGAGCACGACGTCGATCGGTTTGTCGTTGGCGATGTCGTCGAGGGCGTCTGCCTGCTGGGTGGTGCGCGGGAATCCGTCGAGGATGTACCCGCGAGTGTCGGCGTCGGCCTGTTCGAGCCGTTCGCGCACGATGCCGATCATCACGTCGTCGCCGACGAGGCCGCCGTCGTCCATGATCTTCTTCGCGGCCCGCCCGAGGTCGGTCCCTTCGCGCACGGCGGTGCGCAACATGTCGCCGGTCGAGATGTGCGGGACCACGAAGTGGCGCGACAACCGCACGCACTGCGTGCCTTTACCGGCACCTTGGCGTCCGAGGATGATCAGCCGAGCACCGGGAATCACGACGACCTGCTTCTGCGCGGGCCGACGCGGCCTACTTGAGGAACCCTTCGTAGTTGCGCAGCGTGAGCTGGCTGTCGATCTGGCGCATCAGCTCGAGGGCCACGCCCACCGAGATCAGCACGCTGGTGCCGGCAAACCCGAAGGTGTTGATGCCGGCGATGATCAACAAGATGTACGGCAAGATCGCAATGATCGCGATGAACACCGCACCGGGCAAGGTGATCCGGTTGACGGCCTTGGCCAGATAACGCTCGGTCTGCGGACCGGGACGCACGCCGGGGATGAATCCACCTTGGCGGCGCAGCTGGTCGGCCTGACGAACGGGGTCGAAGGCGATCGAGTTGTAGAAGTAGGCGAAGGCGATGATCATCAACGCGAAGATCGTCACGTAGACGAAGTTGTCGGGGTTGACGATGTAGGTGTCGATGAACTCGACGATGTCGCCACGCCAGCCCTCACCGGAACCGAGGAACTGGGTGAGGATCACCGGCAGCAGCAGGATCGAGCTGGCGAAGATGATCGGGATCACGCCCGACTGGTTGACCTTGAGCGGAATGTAGGTGTTCTGGCCACCCATCATCCGCCGGCCCACGACGCGCTTCGCGAACTGCACCGGGATTCTTCGTTGCCCGAGGTCGACGTACACGACGGCGATGATGATGCCGATCGTGAGCAGGACCATCGCGACGAACCAGAAGATCTCGTTGAGCTGAAGAATGCTCCAGAAACCGCCGGGGAGCGAGGCGACGACCGAGGCGAAGATGATCATCGACATGCCGTTGCCGATGCCGCGCTGAGAGATCATCTCGCCCATCCACATCAACACGGCGGTGCCGGCGACCAGAGTGGGGATGATCAGATAGCCGCGCGGCCAGATGCCATCGGGCAACAGCGGCACCGTGGGCGCTGCACCCGCGGCGGTGAAGAATGCCGTACCGCGGCCGGTGCCGAAGATGAACACCAGACCGGTGGCCTGCAACGTGGCCAGGCCGATCGTGACGTAACGCGTGTACTGAGTGATCTTGCGTTGACCGACCGCACCCTCTTGTTGCAGCTGTTCGAGCTTGGGGATCACCACGCCCAGCACCTGCATGATGATGCTGGCCGTGATGTACGGCATGATGCCGAGGGCGAAGATCGAGAAGCTCTCGAACGCACCCCCGGAGAACAGGTTCAAGAACCCCAGCGCGCCCTGCTGACTGGCGGTCTCGCGCAACTGCTCGATGGCGATCGGGTCGACGCCCGGGACGCGGATGGCCACGCCCAGGCGGTACACGGCGACCATCAAGGCGACGAACAGCAGCTTGTTGCGCAGGTCGGTGACCTTGAAGATGTTCGCCAGGTTGGAGATCATTCAGGCGGTTCCTTTGCTGCGGGCGCTCAGCCCTCGGCCGATACGGAGGTGGTGCGACCGGTGGTCACCGGTTGGCGAACTGGTTGCCCTGCGCAGCGGGGCGACCAGCCTTTCCCTCCTCGCGGAACGGCAGCGGCACGAGGGTGACCGTACCGCCTGCGGCGGTGACGGCGCGCTCGGCGGCGGCGGAAATGGCGTGCACATGGAGCTCGACCGACGTGGTCAGCTCCCCACGGGCGAGCACCTTGACGAAGGCGCCCTTGCGCACGATCCCCCGCTCGACGAGCAGATCGGGTGTGACCGCAGCGCCGTCGAGCGACGGCGCCAGGTCGGCCAGGGTGTGCAGGTTGACGGCCTGGTACTGCACGCGGAACGGGTTGTTGAACCCCTTCAGCTTGGGCACGCGCTGCTTCAGCGGCATCTGGCCGCCTTCGAAACCGGGGGCGACGGTGCCGCGGGCGCGCTGGCCCTTGGTGCCGCGGCCAGCGGTTTTGCCGCCACGGCCACCGGTGCCGCGGCCGACGCGCTTAGCGCGCTTGCGCGACCCAGGCGCCGGGGTGAGCTCGTGGACCTTCATCAGGATGCTCCCTCAGACACGGTGATGAGATGGGGGACCCGGGCGATCATGCCGCGGATCTCGGGCCGGTCCGGCAACGTGTTGGTTGCGCCGACCTTGCCCAGACCGAGTGCCCGCACCGTGCCGCGGTGCTTCGGCTTGGTCCCGATCGAGGATCGGACCTGGGTGACGGTGATGGTGGCGTCGCTCATGCCGAGCCTCCGGAGCCCGCAGTGGCCAAGTCGTCGCTGTCGCCCTCGGGGGCGCCGGTCGACTGCTTGTTTCGCTCGTTGTAGGCGTTGAGCAGACCCTTCGGTACGAACTCGTCGGCGGCGAGCCCGCGGCGGGCCGCGATCTCGTCGGGCCGCTGCAACGACTTCAGACCGGCGATGGTGGCGCGCGCGACGTTGATGTGGTTGGCCGAACCGAGCGACTTGCACAGCACGTCGTGTACGCCGGCCTCTTCGAGGATGACGCGGGCCGCGCCACCGGCGATCACGCCGGTACCGGCTGCGGCCGGCTTCATCAGCACCTTGCCGCCACCGGTGGTGCCGAGGACGGGGTGGATGATCGTGCTGCCGGCCATCGGCACCTCGAACAGGTTGCGCTTGGCCTCCTCGGTGCCCTTCTGAATAGCGAGGGGCACCTCCTTGGCCTTGCCGTAGCCGAGCCCGACGCGGCCGTTGCCGTCGCCGATCACCACGAGCGCGGTGAACGAGAACCGGCGACCGCCCTTGACCACCTTGGCGACGCGGTTGATGGTGATCACCCGCGACTCGCGCAGGCCGCCATCGTCACCGTCGCGGCCTCGGGCATCGCGGGGGTTGTTGCCGCGGTTGTCGCGGTTGTTGTTTCCGTTGGCCATCAGAACTCCAGACCAGCCTCTCGGGCCGCAGCGGCAACTGCGGCGATGCGACCGTGGTAGGCGTAGCCCCCGCGGTCGAACACGACCTGTGTGATCCCCGCCGCCTTGGCCCGCTCGGCGATCAGCTGGCCGACGCGTGTCGCGGCGTCGGTGCTACCGCCCGAACCAACAGCGCGCTGGTCGGCCTCGACGGTCGACGCCGCTGCCAGGGTGGTGCCGGCGTCGTCGTCGATCACCTGCACGGCGAGGTGCTTGTTCGAGCGGAACACGGCCAGACGCGGACGGGCCGCGGTGCCGTGGATCTTCTTGCGGACGCGACGGTGGCGGCGAATCCGGCCGTTGCGTCGGGCGTTGGCGATGTTGCTCATCGAATGCTCCGTAGTTGCGGCGCCTGCGGGCGCCTACTTCTTGCCGGCCTTACCGGCCTTGCGCACGATGCGCTCGCCGGCGTAGCGGACGCCCTTGCCTTTGTACGGCTCGGGCTTGCGGATGCTGCGGATGTTGGCGGCCACCTGGCCGACGATCTCTTTGTCGATCCCGTTCACGATCACCTGGGTCTGCTGCGGCACCTCGAAGGTGATGCCATCGGGAGCGGTGACGTCGACGGTGTGGCTGAAGCCCAGGTTGAGGCGCAGCGCACTGGGGCCCTGCGGCTCGGCGCGGTAACCGACGCCGACGATCTCGAGCTCTTTCTTGAATCCGTCGGTGACGCCGATCACCATGTTGTTCACTAGGCTGCGCGTCAGCCCGTGCAGCGCCTTGGTCTGGTTCTCGTCGTTGGGGCGGGCGCAGCGCAGCGTGTCACCGTCGACCTCGACGGTGATCGTGCCAGGCAGCTCCCGGCTCAGCTCGCCCTTGGGGCCCTTGACCGAGATGGTGCGGCCGTCGACGTTGACGTCGACACCGGCGGGGACCGTGATGGGTGCGTTTCCGATTCGTGACATGTCGCTACCTCGTCACCACACGTAACAGAGCACTTCGCCGCCGACCTTGCGCTTGCGCGCCTCGCGGTCGGTCATCAGACCGTGCGAGGTCGACAGCACGGCCACACCCAGGCCACCGAGCACACGCGGCACCGCCGAGGCGCCGCGGTACACCCGCAGGCCCGGAGTGGAGATGCGCCGGAGACCAGAGATCGTGCGATCGCGGTCGGCGGAGTACTTCATCTGGATGGTCAGGACCTCACCGGGTCCCTTGGTGGATGGGCTCGTCGAGTAGCCGCCGATGTAGCCCTCTTTGGTCAGCAGGTCGGCGAGCGCCGCCTTCTGCTTCGACGACGGCATGTGCACCTCGTCGTGCTTGGCCACGTTCGCGTTGCGCACGCGGGTCAGCATGTCGGCAATGGGGTCGGTCATCATTTGTGCGTTACCTCACCAGCTCGACTTCGTCAGTCCGGGGATCTCACCAGCGTGCGCCAGCTCGCGCAGGCACACTCGGCAGAGACCGAACTTGCGGTACACCGAGCGCGCCCGGCCGCAGCGGCGGCAGCGCGTGTAGGCGCGAACCTTGAACTTCGGCTTCGCGTTGGCCTTGTTGATCAGTGCTTTCTTCGCCATGACGAGCCTCAGCCCTTCTTCCCGTAGTAGGGACGCTTGCGCCGCTTCTTGCGTGGCTCGGCCTCTGCCTCGGCCCCGCGCTTGAAAGGGAACCCGAATGCGTCGAGCAGTGCCTTGCCGCCGTCGTTGTCCTGAGCGGTGGTGACGATGGTGATGTCCATGCCACGCGGATGATCGACCTTGTCCGGGTCGATCTCGGCGAACATGGTCTGTTCGTTGAGCCCGAACGTGTAGTTGCCGAAGCCGTCCCACGACTTCGACGGAAGCCCGCGGAAGTCGCGGATACGCGGAATGGCGATCGAGATCAGTCGATCGAGGAACTCCCACATCCGGTCGCCGCGCAGGGTGACCTTGACGCCGATCGACTGCCCTTCGCGCAGTTTGAAGTTGGCGATCGACTTCTTGGCCTTGGTGACCACCGGCTTCTGGCCGGAGATCGCCGTGAGGTCGGCTACTGCGCCCTCGATCAGCGAGGGCTGACCAGCCGCACGACCGACGCCCATGTTGATCACGATCTTGTCGACCGTGGGGACGTCCATCACGTTCTGGATGCCGAGCTGCTCCTTGAGCGCCGACTTGATCTCGTCGTTGTACTTGGTCTTCAGCCGTGGCACGGTCACAGCGGGAGCGGTGGTGTCGGTCATTCGATTTCCTCCCCGCTCGGGCGGGCGATACGCACCTTGGTGCCGTCCTCGCGCACCTTGTAACCGATGCGCACTTTCTTGCCCTTGTGCACGAGCATCACGTTGCTCGCATCGAGGGGCAAGTCCTTGTCGATGATCCCGCCCTGATCGTTGGCCCGCTGGGCCCGCTGGTGCTTCTGGGCGGTGTTGACGCCGTTGATGATGATCTTGCCGGTCTTCGGGAACACGAAGGCGATCTCGCCCTGCTTGCCCTTGTCCTTGCCGGTGATCACCTCGACGGTGTCACCCTTCTTCAGCTTCATCGTCAGATCACCTCCGGGGCGAGCGACACGATGCGCATGAAACTTGCGATCGCGCAGCTCGCGGCCGACCGGACCGAAGATGCGCGTACCGCGCGGGGTCAGGTCGTCCTTGATCAGCACGGCGGCGTTCTCGTCGAACCGGATGTAGCTCCCGTCCGGACGCCGCTTCTCCTTCTTCGTGCGGACGACGACGCACTTGACGACGTCGCCCTTCTTCACACCTGCGCACCGGGCATCGCGTCCTTGACGGTGGCGACGAAGACGTCGCCGATCGACGCGTAACGCCGGCGAGTACCGCCGAGCACCTTGATGCACAGCACCTCTTTGGCGCCGCTGTTGTCGGCGACGCGCAGACGCGATTCCTGCTGGATCATTTGGCGCGCTCCAGAACCTCGGTGATCCGCCAGCGCTTCTTCTTGCTCAGCGGACGGGTCTCCATCACGCGCACCTTGTCGCCGACGTTGACATCGTTGGTCTCGTCGTGGGCGTACAGGCGCTTGGTCTGGAGAACGAACTTGTTGTACTTGGCGTGACGCACACGGTCGACGACCGCGACGACCGCGGTCTTGTCCATGCCGTTGGAGACGACCGTGCCCTCACGAATCTTGCGCGCTCCGCGGCCCTCTTCGACGGCTTGCTCGGCGACCGCTGGGCTCTCGGCTTGCGGCGCGGCCGCCTCGTCCACGGCCTCGGGCGCTTCGGTTGTGGTGTCGTTCGTTACGTCGGTCATCACTGTCCTGCCTCTGCTGCGGCGATCTCACGCTCGCGAATGAGGGTGTTGATGCGGGCGATCTGCTTGCGCACCTTGCCGATCTCGGCGGTGTTGTCGAGCTGACCCGTCGCATTGCGGAAGCGCAGATTCAGTGCCTCCTGCTTGGTCTCTTTCAGCTCGTCGATCAGTTCGCCGAGGCTCAGGTCGGCGAGGTCGTTCTTCTTGCGTGCCATCTCGTTCGTCCGTCAGATCGTCTCTTCGCGGGTGATCACCCGCGCCTTGATGGGCAGCTTCTGGATCGCCTTCTCGAGCGCTTCGCGCGCCGCGCCCTCGTCGGGGAACGACAACTCGAACATCGTGCGACCGGGCTTGACCACAGCCACCCAGAACTCCGGGTTGCCCTTGCCGGAACCCATACGGGTCTCGGCGGGCTTCTTCGTCACCGGCTTGTCGGGGAAGATGTTGATCCACACCTTGCCGCCGCGCTTGATGGAACGGGTCATGGCGATACGGGCGGCCTCGATCTGCCGGGCGGTGATCCACCCCGGCTCGAGCGCCTGGATTCCGTATTCGCCGTAGCTCAGCCCGGTCCCGCCCTTGGCGAGGCCCTTCGTGCGGCCGCGATGGTGCTTGCGGTGGGCAACCTTGCGAGGCATCAACATGATCGTTCTCCTCCTCAGTCGTTACCGCGGAAATGCGGGGTCTCGTGGCCGTCTTCTTGCGCGGTGCGCTTGGCGATGGCCTCTTCTTCGTCGAGCAGCTTCTCGAGCTCGGGGTCGGCTTCCTTCACCAGCGGCTGTGGCTCGGCGGCGGGTGCCGGCGCCGCCTCACGGCGGCCCGACGACACGACCTTGCGCGGGCCGGCGCCCTGGCCGGAGGTCTCGCCCACGGCCATCGCCGCTTCGCGCGCGATCTTGTCTTCGTTGAGCAGCTTGTAGGGCGTGATGTCGCCCTTGTAGATCCACACCTTCACGCCGACGCGGCCGCTGGTGGTCTTCGCTTCGCGCATGCCGTAGTCGATGTCGGCGCGCAGCGTGTGCAACGGCACCCGTCCCTCGCGGTACCACTCGGTGCGGCTCATCTCGGCGCCACCCAGGCGGCCCGAACACTGCACGCGGATCCCGAGAGCGCCAGCGCGCTGCGCGTTCTGTACGGCGCGCTTCATCGCCCGGCGGAACGCGATGCGGTTCACGAGCTGGTCGGCAACACCCTGAGCGATCAGCGCGGCGTCGAGTTCGGGGTTCTTGATCTCGACGATGTTCAGCTGGATCTTCGGGTTGCCGGTGATCTTGGTGATCATCTGACGCAGCTCGTCGGCCTGCGCGCCACGGCGCCCAATCACGATGCCCGGACGCGCCGTGTGCACGTCGACGCGCAGCTTGTCACGCGTGCGCTCGACCTCGATACGGCTGATCGCCGCCGACTCGAGACGTTCCATGATCTGCTCACGGATCGTCCAGTCCTCGGTGAGGTAGTCCTTGTAGTCACGCTCGGAAAACCAGCGCGACTTCCAGTCGGTGGTGACGCCGAGACGGAACCCGTACGGATTGATCTTCTGACCCATTACTTTTCCTCGGCCTCACTGCTCGTCTGAGCGTCGTCAGTCTGGACGGCCTCGGAGCCAGCCTCGTCGCTG
This sequence comes from Ilumatobacteraceae bacterium, assembly GCA_965230015.1. Taxonomy (GTDB): domain Bacteria; phylum Actinomycetota; class Acidimicrobiia; order Acidimicrobiales; family Ilumatobacteraceae; genus JABSQH01. The sequence goes on along the minus strand of CBDDKF010000001.1, from coordinate 192,549 downwards.
GCGCTTCCCGTGTCGATGGACTCGGCCTCACTGTCCGTCTCGTTGTCGTCGGTCTGGTCGGCCGAGTCGCCAGCCTCGTCGCTGGCGCTTCCCTCGGCGGCGGTGTCGTCATCGGTGGACTCCTCCACCTCGGACTCTCTTCGGCCACTTCGTCGACGGCGTCTTCTAATTCTTCGACTTCGTCGTCGAGCTCGTCGCCGGACTCTTCGGCGGCGCGTTGGCGGCTGCGCTCGACGCGGGCACGGCGGCTGGCGGCGCTCGACTGCGGACGGCCACGGCCACCCGAGCTGGCGGCGCGCTCTTCGGCGGCCTGGAGGAGCTCGAGGCGGTCATCGCTCATGCGAGCAACGATCACCGTGATGTGGCAGGTGCGCTTGTTGATGCGCGTCGCCCGGCCGCGGGCACGGGGGCGGAAGCGACGCAGCGTCGGGCCCTCGTCGGCGAAGCACGCCAACACATAGAGCTCCTCGGCATCTTGATCGTCGTTGTTCACCGCGTTGGCAACGGCGCTGGCCAGCACCTTGCGCACGTCGGCAGCGATGTGCCGATCGGTGAACTGCAGGATCTCGTCGGCGGTCTGCACGTCGAGGCCACGGATGAGGTCGAGTACCTCACGGGCCTTCGATGCCGACGCCCGCACGTACTTGGCGGTCGCCCGCGTGCCGGGACGCTCGCCGGCGACCGTGGCGCCCTCGTTGAGCTTGGGACCGGTCATCAGCGACGTCCCTTCGCACCGCGCTCTTGGCCAGCGTGGAACCGGAAGGTGCGCGTGGGGCTGAACTCGCCGAGCTTGTGGCCGACCATCGACTCGGTGACGTACACCGGGACGTGCTTGCGGCCGTCGTGCACGGCGATGGTGTGCCCGACCATGTCGGGGATGATCGTCGAGCGACGCGACCAGGTCTTGATGACCTTGCGCTCGCCTGCGGCGTTCTGTTCGTCGATCTTGCCGAGCAGATGCTCGTCGACGAACGGGCCCTTCTTGAGACTGCGTGTCATTGGCGATTCCTCTCACACACCGCTCAGCGGCGGCCCCGTCCAGAACGACGGCGACGGATGATGAGCTTCTGCGACGGCTTCTTCTTGTTGCGGGTACGGCTCTCGGGCTTGCCCCACGGCGACACGGCCGGGCGGCCACCGGAGCTCTTGCCTTCGCCACCACCGAGCGGGTGGTCGACGGGGTTCATGGCCACGCCGCGGGTCTGCGGACGCTTGCCCTTCCAGCGGTTACGGCCCGCCTTACCGATCTTCACGAGTTCGTGCTCGGAGTTACCGACCTCACCGACCGTGGCTCGGCAGTCGATCATCACGCGGCGCATCTCGGTGGACGGCATGCGCAGCGTGGCGTAGTCGCCGTCTTTGGCGACCAGCTGCACAGCGATACCGGCCGAGCGGCCGATCTTGCCGCCGCCACCGGGACGGAGCTCGACGTTGTGCACCGTGGTGCCGACGGGGATGTAGCGCAGCGGCAGCGCGTTGCCGGGCTTGATGTCGGCGCCCTGGCCGCTCTGCACTTCGTCGCCCACACCGAGCCCGCGAGGAGCGAGGATGTAGGCCTTCTCGCCGTCGTTGTAATGCAACAAGGCGATGCGGCACGTGCGGTTGGGGTCGTATTCGATGGCGGCGACCTTGGCGGGCACGCCGTCCTTGGTGCGGTAGAAATCGACGAGGCGGTACTGCTGCTTGTGGCCGCCACCGCGGTGACGTGACGTCTTGCGGCCGTAGCTGTTGCGTCCGCCGGTCTTCGACTTCTTGACCAACAACGACTTCTCGGGACGGGTCTTGGTGACCTCGCTGAAGTCGGAGCTCGTCTGGAAACGACGGCCGGGGCTGGTGGGCTTGCGGGAACGAATCGCCATGATCAGCTCAGTTCTCGAACAGCGGAATCTCGCCCGCTGCCAGGGTGACGATGGCCCGCTTGGTGTCGGGCGTGGTACCGATGCGATTGGTGCCGCGAGTGCGCTTCTTCTTGCCCTTGCGGTTGAGGGTGTTCACCTGGAGCACCTCGACGCCCCAGATCGCCTCGACCGCATCGCGGATCTCGGGCTTCGAGGCCGCGGGGTGCACCTTGAACGTGTACACGCCCTCCTCGATCAGCTGGTAGCTCTTCTCTGAAACGACCGGGGCGATGATGATGTCGCGGGGGTCCTTCATGACGGCACCACGTCTTTCGTGAACACGACCCAGTCGTTGCACAGCACGTCGTAGGCGTTGAGTTCGCTGGCCTCGAGCAACTGCACGTTCGGCAGGTTGCGGAAGCTCAGTGCGGCGGCCTCGTCGTCGCGGCTCAACACGACGAGCACCGTGCCATCGAGGTCGAGCGCGGCGAGCGCGGCCTTGGCGTCCTTGGTCTTCGGGGCCTCGATGCCCCACGAGTCGATGACCACGATCTTGCCGTCGGCGGCCCGGTCGGACAGTGCCGACCGCAGCGCCAGCTGGATCATCTTCTTGGGCGTCTTCTGGTTGTACTTGCGCGGCTTCGGGCCGAGCGCCACGCCACCGCCGGTGAACTGCGGCGAGTTGGTCGAACCCTGGCGGGCGTTGCCGGTGCCCTTCTGGCGCCACGGCTTGGCGCCGCCGCCACGAACTTCGGAGCGGGTCTTGGTGCTCTGCGTGCCCGAGCGACGGGCAGCGAGCTGGGCGGTGACCACCTGGTGCATCACCGGCACGTTCGGCTCGACGCCAAAGATGGCGTCGTCGAGCTCCACGCTTCCGGCGTCGGCGCCGGTGCTGTTCTTCACGGTGAGGGTCGGCATGATCAGGCCCCCTTCTGTCCTGCGAGCTTCACGGCATTGCGCACGACCACGACGCCGCCGTTGGGTCCGGGTACCGAGCCCTTCACGAGCAACACGTTGCGCTCGGCATCGGACTCGACAACTTCGAGGTTCTGCGTGGTCACCTGCTGATGACCCATGTGGCCGGCCATTCGGGTGCCCTTGAACACCCTTGCCGGGAACGCGCACGAGCCGATGGCCCCGGGCTTGCGGTGGCTCTTGTGGTTACCGTGCGACGCGCCCTGGCCGGCGAAGTTGTGGCGCTTCATCACACCAGCGAAGCCCTTGCCTCGGCTGGTGCCGGTGACGTCGACGATCGTGCCGCTCGGGATCTGCTCGACGGTGAGCTCTTGGCCCACCTCGAAGTCGTCGACCGAGTCGAGACGCAGCTCGACGAGACGCTTGCCGGGCGCGACGCCGGCCTTCTCGTAGTGGCCTTGGATCGGCTTGGTCAGCTTGTTGGCGTCGCGCTGGCCGTAGGTGACCTGCAGCGCGTTGTAACCGTCGCGTTCGGTGGTCTTGATCTGCACGACGCGCATCGGATCGACGCGCACGACCGTGACCGGGACGACCTTGTCGTCCACCCAGGTCTGGGTCATGCCGACTTTTTCACCGACAATCGATTGTTGGGCCATGACGGCGGTCCTTTGCTGTGACGGCTGCACTCACGTGCTCGACCGGACGATCCAGGTCGTTTCACGCAAATGCTCCGCAGCCCGGAAGCCGTGCAGATGACGGCGGGCATGCGGAGCACGCAGACTGGTTGTTGCCGAGTGGTTCCGTTCCCGATCGATGCGGGTGGCCTGCTCGGACGTCGATTGCGAATGGGTTGGTGACCGGAATGCCTTCCGATCACGGCCAGGCAATGCTATGAGCGGTTCTGACCCCTTCCAACCGACGCGCACAGACATCTGCACACCCTGCGGGCGCCGGTCGTCTGAGTAATCGCTTACCTATGTGCACGCGCCAGGAGACGTCTATGGTCTCCCCGGACTTGGCGGATCTACCTGGGGGTTTCCATGCGAACTCGCGTCCTTGCGGCAAGCGTGCTGTTGATCACTGCAGTCGGACTGGCGGCGACGCCGACGGCCCAGGCCGAGGTTGGTGGTGCACCGTTTGATGGCGAGTCGCCTCCCGGCGAGTTGATCGAAGACGCCAGCCGTCTCTCGCTCGGCCACGAGACGGCGTGCATCACGCTCGACAACGGCAACCTCCGCTGCTGGGGCAACAACAACGTCGGTCAGACAGGAATTGGCGTGGCGGGCGTGGCTGCGATCGGCGACGATGAGACACCCGACGCGTACCCGACGGTCAATGTCGGCGGCCAACGGGTGGTCGAGGTCGCCACCGGCCAGCTGCACACGTGCGCACGCCTCGCCAATGGAACCGTCCGCTGCTGGGGTGGGCAAACGTTCGGGCCGGCCGTCGGTGTGCCCGAGTCCGACGGCGACCGTATCGGCGACAACGAGCCGCCGACCGACATCCCACCGGTGTCGCTCGGCGGTTCGGCAACTGCCATCGCCACCGGCCAGGACCACACGTGCGCGATCCTGAGCGACCAGTCGGTGCGCTGCTGGGGCCGAGCGTTCGATGGTCAGCTCGGCTACGGCAACGAGACGGCGATCGGCAGCTCACTCACGGGAACACCGGCCTCCGCCGGGCCCGTACCGCTGGGCCCGGGCGAACGCGCCTTCAAGATCGCCGCGGGACGCGCCCACACCTGCGTCATCCTGACCGACGACAACATCCGCTGCTGGGGTGAGGCCAACGCGATTACGGGCAAGCCGGGCAACATCGGCGACATGAAGGATGCGTCCGAGGGCCCGCTGGTGACGCCGGCCGACTTGGGCGGCGGGATCCCGGTCGCGATCAGCGCTGGCAGCCAGGCCACCTGCGTGATCACGACCAATGATGAGCTGTGGTGCTGGGGGTCCGGACCTGCAGCACGGCTGTCGAGTGGCAGCGGCGCAGCCGTGCCGACGCCGGCGAAGGCCGAACTCGGCGGGGAGATCCCGGTTGCGCTCGACGTCGGGTTCGCCCACATCTGCGTGATCTTCCAGGGTGGCGACGTCGGCTGCTGGGGCGAAGGCGATGAAGGCAAGCTGGGTTACGGCGACACCGACGATGTCGGGGCCGATGGCAATCCGCTCGCCAAGGGGTTCGTCGATCTCGGCCCCGGCCGCACTGCGCGTGCCATCACGGCCGGGCGTCGCGGTACGTGCGCGCTGCTCGACAACGAGACGGTGCGTTGCTGGGGCGACGGCAGCGACGGCATTCCCGGTGGCGCCGACACGATCGACATCACGGCGCCAACCGAGGCGCCGCCGGTGAACTTCGTCGGAACCGCAACGTTCCGTCCGTTGTCGCCGTTCCGCATCCTCGAAACCCGATCCGGCCAGCCGGGCCCCGGACCGATTCAGGGCAAGGGCATCGTCAACCCCGGTGGCCAGATCGACGTCCAGATCACCGGCCAAGGCGGTATCCCCGACACCGGTGTCTACGCCGTGGTGCTCAACCTCACCTTGGCCCAAGCCATCGACCGCGGGTTCGTCACCGCCTTCCCGTTCGGCACCGCTCGGCCGAACGCGTCGAACGTCAACGTCACCGGTGCCGGCCAGACCGCGCCGAACAAGGTGATCGTGCCGGTGTCCCAAGACGGGAAGATCTCGATCTTCACTCGCGGCGGCGGGCACCTCATCGCCGACGTGTTCGGCTACTTCGAAGCCACGGCGTCGGCCAACGCTGGCCGGTTGATCGGGGTGAATCCCGAACGTGTGGTCGACACCCGTCCCGGGTTCGACCCCGCGGGCCAGAAGGGCAAGCTCGGACCCGGCGGCGAGATCGAAGTGAAGGTGACCGGCGACAACGGGGTCCCCGCCTCTGGGGTCAGCGCCGTGGTGCTCAACGTCACCGGCGCCGACGCCAACCGGCGCGGGTTCATCACCGTGTACCCCGGCAATGTGTCTCGACCGACCACCTCGAACATCAACCTCGCCGGACCCGAGGCCACACGACCGAACACGGTGATCGTGCCGGTGTCGCCGACCGGGACGATCAAGATCTTCTCCCAGAACGGCGCGCACATCGTGGTTGACGTCACGGCGTACTTCACCGATGCGACTGGTGAGGACACCGACGACGGCTTGTTCGCCCGCATCAACCCAGCTCGTTTGGGCGACTCGCGCGACACCACGAGTGGGCCGCTGCCGAGGGGTGGCTCGATCACCTTCGAGGTCGAGGGCAAGCTTGGGATCCCGAGCACTGCCAACGCCGGCGTGTTCAACCTCACCGCGACCGAGTCGCTCAACCGAGGATTCGTCACCGGATACCCGAGCGACATCCCACGACCGGACACGTCGAACCTCAACCTGCCCGGGCCGGACGAAACCATCGCCAACCTGGCGGTACTCCCCCTCGGCGACTCCGGCGACATCACCCTGTTCACCCAAAACGGCGCCAGCCTCATCATGGACACCGCCGGCTACTTCCTCTAACCAGCCAACGTCCCTTCGTTTGTTGGCGGGTTCGCGCGCACCTGTCGTCCGCAAGCCCGCCAACAAACGAACACACCAACCACATCAACCCTCACGAACGCGGCGTACCCGGCGAGTTCGAAGGAAACGCTCGGGTCGTGCAGAGGCCTTGCTCACGTTGAACGGCGCACGGTGGCGCGTCCCACCCGGTCAACCAAGAAGGTCCCCGCCATGAAGATCCGTCACCTCGCGGCCGCCGCTGCGACCGCCGCCGCCTGCGCCAGCCTGGTCAACCCGCTCGCCGCTCATGCCGACTCCGTCATCGACGCGTGCGCCGACCTCGAGCACGGAATGGACGACGTCGGCACCGCCGTCCAGCACCCACCGTTCCTGCGTGTGGACGACACGCGGTACAACATCGAACGCTGGAACTCCCCGGTCGAGACCGACGACACCTTCTTCCTCGAAGGGTGCGCAATCGACAGCTTCGACGAGAATGCCGGCTACGAGCGCTTCGTGATCTCCGCCACAGTCGAGGCCGACGGCACGATCGATCGCCCGGTCGCCAACCACGGCACGGCGCCGCGGACGTCGGTCGACTCCAGCGAGTTCGACATTGTCGACGATCCCAATGGATCGATCTACCACTACGGCGGGTACATCATCGTGGGCGACGCCGACGGCGCCGACGTGCCCATCGAGTGGCACTACTACCCCGACGGCATGTGACCTGACAACACCACCCCCGACAGTCACATACGACGCCGAAAAATCGGAGATTCCATCCGCCACGCGCCTGGAATCGCGAACAGAACCGACTCTCCCACAGCATCCTGTGCTATCGGATAGCATTGTTGCGTGCTATCTGAGCGCACGCCGTTCCCTCATCAGGGGCCCCTTGCGCCCGATGAGGTGCGCGGTCGAGATGAACTGATCGCCGACCTCGTCGAGCGCGTCACCGGCCGTCGAGTCACGGCACTGCTCGGTCCGCGCCGATACGGCAAAACCAGCGTGCTCGGCGCAGTTGCCGCCCAGGTCCACCAGGCCGGCGCAGCGGTGATCAGCCTCGACCTGTATGAGACGCGGTCGGTCGCCGACCTCGCCGTCCGGCTCGACGGCGCGCTCGCGGCATCGACCCGGCGGGGCAACACCCATCTGTCGTCGGTTGCCGTCGGCGGATCGCTCAATCTCGGTGTGCTCAAGGTCGAGTTCGCCAAGCCACCCGCCCAACGACCGGACGCCGACGCCACCCTCGACCTATTGCTCGACGTGATGGTCGAGGCGGCACGAGCCGAACCGACGCTGCTGGTGGTCGACGAGTTCACCGGCATCAACGGCGTCGACGGCGGCGCTGGCCTACTGCGCACCAAACTGCAGCACCACGTCGACGAGGTCGCCGTCGTGTTCGCCGGATCGGAACCCTCGGCGATGACGGCGATGTTCACCGATCAGGCCCAGCCGTTCTACGCCCAGGCCGACATCATCGAGATCGCACCGTTCACGCTCGCCGAGTTGGACGAGATCATCCGCCTCGGGTTCACCGAATCCGGACGACAACCGGGCGGGCTCGCTGGGCTGGTGCACCACACCACCGGCGGCCACCCCTACCGGGCGATGCAACTCGCCGACGCCGCCTGGCTACACACCGACGACGCCGGCAGCGGCGACGCCGCCTGGCCCGACGCCCTCGACGCAGTCCGCAAGAGCATCGCGCCGGGCATAGAGGTGTGGTTCTCCACCTTTAGCCACCCAGAACAAGTGGTGCTGCGGGCGCTGGCCACCGGCCGACCGCTGTTCGGTGGCACCCTCGAGCTGTTCGGCGTGTCGTCGGGAGCCGTGCAAGCAGCCCGCGACCGGCTGATCGCCAACGGCACCCTGACCCGCCAGCCGACGATCGTCGATCCCCTCCTCGCCGACTGGATTCGCCTGACGCTCCCACTCTGACGCGCATCACGTCGTTTGTGTGCAGGTTTGCGGGGACCAGTCGACCGCAAACTCGCAGACAAACGTTCAGCGGGTTTGTTAGCGGTCTGTTAGATGCCCACAGACAGCCTGCCCCGATGGCGTTGCGACTCGACGTGATCGGACCGCCGCGACTCGTCGTCGACGAGCAACCACACAAGCTGCGCCCGCGCGCCCTGGATGTGCTGAGCGCGCTCGCCGTACGTCCGACTGCCGCCGCGACCACCGACGTACTGGCCGAGATGATCTGGACCGAGGTGCCGGTGAGCGCGCACGCCGTGATTCAAAACCAAGTGGCCTACGTGCGCAGCGAGATCGGCCCCGAAACGATCACCACCGAACGCGGCGGCTACCAACTCGGCACCGAGATCCGCCGCGATGTCGACCGCTTCGAACAGATGGTTGGCAACGCCGACCGGGCCCGGCGGCTCGGCGACGTGCGCACCGCCCACGACGAAGCAGCGGGCGCGCTCGAGCTGATACGCGGCGCGCCATTCCAGCGGCTTCCGGCGACGATCCCGGTCGTGCGCGCTCGACAGCACGTGACTGCACTGATGCTCGCCGCCGAGGAAACGTTGGCGTCGGCACTCATCGCGCTCGGCGAACACGAGCGCGCGGCCACGCTCGCGGAACGGATGGTGGCCGACAGCCCCGAGCGCGAATACAGGTGGGCGTTGACTGCCGTCGCGCTCTACCGCGGCCAGCGCCGCCGCGAGGCGCTCGCCTCGATGACCGCAGCGGTGCGCACCTTGGCCGATGCTGGCCTCGAGCCGGGGCCCGCACTCAAGCGACTCGAGTCGCTCCTCCATGCCGACGACCCGCGGCTGTTCGATCCCGAGGTACTCGACGACCTGGTCCCGCAGTCCGGTGGACGGAGTTCCACGTCGACAAACCTGCGATCACCACGCAGCGTGCGCACGACCGTGCTCGACATCGTCGAGCGCGAGCATGCAGCAGGTCGGTCGGCGTTGGTGTCGGTCACGGCCGACCGTCCCTTCGCCACGACGACCGTTGCGGAAGGCGTTGCGACAACGGCGGACCGTTTCGGCTGGCGCAGCGAACTCGTCGAGTGTCGTCGCAGCGACGGCGACCCACGACACCCGCTGAACCTGATCGATGCGCTCGATCGATTCGATCCGGACACAGGGGCGCCGCGCGTGATCATCATCGACCACGCCGAGGCACGGGGACCCGACGCCGACCTGGCGATCGCATCGATCGTCCGCGACGGCGGGCCATCGATCGTGATGATCGGTGCCGCGCACCCCGATGCGACCCATGTTCGCCTCGAGGACACGCCCGGCCAACCCGGAGCGGCGGGATCGCTCGATGAGGAGCACGCGCCCGACGTGGCGCTGCGCTTTGCGCTGCGGATCGCGTTGGGTCGTGGCGGGGTGCCACTCGACGTCGCCGATCAGCTCCCTGGCCGCCGACACCTGGCACTGCTGGCTGACCGCGCGCTCATCGACGCGTCGACCGAGCGACTCGAGGTGTGGTCGGACGACATTGCCGATCAATTGGTGGCCGACGCATCGACCACAGATCTCGCCACTGCTCACGACGATCTCGCGGACGCGTATCGCCACACCGGCGTCGCTCCCGCCGAGGAGGCACACCACCGGGTTGTGGCCGCCGCCCTCGATCGTGGCGAAACCCACGCGGCGCTCGACGCGTTGACGCGTGCCGCCGACCACTTCGCTGAGCTTGGCGAGCTCTACCCAGCAGCGGCGCTATTGATGCGCAGCGCCGTGCTGGCGGACGACACCGGCGATGCGGTCACCCGCAGCATTCGCGCCGGCGACTATCTCCGCCGAGCCGGGGACGTGCGCAGCGAGGACGTGCTGCGCGGCGCCGCACGGACTGCACTCGACAATGGCCGGGTCGACCTGGCCGCAGATGCGTTGATGGGGCTCGGTGCGCTGGGCACCACGTCCGAGGCCGGCAGCGTCGACCCCGGCCTCGCTGACGACATCGATGACGTGCTCGCCAGCAACCTCGACCGCGAGCGCGCGGCGCGACTCGCTGGTGCGGCAACGCTGCTGCATTCGATTGCGGGCGATCATGAGCGGACCGTGGCCTACTTTCGTCGCGCCCACAGCGAAGCCGACGGGGGCAGCGACGCCACGCGCGGGCGCGTGTTGCCGTATGCGTACATGGCGGTCACCGGCCCGGGTGCGATCGGCGAGCGTCAGCAGATCGCTCGAGAGCTGTTCGCCCTCGCCGAGCGACTCGACGACGACGACGTACGGTTCGAGGCGCTCCACCTCACCTTCTCGAACCAGCTGCAACTCGGCGATCCGGCGATCTATTCGACCCATGTGGCCATGGCGGCAATGGCCGAACGGGGACGCGACCGGCAGCGTGCCTGGGTGGCGAACTACATCGGCTCGACCCTCGAACACCTCGCCGGCCGGGTCGATGAAGCAGAAGCGTCGGCCGAGTCATGCCTCAGCGCGCCCGGCGTCGCGGCGTCGCGCACCATCGCCATCTACTCGGTGCAGTTGATGGCGATCCGGCTCACGCAAGGCCGCCTGGCAGAACTCGCCGAACCGCTCGACCAGCTCGTTGCCGATCAGCCAGGCGTTCCAGGATGGCGAGCGGGAGCAGCCCTCGCTGCGGCCGACGTCGGCGACCACCCGCGGGCACACGCTCAGCTCGAACAGCTCGCCCGGATCGGTGGACTGCCGACGGACGCGACCTGGTCGGCGACCGGATTCGTGGCCGGTTGTGCCGCCGCGCTCAGCGGCGACACCGCGGCGGCCGAGTGGCTGCTGCCCTCGCTCGCGCCGATGGCGGGCCTCATGTCGTGGCCGGGCAGTTGCACGCTCGGCCCCTGCGACGCGCCGATTGGCGCGTTGCACGCCTTGCTCGGTGACGACAACCGGGCGGCGCAGCATCGTCGGGCGGGTCGGGCTCTCGTCGATGGGCTCGCCTCCCCCGTGTTCGACCCGCTCCTCGATCGCCTCGACGACGTGAGCCACGCGTGATCATCGACCTCCTACCGAAAAACCGGGGAATTCAGGCGCCAGGCGCCTGAAACAGCGAACAGAACCGCCTATCACGCATGCGATCGGCGCTACGGGTAGCGCTTGGCGAGCCAGTCGGCGACAACGGCCATGGCCTCAGGGCGGTGACCTTCCAGGTAGTGCGGTGCACCAGGCATCTCGTGGTAGGTCACGTCCTCGGCTCCTGCCGCGTCGACGATCTCCTTCGCCTGCCACACCCGGATCTCGGTGTCGGCCGTCGGATGCACGAGCAACGTCGGCACCGTCACGCTCGGCATCGTGTCGGCGAGCTTGGCGCTGCTCGACAAGCCCGACCACGTGCTCAACCAACCACGAGCAGTCATCGTGCGCGCCAGGCCGCCGCGGCCGTAGTTGGCGTCGAGCGGATCGGGGAAGGCGAACAGCGAGCCAATCGGTCGGTCGTCGGGATCGATCGACAGATCGAGATACGCGGGATCGGCCAAGGTGCGATAGATCGTGAGGTACTTGGTGAACACCGCCTGACGACGGAGACTACGCCACGCCAACGGATCGGCCGTGCGATCGGCGGTACGGAGCTCCGGAATCACCGCCATCGAGGCATCGATCGACTCCTTGGCGATCGCATCGATCCGGGCGACACGGTCGCGCTGGGCGGCGCGATAGCGCTCGAGCCACGACGGGTCGTACGAGCACGGCTCGGGCCACGGCCGCCACCCGTTGTCGGGGTGATACATGTCCAGCTCGGGATCCGTGGAGAACGGGTCGTCCTCGTCGATCACCGACGGGTCGATCACCTGCAACATGAACACGCCTTCGCCGGGGTGGGCGGCCATACCGATCCAACCGTCGCCGATGTCGAGTTCGACGTTGGCCATCGCCATCAACGAGCCGCCGCCCGAGTTGCCGAGGAGCACGACCGCAGCGGCACCGCGGCGGACCATCTCGTCGTGTGCGGTCTTCACATCGACGATGCACGACTCGTGGAGGCAGTCGGTGTCGTTGTTCATGTAGCGCGTGCCGAAGCCGAACACGGCGTAGCCGGCGGCGGCCAGGAGCGGGCACGCGTAGTGCACGCTGAAGTCACCGCGCGGATGAGAGAGGATGACTGCGGTCTCCCACTTTCCGTCGGGCGGCGTCCACAACACGCCGCGCACCAAACCCCCGTCGGGCGACACCAGGCGGATGGGCTCACGCTGCACCGACACGCCCGGATCGTCCTCCGGAAGCGGCCAGTAGCCGAGGCCGAACGGCCGCTCGGCGCCGAGCATCACATCGAGATCACGCACGACGTCGACCGTAGGTCAGCTGTCGGCGCTGGCTGCGACCGGCGCGCTGTCCATCACCAACGGCGGGCGGGCGAGCGACACGCCACCGCTCGTGGCGAACGGGCCCTGCCGATCGACCAACGTCGACGAGCCCATCGAGATGCCATCAGACTGCAGCTGCTGATCGACCTCGATCCCGATCCACTCCCCCACCGGATATCGGGCGATCATCATCGTGTAGTCGGCGTTGATGTAGTGCAGACCTTCGTCGCCGTTGTTGGCCAATGGGCAGGCGATGTCCCCCGACAACGCTGCACGGACGAACGGCGTGAGCGACTCACCCTCGACGAGTTCGGCCGTTTCGTTGCTCCACACCCGACCGCGTTGGCCGCCATCGTCCTCGCTGCCGAAGCCGCCGCTCACGGGTCGAAACCACCAGGCAGTCTGGCCGGGCGAGCCCCCGTCGGGCGGCGCGTCCACCTCGTCAGGATGCGGCCATGGCTCCCGCGCGGGGCGCCAGATGTTCCCGGGCGGATTCTCACCTTCGGCGAGGAACACCGCCGTGGCCCGCACGACCTCGTGGCCATCGCAGTCGAGCGTCGCCTCGCCGACGGTGATCCGTCGACCCTCGCGCAAGGGTCGCACCTGAGCGACCACCGGGGCCATCGCCGCTGGGCGAAACAGGTCGACGGTGAGTCGGGCGGCCCGTCGGCCGGGCGCCCCGAAGGACTGTTCGAGTGCACGGGCGGCGATGGCCCCGAGCAGTCGGCCGTGCAACATGTCCTCGCCCCAGGGCGCACGCGCATGCGGGAGCGGAACGAGGCCATCGGCGGAGTTCCGAAAGTAGGGGTCGGTCACCCGAGCCGGTGTACCACGCAGCGTTCGCTGCGCCGGTACCCGACGGCCAGGCGAGGCTCAGCCGTGTGGTGGGCCGAGGATGGTGCAGCCGTAATCCGGTGCCGCAGCCGCCATGCGTTCGATGTCGGGTGGCCCCTGCTCGGGCATGCCCTCGTGAGTCGCCTCGTCGCCAGCGTCGAGGTGGAACCCTTCGAAGCCACCAGGCGTGTTGATCTCCAGCAGGCGCGCGCCGTCGTCGCCGACCTTGAACGCGTGCGGCACCCCCCGTGGCAGGAACACGCTGTCGCCCGCAACGAGGTGCACTTCGGTCGGCGAGTCGCCGTGCGGATCGAGCCACGCCGTCATCGAGCCTTCGAGCACGTTGAGGGTCTGGTCCTCGCGTTCGTGCACATGCACTGGCGGGGCGTAGCCCGGCACCAACTGTTGGCGGAGGATCGACAGTCGGCCGTCGGTGTCCTGGGCCGACACGAGAACCTCCATCACCTGGCTGTCGAACCAGAAGGTGGTACCGGTCGGGTTGGTTGCGGTCGTCATCGTGGTCTCCTCAACTCGGCCATTCTGCCGGAGTGCATCGCTTGTTCGTGCGACAGTTGTATCACGATGTGATCAGCTTCGCAAGACTGTTGTCTCATGACAGGACTATGCTGTCGCTATGGCGACACGCGAGAACCAGCGGGAACGCACTCGGCGGGCAATCGTCGAAGCCGCCGGACGGCTGGTCGACGCCGGATCGGCCAATCCCTCGGTGGACGAGATCGCCGACGAGGCACTGGTGAGCCGGGCGACCGTGTACCGCTACTTCGAGTCGATCGACGATCTGCTGTGGCAACTGCATGCCGATCGCCACACCCCCGACCCGCGGGTGGCGATGTCGTCCGCCGGCGACGACCTCGTTGCGCGCATGCTCGCCGCAGAGGAAAACGTCAACGCCTACCTGTTCGAGCATCAAGACAGCACCCGCACCTTCGAGCGGATCATGCTCGAGCGGCGGATCGAGGGCCGAGCGACCGATGCCGATCGCCCGGGTCGGCGGTTCATTCAGATCGACGCGGCGCTCGCCCCACTCGCCGACCAGCTGTCTGCCGACGATGTTGCCCTCGTTCGCCATGCGCTGTCGCTGGCGATCGGCTCACAGTCGATGGTCGCCTTGCTCGACACGGCGGGCCTCGATACCGAGGAGGCCCGCCGCGTGACGCAGTTCGTATGTCGGGCGATCGCCAACGAGACCGAACGCCTCGTCGACGATCGAGCGGCAACGGCCGGTTGATCCGACGACGCCGCCGGTCAGCCGTCCGGGCGATCGGTGAGCGTCACCTCGAGCATCTGCTCGTTCCCATCGCGGATGACGGTGAGCGTCACCGTGTCACCGGGCTCGAGGTCGCGGATGGCCGCGATCAAACCGGTGGAGCCATCGGTGGGGGCGCCATCGACGGCCACGATCAGATCACCGTCTTCGAGGCCGACCGCAGCAGCAGGCGTGTTCGGCGTGACCTCGGTGACCACGGCGCCCTGGCCACCGTCGCGGCGGTCGTCGAGGCCAACGCCGAGGAACGCCTCGTCGCGGGGTTCTCCATCGGCTTGCGCCCGCAGGGCGTCGATGATCGGGAGTGCCTCGGCAGCAGAGATCGCAAAGCCGACGTTGGTGGCTGCGGTGAACGTGCCGCCACGGGCGACGGCGGTATTGATGCCGACGACCTGGCCCTCACCGTTCACAAGCGGGCCGCCGGAGTTGCCCGAGCTGATCGCCGCATCGGTCTGGATCAGTCCGTCGAGGAACGCACCTTCGGTGCCGATGGTGCGGTCGAGCGCCGACACGATGCCCAGGGTCACCGACGGATCACCGTCGAGTCCGAGAGCGAAGCCGATCGCCACGACCTCGTCGCCGATGTCGATGCTGTTCGGGTCGGCGAAGGTCGCCGCCTGGAACCCGTCGCCGTTCATCCGCAGCAGGGCAAGGTCGTTGCCGCGGTCGGCGGCGAGCAGGTTCACCTCACGCGGCTCGGTCTCGCCGGACAAGCGCACACGGATCTCCGATGCACCTTCGACCACGTGGGCGTTGGTCAGGATCTCACCGTCGGGCGAGATGATCACGCCGGTGCCGAGCGACTGACCGCCACCGACGTCGGCGCTGATCGTGACGACCGACGGGGCGATGAAGTCGACCACCTGGGCCACATCGACGCCCACACGCGCGCCACTGGGGTTCGGGGCCGCAACGTTGATCGGCTCACTCGACGGCGAGGTCGGCGGCTCGTCGAGCCAGTCGGCGACCTGCGTGCCCACGAGTGCGCCGGTGAGTCCGGCAACCCAAGCAATGGCCACGATCAGAGCGATGATCAGCCCGGTGCGCGGGCCGCGCCGCTTCTTCGGCGACTGGTTCGTCGGCTGAGGCGAGGGCGTCGGTCCCGGAGCGTCGAATCCAGTGGATGCGGGGCGATACGCCGGCAGCACCGGAGGCGATTTCGGGGCTCCGGAAGGGGGTGGGGGGAACGAAGCCATGCGATGTGTCTATCGGCCGGCCCCGCTCCGTTGTGAACACAAGTGGTTCTTCACACCTGTTTCACAAGTTGACGACGGCGGGTCTCCCCGCCGTCGTCAACTGGCTATGCGTTTTGGATTTTGATTTCGATGTCGACGCCGGCGGGCAGCTCGATGCGCTGCAGGCTGTCGATCGTCTTGCCGTTGGGGTTGACGATGTCGATCAACCGCTTGTGAACGCGCATCTCGAAGTGCTCACGGCTGTCCTTGTCGACGTGCGGGCCGCGGATCACCGTGTAGCGATGCTTGTCGGTGGGCAGCGGGATCGGCCCGCGGACGGTGGCGTCGGTACGAGTCACCGTCTCGACGATCTTCTTCGTCGACTGGTCGATGATCTCGTGGTCGAACGCTTTGAGGCGAATGCGAATGCTCTGTGCCATGGGATGAATTCCGTTTCAGCGGTCGCAGGCTCAGGCGAGGATCTTGGTGACCCGACCGGCACCAACAGTGCGGCCACCCTCACGAATCGCGAACCGCAAGCCTTCGTCCATAGCGATCGGCTTGCCCAACTCGACCGTCATCTCCACATTGTCACCCGGCATCACCATCTCCGTACCCGACGGCAACTCAATCGTCCCCGTCACATCCGTCGTCCGGAAAAAGAACTGCGGCCGGTAATTGTTGAAAAACGGCTTATGACGGCCACCCTCATCCTTGTTCAACACATACACCTGACCCTCAAACTTCGTATGCGGAGTAATGCTGCCAGGCGCACACAACACCTGACCACGCTCCACATCCTCCTTATCAGTGCCACGAAGTAGCGCACCAATGTTGTCACCGGCCTGACCCTCATCGAGCAACTTCCGGAACATCTCCACACCAGTGCACGTCGTCTTCTGCGTCTCCCGCAACCCGACGATCTCAATCTCGTCACCGGTGTGGATCACACCCTGCTCCACCTTCCCGGTCACCACGGTGCCACGACCCGTGATCGTGAACACATCCTCAATCGGCATCAAGAACGGCTTGTCCAACTCACGCACCGGCTCAGGGATGTACTCATCACAGGCATTCATCAGCTCCATGATCTTCTCCTGCCACTCGCTGTCACCCTCGAGGGCCTTGAGTGCAGAGACTTGGATCACCGGGGCGTCATCACCAGGGAACTCATACTCGTTCAGAAGTTCGCGGACTTCGAGCTCGACCAGCTCGATCAGTTCTTCGTCATCGACCATGTCGGACTTGTTCAACGCCACCACGATGTACGGCACACCCACCTGACGCGCCAACAACACGTGCTCACGAGTCTGCGGCATCGGACCATCAGTGGCCGCGACCACCAAAATCGCGCCGTCCACCTGCGCCGCGCCGGTGATCATGTTCTTGATGTAGTCAGCATGCCCCGGCATATCCACATGCGCGTAATGCCGATTCTCCGTCTCATACTCAATATGAGCAATCGAAATCGTAATACCCCGAGCCTTCTCCTCCGGCGCCTTATCAATCGTGTCAAACGCCGCAAAATCAGCCAACCCACGCTCCGACAACGTCTTCGAAATCGCCGCCGTCAACGTCGTCTTCCCATGGTCAATATGACCCATCGTCCCAATATTCACATGCGTCTTATTACGCTCAAACTTTTCCTTGCTCATGGCAGCTGCGACTCCAGTCGTCGATTTCGTTGGTGGGTTGTCAAAGAACGGTTTCGGGGATGCGTGTTCGAGGGTGGCGATTACTCGCCACGCACTCGCTTCACGATCTCTTCGGCAATCGCCTCGGGTACCTGCTGGTACTCGGCGAACTGCATGGTGTACGTGGCCCGGCCCTGTGTGCGGGAGCGGAGGTCGGTACTGTAACCGAACATCTCCGACAGCGGCACCTGAGCATTGACCACTTGGGTGTTGCCACGGGCTTCCATGCCGCCAACGCGTCCGCGCCGGCTGGACAGGTCGCCCATCACGTCACCCATGTACTCCTCGGGGGTCACGACCTCGACGGCCATGATCGGCTCGATGAGCACGGGCTTGGCCATCTCGGCGGCCTTGCGGAAGGCCGCCTGACCGGCGATCTTGAAGGCCATCTCCGATGAGTCGACGTCGTGGTACTGGCCATCGACCAGGGTGACCTTGACGTCGACGGTCGGGTACCCGGCGAGCACACCGTTGTCGAGCGATGCCTGCAGACCTTGGTTGGTCGGCTGGATGTACTCGCGCGGGATGCGTCCGCCGGTGATCTTGTCTTCGAACTCGTAGCCGCCGCCGGGGTTCGGCTCCATGTCGATCTTGACCACGGCGAACTGACCGGAACCACCGGACTGCTTGATGTGGCGGTACTCGACGCCGGTCGCCGGCTTGGTGATGGTCTCGCGGTAGGCCACCTGCGGCTTACCGACGGTCGCCTCAACCGAGAACTCACGCTGCATGCGGTCGACCAGCACCTCGAGGTGCAGCTCGCCCATGCCGGAGATCACGGTCTGGCCGGTCTCGTGGTCGGTGCGGATACGGAACGTCGGGTCCTCGTCGGACAGCGACTTGAGTGCCTTGCCGAGCTTCTCTTGGTCGCTCTTGGTCTTCGGCTCGATCGCCACGTGGATGACCGGCTCGGGGAACTCCATCCGCTCGAGGATCACTGGGCTGCTGCGGTCGCAGAGCGTGTCGCCAGTGGTGACGTTCTTGAAGCCGAGCCCGGCGACGATGTCGCCAGCCATGGCGATGTCGAGGTCTTCACGCTCGTTGGCGTGCATCAACAGAATGCGCCCTAGGCGCTCGCGGTCTTCCTTGGTGGAGTTGTAGACCTCGTCGCCCTTGTTGACCTCGCCCGAGTACACCCGGAAGTAGGTCAGCTTGCCGAACGGGTCGGCGACGATCTTGAACGCCAGCGCGGCGAACTCGGAGTCGTCCGGACCGCGGGTGATCTCTTCGTCGCCCTTCAGGTTGGTGCCCTTCGTCGGCTCGATGTCGAGCGGCGACGGCAGGAAGTCGACCACGGCGTCGAGCATCGGCTGGACGCCCTTGTTCTTGAACGCCGAGCCGCAAAGGATCGGCACGAAGTCGAAGGCCAGCGTGCCCTTGCGGATCGCGTCCTTGATCTCGTCTTCGGAGACGTCCTCGCCGCCGAGGTACTTGTCGAGCAGCGCCTCGTCCTGCGTGGCGATGGTCTCCATCATCTCCTCGCGGTAGCGGTTGGCCTCGTCGATCATGTCGTCGGGGATGTCGACTTCGTCGTACTTCGCGCCGAGGTCGTTCTCGTCGACGTCGGTCCACAAAAGCGCCTTCATCTTGACGATGTCGACGATGCCCTCGAACGGCTTGACCGCTTCGGGCCCACCGGCACCGACCGGAATCTGGATGACGAGCGGCACGGCTTCGAGGCGGTCCTTGACCATCTCGACGGTGCGGTAGAAGTCGGCACCGATGCGGTCCATCTTGTTGACGAAGCACATGCGCGGCACGTTGTACTTGTTGGCCTGACGCCACACGGTCTCGGTCTGCGGTTCGACGCCGGCGACCGAGTCGAACACGGTGACGGCGCCGTCGAGCACGCGCAGCGAGCGCTCGACCTCGATGGTGAAGTCGACGTGGCCGGGCGTGTCGATGATGTTGATGCGGTTGTCGTTCCACACGCAGGTGGTGGCAGCCGACGTGATCGTGATGCCCCGTTCCTGCTCCTGCGCCATGTGGTCCATCGTGGCGGCGCCGTCGTGGACCTCACCGATCTTGTAGCTCTTGCCGGTGTAGTAGAGGATGCGTTCCGTCGTCGTCGTCTTGCCGGCATCGATGTGCGCCATGATGCCGATGTTGCGGGTGCGCTCCAGGGGGAACTCTCGCTTGGGCATTACTTCACTTCCGTCGCTTCAATCTCAAGGGGCGTGGGGGGTTGTACCAGCGGCGCGCGTGGCACGGCCCGCACAGGCACGGACGTTGAGTGTATCGGTGGTTTCGGCAGCACACGCTGGGTGTCAGCGGGTTCGACGCAACAGGTGACCGACCGCTTCGCGAACCGAGTGAGGCCAGTCGTTAGCTGAGGATCGTGATGCCGTCGCCGAGCACCTTGGCGCCGAGCAGCACCAGCACCACGGTCATGATCGTGGCGTTGTGGTCGATCAACCACTGCTTCATGCTGTCGAGTGCGGGCTGGGCGCGATCGCCGGCGACCGCATTGGCGACGACCGGCGCGAGCACGGTGATCGATCCGATCGCCACGAACACCGCGAGGACGACGTACTCCTCGCCGCCGCTCAGTCCACCGGCACCGATCGTGGTTGCTGCGGCGATGGTGAGGCCAAGGTTCTTCGGGTTGATCGCCGAGAGCAGCACCCCGACACCCAACGCACGCACCGCGGTGAACTCGTCGATCGACGCCATCCAGGCCGGGGTTGATGCTTCCTCGTCCGGGGCCGGACGCGAGCGCCACTGACGAATGCCCAACACGATGAACAACACGCCGACCGCCACCTTGATCCACCCGCTGGTGCTCGACGCACTGCCGTCGGAATCTTCGAGGCCGAGCGCCAGCACGATGGTGCCAGCGCCGAACAGACCGGCCACCCAACCGACCGCAAAGGCGATGCTGTTCACCCCCGCAGCGCGGCTGAACAGCATCAGGATCACTGCGATCACCGGGACCGGACTGATCGCCACGCCCACGGCAGTGCCGAGTATCTGACCGATCACCTGACCCATGGCGTCAGTGTGGCAGGGTCACCGCGGTCGCGTGGCTGATGGTCGACGTCGATCGACCGCAGATGACCTATCGACCTTGGATGTAGCCGTAGAGCTCGTCGTTCTCGGCCTGCAGCTCGTCGAGGCGGAACTTCACGACGTCGCCGATCGAGACGATGCCCGCCAGTGCGCCACCATCGTCGACCACCGGCAGGTGACGAATGCGCTCGCCGGTCATCAGTCCCATCAGGTCGTGCACGGTGTCGTTCATCGAGCAGGTGACGACGTTGGCCGACATCACCGACGACACCGGTGTGTCCAACATTCCCGCGCCATCGGTCGCCAGACGGCGCACGATGTCGCGCTCGGAGATGATGCCGGCGATCGCCGACCCATCGGCGCTGACGACGAGCGCGCCGACCTTGCGGTCGTGAAGCGCATCGACGGCAGACCCGATCGATGCCTCGGGCGCGATCGTCGCGACGTCGCTCCCCTTTACCGACAGGATCGCATGAACATTCACCGGCACGTCCCCCTTCGACTGTGCGCCCCGCAGGGCACGTTAGTGCACAGCCAGGGGGTGTGCGTTCGGTGAGCTACCAGCGGTAGTGGGCGAAGGCCTTGTTCGAGTCGGCCATCTTCTGGATGTCGTCGCGCCGCTTCATCGCCGCGCCGAGACCCTGGGATGCGTCGAGCAACTCGTTTGCCAGGCACTGGGCCATCGTCTTCTCGCGCCGCTCGCGGGAGTAGTCGACGATCCAGCGGACGGCGAGGGTGGTGGCCCGACGAGGCCGCACCTCGACCGGCACCTGATAGGTGGCGCCGCCGACACGTCGGCTGCGCACCTCGAGCGGCGGCTTGACGTTCTCGACCGCCCGCTTGACGACGTCGATCGCCTCTTCGTCGGTTTCGGTCTTGGTGTCGATGATGTCCATCGCGTCGTACACGATGCGTTCGGCGAGCGTGCGCTTGCCGTGCAGCATGACCTTGTTGATCAGCTGGGTGACGAGCACCGACTTATGGATCGGATCGGCGACGAGTTCGCGCCGCGGGGCTGGACCTTTACGCGGCATCGGTCACTTCTCCTTCTTGGCGCCGTAGCGGCTGCGGGCTTGCTTGCGGTTCTTCACGCCGACGGCGTCGAGCGCGCCGCGAATGATCTTGTAGCGCACACCGGGGAGGTCGCGGACACGGCCGCCACGCACGAGCACGATCGAGTGCTCCTGCAGGTTGTGTCCCTCGCCGGGGATGTAGGCGGTGACTTCGATGCCGGAGTTGAGGCGGACACGGGCCACCTTGCGCAGCGCCGAGTTCGGCTTCTTCGGGGTGGTGGTGTACACGCGGGTGCACACGCCGCGACGCTGGGGCGAACCCTTGAGCGCCGGGGTCTTGCTCTTGGTGACTTTCGAGCTGCGCCCCTGGCGGACGAGCTGCTGAATGGTGGGCATACGTTCGGAACCTCGATCCGGATCGTCCACGGCCTCGGCGCACCGAGTTGCGGAATGTGGTGAGTTGGCGCCCCGAGTGGGCACCGCCATACAGCGGCCGACGTACGGATTCCCCGCTGAAAGGACCCTGCAATGCTACGGACGGGGTCGCTGGGACACAACAGGTGCGGCGATCACGGGCACGCGTCGAGCGACGAGCCCTGGGCTGCCCGGCGCCGCTCGAGCGTGGCCAGTTCAGCGACGTTGCCGATGTCGCAGGCATCGACCGTGGCGTCACCCGCAACGTACACACGCATGAAGTCGACGATGCTGTCGGCGACGAACCATTCGATGTCGGCGCTCCCGCGTCCCCACATCTCCCCGTGGTCTTGGCCGTCGACCACGACCAGGAAGGTGTCGCTGGTGTCCGGATATCGATCGAACGGCTCACGACGCCAACCGTCGCGTTCGATCGAGCCCGTCACGTTGCTGTCCATCTCGACGCTGCCCACGAGGTTCAGCGCCGGGAGGTCCATGGCGATCCACGTGTTGTCGTTCGGTCCGCGATCGAACGCCCCGAACTGGTCGGCACCTTGCGGCGAGATCGGGGCGATCGCATCGATGCGCGGATCGGCGAACGGCGCGCCGAAATCGGCGCCGGCGACCGCATGCGCCGTGTAGGCGCCCCACGAGTGGCCGACATGCCCGACCCGCTCGAGATCGACTGCGCCGGCGAAGTCTGCGGGCAACGTCAGCATTCCGTCTTCGAGTGCATCGAGCACGAAGGTCACATCCGCGGGCCACCGGCGCACGCAGCCAGCACGACGGGCGCACCGAGTAGAAGGCGGAACGCGCCGGACGGATTCACCGCGGGTTCGCCGGTCGAACGGTGTGGGCGAGCTTCACGAGCCCGCCCACACCGCTGCCGTTCGTGGTCAGCCGATGGATTCCGACGACGGCGCCGCAGCGCCGTTGGTCTCCGCCTCGACGGGCTGTTCGCCCGCTGCGTCGGCGTCGTAGGTGCCGTGCAGATCGGCGAGGAACGCTGCGGGGTCGGCCACCTCGGCATCGCTCGAGTAGAACGTCATCGGCTCGTAGTCCGGGGCTTCGATCCCGAACTCGCGGTAGCGCATCATGCCGGTACCGGCCGGGATGAGCTTGCCGATGATGATGTTCTCCTTGAGGCCGATGAGGTCGTCGCCGCGACCGTCGATGGCCGCCTCGGTGAGCACCCGGGTGGTCTCCTGGAAGGAGGCCGCCGAGAGCCACGAGTCGGTGGCCAGCGAGGCCTTGGTGATACCCATCAGCTCGGGACGTCCCTCGGCGGGGCGCGACCCGTCTTCGACCATCTGCCGGTTGGTGTCGCGGAAGCGCTTGGCATCGACCCGCTCACCAGGCAAGAACGCAGTTCCGCCCGGCTCCTGGACGCCGACACGCCGCGTCATCTGGCGCACGATCAGCTCGATGTGCTTGTCGTGGATCGACACACCCTGATCGCGGTACACCCGCTGCACTTCCTCGACGAGGTAGAGCTGCGTTTCGCGGATGCCCTTGATCTCCATGATCTCCTTCGGATCGAAGGGACCGTCGGTGAGGGGCTCACCGGCGCGGATCTCTTGGCCATCTTCCACGATCGGACGAGCACCGAGCGGCAGCACCGTCTCGTAGGTGTCGCCGGCGTCGTCGGTGACAACCACCGGGATGCCCTTGCCCTCGTCTTCGCGCAGCACGAGCGTGCCGGTGGCCTTGGCCAGACGAGCCGAACCCTTCGGCGTGCGTGCCTCGAAGAGCTCGACCACGCGGGGCAGACCGCCAGCGATGTCCTTACCGGCCACACCACCGGTGTGGAAGGTCCGCATCGTCAGCTGCGTGCCGGGCTCACCGATCGACTGGGCGGCGATCACGCCGACCGCTTCGCCGAGTTCGATCAGTTTGCCGGTGGCCAGTGAACGGCCGTAGCACATCGCGCACACGCCGAGTTCGGCGTCGCACGTAAGCACCGAACGCACACGCACCCGATCGATCTCGGGATCGTCGCGCAGCGCCGCGAGCTCTTCGTCGCCAACGATGGTGTTGCGCTCGAGGAGGGTGATCTCCTCGCCGTCTTTGACCATCGGGGTCGACAGCTCGACGTCTTGCACGAGCGCCCGGCCATACAGCTTGGTCTCGAGGTAGGCACGACGGTTCGCCGTGTCTGGAGCCACGTTCTCCACCCAGATGCCGAGGTTGGTGCCGCAGTCGTCCTCGCGGATGATCAGCTCCTGGGCAACGTCGACAAGACGACGGGTGAGGTAGCCCGAGTCGGCGGTTCGCAGCGCCGTGTCGACCAGACCCTTGCGGGCGCCGGGCGTGGCGATGAAGTACTCGAGCGTCTCGAGACCCTCACGGAAGTTCGACTTGATCGGACGGGGGATCATGTCACCGCGGGGGTTGGCCACCAGGCCGCGCATGCCGGCGATCTGACGCATCTGCGTCATGTTCCCGCGAGCACCCGAGCCGACCATCATGTCGATCGGGTTGAACTGCTGGGCCTTGAACTCGGCCTCCATCGCAGCCTGCACCTCGGCGGTGGCGTCGGTCCAGATGCGCACCTCCTGCTGACGGCGCTCGCCGTCGGTGATGATGCCCCGACGGAACTGCGTCTCGACCTTGTCGGCCTGGCTCTCGTAGCCGTCGAGCAACTCGCGCTTGGCCTGTGGCGTGCGCACGTCGTCGATCGACACGGTGAGTCCCGACTGCGACGCGTAGCGGTAACAAACGTTCTTCACGTTGTCGAGCGCTTCGGCCACGGTGGCCTTGTCGTAGTTGTCGGACAGGTGCTCGACCATTACACCCATCTCCTTCTTCTTCACCGTGTCGGTGAAGTGTCCGAAGCGGTCGGTGTAATCGTCGGGCAGCGCATCTTCGAACAGCGCCCGGCCGGCGGTGGTCGGGTACGCCTCCTTACCCGGGGGACGCATCTCGATGGCCGCGTGCAGGTCGAGGGTGCCTTCTTCGTAGGCCCGCATCACCTCCCACAGGTGGCGGAAGCGGCGGCCCTCTCCGGTGGCGCCCTCGATGTGCTCGGTCAGGTAGTACCCGCCGATGATCATGTCCTGCGACGGCGTCACGATCGGACGACCCGACGCGGGCGACAAGATGTTGTTGGCGCTGAGCATCAACACACGGGCCTCGGCCTGTGCCTCGGCCGAGAGCGGCACGTGGATGGCCATCTGGTCGCCGTCGAAGTCGGCGTTGAACGCGGTGCACACCAGCGGGTGGATCTGCAGCGCCTTGCCCTCGACCAACACGGGCTCGAAGGCCTGAATGCCCAGACGGTGCAGCGTCGGCGCACGGTTGAGCAGCACCGGGTGCTCCTTGATCACGTCTTCGAGCACATCCCACACCTGCGGGCGACGGCGCTCGACCATGCGCTTGGCGGTCTTGATGTTCTGCGCCAGTTCGAGGTCGACCAGCCGTTTCATGACGAACGGCTTGAACAGCTCGAGCGCCATCAGCTTGGGCAGGCCGCACTGGTGCAGGCGCAGCGTCGGGCCGGCGACGATCACCGAACGGCCCGAGTAGTCGACGCGCTTACCGAGCAGGTTCTGGCGGAAGCGGCCCTGCTTGCCCTTGAGCATGTCGGACAGCGACTTCAGCGGACGGTTACCCGGACCGGTGACCGGACGGCCGCGGCGACCGTTGTCGAACAGTGCGTCGACGGCCTCCTGCAGCATCCGCTTCTCGTTGTTGATGATGATCTCGGGAGCGCCGAGGTTGAGCAGGCGCTCCAACCGGTTGTTGCGGTTGATCACACGGCGATACAGATCGTTCAAGTCCGAGGTGGCGAAACGACCACCGTCGAGCTGGACCATCGGGCGCAGTTCCGGCGGAATCACCGGCACGGCGTCGAGGATCATCGCCTTGGGGTCGTTGGTGCGACGCCCGTGTTCGTCGCGCCGGTTGAACGACGCCACGATCTTGAGGCGCTTGATCGCCTTCTGCTTGCGCTGCGCGCTGAGTGGCTTGCGGCCCGAGTCGCCCGGATCGATGGCCTCGCGCAGCTTCTGCTCTTCTTCGTCGAAGTCGATGCGGTCGATGAGCGCCTTGATCGCCTCGGCGCCGGTGCCGCCCTCGAAGTACTCGCCGTACTTGTCGCGCATCTCGCGCCACAACATCTCGTCTTCGATGATCTTGCGCGAGTGCAGACCCTTGAACTCGTCCCAGGTGCGGGCGATGAGGTCGAGCTCGATCTCGTAGCGCTCGCGGATGCCTTCGACTTCCTTGTCGGCTTCCTTCTGCAACTTCTTCAGGTCGGCAGCCTTGGCGTCTTCCTTCTCGGCCTGGGCAGCAGCCTCTTCGAGTTCCTTGAAGCGGGCGTCGATCGCCAGCTCCATTTCCTTCTGGATGGCGTCGCGCTCTTCGAGGTACTCGTTCTCGAGCGTCTCGAGGGCTTCGTGACGGCCGTCTTCGTCGACCCAGCTCACGAGGTGGGCGGCGAAGTAGATGACCTTCTCGAGCTGCTTGGCCTTGAGCTCTTCTTTCGGCTCGATGCCGGCGAGCAGGTAGGCGAGCCACGAACGGGTGCCGCGCAGGTACCAGATGTGTACCGCAGGAGCGGCGAGCTCGATGTGGCCCATCCGGTCGCGACGCACCTTCGAGCGCGTGACCTCGACGCCACAACGCTCACAGATGATGCCCTTGAACCGGACGCGCTTGTACTTGCCGCAGTAGCACTCCCAGTCGCGGGTCGGCCCGAAGATCTTCTCGCAGAACAGACCGTCCTTCTCGGGACGCAGCGTGCGGTAGTTGATCGTTTCGGGCTTCTTGACCTCGCCGTGGCTCCACGTGCGGATCTGATCCGCCGTAGCCAGGCGAATCTTGAGCTGGTCGAACATGTTGACGTCGAGCATCAGCAAACCTCTTTCAGAACGAACGTTGGCGGGGTCAAATCAGTAGCGGGCGGCGCGCTCGGCGCGCTCGCGTTCGCGGCGGGCATCGTCTTCGTCGGTACCGCGCTCGGGACGCGAGATGTCGATGCCGAGTTCTTCGGCGGCACGGAACACCTCGTCGTCGAGGTCGCGCATTTCGACCTCGATGCCGTCTTCGGTGAGCACTTCGACGTTGATGCAGAGGGCCTGCATCTCCTTCATCAGCACCTTGAAGCTCTCGGGCACGCCCGGCTCGGGGATGTTGTCGCCCTTGACGATCGCCTCGTAGACACGCACTCGGCCGAGCACGTCGTCGGACTTGATCGTCAGCAGCTCCTGGAGGCAGTACGCCGAGCCATAGGCCTCGAGCGCCCACACTTCCATCTCACCGAAGCGCTGACCACCGAACTGCGCCTTACCACCGAGCGGCTGCTGGGTGATCATCGAGTACGGGCCGGTCGAGCGAGCGTGGATCTTGTCGTCGACCAGGTGGGCCAGCTTCAAGATGTACATGTAGCCGACCGTGATCTTCTTGTCGTAGGGCTCGCCGGTGCGGCCGTTGTACAGCTGCACCTTGCCGTCGGTACCGACCAGGCGCTCGCCGTCGGCGGCTTCGGCGTTGAGCCCCCCGAGGATCTCCTGGATCGTCGGGTGGTCGATCGACTTCTCCTTCTCGTCCCAGTTGGCGCCGTCGAACACGGGTGTGGCAACGAACGTCGACGGCTTGGTGTTCGGCCGGGTCTTCGTTTCGGTGCCACGGACTGGCTCGTCGCCGACCGCGGTGCCGTCGGGATTCGTCCATCCCCAGCGAGCGCAGTAGCCGAGGTGCGCTTCGAGCACCTGGCCGACGTTCATGCGGCTCGGCACGCCGAGCGGGTTGAGGATGATGTCGACCGGCTGGCCATCGGCGGTGAACGGCATATCTTCCACCGGGAGGATCTTGGAGATCACACCCTTGTTGCCGTGGCGCCCGGCGAGCTTGTCGCCGACGGAGATCTTGCGCTTCTGGGCGACGTACACGCGCACCAGCTGGTTCACACCGGGGGGCAGCTCGTCGCCGTCGTCGCGGTTGAACACCTTGACGTCGATGACCTTGCCGACCTCGCCGTGCGGGACCTTGAGGCTGGTGTCGCGCACCTCGCGCGCCTTCTCACCGAAGATCGCCCGCAGCAGGCGCTCTTCGGGGGTGAGCTCGGTCTCGCCCTTCGGCGTGACCTTGCCGACGAGCACGTCACCGGGTCCGACTTCGGCGCCGATGCGGATGATGCCGCGGTCGTCGAGGTCGGCGAGGATGTCGTCGGACAGGTTCGGGATGTCGCGGGAGATCTCTTCCGGCCCGAGCTTGGTGTCGCGTGCGTCGACCTCGTGCTCCTTGATGTGGATCGAGGTGAGCACGTCGTCTTTGACGAGGCGCTCGGAGAGGATGATCGCGTCCTCGAAGTTGTAGCCCTCCCACGGCATGAACGCGACGAGCAGGTTCTTGCCGAGCGCCAGTTCGCCGTGGTCGGTCGAGGGGCCGTCGGCGAGGATGGTGCCCGCCTTGACCTTGTCGCCTTCACGCACCAGGGCCCGCTGGTTGATGCAGGTGTCCTGGTTCGAGCGACGGAACTTGGCGAGGCGGTAGACCTTCTTGCCCTCGTTCTTGTACTGCACGGTGATCGACTCGCCGGAGACTTCTGCGATCTCGCCGTCGTCGACGGCCTGGATCAGGTCGGCGGCATCACGTGCGGCACGGTTCTCGATACCGGTGCCGATGTACGGCGCTTCGGCACGGAGCAACGGCACGGCCTGGCGCTGCATGTTTGCGCCCATCAGGGCGCGGTTGGCGTCGTCGTGCTCCAGGAACGGAATCAGCGCCGTGGCCACCGACACGATCTGCTTCGGCGACACGTCGATGAAGTCGACCTCGGTGGGCGGCACGTAGCCGATGTCGGTGGTGGCGCCGAAGAAGCTCTCGGCTTCCAACATCTTGCGCAGGTCTTCGAGGCTCGCGGCCTGTGGCGACCGGCGCACGAGCACGCGCGCTTCTTTGATCGATCCGTCGTCGGCGAGTGGCGTGTTGGCCTGGGCGACGACGTAGTTCTCTTCCTCGTCGGCGGCCATGTACACGACCTTGCCGGTGACCTTGCCGTCCTTGACCTCGCGATATGGCGACTCGATGAAGCCGAACTCGTTCACGCGGGCGTAGGTCGACAGACCACCGATGAGGCCGATGTTCGGACCTTCTGGCGTCTCGATCGGGCACATCCGGCCGTAGTGGCTGAAGTGCACGTCGCGCACTTCGAAGCCGGCGCGCTCGCGCGACAGACCACCCGGGCCGAGCGCCGACAGACGGCGGCGGTGGGTGAGGCCCGACAGCGGATTCACCTGGTCCATGAACTGCGACAGCTGCGACGTTCCGAAGAACTCCTTGATCGCGGCCACGACGGGACGGATGTTGATCAGCGTCTGCGGGGTGATCGCCTCGACGTCTTGGGTGGTCATCCGCTCACGGACGACGCGCTCCATGCGGCTGAGGCCGATGCGCACCTGGTTCTGGATCAGCTCGCCGACCGAGCGGATGCGTCGGTTGGCGAAGTGGTCCTGATCGTCGAGGCGGTAGCCGGGCTCCTGCTTGACGAGGTGCAGCATGTAGGTGATCGATGCCAGCACCTCGCAGCGGCTGAGCACGTTCTGGTCTTCGTCGGGATAGTCGAGGAGCGGCTCGCCTTCGGTGTCGACGGCGCCCTCGAGTCCGAACAGTTCGCCAAGGCGGCCGACCTCTTCGCCGAGCTTGCGGTTCAGCTTGTAGCGACCGACGCGCGACAGGTCGTAGCGACGGCTCTCGAAGAAGGCGTTGCGGAAGTAGCCGCGGGCCGACTCGATGGTCGGCGGCTCGCCCGGGCGGGCCCGCTTGTAGATCTCGATGAGCGCTTCGTCCTGGGTCGGAGCGATGTCGCGCTCTTTGTCCCACTGTCCCTCGAGGAAGTCGAAGTGGGCGACGAAGCGGTCGAGGAAGCCCGGTGCGTTCTCCTCGTCGTAGCCGAGGGCGCGCAGCATGGTGAAGATCCCGAGGCGACGCTTGCGGGCCACGCGGGTGCCGGCGGTGACGTCCTTGCCGGGCTTGTGCTCGACGTCGAACTCCATCCACTCACCGCGGTAGGGGTGGATCGTGCCCTTGACCAACTGGTGCTTGGTGAGGTTGCGGAGACGGAACCGCTCGCCCGGCTCGAAGATCACGCCGGGGCTGCGAACGAGCTGCGACACGACGACGCGCTCGGTGCCGTTGACGATGAACGTGCCCTTGTCGGTCATGATCGGGAAGTCGCCCATGAACACCGTTTGTTCTTTGATCTCACCGGTGTTGCGGTTCATGAACCGGGCGCGCACGAACACGGGCGCCGAGTAGGTCATGTCCTTCTCTTTGCACTCCTCCACCGTGAACTTCGGCGGCGGGCGCAGGTCTTCGTCGAAGGGGTCGAACTCCAGCTCGAGCTGCAAGGACTCGGAGAAGTCCTTGATCGGGCTGATGTCGCGGAAGGTGTTGGCGAGACCCTCATCGAGGAACCACTGGAAGCTCTCGCGCTGAATGGCGATGAGATCAGGCAGCTCCAGCGGCTCCTTCAGGTTGCCGAACGAGTAGCGGTCACGGGACACGGGACGAGTCGCCACGGATCACACTCCAATGAGACGAGGGCGGATGTCGACAGAAGTACGGGCGCGCTGAACCGCACCGAAAACGCGGTGGGGGAACAGCAGACGCACGACAAGAGCGGATGCTATCTCCACAGGGCGAGCTTCGCCAACCGCGTTTGACGCAGGATCGTCGAGCGGCCGCTCCAGCCCCGCAGGGCGACTGAATTGCCGGACAAGGTAAAGAAGTCGCCCCGAGATGTCAAGCATGGGCGGCAACGGGGCCCGCCGCCGGCGCCGTGCTACGCCGGCGGACCCGAGGGTGCGGCGTGGGCGAGCGCATCGAAGGCGTCGGCGAGCAGCACAGCCAGTCCCGTGTTGCCGTCGGACTCCTGCCAACGGCCGATGGCCACGTCGACGGCCGCCAGACACGCACCGGCGACGACACCAGCGGTCAGCTCATCGACGCCGGCGGCACCTTCCAGCGCCTTCGCTAGATGGGCGTGTTGGGTGTAGCTCTGCTCGACCGTGGCTGCATACACCTGCGGGGTCCGATAGATGAAGGCGATGCGAGTGAGCTGACTCTCGTCGTAGCGGGGGGCAACCGCCTCGATGTAGGCGTCGCGGATGGCGTCGACCGGGGGTTGGCCGGCGAGCCGGCGTACCAGCGCGGCCTGCAATTCGGGCTCGTACTCCTGCCACGTGACGACTCGTTCCTTGGTGCCGAAGTACCGGTACACCGTGCTGTTGCTCACCGCAACGGCCGCCGCGATGTCGCCGATGGTGACCGCATCGAATCCCCGTGCGGCGAAGAGCTCGATCGCGGCGGCCTGGATCTCGCGCATCGAGTCGAGCTTGCGCCGATCACGGAGCGGACGATTGCTGGCACCGCCCGGTGAGCCCGCTGCCACGACGTCAAGAGTAGCGGCCGCCAGACCGAGAGCTCAGTCCAAGACACAAGTCACCGTCGTTGTGACAGTCACTTGCAAATAGAACGTGACGGCCGTAGGTTGCTGCCCATGGAAACGCTCGCCTTCGTCGGCCTCGTGCTCACGCTCGCCGGCCTACTGCTGTTCTTCGCTGACCTGTGGCGCTATTGGCGGCGCGGGCAGATGAACCGCCAGCTGTGGAAAGAGATGGGCGCCAACCTCAGCACGATTCCCCCGCTGTTCCTCGTCGGTGGGCTGACGACCGTGATGTGGGCGGCCGTGCTCGGACTGGTCTCGTCACTGACGCCGTGGACCATCGCGACCACGCCGCTCGCGATTCTTCTGGCGATCGTCGTGTACGACGTGAACTACTACTGGATGCACCGCGCCGAACACCGCGTGGCATGGCTCTGGGCCCTGATCCATTCGGTGCACCACAGCTCGCCGGTGTTCAACCAGACGACGGCGTATCGCATCTCGTTCACCGACGCGATCTTCACCAACGCGTTCTTCGTCCCGATGGCCCTCATCGGGTTCGATCCCGTACTGATCCTCGCCGTCGGCACGTTCAACTTGGCGTATCAGGGGTGGATCCACACCGAGGTCATCGGGAAGCTCCCGCGCCCGATCGAGTACGTGTTCAACACGGCGTCACATCATCGGGTGCACCACGGCGCCGACGACAAGTACCTCGACAAGAACTACGCCGGGATGTTCATCGTCCTCGACCGCATCTTCGGCACCTTCCAAGCCGAGGAGGAGACGCCGACGTACGGGCTCACCGTGCCCCTCGGCACGACCAATCCGATCGACGCCCACTTCCTCGAGTTCCGTCGCCTGCTCGCCAACCTGCGCACCACCGAGGGCTTCGCCAATCGCTGGCGTCTCGCATGGGGAGCGCCCGCCGGCTACTACGAAGGTCTCGTTGCACCGGACGCACCCGCACGCCACGCCCACCCGGTCCCAAGCTGAGCCTCCGCCCTGGGCGGCGGTCCGGACGCGACGATGCCCGGCAGGTCACCCTGCCGGGCATCGTTCGTAGTTGTCCTCGTTGGTCGATCAGCGTGTGATCGATACCGATCGCCGTGTTGGCGATGTCAGCCTGCTGTTCGCAGGCCGGTGATCACTTGAGTTCGATCTCGGCGCCAACCTCTTCGAGCTTGGCCTTGGCGTCTTCGGCATCGGCCTTGCTGGCCTTCTCGAGGATCGGCTTGGGTGCGCCGTCGACGAGGTCCTTGGCGTCCTTCAGGCCAACGCCGAGGATGTCCTTGACCGTCTTCACGACCTGGATCTTCTGGCCGCCAGCGGCCGCCAGGATCACGTCGAACTCGGTCTGCTCGTCGCCGCCGCCGTCGGCGTCGCCGCCGCCAGCCGCAGGAGCGCCCGCTGCCGCCACCGCGACCGGAGCCGCAGCGGTGACCTCGAACTTCTCTTCGAACGCGTCGAGGAGCTCCTTGAGCTCGATCACGGTCATGTTGCTAATGGATTCAAGAATGTCGTCTTTCGTAGCCATCGTGGTTGATTCACTTTCGTGCGATGGTGCCGCCGCTCGGCGGGCACCGGAGTTCTGGAGAAATCGTCATCGCCGTGGGACGTGGCCCACTGCGGAGATCAGGCAGCCTGTTCCTGCTGGTCGATGTAGGCCGACAAGCCGTAGGCGAAGTTGCGCGGCAGCGCCGCGAGCAAGCTGGCGGTGCGGTTCAGCGGGGCCTGCAGGGCTCCGGCGAACGTGGCCAGCAACTCTTCGCGCGACGGCAAGCTGGCCAGCGCCTTCACGTCGTCGGCGGACATCGGGCTATCGCCCAACACGCCACCTTTGACAACGAGGTTGGAGTTGGCCTTGGCCTGATCGGTGAGCGCCTTGGCGGCGGCCACCGAATCGCCGGTGACGAAGGTCAGAGCGGTCGGACCGAGTAGGTGTTCGGCGAGGCTTTCGTAGCCGGCGTTGTTCGCCGCCAGCCGTGCCAGGGTGTTCTTGTACACCTTGTGCTCGGCGCCGGCGTCACGCAGCGGCGTGCGCAGGTCGGCGAGTTCACCGACGGTCATCCCGCGGTACTCCGACACGAACACGGCGACGCTGTCGTTGAGCTTGCCGGTGATCTCCTCGACGATGGCGACCTTGTCGGGTCGCGGACTCGTAGTGGTCATCTGAGGTGCATCCTCCTTTCGTGGTACTCGTGGTGCTCGCTGGCGATGCGAACACCGACGAGGAGCGCCGCTGACGCGGGCTCGACGTTGGGATGCACCTCGGTTGGCGGACGATGTCCATTACCCCAGTGATCCGGCTGGATCGGTGGGACCAACGGTCTGCGGCAAGCAACCGGTTGGGTTGTGAGATGTGCAGGCTAGCGGCGGTGCCGCTGGACGCGACGTGCGATCAGGCGTCGGCCTTGAGGCGGTTGGTGTCGACGCGCACGCCGGGGCCCATGGTGGACGACAGCGTGATCTTCTTCAGGTAGCGGCCCTTCGACGATGCGGGCTTCACGCGCTGGAGCTCGTCGAGCACGGCACGGAAGTTGGTCTCGAGCGCATCGGGCTCGAAGCTGGCCTTGCCGACGGGCACATGCACGTTGCCGTAACGATCGGTGCGATACTCGACCTTGCCGCCCTTGAACTCGCCGACGGCCTTGGCAACGTCCGGGGTCACCGTGCCGGTCTTCGGGTTGGGCATCAGGCCACGGGGACCGAGCACCCGCCCGAGACGTCCGACGAGCGGCATCATGTCGGGCGAGGCGATCACGAGGTCGAAGTCCATCTTGCCGGCCTCGACGTCGGCAGCGAGGTCGTCGGCACCGACCACGTCGGCGCCGGCTTCACGGGCTTGGTCGGCGGCGTCACCGGAGGCGAACACGGCGACGCGTACGTCCTTGCCGGTGCCCGATGGCAGGGCGACGGTGCCGCGCACCATTTGGTCGGCCTTGCGGGGGTCGACGCCCAGTCGCACCGACACGTCGATGCTTTCGTCGAACTTGGCCGAGGCCATCGTCTTCACGAGATTCAGCGCTTCGGCAGGGCCGTAGAACTGATCGCGGTCGAACTTCTTCTGTGCGTCGGCGTACTTCTTGCCGGACATGGTGGTCTCCCTCGTGTGGTTGAGCCGGCCGGGCGAGGTGTTCCCGGTCCAGGCGGTGGTTGGTGATTCGGATGTAACGATCGTCTCAGAGACGACTGTTACGCGACCTCGATGCCCATCGAGCGGGCGGTGCCGCGAACTTGCAGCTTGGCGGCTTCGAGGTCGTAGGCGTTGAGGTCGGGCATCTTGATCTGGGCGATCTCTTCGAGATCGGCCTCGGTGATCGAGCCGGCCGTTTCGGCGCCGGGGTTGTCGGCCGCCTTGTCGAGGCCCGCCTTCTGACGGATCAGCACTGCGGTGGGCGGGGTCTTCAGGATGAAGTCGAACGAGCGATCCTCGTAGATCGTGATCTCGGTGGGGACGACGGTGCCGGCTTGCGACTCGGTCTGCGCGTTGTACGCCTTGACGAAGTCCATGATGGCGATGCCGTGCGGGCCGAGCGCGGTACCGACGGGCGGGGCAGGGCTGGCCTTGCCGGCTTCGATCTGAATCTTGACAACTGCGACGACGTTCTTCTGCGCCATGGGTGGGTTCTTTCTCGATCTACTTCGTCTGGGGGTGGTTCGTGACGGTCGCGAGCGCGGAGCTCAGAGCTTGGCGACCTGGCTGAAGTCCATCTCGACCAGGGTTTCCCGGCCGAAGATGTTGACGAGGACCTTCAGCTTCATGTGGTCGGCGTTGATCTCGGCGATCTCGCCCGTGAAGTCGGCGAACGGGCCTTCCTTCACGCGCACGCTCTCGCCCTCTTCGTACTCGAGCTTGGCCTTGCGGCGTGGTGCCGCCTCGGCGCCGTCGGTCTTCGGGGCGAGGAATGTCTTCACCTCACGACGCGACAGCGGCGTGGGCTTCTGTCCCTGGCGGCTTTGGCCGACGAAGCCCGTGATGCCGGGCGTGTTGCGCACGCAGTACCACGACTCGTCGTCCATCTTGCAGCGGACGAGCAGATAGCCGGGGAAGACCTTGCGCTGCACGGTCTGCTTCTTGCCGTTCTTGTACTCGTCGACCTCTTCGGTGGGGATGACCACTTCGAAGATCTTGTCTTCCATGTTCATCGACGAGATGCGGGCCTGCAGGTTGGCGGTGACCTTCTTTTCGTAGCCCGACTGGGTGTGCACGACGTACCACTGGCCGGGGCGCAGGAGCGGGTCGTCCATCGGGTCGGGGGCCGGCGCCTGTTCGGTGGCCTCGCCGTCGACCACGTCGGCCGACTCGTCGTCGATGGCCTCGGCGGCTTCCGCGCTTTCGTCGTCGACGATCGATGCGTCGACCGCATCGGCGGTGTCGACGTCGTCGGTGATCGCCGTATCGGCGACATCGTCAACGGCGGCATCGCTGGTGACGACGCCGTCTTCGATGGTGGTGTCGTCGGCAGCGACGGCGACCTCGTCGGTCGTCACGTCGTCGACGGCGACATCGGCCACGTTGGCGTCGCCCACAGGCAGGAGGTCGGCCAGCGCCGCGGCGCTCTCGCCCTCGGCTGCGTCGGTGGCCACCGCGTCGTCGCTGGTGATGTCGTCGGTGGTGGTGGTGTCGTCAGTCATGTCGATTCGCTCCGGTCACGACGAGTAGAACCACTGCGACCACTGGCCGAACAGGTAGTCGAAACCGCCGACCATCGCCGTGTAGATCACCACGGTGATGATCACGATGATCGAGTAGCGCCGTACCTCGGGCCGCTTGGGCCAGGCAACCTTGCGCATCTCATCGCGTACCTCGCGCAGGTACTCGACCGGGCCGACCCGGTCGCTCTGCTTCTTCTGCTGCCGCGGCGCGCGGGTGGTGCGCCCCTCGTCGTCGAGGGCGCCCATCTTGCGAAGCTGACGCTTCTGCTCGCGGTTGAGGTCATCGAGTGACACGTGGTTCTCTGCGATCTGTCGCTAGTGATCTATTTCTTCGTGAGACGCAGGGCAGGAGGGACTCGAACCCCCGACCGTCGGTTTTGGAGACCGATGCTCTACCAGCTGAGCTACTGCCCTCGGGTTAGCGCCCGAGGCGCCTGTGCGAGGGTACCAGCGCAACCGGAGCACCCCGCCCCGGGCCCTGGCCGGTCCGAGCGTCAGCGCGTCTCTTTGTGCAGCGTGTGCGTGCGCTCGTGCGCGCAGTACTTCTTCATCTCCAGGCGCTCACGATCGTTGATCTTCGACTTCATCGTGATGTAGTTGCGCCGCTTGCACTGTGTGCACTCGAGGGTCACCTTGACCCGCTTGTCGCTCTTGGCCATGTCGAGGCCGTCCCTTCCGTTCTGGAGTCGTTGTCGCCGTCAGTGGGCAGTCGGCTCAGGCGAGGATCTTGGTGACCCGACCGGCACCAACAGTGCGGCCACCCTCACGAATCGCGAACCGCAAGCCTTCGTCCATAGCGATCGGCTTGCCCAACTCGACCGTCATCTCCACATTGTCACCCGGCATCACCATCTCCGTACCCGACGGCAACTCAATCGTCCCCGTCACATCCGTCGTCCGGAAAAAGAACTGCGGCCGGTAATTGTTGAAAAACGGCTTATGACGGCCACCCTCATCCTTGTTCAACACATACACCTGACCCTCAAACTTCGTATGCGGAGTAATGCTGCCAGGCGCACACAACACCTGACCACGCTCCACATCCTCCTTATCAGTGCCACGAAGTAGCGCACCAATGTTGTCACCGGCCTGACCCTCATCGAGCAACTTCCGGAACATCTCCACACCAGTGCACGTCGTCTTCTGCGTCTCCCGCAACCCGACGATCTCAATCTCGTCACCGGTGTGGATCACACCCTGCTCCACCTTCCCGGTCACCACGGTGCCACGACCCGTGATCGTGAACACATCCTCAATCGGCATCAAGAACGGCTTGTCCAACTCACGCACCGGCTCAGGGATGTACTCATCACAGGCATTCATCAGCTCCATGATCTTCTCCTGCCACTCGCTGTCACCCTCGAGGGCCTTGAGTGCAGAGACTTGGATCACCGGGGCGTCATCACCAGGGAACTCATACTCGTTCAGAAGTTCGCGGACTTCGAGCTCGACCAGCTCGATCAGTTCTTCGTCATCGACCATGTCGGACTTGTTCAACGCCACCACGATGTACGGCACACCCACCTGACGCGCCAACAACACGTGCTCACGAGTCTGCGGCATCGGACCATCAGTGGCCGCGACCACCAAAATCGCGCCGTCCACCTGCGCCGCGCCGGTGATCATGTTCTTGATGTAGTCAGCATGCCCCGGCATATCCACATGCGCGTAATGCCGATTCTCCGTCTCATACTCAATATGAGCAATCGAAATCGTAATACCCCGAGCCTTCTCCTCCGGCGCCTTATCAATCGTGTCAAACGCCGCAAAATCAGCCAACCCACGCTCCGACAACGTCTTCGAAATCGCCGCCGTCAACGTCGTCTTCCCATGGTCAATATGACCCATCGTCCCAATATTCACATGCGTCTTATTACGCTCAAACTTTTCCTTGCTCATGACCCTTGTGCTCCTGGGATGTCTTCGTGACTGTTGGTTGTGATCGAGATGGACGTGTACTTGGTAGCGGCGATCGGACTTGAACCGATGACCTTCCGATTATGAGCCGGATGCTCTGACCAACTGAGCTACGCCGCCGAGGGTTTGGCTCGCGGCCCGGCGAGCCGGACCACTGGTCGAGCCCTCTGTGGGAATCGAACCCACGACACCAGCCTTACCATGGCTGTGCTCTGCCGACTGAGCTAAGAGGGCGCTCTGTGTCGGACGCCGGGGCGCCCTTGACCAGCGCAGCAGCGCTACGCCGGCCGGGCAGTGTACCGCCGCCGGTGGGAGAACCACGCCGTGTTTGGCCGCGGAAACCGTGAACTGGCGACGGTGTGCCGGCGCCGGGCCGCTACCGTGCCGCCGATGTCTGCGGGCTCCGACTCTGCCCCCGTGCTGCGGCCGGCGACGGTCGACGACGCACAAGCGATCCGAGCGATCTACAACGTCGAGGTCGAGCGCTACACCAGCACCTTCGATCTGGTCCCCCGCACGCTCGAGGCACAGCGGCAATGGCTCGCAGACCGGTCGGGCGCCTTCGCCGCCGTGGTCGCCGAGCTCGATGGCGCGGTGGTCGGTTTTGGGTCGCTGTCGCCGTACAAAGAACGGGCCGCCTACCGGCCGACAGTCGAGGACTCGGTGTACGTCGACCGCGAGCAAGCCCGCCGAGGCATCGGCAGGGCGCTGCTCACCCACATCGTCGACGACGCCCGACAACACGGCTTTCACTCGGTGATGGCGCGCATCGAGGCAACGACCGTGCCGTCGATCAAGCTGCACGAGGCGTGCGGATTCGAGATCGTCGGCACCGAGCGCCAGGTCGGCCGCAAGTTCGGCCGCTGGCTCGACGTGGTGTCGATGCAGCTGATGCTCTGACCGGAGCCCCCGTCACGAAGGCGGCAACTTGCTGCCGAGAAAGTCAGTCGCAAATGCGGGGAGTACATCGAACACAAAGTCGATCACTCGTCGTGCGATCCCCTGCGCTGCCGGCCCGAGTTGGGCTCCGAGGCCGAGCGTGCCCACCGTCACGAAGGCGGTGCTGAACGCCACAACCGGTAGGTCGCACAGTTTCGCCTCGAAGCCGGCCGTGAGGACGCAGCTGCTGAGGATGCCAAAGAAGATCGACAGTGTGATGTAGGTCGCCGCCACGGCGAGGAGACCAGGGATGAACACAACAAAGCCGACGATCGGCGCGAACGGGCCGGTCGCCGTCACCGCTGCCACGATTGATCCGATCAACGCGCCAGTCAACGACAACACTGCGAGCGTTGACAGGCCTGCGAGCCCGGCAGCAACCACGGCTCGTTGTGCTCGTTCCTTGATGTCGGCGCCGGCCGGGGCGAAGATCGCTGCGCTGACTCCGGCGGCGATCGCGCTGGCGATCGAAACGTCCGTGAGGCTGACCGAGAACAATCCCGTCGGGTCGGCGTAGCTGAGTGGTGCTGCTTCGGCGTACAGGTACGGATGGCGCGTTCGAGGGTCGTCAAGCGTGCCGACGTCGGGATCGACCGTGGTGAACAGTCCGGTCTGGGGCTGATACTGGCGGGCGCGCAGGTGGTAAAGACCTGTGCGCGCGTCCTGGCGTTCACCAACGAAGCCGTGCGGCCACGGCATCGTGCCGGTACTGCCCAACTGTTCACCGAACGCGGTGTAGTCGGTGGCGGCCACAACCGTTCCCGAGTTGTCGGTGGCGAGTCGGACGGAGCCGATCTCGTCGGCGTGCGCGTAGAACGTGGCGCCGCCGCGTTCAACCGAGAGGAGATCGGTGCCGTACGTATAGCTGGCGATGAGTTGGCCTCCAGCGTGTTCGATCAACACCTCCGGTACGCCCGTGGGTGCAAGGGGATCGACGAGCAGGGAAACACCATCGGCGACCACGCGCGTGCCTAACGCGTCGATCGCGTAGCCGACGACCGTTCCGTTCGGAAGTACCGCAGTCGTCAGTAGCGCCCGGTCGTCGTACCCATAGAGGGTGGTGCCGCCATTGCTGCTCATCGACAGTTGGGAGCCTCGGCCGTCGTAGACGAACGCGTCAGTGCCTGCCGTCAGGAGCCGGTCGTCGACGTCATAGGTGTAGGTCGTGGTGGTTCCGGCAACGCTGTCAATCTGTTCCGTTCGATTCGATACAGCGTCATAGGTATAGGTGCGATCGGCGAGCACGGAGCCGTCGAGGTGGGTCTCGCCGGTCAGGCGCCGTGCGGCGTCGTAGACGTAGGTTGCGACGCTGCCGTCGGCTTGGACGACCTCGATCGGATCACCGGTGGTGTTGCGCTGATACGCAAATCGCTCGAGAACTCCCGATCCACTGTCGTGGCTGATCAGCGTTGCCCGATGCAGCGGATCGTATGTCGTGGCCGTCGTCGTTCCGTTCGGGCGCGTGATCAGCGTCTGGCGGCCGGCGGGGTCGTACGCGTAGGTCGTGGTGTTGCTTGCATGATCCGTCACCGCCACCATCCGGCCAGCCGGGTCGTAC
The DNA here is from genome assembly GCA_965230015.1 of Ilumatobacteraceae bacterium. Classification (GTDB taxonomy): domain Bacteria; phylum Actinomycetota; class Acidimicrobiia; order Acidimicrobiales; family Ilumatobacteraceae; genus JABSQH01. Next base: position 152,161 of record CBDDKF010000001.1, on the reverse strand, counting down.
GCATAGTTCGTCTGGTGGCTTGTGCCGCCCGGGAGGTTGGCGGTGACGCTGGTGCGATTGCCAGCCGAGTCGTAGGTGTAGCTCAGGGCGGTGCCGTCGGGGTGGGCGATGCCGGTGACTCGATCTACCGCATCGACGGTGTAGGTGGTCGTGCCAGTCGAGTCGGTTGCACTGATCAGTGCGCCGGTGCCGTCGTAGGCGAACGTCTGAGCACTGCCGTCGGGTCCCGTGCGACTCACCGGACGGCCAAGCCCATCGAAAGCCCACGCGGTGACCTCTCCGTTGCGATCCGTCGTCGTCAAGGGAAGCCCTTGGCCGTCGTAGGTCGCCCGCTCGCTGACGCCTGAAGGGAACGTCGTCGTCACCAGCCGGCCCGCAGCGTCGTACTCGTAGCGGGTTGTGTTGCCGTTGGCGTCGGTGATCGAGGTCTGGTTGCCTGCTGCGTCGTACGTCGCAGTGGATACTCCGCCAAGCGGGTCGACTACCTCAACGAGCCGGCTGCCAGCGTCGTATGTGAACACGGTGGTTTCGCCGTCCTGGCCGGTCACACGGATCAGATTGCCGACACTGTCGTACGTGCGGTCCTCCGTCGTGCCGTCCGGCAACCTCGTGCGAACGAGACGATTGCGGTCGTCGTACTCGAACTCTGTCCGGCCGCCGACCGGGTCGACCTCGGCAATCCGATTGCCGGCCAGGTCGTACTCATAGGTGACGACGCTGCCAGTTGGGTCGGTCGCCGTTGTACGCCGTCCGGCTGCGTCGTACCCGTAGATGGTTGTTTGGCCGTTGCGGTCGATTTCGGTGGCTGTTTGGCCAGCAAGGTCGTACGTCTTCGAGGAGATCGTTCCGTCGGGCCACTCGGTGGATACTCGGCGATCGAACGCGTCGTAGGTGTGGGTGGTCACCCCACCGTCGCCGTCCGTCTCGGTCTCGAGCTGGCCTGACGGGGTGTAGGTCAGCGTGCGGGTCGTACCGTCTGGCAGACCCACCGACGTCGGATTGCCGCTCGCGTCAACCTGTTGGGTGATCGCTCCCCCGCCGTCACCAACGATCTCGGTCGGGACGCCTTGGAAGTCGAGCGTCAATTGTGTCGTCGCGCCGGTGGCGTCGGTGATCTGTGTGGGGTTGCCGCGGGCGTCGACTTGGATCTCCTGGCGGCTACCCACCGCTGGGCCTGTGATCGCGACCGGGTTTCCGGCATCGTCGTATTCGGTTGTGGTTGTTGCCCCGTCTGGACGTGTGGTGGAGACCTGTCGTCCGAACTGGTCATAGGTGTTCGTAGTGGTCGCCCCGTCGGGTTCGACCACGCTGATGACATTGCCAAACGCGTCGAAGGACACCTCCTGGACGCCTCCCGCCGGGTCGATGGTCCGCACGCGATTCCCGCGAGCGTCGTACTCGAACGTCGTAGTGCGACCCAATGCGTCCTGTTCCGACAGGGGTTCTCCGTTGTCGTTGTAGGTACGCGTCACCACGCCGCCAGCCGCATCCGTCGCGGTCAACTCATTACCGTCCGCATCGAACGTGCGCGTCGTCGTACGCCCCAACGGGTCCGTACTGGTCAACTGGTTGCCATTCGCGTCATACGTGTTCGTCGTCGTGCCACCGAAGGGATCGACCACCGACAACACGTTGCCGTCGAGGTCGTAGGTGAAGGTGGTCTCGTTCCCGTCGCTGTCGGTCACCACCTGGGTCTGGCCAGCGGTGTCATAGGTGAACGCAGTCCGTTCACCACCTGCCGAGATGATCGCCGCCAGACGGCCCTGGTCGTCGTACTCGCGACGTTCAACCAGCCGCCCCAACGGGTCGATCACCTCGACCAGACGATGACCATCGGCGTACACGAACGTGACCACCGATCCCTCGGCATCGGTATGCGCAATCAGATCACCCGCTGCGCTGTAGGAATAGGACTGCACATTGCCGCCAGGATCGGTGATCGAAACGATCCGACCGAACGCATCGCGCTCGAACACCACCGACTTCCCCGCCGAGTGCGTGATGCCATCGTCGCTGATCGTCATCACATTGCCGTTGGGATCCTCGATCCGCCTGATCGTCCCGTCAGCATCGACGGTGAACGCCGTCCCATCCAGGCTGGTGTACACAAACCCCGGCGGGTCGTAGCTCCGCAACGTCGTGTCGTCGACCAGTTGCACATCGGTTGCACTTTGCAAAACGAGAAGGTTCGAGTTCCCCGTCGGCACCAACGAACCCGTCGTCCCCAACCGCGGCACATACACCGCCCGCGTGAACGACAACGGCACGAACGACGACGTCCGCGGCGACGGCTGCAGGTCGAACACCTCCTGCCTGCCATTCGGGAGCGAAATCGTGACACTGTGCTCAGCAGTGGGCTGCAGAGCACTCGAGCCGAACCGCCCCGACACGATCTCCCAGCCACGCCCCTGATTTGGGCTGACACGAAGATCCAAATCACTCAGCCCCAAACTCCAACCCGCGCCGAAATCACCCTGTCGTCGGTCCCGACTGTCGTACACCCTGTCCACCGACAGCGGAATCCCCGATACCGGCACCGTCAAGTCGTTGAACAACAGACTGAACGCCCCAGGCTGCGCCCCAGCCAGCACGATCACCGGCACCTCAGTGCGACTGATGTTGCCACCGCCGTCCTCAACATCGAGACGCAACGTCACCACACCAGGCGGAACCGCCGCCGCCGACAACGTGCTCAACACATCACCAACCACAGAATCCGTATCCGCAGCAATCTCGGTGTAGATCGAGCCGTCCTCGGCTACGGCGCTCAGCGTCCAGCCGGTGAGGTTGTCGTCGGAGGCGGTGCCGATGATGTCGATCTCGGCGGAGATCTCATCACCCGGCAAGGGCGCGGTGATCTCGGCGACCGGCGGCGTGTCATCGGTGGGCAGCGGTTCGATCGCCGTCAGGAGCTTCGTAGCGGTCAACCCGGAGTATGTCGCCGTGACCCCGAACGCCCCTGCGGTGATCGCGGTCGCCGTACGGCCCGCCACGGTTGCCACCGACGGCTCGGTCGAGGCGAACGTTGCCAGCTCGGTGATGTCGACGGTGCGTCCGTCGGCGAGCAACGCTCGGGCCGCGAACGACCGGGAGCGACCGACCGGAAGGTCGTTGTCGACGCCGGTGATGCCAACTGCGACCACGCCGAGGTCATCGTCCTCACCGTCGCAATTGCTGTCGACTGCGTCGCCGTCGATCTCGCCCTCGCCGGGGTTGATCGTGGCGTCGGCGTCGTTGCAGTCGCCTTGGTTCGGCGTGAACCCGTCGCTGTCTCCGTCGAAGTCGGCCGGCGACGAACCCGACGACACCGTGATCGCCACTCGCGCATCGCGCGCCGCGATCGAACCCCCGGGTGGGAACTGGTCGAGTACCTCGTCGGCAGGAACATCGACAGATGGCGCGACGTCGACACCGCCGACGCGCAGACCAGCGGCCTCGATCGCGAACCGAGCGTCGGCCTCAGTCGAGCCGACCAGATCGGGCACCTCGATCGGTGCGTCCACCGTGATCGTCTGCGCAAACGGCGTCGACCGAGCGGTGTCGTCGGCGACCGAACCGACCAGCCGGTAGGAACCGACCACCGACGGTGTCCACGTCACGACACCACTCGCCGGATCGACTACGACGCCGGCGTCGGTCGGCGACACCACGGTGACCTCGTAACCGTCGCCAGGGTTCGTCGCCCACACGTTGTCGTCCATGACCCCGACGAACAGGCGCGTCGCCCCGCCCGGAACGACGAACTGCTGGGCCACGCCGTCCGGGGTCCGACCGTCTCCGATGAAGAACGGCTGTCCGAGCAGCGGAGACAGACTCGGGAAGTCGACCCCGAGCGCCGATGGCCGAAAGTCGAGCGTGGGCGGCGGAGCGGAGCCGGGGTCCGGAACATCGTCGGAGAGGAACACGCCCACCGCCGCGGCGAACGGAGCACGGAGGCCTGCCAGTCCGTTCTGGGCACCGAAGAGTGCGTCGCCCGCACCGTCGGGTCCGTACACCGTGGAGAAGTCGGTGCCGGCGTTGCCTGACACGGTGAAGGTCAGCGCATCGCCAGCGGCGAAGAATTCGGCGGTGGCGGCGAGGACGGGGCTGTCGTCGGGTGCGCCGTCGCCGAGCAGGGTGGCACCGTCGGGCTGGCCGGCGAGCCACGGGTGCGCCCGCGGCAGGACGTCTGCTGTTGTCGACAAGCGAGCGGCGCCGGCGACCGTCAGCTCGTCGCCGTCGGGGTCAGAGGCGCACACACGACCGACGTATTCGAAGCCGACCGTCGCGGTGGCCGGTGGGGTGCAGGTGACGACCGGGTCGTTCTGCGGCGGCCTGACTTCGACATACGCGGTGGCGTCGCTGGTCGCCCCCGACGCGTCCGACACCCGGTACGTGAACGAGTCGAGACCCGCGAACTCGTCGGACGGGAACGACTGCTCGCGGAAGTTGTTCAGCGAGCCGTCGAGCCAGTTCGCCGACTCGACCGCAGGAATGGTCCCGTCGTCGTTCACATTGGTGACGTGATAGCTGTGCTGGTTCCAGATCGAACGAGCGCGCACCCAGTCACCCAACGCTCCTTCGAACACATACAGACCCTTCTCCCTGGTCGTACCGTCGGGCAGCGTCTGATTGGCGTCAGACGGAACGACGATTTCGGCCTGGCCGTCGGCGTCGACGTCGGCAACAACCGGATACTCGATCAACGTGAAGGAACGAATCGGAGTCTTGAATCGCACCGCTCCGGTCGGACCATCGAAGATCCACAGATTCTGTTCGTCCCGGTAGACCACCTCGGTGGTGCCGTCGTCGTCGAAGTCGAAGATCGTCGAACCGGTCACGTTCGAGCTGCCATCGACCGTGGTGGCCTGCCACAGCTCGGTCCCGTCCGAGTCGAGCACGAAGTAGCGCGCCGACCCGGCCACGCCGATCTCTGGTTGCCCGTCGGAGTCATAGTCGCCGACCGTCGGCGGGCCGCCGCGTCCGCCTTCAGGTATCGGGACCGGCCCCCACACGATCGAGAGGTCGTGATTGAGCAGGCGCACGTTGCCAGCCGACACATGCACGATCTCGGCCTCGGGATCGTCGTCGAAGTTGCCGACCGCGACGAACCCATCGGCCAGACCGCTGTCGTGTTCAATCGAGCCATCGAAGCCGACGACACGGTTGCCAGCGACGATCTCGGGCTCACCGTCGAGGTCAACGTCGGCGACCACGGGCACACAGAACGCCGTGCCACCCTGCGCTCCGCATCCCTTGGCGACGGGCGTGCGCCAACGCTCGCTGATCGTGACGTCTCCGAACTCGTCGAAGGTGACGGTCAGGGCGATCACCTGGTTGTTGCTCCCCGACACGATCTCGGCCGCACCGTCGCCGTCCAAGTCGGCGAGCGCCAAGTTGCCGAGCACACCAAGGGAAGAGGTGCGTCCGATCTCGTTTCCTTCGTGGTCGAACACGACGATGGGGGTGGCACTCGAGCCAACGGTGACGACTTCGAGGAACCCGTCGTTGTTGAGATCGCCCAGTACGGGCGCCGAAGTCGACCGCAAGATCTGATCGGTGACCCACTTGAGCGAGCCGTCGCGGCCATCCATCGCATAGAGGAACGCTGTGCTCGATGAGCTGAACGTCGGGGTCGCCGAAAGGAAGAGCACCTCGGGGAAACCGTCGCCGTCCAGATCGCCGACGGTCGGCGACTGCATCGCAGCGCCGAATACGCCGTTGGGATCGGTCCACGACCATTGGATGTCGGGGGAGAGGTTGCGGCGCGTTCCCTCGCCCGTGAGGACGACCTCGCCGAGGCCGGGACGGCCACCGTCGGTGTCGACGATGTCGATCACGACCGTGGACACGCCTTCTGGCGCGCTGCCGCCGGCCGCGGCTGCAAGGTCGACCGTGAGGTCAGCATCAACGTCATCGTCACCGTCATCGTTCGGCGGGAACACCTGACCTGGCAGCGACAGGATCGTTGCGCCGTCACCATCGAGCAAGGTCAGGTCGACTTCGCGCAGCCCCAACCCACTGTCGGCGCTCGACCCGCGAATCCCCAGCAGGTCGAGCGTGGCTGGCGCGACCGGCTCTTCGAACGACAGCGTGACCTGAGCTGTCGTCGTGCCGAACGCGGCCACCCAGAACTCCTCGACGTATCCGTCGACGAGGTTGGCGGCAACGAGGCTGGCCGACTGATTCGACGAGGTTTCGACGTCTTCGAGGCTGAAGCGCGTGAGGTCGATGTCGGAGAATCGGATCCCATCCGAACCTCGCTGGAACGGCGTGTAGACGAAGCTGCCGTCGCCGGCCACTGCGACCTGCCCATTGGCCGGATCGTCGACGATCTCGGCCGTGAGCTCGTCGTCGTCGGGGTCGGTGTCGTTGGACAGCACCCCCGTGTCGGCATCCACGGTCAACACGTCGTTGATGGCGACCCCGTACACGTCGTCTTCTGGGGTGGGCGGTCGGTTGGGGACGCTCACGTTGAGGGTGAATGATTGGACGTCGATGCCGCCGTTTTGGTCTTCGGCGCGCACGGCGACGTCGACGGGACCGGCGTCGTTGGTGGTGGGGGTCCAGGTGAGCACACCGGTGGTCGGGTCGATCTGGGCGAGGGGGTCGCCTTGTTCGTCGAGGGGTCCCGCTTGGAGGATGAACGTGATCGGGTCGTTTTCGGGGTCGGTGGCGTCGACGTCGTAGACGTACTCGCCGCCGACCTCATGATCGAGGACAGGGTTGGTGGTGATCTCTGGCGGATCGTTGACCAGGCCCGTCGTCAACGTCACGTCGACGGGGGTGCCGGGCAACACCTGTTGGCCGGCGAGTGGGAGTTGCAGGTTGACGTCACCAACGTCGTAGTCGTCGGACTCGCCTGCGCCGACGTCACCAACGGTGAGGTCGGCGGCTTCGATATTGCCGCGTGCGGTGGCTTCGTCGTCGCCTAACACGTCAGGCACCGTCACCAACTCAGGACCCAACGACAGGACGAAGGCAACGTCGTCGCCCTCATCGACACGGGAACCACCGACCGGGGTTTGTTCGATGACCTCACCCGCAGGAGCGTCGTCGTGACGACTCCCACCAAGTCCAGGCATCAGGGTCTCGTCGACGATCCGCTCGATTGCTTGACCCTGCTGCAACCCGACCACATCAGGCACCACCACATCACCATCCGGCGGTGGCGGCGGGTCGACCGGTGGCGGATCAACCGGAGGCGGATCCGTCGGGGCCGGGATCGATGAGATGTAGCCAACGACATCCAACACGATGTCCAACTCGCGTTGATTGAACACACACACCGTCCCCTGATCAGAGACTTTGGCGATCACCTCATTCGCGACGGCCGGACCGCCCGCCTCATGATTCACCGATGACGCCTCCGGGCGTTCGCCGCAAGGAAACACGGTCAAGAACCCACGCTGCACCGCACCGATCGCGGTGGCGTTCATCACCACCGCCTCAACACCATCTGCCGGGACACCCACCCGACCGAGCACCTCAACCTCAGTCACCTGCCGGGCACTACGGCGGCCGATCCCCTCGAACTGGCCATCAGCAGTCGGCCGACCCGCACGCGTTTCCAACACACGCGCCGGCACCAACGACACCACACTCGACGGGTCACCGGCTGCGCGGGAGTCGGTGTCCGCTGCGCCGACATAGCCAACGACGTCCAACACGATGTCCAGGTCGCGTTGATTGAACACACACACCGTGCCGTCATCGGAGACTTTGGCGATCACCTCATTCGCCACGGCGGGGCCGCCCGCTTCGTAGTTCACCGATGACGCCTCCGGACGTTCACCGCACGGGAACACCGTCAAGAACCCACGCTGGAACGCACCGATCGCCGTGGCGTTCATCACCACCGCCTCCACACCCTCACCGGGGACACCGACCCGGTCGAGCACATCCACCTCAGTCACCTGACGCGCGCTGCGCCGACCAATCCCCTCAAACAAACCATCCGCGGTCGGCCGATCCGCACGCGTCTCCAACACACGCGCCGGCACCAACGACACCACCGACGACGCCTCACCCACCGCACGGGTCTCAGTGTCAGCGGCGCCGATATAGCCAACAACATCGAGGACGATGTCGAGGTCGCGTTGGTTGAACACACACACCGTCCCCTCATCGGAGACCTTCGCGATCACCTCATTCGCAACGGCCGGACCGCCCCCCTCATAGTTCACCGACGACGCCTCCGGACGATCCCCACACGGAAACACCGTCAAGAACCCACGCTGCACCGCACCAATCGCCGTCGCATTCATCACCACCGCCTCCACACCATCAGCAGGCACACCCACCCGACCGAGCACCTCAACCTCAGTCACCTGCCGCGCAGCACGGCGGCCGATCCCCTCTAACTGGCCATCAGCAGTCGGCCGACCCGCACGCGTTTCCAACACACGCGCCGGCACCAACGACACCACCGACGACGCCTCACCAACCGCCCGCGACGACACCTCAACCGCACGCGACACCACATCAAGTGGCTCGCCGACCGGCACTACGTCATCGACAACGACATCGGACTGCGCCGACACCGGCCCGGCAACCAGAAGCCCCACCACCAGCGCAGCAACCAACCCAATCGCCACACCCACAGTCCCCCGCGACCGCGACACAACCCGAACAGAACCGTCCGCAGCACTCACAGCCGGCGAACCTAAAACCACCCCACCAACAGAACGCCAACAACCCAACCATCGGTGCGCGTCCGTCAACCTGGGAGAAACCGCCTGCTCGTTGGCGTCTCGTTAGCGCTCGCCTGCTGCGCCGGCGGCTCTCGAGCCGGCACCGCTACCGACAGTGCGAGCGCAAGTTCGGCCGCTGGCTCGACGTCGTCACGATTCAACGAGTGCTGTCGTTGGCGCGATGAATCACTCCGACCGCCCAACAGCACCACGCAACCGCAGTGCTGGGCTCAACGCGGTGGTGTCGGTTGCTCGATCCAGCTGAATGGCGTGAGGCTGATCGTCACTCCGGTCTGAACCGACGCCCCGATTTCGGGGATCGTGGCGCCGGCGCCGACGTCGCTCGACGTGTCGAGACTCTCGAATCCGATGCCGTATCCCATGATCGTGAAGTTCGCCGACCACGACGTCGTGGCGTCTCCACTGACAGCGTTGTTGAGGAATCCGCCGAGCCAACCGACACTCACGGACACACCACCGGTTGCGAATGCCGGCGTGAGGACGTACGGCTTGATGCCGTACGGTTTGGCGATCATCGTCGGCGAGACCGCCGTCAGCGAGCCGGCCGACGCCACGATTCCTCCGATCGCCGTGCCGACCGAACCCAGTCCCTTGCCTCGCAAGAACTTGCCGGTGCCCTGCCCTGCATCGGGAGCCCCGAGTTTGTCCACGAGCCCGATGCCCACGCCGAACAGCAGGGTGAGATGGAGGGATCGGGTGTGCAGTTCGCTGTCGCCCTTCGGAGCCGACGCCCTGAGCGACGAAACGCGAAACCCGACCTCCCACGGCGACGCACCGACTCCCATCGTCACGTCGAAGGTCGGGCCCTGCCAGGTCCTGGCGCCGTCGCGCAGCATCATCGCACCGATGGCTCCCGTGGTGACCGCCAAGCCGATGCCGAAGAGCAGCATGCTCGTTGCCAGCTCCGTCAGCGTCGGGTTGAGACCAGTCGGGTCGGCCATGTTGACCGGGTCGCCGTAGGCGTACAAGTAGTCGTGCAAGCTGGACGGGTCGTCGGCGAAGCCGCCGAACGGATCCGCAGAGAGCATCACGCCGGATTGCGGGTCGTACCACCGCGCCCGCAGGTACACGAGTCCGCTGGTCGAGTCGGTGTACTCGCCGGTGAACCCGAAGGCACCGGTGTCGCCGTCGGAACGGAGCTGACCGAACGGGCCGAGGTCTTCTCGGCCGAGCACCGTCCCGTCGGCGGCTGTCACCGCAAGGGTCGTGCCCAGATGGTTGCCGTGCAGGGTGCGGGTGACCCCAGCGGCGTCCGTCACTGCGAGTCGCGCCGGGGCCAACGTCGACCGCTCGATGAGCGTGCCGTCGGGCCGGTAGCTGGCGGCGATCTCGGCGTACGGGGAGTAGCGCACCTGCACGAACCGGGCCTCGTCCGCCCCACTGATCGTCGACGTCAGCAATCCATCGGACGCGTACGCATGCTGTTGGAGCGCGCCTGTGGGTGACTGCACCGATGCCAGTCGGTGGTGCCGCGTCCCAACCGTAGAGCGTTAGACCGTCCGGGCCGGTAGACGAAATTCGCTGGCCCGCAGCGTCGTAGGTGTGTGCCGCGGCGCCGCCCGGCCCGCTCACCGCCACGAGGCGGTCCCTGGCGTCGTAGGTGAACGTGGTGTCGCCGTCGACCGAGTCGGAGACGGCGATGCGGTTGCCGACGGCGTCGAGGGTGTGGCTGACCGCACGATCGCGTCCGCCCCCGACCACCGTCTCGCTGGTCAGCCGACCGGCGCCGTCGTAGCCGTAGGTGGTCGTCGTACCCACCACCGCATCGATCATCGAACCGACCTGGCCTGCCGGCGTGTACGTGTACGCCAGATCTGTCGCAACGCCACTCGGACTCTCAGCTCGAACGGTCAACAGCCGATCACGAACATCGTACGTGCGCGTCTCGACCACACCGTTCGGGAACGTGGTCGTGAGCAGGTTGTCGGCGTCGTCGTACGTGAACGTTGCCGTACCAGTGGCGTCCCTGAGGGCGGTCATCCGATCGCCGAGGTCGTAGGTGTACTCCGTTCGGTCGTACGGCGTCTGCACGGCGACGAGCCGGTTGCCGTCGTCGTAGACGTACTCGACGGTGGTCCCGTCGGGCTCGGTTCTGCTCGTGACCCGCCCGCGTTCGTCGGTCACCTGGGTGGTGGTGCCGCGATGGTCGGTGACCGTTGCCGGCGTGTTCGACGCATCGTCGTAGGTGTAGGCGACGCTGCGGCCATCGCCGTAGGTGATGGTCGCCGGGCGGCGCAGCCCGTCGTAGGTCGTCGTGGTCACCAAGCCGTTGGGGTCGGTCACCTCAATCGGGAGACCCGAGGCGTCGTAGTCGTACGAGGTCGTCGCGCCGTCAGGTCGCACGATGTCGGCGAGGTTCCCGTCGATGTCGTAGCTGAACCTGGTGGTGCGTCCGAGCGGATCGGTGATCGAGGCAATTCTATTCAACGTCGTCCACCGCATCGTGGTGACGGCCCCGGTCGGGTCGGTGATGCTGACGATCCGATGGGCTGCGTCGTAGACGTAGCTGGTCGTGCGGCCCAGCTCATCGGTCGTGGTCAGCCGATTTCCGGCCTCGTCATAGGTCGAGGTCTCGGTGGTGCCATCGGCGTAGCCGATCTCCACGACCCGACCGGCGTCGTCGTAGGTGAAGCTCGTCGTGCGGCCCAACGCATCGGTCTCGCTGACCGGTCGGCCTTCATCGTCGAGAACCGACGATGTCGTGCGGGCGAGCGAATCGGTGCTGCCAGCGATGCGACCGGCATCGTCGAACACCAGCCCCATGATCACCCCGTTCGGATTGGTGATGGAGGTCAGCATGCCACCGTCGTCGTAGGCAAGGTCGGTCGTGGAGTCGTCACCGAGATCGTCGAGAGCGCCCGACGGGTCGGTGTACGAGGTCACCTGGCTCGCAGCGTCGTAGGACACCGCCCGCAGTGCGCCTTCCAATGACTCGGCGGAGTCCAGACGGCCGCGAACGTCGTACGTGGTCTGCATCGTCGTTCCGTCATCCAAAACGGTGCTCTCGAGACGCGCATCATCCCCGTAGGTGTGGATCACCTCGCGCCCGACGGCATCGGTGACCGCAGTGACCTGGCCGGCGGCGTCGACCGTCCTGGTCTCAGTGGCACCGCTGGGACGGGTCATCGCCAACGGCACGTCGTTCGCGTCGTTGGTCATCTGCAGGGTTCGGGACCCGTCGTCGCCATTGATCGTGAACTCGGTCGGTGCACCACTGGCGTCAAGCTCAACGACCACGTCGCGGCCCATCGGGTCGACGGTGCCGATGAGCTGGCCGAACCTGTCGTAGGTGAAGGTCGTGGTGTTGCCGTTCGGATCGGTTTCGGTCAGCATGTTGCCGGCGCTGTCGTACGACCACGCCCACACCGCTCCGTCGGGATCGACCCTTTCGACGACGTTGCCTGCGGCGTCACGAGTCCAGATGGTGCGGTCACCATCATCGGTGATCAGTTCGACCACGCGTCCGTTGTCGTCGCGCACCCAGGTCGAGGTGTTGCCTTCGCCATCGGTGCGGCTGGTTTCGAGCCCGTCGTCGTCGTAGGCGAAGTTGATCGTTCGTCCCTCACCGTCGGTTTCACTCAGCCGGTTGCCGTCGTCGTCGAACGTACGGTTGGTCTGCCGCAGGAGTTCGTCGATCTCTTGGGTGACGTTGCCGTCGGCGTCGTACACGAGGACCCGTTGTGATCCGTCGCTGTTGGTCGCAACGGAGGTGTTGGAGTCGGGATCGTGGTCGATCTCGACTCGTCGCCCTTCGGCGTCGATCGTGGCGACGAGCCGGCCCTGGTCGTCGTACTCCATCCGGCCTGCCTGCCGCCCCAGCGGGTCGACGATCTCGGTCAGATAGTGACCGTCGTCGTAGGCAAACGTCGTGGTGTGGCCCTCGCGGTCGGTGTGGGCGACAAGGTCGCCTGCGGCGCTGTAGTCGTAGGTCTGGACGTTGCCCTCGGGGTCGGTGACCGAGACGATCCGTTCGAACGCGTCGCGTTCGAACGTCACCGACTTGCCGGCGGAGTGAGTGATGCCGTTGGCGCCGATCGTGATGACGTTGCCGTTCGGGTCTTCGATTCGGGTGATCGTGCCGTCGGCGTCGAGCGTGACTGCGGTGCCGCCGAGGCTGGTGTACACGAACCCGGGCGGCTCGTATGACTCGGTTGTGGCGTCGTCGACGAGCTGGACGCCGGTCGCATCCGGCAGAACAAGCAGATTCGTGTTGCCGGTGGGCACCAGTGTTCCGGTCGTGCCCGGTCGCGGATCGTAGGTGGCCGTGGTGAACGACAGTGGCACGAACAGCGATGTCCGTGGCGACGGCAGCAGGTCGAAGACCTCTTGGTCGCCGTCGGGCAGCGTGATCGTGACGCTGTGATCGATGGTCGGCTGGAGCGCGCTGGAGGCGAAACGCCCGGGCACGATCTCCCAGCCGACACCCTGGTCGGGGCTGACCCGCAGGTCGAGGCCGCTGAGGTCGAGCTCCCATGCCGCCCCGAAGTCGGCGGGGCGGCGGTCGCGGCTGTCGTAGGTGCGGATCACCGAGATCGGGATCCCGGACATCGGCACGGTCAGGTCGACAAACGACATCGAGAACTGGCCCGGCTGCGGACCCTCGAGCACGATCACGGGAACCTCGATGCGGCTGACGTTGCCGCCACCGTCTTCGACGTCGAGGCGCAGCGTGACCACCCCAGCGGGGACACTCGCAGTCGCCAACGTGCCGAGTAGGCCGTCATCGACCTCTGTCGTGCCGGCCGCGATCTCGGTGAACACCGTGCCGTCCTCAGCGACGGCGGTCAGTGCCCAGCCGGTCAGGTTGTCGTCGGTCGCGGTGCCGATGATGTCGACTTCGGCAGAGACGTCCTCGCCGGCAACCGGTGCCGTTATCTCGGCGACAGGTGGGGTGTCGTCGGTCGGCAGCGGGTCGATCACCGTCAACGGCTTGGGCGTGGTGATTCCGGCGTACGACGCAGTGACGTCGAACGCTCCTGGCGCCACCGCCGTGACCGTGCGTCCGGCAATGGTTGCGATGCTGTCGTCGCTTGTGTCAAAGGTGGCCAGCTCGGTGATGTCGATGGTGCGGCCATCGGCGAGCAGTGCCTGGGCGGTGAACGAACGTGTTCGGCCGACCGCGAGGTCGTTGTCGGAGCCGGTGACGCCGACCGCCTGTACTCCGAGGTCGTCGTCCTCGCCGTCGCAGTTGCTGTCGACGCCGTCGCCATCGGTCTCTTCTTGGCTGGGGTTGATTGCTGGATCGTCGTCGTTGCAGTCGCCTTCATTCGGGGTGAACCCGTCGCTGTCGCCGTCGAAGTCGGCCGGCGACGAACCCGACGAGATGGTGACCGCCACGCGCGCATCGCGCGCCGCGTTCGAGCCCGCTGGTGGAAACTGTTCTAAGACTTCGTCGGCGGGGACATCCAGCGATGGCGCGAGGTCGACGCTACCGACGCGTAGGCCGGCAGCGAGCACCGCTAGACGGGCGTCGGCCTCGGCGAGGCCGACCACATCGGGCACCTCGACGGGTTCGGCCACGGTGATCGTCTGGGCGAACGGAGTCGAGCGCAGCTCGGAACTCTCGTCGGTGACGGTGCCGGAGAAGCGGTACTGCCCGACGGTCGGCGGCGTCCAGGTCACGACGCCACTGATTGGATCGACGTCGATCCCGGCATCGCGTGGTGAGACCACGGTGAGCTCGAAGCCGTCTCCCGGGTTCGTCGCCCAGGCGTTGTCGTCCATCACGCCGACGTACAGTCGCGACGCTCCATCGGGTACAAGGAACTCCTGTGCGATGCCGTCAGGCGTGCGACCGTCACCGATGAAGAACGGCTGGCCCAGCTGCGGCGACAGACTCTCGAAGTCTTCCCCGAGACCGGAGGGCCGGAAGTCGAGATCTGGCGGCGGGGCGGAACCGGGATCGGGCACGTCGTTGTTCAAGAACACGCCGACCGGCGCAGCGAACGGCGCCCAGATTCCCGCCAGCCCGTTCTGCGCGCCGAAGAAGGTGTTGCTGTTTCCATCGGGTCCGTACACGATCGAGAAGTCGGTGCCGGCGTTGCCTGACACGTTGAAGGTCAGTGCCTCTCCTGCAGCGAAGAACTCGTCGGTGGCAACGAGGACCGGGCTGTTGTCGGGCGCGTTGTCGCCGAGCAGGATCGCACCGTCGGGCTGGCCGGCGAGCCACGGATGTGCCCTGGCGGGGATCTGCGCGCTCGCCGCCAGGTTGGCGGCACCAGCAAACGTGAGATCGTCGTTGTCGGGGTCAGTCGCACAGACTCGGCCGGTGTAGTCGTAGCCGACGGTTGCCGTGGCCGGTGGTGTGCATGTGACTACCGGGTCGTTCTGCGCGGGTCTGATCTCGACGTATGCCGTGGCGTCGCTGCTCGCACCCGACGGGTCCGCCACCCGGTAGGTGAACGAGTCAAGTCCCGTGACGTCGTTTGACGAGAACGACTGTTGGCGGAAGTTGTTGAGCGAGCCGTCGAGCCAGTTGGGTGGCTCCACGGTCGGGATGGTGCCGTCGGTGTTGATGTTGGTGACGTGGTAGCTGTGCTGGTTCCAGATCGATCGGGCGCGCACCCAGTCGTCCAGTCCACCTTCGAACACGTACAGGCCCTTTGGTCTGGTGGTCCCGTCGGGCAGCGTTGCGTTGTCGTCTTGGGTGATAACGATTTCGGCCTGACCATCGGCGTCGACATCGGCGACGATCGGGTACTCGATCAGTGTTCGTGAACGAATCGGGGTTTGGTAGCGGACCTCGCCCGTCGGTCCGTTGAAGATCCACAGGTGCTGTTCGTCGCGGTAGACGACCTCGGTGGTCCCATCGTTGTCGAAGTCGAAGATCGTCGAGCCAGTGATGTCCGAGCTGGTGTCGACGGTCTCGGCCTGCCACAACTCGGTGCCGTCGCTGTCGAGCACGAAGTACCGGCGGGCGCCTGCCACACCGATCTCGGGCTCACCGTCGGAGTCGTAGTCGCCGACCGTCGGCGGCCCGCCGCGCCCACCCTCAGGGATCGCCACCGGACCCCACACAACCGTCAGGTCGTGGTTGAGAAGACGTACCTCGTTACTTCTGACGTGGACGATCTCGGCTTCGGCGTCGTCGTCGAAGTTGCCGATGGCGACGAACCCGTCGGCCAGGTCGCTGTCGTGTTCAAGGCTGCCGTCGGCGCTGAGGATGCGGTTCCCAGCGACGATCTCGGGTTCGCCATCGAGATCGACATCGGCGACGATCGGCACACAGAACACAGACCCGCCCTGCCCGCCGCAGCCGGTGTTGCTCGGCGTGAGCCACCGCTCCGTCAGCGTGACCGCTCCCAACGCGTCGAAGCTGACAGTCAGGGCCGCGACCTGGTTACTCACGGGCGCCACGATCTCTGGCGTGCCGTCGGCGTCGAGGTCAGCGAGCGCAAGGTTGCCGACCGTCCCGACCATGGTGATCCGGTCGAGTTCTTCACCGTCGTGGCCGAACACGATCACATCGCGCAAGTTCGAACCGACAGCGACCACCTCGAGCAGACCGTCGCCATCGAGATCGCCAAGCACCGGAGACGAGGTCGACCGCATCGTCCGCTCGGTTGCCCACAGCAACGACCCATCGCGGCCGTCGAGGACGTACATGATCGACGGGCTCGACGACGAGTTCGTCGTCGGCGCCGCGAGGAAGAGCACCTCGGGAAAACCGTCGCCGTCGAGGTCGCCGACGGTCGGCGAAACCAACGTTGCCCCGTCCCCGTTCCCGGTGCTGTCGGTCCACGACCATTGGATGTCGGGCGACAGGTTGCGCCGTGGCCCGTCACCGGTCAGAACAACCTCGCCGAGACCGGGGCGGCCGCCGTCGGTATCGACGATGTCGATCACCACCGAGCGCACACCCGCGGGCGCGTCACCACCAGCAGCGGCTGCAAGGTCGACCGTGAGGTCGGCATCGACGTCATCGCCACCGTCATCGTTCGGCGGGAACAGCTGCCCAGGCAGCGAGAGCACCGTGTTGTCGTCGGCGTCGAGCAGCGTCACGTCGACTTCGCGCAACCCCAACCCACTGTCGGCGTTCGACCCGCGAATCCCCAACAGATCAAGTGTCGCCGGGGTGACAGACGCGTCGAACGTGAGCGTGATCTGCGCAGTCGTCGTCCCGAATGCGGCCACCCAGAACTCCTCGGCAAACCCATCGACCAGGTTCTCTGCAACGAAGCTGGCGGACTGGGTAGAAGAGGCGTCGACCTCCGCGAGGCTGAAGCGGGTGAGGTCGATGCCCGGGAATCGGGTGCCACCGGAGATCTGTTGGAACGGCGTGTAGGTGAAGCTGCCGTCGTCGGTGAACGCGACCGTTCCGTTGGCGGGATCGTCGACGATCTCGGCCGTGAGGTCGTCGTCGTCAGGGTCGGTGTCGTTGGACAGCACGCCCGAGTCGGCATCAACGGTCAAGACGTCGTTGATCGCAACCCCGTACACGTCGTCTTCTGGCACCGGTGGTCGGTTCGGCACACGCACGTCGAGGGTGAAGGATTGGACGTCGATGCCGCCGTTTGAGTCTTCGGCGCGGATGGCGAAGTCGACAGGCACGGCGTGGTCGGTGGTGGGGGTCCAGGTGAGCACACCGGTGGTCGGGTCGATCTGGGCGAGGGGGTCGCCAAGTTCGTCGAGCGGCCCGGCTTGGAGGACGAACGTGATCGGATCGCTTTCGGGGTCGGTGGCGTCGACGTCGTAGACGTACTCGGTTCCGACGGTGTGTTCGGTCACCGGGTTGGTGGTGATCTCTGGCGGATCGTTCACCAGGCCCGTCGTCAACGTCACGTCGACGGGGGTGCCCGGCAACACCTGTTGGCCGGCCAGTGGGAGTTGCAGGTTGACGTCACCAACGTCGTAGACATCGGACTCGCCTGCGCCGACGTCACCAACGGTGAGGTCGGCGGCTTCGATCTTGCTGCGGGCGGTGGTTTCGTCGTCGCCCAACACGTCGGGCACCGTGACGAGTTCGGGACCCAACGACAGGACGAAGGCGACGTCGTCGCCTTCATCGACACGGGAGCCGCCGATCGGGGTTTGTTCGATGACCTCACCCGCGGGAGCGGAGTCGTGACGACTGCCGCCGAGTCCGGGGGTCAGGGTTTCATCGACGATCCGCTCGATTGCTTGACCCTGCTGCAATCCGACCACATCAGGCACCACCACATCACCATCCGGTGGTGGCGGAGGCGGAGGCGGCGGATCGACCGGTGGTGGATCAACCGGTGGCGGATCCGTCGGGGACGGGATCGATGAGATGTAGCCAACGACGTCCAACACGATGTCGAGATCGCGTTGATTGAACACACACACCGTGCCCTGATCGGAGACCTTGGCGATCACCTCATTCGCAACAGCGGGGCCGCCGGCCTCGTAGTTCACCGACGACGCCTCCGGACGATCCCCACATGGGAACACCGTCAAGAACCCGCGTTGGATCGCACCGATCGCGGTGGCGTTCATCACCACCGCCTCGACACCCTCCGCGGGCACACCGACACGATCGAGGACATCCACCTCAGTCACCTGACGCGCAGCACGTCGTCCGATCCCCTCAAACAGACCATCCGCGGTCGGCCGATCGGCCCGTGTTTCCAACACGCGTGCCGGCACCAACGACACCGCACTCGACGCCTCACCCGCGGCCCGCGTCTCGGTATCGGCGGCACCGATGTAACCAACGACATCCAACACGATGTCCAGATCGCGTTGATTGAACACACACACCGTGCCCTGATCGGAGACTTTGGCGATCACCTCATTGGCCACCGCGGGGCCGCCGGCTTCGTAGTTCACCGACGACGCCTCAGGACGTTCACCGCAGGGGAACACGGTCAAGAACCCACGCTGCACCGCACCGATCGCGGTGGCGTTCATCACCACCGCCTCAACACCCTCCGCAGGCACACCCACCCGATCGAGGACATCCACCTCAGTCACTTGCCGCGCACTGCGTCGTCCGATCCCCTCAAACTGAGCATCGGCGGTCGGCCGGTCCGCACGTGTTTCCAACACGCGTGCCGGCACCAACGACACCACCGACGACGTCTCACCCGCAGCCCGCACCTCGGTGTCCGCGGCGCCGATGTACCCGACCACGTCCAACACGATGTCCAGATCGCGTTGGTTGAACACACACACCGTGCCCTGATCGGAGACCTTGGCGATCACCTCATTCGCCACCGCCGGACCGCCGGCTTCGTAGTTCACCGACGACGCCTCCGGCCGCTCCCCACACGGAAACACCGTCAAGAACCCACGCTGCACCGCACCAATCGCCGTCGCATTCATCACGACCGCCTCCACACCCGAAGCGGGGACACCCACACGGTCGAGCACATCAACCTCAGTCACCTGCAGCGCACTGCGCCGTCCGATGCCCTCGAACAAGCCATCGGCGGTCGGCCGACCCGCACGCGTCTCCAACACACGCGCCGGCACCAACGACACCACACTCGACGCCTCACCCACCGCCCGCGACTCCGCAACCGGCACAACCTCATCGCTTGGCGGACCGACCTGACCCAACTCCTCCGCCGACACCGGCGCCGCAACCAACACCCCAACAATCAACGCAGCAACCAACCCGATCGCCACACCCACCGTCCCCCGCGACCGCGACACAACCCGAAAAGACCCGTCCGCAACACTCACCCGACCGAACCTAAAACCACCCCACTAACACACCGCCAACAACACACCCACGCGACAGTGGAGTCAGTCGCGTCGGGGCGACGCGACGCGATCAGGGCGGGGTTGGCTGCTCCACCCAGTGAAACGGTGTGATGCTGACGGTGAAGCCGGCGTAGATCGATGCTCCCACGTCGGGCAAGATCGACGCTGGGGCGAAGTCGTTCGAAACGGCAGTGCCGAAGTCGTCACCGCCGCCCGGATACGCACCGCCGATACCGAAGCCCATGATGAGGAAGTTGGCGCTCCATGAGTTTCCTTCGATATCCAGCCCGAGTTTGTCTCTGAGTACCGAGAAGAGCCAGCCCCCGCTGATGCTGATCCCTCCCGTCAAGTAACTCGGCGTCAGCACCCACGGCTGAATGCCGTGGCGCCCGCCGAACGGCCTTGCTGGCGAGACGACGGTAACCGAGCCCTTCGAGATGCTGAGCCCGCCGAGCCACTTGCCGACACCGCCGAGGCCTTTCGACAAGAAGCTTCCGACGCCGTCGGAGTCGTTGACACCGTTGGCATTCACGCTCTGCCCGAGCCACATGGTGAGGTGGAACGACCTCGTGTGCAGCAACTGACCTTCGTCGCCGGTCGGCGCACTCGTCCGGAGGACCGAGGCTCGGAACCCAACGTCCCAGTTGGCGACGCCTGGCACGGATGTGCCGATGTCGAGCGTTGGTCCGCGCCACGTGCGGCTCGCACCCAGCGCCACGCCAGCGGCCGCGAACGCCCCTGTTGCCAGCGCCAGCCCAGTGGCGATCTGGAACACGAGGTTGAGCTCGGTCAGGGTCGGGTTGAGCCCGCTCGGGTCCGTGAGATTTACCGGATCGCCGTACGCGTAGAGGTAGTCATGCAGACTCCGCGGGTCGGACACGAACCCTCCGAACGGATCGGTGGAGAGCATCACGCCCGCTGTCGCGTCATACCAGCGCTGGCGGAGATAGACCAATCCGGTCACCGGGTCGGTGTATTCGCCGGTGAATCCGAAATCACCGACGTCACCGTTGGTCCGCGGCTCCCCGTATGGCGCCATCTCTGCACGATCGAGCACGTTTCCGTCGCCAGCCGTAATCGCGAGCGTGGTCGCCAGGTGGTTGCCGTGGAGGCTGTGCGTCGTGCCCGCGGCGTCGGTGACCGACAACCGCGTCGGTGCAAGCGTCGACCGTTCGATGAGACTCCCGTCGGGCCGGTAGCTCGCGGCGATCTGTGCGTGAGGCGCAAATCGCACCTGCACAAAGCGGGTCTCCTCCACTCCGGTGACCGTCGACATCAGCAGACCATCGGCGGCATAGCTGTGTTGCTGCACCACACCCGCCTCAGTGCGCACCGACGCCAAGCGTCCGGCTGCATCCCACCCATGAAGCGACTCACCCGTCGGCGTGTTCACGATGATCCGCTGCCCGGAGGCGTCGTAGACGTACGTCGTGTCACCGGTCGGCGCGCTCTGTTGCACGATGCGATCCCCGACGTCATACGTGAACCCCGTGTCGCCGTCGACCGAGTCGGACACGGCGAGGCGGTTGCCGACGGCGTCGAAGGTGTGTGTGACGGTCCGGTCGCGGCCTCCTCCGACCACGGTCTCGCCCACCAGCCGGCCCGCGCCGTCGTAGGCATAGGTCGTCGTCGTGCCGAGCACAGCGTCGACGATCGTCTCCACCTGTCCGGCAGCGGTGTACGTGTGGGCGAGATCGGTGACCACTCCCCCGCCACCGACGGCGCGGATCGTGAGCACACGATCCCGGTCGTCATGCGTCCGTGTCTCCACCACCCCATTCGGATAAGTGGTGGTGAGCAGATTGTCGACTGCGTCGTAGGTGAACGCCGTCGTGCCCGTAGCGTCGGTCAGCGACGTCATCCGATCGCCGAGGTCGTAGGTGTACGTGGTCCGCCCGTACGGGGTCTCCACCGCGACAAGGCGGTCACCGTCGTCGTACTCGTACTCCACGGTCGTGCCATCGGGCTCGGTGCGGCTCACCATCCGCCCGCGCTCGTCGGTGACCTGAGTGGTCGTACCGCGGTGGTCGGTGATGGTCGCTGGGACCGTGGTGCCGTCGTTGTAGGTATAGGCGACCTGGCGTCCATCGCCGTAGGCGATGGTTACCGGCCGGCGAAGGCCGTCGTACGTCGTTGTCGTGGTTCGACCGTTCGGATCCGTGACCTCGATCGGCAAACCGGTGACGTCGTAAACGAACGTGCTCGTTGCTCCGTCGGGTCGCACGATCTCGGTCGTGTTGCCGTCGGCGTCGTACCCAAATCGTGTAGTCCGGCCCAGCGCGTCGGTGATCGCCGCAAGTTGGTTGAGCATCGACCACTGCATCGTCGTCGTTGCGCCGGTGGGATCGGTGACTGAGATGAGGCGGTGCGCCGCGTCGTAGGCGTAGCTCGTGGTGCGACCGAGCTCGTCGGTCGTCGTCAGCCGATTGCCAGCATCGTCGTACGTCGTGCTGACGGTCTCACCGTCTGGAAGCGTCGCCTCGAGGACCCGTCCCGCATCGTCGTAGACGTAGCTCGTCGTGCGACCAAGTGCATCGGTCTCGCTGAGCGATCGGCCTTCGTCGTCGAGGACCGACGAGGTGGAGCGACCAAGCGCATCGATAGTTCCCGCAACCCGGCCCGCGTCGTCGAAGACCAAGCCCCTGACCACACCGTTGGGATTGGTGATCGATGTCAGCATGCCGCCGTCGTCGTACGCCAGCGTCGTTCGCGGGTCATCACCCAAGTCGCCCGGGACACCGCCAGGATCGGTGAACGACGTCACCTGACCCGCGGCGTCATAGTTCATCGCCCGGATCGCTCCTTCCAACGACTCGGCCGAGTCCATGCGGCCACGTACGTCGTAGGTCGCTCCGATCGTGGTGCCGTCGTCGAGCACAGTGCTCTGCAAGCGAGCATCGGCACCCCACGTATGGCTGACCTGCCGGCCAGCGGCGTCGGTAACCGACGTGATCTGACCTGCGCCATCAACCGTTCTGATGTCGGTACCGCCGCTCGGTCGCGTGACCTCCAGCGGGATGTCGTTGCGGTTGTTAAGTACCTCGACCGTGCGTGACCCGTCGACACCGTCGATCGTCACCTCGGTCGCTGCGCCCGACCCATCGAACGCAGCAGTGACCTCGCGCCCGACCGCGTCAACGGTTGACATGAGCTGACCGAACTGGTCATACGTCGACGTCGTCGTGTTCCCGTTCGGGTCGGTCGCGCTGATCTGATTGCCCGCACTGTCGTACGACCAGAACCATTCGGCGCCGTCCGGATCGATCCGACTCAGCACGTTCCCCGCCGAGTCACGCGTCCACACGGTGCGATCCCCATCGTCGCTGACGCGCTCGATCACACGCCCGTTGGCATCACGCACCCACGTCACCGTGTTGCCCTCACCGTCGGTGCGACTCGTCTCGAGCCCATCGTCGTCGTACGCGCTCGTCGTCGTACGCCCCTCACCGTCGGTATGACTCAAACGGTTGCCATCAGAATCGAAGGTCCGGGTCGTCTCCCGACCGAGTTCGTCGATCTCCTGAGTCACGTTGCCGTCGGCGTCGTACACCAACACCCGCTGCGACCCATCGTTGTTTCTCGACACCGACGTACGCGCATCTGGATCGTGGTCCACCTCGACCCGGCGCCCCTCGGCGTCGATTGTTGCGATCAGCCGGCCCTGGTCGTCGTACTCCATCCGGGCGCCCCTGCGCCCGAGCGGGTCGACGATCTCGGTCAGGTAGTGACCGTCGTCGTAACCGAAGGTCGTCCGATTGCCCTCGCGGTCGGTGTGCGCAACCAGGTCGCCAACAGCGCTGTACTGATACGTCTGCGGGTTGCCCTCGGGATCGGTCACCGAGGTGATGCGGCCGAGTGCATCGCGCTCGAACACCACCGACTTGCCAGCCGAGTGCGTGATGCCGTCGTCGTCGATCGTCAAGACGTTGCCGTTGGGATCCTCGACGCGCAGGATCGTGCCATCAGCATCGATAGTGAACGCCGTCCCGTCGAGCCGGGTGTACACGAAGCCAGGCGGGTCGTACACATCAGCGGTCGCCTGGGCGGCCAGCACAACTCCATCGGTGTCCTGCAAGACGAGCAAGCTCGGATCACCAGTCGGGACAAGGGTGCCCGAGGTCCCGGGCCGCGGACGGTATGCCGCTGTCGTCAACGACAACGGCACGAACGACGCCGAACTGGGCGACGGCAACAGGTCGAAGACCTCCTGATCGCCGTCGGGTAGCGTGATCGTCACACTGTGATCGATCGTCGGCCGCAGCGCACTCGAGCCGAACCGGCCAGACACGATCTCCCAACCGAGACCTTGATCGGGCGACACGCGCAGATCGAGGCCGGTGATGTCGAGCTCCCACGCCGCTCCGAAGTCACCCGGGCGACGGTCGCGGCTGTCGTAGGTACGGACCACCGAGATCGGAATGCCGGACAACGGAACGGTCAGGTCGGTGAACGACAGCGAGAACTGCCCGGGCTGCGGACCCTCGAGCACGATCACCGGGACCTCGATGCGGCTCACGTTGCCGCCACTGTCTTCGACATCGAGGCGCAACGTGACCACGCCCGATGGCACGCTGGCCGTGGCCAACGTCCCCAGCACATCGGAGTCGACCGCGGTCGTGCCCTCAGCGATCTCGGTGAGCAACGAACCATCCTCGGCGACCGCAGTCAGGGTCCAGCCGGTCAGGTTGTCGTCGGACGCAGTACCGACGATGTCGACCTCGGCCGAGAGTTCGTCGCCCGCAACTGGCGCCGTGATATCGGCGACCGGTGGCGTTCCGTCGGTAGGCAGCAAGTCGATCGCCGTCAGGTCCTTCTGGGCGGTGATGCCCGAGAACGAAGCCGTCACACCGAAGGCACCGGCAGCCACCGCGGTGACCGTGCGTCCGGAGATCGTGGCGACACTGTCGTCGGTCGTGCCGAACGTTGCCAGCGCGGTGACGTCGACCACCTGTCCACCGACGAGCAGCGCCTGGGCGGTGAACGAACGGGTCCGGCCCACCGCGATGTCGCTGTCGGCGCCCGTGATCCCGACCAGGGCCACGTCGAGGCCTCCGTCCTTGCCGTCGCAGTCGCTGTCGACACCGTCATTGTCGGTCTCGGGAGCACCCGGGAAGATCGAGCTGTCGACGTCGTTGCAGTCACCCTCGTTCGGGGTGAACGTGTCGCTGTCGCCGTCGGTATCCGCTGGCGATGGGCCCGACGAGATCACGAACTCCACTTGCCCGTCATTCGACGCCGTCGAGCCTGAAGGCGGGAACTGCTCGATCACCTCGCCCGCGGGGACATCGTTTGAGGGTTGGACTTCGACCGTTCCCACGTCGAGACCGACATCGGTCACAGCCTGGCGCGCCTCCGCCTCATCGACGCCGCCACCCGGTGGAAGCAGGTCGGGGACCTCGGCGGGTTCGATGACGGTGATCGTTTGACCGAACGCCGTCGACCGGTTCTCGACGCTGTCGTCGGTGACCGATCCGAGCAGCCTGAACGAGCCGATGGCAGGCGGCACCCAGGTCACAACGCCCGTCGCAGCGTCGAGTTCGATACCCGCATCGTTGGGCGACACGACGGTGAACTCGAATCCGTCGCCCGGATTGGTCGACCACGCGTTGTCGTCCATCACCCCGACGAACAGGCGAGTTGCGCCTGCAGGGACGACGAACTCCTGTGCAACACCGGCCGACGTGCGTCCGTCGCCGATGAAGAACGGCTGCTGGAGCTCCGGCGAGAGTTCCGCGAAGTCCTGGCCGATTCCGGTCGTGGCGTTGAAGTCGAGATCCGCGGGCGTCGATGACGGGTTGGGCGCGCCGTCGGTGAGGAACACGCCGATCGGTGCTGCCCACGGCGCGGCGATTCCGGAGAACCCGTCGCGCGCGCCGTACGACGTAGTGCCATCGAATCCCTCCGGCCCGTAGACGGAGCTGTCCGTTCCGACGTTGCCCGACACGGCGAAGCTCAACCGCTCACCGGCGGCGAAGAACTCGTCGGTTGCGGCCAACACCGGGCTCTCGCCGGGCGCCTCTCCACCGGCGACCGTGGTGCCGTCCGGCTGGCCCGCAAGCCAGGGGTGGGCAATCGGTGGCACGTCGACGGTGGTCGCCAGGTTGGCCGATCCGACGAAGGTCAGGTCGTCACCGTCGGGGTCGGTGGCGCACACGCGCGCGCTGTACGGATAGCCCACGGTTGCAGTCGGCGACGGCAGGCACGTCACGACCGGATCGTTCTGCGGCGGCCGGGTCTCGACGAACACCGAGGCGGTGCTGGTCTCCCCAGTCGGATCGGAGATCTCGTAGGTGAACGAGTCGAGTGCGGAGAGGTCGTCGGAGGGGAACGACTGCTGCCGGAAGTTGTTCAGCGCTCCGTCGAACCAGTTGACCGACGGGACCGCCGGGACCGTTCCGTCGCTGTTCACGTTGGTGACGTCGTACTGATGCTGGTTCCAGATCTCGCGTGCCCGAACCCAATTGTCCGCCGGCGATCCGAACACGCGAATGCCTGGGGGGAATGTGGTCCCTGCGGGGTCGACCTTCGCACGCTCTGCAGTCACGACGATCTCCGCCTGGCCATCGCCGTCCACGTCGGCAACGACCGGCGCTTCGCTTCTCGTGTTCGTTCCGTTGGGCTCCTCCCAGCGGACCGTCCCCGTGGGTCCGTCGAACACGCGGACGAAGTCCTGGTCGGCGTACACCACCTCCGTCGTGCCGTCGCCGTCGAAGTCGAACACGTCGAGCCCGTCGACGACGACGACGTGTCGTCGATTGGCGAGGTCCACAGCACCGAGTCGTCGGTGGTCGCGTCCTCATCCGGGTCGTACACCGCGTACACCAGGGCACCGGCGATGCCGATCTCGGGCCGCCCGTCGCCGTCGAAGTCGGCGATCGTCGGTGGGCCGCCGCGCCCGGTCACCACGTCGCCATCGGGTGTGGCCAGCGGGCGCGGTCCCCACACGGTGGTGAAGTCGTGATTGACGATGTGCACCGTGCCATTGTCGACTCGAACGATCTCCCCCTCGGGGTCGTCGTCGAAGTCGGCGACGCCGACGAATGCGTCACCGCCGATGTTGCGGGCTTCTTGCTCCAACACTCCCGATGCCGCGTCGAACGACGTGCTGCCGGTGATCACCTCGAGCTGGCCGTCGAGATCGACATCGACGACCACCGGGGTGCAGTACGGCCAGGTCTGGTTCCGACCGCATCCGGACGAGTTGGGCGATACCCAACGCTCGGAGATCTCGGCGGTGACGGGGTCGATGTTGAAGACACCGACGCGATCGTTGCCACCGCCGACGATCTCCGGCTGGCCGTCGGCGTCGACGTCGGCGGCAGCGAGGTTCCCCTCACGGAAGTCGAGCGCCGTGTCGAACTCTTCGAGCACGCTCCCATCGGCCCCGACGGCGCGGAGCACCGAGGAGTCGTCGGCGGGATGCACGACTTCGAGGCCAGGATTGTCCACGAAGTCTGCGATCACCGGCGTGCCGTACTGTTCGGTGCCCGATTCGCCGGCCCCAGCTTCGGGACGCGTCCATGCCACGGCACCGCTATCGCCCCGACGGGCTCGCAGTTCGCCGTTCAGGGTGTTGTAGACGACCTCAGGAGTGCCGTCACGGTCGAGGTCAGCGACCAACGGGACCGTCTGAGATCCGATGTCG
Organism: Ilumatobacteraceae bacterium; assembly: GCA_965230015.1. Taxonomy (GTDB): domain Bacteria; phylum Actinomycetota; class Acidimicrobiia; order Acidimicrobiales; family Ilumatobacteraceae; genus JABSQH01. Next base: position 125,155 of record CBDDKF010000001.1, on the reverse strand, counting down.
AGCACAGACCACTCGAGTTGCGGAGCGAACAACGCCACCGGAGCGTCGCCATACAGATCGATCTCGGAGAGTCCCGGATATCCCTGTGAGCCGACTTGGGTGATGACGATCTCTACCGTGCGCACGCCGGAGATCAGTTCGCCGCCGTTGAGTGGCACGAGGTCGAACGATGTGTCGGCGTCGACGTCGTCGCCAGGCGAGCTGTCGGGATCAGCCACGACGTCGGCGGTGAACAGCTCTGCGGCCGAGGCATCGAGCGCACGGATCGTGAACTCCTGAACCTCGTATCCCTCCTCGCCGAACTGGCGGGAACCAAAGACGTCCACGCGGGCCAACGCCACGTCGACGTCGAAGTCGAAACTCAGCGTGATCGGAGGACCCTGCGAAGACCCGCTGGTAAACCAATCGGAGAAGGTGACCCCGTCATTCAGACGCTCGACGGGGAAGCTCGGATTGGTCAGCTTGTCGCTGGTCACTACGACCGGTTGCACCTCGGTGAGCTCGACGTCGGACGCAACCGTCGTCGACGACACCGGCTCGTTCGGGGTGTAGGTCAGCGTCTCCCCAGCTCCGCTGAGCTGGCCCGATTGCGGCTGGGTGAAGTTCGTGATGTCGAGGTCGTCGTTGTCGGGGTCGGTGTCGTTCTCCAGGATCGTGGCGCCAATCACCAGCGACTCGCCGAACGTTGCGCTGACGACATCGTCGACCGCGCCAGGTGCGGCGTTGGGGAGGGTGATGTTGAGGGTGAAGGATTGGACGTCGATGCCGCCGTTGCCGTCTTCGGCGCGGATGGCGAAGTCGACTGCGCCGGCGTCGTCGGTGGTGGGGGTCCAGGTGAGGACACCGGTGGTCGGGTTGATGGTGGCGAGGGGGTCGCCTTGGTCGTCGAGCGGCCCGGCCTGCAGCACGAACGTGGTCGGGTCGCTCTCGGGATCGGTGGCGTCGACGTCGTACACGTACTCGCTGCCAACGGTGTGTTCGGTCACCGGGTTGGTGGTGATCTCGGGCGGATCGTTCACCAGGCCCGTCGTCAACGTCACGTCGACGGGGGTGCCAGGCAGCACTTCTTGGCCGGCGAGCGGGAGTTGCAGGTTGACGTCACCAACGTCGTAGTCATCGGACTCACCCGCACCGACGTCACCAACAGTGAGGCCGGCTGCTTCGATCTTGCCGCGGGCAGTGGCCTCATCGTCGCCCAACACGTCGGGCACCGTGACGAGCTCGGGACCCAACGACAGGACGAAGGCAACGTCGTCGCCCTCATCGACACGGGAGCCGCCGATCGGGGCTTGTTCGATGACCTCACCCGCGGGAGCGTCGTCGTGACGGCTGCCGCCGAGTCCGGGGGTCAGGGTTTCATCGACGATCCGCTCGATTGCTGGGCCCTGCTGCAAGCCGACCACATCAGGCACCACCACATCACCATCGGGCGGCGGCGGTGGCGGCGGGTCGACTGGTGGTGGATCAACCGGTGGCGGATCCGTCGGGGCCGGGATCGATGAGATGTACCCAACGACGTCCAACACGATGTCGAGGTCGCGTTGATTGAACACACACACCGTGCCGGCGTCACTGACTTTGGCGATCACCTCATTCGCAACAGCCGGGCCGCCAGCTTCGTAGTTCACCGACGACGCCTCCGGACGCTCACCGCACGGAAACACCGTCAAGAACCCACGCTGCAACGCACCGATCGCAGTGGCGTTCATCACCACTGCTTCAACACCCTCAGCGGGGACACCGACCCGGTCGAGGACATCCACCTCAGTCACCTGCTGCGCACTGCGTCGTCCGATCCCCTCAAACTGCCCGTCCGCGGTCGGACGGTCCGCACGTGTTTCCAACACGCGTGCCGGCACCAACGACACCACCGACGACGGTTCGCCGGCTGCGCGGGTCTCGCTGTCCGCGGCGCCGATATAGCCAACGACATCCAACACGATGTCCAGATCGCGTTGGTTGAACACACACACGGTGCCGTCATCGGAGACCTTGGCGATCACCTCGTTGGCCACCGCCGGGCCACCGGCTTCGTAGTTCACCGACGACGCCTCCGGCCGTTCCCCACATGGGAACACGGTCAAGAACCCACGCTGCAACGCACCGATCGCGGTGGCGTTCATCACCACTGCTTCAACACCCTCAGCAGGCACACCGACACGGTCGAGGACATCCACCTCAGTCACCTGACGCGCACTGCGTCGTCCGATCCCCTCAAACAAGCCGTCAGCGGTCGGCCGGTCCGCCCGGGTCTCCAACACACGCGCCGGCACCAACGACACCACCGACGACGCCTCACCGGCTGCCCGTGTCTCGGTGTCCGCGGCGCCGATATAGCCAACGACATCCAACACGATGTCCAGATCGCGTTGATTGAACACACACACCGTCCCCTCATCGGAGACCTTGGCGATCACCTCATTGGCCACCGCCGGGCCGCCCGCTTCGTGGTTCACCGACGACGCCTCCGGACGCTCCCCACACGGAAACACCGTCAAGAACCCCCGCTGCACCGCACCAGTAGCGGTGGCATTCATCACCACCGCCTCAACACCCTCAGCCGGCACACCCACCCGACCGAGCACATCCACCTCAGTCACCTGACGCGCACTCCGGCGGCCGATCCCCTCGAACTGGCCATCCGCCGTCGGACGACCCGCACGTGTCTCCAACACACGCGCCGGCACCAACGACACCACACTCGACGGCCCACCCGCCGCCCGCGACGACGCCTCACCCACCGCCCGCAACTCCGCAACCGGCACAACCTCATCTGCGCCCGCGTCGTCGACCTGACCCAACTCCTCCGCCGACACCGGCGCAGCAACCAACACCCCAACAATCAACGCAGCAACCAGACCGACCGCCACACCCACAGTCCCCCGGGACCGCGACAAACCCCGAACAGACCCGTCCGCAACGCTCACGCGGGCGAACCTAAAACCACCCCACTAACAAGACGCCAACAACACACCCACAGGAGCGCGTCCGGAACCCGACACAACAACTGCGTGACAGGTTGGTGACGTGTTGGCCCTTCGTTAGAGGGCGCGAGCTATCACTGCGTCATGGGCGGCGACAGTGTTTCTCGCAGCGCGCCGCGCACGCAGGGCATTCGTCGACGCACGGTGCTCGCTGCGGCCGCTGCGGCCAGCGGAGTCGGCCTCGTGCTCGATGCAGGGCGGCGGGCATCGACCGCAGGCCTCGGACAGATCGAGCTCGCTCGATCCGCCGCGCTGCGCAGCCCCACCCGACTCGACCCACCGGAACCGTCGCGACGATGGGAGTTCGGTGAAGCCGGCCGGTCGGTCGAAGGGCGACCGATCGAGAAGTGGACGAGCCGAGCGCCCGGCACAGAGCGACGCCGAGTGCTCGTGGTGGCGGCAATCCACGGCAACGAACCGGTGACTCGCCCATTGGCCGATGCAATCAGTGCGACACCACTCCCCGATCACGTGTCGATGACGATCTTGCCGACCGCCAATCCCGACGGTTGGGCGCGCAACCAGCGACGCAACGCTGCCGGGGTCGATCTCAACCGCAACTTCCCATGGCGGTGGTCGCCCTCCGACGGTGGCCCAGGTGCGGGATCAGCTCCCGAGACCCAGGCGATGATGCGCACGGTGATCGATGGCCGATTCGACTTGGCGTTGTGGATCCATCAGCCGCTGGCCTACGTGGCACCGCTTCCGGGCTGCCCCACGCATCTGGCCGATGCCTGGCTCTCGGCGGTGGGTGACCGGCGTCGACCTGGACTCGACCAGCACGGTGGCGGAGAAACGTGGTGCGCGCGAGTCGCCGGGGTACCGACGATGCTGATCGAGGTCGCTACGTGGACGGCGAATCCGGTGCTCGTCGAGCAGCACCGGCGCGGATTCCGCGCGTGTCTCGACGCGCTCGGCTGAACGGCCCCTGCGACCGACCGATGGGCGTTGTGCCCACAGGGTGACCCGACAGCACACTGCGTGACCAACAGAACGCCAACGGTGCAGAAACGTGACGCCAACAACAAATGTCCCGTGAACCCCGGTGATGTCACATCCGTGGGTGTGAGCGGATCCGCAGTCCTCGCCGTCATCGACCCCACCGAGTGGCCCGAGCCCGACGTGGCCGTACTTGGCGCCGTGCGCGTGCACGGCGCTCCGGTCACCGCAGGCCAGCGAGCACTCGTGGCCGCATTGGTACTGCATCGCCACGACGGTGCCTCAACCGAAACACTGATCGATGCGATTTGGCCACATGGCGCCCCCAACTCGGCGAGGGCCTCGGTGCAGAACCAAGTTGCCCGCGTACGGCGCGTGCTCGGCGCCGGCTCGATCATCCACGCCGACGGCCGGTATCGACTGGCCGGAACCACCGATGTCGATCGCATGGAGCACGCGGTGGAGCAGCTCAACCAACCCACTGGGGCGGCATCGACACAGGTCATCGCCGCCGCACTCGACCTGTGGCGCGGCGTCGCCTACGAGGACCTCCCCGACGATCACTACGCACAAGTCGAGCGCGTGGCCCTCGAGCAACAACGATCGGCGCTGATCGAACGACTCGCCTCCGAGTGGCTGCGCGCCGGTCACACCACCAACACCACCACACTGCTGCGGGTACGCGTTGCGGCGGCACCGTTTCACGAGCGGGCGTGGGAGCTCCTCATCACCGCCTTGTACGAGTCGGACCGTCGAACAGAAGCGCTGGCCACCTACATGGAGTTCGAGACGTTGCTGGCAGACCGCCTGGGCACCACACCTTCTCAGCGAGTTCGCGCCCTACGCGCGGCCATCGCCGACGAGCGCCCGCTGTCGACGTGCGCCGAGACCCCTGCCGCGCACCTCGAGCGCCAGCTCGCCTAGGCATGCCTCCACTACGTCGCTGAGGAGACGGCCTAGCTGGAACGACGGCCTCACAAACTGCCGCTATCGATCGCGGTCAGCGTCGTCGATGCGCCAGCGCGTTGGCAGCGGCGGGTCGTACGAGCACACGTGTCCGGTTCGCACCGAGGCAGCGAGGTGGCTGCCGAGCAGGTGGTGATGCTCGCCGAGACGATCGACGGTACGCCGCAACAGTTTGCTCACCCGCGTGCGCGTCGCATCGTCGACGACCAATGCGCGCAATGCCTCCGCTTCGGTCCCACGCACGGCGTCGGAACGCGCATCCACGAGCTGGGCAAGGTTGATCCCGGCGAGTGCGCTGGCGACCTCGGTCGGATCCTCTTCGTCGGACACTCGCGCTAACTCGATCGCCGCAACCTCACGATCACGGTGCACGAGGAGATAGCGCAACGCGCGCAGCCCCTTGCTCCCCGACACCTCGACTGGCGGCTGCACTCCGAACCCGGTACGCCACGTCGTGCCCGGGCTGAACCAACCGGTCGCCGCCTCGCCGACCATGTCGCCCCGGCCCAGCTCGACGTCGAGGCGTGCCGACAACCCGAGATAGCCGCCTGCGGCCAGAAACGTCCGAGCTGCGGTAGCCGCGCGCCGTTCTTCGTCGGCCGCTGCGGCGGCGACGTCACCGGGAAGCGCGGCGGCGGCGCGGGCGCTGTGGATCACCCGTGCGAGGTCGGCCCGCGACAAGGCACCCCACAGCGGTGCTCGCTGGTCGCCGACCGTCACCGCGGTGCGCAGGAGGTCGATGGCGGCACGCGTCTGCCCACGTGCGGCGCGCACGATGCCGAGGTAGCGCAGCCGCGGCCCGAGCGGCACGTCGTTGGCGGACAGCAACTCCGGTCCCGACTCCAACGCGGCGTCGAGCGCCGGCAACACGTCGGATGGACCCACCCGCGAGGCGGTCCACGCCGCGGCGGCGAGACCCTGCGCACCGAGCGCAGCCAGGTCGAGTTCGGCCAACAAGGCTCGTGCGTGCGCCGTGTCCCCCGCCAACCAACGGGCGCGGGCCAGCACGCCGTCGTCGAGTAGGCCAGAATCGTCATCTGGTGCTGCCCGTCCCGCCAGGAAGTCCAGCTCCGCGGCAAGCGCGGGCTCGAGTCCGTCCGTCGCGAGCTGATCGGGGATCCGCCGCTCGACCAGCTCAGAACCCTCCACGTCGCCGATGGTAGGGAGCCCGCACGAGACGCGTTCTCGTATTCCATGGGAACGTGTCGAAACTTTTCCTGGCACCGACGCCGCCCTCGTGCAGCATTGGGGCGAGGCAGTCGACCAGGCCGACAACGGCGCCGAACTCGTCCACGCGCTCGTCGGCCGAGCAGTCGCCAGCTACTGGGCCGACCGCGAAGGCCTGCTCACTCCAGAGGAGGCGGCATCGAACGTCGCCAGCACCACCGACGCGGTTGCGCTCGCTCGTCAGATCGACGACGTAGACCTGCTGGCGACCGCACTCCTCGGCGTGCTGTACGCCACGTGGGGTCCCGACCAACTCGCCCAGCGTCCGCCGATCATCACCGAGCTCGCATCGTGTCGTGCGCAGGTCGGCGACGAGGAGCTTCGATTGCGCATCCTCGAGTGGTTGGTGCTCGACCGGCTTGATCACGCCGACCTGACGCAGGCCGCCGAACTCGTCGAGCAGTTCACCCGCGAGACCGCGGCCACCGAACTCGTGGTGTTCCGCCGCCGGGAGGTGCTGTGGCGCGGGTGTATCGCCATGCTCGAGGGACGCATCGACGAGGCCGTGGCCATCAATCAAGATGCGATCAGCAGGTGGGCCGACGTGTCGGGCTCGCCCTTCTCGTTCCAGAACGTGGCCATCACCGTCGCGATCGAGCGGTTCTTTCGACGCGGGCTGGGCGACGTGATCGACGCGGTCCGTTCGATCCGTGCCTCGTCTCCACGAGTGGCCACGAATTGGGACATCGGGCTGGCGTTCACCTTGTCCGAGAGCGGCGAACGCGACGAGTCACGTCGGATTCTGCTCGACGTCGCTGCCGACCGCTTTGCGAAGGTGCCGCGCGACCTGAACTGGCTCGTCACGATGCAGTTGTGTGGGTTGGTTGCGCTGACCCTCGACGAAGCCGGTGCGGGCCGCGACGTGCTCGATCTGCTCCGCCCGTTCGCCGAGTACGACGGCACGCACGGGTCGGGGTACGCGTCATACGGGCCGGTCGCCCGAGTCGTCGCATCGCTCGCCGGTCGATGGGGCGACATCGACAAGGCGGAGCGGTGGTTCGATCTGGTCCTCGGCGGACGTCCGGACGGGCCATGGGTGTCGTTGGCGCGCTACGACCGCGCAGTTGCCCGCCGCGCCGATCGACCGACCGACGCGCTGTTCGACGCCCGCCGGGCAGCGATCGAGCTGCGTGGGTACGACATGGCGGCGTGGGCCGAACGCGCCGACATCGTCGAGCTCGAGTTGTTGCGCGCCGGCCACGGCGAGCCGCTGGCGGAACTCACCGAGGCAGGTTGGCAGCTCCGCCATCCGGCGGGCACGGCAACCATCCCCACCGGTGTTGGCGCCTCGTATCTGGTTACGTTGCTCGCCGCGCCGCATCAGCGCATCGAGCTGGCTCAGCTCGACCCCGGCGCCCCTTCACCGCTCGAGTCGCGCAGCACGGTTACCGAGTCGTCCCTCGACCAGCACGCTCGGGCGACGTATCAGCGGCGCCTGGCCGAACTCGACGCACATGATCAGCCGTCTGCACGCGAGCGAGATGAAGCCGAGTTCCTCCGGCGGGAGTTGGCCGGCGCCCGGTACTTCGTGGCCACATCGGCCGACGTCGAGAAGGCGCGGGTGCGCGTGACCAAAGCGATCCGCCGGGTGATCAGTGCCGTCGGCGAAACGTCGCCTGAGCTCGGTGAACACCTCGATCGGTCGATCAGTACCGGCCGCAGCTGCAGCTACGACCCCACCGACGGAACCGCCTGGCTGATCCGCGGCTGAACGCCGCTGAGGCGCGACGTCACCGACGGTTCAGTGGTCGCGCTCGTCGCGCGGGGCTCGGCCCATCAGGAGCGTGACCGCATCGGAGGGCGCCAAGTTCTCATAGAGGGTGGCGTGTACGGCTTCGGTGATCGGCATCGACACGCCCAGCTCGCCGGCCAGGCGATGCACGGCGACCGTCGTCTTCACCCCTTCGGCGACCATCTCCATCTGGTCGACCACCTCATCCAGCGTTCTGCCCAGTCCGAGCTCGACGCCGACCGTGCGGTTGCGCGACAGCGAACCATGGCATGTCAGCACGAGGTCGCCCATGCCCGACAGTCCGGCGAAGGTGTGGGCGTCGCCACCGATCGCCACGCCGAGCCGACTGATCTCGGCGAGACCCCGAGTGATCAGCGCGGCCAGCGCGTTGTCGGCGAAACCGAGGCCCGCCGACATTCCGGCACCGATCGCAATGACGTTCTTGAGTGCGCCGCCGATCTCGGCCGATCTCATGTCGTCGGAGGAGTAGACGCGAAACGCCGCGGTGGTGAACAGATCGCGCACGTCACGGGCAAGGGTCAGCGACGACCCGGCAGCAACAACGGCGGCAGGGTGGTCGACCGCAACTTCGCGGGCGAACGACGGGCCGGAGAGCACCACCATGCGCGCCGCCAGCCGAGCCGGGAGGAGCTCATCGAGGATCTGTGTCGGTGTGCGCAGCGTGGTCGTCTCGATCCCCTTCGACACCGACACGATCACGTCGGCGTCACCGAGATGCGGTGCGAGGTCGGTGAACACGGCGCGGATGTGCTGCGTGGGCACCGCCGACACGACCACCTCGGCTCCGGCGACCGCCGCCTCGAGGTCGGTTGTGGCGCGAATCGCCGCTGGCAGTTCGATCGCTGGGAGAAAGACCTGGTTGATCCGGTCGCTCTCGATCCCTGCGACGACGTCGGACTCGCGGGCCCACAGCGTGGTTCGTGCGCCCTTCGCGGCGAGCACCTTGGCGATCGCGGTCCCCCATGATCCGCCGCCGATCACGGCGACGGACGGCATCGTCCCCATCGGGCCAGTCTCGCGAATCCTCACGTCTTGACGGCAATACCGGTCGCCAGCCGGGAGCGACGGGTCCCAGTTCCGTGTCGTCGCCCGCACCTACGATCGTCGGCGATGGGTGCCGCCGTTTCGAACCGCCGCGACGGCTCAGCAACGTGAGTACCACCGACACCGACGCCCTCCCGGGCGTCGGACACAAGCGGCGATGGGCGCTGCACTGGGAGCTGCTCGGCTGTGCCCTGTCGGGCCATGCGCTCGTCGGGACGGATGTCGCAGCCGACGCCGAGGGTGACGAACACCTGGTCCGCCCGGGGTCGGACGGGTACCGCTGGCACCGGTGCTTGCGGTGCGACGCGTGGGTCTACGTGCAAGTTCCTCCGCACCCAGCGCGTGCCGAGTTCCCAACCCCTGACACCACCGAGGTCCCGCTGCGTGGACGCGCGTTGCGCGACCGGTACGTGCTCCGGCTGATCGCCCTCGAGCGGATCTTGCACGTCGTGATCTTCTCGATCGTCGGCGTCGTGATCCTGATCGTGGCTGCGAACCGCAACACGCTCGACGCCGACTTTCAAACGATCGTCTCCGACCTCCGTGGCAACGGATCGGTGGAGGGCACCGGGTTGCTTGCCGAGATCGGCAAGTTCATCACCTTCAGCTACACCTCGCTGTACCTGCTGGCCGCGGTGGCCTTCGCCTACGCGCTGTTGGAGGCGGTGGAAGCGGTCGGTCTGTGGCTCGGCAAGCGGTGGGCCGAGTACGTCACGTTCTTCGCCACCATCGTGTTCATCCCGTTCGAGATCTACGACCTGGCGCGCCGCATCACCGTGCTGACAATGCTCACCTTCATCGTCAACGTGGTGATCGTGGTGTACCTGCTGTGGGCCAAGCGCCTGTTCGGGATCCGCGGCGGACACGCGGCGATCCTCGCCGAGCACGCCCACGACAGCGGATGGGACGCGGTGCGCCGGGCGACACCGCCAGCAGCAGCCGGTGCGCCCGGTTGAGCCGGAGTCCCCGCTTGAGTCGATGTTGGCGGGCTGTTAGCCGACGTTTCGTACGGTCGACCGCATGCGCGCCTGCACCCGCCTCGTCGTCGCCGTCGCCCTGTTCGCCGGGATCGTTGCCGTTGCCCGCGGCGGAGGCCCGTTCGACGACCCGTTCGACAACAGCGGGTCGAACAACACCGTTGCGGCCGCTGGAACCGGCCCGCTGATCACCCCGGTGACGCCGGGACGCGTATTCGAGTCGCGCCGCGGTCCGGGCCTGGGCACGGTCGACGGCGAGCAAGCCGGTGCCGGCCGCCGTGCGGCCGGGCAGGTCACCGAGATCCAGATCACCGGACGCGCCGGCGTGCCCGAGGGGGCGATCGGGGTAGCCGCGAACGTCACGATCGTGCGACCCGATCGCAACGGCTTCGCCACGGTGTTCCCCTGCGACGAGACCCGGCCGGGCTCGTCGACGATCAACTACTCGGCCAACCAGGTGGTGGCCAACGGCGCGATCGTCAAGCTCAGCGCCAGCGGCACCGTGTGCGTGTTCGTGCTGCGCGCCACCGACCTCGTCGTGGACGTGACCGGGTTTGCCGGCGCAGACTCGCCGCTCGGGATCGTGTCGCCCGCCCGGTTCTTCGACTCTCGCCCGGGCGAGCCGACAGTCGATGGACGCCAGGCAGGCGAGGGGCGTCGGCGTGCCGGACAGGTCACGACGGTGCAGATCACTGGCCGTGAGGGCATTCCCGACGATGCCATCGCGGTAGTACTGAACGCCACGGCAATCCGCCCCGACCGGCAGGGCTTCGTGACCGTGTTCCCCTGCGGATCGCCGCAGCCGACCGCATCCACGCTGAACCCGGCCGCAGGTACGGTCGTGGCCAACGGGGCAATCGTCCAGATCGGCGACGGCGGCACCGTGTGTGTGGTCAGCAACCGGGCCTTCGACCTGGCGATCGACGTCACCGGGTTCGTCCCGAAGAGCGGCGGCTTCGGCTCGCTCAACCCGGCCCGTCTGTACGAGACCAGACCCGCGCCGAACACGACAATCGACGGCGACTTCTGGATTCAAACGCGGGCGCTCGCCCAGTCGCGCGCCGAGGTCGAGATTCCGGTGCGGCCGGGCGTGCCGATCGACATCGACGCAGCGACGCTCAACATCACGGCCATCAGACCATCGGCCCAGGGGTTCATCACGGTGTACCCGTGCGGCGAAGACCGCCCCAATGCATCGACGCTCAACTTCCGCGCCGGCCAAGTGGTCGCCAACTCGGTGATCGTGCAGCCGGGTGAGTTCGGTCGGGTGTGCATCTACGTGTCGCAGGAAATGGACCTGATCGTCGACATCACGGGCTACACCACCACAACCACGACGGCGGTCGATGTGAACGTCGGTTTCCGACTCGCGTGCTCAGCAAGGAGCGACGGGTCCGTGTGGTGCGGCGGGCGGGGCAATCCCGCCTTCGTCGACGACCCGGGTGCGAGCTTCGGGCCCGGTGCTGAACCCCGCCCCGTACCTGGCGTCACCGATGCCGTCGCCACCGCCACTGGCAACAAGCACGCGTGCGCGCTGCGCCGCAACGGGCAGGTCGTGTGCTGGGGCGACAACATCGCGGGCCAGCTCGGCAACGGCACCACCCAGAACTCGGCTCGACCGGTCGCCGTGGCGGGACTGACCGATGCGGTCGCCATCGGAGCTGGTGCACTGCACACATGCGCCGTACGCGAGGGCGGGTCCGCCGTGTGTTGGGGCCTGAATCACAGCGGAGAGCTGGGCAACGGCACCCGCCTGGAGCCGCAGGGTGTCGGCGACACTCGCGGGTCGTCGACACCACAGCCGGTGGTCGGGCTCACCGATGTGGAAGCGATCGACCTGGGCCAGAACCACACGTGTGCCCGCCGCGCCAGCGGCGTGGTGAGCTGCTGGGGGTCGAACCAGTCCAACACTCTTGCGCGAGACGACGACCTCAGCTTCTCCGTCGTTCCGCTCGACGTACCCGGGATCACCACGGCGACGTCGCTCGGCGTCGGCGACAAGCACACCTGCGTCTCTGTCCAGGACGGCACGGCTCGCTGTTGGGGCCGCAACTCGCAAGGCGAACTCGGTGCCGGTTCCGCTCTGCCGTTCAACGTGGCCACCCCTGTGGCGCCGTCCGGACTGAACAACGTGGCCGAGATCTCCAGCGGTGTCTCGCACTCCTGCGCTCGCCGCTCCGACGGCACGATCTGGTGCTGGGGTCGCGGCGCGAGCCTCCAGCTCGGCCAGGGATACGACCCGACGGAGAAGTCGACTCCGGTACGGGTGGAGCGCATCACTACGGCGGTCGAGATCGCCAGCGGTGGGGCCAACAGCTGCGCTCGCCTGGTCAACGGCCGGATCCAGTGCTGGGGAGACAGCAGCTCGGACGTCGTGAAACCCACCCAGCCGTGGGACGGTCCCGGCCCGCGTGGCGGGTTCGGCACGCCTGTCACCAGTGTGTTCCGCTGATGGTCCGACGCAACAGCTCAGAAGTTGGCTCGGGAGGCCGGTGCGATCGGCTCGCCGTCACGGTGATCACCGGCCGGCGTGAAGCCCGGTCTACGCGCTCGGTGGAGCGAGTGCGACGTATCCACGTCTTCGCCGAGCGACGCTCGACCGGGAGTCGCCCCAAGGAGCACGCCCCGTCACTCGAAACGGAGTCGTGCGTCGATCGCCCCAGGTCCGGTGGTGGAGTGGTACTTCCAGTGTCGTCGCCGGTCGCGGATCGGGTGCCGCTCGGTGATGAACGGGCCCTGTACGTAGTCGGTACCGAGTTCCTCGAACAGGGCGAGGCCCTCGGGGCTGGCGACATCCCGCGCGATGACGGTCTTGTCAAGGTGACGCACGCCCTCGTGAATAGCCCTGAGCAACTCGACCTCGCGAGACCCCGGATGATGGGTGAGCGAGGGATCGAGACGGATGGTGTTGATCGGATACTCACGCAGGTACGACAGCGGTGAGTCCGGAGCACCAAAGTGATCACGGATGATGCCGACGCCACCCTCGGACAGCCGCCGAAGCGTGTCCAGGAGGCTGCTTGCTCCGCCCGCGAGTGTGTTGGTGTCGATGGCGAGACTCAGCCAGTGCGGCGGCACGTCGTTCTGAGCGAGAACCTCGAACACTCGATCGGCGAGGTCGCATTCGTGGACGGCTGCGTCACTCACGCGGACGATCATCCCTTCCGGTGAGTTCTGGTTCGGCAGGGGCACCCAGGCGACGTGTTCGGCAAGGGCCTGCCGCAGGATGAAATGGTCCAACTCGGCAACGAGCCCGGTATTGCGAGCCAGGTCGACGATGCTGTCGTGTCGCAACGAACCGTGCGTGGCGTGGGACCAGCGGAGGGTTGCTTCGACTGCGACGGTGCGCCGGGACGCGACGTGAACGACCGGCTCGAAGTCGATGTCGAACTCGTTCCTTCGAATGGCGCGACGCAGATCGACTTCCACACCATGGTGCGTCGCGATTCGCTCGGCGAGCACCGGATCAGAGTAGACGACGTGCTGGCCTCCAGCGATCGCTCGTGATCTCGCGACTTCGCCATCAGCGATCAGTTCGACCGGCAGCGCGAACTCCGAGCGGGTCATCACCACACCGACGCTGGTCGAGACCGGCACGGCGCGACCAGCGACCTCCACAGCGGCGGTGGTCGAATCGACGATGCCCGCCGCAACGTCGACGAGCGCGAACTCGTCGGACAGATCCTCACCGACGAAGACCACTTCGTCGCGTCCGACGTGCGCCACCGTGTCGCCAGGTCGAGCCAGTGACGCCAGACGCCTCGCCGTCTCGATCGCCACGCTGTCGCCTGCGTCGACTCCGAACAAATCGTCGATGGCGTGGAGATCGTCGATGCCGACCACGAAGATGCCGACCGCCAGGTTCGTCCGCGCCAGACGGCTCACGCTGTGCGCCAATCGACTCTCCAGCACACCCCGACGAGACAGGAACGTCTGCGTCAACATCGTCGCTGATCGACCGGCGACGTGACGAGTGCCGTCTCGGTCGTCGCGCCCGGGCGAGGGAGTTGGCGCCGCGGCGTGCCGATCGGGGGCGCGTGTACGAGACCACCGGTGTTCAGATGTGGTGTCACGAAACACGACGGCGAAGCCGTCGCGCTGCTCGCCGGCGACACGAGCCGCGCGGATCGCAAGCCAACGGTCGACGCCATCGGCGTCGACTCTCAGTTCGGTGACGAACACTTCACCGGTGTCGACCACACCGACGTATCGCTCGAACATGCCGAGCTCGAGGTGAATCGGCATCTCTTCGAGCAACGACCTCCCCAACAACGCCGGGCCATCCCGGCCGACCAGTCGCGCCGCGGCGTTGTTCACTGCGGCCCATTCGAAGTCGACGACGGCGCCGTGGCTGTCGCGCACCGAGCGGAACACCATCACGCCGTCGAGCGAGAGCGACAGCAGCGCTGAGGCACACTCGACGCCAACTTCGGCCGAGGCGTCGGGCAACCACCATCCGCTGACACCATCGACAACCGCTGCGTCCGCGAGCCTTGGGTACCTACCGCTCACGTCCCTGGCCTCCGATCAACCGACGAACCAGGCGCTCGCACCTGGTCGCTTGACTTCTCGAACTCAATCCTGCGTCGCCCATCCGCCACCGTGCCAGGGCCCTTCTGCTCAGTTCCTCGCGAACGCTGGAACACCGGTGCCGGCCCGCGCACTACGAGCCGACACCGAGACTGGGTGTCGCACATCCGCCTGCATATGGCAACAGCCGCGCCAACGTGCTCGCCGCCACGAGCCAGCATCGGCACATGGCGATGGTTGCGGGCCACGTGAGCCTGAACGCTGACCGAGTCAGCTGTCGGTCGACAAGGCAACCAGCTCGACTGTCAACGTCGCGCCGTCGGTGCCCACGAGGGTCAGTCCGAGACCCGTGGCGACGATCTCCAGCGAGTCGCCTGCCTCAGCTTCGACGAGCACCGTGTCGTGCAGCGACGTGCCCACTGCGGCCAGGGTGTTCGTCGCGCCCGCGGAGGCTCCACCGACTTCCACCTGGACCCCGCCGAGCGCGGTCAGCAGCGTCGTCGACAGTCGGTACGTGACCTTGTACACGCCGTCGGCGGCAACCTCGAAGGTGTCTGCGTCGACCTGGCTGATCGCCGCGCCAACCCGCACGTCGACGTCGTTGAACTGAACGGCGCTCCCAGCGCCGATCGCTACCACAGCGCCGTCGTTGGTCGCGTACAGCGCCGACTCGGTTTGATCCGTCGGTGGCCCAACCAACGACAACTCGACCCACATACCGTCGCTCTTGACGTACATCGTCCCGGTGGATTCATCGATGTACACCGATCCTTCTCCACCCGCGGCGTCGTCGGGATCACCGTTGCCAACGATCAGCTCGTCACCTTGACCGGCAACAGAACTGAGCGGCGCGAAGTAGCCGACCACATCGATCACCAGGTTCGTACTGCCGCGGAAGTTGTAGATGTCGATACTGCCGTTGTCCCCGAGCTTGGCGATGATCGGGTTCGTCTTGACCACCCCCGGCGTGGCGTTGTTCGCCGACGCCTCCGGTAGCGGCGTTCCGGTTGGGTAGATGGTGATGAACGAACGCCGGGGCGCGTCCGCATCGATCGTCGTGTTGATCACCACGCTGGTGGCGTCGCCGGGAACCGGGTCGATGCCGGCGAGTTGCAACGTGAGGACTTCGTCTTGGGTCAACGGGTCCGGCGCCGGGATGCCGATCGGGCCCGTCGGCGCGCCTCTGGTGTCGAGCACGCGGGTCGGGTCGACGCCGACGAACACCTCTACCTCGTCAGGGTCGAGCGTGTCCGCTCCGGTCGACCCGACGGCCATTGCCGAGAGCACCACTCCCGCAGCGACGGCCGGGGCGACGATCGCGCGCAGCCAGCTGCGTTGCCGAACAGTACGTGTTGCGTTCATTGTTCCTCCTGGTGAGAGCCCGCCGATTGATCATCGTCACGCCGGAGCTGCACTTGACGGTCCCCGCCTCGTTTCACCCATTCGGGTGAAACGGCCGCCATCGCGGTGCCGACACGAGCCGCCAGGGGCTTCGCACCGAACCGAGGAGCGGGGGTTCATTGCTGGCTGAGGGTTCAGTACCGTCTCCGCGGTGGACCGGTCAAAGACCTGTGGGTGAGCACGAGAGCAGCCCCCTGTCCGAGGGCGGTTTGTGACGGAACACCAACGCGTCTTGGAGGGCAAGACGGCCCTGATCACCGGGGCCAACACCGGACTCGGTTACGAGATGGCCCGAGCCCTTAGCTGACGCGGCGCCCGGGTGGTCGTCGCTAGACGCAGCGACGACAAAGTGCAGGCGGCGATCGACGTCGGGCGATGAGATCCCGGGCGCATCGCTCGAGGCAAGGCTTGTCGATCTGAACGATCTCGCCTCGGTCGGCGCGCAGCGGGGAAGGGTTGAGGGCGATCGGACCGTGTGATGCTTCGGTAAGGCCACCCCGATCCCGTTGTCGAGGTTTGGCGATGGCTGGTTTGAACTGGTTGGGGCGGCCGTTGGTAGGTGGCGTGTCGGGCGATCGGTAGGCGACGAGGAGGGTGTCTCTCGCTGGCCAGCGCGGCCATCGTGGATCTTGGGTTTTGCCGTCGGATCGGTCGGCTTGAAGCTTCGATCACCACCTCCGGATCCAGACCGGCGTCGACGATCGCTGCCGCCAGCGTTGCTCGGTCGTTGTCGATCTTGCGGGGTTAGGGCTAGATGTGTTGCCAGCTCGGCTTGTTGAGAAATGTCTCCCGGTAGTACTCCGAGTGCACCAACTGTGACGCCGCTGGCTTGTCGACGACCACGGTGACGTGCGGATGCAGCTGCAGCGCAGACGCCGGCACCGCTGCCGCGACAGGACCCTCGACGGCTGCGGCGATCGGAGCTGCTTTCGACTCGCCGGTCGCGATGAGCACCAGGTGCCGCGCCTCGAGAATCGTGGCGATCCCTTGGGTTACGACGTGCCGCGGCACCGCTTCGTCCCCGTCGAAGAATCGTGCATTGTCCGCTCGTGTCTGTGCGACCAGGGTCTTGAGCCGAGTGCGTGACCCGAGCGACGACACCGGCTCGTTGAATCCAATGTGGCCATCGGCGCCGATCCCCAGGATCTGCAAATCGATGCCGCCGCTTGCGGCGATGAGCGCCTCATATCGGGCACACGCGTCTACAAGATCAGTAGCGGTTCCGTCGGGGCCATGCACGGCGCTGTCGGCGACGTCGACTGCGTCGGTGAACTCACGGGCGATGAACTGGCGATACGACTCGCGGTGACCTGCTGGAAGGCCGACGTACTCGTCGAGCAAGAACATCGTTGTGTCCGCGAAGCTCAGTTCTCCTCGTTGATGACGAGCGATCAGCTCGCGATAGATCGGCAACGGCGAACTCCCGGTTGCCAGTCCGAGCACCGCCGACGGTCGGTCGTGCACGACACGCGCGACCGCGTCTGCGACGAGTGCTCCCGCCGCCCGTGCTCCCTCTACGATCACGACTTCCATGGCCGCTCACTGTAGATACCACGACGCTCGAGCTGTGGGGCGACGATCGTTGATCAGCGCTGTGCTCCGCCGGCCGGGCGGTGTCCGGGCAACGCTGCCGACTGTGGGTGGGGCGTGCGGTGATGGCCGCTGACGCGGTTGCGGTCGGCGTTGACGTCGGCGGCACTTCCATCAAGGCAGCGGTCGTGCTCGCCAACGGCGACCTGGTCGAAGAGCGTCGATACCCGACACCGCACGGATTCGAAGCAGCCGTCGATGTGATCACAACCGCCGTACACGATGCCGGCGCTGGGCACGCGGCACTGCCCGTCGGAGTTGCCGTCCCAGCGATCGTCGACGAAACCTCGGGCCGGGCGTCGCACAGCGCCAACCTTGGATGGGGTCAGGTCGACGCCCGCGCCCGACTACAGGAATCGCTCGGACGTCACGTGACGGTCTCCCAGGACATCGCCGCTGCAGGACGTGCGGAACTCGCTTTCGGCGCAGGCAGCGGCGCGAGACTCGTGCTGATCGCTGCCATCGGCACGGGAATCGGCGCAGCAATGATCGGCGAGTCCGGGCTGCACACTGGCGCCAGATTCCGCGCCGGCGAGATTGGCCACGTCGTTGTCGATCGAAGCGGCCCGCCGTGCGCGTGTGGCGGGCACGGTTGTCTTGAGTGCTACGCAGCAGCGCCAGCAATCGCCGCTGCCGCAGGAAAGCCCGACGTCGCCGCCGTGGTCGCCAACCTTGACGACCCACGCTGCGCCGAAGCGTGGAACTCCGCAATCGAAGCGCTGAGCGTTGTGCTGAGCACATCCATCGCTCTTGTCGACCCCGATCTTGTGATCATCGGCGGCGGCGTCGCCAACGCCGGCGCTGCGTTGTTCGATCCCCTGCGCGCCCAGCTTGCAGACCGCCTCCCGATACACGCCGATGTACCAGTGGTCGCTGCCCGCCTCGGAGATTCAGCGGCCGTCGTCGGGGCCGCAACGCTTGCCAGCAAGGCGAACACATGACGGCGGTACGTCTCGGCGCCACCAAGGTGCTCACCCCACAGGGTCTCGTCGATGGCGACGTTGTGGTCCGCGACGGCACGATCACCGAACTCGTTGGTCCAACCCCCGGCGGCGCCGGGGTCGTGTGTCCAGGATTCGTCGATCTGCAAGTGAACGGATTCGCTGGCTACGACTTCTTGTCTGGTGAAGGCAGCGGGCTGCGGTCGGCGGCACAGGCGATCGCCGCTACCGGTGTCACCGGATACTTGGCAACACTGGTGACCGCGCCGCTCGGCGTGCTGGTGCAGCGGCGACGCGAACTCACCGTCGAAGCCACTGATCTCGACGGCGCCCGGCTGCTCGGGTTTCACTTGGAGGGTCCGTTCATCTCGGAGCACCAGTTGGGCACTCACGTTGCCCGCCATCGCTGCGACCCCGATGTCGAGGTCGGCCTTGGGCTCATCGCCGACAGCGACGGCGGCCCCGTCCGCCTCGTCACGTTGGCCCCGGAACTCGACGGCGCCGGCGACCTGATCGCAGAGCTGGTCCGCCGAGGCGTCGTCGTCGCAGCCGGGCACAGCGACGCCACCGCTGCGCAAGCCCGCGCGGCGTTCGACCGCGGGCTCAGCGTGACGACGCATCACGGCAATGCCATGCGCCGGTTTCATCAACGCGAACCGGGACTATTCGCCGCCGGTCTCGTCGATCAACGAGTTGCCGTCACCGTGATCGCAGACGGGGTGCACGTGGCCGATGACACGATCCGCCTCATTGCTACCGCCGCAGGCGACCGGCTCGTGCTTGTCACCGACGCCGTCGCCATCGCCGGACTCGACGCAGCACACGCCAAACTCGGTGCCGAGATCGAACTCCGTCGCGTCGATGGCGCCGTCCGCAACCAACGCGGCGACCTCGCCGGGTCGGCACTGACGATGGACACCGCTGTCCGCAACCTCGTTGATCTCGGCATCGACGCCGAGCGCGCCCTCACCGCAGCAAGCATCGCACCGCGCCGCGCCGTCGGGCTCGCACACGACCTGACAACAGGCGAAATGCCAGCCGACCTTGTGCACCTCGATGATGACCTCACGGTCCAAACCGTGGTGATCGACGGTCACACTGCGCACGAAACGTAGACGACAGGTATCCAACGTCGGCGCAGCCGGTCGACGTCGCGGCGTGCGACGCGTTGGCCGCCGCAGTATCGGATCCGCGCGCACCGGTCAGGGCCGCTGTTGGCGTGCGTGTAGTCGCAGCCCCATGATGCGCTCGTCGTTGTTGGTGCCGATGGCGGCGAAGCCGATTCGTTCATAGAACCGGATCGCGCGGCGGTTGTTCTCGTCGACGCCGAGGTGCACCCCGGTCGGACCGGCGTTCCTGAGTGCTGTGAGCAGCGTCTCGATGAGTTGTCGGCCGATGCCGCGACCTTGCAGTCGTGGCAGGAGGTCGATGTGCAGGTGTGCGGGGTAGTGCGCGAGCAGGTCGTCGGGTCGTACGGGCGGATGGTGAATGTAGCGCTGGAGCTCTTCGTCCGGCGTGGACCAGATTGGGCCGGGGTCTGGATTCTGTGCCCTGAGTGTTGGCCACCAACGCTGTTCGCACGCGGCTTCGAATGTGCGGGTGTCGAGTGCGGCGAGGGCGTAGCCGCCGGGTCCTTGGTCGTCGACGGCGGTGTAGGCGAGGGTGTGCTCGAGCGCGAGGTACGGCCCAACGAATATCGATCCGAGCAGCGTTCGGTCGTGGAACTGATCGGTTGCATCGTCGCCGGCGTCGCCGGTGCGCAGGCACACGTCGTAGAGCGCAGCATTGTCCGCGACGGTGGCTTGGCGGATTCTCATCAGGTTCTCCCCTACCCCGTGCGACATCGCGCTCATCGGCAAGTGGTACACTTTGACTATACCACTTTGATTGTCTCAACGCCTATTCTAGGGCCTTCTCTTGAAATAGGATATACCACTTTGGTACCGTCCACGAATGGTCGCTCTCAGTGAGCCAATTGGCGGGTCGATTCCGTCGGCAGCAGGCAAGGCGAGCGCTGCGGCGGAGCGGTTGCGTGGCCTCGTTGCGTCGCTGCCGGTTGGTTCACGGATCCCCGGCGAGCGAGAACTCGCAAGCACCTGGGAGATCTCCCGGATGACGGCCCGGCGGGCGGTGGAGGCACTGGTCGCCGACGGGTTGATCGAGCGCCGGCAGGGTTCTGGCAGCTACGTGACCGAGGTGCCGTATGCCCGGGTTCCTGGGTTGTCGGCGTTCTCAGCAGAGATTCGGCGTCGTGGGGGCGTGCCGTCGACGGAGGTGCTGCAGTTCGAGGCGGACGCGTTGGCGAGCGACGAGATCGGTAGACGCCTATCGCTCCGCCCGGGCGAGCGGGTCGTGTGGTTCACGCGGTTGCGTAGCGCCGATGATCTCCCCGTAGCGATCGAAACCACCTGGATTGGCGCCGAGCTCGTGCCGGGGCTGTCGACGACCGACCTCAGCGGCTCCCTCTACGAGGTGTTGGAGAACAAGTTCGGGCTGGTACCTGGCCAGGCAACGAGTGCGATCGACGCTGTTGGTGCCGATACCACCGTCGCCGAGCGGCTCGACGTCGGCGAGGGGGCGCCGTGTCTGCGCGTGGAGATGGACTACCTGGATACGCGCCGACGACCGTTGATGGCTGCCCGTTGCCTCTACCGGCCGGATCGGTATCACCTCAATGCGGTGGTTATGAAGAGCGCCCACAGCGGCACGGAGCAGGCATCGTGACCGCTCGCCTCATCGCGGTGGGGGTTGGCTGATGGACGAGGTCGAACCGATGTCGCCTGCGGTCGGTTACCTCAACGGACTGGTGCGGCTCCTCACCGAATTGACCCGTAGCCAATCGGTGCACATTGCGAGCGGCGCGGAAATCCTGACGTCGACGATCGCCGCAGGTGGGCTCGTTCACGTCTTCGGGACGGGTCACTCCCACATGCTCGCCGAGGAGATGTTCTACCGCGCCGGCGGCTTGGTTGCGGTCAACCCAATCCTGGATGAGTCGCTGATGCTGCATGCAGGAGCGTTGCGCAGCACTGAGATCGAACGCACGCCCGGCGTCGCCCAAGGGATCTTTTCGTCGGTGTCAGTGGGCCCACACGATGCCGTCATCGTGGTCTCCAACTCGGGAGGCAACGTCGTGTGTGTCGAGTTGGCGGAGCTGTTTCGGGATGCGGGTTCGCGAGTGATTGCAATTGTCAGCCGACAACACGCCGACAGCGTCGGCCCAGGTGCGGGCACATCGTCCAAGCTCGAAGAGCTGGCCGATGTCGTGATCGACAACCACGGTGTGCCCGGAGACGCATCTATCGAGATCGGACAACTCGATGCACGCGTCGGCGCAACCTCGACAGTGGCGGGCGCGGCGATCGTCAACGCGCTCGTCGTCGCCACGGCCGAGGCGCTCGCCGTCCGCGGCCATCGCAACGCCGTTCTGCTGAGCGCGAACACGCCCGGCGGCGATGAGCACAACCGGGAGCTGCTCGAACCACTCCGCCACCGGGTGCGTGCGTTGTGAATCGCATCACGCTGCGAATTGAAGCCCCCGGCTTGGCCGAGGACCGGCTGCTTGATGCATTCGCCGAACAGGGCATCACCGTCGATGCGTCAGACACCCCCGCAGCGACGGCGCATGTGCGGGTCGTGGAACTCGCACACGGCGACCGAAGCGCCAACGACGGATGGGAGCTACGCGTCGACGACGCCGCCGCGCCGGAAGTGGAGCTCGCTGTTCGTGGTCCGCGGTCGGCGCGATATGCCGTTGACGATGTGGCCGGCCGCCTGGCGGAAGGTTCTCTCCACCCCGGCGTCCAGCGCTGCGGTCCAGCTGTTGCCGTGCGCGGCGTGATCGAGGGTTTCTACGGTCCGCCGTGGAGCCCGGCGGAGCGACTGGAAATGGTGGCCTTTGCTGCACGGCAGCGATTCAACACATTCATGTACGCGCCCAAGGACGACCGATTCCTTCGCGAAGCGTGGCGCGAGCCGCACCGCGGCACCGAACGCGACGAGCTCGAGCGTTTCTTGGCAGCGTGCGCGTCGCACGACATCGACGCGATGGTCGGCGTGTCGCCCGGCCTCTCGATGGCCTATTCCGATCGCGCTGATCGCCAACGTCTCGCCGAGAAGGTGATCTCGATCGTCGACCTCGGCGCGGCACGTATCGCGCTGCTGTTCGACGACATTGCGCCGCGCTTGCAGCATCCGGCCGATCTTGACGTGTTCGACAACTTGGCCGATGCCCACGCCGTGGTCGCCAACGAGATCGGTGACGTCCTGGCCGACCGCGCGGTTGGGCTGGTCGTGTGTCCGACGGTGTATTCGGGCACGGGCGAGGAGCCCTACATCGCCCGGCTAGGAGCACAGCTGGCCGCGCCGATCGATCTGTTCCATACCGGCCGGGCGATCTGCTCGCCAGCGATCACTGCGCAAGAGGCTGTCGTGGTGACACGTTCGACGTTGCGTGCCCCGCTGTATTGGGACAACTACCCGGTGAACGACCTGTCGATGGCCGCCGACTTACACATCGGCCCCTACCGCGGTCGCGACCCCCTGCTCGCCCGATTCTCCGCAGGTGTCATGGCCAACGCCATGCAGTATGCACACGCGTCCAAGATCCCACTGGCGACGATCGGTGACTTCCTGTGGGACCCCGATGGATATGACCCCGAAGCGAGCTGGCGACGGGCGATCCGCGATGCGGTCGGCACCGACTTGGCGGCGAGTTTCTACGAATTCGCCGACTGCGCCCGCCGTAGCTGTCTCTGCGATGACGATCCCTGGCAGTTGAGCCGAGATCTTGCCGACTTCGCGTTTGCCATCGACTACGGCGACGCAGAAGCAGGCCGCGCCCGGCTAGCGATGCGGGCCCGAGAGATGCGCCGCGCCGAGCGTGCGTTGCGCACGATGCCAGCGGCGCTGCTGGCGGAAGTCGAGCCGTGGCTCGACACGTTCTCGGTCGGCTGCGACGCCGTGGCCTTGATCGCCGACAGTCGAACGTCCGCCGACGCAGTCGATGCTTCGAGGTCCGGTAGCGCGTGTGAGCTACGCGCTCGCCTCACCAACAGCTCGCACCAGCTCTTCGGTGACGTCCTGAACATGGCGCTCGATGAGCTCTGCACGGACCCACTCGACGGCGGGCAACACCCGTCACCCAGCAAAGGAGCAACCTGACATGCACTCATCACACCACAGCCAGAGGAGGAGGCGGGGGTTGCGAATCCGCTGGGTTGCGCTCTCCGCGGCCGCCGCGCTCGTTCTCGGAGCGTGCGGGTCGGACTCGGACTCCGACGCTGACTCCGATTCGGACAGCGGGGCTGGCGACACCACCACAGAAACGTCGGCAACCACGGAGGACGGCGACACCAACACCGGCGCCGACTCCTTCGACGGCACGCTGCGGATCGCCATCCCCTCTCCAGGTGAAGGCATCATCGAAGTGTGGGAGGCCGCCGGTGCGGCGTTCGAGGAGGCCAACCCCGATATCGATGTCGAGTTCAACTTCCAAGAAGACGATCTGTACTCAACGATCGGCTTGCAGAACCTGTTGACGGGCAACAACGCACCCGACATCTACTTCGAGTGGGCGGGTGCCCGTTTGGAAGACCGCGTTGCGGAGGGGTTCGCCGCCGATCTGACCGAGGCGCGCGAAGGCGACCTCGGTAGCTACTTCACTGATGGCGCGTTCAACGGGATGGAGGTCGACGGCAAGACGGTGATGGTCCCCGGAAGCGCCGACGTCACCACGGTGATGTGGTACAACACCGACATCTTCGCCGAGTACGGCCTCGAGGTCCCC
The DNA here is from genome assembly GCA_965230015.1 of Ilumatobacteraceae bacterium. Lineage (GTDB taxonomy): Bacteria > Actinomycetota > Acidimicrobiia > Acidimicrobiales > Ilumatobacteraceae > JABSQH01. Next base: position 101,015 of record CBDDKF010000001.1, on the reverse strand, counting down.
GAAACATGGGATGAGTTCCTGGACGTCTCGGCCACACTCCTAGAGAACGGCATCACACCGGTCGGAGTCGGCAACAAGGATCTGTGGCCGGTCGGCAACTGGTCGTCGCACATCATGTCGCGTGTCGTCGGCGAGGACGTCTTCGACCAGATCATGCGCCAAGAGATCTCGATGGACTCGCCCGAAGTCGCCGAAGGACTCGCAGCGCTGGTCGAGTTGCAAGAGGCCGGAGTCGTCAACGACAGCGCCAACGCTATCGACGACAATGAGGGCGCCGAGCTCTTCTTCCAGGGCGTCGCAGCGATGCACCCGATCGGCAGCTGGCTGGTCTCTTGGGCGATCGAGACCGCTCCAGATCTCAACTTCGACTACTTCAACCTGCCCGCAATCGACGGCGCCGGTGCACAGGACTCGGCGATCGCGGTCACAACTGGCTATGTGGTCAACGAGAACTCCGACCAGAAGCCGGCCGCCACTGCGTTCTTGGAACTGTTCTCTTCACCGGAGTTCACCGCGCAGCTCGTCGAGGCTGGCGGCACTCCCTTGGCCACCGGCGCGATTGCCAACGGTGACGTCGACGAGCGATTGGCGCGATTGATGGAGATGCTGCAGAACGTGAGCGCCGTGGTCGCTCCACCCGACGTCGGCTACGACCTCGAGGTTGCCAACGCCCTCTACGCCGCGCAGGCCGAAGTCCTCGCTGGGGTGTCAACGCCTGAAGAAGCGGCCGCCGAGGCCCAACGCAAACTGGGCGGCTGACCACGTCGCCAAGCCGCTGACCCGCCGTCATGAGCATGTCTCGACGACGCGGCATCACGCCGTACCTGTTGCTCCTGCCGGCCCTGGGACTGTTCTCCCTTGCAGTCCTCGGGCCGGTACTGGCGACCGGTTGGTTCAGCTTCTTCGAGTGGGACGGGTTCGGCGAGATGGTGCCGGTCGGCCTGGACAACTACCAACGGGCGATTGACGACCCGATCTTCATCAAGTCGTTCCGCAACGTCTTCGTCTACATCTTGCTGACCTTGGTCCTGGAGGTACTCGTCGGGTTGATCCTGGCAGGACTCGTCGTGGCGCGGCCCCGCGGCAGCTCCTTCTTCCGGGTCGTGTTCTTCATCCCAGTCGTGCTGCCGATCGTGGTCGTCGCGGTCATCTGGCGGTTCGTGTACAACCCTGAGCTGGGCCTACTCAACGGGACGCTGCGCGCCGCAGGCGCGGAGTCGCTGGAACGGATCTGGCTCGGCGACGAGAGCACTGCGCTCATCGCCGTCGCCGTTGTGTCCGGCTGGATCTTCTCGGGCTTCTTCATGGCGATCTTCTACGCCGGGATGCGCCAGATTCCCAGCGAGATCATCGAAGCGGCACGTCTGGACGGAGCTGGCGAGTTGGTGATCTTCTGGCGCATCAAGGTGCCGTTGATCAAGAACGTGATTCTGGTCGCAGTGCTATTGGCCGTGACGGGTGGATTCCAGGGGTTCGACCTGTTCTTCGTGCTCACCAATGGCGGACCGTTCAATGCCACCGAGATCCCCACGACGTATCTGGTGCGCACAGTGTTTCAGAACCAGAACGTCGGCTATGGCGCGGCGTTGGCAGTGGTGATGACCGTGACGGTGCTGATCATCTCGGGAGTGTTTGCGCTGATCCGCAAACAGTTCCGTGCGTCGGGAGCCGCGTGATGCGTGCCCTGGCGAGCCGTACCGTCTACATCACGGTGATGGCGGTGTTCACCGCGATCTACTCGATGCCGCTGCTGTGGATGATCGGATCGACGTTCAAGGACAACAGCGAGATCTTCTCTGAACCCCTTGCGCTGCCCACCTCGATCGACTTCTCTAGCTGGACCGAGGCGTGGTCGACGGGCAACCTTGGCCGCTACGCCGTCAACTCGTTCTTCGTGACCACCGGTTCGGTGTTGATCATCCTGGTTTTTGCGACATGCGCCGCGTATGCACTCAGCCAGTTCGAGTTTCGAGGCCGCACGTTCGTGCTCGTGCTGTTCGGGCTTGGCCTGCTGATGCCGATTCAGTCCTATTTCATTGCCCAGAACGAGCTATTCGAGTGGCTTTCGATCAAGGACCGGCGATGGACGCTCATCGTCCCGTACGCCGCGCTCGGGCTTCCGCTCGGTATCTACCTCCTGAAGGTGTACTTGGACGCCCTGCCCCGCGAGCTGTTCGATGCCGCCCGCGTCGACGGCTGCGGCGATCTCCGACTCTTGCGCTCCATCGTCACGCCACTGCTGCGACCGGGTTTGGCGACGGTCGCGATCTTCTCCGCGTTGGCGGCATGGAACGAGTTCCTCTTGGCGTTGATCTACGTGACCGACGACGAGTACAAGACGATCCCCACAGGACTCGTCGCATTCTCAAGCCGCTATCGCACCGACTATCAGCTGCTGTTCTCTGCACTCACCATCGTCACATTGCCCATGATCGGGTTGTACGCGATCTTCCACCGTCAGATCGTCGCAGGCATCACCGATGGCTCACTCAAGTAGCGGGGCTCAATGAAGTGCTGGCGCCGCGCCGATCGCCGGTGGTCAGGCCCTTGGTGGTGAGTGAGATGACCATCGAGTCGACTCCGTCGACGCAGCGCTGGTTCTTACGCACCCTTTTCGGTTCGAAGCTGCCGTCACGATCGCGTGGCACGTCAACCACGACCGGGCCGTTCGTATCGACGCCCAACCGGTGGGTCTCGATGCTTCAGCGGTGACCCCCGAACGTGGTTGTGACGGAGAAGTGGCAACTCTTTGAAGATCCACCGGGTGGCGTCGGCCGCGACTAGCTTCGCCGCCACTCACGAGATGCGCGGGCAAGACGAGAGGAGAACGCAATGCCGATGATCGACGCCTGGAGGGCGGTTGTCCTGGAACGGTACGCCAAGTTCGAGGGACGAGCCGGGCGAGCGGAGTTTTGGTGGTTTACGCTCGCCAACCTGATCCTGTTCGCCATTCTGTTTCTCCTCGCTCAGCTCTCGACGCTGTTGTTCGTGGTCTACGTGGTCGTCGCACTGGCGTTGCTGATCCCGTCGCTCGCCGTCGGCGCTCGCCGCCTTCACGACACCAACAAGACGGCGTGGCTGTTACTGCTTCAGCTGATCCCGCTGATTGGCGGGATCATCTTGCTCGTGTTCTTCATCATCGAAGGCGACAAGCAGACCAACCAGTACGGGCCGGTGCCCGACCGGATCTAGCACATCGTCGTGGTGCTGGCCGATCAGCGTCGGCAACCACCGGCTCTGCGGCGCGGTGGTCCGCGGCGACGCCACCACCGACCTCGACGTCAGCGGCGATCTGGACCGGGCGAACCAAGTCTTGCGGCCGACGTCGCGGTGACCAGGCGGGGGTGGGGTCGGGGCGGGCGAAGCCGAGCGTGTTGATCTCCGAGCCTGGTTTGCCCAGGGCGGGAACCTGGTGATCAAGGCCGAGGCTCGTCCTGGTGGTGTGGCCCCGGTGCTCGGTTGGCGCCGCAGTCGTGCACTCGGCGACAGTCCGCTCGGATCCTTCGCGTGGTGGGCCGGGGAGGATTCGAACCTCCGAAGGCGTACGCCGGCAGATTTACAGTCTGCTTCCTTTGGCCGCTCGGACACCGACCCTGGTAGTTGAGCGCTCAGAGCGTATCGCTCGATCGGGCCGAACCATCAGGCGATACCCTCCGGCTCATGGCCAGCTTCGATGTGGTATCCGAGGTCGATCGCCAAGAGGTGCGCAACGCCGTCGATCAGGCGCAGCGCGAGATCGCCAACCGGTTCGATTTCAAGAACACCGACTCGACGATCGAGCTCAACGAGCTCACGATCACCATGCACACGGCGAGCGAAGACCGGCTCAACGCGCTGCGCACCGTGGTGGAAGAGAAGCTCGTCAAACGCGGCGTGTCGCTGAAGGGCGTCGACTACGGCGACGTGCAGGAGGCCACCCAGAACACGGTGCGCCAGGTGGCAACGATCGCGGTGGGCATCTCGTCGGACAAGGCGAAGACGATCAACAAGCTGATCAAGGAGAAGGGCGCCAAGGGCGTGTCGAGTCAGACCCAGGGCGACACGATCCGCGTCACGTCGAAGAAGCGCGACGCACTACAGGACGTGATCGCCATGCTGAAGAGCGAAGACATCGGCATCCCACTGCAGTTCGAGAACTTCCGCAACTGACGATCTGCCCCAGGGGGCAGATCGTCGTCTATTCCTCGACGGCGGGGGCCGGGGCCGCAGCAGGCGGCGTCACTACATCGGCCACTGCGGCTGCTGCGGCAGCGGCGAGATCGCTCGTCGACGTGTCGGGCGACAGGGTGGCCAGCTCCACGCCGATCGCCGTGCTCTCGAGTCGATCGAGTGCGGCGGCAACCTCGGCGTCGGACCCACCGGCGTCGACCACGCCGGCGAACGTGGCCAGCTCGGCGGCCCGCAAGCCCACCAGCTCGCTGGCGGTGCCGAAGCGTGCGCCGTTCTCGAATCCCTCGCCCGGGTCGCATGATCGCAGTTGGAGCGTGCCGTCGTCGTGCACGGTCACCGCCGCGTTGAATGCCGGCGGGGCGGCCGCCGCCCACGCGTCGAGTGCCGTGCGCAATGTGGTGGTTGCCTGCACGGCTCCGCCCGAGAAGGTGGAGTACGTGCACACGACGCCATCCGTAGTTGCGGTCACCAGCGACGACTCGACGATCGCCTCGCTCGCAGCTGCGGCCGTCCGGGCGTCGACGTAGGCAGCGAGGGCGAGATACCAGAAGCTCTGGTCGGGAGCGATCGCTTCGCCGTCGGCGGTCACACCTGCGGGCAGGACCGGCGCGTTCGACGGGCTGACGGCGATGTCGCCGACTGCGGCGTAGCGCTCCATCGCTGCCGCGTCGACCGACGCGTCTGCGGGCAGCAATCCAGCGAACACCGCCGGGGCGATCGACCGGTAGCCGAGTACGGGCGGCAAGAACGCCAGCCGGGCCGGATCGCGGGGTGCCAGCGGGGCGCTGAACGCAGTTTGTGAGCGGACGCGCTCTTGCTCGGCGAGCACCGCGGCATCGACCAGCGAGCGACCGTCGAGTGTGCGTGTTGCCTGGTCGGCGGACCATCGAACCTCTTGGTCGAGCGCAGCACCGACCAAGGCGCCGGTGAGTGCAGCATCGAGTTCCGCCCCTGCTGCGTCGTCGGCGTAGTACACCCGCCCGTCGCTCGACGCGTACGCCGCCGGGGAGCCGCCCTCGAGCAGCTCGTCCACTGCTTCGACGGTCACGGTGCCGTTGGCCAACCCGAGCGAACGCCACACGGGAAGTTGCGACTCCCACTCGCCAAGCCGTTGGGCATTGGCGCGAGTAGCGAACGCTGCGGCCGGCTCGGCAACGACCTCGACCGGCTCGACAAACGTCGTCGCGCGAACCTCCTCGATCGCCTCGGCGTACGGCTCGACCTGGGCGTCCCATTCGGACTCGGGGAACAGCATCGGTCGGCCGACGATCACGGCGGCGGCAACGATGCCCCCGAGGATCAGCAGGATGAAGAACAGGGCGAGCAAGCCGCGCCCGCGGCGGCGACGGCGTGGGGCCGCCGTCGGCGGCGCGGTGGGGATGGCGGTCGGGATCGCCCGGCCCATCGCCGTCTGATCGGGCTGATGTGACGGGGGGAGCTGAATCGCCCCCGACGGCGGTGCGGTCGCCACCTGAGGTGCGAGCACGGGAACGCCGTCGGGTGCCGGCGGCGGGGCCACCGACGGGGTCACCGGCATCGGCTCGACCGGTGTCGCCTCGCGGATCGTCGGCAGCGGCGGCGGCGGGGTCGATGGTTGTGGATCGCCCACTGGTTCGACGATGGTGTCGGCGACCGGCGGCGACGACTCGGGAGCTGCTGGCGGTGCCGCGATGCCTGGTTCGGCGGCTGGCGCGACGTCCGCCGCTGACGGCGCGACGACGGCCTCGTTTGTTGCCGCAGTTGGCGGTTCTGGCGAGATGGCGACCGAGCTAGATGGGGCTGGTGCGAGCGCGTCGGTGGCCGTGCTCGTCGGTGGCGTCGCGACGTCGACCGATGGGTCCACGGTCAACACAGCCGGCGCCTCGACGTTCGGTGCGACGGGGTCGACGGGCGGTGTCGCAGGGACGGCCCGGTCGGCAACCGACGCGGCCGGATCCTGGTTGGCGGCGGCGAGGGGCGTCGCCGCCGGCGGAACGGCAGCGTCGTTGTTGGCGTCCGCAGCCGGTGTCGTGGCCGCCGCACCGCCGAGATCGAGTTGCAGGTCGAACGAGATCCGTTCCGAAGCCGTCGGTACTGCATCTCCGTCTGCCGGAGCGTCGGCGGTTGTCGACGACGGATCCGGTTCGGTTGGGGACTCGTTGACAACCGAGTCCCAGGTCAGCGTGGGGATCGACGAACTCGGCTCACCGTCGGCGGACTTCATGGGTGATAGATCGGCACCTCATGACGAACACTTGAGGCTTCCGGCACGTGGACATCACGTGTCGGGTGCGCAACGAGGTCAGTCGTCGCCGCCTGCGGCACGTGCCTGCAGCTCGTCGACGATCGACGCATCGGCCAGCGTGGTCGTATCGCCGATGTTGCGCCCCTCGGCAACGTCGCGCAGCAGCCGGCGCATGATCTTGCCCGACCTGGTCTTGGGCAGATCAGGCGTGATGTAGATCGTCTTGGGTTTGGCGATCGCGCCGATTTCTTCGGCCACGTGGGCACGCAGCGCGGCCTCGTCGGCATCGCTCTCGCCGCGCAGAATCACGTAGGCGATGATCGCTTGGCCGGTGGTGTCGTCGGTGGCGCCGACCACTGCGGCTTCGGCCACGGCCGGGTGCGCGACGAGCGCCGACTCGACCTCGGTGGTCGAAATCCGGTGTCCCGACACGTTCATCACGTCGTCGACGCGGCCGAGCAGCCACAGGTAGCCGTCGTCGTCGAGCTTGGCGCCGTCACCGGCGAAGTACCGGTCGGGGAATCGCGACCAGTAGGTCTCGCGGAAGCGTTGCGGGTTGCCCCAGATGCCGCGCAGCATGCCGGGCCACGGACGGGTCAACGTGAGATAGCCGCCGCCGACCTCGATGTGGTTGGCGTCGTCGTCGACGACCTCGGCGGTCACACCGGGCAGGGGGAACGTTGCGGAGCCGGGCTTGGTCGTGGTGGCGCCAGGCAACGGCGAGATCATCATCCCACCGGTTTCGGTCTGCCACCACGTGTCGACGATGGGGCATCGACCGCCGCCGATGTGGGTGTGGTACCACATCCAGGCCTCGGGATTGATCGGCTCGCCGACGGTACCGAGCACGCGCAACGACGACAGATCGTGTTTGGCTGGCTCGGCGTCGCCCCACTTCATGAACGTGCGGATCGCAGTGGGTGCGGTGTAGAAGATGGAAACGCCGTACTTGGCGACGATCTCCCAGAACCGGTCGTTGCCCGGATGGTTGGGCACGCCTTCGTACATCACCTGTGTGGCGCCATTCGACAGCGGGCCGTAGACGATGTAGCTGTGTCCGGTGATCCACCCGACGTCGGCGGTGCACCAGTACACGTCGGTGTCGGGGTGCAGGTCGAACACGTACTTGTGGGTGTACGTCACGTGCGTCAGATAGCCGCCCGTGGTGTGCATGATGCCCTTGGGCGTGCCGGTGGTGCCCGACGTGTAGAGCAGGAACAACAGATGCTCACTGTCGAACGGTTCGGCCGGGCAGTCGCTCGATGCGTCGGCCATCACGTCGTGGTACCAGTGGTCGCGGCCGTCGACCATGTCGACGTCGTTGCCGCCGCGCTGCACCACCACCACGTGTTCGATCGACGGCGTGTCGACGATCGCTTCGTCGGCAGCAGGCTTGAGCGGGAACACCGCGCCGCGCCGGTAGCCACCGTCGGCGGTGATTAGCACCTTCGCCTCGGCGTCGTTGATGCGGTCGGCGAGCGACTGGCTCGAGAACCCGCCGAACACCACGCTGTGCGCCGCGCCGATCCGCGCGCAGGCGAGCATCGCCACTGCGGCCTCGGGGATCATCGGCAGGTAGATGTTGATGCGGTCGCCGGCCTCGACGCCGAGCCCCTTCAGCGCGTTGGCGAACCGTGACACCTCGTCGAGCAGTTCGGCGTAGGTGATCGTGCGCGTGTCGCCCGGCTCGCCTTCCCAATGGATCGCCACCTTGTCGCCACGTCCGGCGGCCACGTGCCGGTCGAGGCAGTTGTGCGCCACGTTGAGCTTCCCGCCGACGAACCACTTGGCGTCGGGCAACTGCCAGTCGAGGATCGTGTCCCACTCGGTTTCCCAGTCGACGAGTTCGGCGGCCTGGCGCGCCCAGAAGGCTTCGTCGTTCTCCCGCGCTTCGTCGTAGAGAAACGTGCCGGTGACCAGTGCCTGGTCTTTGAACTCATCAGATGGCGGGAACGTTCGGTCCTCGGCCATCAGTGCGTCGATCGTCTCGCTCGTGGATTCCCCCGGATCGGCCATGGCCGGATCGTAGATCAGCAGGGCGTGACCGTCTCCCCCGACACCGCGGCGACGCGCGCCGCCAACCCAGCGATGGGCGTCAGCGCAGCTCTTTGCGCCAGACCGCCTTCAGCCCCGACCACACGTCGGAGATGGCGGCCACCTTCACGTCGACCAGCGAGGTCGACAAGATCTCCGCCCGCACCACATCGCCCGTGAGGTCGGTATCGATCCGGGTCACGCCCTTGGGCACGGTGGTCTTCGGCCAGGCGACCCACAGCGACTTGTCGGGATGGATCACCGGCTCGGCGCGGGCCAGCTGTTTGACCAGCGCCCTGCGCTGGGTAGCGAACGCGATGACGACGTCGATCGACCCACGCAGCTGCGTGCGGAACGTCACGTCGTCGGGCAGGTCGATCAGCAGATCGCGAAACCCGTCCGGCTCGCCGAGCACTGCGACCACGTCGCCCGCGCGAATTCCCAGCTTCTTCGCCAACGGCGTCCCCGAGTACCCCGCAGGCATGCCCACACACTGCCAGGTGTAACGGTGGTGACGCTCCTATGTGGTGTCAAGTGGTGTGGTGTTCGAGTTGTCGGAAGAGTTGGCGGGTGATGTAGCGCTTGAGGCAGCGTTGGATGTCGCGGGTTGATTTGCCGTCGGCGCGGCGGCGTTCGACGTAGGTCTTGGTGGTGGGGTCGAGGCGCATGCGGGTGAGCACGATGGTGTGGATTGCTTGGTTGAGGCGTCGGTCGCCGGATCGGTTGAGTCGGTGTCGGTTGGTGATGCCTGATGATGCGGGGATGGGGGCGGTCCCGGCGAGCATGGCGAAGGCGGCATCGGATCGGATCCGTCCGGGGTGTGACCAGGCGCATAACACGGTGGCCGCGACGATTGGTCCGACCCCGCAGTTGTTCATGATGTCGGGGCGCCAGGAACCGACGATGTTGCGGATTGCTGTTTCGTGTTGTTTGGCTTCGTGAGCGAGGGCAGTTGCTCGGCGGGCGAGGCAGCGCAGCACGTGCGCGGTTTCTCGTGTGGTGAGGTCCCAGCGAGGATCGACGCGTAGCCGACTGCAGGTCGTGAGCATCTCAGCAGTCGTCATGTTGCGGAGTTTCGAGCGGAGTTGTTCGGGCGCGGCGACAACGAGAGCGTGGAGCTGACGTTGAGTGTCGGTGCCCGAATCGACTGCCAGACGGCGAGCCGCGAGCCGCACCGAGAGGGCCTGGCGTGCGCCGCTGGCTCGTGGTTCGCTGAGATGCTCACGGCTCAGTGCCTCGCGGGCTGCGCGTACTGCGTCGATCGGATCGGACTTGGCGCCATGGCGACGCTTGGTTCGCTGGGGCCGGTCCAGTTCGATCACCACCTCGCCGCGCTCGACAAGGAAGCGGGCCAATCCAGCGCCATACCCGTTGGCGCCTTCGATGGCCCACGCCCGTAACCCGCCGCAACGCTCAGCACGCTCGACAAGACACCGGTACCCCTCCGGGGTGGTATCAGCAGTCGTCGTCTCGACCGTTGCCGCGGTTGCTGCGGTCACGATCGCCGCGGTGTGGGTGTGTTTATGCGTATCGACACCAATGACGACATCGACAGTTTCTGCCAGCATGGACACTGCGTTTCTCCTTTGAACGTGGAACGTGAGGTTCCGGTCCAGGACGGAGATCGGCAGGACTGTGATGGGACACGCCAGGCTCAACTGGCGGTCAAGCTCCTAATCAGGCCAGTCACTCCGGCCAGGGCCGGGGCCAACAACCCAATACGGACAAGTCACCAACAAGACACCACGGTCAGTCAGACACAGAGTCACGCACCAAGTCATCAACCACAACACACCACCACCAACCGCAGCAGCGCGCCACCCCCACACTCACAGTCAGACACCCTGTTACACGGTGCATCCGCAGACGAGCGAAGTTCGGCTGGCCTGGTGTAACAGGGTGTCTGACACCACCGTTACACGGCTACGGGGTGCGCCACTCGAGGGCGAGGAAGGCGCCGAGGCCAGCGGGGTCGAGGAGGGCTTCGGACTCGCTGATGCGGCTGCGCATCCGCATCGCTTCGAGGTCGGGACGGGCAGCGCGCTCCGACCACACCTGCTTGCCTTCGGCGACGAGGTCGTCGATGCCCCAGCGGGCGAGCCATTGCGCTTGCGTGCGCAGCGTGTCGTGTCCCGGCAGCTGGTCGACGGCGACGTCGGCGGTGATGTCCTGTTCGCCCGGGTTGGCCAAATAGTGCCCGCCGCGCTCGTTGTTGCGGTACGTGCGCAACCAGTCGCGCCACGGACGCAGGGCGAGCTCGGCCGTGCGCGCCACGCCGTAGTCCAGCGCGACGACGGTCCCCGACCGCAACAGCGAACGCGCGGCGTCGACGAGGTCGACGGCTTCACCGGCCAGTGGAGCGCGCGCCCCATGCGCCGCCGACGGGGGCAACACCGTGGGTGGCGAGTCGAATGGCGCCGAGAGCCGCTCGACGAGATCGCCGTGACCATCGAGCACCACGAACGCTTCACGCCATTCGCCGTCGAACACTGCCAGCCGAAACGGCACGTTGTCGAGCACCTCGTTGGCGATCACCACCCCATCGAGCGACGCCGCGGCACCGACCTCGGCGAGCTCCCCTACCGACACGACGTGGTCGGGATGGCGGGCGCGCTGGGCCGAGGAAAGCTCGACGGCCACGTAGCGCATCGCGTCGCGGCACGTCGGTGCGGCAGCATCGACCGTCCGAGCCAGCGTCCCCGGTCCGGCACCCAGATCGACCACGGTGAACGGGTCGGGGCGCCCGAGTCGCACCCACTCGGCGTCGAGCATGCGTGCCACCACCGCCCCGAAGAGCGGGCCGACCTCCGGCGACGTCAAGAAGTCGCCGCGCCGACCGGCCGACCCGCCATCGGCGCGCATGTAGAAACCCTGCTCGCCGTACAGGGCGAGATGCATGAACCGTTCGAACGGGATCGCACCAGTTCGCTCGATCTCGGCGCGGATCTCGTCGGTCATCGAGAGACCCCTCGCGCGGCCAACGGCGCGGTCAGAAGCCGAACGCGCCGGTCAGCGTGTTGGGGTCGCCGAATCGGGCGACGATGTTCGGCAGCACACCCAACACGATGGTGCCGATCACCGTGAGCCCGAGGGCTGCGGTGATCGGTGCCGGGGTGACGATCGGTGTGGTGTCGCCGTCGGGCGCCTCGTCCATCCAGACCACGCGCAACACCCGCATGTAGTACGCCGCGGCGATGACGGTGTTGACGGCACCGATCGCCGCCAACACATACGCCGACGTAGTGCCGGCATCGAGCAACGCACGGAACGCGTTGAACTTGGCGAACCAGCCGCCGAGCGGCGGAATGCCCGCCAGCGAGGCGAAGAAGATCGTCATCGCCACGGCGAGACCGGGGGCGTACCCGAAGAGGCCGCCAAATGCCGACATCTCGGCACTGTGGGTCTTGCGGGTGACCGCCATGACCACGGCGAAGGCACCGAGGTTCATGAACGCATACACAAGGAGGTACACGATCACCGCGTTGAGCGCCGAGCCGCCGGCGTTGGGGTCGCCGGCGTAGGCCAGCGGCATCAAGATGAACCCACCCTGGCTGACCGACGAGTAGGCGAGCATGCGCACGAGGTTGGTCTGGCGCAGGGCCAGCACGTTGCCGACCGTCATCGTGAGCGCAGCGAGCGCCCAGATCAGCGGCTCGGACACGCCGTCGGCACCGGGGAACGCCAGGAAGATGATGCTCATCAACGCAACGAAGCCGGCCGCCTTCGACGCCACCGACAAGAACGCGGTGACCGGCAGCGGTGCGCCTTCGTACGTATCGGGAGCCCAGGTGTGGAACGGCACCGCCGAGATCTTGAAGGCGAAGCCGCACAACACGAAGACCACCGCCACCACCTCGAGGCCGATGAGATCGCCGTCGGACAGTGCCGCCCCGATATCGGTGAGCAACGTCGACCCGGTGGCGCCGTACAGCAGGCTCATGCCGTAGAGGAGCACCGCCGACGCGAACACGCCGAGCAGGTAGTACTTCACGCCTGCCTCGTTCGACTTCTCGTCGCGTTTGCGCCAGGCGGCCATCATGTAGGCCGGGATCGACAACAGCTCGAGCGCCACGAAGATGCTCACCAGGTCGCGAGCCGACGCCATCATCACCATGCCGAGCACGCTGCACAGCATGAGCACGTAGAACTCGCCCTGGTAGTAGCCGCCCTCTTCGAGTTCGGTCTGACTCATCAGCACGATCACGTACGCGGTGAGCAGGAACAGACCCTTCAACACGAGGGCGTACTCGTCGATCACATAGCGCCCGTCGAACAACGATCTGGTGGAGTCGTCGCCGACCACCCACAGCGTGACGACCGGAACGAACGCCGCAAGGAGCACGAAGCCGGTGATGGAGGCCATCGCCCACTTCTTCGAATCGGGCAGCTGCAGGTCGAGCAACAGCACCAAGTTGATGCCGACCACCAGCACGAGTTCGGGGGCGAGCGCGTGCCAGTCGATGGTGGGCGACACCCACTCGCTGGCCTGGGCCAGCACGGACGAGACGAGGCCGATCACGGACCGAGCGTCTCCCCGAGGCGCGCGACCATCTCAGTGACGGCAGGGTCGATCACCTGGAACATCAGCTGCGGATACACACCGAACACCACGATGAAGATGAGGAACGGCGTCCACGCCACCCACTCGATCGGGGTCACGTCGTAGATCTCGTCGTGATGATCGGTGTCGTCGTTCACCGCAGCACCGACCGGTTGCGGTGTGGCGCTGTGGCCGGAATGGGCATCGTCGCCGTGGCCGCCCGCACCGTTGGTGAACTCTTCGCTCGGCTCGCCGAACGCCGTGCGCTGGTAGAGCCACAGCAGGTACGCCGCGGCGAGCACCGTGCCGACGGCAGCGATCACCATCAGCGTGCGGAACAACACTTCGCTGAGCCCGAAGTTCGGGTTGTACGCCGACAGGATCACGGGGAACTCACCCCAGAACCCCGCCAAGCCGGGCAGGCCGAGCGAGGCCATTGCGGCGAAGCCGAGGATCCAGCCGAGCCGCGGCGCCTGCACCAACATGCCCGAGAGTCGCTTGATCTCGAGCGTGTGGTAGCGATGTTTGACCGACCCGGCCAGGAAGAACAACATCCCGGTGATCAAGCCGTGGGCGACCATGCCGAAGATGGCGGCGTTGATACCGAACTCGGTGAGGGTGGCGATGCCGAGCATCACGAACCCCATGTGGGCCACCGACGAGAAGGCGATGAGGCGCTTCATGTCGGTTTGGGCCAGACAGCCGAGCGCGCCGTAGATGATGCCGATCACCGCGAGGATGCCGATCACCGGCGCCCAGGCCTTGGCGCCTTCGGGAAGCATCGGGATGGCGATGCGCACGAAGCCGTAGGTACCGAGCTTGAGCAGGATCGCGGCCAGGATCACCGAGCCCTGCGTCGGCGCCTGGGTGTGGGCGTCGGGCAGCCACGTGTGGAACGGGAACATCGGCACCTTCACGGCGAAGCCGAGGAACATGCCGGCGAAGATCCAGATCTGGACGTCGCGGTCGACGCCGGCACCCGCCTCGACGAGGTGGGCGAAGCCGAAGCTGACGGCGTCGGTCTGGAAGAACAGGGCGAGGAAGGCGACCAGCATGAACGCCGACCCGAACATCGTGTACAGGAAGAACTTCAGCGACGCGTACTTGCGGTTCTCGCCGCCCCACACGCCGATCATGAAGTACATCGGCAGCAGCACCACTTCGAAGAAGACGAAGAACAGGATCAGGTCCTGGGCGACGAAGGTGCCGGCCATGCCGGTTTGCAGCACCAGCATCAACATGTAGAACGCCTTGGGGTTCCCGGCGTCGGGCATGTTGTCCCAGGTGTAGATCATCACCAGGAACGTGACCGCCATCGACAGGATGTACAGCGGCAAGCTGATGCCGTCGAGGCCGATGGTGTAGTTCGAGTTGATCACCGGGATCCACTCGGCATCGACGAAGAACTGCAGCGCTCCCGCACGGTCGTAGTCGAAGGCGAACAGGGTGATGATGCCGATCACCAAGGTGGCGCCCGCAGTGACGATGCCGATCGTCTTGTGCGTGGCCTCCTCGTCGCGCGGGATGAACATCATCACCAGCACGCCGACGAGCGGCAAGAAGACGCCGACGCTCAGCAACCAGTTCTGATCGGTAAGGGTTTCCATCAGGAGTTCTCTCTTAGCTCACATTCACGATCACGAGGACGATGGCGCCGACGGCGGCTGCGCCGAAGAGGAGTGCGCCATACTGGCTGACCTTGCCGGACTGGACCGGCTGCAGCCCGTGGCCGGTCTCGGAGGCGACGAAGCCGGATCCGTTCACGGCGCCGTCGACGACCTTCTGGTCGACGTTGTCGTACACCCACTGCCCGGTGCGGCGGGTGGACTTGCCCACGCCGTCGACGGTGGCGTCGATGACCTTCTGGTTGACCCAGTAGGTCGCCTTGGCGATCGGGTGGGCCACCCAGCGAACGATGACGTTCTCGTACAACGCGTCGAGGTAGTACTTGTTCTTCAGGAACAGGAAGCCCCCGCGCATGATGCGTGACCGCTCGGTGAGCCCCACGAGGTGCTTGTTGCGCCTGCCGTAGTAGAGGACGTTGAAGGCGATCGCCACCAGATAGGCGATGACCACCGTGGCCGTCGCTGCGAGGATCTTCACCAGCTTCGGTTCGGCGTGGGTGACCGCGGGGAAGAAGCACACGGTGCCCGGCGCCGGCGTCTCGAAGCCGCACACCTTGGCGCCTTCGTCGGCGGTGAGCGCATCGCCGGTAGCGCCCGGCATCACCAGCTGCAGCGACTCGCCCGCACCTTGCGCGAGGAACTCGTCGATCGGCACCTCGACCGGCCGCGGCTCGACGTACTTCTTGATCTGCTCCCACTCTTCGCCGAGCGGCGTGGCGTTGGCGAAACCGGCGATGGCCGCCAGGAACGCCAGCACGACGATCGGGATCAGCAGCAGCGGACCCGACTCGTGCGGCTCGGCGTGATGATCATCATGGTGGTCCGTGTCGTGGGCGCCAGCGTTGGCGGCAGCACTCAGTGACTTGGGAGCGGGGTCGGTCGGCTCGTCGCCGGGGCTCTCGGCTTCGGGGGCACCGACGGTGAGCAACTCCATCTCGTGCTCTTCGGCGTGGGTCTCGTCGAAGTCCGGATCGTGATCGTGGACACCGGCCGACGCGCCGCGTGGCTCGCCGAAGAACGTGAGGTATGTCGCCCGCGTCATGTACATCGCGGTGAGCGCGGCACCACCGAATCCGACGACGAGCAGGAAGTCGTACCCGTTGTTGCCGACGTTGTCGATGATCTCGTCTTTCGACCAGAACCCGGCGAACGGGAAGATGCCGGTGAGCGCCAGCGTCGAGACAATCCACGCAGCGAACGTGATCGGCATCTTCTTGCGCAGCCCGCCCATGTCCTTCTTCATGTCGAAGGAGTGGTGCGACGCCGAGTGGCTGATCGAGCCGGCGCACAGGAACAGGCAGCACTTGAAGAACGCGTGGGTGAAGATGTGGAACACCGCCGGCAGCCACGCACCCGTGCCGAGGCCGAGCATCATGTAACCGAGCTGGCTCACGGTGGAGTACGCCAACACCTTCTTGATGTCGTCTTGCACGAAGGCCAAGAGCGCGGCGATCACGATGGTGATGCCGCCGATGACGGCGATGAACGACAACCCGCCGTCGTCGATGTTGAAGCCCTGCCAGAACACCGGGTAGATGCGAGCGACCAGGAACACACCGGCCACGACCATCGTCGAGCTGTGCAGCAGTGACGACACCGGGGTGGGTCCGGCCATGGCGTCGGGCAACCAGGTGTGCAGCGGGAACTGACCCGACTTGCCGATGCAGGCGATGAACAGGGCGATTGCGCCCATCAGCAGCAGGATGTGCGATCCCTCGCCCGACAGCGCCCAGGCTTGGATGGCGGCGATGTTGAACCCGTTCGAGTCGAGGTTGTCGACCGCCCACTGGTTGGCGCCGAAGAAGATGATGGCGGTGCCGACGAGCAGGCCGACGTCGCCGACGCGCACGGTGAAGAACGCCTTCAACGCGGCCCGGGCGTTGGGGTACTCCTCCCACCAGTGCCCGATCAGCATGAACGAGCACAGGCCCATGATCTCCCAGCCGAGGATCAGCTGGACCATGTTCTCGGCCATGACCATCACGAGCATGCCCGCCGAGAACAACGTGAGGGCGGCGAAGAAGTGCGTGTACCGGCGGTCGCCGCGTACGTAGTCGAGGCTGAACACCTGCACGAGCAGGGAGATGAATGCGACGAGCCAGAGCAGCAGGATGGCCAGGCCGTCGACGCTCGAGCCGATGCCGAACTCGAGGCCGGAGTTCTGCCACCACACCCAGGTGGACACCACGGGTTCGATGAACGGTTCGACCTCGCCACCTTCCGATACCGACGGCAGCGAGCGGCCGAACGCCTGAATGAGGCCGACCGCTTCTTCGCCGTCGTCGCCCGAGTTCGTGCGCTGGATCCATTGGATCGCCGCGCCACTGGCGAGCACGGTCGAGATGGCCATCGACAGCAGGCCGATCTCGGAGCCCTTCATGGGCATCTTCTTGCCGAAGGCGATGATCAGCCCGAACCCGATGGCGGGGACGAGGGCGATCAGCCAGGCGTTCTCGAGGAACCAGCCGGACGACAGCTGCGCAGCATCTGCAGCGAGCATCATCAGCCCTTCATCTCCGACAGCTCATCGAGGGCGATCGAGCGACGGTTGCGGTAGATCATCAGCACCATCGCCAAACCGACGCCCACTTCGGCAGCAGCGATGGCCACGACGTAGAGCGCGAACACCTGACCGTCGACGCTGCCGTTCATCAGCGCAAAGGCGATGAGGTTGAGGTTGACGGCGTTGAGGATCAGCTCGATCGACATCAACACGAGCACCGCGTTGCGTCGGGCGATCACGCCGTACACGCCGATGCAGAACAACACCGCGCCCAGTAGGAGGAAGTTGACAGCGAGCACGGCTTACCGATCTTTCCTGGCGAGGACGATGGCGCCGATGGCGGCGGCGAGCAGCACGAACGACAAGGCGAGGAACGGGATCAGGTAAATCGACAGGAACTGGTCGGAGAGCGCCACGGTCGGAGTCGGACCACGGTCGGGCAACACGTCGTCTTCGTAGGCGTCGATGATCACCCAGGCGAGCAGGCCGAGCAGCACCACCGCAACGGGGATACCGAGTGCCCACGTGGGGTTGTTCAGACCGCGTTCTTTGCCGATCTGGGCGCGGGTCAACATGATGCCGAACAAGAACAGCACCATCACGGCGCCGATGTACACGAGCACCTGCGACGCCGCGACGAACTCGGCGGCGGCGAGGATGTACTGGGCGGCGACGCCCGCCAACACGAGCACGAGCCACAGGGCGGCGTGCACGACGTTGCGCGTGGTGACCACGCTCAACGCAGCGAAGATCATCAGCGCGGCAATGATGCCGAAGCCGACGTTCTGGGCGACGTTGATGCTGTCGGATGCAGCTTGGGCGATCAACGGATCGACCTCACGGGGACGCTCACCATTCGACGCTCACTTCGACTGTGCTCCCGCCTCGAGGGCCGGGGCCTCGGGCACCGTCTCCATCCACTCGCCGAGTTTCTCCTTGTCGTGCAGGAGGTCGGCGATGCGCGGCTCGGAGTACTCGTACTCGGGGCTCCAGAACAGCGCGTCGAACGGGCACACCTCGACACAGATCCCGCAGTACATGCACAGCGCGTAGTCGATGTCGAAGCGGTCGAGATGGTTGACCTGACGCGGCTTGCCGCCTGCCCGTCGCGGCGGGGCGAGCTGCTTGTGGCCTTCGATGTAGATGCACCAGTCGGGGCACGAGCGGGCGCACAACATGCAGGCCGTGCAGTTGCCTTCGTGCAGTGCGATCACACCGCGGGCGCGCACGGGTGGCGCCTCTTTCTCGTGCGGATACTGCACGGTGGCGGCACCCTCGGTCACGGTCTTGCCGAGTGTGCCGAGGGTGACACCGAGTCCTTTGATCAGGCCGGGAACCTTGGGCATCAACGAATCTCCTGGATCACACGGCCACCTTCAAGATGGCCGTGACACCGATGTTGGCGAGCGAGAGGGGGATCAGCACCTTCCATGCGAAGGTCTGCAGTTGGTCCTCGCGGAAGCGGGGGTAGCTGAAGCGGACCCACATGATGATGAAGGTCAGCAGCAGCATCTTGGTCAGCATGATCAGCGGACCAACGAGGTTCATCCACCAGCTGACGTCGTCGAGGGTGTCCCAACCGAACCACACGAACGGCACACCCCATCCGCCGAGGAACAGCAGCGAGGCGATGAGGGCGAAGATTCCGGCGGTGGCGAACTCGGCGATGAAGAAGATCAGGAAGCGGAACCCCGAGTACTCGGTCATGTACCCCGACACGAGCTCGGACTCGGCGATCGGCATGTCGAACGGCGCCTGGGTGAGCTCGGCCTGCACTGCGATCATGAAGATCACGAACCCGATGAACTGGGTGAAGATGAACGGGTTGCCGAGCCACTCGAAACCGAAGATCGCCCCGGTGTTCTGGGCGACGACGATCTCTTGGAAGTTCATCGACTCGGCCTGGATGACCACGCCGAGGGTGGCCAAGATGAGCGGCAGCTCGTAGGCGATCAGCTGACCGGCGGCGCGCAGGCCGCCGAGCAGCGAGTACTTGTTGGCGCTCGCCCAGCCCGCAATGAGGATGCCCAGCACGCTGATCGATGAGACGGCCAGACCGAAGAACACACCGACCGTGAAGTTGGTGAAGTAGGCCTCGGGACCGAAGGGGATCACGGCGACGAGGAGGAACGTCGACACCAGCACCACCAGCGGGGCCATCTTGAAGATGGTCCGGTCGGCGTTCTCTGGCGCGAGGTCCTCTTTCTGCATCCACTTGCCGACCTCGGCAACCAGCTGCAACGAGCCGTAGGGGCCGGCTTCCATCGGCCCGAGTCGGCTCTGCATGAACGACATCATCTTGAACAGGAAGAGGTAGACGATGGTGCCGGCGGGCAAGAGCACCGCGACGAGCCCACCGAGGACGCGCAGCAGCGACTGCCCCCAGTACGGAATCTCAACAGCAAGAAGCGCGCTCACGAACTACCTGTCAATGTCCCCGAGGATGAAGTAGAGCGAGGCGAGGATCGTGATCACGTCGGGGACGTACACACCCTTGAGCGCCCATGGCACGACGGAGATGTTGTTGAAGCTGGCCGAGCGGATCTTCACGCGGAACGGTCCGAGATCACCCTTCGACACGACGTAGTAGCCCATTTCACCGAGCGGGTTCTCGGTGGACACCCAGGCCTCGCCCTCGGGCACCTTGATGATCCGCGGCACCTTGGTCATGATCGGGCCGGCGGGGATCTGGTCGAGGAGCTGCTCGACGATCTTGCACGACTCGCGCGTCTCCTGGAGACGCACCCAGCACCGGGCAAAGCTGTCGCCGTCGGGGTGGGTCCACACCCGCCAGTCGGCCTTGTCCCAGGCCATCGGCAGTTCCTGATCGCGACGCAGGTCGTAGTCGACGCCGCTCGCTCGCAGGTTGGCCCCCGACAGTCCGTAGCTCTTGGCGATGTCGGCCGGGATGATGCCAATGCCGCGCATGCGGCTCTGGAAGATCTCGTTGCCGAACAGCAGGTCTTCGATGGTGTCGCAGAACTGCTGCAGCTTGATCATCACCTGGCGGGTCTCGTCGATCCAGCCCTTCGGCAGATCGTCTTTGAGCCCGCCGATGCGGTCGAAGTTCGGGTGGAAGCGACCGCCGGTGGCGCCTTCGATCAGGTTGAGCACGTACTCGCGGTCGCGGAAGGCGAGGAACACCGGGGTGATCGCGCCCATCTGCACGCCGAGGTCGCCGAGGAACAACGACACGTTGGCGATGCGCGACAGCTCGAACAAGATCGTGCGGATGACCTGGGCGCGCGGTGGCGCCTCGATCTCCATCAGCTTCTCGGCGGCCAGGATGAACGGCACCTCGTTGGCGAAGCTGCCGAGCCAGTCGATGCGGTTGATGAGCGTGGTCACCTGCGGGAAGGTGCGCACCTCGGTGAGCTTTTCGTAGCCGCGGTGCATGTAGCCCGCCGACGGTTCGGCCCACACCACCTGCTCACCATCGAGGCGGCAGATGATGCGCAGCGTGCCGTGTGTGGCCGGGTGCTGCGGCCCGATGTTGAGGGTCATCCCCTCGGTTTCGAGCTCCACGTTGAGCCGCGCATCGGCCGCCTGCGACGCGATGTAACTCAGCTGCTGACGATCAGAAAGCATGGTCATGACGACTCACCCTCCGTCGACTCGTCTTCTTTCTTCTCTTCTTCGAACTCGGGCATCGGTTCGACGTCGACGATGCCGGGCCATGGCTTGACCATGCGGGCCAACAACGGGAAGTCCTTGCGCAGCGGATGGCCTTCGAAGTCGGTCGGCAGATACATGTTGCGCAGGTCGGGATGGCCGAGGAAGCCGATCCCGAACATCTCGTGGCACTCGCGTTCGTGCCAGTTGGCGCCGGCGAACGATTCGGTCCACGTGTCGACGAGGGGCTCGTCGTCGGGCACGTCGGCCTTGATGGTGACGCCCACGTGTCGCTCCACGTCGGTCAGCCGGGCAAACACCTGCAGACGGGTGTCGCCGCCGGTGACGCCCTGGACGATCTCGGTGTCGGGCTCTTTGGGCTCGGCGTCGGGGTCGTCTTCACCCGTGCCGTAGGGCGAGGGCATCCAGTCGATCGCCGACAGGAAGCAGAAGTGGTCGAGCCCCGCGGCCTTCAGCGCCGCGCCCGTCTCTTTCCAACCGTCGGTGGTGACGCGCACCCACAGGTCGTCGTTGGGGCTGATGTGGCTGTCGATCAACGCGTCGCCGATACGCGTGCGCAGGTCGTCGACGATGCCTTCGCGCAGTCCGTCGCCGGGCAGTGCGAGCGTGTCGGCGTCGGATCCTTCGGTGGACGTTTCGTCACTCAATGGGGCCACCGCCCACCACGATCGGCTCTCGTGGCGGCACCGTGCTCGGGATCGGGTCGCCCGACACGCCATGCGTGCGGTACCCGCCATCGTCGACCTCGAACTGCCGACGGTTGTTGCGATACTCGTCGCCGCGCCACTTGGCGGCCATGTCCTCGTTCTTGATGCGCTGTTGCAGCAGCACCACACCTTCGAGCAGCGCTTCGGGGCGCGGCGGGCAGCCGGGCACGTACACGTCGATCGGGATGATCTGGTCGACACCCTTGGTGACCGAGTAGCTGTCCCAGTACGGGCCGCCGCAGTTGGCGCACGAGCCCATCGAGATCGAGTACTTCGGCTCGGGCATCTGCTCCCACAGCCGCTTGATCGCCGGGGCCATCTTATCGGTCACGGTGCCCGAGATGCACACGAAGTCGGCCTGCCGAGGGCTCGCCGGGAGAGGAATCACGCCGAGGCGCATCACGTCGTAGCGCGGTGAGCCGAAGGCTGCGCCCATCTCGATGGCGCAGCAGGCGAGGCCCCACTGGTACACCCACAACGAGTACGACCGACTCATGTTGAACAACTTGGTGAGCGGCGCCGGCATGCGGCCGCGGTCGACTAGACCCATCGCAGCAATCCTCGCTTCCAGGCATACGCCAATCCATCGAGCAGCAGCACGATGAAGATCACCATCACTACCAGCCCGAACGTGCCGTACCGCTCGATGTTCGCCGCCCACGGAAACAGGAACACGGCTTCCACGTCGAAGATCACGAAAAGCAGTGCGAACACGTAGTAGCGGATCTGACTCTGCGACCAGCCGATGCCCACCGGATCGACACCGGACTCGTAGGCGATCGACTTCTCGAAGCTCGGGCTCGACGGCCGCACGAGCGCGGCGGCGCCCAGCAGGATCGCACCGATCGCCAGCGCGGCCGCGCCGAACCAGATGACGGTCAAATAGTCGCGGAGAAACTCCGACATCGCAGGGGCGAAGTTATCAGGGCTCGTGAATTGCTTCCCAAAGCTGCGGGAGGGTCATTCCGCGGGCGTCCCGGCCTGACCAGGCTGCGGGCCGAGCACGATCCACAGGCCGCCGGCAACCGCTGCACCCACGAGCGGGAACACGATGAAGGCCCACACCTGGCCGAGCGCCCAGTCGCCTTGGAACACTGCCGTGGCGATCGACCGGGCGGGATTGACTGAGGTGTTCGACACCGGGATCGAGATGAGGTGGACCAGCGTGAGCCCCAGGCCCGCAGCGATCGGCCCGAACCCCTTCGGCACGCCGTCCTCGTCGGTCGTGCCCAACACGATGAGCACGAACACCGCCGTGATCACGATCTCCAAGATCGCCACCGACAACAGGTCGAAGCCGCCTGGACTGTGTTCGCCGTAGCCGTTCGAGGCGAACCCGGCGCTCTGGGCGATGTCGAGGTAGCCGTCGGTCCCAGCGAGGGTGACGAAGATGATCGCCGCGCCGACGATGCCACCGATCACCTGACCGACGAAGTAGGGCGCCGACTTCGCCGCTTCGAGTTTGCCCGTGACGATCATGCCGAGCGTGACCGCCGGGTTGATGTGGCAGCCGGTGATGCGGCCGATGAGATAGGCCATACACAACAGGCTCAGGCCGAACGCCAGCGAGACGCCGAGGATGCCGACGCTGAGGCCCTCGTTGAAGCTGCCGGTGGCGAAGATCGCGGTGCCGGGTCCGCCGATCACCAGCACTGCAGTGCCAATGGCCTCGACGATCCCGATTCGGGCTTGTTCGTTCATCCTGTCCCCTCCTGGCCGACGTCGACGGTCGATCGTGACAGCCACCGCCCACGGTACGCCTCCGACCACCGTTGATTCACGGAATCAGCGATCAGTAGGCCAGATCGACGAACGCCCGCGTCGTCGAACGGCCCGGGTCCACTAGCCAGCCGCGTCGACGTCAGCGACGAACGTGAAGCCCCGGCCGTGAATCGTACGGATCGATCGCTGGTCCTTGCCGTTGTCGCCGATCGCCCGTCGAGCCGCTTTGATGCGCGACGTCAGCGCACTCTCCGAGACGAAGCGGTCACCCCAGATCTCGTCGAGCAGTTCGTTCTTGGTCACGACCCTGCCGCGCCGTTCGATGAGGTGGAGCAACACGTCGTACACCTGCGGTTCGATCGGGACGCGCTCACCTGCGCAGCGCAACTCGCACATCGCGGTGTCGAGTTCGTAGTCGCCGAAGGTGACGATCGCGGCCGGCTCGTGGACGCTCGCGGACTCGGTGCTCGCCGGTGCAGGGTCGCCCGAGAGCAGCTCACGGGCGCGCCGGACCAATACCTCGATCGGCACCCCTCGGCCACCGCGTACTGATCGCGTAGCGCCCGTTCCTCCGCTTCGAAGGGCGACGGCGGCACGGCGACACCACGGCCGGGAGGCGTGATCCGGGAGAGTTCTGCAGCGACGTCGGCCTCGCCGAGGTGGGCAGCCGCTCCCGCTGCCGAGCGGAGCACGATCGTCGTCGAGTCGACATCGCCGATATGGGCCGCCGTGTCGAGGGCCCGGCGGAAGTGTTCGCTGGCGACCTCCCAGCTGCTGTCGAGCGCGGACTGCAGCGCGAGCGAGCGGTACGCGGTGAACTGCGCCCAGGCGGTCGCGCTCCGTTCGGCGACCTCGACAGCGGGAGTGATGACCCGCCGCGCCGCCTCGAGGTCGCCGAGCAATCGATAGTGATAGCCCATCACGGTCCGCGCCCAGGCGACGTTGACCCATTCCTCAGCCTCGGCGGCCTCGGCGATCACGCCGTCGAGCAACTCAACCGCTGCTCGGCTGCCGGCCGAACTCCATTCCATGACGGCGCGCGAGATACGGATCTCGCGGTCGAAGGCCGCGCTGAATGCCGGCCCGTACGACATGGCTGTCTCGATGTAGGCGGCGGCCGCCTCGACGTCGCGGCGGATCGCTGCCTCGTAACCGAGGGTGCGGTTGGCCATGAACTTGGCCATCGGCGTGGCATCGGGGTGGGCGGCCGCCTGGGCCGCGAGTTCGGCCCCTTCGGCGTAGCGGCCGACGCGGTAGGTGAGCGACCCCATCACCGCAAACGACTCGGCACGCAGCGGGGCGTCTTGATCCCAGGTGGAGCGGATGCGCGCGGCAAGCTCGGCGATCTCGTCGGTCGCCCCGTTCGGCCCGTAGAAGAGCAGCGACATCTGATACGCCCGGGCCGGTGTTGCGTCGTTTTCAAGGCACCACCCGATGGCGCTGATCAGATGCTTGGTGTTGTCACGAATCGCAGCCATGACCTCCGGCGAGAAGGCCACGAGTGCGGCAGCAACGGTCTCACCAGCAAGTTCGGTGATGGCGTCGGCGTAGCGCGTGCCGGCGTCGCTCCATTCGTCGGGGCTGAGTTGTTCGCGTCCGTAGGCGCGAATCGAGTCGAGCAGGACGTATTCGGTTCGTCCTGCGGGCGTCTCGCGGACATCGACCAGCGAGGCATCGACCAGATCGGAGATGAGTTCGAGTGTTTCGAATTGCTCCCGCTCGCCCCCTGCGACCGCATGGGCAACACGCAGGTCGAACGAGGTCGACATGAACGACAAGAAGCGGAGAACGTGCCGTTGTTCCTCGCTCAGCGGCTCGTAACTGGACTCGATCGCCGACCGCAGACTGTGGTGGCGGTCCGACGATCCGCCGGGGCGTACCAGCACGTCGAGGTGTCGGTCGAGCAACTCGACGAGCTCGGCCGGAGCGAGCACACGTGACCTGGCAGCGGCCAGTTCGATCGCCAGCGGCAGACCGCTGAGTTGTCGCACCACGCGGCGGACCGCCGCGAGATTTGCCGCGCTGTGCTCCCACGTGGACCCCGCCTCGGCAGCTCGAACGAGAAAGAGGTGTTCGGCGGGGGTGATCGAGGCGTCCGGTTCGCGATCGTCGTCCGGGGTTGCGAGCGGTCGGATGGGGACGACACGTTCACCCATCACGTGCAGCGGCGATCGGCTCGTGGCGACGACCGTGACGCCGCTGGCCACGAGATCGGTGGCGATCGTGCGGCTCGCAATGGGCGCCGACTCACAGTTGTCGAGCACGACGAGGAGGTCCTCGTCGGCGGCCCGCAACCGGAACCCTTCCAGCGACGTGGCGCCGAGTTGGCGCGCAACGCTGCCCACCACGTCGTCGTCGTCGCTGAGGCCGCTGAGTTCGACGACGACGACCCCGTCTTCGTAGTCGTCGGAAACGGCGCTGGCCAGTTGCATCGCCAGCGTCGTTTTACCGACGCCGCCGGGACCGAAGAGGGTGACGAGTGCGTACTCGCCGAGCAAGTCGCGCAGCTGTTGCTGTTCGTCCGCCCTACCGATGAGCGCCTGCGACGTGGCTTCCTCTCCGATGGGCGAACACTACCGCTCGCGGCCGGCTCGGATTCGGCCGCACGTTCGACACCAGGCATCGAACCGCGGCCCGGACGCGTAGTGTGCGTCGGTGACCGATCGCCGGCCGATCATCGGGTTGGTGTTGGCCATCACAGCGACGGGGATCATGGCCAACACGCTGTTGTCGCCGGCGATCCCCGACATTCTCGACGAGTTCGGGGTCGGCGACAGCGGTGCCGGCGTGTTGATCGCATCGGCATCGCTCCCCGGCGTCGTGATCGCGCCGATCGTCGGCGTACTCGCCGACCGATACGGGCGCCGACGAGTGCTGGTGCCGTGTTTGTTGGCCTTCGGCGGCTTCGGCATCGCCGCGGTACTCGCCCCAACCTTCCCCGCGTTGATCGCGGCGCGGCTGGGGATGGGCCTCGGCGGTGCGGGACTCATCAACCTCGCTGTGGTGTTGATCGGCGACCACTGGTCGGGCGCCGATCGGACGCGCGTCATCGGCCGCAACGCGGCGTTCCTCACCGTGTGCATCGCGGTCTTCCCGCTCCTCGGTGGCGTGCTCACCCAGCTCGCCGGGTGGCGAGCCGCACTGGCCCCCTACGGCGTGGCGCTGGCCACCGCGCTGCTGGCGATGAAGGTGCTGGAACCGCGGGCACCAGATCGCTCACGAACCATCCGCCAACAGCTCGCTGGCGTCGGGACGGTCGCTCGCCGTCCCGAGATCATGGTGATGCTCGCCGGCGGCGCGGCCGCGTTCGTGTTGATCTTCGGGGTCTATCTCTCTGCGCTACCGCTGCACCTGGAAGAGCAGTTCGGCTACGACGCCGGGGTGCGCGGCGTGTTCCTCGCATTGCCGGCCGTGTCATCGACGATCGTGGCGTTCAACCTCGGCCGTCTGCGCGCCCGGTTCGGCGGACGCGCCCTGTTCGTCGTGTGCGCGCTGCTCTTCGCCGCGGGGTTCGCCTTGGTCGGCGCGGCAACAACGGCACTCGTCCTCGTGATCGGCGGACTCGTCTACGGCGCAGGTGAAGGGGTGCTGATTCCCGGTGTGCAGGATCGCATCACCGAGCTGGCGCCGGCCGAGCACCGTGCGGCGATCATCTCGGTGTCGGTGGGAGCGGCGCGCCTCGGCCAGACCGTCGGCCCGCTCGGCGCGGCGCTCGTGCTCACCACCGCGTCGACCACCGCGGTGCTGTTCGTCGGCGCCGCGTTGAGTCTCGGACTCGTCGCCCTCTTCCGCTTCGGGCCGTACGAACCGCGCGCAGCAGATCCGGTCAGAGTGACGTCGCCGACATCGCAGTAGCGGCGAACGGTACGTCGCTGGGCGGCGGTCAGCCGTCGAAGATCGGGGCCAGCAGCTGCTCGGCTTCGTCGATGCTCCAGTCCTTGCGCTTGGCATAGGCCTCGAGCTGGTCGCGCTGAATCTTGCCGACACCGAAGTACTTGGCCTCGGGGTGAGCGAAGTACAGGCCCGACACCGACGAGCCCGGCCACATCGCGTACGACTCGGTGAGCCGCACACCGATCGCCGCCTCGGCATCGAGCAACTCGAACAAGGTCTCCTTCTCGGAGTGGTCCGGCTGGCACGGATACCCCGGTGCTGGACGGATGCCTTGAAAGCGCTCGTTGAGGAGCGCCGCAGGGTCGAGTCGCTCGTCGGGGGCGTACCCCCACAACTCGGTACGCACCCGCTGGTGCATCCGCTCGGCGAGCGCCTCGGCGAGCCGGTCGGCGAGCGACTTGAGCATGATCGAGCTGTAGTCGTCGTTGGCCGCCTCGAACCGCTCGGCGAGGGCGATCTCTTCTGCACCGACGGTCACCACGAACCCGCCGATGTAGTCGTCGATCCCGCGCGGTGCAACGAAATCGGAAAGGCACAGGTTCGGCTTGTTGTCGCGGCGGGCCGCCTGTTGCCGGATGCCTTCGAACCGGGCGCGCACGGCTCGGCGGGTGTCGTCGCTGTACACGGCGATCTCGTCGTCGTCTTCGGCGTTGGCCGGCCAGAACCCAACCACGGCGGCCGGATGCAACCAGTGCTCGTGGACGATCCGTTCGAGCATTCGCTGAGCATCGTCGAACAACGACTGCGCAGCTTCGGCGAACTCGGGATCCTCGAGCACTTCGGGGTACTTCGAGCGGATGCCCCAGGTACGGAAGAACGGCGTCCAGTCGATCACGTCGACGAGCGAGGCCACGTCGATGTCGCGGACCACTCGGGTCCCGGTGTACGTCGGAGCGAACACCGTGCTGTCGTCGAAACGGGCGCGCAGCCGGTTACGGCGGGCCGCGTCGAGCGAGATGCGCTCGCGTTCCACGCTGGCCTCGGCGTGGCGTGCGGTGACGCGGGCGTAGTCGGCGGCGATGTCGGCCATGAACGGCGACCGCGCCTCGTCGGAGAGCAGGCTGGAGATCACTGTCGAGGCGCGACTGGCGTCGGCCACGTGCACGACGGGCCCGTGGTAGGCAGGGTCGATCTTCAACGCGGTGTGCAACCGGCTGGTGGTGGCGCCACCGATCAGCAGCGGGTAGTCGAGCCCCCGTCGCTCCATCTCGCTGGCCACGTTGACCATCTCGTCGAGCGAGGGTGTGATCAGCCCCGACAGTCCGACCACATCGACGTCGCGTTCGACGGCGGTGTCGAGAATCTGTTGCGCCGGAACCATCACGCCGAGGTCGATCACCTCGTAATTGGCGCACCCGAGCACCACACCAACGATGTTCTTGCCGATGTCGTGGACATCGCCCTTCACCGTGGCCATCAGCACGCGTCCGGCGCTGGTCGCTGCGGCTTCGTCTTCGGAACCTTCGGCCTCGATGTACGGCGTGAGGTAGGCCACGGCCTGCTTCATCACCCTCGCCGACTTGACCACCTGCGGGAGGAACATCTTGCCGGCACCGAACAGGTCGCCGACCACGTTCATGCCGGTCATCAGCGAGCCCTCGATCACCTCGACGGCGCGGCCGGCGGCGACGCGCGCTTCCTCGACGTCGTCGTCGATGTGTGCGGTGATGCCGTTGACGAGCGCGTGCTCGAGGCGTTGCTCGACCGGCCAGCTGCGCCACTCGGCGGCCGCCTCGTCGACCTCCTCGCCGCCGGCTGAGGCAAACCGCGTGGCCGCTTCGAGGAGCCGCTCGGTGGCGTCGGGTCGGCGGGCGAGCACCACGTCTTCACACAACTCACGGAGCTCGGGGTCGATCTGCTCGTACACCGCGAGTTGGCCGGCGTTGACGATGCCGAGCCGCATCCCGGCGCGAATGGTGTGCAGCAGGAACACCGAGTGCATCGCCTCGCGCACTGCGTCGTTGCCGCGGAACGAGAACGAGAGGTTCGACACCCCGCCCGACACGTTGACGTGCGGGAGTTCGTCGGTGATCCGCTGCGTGGCCTCGATGAAGTCGAGGCCGTACCGGTCGTGCTCTTCGATACCGGTGGCGACGGCGAAGATGTTGGGATCGATGATGACGTCGTCGGCTGGGAACCCGATGTCGTCGACCAACAACCGGTACGCACGAGCGGCGATTTCCACCTTCCGATCGGCCGTGTCGGCCTGGCCCTGCTCGTCGAAGGCCATGACGATCACTGCGGCGCCGTAGTCGAGACAGGTCTGCGCCTGCTCGCGAAACGCCGCTTCGCCTTCTTTGAGCGAGATCGAGTTGACGATCGACTTGCCCTGCACGCACTGCAGCCCGGCTTCGATCACCTCGAACTTCGACGAGTCGATCATCATCGGCACGCGGGCGATGTCGGGCTCGGAGGCGATCAGGTTGCAGAATCGGGCCATGGCCTCGACCCCGTCGATCAGGCCGTCGTCCATGTTGACGTCGATCACTTGCGCGCCGTTGTCGACCTGTTGCCGGGCAACGTCGAGTGCCGTCGGGTAGTCGCCCTCTTTGATCAAGCGACGAAAGCGCGCCGATCCGGTGATGTTGGTGCGCTCGCCGACGTTGACGAAGGGGATGTCGTCGGTGAGCGCAAACGGCTCGAGCCCGCTCAACTCCAGGCGCGGCGGGCGCGTGGGCACCACACGCGGCGGCAGGGTGGCGACTGCGTCGGCGATGGCGGCGATGTGCGCGGTGGTTGTACCGCAGCACCCGCCGACGACGTTCAGCAATCCGGCCTCGGCGAACTCACCGAGGATGCTCGACGTGGTCGCCGGGGTCTCGTCGTATCCACCGAGCTCGTTGGGCAGTCCCGCGTTGGGATAGGCACACACGAGGGTGTCGGCGATCGCCGCGATCTCCGCGATGTGCGGCCGCATCTCGGCTGCGCCGAGCGCACAGTTGAGGCCGACGGTCAGTGGCTCGGCGTGGCGGATCGAGTGCCAGAACGCCGTGGGCGTCTGCCCCGACAGCGTGCGTCCCGACCGATCGGTGATCGTTCCCGAGATCATCAGCGGCAAGTGCACGTCGAGCCGCCGCATTGCCCGTCGTGCGGCGACGATCGCCGCCTTGGCATTCAGCGTGTCGAAGATGGTTTCGATCAACAGCAGGTCGACGCCGCCTTCGGCGAGCGCTTCGATCTGCTCCTGATATGCATCGGCTAGTTCGGCGAACGACACCGCCCGGTACCCCGGGTCCTCGACGCGTGGCGAGATCGACAAGGTGACGTTGGTCGGGCCGACGGCTCCGGCGACGAACCGCCGACGTCCGTCGCGGCCGTGCGCGTCGTCGATCGCCTCGCGGGCCAACTGCGCCGCCGCGACGTTCAGCTCGCGGACGAGTTCGGTGGTGCCGTAGTCGGCCTGCGCGATGCGCGTGGCCGAGAAGGTGTTGGTCTCGATGATGTCGGCGCCGGCATCGCAGTTGCGGACATGGATGTCGCGCATGGCGTCGGGCTGGGTGAGCACGAGCAACTCGTTGTTGCCGGACAGGTCGCGCGCGTGATCGGCAAAGCGCTCACCGCGGAGATCGGCATCGCTCAACCCGAGCCGTTGGATCTCGGTGCCCATCGCGCCGTCGAGCATGACGATGCGCTCTGCGGCGAGCGCGCGGATGGCGTCGGCCGCACTGGGCTGGCTCCGAGAGCCCCCCGGCGACCGGGTTGCGGCGTGGTTCGCGCGGTTATCGGTCATGCGGCGCCTTCCAATTCATCGTCGGCCTCGACGTCGTCGGCACGTGCCACGCAGATGGTGACCGTGAGCCCGTCGTTACCGGCGGGCGGTTCGAGGTCGGTCAGCTCGACATCGCCGAGCCCGGCAGCGAGGGCATAGCCACGCAGCTGTTCGTGGGAGAACCCGAGCCGCAGATGGGCGTGGTCGGCGCGCAGGAACTCGTGCTGGTGCGGCGCGAAGTCCACAACGAGCAACCGGCCGCCGGGTGCGAGGAGACGAGCGGCTTCGGCGATCGCCCGCTCTGGGTCGTCTAGGTAGTGCAACACCTGATGGACGATCGCCAGGTCGAACGACTGTGCGTCGAGCGGCGGGCGATACACGTCACCCTGCCGAAGTTCACAGTGGCGCAGCGTCTCGTCGTCGAGGTTGGCCCGCGCCACCGACAACATCGAATGACTGGCGTCCACGCCGAGTGCCCTGGTGCTGCCGGCACCCAACAACTGCAGCATGCGGCCGGTGCCCGTACCGAGGTCGACGAGCCGGTCGATGTCGACGTCGCCGACCGCGTCGACGATGGCGGCCTCGACCGCGTCGACCGACGCATGCAGCGCTCGCTCCTCGTCCCACGAGGATGCGATCTGTTCGAAGTACTCGTCGGCCAGGACCGCTCGACGTCGCCGCACGTCATCGAGCCGGGCGCGGTCGTGGGCCACGTCGGCGTCGCCGGGGTCGACATGGGCGAGCACGTCGTCGACCAGTGCAGCGGCGTCGTCGGCGAGTCGGAAGAACGACCAGCTGCCTTCTCGGTGCTTGACGATCATGCCGGCATCGAAGAGCACGCGCAGATGGCGCGAGACGCGCGGTTGGCTCTGGCCGAGCACCTCGGTGAGATCGGTGACGGTCAGTTCGCCGTGGCGCAGCACGGCCACGATGCGCAAGCGGCTCGACTCGCCGAGGGCGCGCAGGGCATCGACCGCAGCAGCGATCGGGCGACGTTCCATCCGCAGAGGATATAACGACATCTGCATATCCGTCCACCGCGTTCAATGCACCGGATGTCGGCGACGACAACGGTGATGAGAACGGCGATGACAACGGTGACGACAACTCGGCGCGGCACACCGGTCGAGTGCCGGTGTTGCGCAGCCGGCGGTTCAGGCGCCGTCGTCGATCGCGTCGTTCGCTGCGAGGAAGGCCGCCAGCAGTTCGAGCAGTGACTGGCGCTGCGCCGAGGTGAGACGCAGGTCGCCGGCGATCACCTCTTCGGTCGTCACCTCGTCGGCACCGTCGTGGTCATCTCGCCCGAGAAAGCGCACGAGTCGCTCGTTGGGCACGTTCAACGCACGCGCCAGTCCGTTGAGGACGCGCACCGATGGTTCGTGCAGGCCCCGTTCGAGCTGGCTCAGGTAGGCGTCGGACAGGTCGGCGAGCCGTGCCAACTCGCGTTGAGAGAGCTCGGCGACCCTCCGCTGGCTGCGGATGAACTCGCCGAGCGCGGCGACGCCCGGCGCCGACGACTCGGGGGGCGGGTCGTCGGCGCCGGAACGCTCTTCGGCGGACTCAGGCAGTGGTGTCCGCCTTCGTGCTGGTCTTCTTGGCGCTCGCCTTCTTGCTGGTCTTCTTGGCGCTCGCCTTCTTGGCGGTCTTGGTGCTGGTCGCCGTGGCGCTCGGGCGCTTCGCGGCCGGCTTGGGCGCAGCGGCGGGCGTCTCGATCATCGAGGCGACGCGCTGGTTGAAGTCGCGATTCATCTGCACCGCACGCTCGACGAAGTCGAGATAGCGCTCGCCGGTCTCGGCGGGTGTCGGCAGGCGATCGGCCATCGGCAGGTCGCCGGTGTACTCCTGCACCCGGTCGGCCGTGGTGACGGCGAAGTCGACGGCGCGCCGGTTGGCGTCGAGCACCGCATCGAGCACGCGGTCGGCGGTCTCGGTGGCGGGTGTGGTGACGTTCTCGTTGAAGGTCTCGCCGGCACGGCGGACCTGCTCGTCGAGAGAATCGGTGAAGTCGTTGAATCGATCGTTGATCTGGTCTCGCATGGTGAACCTCTCTGCGCTGCGAACCGTGCTGCGAATCTCGCAGTGGTGCATGGCGTTCTGTACATTGCGTACTATATCGAGCATCTCCTTGGAATGCAACAGTTGCGTGGAATAGTACGCACGAACTGGGGTGGTCACGGCGCACCGTTAACGTGACGACGTGATCGGGGGAGGCAAGGTGACACGGTCGGCGCAGGGGTCAGCCATCGCCGTCGGCGTCGCCACGCTGTGTTTCGCCATCGCAACCGGCGCGTGTGGGAGCGGCGACGACAACGTCGTCGACGGCGACGACGTCACCCCCGCGGGCGTGTACAGCGCGATCATCCAGTGGGAGGTCGAGCAGCAAGAGCCGGTTGTCGACGAGCGCGGCAACATCGAACTCCCGGTGATCTTCGTCGCCTCGGCGGGCGGGGGAACCATCGACATCGGTGTGCAGGCGGCGGTGGTCGAAGCGATGGTCGACACGGCGACGATTCGCTTCGCCGACGACCCCGATGACGCTGTCGACCCGAACGAACCCGGCGAACCCGTCCGTCAAGATGGCGTGATGTTCGTGGTCGCCGATATCCCGCCCCCGGCACCGAGCATCGACGTCACCGCCGTCCGCTACGCCACGGTCGACGACGCCCCCACGTGGGAGTTCGTGGTCGAGGCCGGAGAGTCCGGCGCCTCCGTGGCCGAGGCGACGCCGCAGTAGCGCACGCCCGGTTCACGCCCAGATCACGGCGACGTGGTCTTGTCGACCGGTGCCTGCGCTGCCCAGTTTCCGGTCGCCTCGACGATTCGCTGCCGTGTGTGCCCTTGCGGGCCTCGCCGGCACGGTGGCGGTGGTGGCCGGTCCACCGCCGGTGCATGCGTCGACGACGATCGACGTCGCCGACTCGGCCGAGCTGCGGGCTGCGGTGAGCACACTGAATGGCTCCAGTGACAGCCTTGCCGACACCATCACGCTGACGAATGCGGGCCCGTACCTGCTCAGTTGCGGCACCGACGAAGACGCCAACGTCGACGGCGATCTCGACATCACCGGCAGCGACGATCTGACCATCACCTTCGCCGGCCCAGGCCACGCAACCATCGCGATCGACCAGAGCGGGGGCGGCTGCACCACCGAACGAGTCATCGATCACCGGGCGTCCGGCGCAGCGTTGACGCTCGAGCGCATCCGCATCGCCGATGGCGATCTCAGCGCCACCACGGCCACGAGCAACTTCGACCGCAGCGGCGGCGGACTGCGCTTCCGATTCGGCGACACGCTCCAGCTCACCGATGTGATCGTCGACAACAACCGTGCGGCCGACGGCGTGGTCGGGGCACCGAATGGCGGTCGGGGCGGCGGCATCGCCATGTGGTCCGGATCGTTGGTCGCCAACGACATCGAGGTCACCGACAATCATGCTGGCGACGGAGTCGCCGATCCCGCCGGGTCCGGCGGCGACGGCGGCCAGGGCGGCGGCATCTACAGCGGACGGCCGATCGACATCACCGACGCCACCTTCTCGGGCAATCGATCGGGCGCGGGTGGCGATGGCCAGTCGGGTGGATCCGGCGACGACGGCGGCGCGCTCGCCTCGACCACTGCGGTGGCCCTCACGAACGTCGCGTTCACCAACAACCGCGCAGGTGATGGCGGCGACGGTACGAGCGGTTCGGGTGGTGCCGCTGGTGACGCCGGCGCCGTGTCGGTGGCCGGATCGGGGAACCTGACGATCGACGGTGTCTCGACGTTCGACGTCAACCACGCGGGCGACGGCGGCGACGGCACAACGAGCGGGGGCAGCGGCGGCAGTGGCGGAGCCATCCAGTTCGCCGGGGGCGACGACGATGCGAGCGTGGACACCACCGACGACATGACGATCGTCGGTACCTCGTTCGACGGCAATTTGGCCGGTGCGGCGGGCAGCGGCGGTAGTGGCGTCGGTGGCGATGGCGGCGCCATCAACCTGCGCAGCTTCGGCGCGGCCGATCCGACGGCGCGCCTCACCGACACGCACTTCCAAGGCAACGTCGCAGGCCGCGACGGCGGTGCGATTGCGGCTGCGCTCGACACCTCGCTCTACGTCACCACGTCGACGATCGACGCCAATACGGCCGGCGGCGACGGCGGTGGCCTGTACGTCGGGGGCAGCGCACTCGATCGCCCGAGCGAAGGGTCGCTCGTCGACTCATCGGTCACCGGCAACACGGCTACCACCGGCGACGGTGGTGGGGTGCGCCTCAGCGCAGGAGAGTTCGAGGTGCGCGGGTCGACGATCGCCGGCAATGCGGCAGGCGACGACGGCGGCGGAATCGGCACATTCGGCGACGAGTTGTTCACCATCGTCAACTCGACGATCGACGACAACACCGCCGGCGGATCTGGCGGCGGTGTGTGGATGAACGCGCCCGGGTCCCTCACGATCTCGGCGACCACGATCACGAGCAACGATGCCAGCACATCGGCCGAGGAGGTCGCCGGGGGCGGCGGCAGCGGCACGCTGACGATCCAACGCTCGGCGATCGGCGGCTCACCGGGCGGCGCCGCCAACTGCAACAACGTCGACGTGTCGTTCGACGTCGTCGAAGACGGCGGCGTGCAGTCGTGTGGCCTGTCGACGCTCGTACCGTCGCTCGAACTCAGCGGCATCGGCGACCACGGCGGTCCGACGGCGACGCGGTTCCCGCTCCCGGCGTCACCGCTGCTCGACGCCGTGGCGTGCGTCGAGACCACCGATCAACGGGGCTCGGCCCGCCCGTTCCCGGCGCCCGGATCGTGCGACATCGGCGCGGTCGAAGCCGACGACAGCACCATCATCGACCCGACCAACCCACCGCTCACGTTGTCGCCAACCAACCTCACGGTTGCCTCCACTGCCGAGCTGCGGAGCGCAGTCGACAACATCAACGACGCCCTCGAGAACACCGCACCCGACACGATCACGCTCGCCAACGCGGGCCCGTTCGAGCTCGCGTGCGGCACCAACGAAGACGACAACCTCGACGGCGACCTCGACATCGACACCGGCGACGACGTGACGATCACGTTCGCCGGTCCGGGGCGAGCGACGATCAGCGTCGCCGACGGCTGTACCACCGAGCGGGTGATCGACCACTTCGGCGCTGGTGCGCTGAGGATCGAACGCGTCGTGATCACCGGCGGCGACCTCAGCACGGCCAGCCACAACACTCGACGCGACGCCTCTGGAGGTGGTCTCAGATCGCAGGGCTCCGGCGACGTCACGTTGACCGACGTGGCCGTCACCGCCAACGAGGCCGGCGACGGCGCCAACAGCACCGGGAGCGGCAACGGTGGCAGCGGCGGCGGGGTCGCCGTGTTCGACAGCTCGCTCGCCGTCACCGACTCCGAAGTGCACGACAACCGCGCCGGCCACGGTGCAGACGACTCGACCAACTCCTTCCCCGCCGGCGACGGGGGAGGCCTGTACGTCGACGGATCCGCTGGCGACCTCACAGTGGAGCGCACGACCATCACCGCCAACCGGGCGGGCGACGGCGGCACCGGGAGCACAGAACCTGCCGGACGCGGCGGACGCGGTGGTGGCGTGGCCAGCTTTGGCGCCACGGTGGTGACCGACTCGACGATCGGGGGCGTCTCGTCGACCGATGGCAACCATGCGGGGGCGGGCGGCGACGCCACCGCATCGTCCGACGGCGGCGACGGCGGCGACGGCGGCGGCCTCTGGATCAACGGCGACCTCACCCTGCAGGGCGGGGTCGTCGCCAACAACTCGTCCGGCGACGGCGGCTCGGCCAACAGTGGAAACGGTGGCGATGGCGGCGATGGCGGCGCGGTGATACTCGTCGCGGCGGCCGCCGACATCGACGATGTCGAGATCGTCGACAACACCGCCGGCGACGGTGGCGTCACTACCACTGGCACTGGTGGCGCGGGCGGTGACGGCGGCGGTGTGTCGTTGTCGGGTACGGGGCTCGCCGACGACATCGATGTCGATGGCGTGGTGATCACCGACAACCGGGCCGGCGACGGGGGCAACGGCCAGGCCGGTGGCGCCGGGGGCAACGGCGGCGGGGGTTTGCTGGCCACGGCAACCGTGACCGTCGACGGCTCCACGCTCGCGATGAACACCGCAGGCGACGGTGGTAGCGGCACGACCAGCGGCGGCGCGGGTCACGGCGGTGGGCTGGCCCTGGTGGGCACCGCCCGCGTCGCCACCACCACGATCGAGAACAACCAGGCCGGTGACGGCGGTGGCATCTCACTGAACGGCAGCGGGGTCGCCGAACTCGAACGATCGACGATCGCCGCGAACGATGCCGATCGACTCGGTGGTGGTGTCTACACGGTGGGCGACCAGGCCATCGTGGTCAACAACTCGACGCTGTCCGACAACACCGCCGACGACGAGGGCGGCGGTTTGTGGAGCAACGGCATCGCCACGATCGACATCGAGGCCTCAACAATCGTGTCCAACCGCGCCCCAACGGCCGCCAACGTGCGCACGGACGCAGGTGGCGCGGGCTCACTCGACATCGTGCGGTCGGCGGTCGGCGACCCGCTCGGCTCACCACTCAACTGTGTGGGCGTGGGCGCACCAGATGCGCCGGACACCACCGGGACGATCGAGGCCTCGGCATCGGCGGTCACCACGTGCGGTTCGACTCCAACAACCGTGCTGGTCGACGACCTCGGGCTGGCACCGCTCGGCGACAACGGTGGCCCGACGGCCACCCGCGCTCCGCTCGCCTCGTCACCGGTGATCGACGCGCTCGACGCCTGCGTCGAAACGATCGACCAGCGGGGCGCCGCTCGGCCGGTCGGCACACGCTGCGACGTCGGCGCAGTCGAAGCCAACGACACCACCCCCGACGCGTTCTCCTTTGCGAACCAGAACGATGTCGATCAAGCGAGCGTGCGCACATCGAGTGAGGTCACCCTCAGCGGATTCAACCGCCCAGCGGCGATCAGCGTGGTGGCGGGGACGTACTCGGTGAACGACGGTCCGTTCACCGCCGCGGCCGCAGTGGTCGAAGCTGGCGACCGTGTCCGGCTACGACACACCGCGGCGAACGCCACGAGTGCGTCGGTCGTCACGACCGTCGACGTCGGCGGCGTAACGGCCACGTTCACCTCGATCACGGCTGCCGCCACGCCACCGCCGCCCGATCCACCCGAACCGCCAGAGCCGCCGACGCCGCCACCACCGGACGAAGTGGACGGTGCGGTGACGATCGAGCCAGTGCGGTTGCTCGAAACGCGCACCGGGCCCAACCTCGACACCATCGACGGACGCTTCGCCGGCATCGGCCCCAACCCCGCCGGCACCGTCCTCGAAGTCGACATCGCCGGACGCCCCGGCATCCCCACCGACGCCCGCGCCCTCATCGCCAACGTCACCATCACCCAACCCCAAGGACGCGGCTTCGCCACCATCTACCCCTGCGGCGAACAACCCAACGCCTCCACCCTCAACTACGCCGACGGACAAACCATCCCCAACGGCGCCATCATCGGCCTCTCCCCCACCGGCACCATCTGCATCTTCACCCTGCGCACCACCCACGTCATCATCGACGCCACCGGCTACCTGCCCGGTGGCTCGCCGATCGAGACGATCGCGCCTGCCCGACTCTTGGAGACGCGCAACGGGCCGGGATTGGCCACGATCGACGACCGTTTCACCGGCATTGGGCCGGTCGAGGGCGGAACGTTCCTCGAGCTGCCCATCGCCGGGCGCGCCGGCATCCCCACCACGGCGGGTGCGGTCATCGCCAACGTGACCGTGACCGGTGCCCAAGGAACCGGGTTCGCCACGATCTATCCCTGTGGCGAGCGACCGAACGCCTCGACGCTGAACTACTCAGCGGGTCAGACGATCCCCAACAACGCGGTGATCCAACTGTCGCCGAGCGGATCGGTGTGCATCTTCACCCTGCGCACCGCCGACGTGATCGTCGACGCCACGGGATATCTCCCGCCCGACATCGACGTGACCACGATCGAGCCGGTGCGGTTGCTCGAAACGCGCACCGGGCCCAACCTCGACACCATCGACGGACGCTTCGCCGGCATCGGCCCCAACCCCGCCGGCACCGTCCTCGAAGTCGACATCGCCGGACGCCCCGGCATCCCCACCGACGCCCGCGCCCTCATCGCCAACGTCACCATCACCCAACCCCAAGGACGCGGCTTCGCCACCATCTACCCCTGCGGCGAACAACCCAACGCCTCCACCCTCAACTACGCCGACGGACAAACCATCCCCAACGGCGCCATCATCGGCCTCTCCCCCACCGGCACCATCTGCATCTTCACCCTGCGCACCACCCACGTCATCATCGACGCCACCGGTTACCTGGCCGAACCGCAATAGCCCACACTCACTCCGGATCGGGGGCGATCAGGCGGGAGGCGAGCTGCAGCGAGCGCAGCGCATCGCGCTCGCGCACGGTGGCCTCCGGGTCGATCGCCGTGACCCGTAGCGAGTCGAGCGCCTCACGAGCGGCGTGGTCGTGGCGTGCGCCGCCCACGCTCAACGCGAGGTCGGTCGCCGATGCAGCATCGAGAATCGCCACTCGCAGCCGTCCGGCTTCCCACGCCGTGCGCGCCTCGGCCAGGCGGTCGTACGCGCCGATCATCGGATCCGGCAACGCATCCTCGTGCCGCCGCGCTTCGCGCTCCCCACGGAGGAACAGCACGAGCGCCGGGATGTACACCGCGGTGAGCACCATCATGCTCACCTCGACGGGCAGCGAGATCGGCGTGGCCAACACGCCGCCGAACACCCATGCCAGCTGGAAGCGCGTTTCGTAGCGGGCCCCGGCGCGGCCGAGCAGCGCCTCCGGCGCGCGCCGCTGGAGCAGACCGTCGAAGGCGTTGCGGCCGAGGGTGGTCGACAAGCCGACGAGCACAGAGATGATCATCAACAGCGGCACCGATGCCCCGAGGATGCCGATCGCCGTGAACACCGCCGGAGCAGCGATCGCCAGGGCGATCAGTTGCTCCTCGCGCAGCCATCGCCGGAGGACCGCGGCGGCGGTGTGGCCGAGGAACGCGCCAAGTCCGTACGCACCTGCGGCGAGGGCATACACGTACGTGGGTTCACTGTCGCGGCGCAGCGTGAACGCGAGGGTGAAGACGAAGAAGCCGACTGCCGCGCGGATGGCGCTCATTCCGCCCGAGCCGACGATCACGGTCGGGAGGTGCGTCTCGGCGTACTCCAAGTCGTCGGTCGGCGGTGGCGCCACTTCGCGCACCGGCCGCACGCGCAGCACCACGACCGCCGATGCGGCAAAGGCAATGGCCCCCACCCGGAGCGTCCACTCGGCACCACCGAGCGCAAACACCCCCGCTCCGGCCGCGGCTCCGACCGCGGCGAGGATGCTGGCGAAGCGCGCAAGGCGGGCATTCGCTGCAACGAGTTCGTCGGGATCGTCGACCAGCGACTGCACCAGCGTCTGCTTGACGACACCCGAGGCCTTGCTGGCGACGAGCAAGCCGAGGGCGAGCGGGTAGAACGCCAGCTGCAGCAACGTCGACACCAACGCGAGACAGCACGCGGCGCGCACGACGTAGAACACCGCAGCGACGATCCGCTGCGACCGGCGGAACCGGTCGACGGCCGGCCCAACCAGCGGGGCGAGCACCGCGAGAGGGGCCATCGTGACGAGCAGGTAGATCAGTACCTGTTGGCGTGAGGCGTCGGGGCTGACGCTGAAGAACAGCGAGCCGGCGAGGCTGATCGCCACGAAGGCGTCGCCGACCGCCGCCACGCCGTGGGCGATCGACAGCGGGACGAGCTGCGGGCTGCCGAGAAGCGAGTGCCGGAGTCGAGCGCCCGTGGGGGCGTCAGCGACGTCGACCGTTTGGGCAGCGCCGTCGGACATCGATCATCGGCTCAGGCGGGTGCCCACCCGGTGACGTCGAGCGCGACGTCGACGCCGCGATGGGTGTACAAGCACAGCGTGCCGTCGGTGCCCAACTCGACGAATGCGCCGTTGGCCACGACATCGCCGGCGGCGTAGTTCAACGTGGAGGCCTCGGGGCGTTCGGTGCCACACGGGAACAGCGTGATGAACCCGTTGAGCGCGCCACGAATGGCGGTGACGTTGACGAGCGCTGCCGAGGCGCTCGCCGGAACGCCGGCACGACCGGTCACCTGGATCTCGACCGTGGTGCGGGCGGCGAGCCGACCGATCCCGGCTTGTTGACCGTCGCTGGTGGGCTCACCCGGGCGCGTCTCGAGCAGACGGGCAGGGAGCAGCCCGGTGATCGGTGACCCGTTGGGCAAGAATCCGGCGACGTCGATGATCATGTCGGCGGTCCGGTTGGCGAACACGCAGATCGTGCCCCGATCGCTGAGCTGCACGAGCGCGCCATTGGCGACCACTTCGCCGGGTCCGTAGTTCAACGTGGACGAACCCGGGCGGGTGGCACCACAGGGGAACAGTGTGAGGAAGCCTTGGCCGTCGGCTTGGATGACGGCGGCGTTGACCCATGCGGCGCGTGCGTCGAGCGGTACTCCGGCCCGACCGGCGACCTGCACTTCCACTTCGGTGCCCGCGGGAATCCGTCCCCGCGTGATGGCGAAGCCGCCGACCACCGCCGGCACGTCGTCGACAGCGGGCTCGCCTTCGCGGGTTTCCAACAGGCGCGCGGGCCGCAGCCCGATGGGTGTCGAACCGAGCGGCGCGAACCCGGTCACGTCGACCACGATGTCGGCTTCTCGATGGAGGTACACGCACACCCGACCCTCGAATCCGACACGTACGAACACGCTGTTGGCCACCACATCGCCGGCGGCGAAGTTGATCGTCGACGAGCCGGGTCGGTCGCCGGGGGGTTGCGGCGACGACGTGCACGGGAACACCGTGGCGAAGCCGTTGCGCGTCGGCCCGATCACGGTGACGTTGAGCGTCGCCGCCAAGGCGTTTGTGTCGACGCCCGCCCGACCGGCGACCTGCACTTCGAGCACCGACCCGGCGGCGCTCCGCCCCAGGCCTTCCTGTTGTCCATCGACGGTGGGCCTGAGCGGGCGCGACTCGACCAGACGGGCGGGGCCGACGCCAACGATCGACGCGGTCCACTCCTCAGGCGCCAGGGCGGCTTCGGATTCGATCCACGACAGGTAGGTCGTCACACGGGCGTACACACCGGGGTCGACGCCGTTGGCGCACCCCACACCGAAGCTGGTCACCCCGGCGAGCAGCGGCTGCCCATCGACCACGGCGACCAACGGCCCACCCGAGTCGCCCTGACAACTGTCGATCTGCGCTTGCAGGTCGGCAGCGCACAACATCGCCCCGGCGAGAAACGAGCTGCCATACCGACCGCACACCTGATCCGTGGGCGACGCCAGGATCGGCACGGTTGCGGCCTGCAGCTGCGCAGGCCCCGACGAGGGATCGAACGGGTCGGTGATGCCCCACCCCGTGATCTCGGTGAGCAGCCCACGGGCCGGCCACGTACGCACGTCCTGGAACCACGGCAACTCGATCACCTCGGCCGCCGACGCGGCGACGTCGATCGGCGTGGCCAGTCGCAGCAGCGTGATGTCGTTCTCGTTCGAGTTGTCGTTGCCGTTCCACCCCGGGTGAACGATGATCTCGGCAACCTCGGTGAAGTCGGCCGGCACGGTGGCACTGAGGTCGGCCTTCCCACTGAGTACACGGAGGTTGGCCGGTACCGGTGGATCGAAGCAGTGCGCCGCGGTCAGTACCCACTGCGGATCGATGAGCGAACCACCGCAGAACTGGAAGAATTGATCACCTTGCTGTGACACCAGCGCCACCTGCCACGGTGCCTGATCGATCGTGGCACTGCCGCCGTTGATGATGCGGTCGGACACCGCGACCGGCGACGAACTCGCCGGCTGTTGTTCGCTGGCCTGCGTGGTGCCCACGGTGAGCAACGGCAGAACGGCCACGGCCGCGAGGATCACACCGAGTCGCTTCGTCACCGGGACATCTTCACAGACTTCAACACCCTGGGTGCGATCGCGCCTGCGCGCACGGGCGACGCGCCCGCATCTGGCCTCGTATGTGTGTCACGATGCGCGTGATGTCCGGCGGTGACGACGACGATCTCTGGGCGCCGACCCGTCCCGACGGTGGGCAACCGAGCGAGCCCGACACTGCGCCGGGCAGCACGGGCGCGACCGACGCCACGGGCGGCGCGACGGAGCGCACGTCACCGGCGCCCGGACCGGACCCCACGCGGGTCCAGCCGGCGATCCGCATGGGCCTCGGCTCGCCCGCCGAT
This sequence comes from Ilumatobacteraceae bacterium, assembly GCA_965230015.1. Classification (GTDB taxonomy): domain Bacteria; phylum Actinomycetota; class Acidimicrobiia; order Acidimicrobiales; family Ilumatobacteraceae; genus JABSQH01. The sequence continues at coordinate 57,998 of CBDDKF010000001.1, read as the reverse complement.
GTCGACGGCAGCGGTGTACCCGACGACACCAGGCCGCGCTGGTTGGTGCCGGCCGCGATCGGGCTTGCTGTGGTGCTGGTGGGCGGGCTGTTCGTCGCCTTCGCCACAGGTGGCGACGAAGACGACGACACTGCGCCACCCGACGCGTCGACCTCTACGTCGCTGTCGGCGACGACCGCACCCGAGTCGGTGACCGGCTCGACGATCACCTCGAGCGACGCCGCAGCGACGAACGACGATGCGGTCGACGCGTCCACCACCGTGGACCCGACGGCATCGACGACCGCCGACACCAGCGCATCGACCGATCCGACGGATTCGACCGACGATGGTTCGTCCAACGACGAGGGCACCGGAGGCAGCACCGACGGGGGCACCTCGGACGGATCATCGGACGCGTCGGGCGACCAGGACGCCGGCCCCACGACCACCCCGAGCGAACCGACCGTCGCGTCGACGGCGCCGCCGGCGACGGCACCCGACGGCGCTGACGAGCCCGGCGCCGCACCGCCGGAACCGGGCTTCGCGGCCTACGGCGACGAGCGCTTGGCGGTCGATTCGGCGTGCGGAGAATTCCCTCTGGGCCCTGATGGCGACGAGGTGTCGAGCTTCCTCGTGCGCAGCGCCGCCGACGGCCGCGTTGTGGTGGAGCAACGCACCGCCGGCGATCAGGTGAGCATGGACGTGTGGTATCCCGACACCGGCGAGATCGTGGTGGCCGACGGGGTGCAGACCGTGGACGGCGCCACATCGGGAAGCATCACCCGCAACGGCACAACGCTCGACGTCGCCGTGGGCATTCCACCGGGTGGCGTCGAGGAGTGCCTCGACTTCTTCGAGCTGTTGCCATCGAACGACGTCGACGGCCGCGGCTATACCGCCGGCATTCTCGACGTGTGTGCGGTCGACACGCCGGCCGGCCGGGCGATCAGCGGAATCGCCACCGACGACACCAGCTTCACCGTGGTTCCCAACGGCGACACGACACGCTTGACCATCGTGGTGCCGAGCCTCGGCGGCACCCTCGTGGACGACGACGCCCTCGCCGATCAAGACGAGACGATCGTGTTCTACGAGGGGGTGGTGACCGGAGCGGGCGAGCCGCAGGCGGCCTATCTCGAGGTCGAACTCGCCGCCCCGCGCGTGTGCGCCGCGAACGAGGCGCCCTGACGGGGCGGACGGGCGGGAGACGCACCCTCCCACCCGTCCGACTCATGCAGCTTGGGCGGCGAGCTCCTTGGCCTTCCCGCTCGACACGTTGCCGGTCTCGGCGTACACGGCGAGATCGGTGGTCACCGCAGAGAGCAGCTTGTCGAAGCGACGACGCATCATCGGTTTCATGATCGCCCCGAGCGGCCCGGAGATGTCGGCGGTGAGGCGCATCGACGCGACGGTCGAGCCATCTTCGGTGGGCTGCAACGTCCACCGGTTGGTCATGTTCTGTACGAAGCCCGGGATCTTCTCGGCCTCGACCGAGTAGGCGATGACGTGCTGGTCGGGCTCGTAGGCCACGACCCGCTCGTCGGTGAAGCCAAACCCAGGTACTTGGCAGACGCGACCGCCGGCGGTGCCGTCGGCGTGGCGCGGCGCCTTGGGGTTCGGCGCCGAGCTCTGCAGCCCGGTGGCCCAGTCGTACACGTTCTCGAAGTCGTCGGCGAGGATGCTCCACACCCGCTCGACGGGGGCCTCGATGGTGAACTGCTTGCTGATCTCAAAGGTCATGGTCGTTCCTAAATGCCTTCCGCAATGTCATGGTCTGTCGGCCTGTCCGGCAGACGGCGACCACGATGACGGCGTGGCAGGTCGCCGACATCGCCCCCCGCCACCGTTCACCCGCCACGCTCAGCCGGGGTCGAGCAGCCCGAGGGCGCGCGCGGCCTCGACCGGGCTGTCTCGTCCCGTGACCCCGAGCTTGCGACGAATCGAAGTGAGATGCGTCTTCAGGGTGTTCTCCGACACGTACAGCTGCTCGGCGAGTTCCCGTCGTGACAGTCCGTTGGGCAGCAGCCGCAGAATCACCAGCTCTCGTTCGGTGAGTTCGCGTGCGCCGATCGGCAAGGCGTCGTCGAGCGGCGCAAAGCGGGTGGTGTTGTGCGCCTCGCGCACCGCGTCGACGACCGACGATGCACCAACCAGTGTGGCCACGTTGGCGTCGGCGAGCCGCAGCGCTGCACGGCGAGCACGATCATCGCCGGCCGCATGGGCCACCCGTGCGCGCAGCGCTTCACCCAGTGCCACGAGAGCCGGCTCACGACCGGCACGAGCGTGTTCGAGCGCGCGCCGCACGCCGTGGTCGGCATCGCCGACACGGCCGTCGCCGAGCGCCGCTTCGGCGAGCACCAGCCACGCCATCGCCGGACGATGGAAGCGATCGAGCTCGGGCGTCGCACACCGGGCCAGCGCACCGCTCGCCAGCCGCAACCGCTCGTCGCGATCGTCGGTCGCCGCGGCGAGATACATCTCGGCCAGGACGATCGCCGACTCTTCGCGGAGCCGCACGCCATCGACGATCGCCCGTCGCAGCTCGGGCCCGGCGGCTCCGGTGTCGCCAGCGAGCACCAGTGCTGCACCAGCGGCGGCGCGCGCCGAGGGGCCGACCAACTCGTCGTCGCAATCCGCGACCAGGGCGAGCGCAGCGCGTCCCCAGTGCACGGCGGCGGCGACGTCGCCGAGGTGGCGGTCTCGATGAGAGCGAACGACCGCAGCGTGCAAGGCGAACCGGCGTCGGTGCTCGGCGGTGATGGCCTCGACCATCTCGATCGAATCGAGCCACGGATCGATCTCCTCGAATCGTCCGGTATTGAGGCTGGCCCACGCCGGCAGTGGCGCCAGCTCGTCGTGTGCGAGCACGCGCTCTGGTCCGACCATCGCCACCAGCTCCCACAACAGGTCGATCTGTCCACGGTTCGACAGCTCGACATACGAGGCGCCCAGCACGTCCAACGCGGCGTCGGTCGCCCCCTCGTGCAGCCGGTGGCGCACCGACTCACCAACTGCACCGGTCTCGGCGAACCAGTCGGCCAGACGCCGATGAACCGCAGCCTGGTACGCAGGCGGACGCTCGGCGAACCTGGAGCGCAAGAACTCCCGCCACATCCGGTGATAGCGGAACGTCGGCGTGCCCGGTTCGGTCTGGGTGGTGAACACCTGGGCATCGACCAGCGCGCGCAGTACGCGGAGCGCGCCGGGCTGGTCGCTCGCCACCTCGCAGGCGTCGGGCGTGAGATCGCCGAGGACGCTGGTGGCAACCAGAAACTCGCGGTGGGCTGGTGGTTGGGCATCGAGCACCTCGCCGGCGAGGTAGCGGGCAACGTCGTCGCCCGAGCCGGTCGCGGCGTCGAGGACCTCCTCGGCGGACCGCCCGCCCCGCGCCGCCAATCGAGCAAGTTGCAAACCTGCCGGCCAGCCGTCGACGCGTCGGACGATCTCGCTGGCATCGTCGGTCGAGAGTCGACCGGCGGCGACGTCGTCGGCCAGGAAGCGACATCCCTCTTCGGCGGTGAAGGCGAGATCGACGGCCGTGATCTCTTGCGCCTGGCCGCGGGCGAGCAGTCGCACAATCGGTAGCTCCAACTCGTGGCGGGTGGTGATGATCACCCGCAACCCCGCCGGCGGGTTGAGCAGCACCCGAGCGAGCTGCGCCGCGACTGCTTCGTCTGCCACCTCGTGGGCGTCGTCGAGCACGAGCACCACGGGTGCAGCGGCTCGTTCCAGCGCGGCGACGATGGCGTCGATCGCGGCATCGACCTGATCACCGACGGCCGCACTGTCGGCGTCGCTGTCGGCGTTGACGCGGCCAGGAGCGGCGACGTCGAGATCGATACCGGCACCGTCGAGCGCCGCGCCGACGTGACGCCAGAAGCGCGATGGGTCGTCGGCCGAGTCGATGTTCACCCAGGCCACCGACGCGTCGATCGCGTCCACGGCTTGCCGGACCACGGTGGTCTTGCCGAACCCCGCCGGGCCCTTGACCACCTCGACCAGCGTGTCGCTGGTCGTCAGCCGATCGATCAGACGAGGCCGGACGACCGCCTCGGCTGGCACCGCGGGAGCGGTCAGCTTGGCCCGCAGTACGACGTCACCCCCGGTCGACACCGTCTTGAGGGTACGTCCGAGGTGGTGGTGCAGCGACCTGGCGAACTCACCCGTGTTGGCAAATCACCCGTCCGGCACGCCGTCAGCGTCGACGGCCGCGCAACCGATCGAGCTGGCGGCGTTCCTTCTTGGTCGGACGGCCGCTGCCGGGGTCGCGCGCGAACACCGGCACGTCGAGCTCGCGTGGCGGTGGCGGCGGGCTGTGATCGACGAAGCACTCGACGGCGATCGATGCGCCGACACGCTTGGTGATCACCGTGACCACCTCGACCGTGCGCTGCCGACCACCGACGAAGGCGTCGACGGCGTCACCCGGACGGACCGGGGTGGCGGGCTTGGCCGGCCGGCCGTTGACCGTCACGTGACCGCCTTTGCACGCCCGGCTCGCATCGCTGCGGGTTTTGGTGAGGCGCACCGACCACAGCCACTGGTCGATCCGTGCCAGCTCCGCCATCGGATCGACGCTAGCGGCCGGACGGGTCGCCGGTGCCGGGTGCCGGTCAGCGTTCGATGGACGGCTCGGCGAGCAGTCGGTGTCGCGCCTCGCGGCGCTCGGCATCACTCAACGGCCGGTTGCTGCGGACGCGCACGGCGACGGGGTCGTCGGACGTCGCGGTGGGCTCGTCGTCGGTTCGGCCGGAGTGGTCAGCGGCGCGTTCGTCGGTCAGCTCGGGAAGGAAGACCACGCCGGTGAGGCCCGGCTCGTTCGACGCCGACGCCAAACGATGCCCGGCACGTTCGGGGCTGGTCATCGCCCACAGATCACCAGGCACCTCGATGCTGCTCTCGGCCGGGAGCTGCGAATGGTTGCTGACCGCCTGAATCGCGTGGTGTCCGGCGTGCCACGTCGATCCGTCGGCGGTGCGGATCCTGACCGAGGCGACACCCACCAGGTCGACCACGCCGTGGACGTCGGTGCCGTCGATGCGCACGTCGACGTCGTCGCCGACGCCGTAGCGATCCTCGAGCAGGGCGCGCGTGCCACCGATCAGGTCCTTGATCAGATCCTGTCCCGACAAGGCGAGGGCGAACCCGAGGAACCCGGCGCTACTCACGGCGTACACCGGGTTGATCCCGATCAGGTCGAGGGCGACCAGGCCGGCGATGGCCACGATCACCACCGTGACGAGATGACCGAAGATGCGCGCCACGGCGTCGGCGCGTTGGCGACGACGGGCGTCGCCGTGGCCGTCGTCGCCGAGCCGATCGAGTCGCACGCGCCAGCTGGAGCGGCCCCGGCGAGCGCGACGGACAGCGCGACGTGTGGCCCAGCGGATCGTCCGGCGAGCGGCCCACGCCACGGCGAGGGCAACGACGAACACGACGATGGCTTCGAGCCCCAAGGTCAGCTCGGACCACATGACGGCGAACATGACGACATCATGACGTTTCGTAACCCAATTGACACATCACGATGGGCAGTCGATGTGTTGCGCCGGTCACGTCCGCGGCGCGGCTCATCGACGCCGCGCCACATCGACGCGGTATGGACTCCGCGTCGCGGGTGTCCGCGAGTTCGGTCGGGGGCGGGACGCCCCGTTGCACTCTGTTGCACCGTGCTGCGCCCCGCTCAGTACGCAATTCGATCACCGTTCAGCCTGCTCACCGCGCTCGCGTTGCCCTCCTACCTACCGGTAGGTAGAGTCACCTCCGTGAGTCAGCGTCCCGCCGATGTCGACCTCCTGCACGAGCTGGAGCCGGTCGCCGAGCAGCTGCTCGAGCGCCACCTCCAGGCCTCCAAGGAGTGGTTCCCGCACGAGTACGTGCCCTACAGCCGCGGCCGAGACCACGTCGACGGCCACGAATGGTCACCCGACGACGCCGACCTGGCCGGGCACGAGATCGGGCCCGAGGTGCGCAGCGCACTGCTGGTGAACCTGCTCACCGAGGACAACCTGCCGTACTACTTCCGCTCGGTCGAGCGGATGTTTGGCGCCGACGGCGCGTGGGGCACGTGGGTCCGACGCTGGACGGCCGAAGAGGGCCGGCACTCGATGGCCATCTACGGCTACCTCATGACCACCCGGGCGATCGACCCCGTCGAACTCGAACGGTCGCGGATGGCCCAGGTATCGGGCGGCGAGACCCCCGATCCGCCGCTGCACGAGGGCTTCATCTATCTCGCGCTCCAGGAACTGGCCACGCGCATCGCCCATCGCAACACCGGCGCTCAGTTGGGCGACCCGGTCGGCCACGAGGTGATGAAGCGCGTCGGCAGCGACGAGAACCTGCATCAGCTGTTCTACCGCGACCTTGCCGCAGCAGCGATCGAAGCCGACCCCAACACGATGATGATCGCCATGGACACCCAGGTGCGGCACTTCAAGATGCCCGGCACCGGTATCCCCAACTTCGACCATCACGCGGCGCTCATCGCCAAGGCCGGGATCTACGACCTCCAGGTGCACCACGAGCAGATCATCGTCCCCGTGGTGATGCGCCAATGGGACGCGGCCAACATCACCGGCCTGAGCGGTGAAGGCGCCAAGGCACAAGAGCGCCTGATGAAGCGACTCGCCACGAGCGAGCGCGTGGCCAAGCGGTTCGCCGAGAAGCGCGCCGCTGCCTTGCAGCCCGCCTGATCGTCGGCGGCACCCGCCGCCGACACGACCGCTACGTCGCCAGCGTCGAGGCGGCAACCAGCAACCCGCTGACCACAGCCGCCGACACCAACACCGCCGCTTCGACGGTCAACGTGCGCCGAGCGATCCGCTCGGCGTCGGCCACTCCAGCCTCGAGCCGGGGCAACACCGCGAAGTGGTTGTAGGCACCGATGGCCGCCGCCACCACGACCAGGCCGAGCTTCACCGCAAGGAGTCGCCCCCAGTCGGTGTCGAGGTAGCCGGCGACGTCACTGTCGATCATCAAGGCCATGGCGACGCCGGCGATGGCGGCCACGACGAGTGCAACCATGGCGATCACCGAGAAGCGCAGCGTCATCTCGCCGGCGGCACTCGGCACCGCGGCGCGATGGCGGCGCCACAACAGCACCGCGAGCGCAACGACGCCGCCCGCCCACACGGCGGCAGCGACCACGTGGAGCACGCTCGATGTGGCGTGCAGCCAGCGGGGACCCTCGCTCACCGTGTGTCCATCGAAGGCGAACGACGCAACGATCACGGCAGCGCCGATGATGCCGACCGCGTTGGCGATGGTCGGCCGCCAGCGCGTTGCGGAGGGTGGCGCATCGGTGTCGGAGCTGGTCAGCTCGGCGTCGGCCACCGCCGCCGAGAGCGCAGTGGGTTGCGGGCGAGCGACCACAGCGCCCAGGCCGACGGCCAGGAGGACACCGCCGATCACGCGTGCAAGGGCGGCTCGGCCACCCGATTCTCCGAGCGCATCACCGATCGAGCCGAACGCCGAACCCAGGCCGACCAACTCGATCGCCGCACCGACGGCGACCAGGGCAGCGAGGATGCGCACGGCGACGGCCAGCGCCCCCAGGTCGGCGGCTCGACCGGCGAACGAGGTGGCGGCGAACACGAGCAGGCCGATGACGACGATCGCTGCGGGGAACGCGAGCATCCGGCCGAGATCGGCAGCGGTGGAGTCGTCGGTCACCCCGGTGTCGAGGGTCGGCGCCGCGGGTGGAGGTTCGGCAGCGGGCGCGGCGGCGAGATCCGATTCGTCGTCCGCTGGGTCGGGCACTGCTGCTGCTGGCGCGGTGGTGGGTGCGGCACTGGTGTCCGGCGGCGCGGTGTCGACGGGGGCGGTCGTTGGAGTCGCTGGGACGGTGGTGGCCGGCGCCGTCGTCGGGGGCGTCGTCGTGGCGGGCGTGGTGGTGGCCGGCGGTGACGCCACGGCGAAGCTGAACGCGCCGTCGATCACATGACCATCGGCCGATCGCACCTGCCAGGCCAGGGTGTACGGCCCGGCGGGCAGCGGCGGGTCGAAGCGGGCGACGATGGCCGCGGGCTCGATCGACTCGATCGTCGCCGCGACCTGTGTGGCCCCGTCGGCACCGGCAACCGCCACACCATCATCGACCGGCGACGCGTCACCGGAGAACGTGAGCAGCACCTCCGACAGCGGTCCGTCGACGGTGGAGCCCTCCGATGGTGTCGACGACTCGAGTCCCGTGTGGGCGTGCGCGCCCGTCGGCGCGAACAACACGGCGAGCATCGCCGCGACCGCCACCATCGTGCGCTTCACACCATCAGTGTGCCAGCGACACCACGTCGTGCACGGTCGCACGTCGATCGCGGTTCAGTTGCGGTCGTCCGTCAATTGCGGTCGTCCAGGTAGGTGAGCACTGCGAGGACGCGGCGGTGGGCGTGCTCCACCTGCTCGAGGTCGAGCTTGGTGAACACGTTCGAGATGTGCTTCTCCACTGCGCCGAGCGACACGACGAGCCGTTCGGCGATTCCGGCGTTGGACAGCCCTTCGGCCATCAGCTCGAGCACTTCACGCTCGCGTGGTGTGAGCCGGTCGAGTTCGGATGTACGCGAGCTGCGGCCGAGGAGTTGGCGCACCACCTCGCCATCGACAGCGCTCCCACCTGCCGCCACGCGGCGCACCGCTGCCACGAACTCGTCGATGTCGACCACACGATCTTTCAGCAGGTAGCCGACACCCTCGGTATCACCGGCCAACAGTTCGGTGGCGTAGTGCTCTTCGACGTATTGCGACAGCACCAGCACCGCGACGTCGCGATGGCTGCGGCGGATCTCGACCGCCGCGCGGATGCCCTCGTCGGTGTGGGTTGGCGGCATGCGCACATCGACCAGGGCCACGTTGGGACGATGCTCGGCCACGGCCGCCACCAAGGCGTCGCCATCACCTACGGCGGCGACCACGTCGATGCCAGCATCGGCCAGCAGTCGCACCACGCCGTCGCGCAGGAGCACCGAGTCGTCGGCCACCACGGCGGTGAGTTCAGTCATCGGTCGCCTCCGCCGATCGGCACCGTGGCAACTACCTCGGTCGGCCCGCCCTTCGGCGAGCGCACATCGAAGGTGCCGTCGACACCCTCGACCCGGGCGCGCATGCCGGCCATGCCGCTGCCGCCGGCGGGGTTGGCGCCGCCGCGACCGTCGTCGCGCACCTCGACCACCAGCGCGGCGCGCGGCGCCACCACGCGCGAGATCCGTACCGACCCGGCGCGCGCACGAGAGTGCTTGTACACGTTGGCCACCGCCTCGTTCACGACGTAGTAGGCGGTGGTGGCGACGTCGTCGGGAAGCTCGGCGGGCTGCACGCCGTCGAGGTCGACCTCGACCGTCATCGGGATGGGACCACCGGCCACCACCGACGACAGCGCCGCATCGAGCCCGCGGTCGCCGAGCACCGACGGGTGCAACCCACGCCCGATCAGACGCAACTCGCCGATCGAATCGCGCAGCTTGTCGCGGGCCTCGTCGAGGAGGGCGCGCGCCTCGGCGGGTTCCGCATCGACGCGCCCGGCGGCGCGACCGATGTCGATCCCGATGGCCACCAACTGCTGTTGGACGCCATCGTGCAGGTTGCGCTCGATGCGCTGGCGCTCCGCGGCCACTGCGTCGAGAATCGCCTGGCGTTGTCCCGACAGCTCGTCGACGCGCTGCTGCAGCTCCTCGTTCGAGTCGGGTCCGAGGAACCAGGCCACGTAGCGATGAGCCACGCCGGCCACGGCAACCGACAGACGGGCAACGCCACCGGCCACCCCCACAGCCAGGATCAGGCCGAGCAGCCAGATCCCCGCAGGCAGCTGAGCGACCAGACCCCAGGGCACCATCGCCACGCCGAACAGCACCGGCATGGCGATCAGGCTGGCCATCACGAAGGCCACCTGGCGCCAGCGTGTCGGGTCGCTGAGTGGGGCGATCATCCGACGCCACCACGCCACGCCGGTCGGGCGCGGTCGCATCTGCCGTGGCGGAATCGGCGCGCCCACCCATGTGGCCCGGGCGCGCTCGATGCGGGCGAGGCCGTTGATCACGCCGAACGCCGCTGGCACGAGCGCCAGCCCGACCACGACGAGCGACAACGAGAAGGTGATGGCGATCAACGCAACGACGGCGACGAACATCAGCGGCGCCCAGACCACGCCAACGAACAGGTAGCCGACGGCCACCCACGTGCGGGCTTCGATCACCGGACGCAGCCACCATTCGGCCCACTCACGTGCCGTGCGTCGGGGGCGTGGCGACGCCGAGTGTTCGCCGCCGTCTGCGGCGCCCGGCGCCGGCCACGACGAACCGCTCGCGGCGCGAGGGGTCGCCTGACCGGCCGGCGGCTCGACGGTAGGAGTCTCTGGGGCAGTGGTCATGACGTCCTCAGCGTTTCGGCGAGCGTACGCCGTCCGACCTGGCGAACGACCACGGCGGCGAGGGCAACGCAGCCGAGAAGCACCACCGCCACCGCGACGGGGATCGCCCCGGTGGCGTACGTGAAGCCGATCTCCACAGCGTCCGCGGCCTCGAACGACTGGGCGATCGCCAGTGCGCCGACGTACCCGAGGGCCAGCCCTGCTGCCGTGCCAGCGATCGCCAGCGGGAGGAGCTCGCCGAGCACGGTGCGCCGGATGTCGCTGCGGCGGGCACCGATCGCCTGCATCGCAGCCACCTGGTGGCGCCGCTCGTACACGCTCACCGCCATGCCGGAGGCCACGGCAAGGCCGGCGACCGACACCACCACCACACCGATCGCCCCGAAGATGAGGAGGATCGCGTTGCGGCTGGCCTCGTCGTCGGTGAGATCGTCGAAACGATCGGTGATGACGATGCCGTCGGGTGTCGCTGCGGGCTCCTCGTCGAGCGAGAACAGGACATTGCCCGCGTCGGGCCGCCCGAGATCGGCGGCCAGCGTGGCGGTCGGCACGAACACCGATCGGCCGCGCTCGCGGTGGAGCCCGACCACGTCGAAGCTGGTGGTGCCCGAGGCCACCTCGACCTCGATCCGATCGCCGACATCGATGCCGACACGTGAGGCAAAGCCCTCCGAGACCACCGCGTCGCGTCCATCGGCGAACCAGGTGCCCTCGGTGACCTGCCGGTCGATCATCTCGGTGTCGGGGGCAAGGCCACGCACATCGATCTCCCAGTCGTCGTAGAGGCCGATCGTGTCGATGGCCACCTCAGAACGCTCGTCGGCAACGGAGCGGTCGATGTCGAGCCCGCTGCCGGCCACGACGGTCTGGCTGCGCCAGTTCCATGGCTCGCTCTCTGCGGCGTTGAAGTCGTTGATCGTCGTCGCCATCGAAGCGACGATCATCAGCGCGGCGATCGCTGCGGTGATCTGAGCGGCGATCGCTACCGACCGTGCGCGACGGTGCCATCCGTTACGTGTGGCGATCCGGGTGCGCAACCCGCCCAGACGCACTCGGGCGAGCACGCGCTCGCTCCACCGGCGACCGAACGGGTTGCCGTCGCGATCGCGCAGCGACTCGGCGAGCGGCGCCTTGGTCACCCGTCGTGCCGCGCGTGCCGACACCAGGCGGGCGCCGACGAGCGCGAACAGCACGCTGCCCACGATCACGGGAATCGATACGGCGAGGCCGGGTGTGACGCCGACGAACTCCTGCAGCACCAGGCGGGCGATCACGTTGGCGACGGCAATACCCAGCGGGATGCCGATGAGCAGTCCGGCGATCGCGATCGCCATGGCGATACGTCGGAGGCGACGGCGGAGCGCACGCGGGCGGGCGCCGAGGGCGCCCATCACGGCAGCCTCACGGGTGCGTTCGGTGATCAATGTGTTGGTGGTCGACGCCAGCAGCACGAGGGCGACGATGCCGGCGACGATCCCCAGGAAGCCGATCATCACGCTGACCTGGGTGATGTCTTCCTCGATCGGGTGTTGCCCGGCGGGGATCACCTCGGGGAGCGTGGTGACGGTCACCCCGGCGGCGGCGAGATCGATGCGCAACTCGTCGGCGAGTGCGTACAGCTCGTCGGTGCTGTTCGACGGCGATGTGACGACGACGCGGTTGTAGCCGTCGGTGCCGGCGATCGCCTGCGCGTCGTCGAGGGCGACGAACGCGACCGGCTCGGCGGTCCAGTAGCTGCTGTTGCCGAGGCCGACCACATCGATCGACGTCGACTCGACCGAGTTCGCGCCAGGAACCGAGCCAGAAATCGAGCCCGGGATCGACACGGGCATCGAGTCGCCGACGGCGATGTCGGCGGCCTCGACCAAGCGTGTGCTGGCGACGACCTCGCCGCTCGTCGCCGGAAGTCGCCCGGCGTCGAGATCGATCACGTCGACGCGTTGGTTGCCGATGTCGACGCCGACTACGTCGACCACACCGGCATCGGGCACATCGATCGCAGTGGCCATCTGGCCCTCGACGGCGATCACATCGTCGCGTGGTTCGTACTCGGCGGTCAGGGCGGCAAGATCGTCGCCGCCGAGCTCGGTCGTGGTCAGCACCAGCTGGGGGATTTGGTCGCGCTCGCCCGCGGCGCGCAGCGACGAGGCGGCCACGGCAGGAACAGCGAGCACACCGATTGCGCCGATGGCCAGGGCCAGCGCCAGCACGCTGGTGAGAATGCGCGCCGGAGCACGGCGCAGTTCGCGCAACACGTTCATGACGCCACCGCCATCGCGGGAAGATTCATCGTGACGTCCACCCCAGCAGCGAGGTGGCGGTGGACGCGCCCATCGAGCATTTCGACGACCCGATCTGCGCCGTCGGCCAGCTCGGCGTCGTGGGTGATCATCACCACAGTGGTGCCAGTGTCGGTCAGTCCGGCGAGGAGGCCGGCGACGATGTGGCCGGCAGCCTGGTCGAGCGATCCGGTCGGCTCGTCGGCGACGATCAGCGGTGGCCGGTTGATGATCGCCCGGGCGACCGCGACGCGCTGTTGTTCGCCACCGCTCAGCTGATTGGGGAGACGCTTGGACTTGTCGCCCAAGCCGACGGCTGCGAGCGCCTCCATGGCGCGGTGCTTGCGCTCGCGGCGCCCGGCCGAGCGGTCGGCGAGACGGACGGCGAGCTCCACGTTCTCGCGTGCGGTGAGCGTGGGCAGGAGATGGAAGTCCTGGAACACGATGCCCACGTGGCGCCCTCGCCACTGGGCGAGTCGGTCGCGTGACAGCCCGTCGATGCGCGTACCCGCCACCTCGAGCGATCCCGACGTGGGTCGGTCGATCCCGGCGATCAGCGCACCGAGTGTGGACTTGCCAGAACCCGATGGTCCGACGATGGCGACCAGTTCGCCCGAGCCGAGCGACAGATCGACGTGGTCCACTCCGAGCTGCGCAGCGTCGCCGCGCCCCCAGCGACGCGTGAGGTCGATGGCCCGCACGAGCGGGACGCGCGGGGTGGGCGAGGCGGTCGGCGACGGGGCAGGCGACGGGGCGAGCGGGGTTTCGAGTGCGGTGTCCATGTGATCGATCGTGCGCCTCGGCGCCGCGCGAATCGATGGAGCAGCCGGGCGTCTCGATAGTCGGGTTATCCCCACCGCGCTGTCGCACCCTCTGCCCACGAGACACGTTCTCGGCGTCGACCGTTGCGGAAAGCGCAACCACCGACACCGAGAAGCCACACCACCGACCACATCGCTGCGCGTGTGCGCGTTCTCGGCGTCGACCGTTGCGGAAACCGCAACCACACACGCCGAGAATCCGCGCCACCGACCCGCGGGTGCCAACTCCGTTCTCGGCGTCGACCGTTGCGGAAGCCGCAAGCACCGGCGCCGAGAATCCGCGCAGCTCAGCCCGTCTCAGTGCCGCTGCCCGTGCTCCGCCGCCTCGAAACCCACGCGGAGCCGTGGCTCGGGTCGGGCACACTGGCACCATGGCGGAACGGCACATCGCGCTCGAGGGCTGCCACAACTGCCGTGACCTCGGCGGGTACGAGACCACCGATGGGCGTCGGGTGCGGTGGGGCGAGCTGTACCGCTCGTCGGATCTCTGCGCGCTGAACGACGACGACATGGCGCGCGTCGCCGAACTGGGTATCGCCACCGTGTACGACCTTCGCTCACCGGAGGAGGCTGGGGCTCGACCCAGTCGACTCCCCGACGGCATCAGCGTGGAACAGCGGCGAGCGCCATCGATCCGCGCTCGGCCGTTCGAGACGCTCGAAGACATGATCATCGGCGGAACGCTGCCGATTCCCGACGACAGCGATGTCACTGCGGTCTACGTGGGCCAGATCGAGTCCGGTCTGGTCGACGAGTTTCGACGGGTGCTCGAACTCGCAGCCAATGCGTCGGCGCGTCCGCTGCTGTTCCACTGCGCGGCCGGCAAGGACCGCACGGGGCTCGCTGCGGGCCTCCTGCTCGGTGTTCTCGGAGTCCCGCGCACGACCATCGTCGCCGACTACGACCTCACCACGCAGCACCTCATGCCGCCGCGGATGCGCGAGCTTCGTCCACTGCTCGACGCCCACGGCATCGACGACGAACGCGTGGCGCCGTTCCTGACCGCGCGTACCGAAGTGTTCGAGCGCACGGTCGACGTGGTCGAACAGCGCTGGGGCGGTTTCACCGAGTATGCGATCGACCATCTCGGCGTGACACCTGCGCTCATCACGTCGCTCCGAGCGCAACTCCTCGAACCCGCCTAGTTGCGCAGCGAACCCCCCGCATCGAACCCCTTCTCGGCGGCGACAGTTGTGGATACCGCAACCACCGACACCGAGAAGCCACACGACACGCAACAGCGACGCGTGGCTCGCATTCTCGGCGGCGAGGGTTGTGGATACCGCAACCACCGACACCGAGAAGCGACATCGAGTGGGAGACACCACGACCAGCCGCCAGACTCGCCACATGGCTCGGCTGTTCGTGGCGATCTGGCCGCCCGACGAGGTGCTCGATGCGCTCGGTGATCTCCCTCAACCGCGCGACCAAGGGGTGCGCTGGGTCGACCGCGACAAGCGCCACATCACCCTGCGCTTCTTCCGCGATGCCGACGCCGACGCGCTCATCGACGCCCTCGATCACGCCGAACTGCCGTCGGCGACGGCCCACCTCGGCCCGTCGATCGACGTGCTCGGCGAGCGTTCACTGGTTGTGCCCGTCGACGGTGTCGACGACCTGGCGACGGCGGTCGACCGGACGACGCGCCGTGAGAGCTCATCCGCACGGCGGTTCTACGGACACCTCACCGTGGCTCGCCTGGCCCGCCGTGCGCGCCCACACCGCAGCGTGGGCCTCCGATTCTCCGCATCGTTCGCCGTCGACCGGGTCGCACTCGTGCACAGCGACCTCCAACCCGACGGCGCGGTCTACGAGACGCTCGCCGAGTGGCCCACCCGTTGAGCAAGCCACCACATTCAACGATCGATCGCACCAGGGCGACCAGCATGCGCCAGCCCCATGCCGGTTCCGCATGTCACACTGAAGCGGTGCGGATCCGGCGGCGTGATCGAACGCAGCGATGAGCGACGGCAACGAAGGGCTCCTGCTGCAGCAAGCTGCCGAGCGTCTCGACGCGTTGGCCGACGTTGCCGAGTTGATGGGCGACGGGCCGGGCGCTGAGCGGTTCCGGGCCGACGCCAACCGACGACGACTCGAAGCGATGGCCCTCCTCGACGACTGAGGGCCCTAGAGCGCAGCAGCGTCGGCGAGTCAGACAGCGAAGGGAATCCGGTGATGGCTGCTCGCCACAATGTCGACCGGCGACGCCATTGCGGTGAACGAGGCGACGCTGCCTCGACGAACGTCGCGCATCTCGCGGCGCTCGGTGGACCACGCCTTGTAGCGCTCGCTGAGCGTTGGACGGCGGCGGGCCGGGGCAGTGGTGATGATCCAGCGGTCGGCGGGGACCATGGTGAAGTTGGCGGTGGCAGATGCGGCGGTCATGGCGATCACTCTGAACGAACCACACAACCGCTTCTGTGATCGCGATCACCTGCGCAAAGAAATTCTCGGTTCACTGTCGATTTCTGCCTCCGGTGCGCGTCACCCTGGTGTCGGCGGACGTCGCCGACACGAGAAAGGAGCATCACCATGAAGTACTTCGTTCTGCTCGCTGGCTACGGCGAGATGCCGAAGTTCGAGGATCTCACCCCGGAGGAACAGGAAGCCGCGATGGCCCAGCACGTGGCCTTCGACGAGGCGGTTGCCGAACGCGACGGCGTCGAGATCGTGAGCGCCGAGGCGCTCGGCGACGGATCCACCGCGACCACGCTCAGAACGCGCGGTGGCGAGATGGCCATCACCGATGGACCGTTCGCCGAAGCGGCCGAGCACATCGGCGGCTACTACCTGCTCGACGCACCCGACCTCGACACAGTGATCGACCTGTGCCGCGTGCTGCCCGACTATGACATCGAGATCAGGCCCGCGCTCGAGACCCCCTAACGGCGTCCCGACCGTGCGCCGAGACGACGCGTCGGCGCAGGAGGCGGCAGACGCGCTCGGCGCGGCGCAACGCGCGGAGTGGGGTCGGCTGCTGGCGCTGCTCGTGGCGCGCACTCGACGACTCGACCTCGTCGAGGATGCGCTCGCCGAGGCGTTCGCCCGCGCCGCTGAGCGCTGGCCGCACGACGGCGTACCCGACCAGCCCGCGGCGTGGCTGTACGCCACGGCGCATCGGCTGGTGCTCGGCCGATTGCGCGCAGAGGGAGTGGCCGGCCGCAAGGCCCCGCTCCTTGCCGTTCGACCGGACTGGTCGCCACCGGAAGAGTCGGACGAGCAGCTTCCCGACGAACGTCTGCAGCTCATCTTGTTGTGCTGTCACCCGGCGCTGCCGATCGAGTCCCGCTCGGCGCTCGCACTGCGGTTGGTGATCGGCACACCGACCGATCAGATCGCACGGCTGTTCCTCGTCACTCCTTCGACGATGGCCGCCCGGCTGACTCGAGCGAAGAAGAAGATCGGCGCGGCCGGGATACCACTCGGTGCGCCGCTCGCCGACGAGCTGCGGTGGCGTCTCGACGAGGTGTGTCGAACGATCTACCTTGCGTTCACCGCTGGCTACACGCCGGGCACCGGGCCCGATCTACTGCGCGCGGATCTTGCCGGCGAGGCGGTGGAGCTCGCGTTGGTGCTCCGCCAGGTGGCGCCCAGCGCACCACAGGTGGGTGCGCTCACCGCGTTGCTGCTGTTGCAACACTCCCGTCGAGATGCCCGCATCCGCGACGGGCAACTGGTCACGTTGGTCGACCAAGATCGTGGACGCTGGCATCGCGACGAGATCAGCGCAGGCATCGAACTGGTCGAGTCGCTCCCCAGCTCGGTCGGCTATGCCGAGCAGCTTCGGCGAGAGGCGTTGATTGCGGCAGCGCATGCGTCGGCGGCCACGTCGACGGCGACCGACTGGGCGACGATCGCCGATCACTACGCAGTGCTCGACGGATTGACGGGCTCGCCGGTGGTTCGGCTGAACCGCGCCGTCGCCGTCGCCGAGGCCGAAGGTCCGCTCGCCGGCCTTGCGCTACTCGATGGTCTCGACGAGGCGTTGCCCGCCAACCATCGAGTACCAGCGGTGCGCGGCGAGCTGGCCTGGCGTGCTGGCGACATCGACAGCGCGATCGAGGCGCTGCGCCGCGCCGTCGGGTTGTGCGAGAACGAGGTCGAGCGAGCGCACCTCGTTGCGCGACTCGGCGTGGTCGAGGCGGCTCGCACTCGAACCGACTGACCGTCCGGAGAGCGCCGTTCGGTCCATCGCCTCGACTGCGTGCTCGCGGCGATGGGCCTAGGGACCCCGAACCAGCGTCAGGAACCGTCGCGGATGTTGCTGGGCGTCGTCGAACGAAACGAGATGTCAGCGAATGTCGCCGTGCAGCCAGGTCCCGTGGGTGATTGGGCCAGGAAGCCGAGCGTCGTCGGCGCAGCGGGGTCTCGGAGTTGGAAGTAGCGCAGCAGGTTCCACGTGGCCGCGTCGGCCGACCAGTGGAACGCGAAGACGTCCCGAAATCGCGAGACGCGGAGGTGAACCGCATCGCCGTCGATGCGCGGTCCGTTGGCGTCGTCGGACACGCCGCGCGTGACGACGGAAACGACCATGGGCTCACCGCTCGGCGCCCGTTCGAAGCAGAGCTTGGCGTAGTCGTCGTTGGTCTGATGGACGAACAACACGCCAGCATCGAAGTCGGAGGCGAAGGTCACGCCGACCTCGGCAGACAGCTGACAGTCGTCGGCGATCGGCGCGCAGAACACCGGCGCCGACGACAGCCGTGTCGCGCCGTCTGGATCGTTGAACCAATCGGTTCCAGCGTCCGCACGCATCGACAGGCGCGTGCCGCTGATCGTGGCCGCGCCCTGGTCGCCGAGCCAGTCGAGCGAAGCCAGGAACTCAGCCGTATCCATCACGCCCGACCCTAACGAGCGGACCCGAGGTCATCAGCGGCGATCAACGCTCGTCCAGGCTGATCAACGAGAGGCGGGTTGCAACGCACCGAGCAGCTCCGGCGCCCGTGCTGCGAGGAGGTCGAGTGGGGCCGTGCTACGGCGCGCTCGACTCAACAGCAACGCCCCTTCAAACGCCGCGAGCAGAAGCTCGGCCGTGTCGCGCGCCGCTGCACCGTGGGTGGGCTCGAGACGTGAGGTGAGCAGACCGACCCAGCTGTCGTAGCCGACGGCGATCTGTTGTTGCACGTCGTCGGATCGGTGGGCGAGCTCGAGCGCCATCGTGGCCAGCGGACATCCGTTGGCGTACCCCGACGATTCCAGCACGCGCGCCGACGCGGCGATCCACCGACGCATCATCTCCACCGGTTCTTCGGCGGTTCCGAGCAGCGCATCGATCAGCTCGCGGGTGCTGTTGCTCGCCTCGACCACGACTTCGACGGCCAGCTGCTCCTTGCCGCCCGGAAAGTGGTAGCCGATCGAGCCTGCCGGCGCGCCGCTCTCGGCCACCAGCTGGCGCCAACTCGTTGCTTCGTAACCCTGCCGCCGAAACAGCTCGGCAGCCGTGGTGACCATTGCTGTCTTCGACGGCGCAGCCATCGAGCATTCTCCTTCATGAATCGCCGGGGTTAATCGCCGGGGTTGAACGCGGGGTTGAGTCGCGAGTATAACGAACGTTCTACATACGATCGCACTCACCAACAGAAGGGCACCCCCATGTCGCAACGAGCCAGCATCACGATGACCCAACCCGAAATCGACGGCTTCCTCGCCGGGCGACACGTGATGAACACGGCGACCATCGGGCCGACCGGCCGGCCGCATCTGGTGGCGATGTGGTACGGGTGGGCGCCCGACGGTCGCCTCGCGTTTCACACCTACGCACGGTCGCAGAAAGTCCAGAACCTGCGGCGCAACCCGGCGCTCACCGCGCTCGTCGAGGACGGCGAGACCTACAACGAGTTGCGCGGCGTGCAACTGGTCTGCGACGGCGAGATCACCGACGACCGCGACGTCGTCAACGCGATCGCCGAGTCGACCTACGAGCGGTACAACGCCGCGCACGACGGTCCGCTCACCGATGAGACTCGCCCGTTCCTGCACGCCTACGTGGCCAAACGCGTCGGCGTGCTCCTCGATGTGGTCGACATCGCCAGCTGGTCGCACGCCAAGCTGGCCGCCGGCTGAACTCCCCCTCACCTCTCCTCCGTCACCTCCTCTCGTCCCTCACCTCTCCGCTTCGGCAGCCCATCTCGGATCACCGGGCAGCGGGCGACCGGTGGCTGCTCGGTCCTAAGCTCCCCGCAACAACGAACGACGTGGAGGGGAGTCGTGATGAACAGCGGTATGAGGCGACGCGTGGCGTGGCCAGCCATCGTGGGCGGATTAGCGGCAGCGGGGCTGGCCGTGGTCCCGTCGCCGGCCCGAGCGATCGAGGCCGGCGGGAGTCGATGCGTCGATACCGACGCCGCCGCGAACGAGGTGGTGTTCGCCACCGTCACCGCGACGCAGGGCACCGCCGCCGGTTTCGTCAACGCGCACAACCCCGATGTGAACGGCCTGTCGAACTCCACGCAGAACTTCCAACCGAACCAGTCGATCGCCAACACCACGGTGATCGTTCCCGACGCCACCGGTGCGATCTGCGTAACGGTGAACCGGCAGTCGCAGGTGATCGTCGACGTGATCGCCTACGCGTCGCGCGATGTGGTGCGACCCGCCTCGAGCACCGGACAGGCCGATCGCGTCCTCGACACCCGAGTGGGCGGCGGCAAGCTCGTCGAGCGAACCACGCGCTGTGCACGCACCGACGCCGCAGGCGGTGAGCGGGTCTTCGCCACGGTGACCGCGACCGAGGCCGACGCTGCGGGATTCATCAACGGCCACACCCCGGGCGTCAATGGACTGCAGAACTCGACCCAGAACTTTCAGCCGAACCAGTCCATCGCCAACACCACGCTCATCGTTCCCGACAGCAACGGCGAGATCTGCGTGACGGCGAACAAATCGGTCCATGCAGTCGTTGATGTTGTCGCTTACATCGATGGCGCTGCGGTGCGCGCCGCAACGGCGAGCGGCCAGGCCGACCGGGTGCTCGACTCGCGCACCCTGCCCACCAAACTCGATGGTGGCCCGATCTGCTTCTTCACCGGCGCCGATCCGAACGAGGTGGTGTACGCAACGGTCACCGCCACACAGGCTGACGCTGCGGGATTCATCAACGCGCACTCCCGAGGCGTCGACGGCACCGCCAACTCGACGCAGAACTTCCAGCCGGTGCAGTCGATCGCCAACACCACGTTGGTGAAGGCCGACAGCGGCAGCAACGGCGAGATCTGCATCACGCTCAACAAGCCATCACACGTGGTGGTCGACGTCGCCGCCTACGGACCTCCCGACTCGATCCGCCCGGCGACCAGCAATGGCCAGGCCGACCGCGTCCTCGACACGCGCAACGAGTCGAGTGCGCCGCCTCCGCCCGCAGCGCCACCGGCCAATCCCGGCGACACCAGGAACTGCTCGGACTTCGCCACATACGCCGACGCCAAGGCGTGGTTCGACACGTACTTCCCGTTCTACGGCGACATCGCCCGACTCGATGCCGACGGCAACGGCATCCCGTGCGAGTCGCTGCCCGGGGCGCCGTAGTCGCCGGCTCGACGTCGGCGCCTCGCATCACGTCCTGTCGTTGATGGCGCCGGTGCCGCGGCTCAACCTACGGCTCGGTCTGGCTTGCGACCCATGTGGCGATACCCGCCCGGTTGGCGGCGCCGAGCTTGCGCAAGATGCTGCGCACGTGCTGCTCGACGGTCCGTTCGGACAGCACGAGGTCGGCGGCGATCTGTTTGTTGGTGAGCCCGTGCGCGACGAGTCGCGCGATCTGCCCCTCGCGCCGCGACAGCGGGCTGAGCGAACGACCGAGCTTCGCCAGCTCGCGGCGCGCCTGGTCGGCGTGCCACGACGCCAACACGGAGTCGGCCTGAGTGATCGCGTCGCTCAGCCACGTCTCGGCCCGGTCGTCGCCGACGAAGGCTGCGAGGCGACCGAGGACGAGTGAGACCGGACCGCCGCTGGGCGCCATCGCGGTCGGACGCACGTGCTGCCCGGCGAAGGGCTCCAACAGGTCGATCAGGGCCACGGCCGAGTCGCGATCTTCGGCAACGATCGCCAGCGTCGCGTGGTCGGCGTGCACGACGAGCCACTCGACCGCCGTGTCCGGCACCTCGTTCACGTAGGGGGCGAGCGACCGCCAGATGGCGATCGCCTCGGCCGTCTGACCCATCTGCGCCCGTAGCACCGCGCGCCAGCCCTGCGCCTGAAACGGCATGCCGTCGAGCGCCCGGCGAACCTCGGCTTCCACCTCCTCGAGCCCGTCCCCAGACCGCTGCGCGAGCACTGATCGCAGGATGAGGCCCACGAACGGCCCGTCGGGCACTTCCGCCACGGCGGCTGCATCGCGTGCCTCGTTCGTCAAGGCTCGTGCATCGTCGAGCCGGTCCTCGTCGAGCGCAAGACAGGCACGAATCGTGGCGAGACGCCATGCCCACGCCGGTGACGTCAATCGGTTGGCGGCGGCCGTCAGGTCGACCAGGGCCGCGTTCCACTCCCTGCGCATCCCGAGTTGCCCCAGCGCGTCCAATCGCCACATCTGACCCCAGGCGAGCGTCTCGGCATCGCCCGATCCTGCGCCCAGGTCGATCAGCTGCGCAGCGAGGGCAAGGCGCGTGCCGACTCCGTGGGGTCCCAGCGCGTCGGAGTGTGCGGCTTGCAGCGCCAACGACCGACGGCGCGCTTCGTCGGCGTCGAGCCGTTCTTGCTGCACGACGTGTGGGGGTGCGCCCCACGCCGATGAGATCACTGCCAACTGCGCCTCGACCGTGGCCCGCAGGTCGGGCTCGGCGTCGCCCAGAAGGGCGATCGCCTCCACGCACAACGCTCGACGAGCCGCCGCATCGGCGGTCGGCAGCAGATTCGGCCCGGCGATGGCCAGTGCCGCATGCGCAATGATCGTCGGGTCGCCGACCGCACGCCCGATGTCGGCTGCGTCGCAACAGCGCTGCCACGCCAGCTTCATCGAGCCTCGCTCGGCATGGCTCCGGGCTTCGGCGAGGAGCTCGGCCGCGCCGTCGTGATTCATGCGGCTCCCCAGGCCGCCGCGGTACGCACTGCGACCGCCGAAGATTGCGTGCTTCCACGGATGTATCCGGCGATCGGTCGATCGTACCTTCGCCGCATGTCCGACGTCACCACGCGCCCACCGGTACAAGCAGAAGCAGGTGTGTTCGCACGTGCTGGGGTATTGACGATTGCCGGCGCGGTGTTGATGCCGCTTGCCGGAGCAACCCTCGGCAGCATCACCACGAACGACGGCGCCAACACGTGGGCCGACCCGATCCAGCCCACTGCATTCCTGCTGATGAGCATCGGACTGGCGATCGGCCATCTCCTGGTGATGGTCGGCTACCTCGAGGTCGGTCGCCGAAGCGACGGCCGGGCGCGTTCACTTGCCCAGTTGGGTGCACTCGGCACCGGGCTCGTCGCGGGAGTGGAGATCTGGTCGGGTGCGCTCGCCCGGGCCGACATCGATTCGTCCGCGGTCACGTGGTTGGAACTGGGCTACTTCGTCACGTCGGTCCTGATCGTCGTCGGCACGTTGGGCGCAGGCGTGGCGCTGCTCGGCGCTGGATCGCGCCTGGCCATGCCATTGATCGTCAACGGTGCGGCGCTCCTCCTGTTCATTCCGCTGCGGTTCCTCGGCGGCGATGCCGACGACGGACTGGTGATCGCGGCGCTGTCGGTGTGGAGCCTGCTCTACATCTGGCTCGGCGTGCGCCTGGGCGTGCGACGCCGCGCAACGGGCCAGTAGGGATCACCGTCGAGGACCACAGCGTGGTCGCTGTGTGTCGCTTCTCGGCGCCGCCGGTTGCGGCTCCCGCAACGCACGACACCGAGAAGCAGAACCGGCGATCACCAGTGAGTACGGCACAATGGCGAGATGACGTGGGACGACCTCGCCGACGAGTGGGACAACCAACCTGGCGTGCACGACTACGCCGCGGCCGCGTTCACCTCGCTCCAGGCGATCGCCGCCCGGCACGACGTGTCGCTGACCGATGCGCGCGTGTGCGACTTCGGGTGCGGAACCGGCCTCCTCACCGAGAAGCTCGTACCGCTGGCCCGCTCGATCGTCGCCGTCGACAACTCGCCGCGCATGCGCGAGGTCCTCGACCGCAAGAGTGCGCGCCACGGCTGGGAGAACGTCGCCACTTCGGTGGCGGTTCCCGCAGACGGGCGCTTCGACCTCGTGGCCTGCTCGTCGGCGCTGGCGTTCGTCCCCGACTATGCGTCGATGGCCACCACGCTGGTGCGCCACCTCGATCCCGGTGGACTGTTCGTGCAGTGGGATTGGGAACTCGAGCCGGGCGACGCCCACGGCGTGGGCTTCACGCGGCAGCAGATCACCACCACGCTGAACTCCGCCGGACTCGGCGACGTGGTGGTCGATACTGCGTTCGAAGTGCGCGTCGACGACATGGTGATGGCGCCGCTCGTCGGGAGCGGCATCGTGCCGGCCGAATAGCGAGAACGCGCACCCCGATCGACGTCCGGTGTCGGCGCTCCGCAGCCGCGGCGTGCGTCAGCGGGCGTACTGGGTGACCGTGTCGGTGGCGTCGATCAACCAGCCGGGGAGAACTCCGGCGAACAACGTGAACAACGCGGCGCCGGCGATGGTCACACCGACCGCCAGCGGCACGCGGATCGCTTCGCTGTTCTCGTCGGGCGTGCCGGTCCACACCGTGAGCATGATGCGCAGGTAGACGAACGCCGCGATCACGGCCGACACCATGGCGATCACTGCGATGGCGTAGCTGTCGACTTCGACGGCCGCTTGGATCACGCCGAACTTGGCGATGAAACCCGAGGTGAACGGCACGCCGGCCTGGGCCAGCAGGAACACGGTGAACGCGGTGGCGATCGCCGGCCGGCGGATCGACAGTCCTTTGAACGCAGCGATCGACGAGTCGCCGCCCGCATGGCGCTGCACGATGAGCACAACGGCGAACGAGCCGATGACCATCACCGAATAGAGCATCAGGTACAGCAGCACCGACGACATACCCGACCCGGGGTCGAGCTCGCCGGCGGTGTGTCCGGCCGCTTCCACGCCGACGAGCAGGAAGCCGGCATGGCTGATCGACGAATACGCCAACATTCGTTTGACGTCGGTCTGCACCACGGCCACCGCCGAGCCGACCAGCAGTGACAACAGCGCCAACACCCAGATCACCGGGCGCCAGTCGTCGCGGTAGAACGGCAGCGCAATCACGAGCACCCGCAGCATTGCGGCGAACGCGGCGGCCTTGGCCACCGATGCCATGAAGGCGGTCACCGGTGATGGTGCGCCTTGGTACACATCGGGCGTCCAGATGTGGAACGGCACGGCGGCCACCTTGAAGCCGAGGC
Source organism: Ilumatobacteraceae bacterium (assembly GCA_965230015.1). Taxonomy (GTDB): domain Bacteria; phylum Actinomycetota; class Acidimicrobiia; order Acidimicrobiales; family Ilumatobacteraceae; genus JABSQH01. Next base: position 33,216 of record CBDDKF010000001.1, on the reverse strand, counting down.
CGACCAGCAGCAAGGCGAGTCCCGCCAGTGCCAGCGCGTCCGGCGTTTCCAGGTCGACGGTGCTCTGCAGGGCGACCACCATCTCGCTGATGTTCGTGGTCCCCGTGGCTCCGTAGATCAAGGCGATGCCGTACAGGAAGAACGCGCTGGAGAAGCCGCCGAGCACGAAGTACTTGATGCCCGACTCGCCGCTGCGGTTGCTGCGTCGGTTGCTCGCCGCGAGTACGTACAACGCCAGCGACAACGTCTCGAGGCCGAGGAACAACACGATCAGGTCGTTGGCCGACGCCATGACCACGCCACCCGCACCGGCGGTGAGCAGCAGTGCGTAGATCTCAGGGCCGTCGTTCGGCGTGCCGCGCAGATAGTCGTCGGCGAGCATCGCCACGAGGATGATCGACACGCAGATGAGGATCGTGACGAACATCGAGAAGGTGTCGAAGGCCACCGCGCCGGCAACGAGCGTGGTCGGACCGTTGTCGGTGATGTCGTCCCACTGCACCATCGCCAGCGCGCCGGCCGTACCTGCGGTGGTGGCACAGGCCATGGCATACAACCCGTTGGGCCAACGAGGCGTGAGCGCGCCGGCCAACATCAAGAACAGCGCGCCGCCGACGAGGGCGATCAGCGGCGACAGCGCGAACCAGTTGACCTCGGGCCCCATGAAGGTCTCGGCCTGGGCGAGCATCACTCGTCGTCCCCTTCGTCCGAGCTCTCTGCGCCGCCCTCTTCTTCACCGTGCTCTTCGTCGAGCTCGATCTGGGCCCGCTCGAGCTGCTCCTCGGTGATGTCGGGTTCGGGCCGAACCAAGTCGGTGCGTTCCTCGACGTGCTCGAGCAACGCATCGACGCTGGGGTTGATCCGGTCGAGCAGTGGCTTGGGATACACACCGGTGAACACGATCACCGCGATAAACGGCAACAGTACGGCTGCTTCACGCACCTTGATCTCGGGGAACGTCTTCGACTTCTCGTCGGGCACACCATGGAACGTGCGCTGGTAGGCCCACAGCAGATACAGCGCAGCGAGGATCACGCCGGTGGCGCCGACGATCGTCCACCAGCGAGCCGTGTCCCACGAGCCGATGAGGATCAGGAACTCGCCGACGAAGCCGTTCAGCCCCGGCACACCGATCGACGACAGCATCACCACCATGAACCCGGCGGCGAAGATCGGCGCCACGGTCTGGATGCCGTTGAAGTCGGCGATCATGCGCGTGTGCTGGCGCTCGTACATCCAGCCGACCAGGAGGAACAGGGCGCCGGTGGACACACCGTGGTTGACGTTCTGCAACGTGGCACCGGTGAGGCCCTGTTCGGTGAAAGCGAAGGTACCGAGGATGATGAACCCCATGTGGGCCACCGACGAGTAGGCCACCAGCATCTTCAGGTCGGGTTGCATCGTGGCGGCGATGGCGCCGTAGGTGATGCCGATCACGGCGAGCGTGAGGAACAGGTAGCGAGTGAAGTCCCAGAACGCAGCTTCCGGGAACAGGTAGATGCCGAAGCGGACCAAGCCGTACGAGCCCAACTTGAGCAACACGCCGGCGAGGATCACCGAGCGGTGACCGGCCTGGGTGTGTGACAACGGCAACCACGTGTGCACCGGCACGATCGGCACCTTCACGGCGAACGCGATGGCGAACGCGAAGAACAACCATCGTCCGGTCGACGTGGCGAAGTTGGCTCCTTCGGCGATCTCGACGAGGTCGAAGGTGAGGTAACCGAGCGAGTCCCGGGCGATCAGCGCCGTGGCGACTACACCCACGAGCATGAACGCCGAACCGAACATCGTGTACAGGAAGAACTTGGTGGCCGCGTACTCCCGCTCCTCGTGACCCCACCCGGCGACGAGGAAGTACATCGGCACGATGATGATCTCGAAGAACAGGAAGAACATGAACAGGTCGAGGCTGAGGAACGTGCCGAGCACGCCGGCCTCGAGCAGCAACATCCATGCGAGGTACGACTTGTGTTCGCGTTCGGGATCGATCCCGATGATCACCAGCGGGAAGATGAACGCGGTGAGGGCGATGAGGAACAGCGAGATCCCGTCGACGCCGAGGTGCCACGAGATCCCCCACGACTCGATCCACGTCTGCTTGGAGACGAACTGGAATCCGGACTCGCCGGTTTCGAACGACGACAGCAACCACACCGTCAGCGCTGCGGTGCCGACCGTGGCGGCGCCGGCGAGCAACTGGGCGTATTCGGGACGGCGCCGCGGCGTGAACAACACGAGCACGGCAGCGATCACCGGCAACAGCACGATGGCGCTGAGGATGGGGAAGCCGAGCGACGAGGCGTCGGCGGCGAGCATCACAAGATCCCCCGGAACACCACGAGCCAGCCGAGGATGAGCAACGCGCCGATGCCGATGAATCCGGCGTACTGACGCACGTTGCCGGTCTGTCCCTTGCGCAGCTGCGACGCCGTCTCGCGCACGGCGACGGCAGAACCGTCGACGACGTGTTGGTCATACAGCCGATCGACGTCGGCGATCGCCTGGAAGCCGGCGCGACCGGGGCCACCCATGAAGGCGGCGATGGTCGAGTCGTAGTACCAACCGTTGGCGAGGAACGTGGGCTCCCACGGCTTGATGCGTTTCTGCGAGTAGATCAGCCAGGCGAGTCCGATGCCGATCGACACGCAGACGATCGCCAGTACGACCAGTAGGTACGAGTTCTCATACGCCCAGGTGGTCTTGATGTCGGCCTCGCCGAACTCGATCACCGGGTGCAGCCACTCTTCGAGCTTGAGCTGAGCGTCGCCCGGGATGCCGAACAGATCGGGCAAGTTGATGACACCTTCGACGGTGGCCAAGAACGCCAGGATCACCAGCGGGATCCACATCACCGGTGGTGACTCGTGCGGCTCGAACTCGCCATGTGCGCCATGGGTGACCGTGCCGTCGGGGGCGGACTCGTCGGGGTCGGCGGCGACCGCGGCGCCCACGCTCTGCGGGGTTGGCGCGTCGGCGGTGTCGGCGTCGCCGTCGGGGTCGGGCTCGGGATCGGCGGCCTCGGCTTCGTTGGCTCGGCTGTTCCAGCGCGCGTCGCCGAAGAACACCATGATCACCTGGCGGGTCATGTAGAACGCGGTGAAGATCGCGGCGATCAGGCCGAGCAGGTAGAGCGGCACGCTGTCGGCCAGCGCGTACAGGAGGATCTCGTCTTTCGACCAGAACCCGGCGAACGGCGGCACGCCCGAGATCGCCAGATAGCCGATGATGTAACACGCCGCGGTGATCGGCATGAACTTGCGCAATCCACCCATGACGCGCATGTCTTGTTCGTCGTGCATGCCGTGGATCACCGACCCGGCACCGAGGAACAGCAGCGCCTTGAACGCGGCGTGGGTGATCATGTGGAAGATCGCGGCGACGTAGGCGCCGCTGCCGACGGCGAGCACCATGTAGCCGATCTGCGACACCGTCGAGTACGCCAGCACCTTCTTGATGTCGTTCTGGGCGAGCGCGATGGTGGCCGCGAACAGCGCGGTGATCCCGCCCACGTAGGCGATCGTGGTCGGTACCCAGTCGTACGACACGGTGATCACCGGGTTGATCCGCACGAGCAGGAACACGCCGCTGGTCACCATGGTCGCTGCGTGGATCAGCGCCGACACTGGAGTGGGGCCGGCCATTGCGTCGGGCAGCCAGAAGTACAGCGGTAGCTGGGCGCTCTTGCCGGTGGCGCCGAGCAGCAGCAGCACGGTGATGCCGGTGGCGGCGATGCCCGACATCAGTCCGGCCTCGGCCGCGTCGTTGAGCGCGATGTACGACAGCGAGCCGACGGTCGAGAAGGCGATGAACATCGCCAGCATCACGCCCCAGTCGCCGACCCGGTTGGTGATGAACGCCTTCTTGCCGGCGGTCGCCGCCTCTTCGCGGGTGTGCCAGAACGACACGAGGAGGTACGAGCAGGTGCCGACACCTTCCCAGCCGACGAAGGTCACCAGCAGGTTCTCGCCGAGCACCAGCAAGGTCATCGAGACGACGAACAGGTTGAGGTACAGGAAGAACTTGGAGAACTTCGGGTCGCCGTGCATGTACCCGATCGAGAACAGGTGGATCAGCCCACCGATCCCGGTCACGAACAGACACATCACGATCGACAACGGGTCGGCGAGGAACGCCAGGTCGACCTGGAAGTCGCCGACCGGTAACCACGTGAAAAGGGTGACCACCTCTTGCCGCTCGTCTTCGGGCTGGCCGAGGAAGTCGAAGTAGATCGCCACCGACACGGCGAACGAGGCGAACACCATCAGTGCCGCGAAGTAGCCGGCGATCGGCTCGCCGAGGCGGCGCCCGAACAGCAGCAGGACGACAAACCCGAACAGCGGGAAGGCAGGGATCAGCCAAACGAGTTCTGCCACGGCGTCAGCCCTTCAGCTCCGCGAGATCGTCGGCCGTGGCTCCAGGGCGGCGACGCATGATCGCCACGATGATTCCGAGGCCAACCACTACCTCAGCGGCGGCCACCACCAGCACGAAGAACACGGCGGTCTGCCCGTTGATGTCGCCCAGCTCGGTGGCCAGCGCGACGAAGGTGAGGTTGGCGGCATTGAGCATCAGTTCGATGCACATGAACATGATCAACGGGTTGCGCCTGATCAGTAGACCGAACGCGCCGATGGCGAAGAGCAGCGCCGCCAGGAGCAGGTACGCCTCGGCGGCGATGGTGGCGATCACTGAGTGACGTCCTCAGCTTCGGTGTCGTCGGCGCCTTCCGCGCCCTTCGGCCACTTGCGGGTCATCAACACGGTGCCGACGACGGCGACGATCAACAGCACCGACGTGAGCTGGAACGCGAAGACATGGTCGCCAAACAGATTCGTGGCCAACTGGTTGATGTTGGCGTCGTTGTCGCCGGTGGCGGTTGCGGTGTCGACTCCGGTCCCCGGATTGATCATCAACGCGTCGCGCGATTGGACGATCGCCGCGCCGATCAGCGCGAGCAGACCGACGCTCATGATGGCGGCAAGGGGCCGTTGCACATTGAGCGGTTCGATCGAGAGGTCGATCGAACGGTCGACACCGAGCAACATGATGACGAACAAGAACAGCACCACGATGGCCCCGGCGTACACGATGATCTGCACGGCCGCGAGGAAGTGCGCCTCCATCGCGACGAACTGCACCGCAACGCCGAACAAGGTGAGCACGAGACCGAGCGCGGCATGCACCGGATTGCGGAGTGCGACGACGCCCACTGCGCCGCCGAGGATCATGATGGCGGCGGCGAAGAAGACGACGTACTCGAGGAACGTCGCATCATTCACCGTTCAACCACCTTCGTTCCTGACCCTTCGTCACCCTGTGCGTCGCCCTCGGCGTCTCGTTCGACCTGCTTCGGCTCGGGCGGCCGGACACCGTAGCCCAACTCACCGCTCCAACCGACTTCTCCTTCGAAGGTGGCGTCACCCGATGGCGAGGTGGCGCGCATCCATCCGCTGGTGAGCAGGTCGTCGCCTTCTCGCCAGTCCTCCCAGGGCTGCGCCCGCGGCTTGCCGTCGTCGTCGACGACGAGTTCGCGTTTTGTGTAGATCGCATCCTGACGGTTGGTGAACGAGAACTCGAACAGCTTCGATTCGGTAATCGCCTCGGTCGGACACGCTTCGACGCACAGGTCGCAGTGGATGCACCGCAGGTAGTTGATCTCATACACGTACCCGAAGCGCTCGCCAGGTGAGGTCGGATTCTCCGGATCGTTGTCGGCCCCGCGCACGTAGATGCAGTCGGCGGGACACACACCGGCGCACAGCTCGCACCCGATGCACTTCTCCATTCCGTCCTCGTAGCGGTTGAGCACGTGACGACCATGAAGTCGCTCGGGGCGCGGCAGCTTTTCGTCGTGGCGCGCGTCGCGCGCGTTGGTGCCGTCCTTCTTGGCCTTGCGACCGCCGGAGTATTCGGTGGTCACCCGCTTGCCGCCGAACAGGCGGTGCTGGCGGAGGGTGACGGCGAATCCTTCGAAGTAACCCATCAGGTGCTGACTCCTTCATGAGTTGGTGCTGCCTCTTCAGCGGCAAGGCGGTTGTTGCGGGCGACCCGCAGGGCGAGCAGGAAGAGCCCACCTGCGACGGCGCCGACCGCCAGGCTGATCAACACGATGCGCAGACCATCGATGGTTGCGCCGTTGGGGGAGAACTCGCGCAGTGCGGCGAGCAGCAGGAACCAGCCGAGGGCGACCGGGATGAGGATCTTCCACCCGAAGTCCATCAACTGGTCGTAGCGCAAGCGGGGCAGCGTGGCCCGGAACCACACGAACAGATACAGGAACCCGAGCAACTTGAGCGCGAACCAGGCCGTGCCCGAGAACGGCCCGAGGAAGCCGAGGATGTCGAGATCGCCGATGAACAGCGGCTGCGGTCCGCCGAGGAACAGCGTGACGATGACTGCCGACATCGTGACCACACCCATGAACTCGCTGAGGAAGAACAAGGCGAAGCGGATGCCCGAGTACTCGGTGTTGAAGCCGCCAACGAGTTCCTGCTCGGCTTCGACCAGGTCGAACGGGGGCCGGTTGAGCTCGGCGGTGGTGGCGATGAGGAATACGACGAACGGCACGATGCCGGTGGCGAACAGGTTCCAGTCGACGATGCTGTCCTGTTGGGCGACGATGCCGGCGGTCGACAGCGTGCCCGAGGAGAGCAGGACGGCAGCAAGGCTCAGTCCGAGCGCCGCCTCGTAGGACACCATTTGCGCCGAGGCACGCACCGAGCCGAGCAGCGGGTACTTGGAGCCGCTCGACCAGCCGGCGAGCATGATGCCGTAGACCGCGATCGACGACAGGGCGAGCACCACGAGAATGCCCATCGGCGGGTCGGCGAGCTGCACTCGCGTGACTTCGCCGAACCACTCGACCGTCCCGTCTTTCACGGTGCCGTCGTCGTTGGGGCCGAAGTCGCCACCGAGCGGGATCACCGACCAGATGAGGAACGCCGGCACGAATGAGAGGAACGGCGCCAGGCGGAACACGACGCGATCGGCGCGCGACGGCAATAGGTCTTCTTTGAAGAACGCCTTGATGCCGTCGGCCAACGCCTGCAGGATGCCTCGCGGGCCGGCCTTGTTCGGCCCGATCCGGTTCTGCAGACCCGACACCATCTTGCGCTCGAAGTTGACCATGAAGATCGTCGAGACGAGCCCGATCACGAACACCACGATCACCTTGAGGATCACGATGAGCAGCGGGGTCCACAGGAGCCGGCCCTCGAGCAGCGGGTCGAGAGCGATCATCGCACCGGCTCGATTCGTACGTCGGTGACATCGGCGTTGGCGTCGACCAGGTCGTTCACCGACCCACCGTGCTGGTTGAACGGAGACCAGACCACACCGCGCGGGACGGCGTGGTTGCTGACCACTGTGAGCACCGTGGTGGCCGAGGCACTCGTGAGGGTGACGTCGCCACCGGGCTCGACACCGAGCTGGGCGAGGTCGACCGGGTTGAGGTGGACTGCAGCGTCGGGCGCAAGCTCGGCGATCGATCGCGACATCGCCGTGCCGACGGCACGGTCATAGAGCTTGCGGCTCACCACGAGTCGATAGTCATAGCTGTTTCGACTCGGTGCGGTGAAGGTCGCCGGGTCGGGAGTGGGCAGCGCGGGATCGACGAGGACGCCATCGGGCTCGGCAGACAGTGCTGCCCGCGTGGCCGGCGCGAAGCCGTCGGCGGTCGCCGCGATGAGATCCGTGACATCGTCGACGGTCGCTGCGCCACGCAGCGGATGGTCGCTGGGCAGCGAATGGTCGCCGAGCCCCAGACCGAGTTCGACAGCGATCATCCAGTCGGGCCGGCTGGTACCGGTGGCGGTCACCTTCTGGCCCAGGCTCGACACACGACCTTCGAGGTTGGTGGTGGTCCCCGACTTCTCGCCGTAGGCCGCCGTGGCCAGCACGACGTCGGCGCGCTGGGTCGACTCGGAGTGGTGCGTGTCGATGGAGATGATGCGTCGGGCGCCGGCGATCGCCCGACGGGCGAGGTCGCTGTCGGGGCAGTCGTTCAGCGGGTCGCTGCCGAGCAGCACGAGCACGTCGATACGTCCATCGGCTGCAGCCCGCAAGGTGGCGAGCGCGTCGTGGTCGGGGTCGTCGGGACGCAGCCCGAGCGTGAGCGCACCGACCACGTTCCCCCGTCGCAGCGCCGGGAGCACCGTGGCTCCGGGGACGCCAGCGAGCAGCCGTTGTGTGGCCGCGATCGTTGCCTCGGCCGACTCGGCCAGATTGGGGCGTCCCACCACGGCCACGACGGGGCCGGCAGCGAGCTGCGCAGCGATCTCGTCGTCGGCCAACGCCTGCTCGATCGCCGCCGCTGCCGAGGCCGGCTCGTGGCGGATCGACTTCCAGGCGTAGGGCGTGAGTCCGGTTTCGGTGGCCGAGAACTCGATGATCCGGCTGCGGCGCTTCTCGGCTGCGTCGCGCAGCCGGAGGTACAACACGGGGAGCTCTTCTTTGAGGTCCGGGCCGAGCAACACGATGGTCGACGCATTGGCCGCGTCGTCGATCGTGGCCCGCGGGTATCCGAGCACCTCTGCAGGGAGCCCGTCGCCGACCTGCGCATCGCGGTAGTGCACGCCGATGTGGTCGGCCAGCTGTGCCCAGGCAAACGCGTCTTCGTTCGAGCCGCGGGCACCGCCCAGCAGCGCGATGCGCTCCGGCCCACCGCTGTCGAGTGCATCGGTGATCACGGACGCAGCGGTGGTCAGCGCCACGTTCCACGACACGTCGGTCAGACCCGACTCGGTACGAATCTGCGGCTCGGCAAGCCGATGCTCGGAGTTGACCGCCTCGAAGTTGAAGCGACCGCGATCGCACATCCATCCGTGGTTGACCGGATCGGAGTCGACGCCCTGGTACCGCAACAACTCGTCACGGCTGGCCTGCACCACGGTGCGGCACCCCACCGAGCAGGTGGTACAGGTCGACTCGACCTGGCTGAGGTCCCACGGCCTGGCCTTGAAGCGATACGGCTTGGCGGTCAGCGCGCCGACGGGGCAGATCTGGACCGTGTTCCCCGAGAAGTACGACACGAACGGCTCGTCCGGGAACGTCATCACCTGGGTGTCGTTGCCGCGGCTGACGAAGTGGATCAGCTTGTCGCCCGCAACCTCGTCGGCGAAGCGAGTACAGCGGTCGCACAAGATGCAGCGTTCGCGATCGAGGAACACCAGGTCGGAGATCGGGATGGGCTTCTCGTAGTGCCGTTTCTGCTCGATGTAACGGCTCTCACCGGGGCCGTGGCTGAACGCCTGGTCTTGCAGCGGGCACTCGCCACCCTTGTCGCAGACCGGACAGTCGAGCGGATGGTTGGCGAGCAGGAGTTCGAGCACGCCTTCTTGGGCGCGCTTGACCGACGGCGTGGTCGTGTTGACCACCTGGCCGTCTTGGGTGGGCGTCATACACGACACCACCATCATCGTCCCGCGCGGTCCCTCGACCTCGACGAGGCACTGCCGGCACATGCCCACCGACGACATCCGTGGGTGGTAACAGAAGTGGGGAACGTAGGCGTCGTGCTCGTTGCACGCGTCGATCACCAGCCCGCCCGGGTCGACGCGCCGCTCGACACCGTCGATGATGACCGTGATTCGACCGTCGTCGGGCTCCTCGACCATTTCCTCGGTTGCGCTGTCGTCGGCGGCAGCGTCGGAACTGGTCGTGTCGTCGCTCGTCGAATCGGAGCTCGTCGTGGCGTCAGACATGGGCAGCTCCCACGTGAACCGGCTGGCCGCCGGTGCCGTGGATGGCATGTCGCTCGACGCCGTCGATCGGACGGCCGTGTTCGACGTAGTGCTCGAACTCGTGCTGGAACCGCTCGACCGCCGACACGATCGGGCTCACCGCCGACGGTCCGAGCGGGCAGATCGTGGTCTGTTTGGGTGGCCACGCCAGCCCGGGGCTGATCGACTCGCACACGTCGAGCAACGTCGCCAGATCCTCGGCGCGCCCGTTGCCATCGAGCATCCGCTTGAGGATCCGTTCCAACCAGGTGGTTCCCTCGCGACACGGCGTGCACTTGCCGCACGACTCGCGGGCGAAGAAGCGCACCACCCGCCAGCAGGCGGCGACCATGTCGGTGGCGTCGTCCATGATCACGATCGCCCCCGACCCGAGCATCGAGCCAGCCTGATCGACCGTGGCCTTGTCGAGTGGGAGGTCGAGGTGCTCGGGGAAGAACCAGATCGCCGACGCGCCGCCGGGGATGAACGCCTTCACCGATCGGCCCTGGCGTACTCCACCGCAGTACTCAGGCGCCTCGACGAGGTCGCGGAAGGTCGTGGTGCCGTTGGGCACCTCGAACACCCCAGGTGTGTTGACGTGGCCCGACACCGCAAACATGCGCATGCCGGTCGACGTCGGTGACGCCAGGTCGTAGAAGTCCTGGCCACTGTGGTTGATGATCCACGGCAGGTTCGACAACGTCTCGACGTTGTTGACGATCGTCGGCTGGAGGTACAGGCCCTTGGCCGCCGGGAAGAACGGTGGCTTCAGTCGCGGCATCCCGCGTTCGCCTTCGAGACTCTCGATCAGTGCGGTTTCTTCGCCGACGATGTACGCGCCAGCACCCCAGCTGAGGTGGATGTCGACGGAGAAGTCGGTGCCCAGGATGCGTTCACCGGCGAGGTTGTTGGCGTATGCGTCGTTGAGCGCCTGGGCGATTCGTTCCTGCGCGAGCGCCATTTCACCGCGCACGTAGAGAAAGGCCTGCGCCGCGCCGATCGCGTAACACGCGAGCAGCGTGCCCTCGATCAGCTGATGCGGATCGAGCTCCATCAACATCCGGTCTTTGTAGGTACCGGGTTCGGACTCGTCACCGTTGACCACGATGTAGCGCGGGAACACGCCGTCGGGCAGGAACCCCCACTTGACCCCGGCGGGGAATCCTGCGCCGCCGCGGCCCTGGATCTCTGAGGTCTTCACCTGGTCGTGGACCTGCTCGGGCGTCATCGTGGTCAGCGCCTGGCGAAGTGCGCTGTAGCCGCCCGAGCGGACGTAGCCGTCGTAGGTGTGGCCGTCGGCCTGATCGAACCGGGCGGTGATCAGCTTCGGTCCGGTCGGCACCGCACCGTTGGTCGCCTCGGTGCCGTTGCCCGTGGCAGTTGCGTCTGGCTCGTCAGCGGGCATCGACTGCCTCCTGGGCGCGGCGGCCAGTGTCGGCCCAGTTGTCGGGCGTGGTCTGGCGGGTGCGGGCGAGCGTGCCGTGACCGGGGATCTCGTCGGACAGCGATCCGTCGCGCAGGTCGTCGACCAGCTGGTCGAAGTCCTCGTTGGTCACGCGATAACGGTAGCGATAGTTCACCTGCAGCGCTGGTGCTTCGGTGCACGCCGCGATGCACTCCACGTCCTCGATCGAGAACATGCCGTCGGCGGTGGTCGAGCCACTCTTGATGCCGAGGCGTTCTTCGGCGTGCTCCAGCAACTCCCATGCGCCGAGCAACTGGCAAGAGATGTTGGTGCACACGTTGATGCAGTACTTGCCGACCGGTTCGAACTTGAACATCTCGTAGAAGCTCGCCGTGCCGTACACCTCGGCTGGCGTGATGCCGATCAGCTCGGCGATGTGCTCCATGGCGTCGGTAGTGACGTAGCCATCTTGTTCTTGGGCCAGGTGGAGCACAGGGATCAACGCCGACTTGGGGCGCGGACACCGAGCGATGATGTCCTTGGCGACGATCACGTGGTGATCCGAGAGGCCGCTCACGCGGCTCCTCCCAGTGGGGTTCGTCTGGTCATGCTTCGGGAATCATTTCACAAGCGCGGCTGCGCGAGTGCAGCCGTTGGGCGGTTGTTGTCGGTAGCGAACTGTGAGCGTCGAGCGGATGCGTGGCGAACTGGTGGGCGTCGGGAAACGGCTAGCGGTCGACGCCGCCGAGCACCGGATCGACCGAGGAGATCACGGCCACCGCATCGGCGACGAGCCCGCCGCGCATCATGTGCGGCAGACATTGGATGTTGGTGAAACTCGGATCGCGCATGTGCATGCGATACGGGGTGGCCGACCCGTCGCTGGCGATGTAGCAGCCGGTCTCGCCGCGCGGACCTTCGATTCCCAGATACACCTCGCCCTCGGGGACCTTGAACCCCTCGGTGAAGATCTTGAAGTGGTGAATGAGTGCTTCCATCGACTCGTCGATGCGCGCCCGCGGCGGGGGGGTGACCTTCTTGTCCTGGATGCGGTAGTCGCCTTCGGGCATCTTCTCGAGGATCTGGGCGACGAGGTGCATCGACTCGCGTATCTCAGCGAGGCGGATTGCGTAACGATCGAAGCAGTCGCCGTAGCTGCCGACGACGATGTCGAAGTCGAGCTCGTCGTAGCGCAGGTACGGAATGTCGCGGCGCAGGTCCCACTCGACGCCGGTCGAGCGCAGGATCGGGCCGGTGGCACCGAGGGCCAAGGCCTCGCTCGGCGTGATCACACCGACGCCTTGGAGGCGCTCACGCCAGATCGGCTGGCCGGTCATCAGCGTGTCGTACTCGTCGAGGCGTTCGGGCAACATGTCGAGGATCCGCAACACGCCGTCGCGCCACCCCGGTGGGAGATCGGCGGCGAGCCCGCCGGGACGGATGAAGTTGTGGTTCATCCGCAGGCCGGTGACCTCTTGGAAGAAGCGCAACACCTCTTCGCGTTCGCGCCAGCCGTAGATCATCATCGAGACGGCGCCGAGGTCCATGCCGTTCGTGGCCATGAACAGCAGGTGACTGGCCATTCGGTTCATCTCGGCGAGCAGCATGCGGATCCACACCGCCCGCTCGGGGATCTCGCCGTCGATGCCGAGCAGGCGCTCGGTGGCCATCGAGAACGCCAACTCGTTGGTCAGCGGACTCAGGTAGTCCATGCGCGTGACGTTGGTGCCACCCTGCAGGAACGTCAGCTGTTCGGCCGTCTTCTCCATGCCGGTGTGCAGGTAGCCGACGATCGGCTTGCAGCGCAGCACCTTCTCGCCCTGTAGCTCCAACATCAGCCGCAGCACGCCGTGGGTCGACGGGTGCTGCGGCCCCATGTTGATGATCATCGTTTGATCTTCGTCGGGGTCGTCGGGCAGGTCGCCGAGGGCGGCGGCCTCGGCTTCGGACATGCGCAGCACTGCGCCGACCTCGCGGAGTAGATCGGTGGGGGTGAGTTCGCTGCGCGACTTGAGCTGCTGCTCGCCCTCGTCGGTTTGCGGAATGAACCGGCGGTACGCGTCGGGGTGCGCCTGGTTATAGGCGTCCTCTTCGCGATGATCCTTGCCGACCGGCGGCGACTCGTCGGTTGGCGCGTCGACCGGTGCGTCGTCGAGCGTGCTCATCAGGCGTGAGCCTCCTTGAACTGCACAGGAATGTGGCCGACCTCGTAGTCCTTGCGCAATGGATGGCCGACCCAGTCCTCGGGCATCAGGATGCGGGTGAGGTCGGGGTGCCCGTCGAACACGATGCCGAACATGTCGTACACCTCGCGCTCGTGCGCTTCGGTGCCCGGATGCAGCTCGAACAACGACGGCAGATTCGGCTCGTCGCCAGACACCTGCACCCGCAGTCTGGTCCGGCGGCGCTGCTCGAGATCGATGAGGTTGACCACGACTTCGAACCGTTCTCCGGCGACGTCGGCGGGCAGGGGCCGGTTCGGATGTTGCAGGTAGTCGACCGCGGTGACGTCGACGCACAACGAGTAGCCGTCGTCGAGCAACGCCTTGGCCACCTCGATGTAGCGGTCGCGCGGCACGTGAATGACTTCTTGGCCGCGATGATCCACGACCGGGCAGCCGTGGATGGTGGCGACCTCGTCGTCCACCTGAGGCTCGTCGAGCGCTTCGGGCTCGCTGCCGATGTCGCTCATCGGCCCAACCTCACGCAGTGCTCTCGGCGGGACGGGGTGCGGCGAGGAGGACCGGCGCGGCGGTCGGCTCGATCAGCTCGACGTGAATCCCTGCGCCGCCGTCGGTGCTCTCGGCACGACGCTTCATGAGTTCGTCGTTCTCGATCAGTCCGTGCAGCGTCTCGATGGCGTGGATCAGCGTTTCGGGGGTCGGCGGGCAACCCGGCGCATACACGTCGACCGGCACGATCTGGTCGACACCCTGGACGATGGCGTAGTTGTTGAACATGCCGCCGGAGCTGGCGCACACGCCCATCGAGATGACCCACTTCGGTTCGGCCATCTGGTCGTACACCTGGCGCAGCACCGGTGCCATCTTCTGACTGACGCGTCCAGCGACGATCATGATGTCGGCCTGCCGCGGCGAGGCGCGAAACACTTCCATCCCGAACCGGGCGATGTCGTAGTGGGCCCCGCCGGTGGCCATCATCTCGATCGCGCAACACGCCAGACCGAACGACGCAGGCCACGACGAGCGTGATCGCGCCCAATTGACGAGGTCTTCCAGCCGACCGGTGATGACGTTGTGCGTCAGCCCGCCGATGCCGTCGTCGCGGACGTCGTTGACGATGCCCATCAGGCCGCGCTCGACGACGATGGTTCAGGCAGTCGACCCTCGGTGCCCACGCGGCGCACTGTGGACGACAGCGTGCGTTCCGGGGTGACCATCTCGGCCTCGGCCGACAGCTGCCGGTACCGCTGAATCGGGCCCCAATCGAGACCGCCGCGGGCGACCTCGTAGATGAACGTGGCGAAGAAGATCACCGAGAAGAACAGGATCGCCCAGAAACCGTAGAAGCCGAGCGTCGAGTGGTTCACCGCGTACGGGTACAAGAAGATGATCTCGATGTCGAACATGATGAACAACATGGCCACCACGTAGAAGCTCACCGGGAAACGCTCGGGCGGTTCGCGACTGGGCACGATGCCGCACTCGTAGGGTGCCTCTTTGGCCGACGACGGGCGGCGCGGTGCCAGCAATCGCGATGCCGCAAAGCTGAGCACGCCGAACAGCACGGCCAGTGCCAGCAGCACCACGAGGGGCAGGTACTGCGCCATCGTTACGTGGAGGCTCCCACCGGTTCGCGATCGTCGGCTTCAGCGCCCGACGACGTCGCTTCGACCGGAGTCGGCTCGGTGGTTTCGATCGGCATCGCGAGGTTCTCCCGGAGGATCCGTTCCCGGCGGTGCAGAAGGTAACACAGGGCCAAGAAGATGGCCCCGCCGCCGATGGTGAGCACCGCCGCCGGCTGACGGACAGCGCCCAGGTCGCGGATCATGTACACGTACACCCGCTGACGGCTCTCGTCGATCACCGGAGTGGCCGGCGCACGGCCAGGCTCGGTGCGCACGGGCTCGATCGTCGATGCTTCGGCGACCACGTAGTGCGGGGTGTGGAAGAACGCCAGGAAGTCGAGCGAATCGTTGATCTTCGGCCAGCGGTCGCCACCGGTGTCGAACACCTCGGTGATCTGGAACTGACCCGCAGCAAACGCGCCTTCTTCTTCGAGGTACACGCTGGCGGCGGCCTGCGCCTGGCCAAAGCCTGGCGACGCCGGATCGAGCGTGACCCAATCCTCTTCGATGAACTGTCCGTTCACCAGCAACGCCCGCTCGGTGGCGGTCGCATCTTCAGGAATCGGTGGCAGACCGTTGAGTGCTCCGGCGCTGACCAACGCTTGGTCGTCTTGCAGCACGGTGGCGCCCTCGACGGGCTGCCACGACGGGTCGGGACCACGAAGTCCGATGCCGTACACCCACCACACGGCGCCCATCAGCGCCATCCAGCCGGCGAGGCCGGTGAGGGCCACGAGAAACCCGAGGCGGGCACCGATGTTGGTCGCCAGCAGCAGGTAGACGCTGCCGCACAACACGACGCCACCGATGATCACGGTGAGGATGCCGCGGATCTCGGGTTCCCACCCGATGGCCACGAGGGACATTGCAAACGACATGCTCAGAGGCTCCGGACGTAGTCGACGACGGCTTCGATCTGCTCGTCGGTGAGCAACGACCCGAAGCCCGGCATACGGCCACTGCCCTGGCCGTTGCGGCCGTAGAGCACGCCGAACTCCGAACCATTCTTGATGAACTGGATCATGTCGTCGCGGCTCGCGAAGTGCGAGTTCGACGAGCCGCCGGTGAGGTTCCACCCGTAGGCGCCCTGCCCGGCCACGCCGGGCTGGTCGTAGCTCCACCCGAGGGTGTGGCACCGGGCGCAGCTGTAGGCGCCCGAGCCCAGCTCGAGGTTGTACAGCGCCTCGCCGTAGGTCTCGGCCTCGCCGGCCTCGACGGCGCGCAGTGCAGCCGCATCGATGTCGGCCTGGAGTTCGGCTGGCAAGGTGCCGCTGGCGCAGCTCAATGGGTCGTCTTCACCCTCGGCGCAGCCCTCGCGTGGAATCTGAATGCTCCACATGTAGGCGAGCAGCGTGTCGATCTGCTGGGTGTTCATCGGTCCACCACCGACGAGGCCCCATGGCGACATCGGTGAGAACGGGCGACCGTAGTTGAGGATGAAGCGAACCTCGTCCTCGTCGAACTTGTAGTAGATCGTGTTCACCGCAGGGGCCGTCCAGTTGACCGCCTGCACTTCACCGTTCTGCGGGTCGGTGACGGTGAACGGCGCCTCGCCGCCCACACCGGCCATGCCGCCGTGGCAGCCAGCACAGTTGAAGCCGCCGTCGGCGGTGGTGGCGAAGAGGTCGGCGCCCCATCCAATGAAGGTCTTGTCCCACTGCTCTTCGGCGCCGGCCTGACGACTCGGCTCGAAGATCCAGTACAGCGGCAGCGCCACGACGATGACGACGAGGAGCAACACGCCGACCAGCTGATAACGCTGGAGGCGCGGCCCTTCGAGCGTCTCGTCGTCGAAGTACTCCTTGCGGTTGGCCGCAAGTTCGAGCTCTGAACCAACCTCGCGCCGACCGGCCACGACGTTGAACAACGCGTAGACGATCCACCCGAGTGTGATGATGACGAGGCCGATGATGGCGATCGTCGTGGTCGCCAGCGCGACCATGCCGATTGCCATCAGTGGGTGCCCTCACTGGTGCAGTTCGGACCCTCGGCCTCCTGGCCGGTGGTGTTGGTACCGATCGGCGGACCGGGCACGAAGGTGCCGGTGTCGATGATCACTTCCTGGCTGGCGGTGATGGTGGCCGGGAACCGGTCCATACCGCGCGGCGCAGGACCGCCCTTCTTCTCGCCGACACGGTTGTACTGCGAGCCGTGGCACTGGCACTCGAACCACTGGCTGGTGGTGCATTCGGGCACGCGGCAGCCGAGGTGCGGGCACTTCTGGCTGATCACCGCAATGCCGGCACGCATCGCCACCAGCACGTTCTCGGGGTAGACGGCCTCGGCCAGCGGCAGCGATTCCGACGGATACGCCGTGATCCACGAGCGGGCGGCCGGGACGTAGAAGAACCCGTTGCCCGACTCGATGCCGTCTTGGATGTCGCCGAGTCGACCCGCGCTGACCGCGCCACCGAAGCCACCGGTACCGCTCGGCCACAGGAACGCAACGAACGCTGCAGCGGCGAACGCGCCGATACCCGCGCTCATCAGCGTGACGGTCGCCCGGTTGAAGAACTGCCGGCGCGACACGCCGACCACTTCAGGATCCGGCGGCGTCCAGGCGACGACCTCGGCCTCGTCGGCCTTGACGATGTCGGTGCTCGGGCCCGAGCGGGCGGCGACGCCTGCGGCCTCGACGACCTTGGCTTCGTCTTCGACTTGAGCCGCGGTGGTCGCCCGCTGGGCGCGGTCACGCTCGAGGGTTTCGGCCGACAACGCGCCGGCCCCACGCACGTCGCTGCGTCGGGCGAGGGTGAAAAAGGCCAGGCCGCCGAGTACGACGACGGCGGCGATGGCGATGACAATAACGGCTGCGGTGCTCATGTTGGGGTCTCCTTTCGCAGTCGCTCAGAGTTCGAAGAACAGGCCGTCGGTCCACGGCATGATGAACAGGAAGCCCGGTCCTCGGAAGAATGATCCAATCATGACCAGCACCGCCCAGAACATGAGGTGCACGGTCATCAAGCTTGTCGCAAATTTTCGGTCTTCCGGCTTGTTTGACGGGTTGCGGTCGAGGAACGGCGCCAGCACGAGGGCGATCAAGCCCACGCCTGGCAGGGTCACTCCGGCGACCATCGGGTGGAACATGGTCAGCAGTTCCTGAAGGCCGAGGAAGTACCACGGCGCCTTCGACGGGTTGGGCGTCTGGTTG
Source organism: Ilumatobacteraceae bacterium (assembly GCA_965230015.1). Lineage (GTDB taxonomy): Bacteria > Actinomycetota > Acidimicrobiia > Acidimicrobiales > Ilumatobacteraceae > JABSQH01. The sequence continues at coordinate 15,130 of CBDDKF010000001.1, read as the reverse complement.
GTGTTGGCCAGCTGCAGCAGCGGCGCATTCACCCAGATCGAGAACAGGAACGTGAACGCCGTACACGCCAGCGCAGCGACGAATTCACCGACCAGCAGGTGCGGCCACGTGTGCACCTTGTCGACCGGCGTGGCCTTGACGTCTTGGATCGAACCCGACTTGACCACCGTGAGCAACCGCTGGGTATGCCCACCCGGACCCGCGCCCACCGGCACCGCACCGCCGGCGGCTGGTCCGGCAGCCACGACGGCGCCGACCTTCTCGGCAACCGCCACGGCACCTCCCGATGCCGCATCGTCGCCGCCTTCGGCACCGCCGGCCTTGGCCGCCTTGGCGGCCTTGCTGCGCTGCAGGAGGTGTTCGGGAATGCGCGAGTCGGCGGCGCTGGCGGCCGCCTCGCCACCTGCGGAACCACCGGCGTCGGCGGCGCTGCCGCCATCGCCCGACCCGGACGACGCCGCGGACTTCTCACGGGCGGCCTGCGCCCGCTTCAGCAAGTGCTCGGGGATCTCGGTCATCGGATGTGGTCCTTACGATCCTGGTGCGGCATGGGTTCTACGACTCTCGACATCTTCGCGGATTACAGCGGACCGGAGATGCCGCCGTCCTTGCGGACTCTCCAGAAGTGGATCGCCATGAAGATGACGATGACGAACGGGAGGAACAACACGTGCAACACGTACCATCGCAACAGCGTTTCGGATCCGATTTCAGCACCGCCCAATAGGACGAATCTGACCTCCTGTCCGAACACGGGCGTGAAGCCCATCATGTTGGTGCCCACGGCGACGGCCCACAGCGCCAATTGGTCCCAGGGCAACAGGTAGCCCGTGAACGACAACAGGAGTGTGAGGGTGAGCAGGATCACCCCGATCACCCAGTTGAACTCGCGCGGTGGCTTGTAGGCCCCGTGGTAGAAGACGCGGGCCATGTGCAAGAACACCGCCAGCACCATCAGGTGAGCGCCCCATCTGTGCATGTTGCGCACCAGCAGACCGAAGGTGACCGACGTCTGCAGGTTCTGGATGTCGTTCCAGGCCGCCGTGGTCTCGGGCCGGTAGAAGAACATCAAGAAGATGCCGGTGACCGTGAGCAGGATGAACAAGAAGAAGCTCAGGCCGCCGAGGCACAGGGTGTAGCTGACCTTCACCGCATGGCGCTTCACCTTCACCGGGTGCAGGTGGTATAGCACCGAGTTCATGATCACGTAGCTGCGGTTACGCGGGCTGTCGGTATAGCCCTTGCGGAAGATCGAGCCCGGCCGGAAAATCGAGTTCCACGCCTGGCTGCCCTGCACGGAATCGACCGTGGAGTTGACCCGGTCCTTCACCGTCGGCCGGGGATTGTCGTCAATGATCTTTGCCATCTGTCAGCGTTCCCCGGCCACGCAGGCCGCGACTGGGCGTTCGCTCGCTGGCGCTCCGCTCACTCGCATCGTCGATTGATCTCGCATTGTTTCCTCAGAGCCTCATGCCGTAGCCGTAGCCATGGTTGTTGGTTCGCACGTGGGAGTTGCCCGCCGAGGTGGCGGTGCCGGCCTTGCCGAGGATGATCACCCCGGTCGGACAGCGGTCGACGCACAACGCACACCGGGTGCAGATGTCGTCGTCGATCGTGAACATGAACGCATCGGACGGGTCGGTGCCCGGCTGCTCGGTGCCCACCGCCTCGTCGACCGCATCGACCGACACCATGTGGATGCACTTCCACGGGCAGATGTCGACGCAGCCCTCGCAGGCGATGCATTCGGTCTGGTCGATGTGAATGAACTGCTTGGGCTTGACCGCCCGAGTGAGATAGTCCGCGTCGACCTCCACCAACGTGTAATCGTCGGTGTACGGCATCATCGGCGGGTTCGCGTCAGTCTTGGCCATGGAGCTACGCCTTCTTCACCAGGGGGCGGCCGTAGGTCGAGGTGGGCAGTTCTTTCGGCTTCACGTCGCCGCGCTTCTGCCACCAGATGGCGAGGTACACGAACAGCCCGATGAACACCAGGTGGATCAGCACCACGATGATGTCGCGCACCGCCTCGTACTGCAGCGTGATGGGGTTCCAGCCACCAGCCGACTGCGGCTTCAGGATGCCGCCGGGGCCGAACAGCAACTTGTCGCGTGACCACTCGAGGTTCTTGTCGGCGTGGTCGATCCACTGGTGCGGCACCATGCCGAAGGCCAGGAACAGCACGCCGAAGATATAGGTCGAACCGAGCATCGCCTCGCCCCACGAGAACGGAGCATCGAGCGGCCGACGCTTGCCGTAGGGGATCACCAACAACGACAAGACCACCGTGGCGACGAACGACGCGATGAAGGCCTGGTTCATCCCCGGCCATTCGAGGACGTCGATGGCGAACATTGCGGTCATGGTACTTGGCGGCCTCCCGTGGACGAAGTCTGGCACGAGAGTCTCGCGGGTCCGCCAGGTTGTGCGTAAGTTCACGCCGGATCCGTTTCGCCGCTCGTTGGTCGCCCCAGCAGTCGACCGCCGACGATCCGGCACCGGTCGGTCGCGGTTCAGTCACGGATCGGCCACAGTTCGGAGAGGGATTTCTCCTCGGGAGGTGACCGACCTCTATCATCGGCGCAGTGACCGAGATCCCCGAACACTTGCTGAAGCGCTCTCGCGAACGTCGTGCGGCGATCGGCAAGGGCGACGACGGCGGCGACGACAGCGCCCCCGCCGCCAGCGAGTCCGCGGCGACTCCTGCACCCACCGCATCCACGCCAGCCACCCAGCCTGCAGCGGCGCCTCCGGCCGGACCGCCACCGCGCACGGTGGCGCCCGAACCGGCCGCACCTCCGCCGCCCGAGCCCGATCCGCCCTACGTGGTGGCGGCCAAGCGGCGCAAGAAGATCCCGTTCTGGGCGATGGCCACGCTGTCGCTGATGCCGCTCTGGGCGTTCATCTACGTCCGCTCGGTCACCGAGCCGCCCGAGGTGGTCGAAGGTCCACTGGGCATCGGCGAAGAGATCTACAGCAACTGCGCCAGCTGCCACGGTGGCGACGGCGGCGGTGGCGTCGGGTACGCGTTCTCCGGCGGCGAGGTCATCCTTTCGTACCCCAACATCGAAGACATGATCCGCTACGTGTACTACGGCACCGAGGGGTACAACGCCGAAGGGGTCGAGATCCCTGGCAACCCCGACCGGCCCGGCGGACCGCACGTGACGGGTGCCCTCGGAGTGATGCCGGCGTTCGGCGGCCAGCTGACGCCGTACGAGATCATCGGCGTGGTCTGCCACGAGCGCTACACGCTCGGCGGCGCCGACCCGACCTCGGAAGAGTTCGCCGACGAGTTCGACACCTGGTGCAGCGAAGATGCACCGGTGTTCGAGGCGGTGCAGGCCGGTACCTACGACTACACCGAGGAGAGCCTCGGCGAGATGGCCGACTTCGACATCACCCCGGTCGGACCGGTCCCCATCCCCGGCTCGCCCTGATCGCCACCCGGCGCCACGGCGAAAGCACACCGCGATGACCGCCGACGTGCTGGTCGTCGGGGGCGGCCCAGCCGGTGCCGCCGTCGCCATCCGTATGGCGCGGGCTGGACATGCCGTCACGCTGATCGAGAAGCGTCCGACGCCGCGTCACAAGGCGTGCGGCGACGCCCTTACACCGCGTGCCGTCGGCGAGCTCGACCGGCTCGACGTCGACCCCGTTGCCCTCGGCGGGCAACGCACCATCGGGGTGCGACTGCGCTACGACGAGCGCCAGCAGCAGGTGCGCTGGCCCGAGCACGCTCAGTTTCCCAGCACCGGTGCGGCTCTTCGTCGCCCGATACTCGACGAGCACCTACGGCACACCGCACGTCAGGCCGGCGCCGAAGTGCTGATGGGCCACGAAGCCGTGGCACCGGTGGTCGATCGGGGTTTGGTGCGCGGGGCACGCACCGTGATCGACGGGGGAACGACGCGCGACGTGCTCGCCCGCTTCGTCGTGGTGGCCGACGGCGCCAACAGCCGCTTCGGTCGCGCCCTCGGCACCACGCGCGACCGCGAATGGCCATACGGCATCGCCGCGCGGACGTACTTCGCCAGCCCTCTTGCGTCGGTGCCGTGGATCGAATCGGTGCTCCGCCCGCGCGACGCCGATGGCCGGCGGGTGAGCGGTTTCGGTTGGGTCGTCCCCGTGGGTGACGGCACGGTCAACGTCGGCACCGCGATGCTCTCGACGTACCGCGATGTGCGCTCGGTGAACGCCCTCAAGTTGCTCGACCACTTCGCCCACTCTGCGGCCGAGCGATGGCAGTTCGACCCGTCGCACGAGCTGAAGTCGCCGACGCGCTTTCGGGTGCCGTTGGGCGGATCGGTGGGACCCAAGATGGGCCCGACGTTCCTCGTCGTCGGCGACGCCGCCGGCTCGGCCAATCCCATGAGCGGCGATGGCGTCGACGCTGCGCTGCTCACCGCGCGCCTTGCGTCCGACGTCCTCGACGACGCACTGGCCTCAGGGAGTGCGGCAACCCTGCAGCGTTACCCCACCCTGCTCGACGCCGAGCTCGGCCGCTACCAACACGTCGGCCGGCTCACCGCCCGCGTACTCGGCAGCCCGACGATCGCCAGCGCGGTGTTGCGCGGCGCAATGCACAGCCCCAACGCGATGGCCGGCGTGCTGCGCATCGGCGCCAACGAACTCCGCGGCGACCGCACCGGCGGCGCCGAACGGGCCTACGCCCTCGCCGCCGCCGCGTCCCGCCTCGCGCCGCGCTGGTAGTGGGTCGTATCGATTGGTCCGCCCTCACTGCAAGTCGCAGCACCGCAGGTTCGGTCGGGCGCACCGCCAGCAACGGCTCCCTAGCGGTCGCTCGTTGCGGCCTGACCGCACGCATGCGCACGCGCCACCTCGCTAGTCGCCGCTCCGAGCGCGCCGCAGGAGTGCGGGTACGCGCAAGGTGACCACCGAGAGCGCCAGGATCACCGGGTAGATCTCGAGGCGCCCGAGCAACATCTGGCCCATCGCCACCGCGCGGCCGAGGCGCGGGATCGACAAGAAGTCGTTGGCGTGGTCGAGCTCGCCCAAGCCCGGTCCGACATTGCCGAAGGCGGTCGCCGACGACGAGAACGAGGTGATCATGTCCGGACCGGTCATCGAGATCAGCACCGCTCCCCCACCGAAGATGGCCAGCGTCAACAACATGAACCCGACCACCCGACGAGCGACGTCGTCGGTGAGGATGCCGTTGCCGACACGCACTGGTCGGACGAGTTTCGGGTGCAGGTGCCGCAGCGCCTCGCGGTGGGCGAAGCTGGCCACGGCCATCATCCGGACGACCTTCACACCGCCGGCCGTCGAGCCGGCCATTGCGCCGATCGGCATCGCGATGAGCAGGAGCAGCTGGGCCGTCTGACTCCAGAGTCCGTACTCAGTGGTGACATAGCCAGTGGTGGTGATCGTCGCCACGGTGGTGAACAACGAATCGCGGAACCCAGCCGCCTGTCCACCGCCGTTGCCCGAGGCGACGAACGCCCACAACGTGATCATCGCCACGATCGCGAGGTACACGCGCAGCTCGGTCGACTGCAGCAGCGGCTTCGGATCGCGGCGCAGCGCCCGGTAGTACAGCGTGAAGCTGCCACCGGCGAGAAACATCGCCACGATGCAGATCCATTCGATCGCCGCTGAGTCGAAGTGGCCGATCGAGCCCTGATACGGCGAGAACCCGCCCGTGGACACGGTGGTGAAGCTGTGCGACACCGCGTCGTACAGATCCATCCCGGCCGCCGCGTACGCGCCGGCGAGCACGATCGTGAAGCCGACGTACACCGCCCACAACCGGCGCGCTGTCTCGCGCACCCGCGGCGTCAGGCGCTCGCCGGTCGGACCCGGCGCCTCGGCCGCCAACAAGCTCATCCCACCCGAGCCCACCGTCGGCAACACGGCGACCACCAACACGATCACGCCCATGCCGCCCATCCACTGCGACGTCGATCGCCAGAACAACAGGCCCTTGCCGGTCGCTTCGATATCGGGGGTGACGGTGGCGCCCGTGGTGGTGAACCCCGAGATCGACTCGAACAGCCCGTCGTCGAATCGATCGAAGTGACCGGTGACGAGATAGGGGATGGCTCCGACCAGAGCCATCGCCACCCAGGCGACCGTCACGGTGATGAACACGTCGAGATTGCGGATCTGCTTGGGCACGATCGTCGCCCGCCAGAGCACCGAGCCGACTCCCCAGATCACCAACCCGCAGGCGAGCAACGGCCACACATCGGGACCGCCGTCGATCACGTCGACGACGCCGGACACGAAAATGCCCACCCCGACCACGGCGAGCGTGAGACCAACAACGTTGAACAGCAGCGTCGGTCGGCGGCGCGGCGCCAGCAGGCGTTCGCCACGTGTCCCGAGCCACGACACGCGACCCTGCGAACGCATCGCCGACGTCATCGGTCGAGTACCACGTCGGGCGTGGCAGCGACCACGGCGAACCTGACGGCGACCATCACGTCGGGCCCGACGGCGGGCATGTCGAGCCTGGGCGCGACCATCACGCGGTGAACACCCGACGCGTCGCCGGCAACGCGTCGGGCCGGGAGAACACGACCACGTTGTCGTCGGCGGCGAGCGTGGTGCGCCCGCGGACGATCTCCGATGAACCGTCAGGCCGGATCACGGCGCCGAGCAGCACGCTCGGTGGGAGGTGCAATTTGGCCACCGTGGCGCCGTCGGCTGCGCTCGTCGGCTCGATCTTGAACTCGTTGACCTCGATGTCGCTCTCGAGAAACGTCGCCACCGAGGCCGTGCCGCCGCGTATGTGGCGCAACACGGCGTTCGCCGACGCGGTCCGCGGGCTCAATGCGGCGTCGATACCGAACTGGCGCACGAGCGGCAGCAACGCCAGCCGGTGCAACACCGCCACGGTGAACGCATCGCCCTCGGCCCCTGCATACGCGCAGGCCAACACGTTCGACGCGTCGTCGCCGGTGGCCGCGATCACCAAGTCCATCTGCCCGATCGATTCCTCGAGCAGCAGCTCGGTGTCGGTGATGTTGCCCTGAACCACGGTGACCCGCGGCAGCCGCTCGCTGAGTGACGCCGCCCGCTCGGGGTCGTGTTCGACGAGCACGATCGTGGCGCCCTCGGCCTGCAGTCGCTCGGCGACGCGTGAACCGATCGCCCCACCGCCGAGCACCATCACCCGCTGCGCCCGCCGCGACTCGGTGCCGAGGAGCGCCATCACTTCACGCCGAGCGGTGCGCTTGGCGAGCACGCGCACGTGATCGCCCGCTTCGAGCACTTGGTCGCCGCGGGGAATCACGGTTTCGCCATCGCGGGTCAGCGCGCCGAACAGGAAGTCCCAATTCGGCTCGTGCTGCTGGCCGACGTCGGCGAGGTCGCGCCCGACGAGCGTGGAACTCTCGTCGATCACGCAGCCGAGCACCAGCAGATCGCCGCTCGACATCGGGTACACCTCGTCGGCGCCGCCCACGTGGGCCAACTCCATGATCTCGTCGGCCGTGTCGGCGTCGGGGTCGATGATCACGTCGGCCTGCATCGCCTCGAGCAGACGGGTGCCCTGCGGGCCACGTAGCTCCTCGGTCTGGATGCGCGCCACGGTTTGTTCGACACCGACGTTCTTCGCCAGCAACGAGGCGATCAGGTTGACCTCGTCGTTCTGGGTGACGCCCGCCAGCAACGATGCGCGCTCGACCCCCGCGGCGTGCAAGACCGAGGGCACCGTGGCGCTCCCCACCACCACCTGCACGTCGAGTTCGGCACCGATCGCCGCGGCGATCGCGGCATCTTGTTCGACGACCACCACGTCGTTGCCCTCGGCGCCGAGGCGCTGGGCGAGGTACCACCCCACCTCGCCGGCACCGACGATGATCACGCGCATTCTCTCAGCCTGCCCGATCGTCAGCAGCCGAGCGCGATCATTCGGCTGTAGACAACCATCGCGTTCGCCGACCGGCGTCAGGCGCGGGCCGAGACCGACGGCGCGCCGGCCACGGTGTCGAGCAGTGCTGCGGGTGCAGCGCGCAGTGCGTCGGCGACATCACCGGGCGGGAAGTCGTCGCACGCCGACTGAGCGACGACGACGTGGTCGTGCGCGGTGGCGATCGCCGAGGCGACTCCGTCGTGGCTGCGCACGATGTCGAGTGCTGCATCGCGCTGCGATGCGTCGAGCGGCGCTCCGAGCATCTCTGCCAGCGCCCGGCCGCCATCGCTGTCGGCGGCGAGCGTGCGGAGCACCGGCAAGGTGTACACGCCCTCGACCATGTCGTGGCCTGCAGGCTTGCCGAGTTGCTCGTCGGTGGCCACGATGTCGAGCACGTCGTCGACGATCTGAAACACGGTGCCGTAGGCGTTGCCGTACGCGGTGAGCGCGTCGATCAACGGGCGCTCGAGGCCAGCGACGATGCCGCCGATGCGCGCCGCGGTGCCGTACAACGACGCGGTCTTGCCATGGATCGACGCGAGGTAGCTCTGTTCGGTGCGCGCCGTGTCGTAGGTGTGGCGCAGCTCTTCGATCTGGCCTTCGCACAACCACCCGATCGTGCGCGCCAACAGGCCCGCCACTTCGGTGCCGAGCGACGCGGCGATCTCCGACGCCCGCGACAGGAGAAAGTCACCGGCGAGGATGGCCTGCAAGTTGCCCCACTTGGCATTGACGGTCTCGACACCGCGGCGGGTGTCGGCCTCGTCCATCACGTCGTCGTGATACAGCGAGCCGAGGTGCACGAGCTCGCACGACACGCCTCCGCGCACTGCGTCGTCGGAGGCAGCGCCGCCATCGAGCCGGGCGGCCGCCACGGCCAACACGGGGCGGAGTCGCTTGCCGCCGGCCACGATCAGGTGCGAGGCGATCTCGTTGAGGTAGGCGTCGGGGGTGACGACGGCGTCGTGCATCGCCGCCTCGATCCGGTCGCGGTCGGCGTCCATGCCGGACAGCGCCAGGAGCGGCGACGGGTGCGCTTCGCGCAGGCCGTTGTCGAGGTCTGCCACGGGCGACAGGCTAGGCGCGGCCATGCACGGTCACACGAACGAGCGTCGAACGTGCTCACGCGGTGACGCCGGTAGGATCGAAGCCACGGAGTTATCCACGCAACGATCTCTTCATCGCTCACCCGCCACCGCATCTCCACGCTCTGGCATACCGATTACCCGAAAGGGGCGGCACATGTTCGAACGCTTTACCGACCGGGCCCGACGAGTCGTCGTGCTCGCGCAGGAAGAAGCGCGGCTGTTGAACCACAGCTACATCGGGACCGAGCACATCCTGCTCGGCCTCATCCACGAGGGCGAAGGCGTTGCCGCCAAAGCCCTCGAGAGTCTCGGGATCTCCCTCGAGGCGGTCCGCAGCCAGGTCGAAGAAATCATCGGCCAAGGAGGCTCGTCGCCGTCGGGGCACATCCCCTTCACCCCCCGGGCCAAGAAGGTCCTCGAGCTGTCGCTGCGCGAGGCCTTGCAGCTCGGTCACAACTACATCGGCACCGAGCACATCCTGCTCGGCCTCATCCGCGAGGGTGAGGGTGTTGCCGCGCAGGTGCTGGTGAAGCTCGGCGCCGACCTCTCCCGCGTGCGTCAGCAAGTGATCCAGTTGCTGTCGGGCTACCAGGGTCCGTCGGGCAGCTCCGGCGGCCGCGGCGAGCAGACTCCTGCCGGTGCCGGCGTCGGCCCTGGCAGCAAGGAGGCCGACGAGAAGGGCGGCAACAGCCAGATCCTCGATCAGTTCGGTCGCAACCTCACCCAGGCCGCGCACGAAGGCCAGCTCGATCCGGTCATCGGTCGCACCAACGAGCTCGAGCGGGTCATGCAGATCCTCTCGCGGCGCACCAAGAACAACCCGGTGCTGATCGGCGAGCCCGGCGTGGGCAAGACGGCAATCGTCGAGGGTCTGGCGCAGAAGATCGTCAACAACGACGTCCCCGACACCCTGGCCAACAAGCAGCTGTACACGCTCGACCTCGGTGCCCTCGTGGCCGGGTCGCGATACCGCGGCGACTTCGAGGAGCGCTTGAAGAAGGTGCTCAAGGAGATCAAGAGCCGCGGCGACATCTTGCTGTTCATCGACGAGATCCACACGCTCGTCGGCGCCGGTGCCGCCGAAGGCGCGATCGACGCAGCCTCGATCCTCAAGCCGATGCTCGCCCGAGGCGAGCTGCAGACCGTCGGCGCCACCACGATCGACGAGTACCGCAAGCACGTCGAGAAGGACGCCGCCCTCGAGCGCCGCTTCCAGCCGGTGAAGGTCGACGAGCCGACGCTGGCGCACACGATCGAGATCCTCAAGGGCATCCGCGATCAGTACGAGGCGCACCACCGGGTGACCATCACCGACCAGGCACTCGTCGCCGCGGCCAACCTCGCCGACCGGTACATCTCCGACCGCCACTTGCCCGACAAGGCGATCGACCTCATCGACGAAGCGGGCTCGCGGCTGCGCATCAAGCGCATGTCCACGCCGCCCGATCTGCGCGAACTCGAGACGAAGCTCAACGAGGTCCAAGAGGCCAAGAAGCGCGCCGTCGAAGAGCAGCAGTTCGAAGAGGCCGGACGCCTCCGTGACCAAGAGAAGTCGCTCCTCGAGGAGAAGGCCGAGAAGGAGTCCGAGGTCAAGGCCGAGGGCGTCGACCTGTTCGACGAAGTCGACGAAGAGGCCGTCGCCGAGGTGCTGTCGTTGTGGACCGGGATCCCGGTGTACAAGCTCACTGAGGAAGAGACCGAGCGGCTCCTCAACATGGAGGAGAACCTGCACAAGCGGATCATCGGTCAGGAGAACGCGATCTCGGCGGTCAGCCAGTCGATCCGCCGTACCCGCGCCGGCCTGAAGGATCCGAAGCGCCCGTCCGGGTCGTTCATCTTCCTCGGCCCCACCGGTGTCGGTAAGACCGAGCTCGCCCGCACGCTCACCGAGTTCTTGTTCGGCGACGAGAAGGCGATGATCACCCTCGACATGTCCGAGTACATGGAGAAGCACACGGTCAGCCGCCTGGTCGGTTCGCCTCCGGGCTACGTGGGCTACGAAGAGGGCGGCCAGCTCACCGAAGCCGTGCGTCGCCGTCCGTTCTCGGTGGTGTTGTTCGACGAGATCGAAAAGGCCCACCCCGACGTGTTCAACACGCTGTTGCAGATCCTCGAAGAGGGTCGCCTCACCGACAGCCAGGGGCGCTCGGTCGACTTCCGCAACACCGTGCTGATCATGACGTCGAACCTCGGCACCCAGGACCTGCGCAAGGCCAACGTCGGCTTCACCAGCGACGACTCCGCCATGAGCTACGAGCGCATGAAGGAGAAGGTCAACGACGCGCTGAAGGATCACTTCCGTCCGGAGTTCCTCAACCGCATCGACGAGACGATCGTGTTCCACGAGCTGTCGCGCAGCGAGGTGCTGCAGACCGTCGACCTGATGACCAAGCGGCTCGTCGAACAGCTCGAAGGCCAGGGTCTCGGTATCGAGATCAAGCAGTCGGCCAAGGAGCTCCTTGCCGAGCTCGGCTACGACCCACAGCTCGGTGCCCGGCCGATGCGCCGCGCCATCCAGCGCTACGTGGAAGATCCGTTGTCCGAGAAGATCCTGTACAAGGAGTTCTCTGCCGGCGAGATCATCGTGGTCGACACCGAGGACGATCCCGACAACGAGGGCAAGCGACGCTTCTGCTTCTCGTCGGTCGAGGGCTTCGTGCCCCCGTCGTCGGTCGAGCTGGCCACCACGGCCACCGAGCATCCCACGCCGCCGCCCGAGGGCGAGCTGCCACCGCCTGACGTGACCTGAGCGAGTTCGGGGATGCGCTCCCCGAACTCGTCAGCTCTCACTCTTCGGGGTGCCGCGGCTGCGCATCCGCGCAGCGTCATACTTGCCCAGTGCTCCGCCGCGTTGCTGCCATCGTGTTCGTCGCGCTCACGCTTGCCGCGTGTCGCGTCGACGTCGACGTGACCGTCAACGTCGAAGCTGATGGCACCGGTTCGATCGAGGTCGTGGCCAGCGCCAACGCCGAAGTGGTCGCCGCCGTGCCGGGGATCGCCGACGACCTGGTGCTCGACGACGCCGTGGCGGCAGGGTGGTTGGTCACCGGCCCGACGACCACCCCAGATGGCGGCCTCACGGTGACGTTGACCCGCGACTTCGCCACGGCCGCCGAGGCGACGAACCTGCTGCAGAGCCTCGGTCCACCGTTCAACCAGATGGTTCTCAGCCGCAACACCACCGGCGACGACACGACCAATGAGCTGACGGGTCTGCTCGGGTTGAGCGACGGCTTTGCCTCGTTCGCCGACGACGACTTGGTGACCGCCGTGGGCTCGCTGCCGTTCGCCGAGGAGATCGAGGCCAGCGGCGCGACCCCGGAGAGCTCGATGTCGGTCGAGCTTCGGGCAACGTTGCCGGGCGAGTTGGTCGAGGGCGAGACCACGGCCGAGATCGACGACGGCGGCGTGCTCGTATGGGTGTCGCCGCTCGATGGTGAGATCGTCGACGTGCGCGCCCGCACGATTCAAGCGCCCGGCGCCGACGACTGGTGGGCTCGCCCCCTGTCGATCGGCGTGCTCGTGGTGCTGATCGCCTGGGTCGGATTCATGACGTTGTTCATCGTGTACGTCGCCCTGGCCCGCTGGCGACGCTCCCGCCGCGAGGTCCGCGGCCGCCGCGTCCCGGGCACGTAGCCGTAACGCTGGTGTCGGACACCCTGTTACACGCACGGTGTAACGGGGTGTCTGACACGGGTGTAACAGGGCCGGTCTGTCATCGTGGAGAGATGAGCGAGGCCCCCGCAGCTCCGACCGTCGTCGAGTTTCACTTCGACGCGATGTGTCCGTTCGCCTATCAGACGTCGGTGTGGATGCGTGAGGTGCGACGCCAGACCGACCTGCACATCGACTGGAAGTTCTTCAGCCTCGAGGAAATCAACCGACGCGAGGGCAAGAAGCATCCATGGGAGCGCGAGTGGTCGTACGGCTGGTCGATGATGCGTATCGGTGCGCTACTCCGGCGCAACGACATGGCCGATCTCGACCGGTGGTACGAACGCGCCGGTCGAGCGTTGCACGCCGAGGGTCTGAAACCCCACGAACCAGCGGTCGCCCGCCATCTGCTCGGCGAGATCGGCCTCGACCCTGAGCTCGTCGACGAAGCGATCGGTGACCCGACGACGCACGACGAGGTGAAGGCCGACCACGACCGCGTCGTCGCCAGCGGCGGGTACGGCGTGCCGACGTTGTACTTCCCCGAGTTTCGCACCGATACCGGCGACGCCGAGTGCATGTTCGGTCCGGTCGTGCTCGACCCCCCAACCGGCGACGCTGCCCTGCGGCTGTGGCAGGCGACCACTGCATGGCTCGAGTTCCCGTATCTGTTCGAGCTGCAACGCCCCAAGAACCCGCACTACCACGCGGTGATCGCCGATCGGCTCCAGACGTATCTCAACGCCCGCGACTGGGTGTCGATCAACCGCGGCGAGGTCGTGTCGTTCGATCGCGAGCCGGCCACCGGCTGAGTCGTCCAGGGCGGCGCCACGCAGTACGACCGCTCGGCCGGCCGCTGGCGTAGCCTTGCTCGGCGATGAGCGCCGACTCGACCGACCACCGTCCGCCCGTCGTGATCGGCACCTACGCCGACACCGGCGAAGCTGAGATCACCCGCGCCCATCTGCGGGCCAACGGCATCGAGTCGGCGATCGTCGACGACGTCGAAGGTGGCGTGCTCCCCGTCGACACCCAAGGTGGGGTGATGGTGGCCGTGCACGCCGCCGACGAAGCGCAGGCGCGCGCCATCCTCGCCGACAATCAGTAGCCACCCTTCGCTCATCCACTCGGGCGAGTTGTTCAGCAGAGTTACTCGTCGGACGGCCCGCTGCGACGCCCGGCGGTGGCCCGCAGATAGAGGCCGAGGGCCAACACTGCACCACCGATGAGTAGCCCGAGGGTTTGCGCCACGTCCTGAGCGTACGGCCGAGTGCACCCCTGTCGGCGTCGCTCCTGACGCTCCGCAGTGGGCGTGGTGACACCCTTCCGTCAGGGTGGCCGCCATGGGATCACGTCGAGCAGAACGCCACCGTTGCCGCGAGTGCGGCGCCGAGCATCCGAAGTGGGCCGGGCAGTGCGGTGCGTGCCATCACTGGAACTGTCTGGAACCGGCCGTCGACCACGGCGACCAAGCCCGACCTGCACGGAGCGACCGACCAGTTCGTCTCGACGACCCCCATGCCGCACCGCCCGCACGGCCGCGCCCCACCTCGATCGCCGAACTCGACACCGTGCTCGGCGGCGGCATCGTTCCCGGGTCGGTCACGCTGCTGGGCGGTGCCCCAGGGATCGGCAAGAGCACCCTGATGCTGCAGCTGCTGGCCGCATGGCACGGACCCACCATGTACATCGCGGCCGAGGAGAGTGCGGAACAGATCCGCGAACGAGCCGAACGGCTCGACATCGACCGCAGCTCGATCTGGGTGCACGCCACCACGTCGGTGAGCTCGGCAATCGAGGCGATCCAGTCGCACTGCCCCGGTGACCAGGAGTGCGCCGAGTTGGTCGTGGTCGACTCGATCCAAACGGTGGCCGACCCCGATCTCGGTGGTGTCGCCGGAGGTGTCACCCAGGTGCGGGCCTGCGCCCAACGCCTGGTCGACGTGGCCAAGGCGTCGAACGTGGCCATCGTGCTGATCGGGCACATCACCAAGGACGGCAACCTCGCCGGCCCGAGCACCCTCGAGCACGTGGTCGACACGGTGCTGCACTTCGAGGGCGATCACCACCACGCGCTCCGACAGTTGCGGGCGAGCAAACACCGATTTGGCCCGACCAACGAACTCGGCGTGTTCGAGATGACCCCGGGCGGCCTCGAAGCCGTCGACGACCCGTCCGCGGTGTTGCTCGCCGATCGCCGTCCCGGCATTCCCGGATCGGTGATCGTGCCGACGGTGGAGGGACGGCGCGCGCTGGTGGTGGAGATTCAGGCGCTCACGAATCCGACACCGCCCGGTGCGTCAGCCCGCCGGAGTGCGCAAGGCCTCGACAGCCGACGCCTGGCGATGCTCCTCGCGGTACTCGAGCGCCGGGCCCGGGTTGGTCTCGGCGATCTCGACGTGTACGCATCGGCCACCGGTGGGCTCCGGCTCACCGAGCCTGGCTGCGATCTCGGCGTGGCGGTCGCCGTGGCCAGCGCCCGTCTCGACGCTCCCGTGTCGTCCCG